>NZ_CP063401.1:0-1200000 GCF_021729885.1 Devosia sp. SL43
CCATCTTCGCCTCGCTCTACTCGGTCCAGCCCCTGCTGCCGATCTTCGCAGCCGAGTTCAGCCTCGATGCCGGCGCCGCCTCGCTCGCTTTGTCGGCCACCACCGCCACCCTCGCGCTGGCCCTGCTCTTCGCCTCATGGGTCGCCGACCGCGTTGGCCGCAAGTCGCTGATGGTCTGGGCCATCCTGCTGACTGCTGCCCTCGGCCTCGCCTTGCCGTTCGCACCGAACTGGTGGTGGCTCGTCGCCATCCGCACCCTCATGGGCCTCAGCCTCTCCGGCCTGCCGGCTGTCGCCATGGTCTATCTGGCCGAGGAGATGGACCCCGACGCCCTGGGCTTTTCCATGGGCCTCTATATCGGCGGCACCGCCGTCGGTGGCATGGCCGGGCGGCTGTTGTCCGGCATCTTGACCGACTGGCTCGGCTGGCGCCCCGCCCTGCTGGTGCTCGGCCTCGCCATCGCCCTGGCAGCAATCGTCGTCGTCCTGCTCCTGCCAACCCCGCACAATTCCGCCCGCAACCGCCTGTCCCTGCGCAACCTCTCCGGCCTCATAGGCGTCCAGTTCCGCGATGCAGGCCTGCCATGGCTCTTCCTGTCGGCCTTCCTGCTGATGGGCAGCTTCGTCACCCTGTTCAACTATGCCGGCTTCCGCCTGGCTCTGCCGCCCTTCGCGCTCAGCCACACGGCCATCGCCGCTATCTTCGTGGTCTATCTGTTGGGCAGCATCAGCTCCGCCTGGGCCGGCGGCCTGTCCCAGCGGCTCGGCCGCCGTCGCGTCTATTGGGCGACGGTTGCCCTGATGGCCTCAGGCGTCTTGCTGACGCTGGTGCCGTCCACCCCTGTCATCATCACCGGCCTGGCCATTGCGACGACGGGCTATTTCGCCGCCCATGGCATAGCCAGCGCCTGGGTCGCCCGCCGCGCACAGGTGGGCCGCGCCCAGGCCTCGGCCATATACCTCTTCGCCTATTATCTCGGTTCGTCTGTGCTGGGCACGCTGGGCGGCTATGCCTGGGTCGCCTGGGGCTGGAACGGCGTTATACTGATCAGCGCCGGTGCCGCCATCGCTGCCGTGCTGGTCGCCATCCGCCTGATGTCGCTACCGGTGCTCCCGGTGCCCGAGCGCCCCGCCGAACCGCCCGCAGGCGTATAGCCTCAACCCTGCCTCAACCCCGGCAGCGCCCGTGCCATGGCCAGGAACGCCTCGACAGGTAAATCCTCGGCACGCTCATCACCCTTGAGCCCTGCTGCCCCCAGCAGCCCCTCCACGCCCACGCCGGTGGCCTTCAGGCTCTGCCGCACCATCTTGCGCCGCTGCCCGAAGGCCGCACGAGTCACCTGTTCAAGGTCCTTCACCCGCACATCGTCACCAACCGGCTTGGGCACCAGATGCACCACGGCCGAGGTCACATTGGGTGGCGGCACGAAAGCCTGCCTGCCCACATTGAAGGCGATCCTTGCATCGGTCCGCCACCCCGCCAGCACGCCCAGCCGGCCGTAGGGGTCTTCACTCGGCTTGGCGCATATGCGTTCCGCCACCTCGCGCTGGAACATCAGCGTCAGGCTCTCGAAAAACGATGGCCAGGGGTCGCGTGTCAGCCAGCCCGTCAGCAGCGGGGTGGCAATATTGTAGGGCAGGTTGGCGATGATGCGTGTCGGCCCGTCGGCCAAGAGGCCATAGTCGATTTCCATGGCATCGCCGCTGATCACGGTCAGCCGCCCCGGATAGGCCTCGGCAATCTGCGCCAGCGCCGGCAGGGCCCGCGCATCGCGCTCGATGGCGATCACTTCCCGCGCCCCCTCCGCCAACAGCGCCCGCGTCAGCCCGCCCGGTCCCGGCCCCACCTCGATAACGCGCACGCCTTCCAGTGGCCCGCCAACCCGCGCGATACGGGACGTCAGGTTAAGGTCGAGCAGGAAGTTCTGCCCCAGTTCTTTCTTGGCGCGCAGTCCATGCTCCGCGATCACTTCGCGCAGCGGCGGCAGGTCGTCGATCTGGCTCATGGATGCGCCGTCATTGCGTCGGCCATTTCGATGGCCGCGAGGAAACTCTTGGGCGATGCTCGGCCGGTCCCGGCCAGGTCGAGTGCTGTGCCATGGTCCGGCGATGTCCGCACGATCGGCAGTCCCAGCGTCACGTTGACGGCATCTTCGAATGCCACGGTCTTTATCGGGATCAGCGCCTGGTCGTGATACATCGCCACCACGGCATCATACTGCGCCCAGTGCATGGGATAGAACAGCGTATCGGCGGGCAGGGGCCCCTCCACGCCAATACCCTCGAACTGCAGTTGGGCCACCGCCGGCGCCACGATTTCGAGATCCTCGCGACCGATGGCGCCACCTTCTCCCGCATGGGGGTTGAGCCCTGCCACCGCGATCTGCGGATTGGCAATGCCGAACCGCTGCCTGAGGTCATGCGCCACGATACGCACAGTCTCGACGATCAGCTCCTTGGTCATCAGCCGTGGCACCTCGGCAATCGGCACGTGGATCGTCACCGGCACGGCGCGCAGTCCACCATGCGCCAGCATCATCACCGGCAATCGCGGCTTGGCGCCCTGCGCGCACAGCTCAGCTAGAAACTCGGTGTGACCCGGATGCCTAAAGCCCGCATGGTACAGCGCCGCCTTGTGGATCGGCGCCGTCACGAGGCCGCGGCAGATCCCGGTCAGCGTCGATTCGACGGCGCGGGTAATCGAGGCGATCACCGTTCCGGCAGAGACCGGCGAGATCTGGCCCGGATGGTCCGGCACCAGCCCCTCAACCTGCTCAACCGGCAAAGCATGCGCGAACACGGCATTGGCGCCAGCAGCGCCGACATCGCCGATGTCGATAGTGAGTCCCAGGCGCAACGCGCGCGCCCGCAGGAAAGGGGCGTCGCCGAACACGCAGAATGTCGGCAGCTTCAGCTCGGCGCGCCGGGCATAGAGAGCCAGCACGATGTCTGGCCCGATACCTGCGGGCTCGCCCATGCTGATGGCCAGCGGCTTGTCCATCTCGGCCCCCAAATAGCGCAACAGACAGGCAGAAGAGGCCCCGCAAGGCGGGACCGGAGACTAGTTGTAGATGATCTTGGCGTTCTTGCGCAGATTTTCGAGATAGGCCGCAACCTGTCCCTCAAGGGCGCTGTTGCCCGCCTCGGCGCGCAGGTCGCCCTTGATGAAGGTCAGGTCTTCCGCCTGCGTCTTCTCGCAGATGGCCAGCATCGACACGCCGCTCTCGATCACGCGCGGCTTGGTGATGCCGCCCACGTTAAGACCCGCCAGTTCCTTGGCGATGGCTTCCGGCATCTGGGTGGCATGGCGGCGGCCTACATCGACCACGGCCGCATCGGTATAGCCGAGCGACAGGTCGACGGCGGTGTCACAGCCCGAGAACTTGGAGCGATAGTTATTAGCCTGTCCGCTGCGGTTGCTCGAACCTTGGCCGACAAAGATGATTTCCTTGAGGATATAATCGAATCCCTGCCAGGCCTGCAGGCCTGCAGCAGCCTGCTGGTCAAGCTGGAGGTCCGAAATCTGTACCTGCGGCATGATGGCCTGCTCGGTAACGGCATTCCAGGCGATAGCGGTGCGCAAGCGGTCCTTGAGGGTATCCATGTTGATGCCGCCCTGCTGCAACATCTGCTGCAGTTTGTCCTGGCTCACATTGATATTGCGGGCGATCTGCAGGAAAGCGTCGTCGACCTGGGAATTGGACACAGTGATGCCCAGCCGCTTGGCTTCGGACATCTGGATGGCTTCGGTGATCAGCTGTTCCTGGGCACCACGCGTCCCGCCATTGTTGCCCTCAAGAGCAAACAGCTTCACGCGCTGGGAAATCTGAGTGTCGGTGATTGGCGTGCCGTTGACGGTAACCCGCACGCTTTGGGCCAGCGCCGGCATCGCCGCAGCCAGGCTCAACAATGCACCAACGACCATTGCGCCGACCGCACGTCCCCACAAAGCCTTCGCCATCATTGTTTTCCGCCTCGAAACTATCATCTGCCCGCTCTCATGCGGCGGGAAACGCAGCCTGTCAATTGCTCGCTGAATACGGCCAAAATCCGGTGCGGATGGCCTACTCGTCGCTCAGGAGCGGCACAGCACCGCTATAACCGACATCCAGGCCTGCCGGCGCCTTGATCCGGAACGTCGCCGTCACACGCGTATCGTCGGGCGAGGTGTGGGTTGGTCCGGTCCGGCTGGCATCGACGCCGAACACCAGATAGCCGTCATCATACTGCAGTCCGCCGCCCACCAGCAGGTAGCTGTTTGCGGTGAGGTCCCAATAGGTCCGCGCCTTGATGGTCCAGTAATCCGCCACGGGGATACCCACTTCGACGCCAACCTCGTGCTGGTCCGTCAGCGTACCAACCGCAGCGTTGGCGGCGATGAAATTGTAGTCCAGCTTGGCCGAATAGCCCTCATCACTGTAAGTGACGCCCAGCCCGGCCCGCGCAACGGTCATGGTGCTCGTGTCGACCTGCAACTTGCCACCGGCTTTGATGCCCGGAATGAACGAACCATAGGCGCCAAGCACAGCGTATGACGTACTGGCTGAAAGGCCAGCGCCTACGGCAGTTTGAGCATGATCCGCCGTCGCGAACGCGTTGACGCCCGCGAGCTGGAACGACTGCCCGGCAATCAGCTCGATATAGCTGCCATCGGCGAAATTGGCCTGGTAGCGCCCCCCGATATTGGCGCGCAGGCCCGTCTCCTGCCGGTCGCTGCCCGAGAAGCGGTTGTAGCTGAACAAATTCGTGTCATCGAACACAAAGCTCTGCGCATCGTCATTGGTGATGCCGACCAGACTAGTGTCCGAGCCGCGATAGACCAGCTGCCCGATCGGCTCGACCAGATGCACCGTCGAGCCATCGCTCGCCGCCATCGGGAACCGCACATCCATCGCGGCAATGGGCGTGGCGCTCCACAGCGTCGTTTCGCCCGGACCGATCGCACTGGTCCCATCATAGTAGGCCACTTCGGCACGGCCACCCAGGTAAGGCGTCGCGACAAAGCCGCCAGCAATATACTGGTTCTGCCAGCCAGCCTGAAAGCTGGCATGCTGCTTGTAGCCCGAATAGCCAAACACATAGGGCACGCCGTTGGCTGTCGTGGTGGCGTCGAACTCACGCCGCACGCCCAATAGCCGTCCGCTGATCTCGATCCGACCCAGCCCGGGCCCGATATCCTTCATATGTTCGAACCGCACAGTCGGCACGGCTTGGCCCTGCTGCCCCTGGGAGGCCGCAGTCACGTCTCCCAGCAGATTGAACTGCTGCACGCGTGCATCGATAAACGTGTCATCCGTCAGATGCGTCGCATACACCTCGTTGACCGACGATTTGGCCGTCGTGAGACTGTAGTCGACCAGATAGGCCGCATCGGTAAACGCCGTATAGCTCCAGCCAACCTTCCAGTCGTCTATCGGCGTAAAGCTGCCGCTGGTCTGCACCGCGCCGCGCCAGGCTAGATCGCCAACTGTCCCAGCAAAGGCGCTCGGATCGAACTGATAGAGCCCGGACGCCTTGATCTGGAAAGAACCACGATCAAACCGCTGCACCCACTCAGCGCCCATCAACAGGCCCTGCCGGCTCATCAGCGTCGGCGTTAGGATGATATCCGTCCAGCGGCTGGAATAGGCGGTGTAGGAGAAGCCAAGCGCAACGCCGGTTTCTTCGCCGTAGGAAAGGGTAGGCCGCGGAACCTTGGCCAGTGCACTGTCACTGGTATCCGGCAACCACAAAAAGGGCAGCCACGCCACAGGAATACCCAGCAGCGCCAGGCTCGGCTGATCCAGATAAACCGAGCCGTCTTCTTTGCTATAGACGATGCGCGCCGCGCTCATCGACCAGCCGATCCGCCGGCCTTCGTCATCGATGCAGTCGCCGCAAGGCGCATAAGTCGCGTTCATCAGGATGGTCTGAACTGCCGCATCATAATCGGCGCTATCGGCGGTAATGCGCGCGCCGTCATAGGTCGTGATAACAAGCGACTGCAAGAACATCTGCTTCATGCCGCCGGTCACTTCGAGATCGGTCGTTTCAGCGATATTGCCCGACGGATCGCGGATCGTCACCGCGCCGGTAAACCGCACTTCGTTGGTGCGCCGGTTATAGACAAGGCTATCGCCCGTGACAGTATAGCCACCCTGGGTCAGTACCACGTCGCCATTGGCGATGATAATGCCCGTGGCCGCCTCGAAGGTCAGCGTACTGGCTTCGACGCCGGTCGGCGCTTTGGGGTCCACTGGGGCATTGAAAAAATTGGTCGGCACAAGGCCCTGGGCGGTGGCACCGGAAGCAAGCACAAGCGCAAGCACCGCGCTGGCGGTTGCCAGGCGGAGCGCAGACGTTGTTCTTTTGCCCCAGCCCACTCTCTTCACGTTCGTCCGTCTTCCTTGTGCAGCAACACCGTCACACCAATGACGATTGCCACAAACGCCGGTCCGACTGCCGCAAACGTGGGATCGAGAACGCCGGACGACCCGGCACGGTCAGCCATCTCGGTAATCACGAACACAACAAATCCAAGCACGATCCCGTATAGGATCGCTGGACCGAAATTAGATGACCTTCGATAACCTGCGGTAAACGCAAACGCAATGAACAGCGAGCCAGTGAGGACCAGCGGCAGCGCCAGCAGTTTGACAAGTCGCATCGCCGCGGCATTCCGGACCGTCATGTCGGCCACCCCAGCCTGGAGCAAGGTCGCCAGTTCAAAAAACGTCATATCCTCGGTCGATGCCAGTTTCAGGCTGACTTCGGCTGCTGTCGACGTTGTCGGCAGCCGGTAGTTGTAGACCGTGTGGGCCTGTGCATCGACGGTGCGCAGGATGGCCGTGGGAAACACCCATTCACCCGCCTCCAGTTGCGCCTCGGGCGCTTCGAGACGGTCGCCGTCGCCGCCACTGATCTGGAACACCGTGACATTGCCCAATAGCCCGCCGCCCGGCTGCATGCCGGATGCCATCAACACGTAATGCACGTCGCCACTGCGCTGTTCGAGCCAGATTTCACCGGCCGGCGTCTGCAGGTTGACCTGTCCCGGCGGCGTTGGATAGAGTCCGCGATTGATCACGGTGCTCACCGTCTCGGCGCCCAGCCCGATAAACAGGCTGACCAGCCCCAGCACGATGGTCGGCGCCCGTACCGCCCGCCAGATGGAGATGCCGCTGGACTGGATTACGGTGAGTTCGTGCCGGGACTTGAGGTCCAAAAACCCCAGGATCGCCCCCATAAGCACCGTCACGGGCAGAGTCTTGATGGTCCAGCGCACCGCGCTCATCGCCACCATGAGCACCGCCATGGGGAACCCGGAATTGTTGGCGACAAAGTTGAACCGCCACGTGTCGAGCGATTCCGCCAGCGCGATCAGCCCATAGAACACGAAGACCGTCACGCCGATCCGGCTCGCCAGTCTGTTCAGCACGATCCAGTCGATCCGGGTCATGGCGCCACCGCCGCCTGCAATCGGCGCGGCCGCGCCTTGATCAGGAGCGCAACGCCGCCAACCACGATCATGACCAGCGCGCCTGTCGATGGACCAAACGGGCTGTAGGCACTCAAACCACGCTCTCCAAACGTGATCAGCAGCACCAGCGCTTCCAGCGGCACACTGATCCGGGATCGCCGTCCGCTGGGAAAGCCCGACATCGCCAGCACCACCAGGCAAATGCCGATCATCCGCAAGCCTTCGGCGGCACGGTTGGTCAGGATCGTCATCAACGAACTGGACCAGTTGCCGCTCGCCCAGGCTTCGGCAATTAGCGTCGCGCTATCTTTCTCATATGTCGGATCAGGCTCGCCAATAGGCTGCGACAGTCGCTCGACGCTGAGGTCGTATCTCCCGAAAGTGATCTCGGAAAAACGCCCGCCGGGCTCTGTGTTCTGCAGCGACCCGTTCCGCAGTTCGATGACGTAGTTCTCGCCGTCTGTCGAGACGCGGGCCGTCTCCGCAATATAGGTCCGCCGCACCAGCGGATCGCGCCTGTCGTCTGCGAAGAACTCCTGGATTTCCCCATCGCCCGAGCGCCCTCCGATGAGCAGAACGACGCCAGACGCTGCCTGCGTGAAGCGCCCCGGCTTGAGAGTTGAACTCACCAGGTCCGCGGCGACGGTCGCGTTGAGCAGGTTCAATCGGCGATTGGCATAGGGTTCGATGAAGTTCGATAGCAGCAGCACACCCACTACGCCGGCCCCGGCCACGATGGCCGTTGCCCGCCACAGGGACCCCAGACCGTAGCTGGTATGAATGATATGCAGTTCCCGGTTAGCCTGCAGCGCTTGCAGCGCGCGCGCCAATCCGATGCCGATGCAAACGTAGAAGAACGCCGTTGCCAGTTGCGGTATCGTCAGCAGCCCTTGCGTGGCCAGCGTCAGCAGCCCCTGGCCCTTTACCGAAACCACGTCGAACGCACGCAGGCAATTGATCAGCCACAGCAGGAAGCAGACCACGCCGAACAGGATCAGCGCGTCGGCAACGAACAGGCGCGCAAGATAGGCAGTCAGTCGCTTCATGCTGTCTGTCTAGCGTCTCCGGCGGCCGCAATTGTGTCCGTCATGCTGCAAGTTTTGGTTCAGTTCGTCGCACCAGACAAGCACGCACCACCCTGTGCATGGATTTGGCTGCCGCCCTGTTGCGGGATTGACGCGCCGCTTAAACATCTCAATGTAAAGCCATCCATCCTTTCGGCGCGCCTGCGCCACCCGCCCACCAAGGCTCCCCATGTCCCAGTCTATTGCAATCAGTACCGCTGCCTTCGGTAGCGCTTCTGCTGCCCTAACCGTCATCTATGCTGCCGAGGGCGAAGCACCCGCCGGGGCCGCCGCCGCCATCTGGGCAACGACCGGGCTGGATTGGAGCCAGGCGACCACCGCCGGCGCCTTCAAGGGCCGACAAGGCCAGGCGCTCGACATCATCGGGCAGGGCGGTACGCGCTTGCTCGTTCTGGGCAGCGGCAAGGCTGGCACTGCAACGCCTCTCAACGGCTGGACCGATCGCGGCGGCTCCCTGCTAGCCAAGCTCGCGGCCACCCGCGCCGAGACCGTTGTCGTCGTCATCGACGAACCAGGCGCCACGCCAGCTGCCATCGGCGAACTTGCCGCCGGCCTGCGTCTTCGCCATTACCGCTTCGACAAATACAAGTCCGTCCGCGGCGAGGACGCCACTACAAATCTGACCATTACCCTTCAGGTCGCCGACCCGGCCGCCGCCGATGCCGCCATTGCCGATCGCGGTGCCACGGTCGATGGCACGCTGCTGGCTCGCGACCTCATCAACGAGCCCGCCAACGTTCTCGGCCCGGTGGAATTCGCCGCCAGGGCGGCCGAACTCGGCCATCTCGGCGTCGCCATCGAAATCCTCGAGCCCGAGCAACTGGCCGCGCTCGGCATGAATTCGTTGCTCTGCGTCGCCCAGGGCTCCGATCGCCCAGCGCGCCTCGTCGTCATGCAATGGCGCGGCGGCAATCCCGATGCGGCCCCGCTGGCCTTTGTCGGCAAGGGCGTCGTCTTCGACACCGGTGGCATTTCCATAAAGCCCGCCGCATCCATGGAGGACATGAAGGGCGACATGGGCGGCGCCGCTGCCGTCACCGGCCTGATGTACGCTTTGGCCACCCGCAAGGCCCCGGTCAACGCCGTCGGCGTCATCGGCCTCGTCGAAAACATGCCCTCGGGCGGTGCCGTCCGCCCCGGCGATATCGTCAAGGCCATGAGCGGCACGACCATCGAGGTCATCAACACCGATGCCGAAGGCCGGCTCGTCCTCGCCGATGCCCTCTGGTACACGCAGGACCGCTTCAAGCCCCGCTTCATGATCAATCTGGCAACCCTGACCGGCGCCATCGTCGTCGCGCTCGGCCACGAGCATGCCGGCCTCTTCTCCAACAATGACGAACTCTCCATCCAGCTCCTCAATGCGGGCCTCAACGCCAACGAAAGACTCTGGCGCATGCCGCTCTCGCCCGGCTACGACAAGCTGATCGAATCCAAGTTCGCCGACATTCGCAATTCCGTCGGCCGCCCCGCTGGCTCCATCACCGCCGCCCAGTTCTTGCAGCGTTTCGTCAACGACGTCCCCTGGGCCCACCTCGACATCGCCGGCACCGCCTTCGGCGCCAGCAACACCGAGGTCAACACCTCCTGGGCGCCGGGATTTGGGGTGGCGCTCCTGGACCGTCTGGTCAGGGACTACTACCAGAGCTAGGGTGCCGACATGCCCGACGTCCTCTTCTACCATCTCGAACCGCGCCCGCTCGAAGCGGTCATCCCCCAGCTTCTGGAGAAGACCCTTGAACGCGGCTGGCGCGCGGTGGTCGAAGTCGGCTCGACCGAGCGAGCCGAGGCGCTCGACGCCCATCTCTGGACCTATCGCGACGACAGCTTCCTCGCCCATGGCCTGGCCGGTGACGCCACCGATGCGCACCAGCCCATCCTCATCACAACAGGTCCCGACAACCCCAACGGCGCCGCCTGCCGCTTCTTCGTCGATCGCGCGGTGCCACAATCGGCCGAGGGCTACGAGCGCATTGTCTACATGTTCTCCGGCCACGATCCCGATGCAGTCGCCGAAGCTCGCATTGCCTGGAAAGCCCTGCGCGAGGGCAACACGGTGACCTATTGGCAGCAGGAAGCCGACGGGCGCTGGGTCAAGAAGGCATGACGCCCGACCTTTCGACCCCCAGCCGCCACAAGCTCCACGAAGACATATTCGCCATGCTGATCGGCACCATGCTGGTCTCGCTTGGCATCGTCTTTTACGCGCAGGTGACGTTGACCACCGGCAGCACCGCCGGTCTGGCCCTGTTGCTACAATATGCCACCGGCATTCCCTTTGGCTGGCTGTTCTTTGCGATCAACCTGCCATTCTATGTGCTGGCAGTGCTGCGCATGGGCTGGCCCTTTGCTATCAAGACCTTCGTCTCCGTTGGTCTGGTGTCTTATTTCACCGCCCACATTCCGCAATGGCTCGACATATCGTCCATTGCACCGATTTACGCCGCCCTGGTCGGCGGCGGCCTGATCGGCCTGGGCATTCTCTCGCTGTTTCGTCACAAGGCCAGCGTCGGCGGCATCAACATCCTGGCGCTCTATCTGCAGGACAATTTCAACATCCGCGCCGGCTATTTCCAGCTCGGCGTCGACGCTATTATCCTCGTCGCCGCCTTCTTTGTGCTGCCCTTCGATCGCGTGATCTATTCGATCCTGGGCGCGCTGGTGCTGAACATGATTGTCGCGACCAACCACAGGCCCGGCAGGTACGTCGGTTTTAGCTAGGCGGCTGAAGCACCGAAGTCCAAGTCATCCTGACGTCGAGGTGCCTTACGCTACCTCAGAACTTGGACGTCTTCTCCTTGCCGACACCCGTGTCACGCGGGGCAGGGGCCACCTCGTCGGGCATGGCGTTGGTATAGAGCTCCATATAGTCCTGCATCAGCTCATAGCAGAAGATGACTTCCACGGTTTCCGGATCGTAGAAGGCATTGGCCTCGCCGCAGCGCTTGGCGTTGAATGCCACCGGTTCGCGCAGGCTGTAGTTCTGCCGCAGCTCCTCGGCCACCTCGTCGAACACGCCGCTCGACTTGAAGGCATCGGCTGCCGCCTTCAGCCGGCCGCTGACATCGTGATAGGTCACAACCACGTCGGTACCCTGGCCGGACTTGTTGCTGCGGCTCCCCAATAGCCCCTGCAGGCTCCGGTTCACCGTGTCATAGTCCCAGTAGCAGCTGTCCTGCCGGTCGCGCTCCATGCGGTATTCATTGGCGATGGGGCGGAAAGCGGTGTCGTCCATGCCCACCATCAGGCAGACGATGGCATAGGCGCGCTGCTTGTCGAGGCTATGCGCACCGGCAAAGTCCGTCTCGTCGCCGCCGCTGTCATAGGCAATGCCCGAAAGAATCCAGCCCTGCGCCGCATCGGCCAGTGCTGTGTCGGCCTCCGACGTCCGCTTGTTGAGCAGTGTCCAGGTCGCCATGTTGTCCGCCGCATCTTCTTCCTTGCCCAGAATGGGCAGGTCGAGCTGATGGAACAGCAGATGCGCCACCTCGTGGTAGAGCACGAATAGGCTATTATTGTAGGCGAAGCGCCGGACTTCGGCGCGCTGCGCCTTGGTCAGGTCCTGCGCTTGCGCGAGGCCGGGGATCCAGAGCAGGCAGAGCAGCAGGGCAAGAACCAGCTTTGAACCATGGACGCGCATAGTGCACTTTCAGCGTTGCTTACCGCCAGCAAATGGTAAGGCGGTCGCGCTGTCAATTGCCCACGCGATGACAAGTTAAGCAGGCCCTGGCGCCCAGTCCTTTTCGGCTAGCTCGAAGCCGGAAAACTGGAAGCCCGGCGCCACCGTGCAGCCGACCAGCGTCCACTCGCCAGTGCTAATCGCCGATTGCCAAGCCTGCTGCGGCACCACCACCTGCGGCCGCTGTCCGGCATCGAGGTCCGCCCCCAGGATATGCACATCGATGCTCGTGCCATCCGAGATGCGCAGGTTGAGCGGCGCGCCGGCATAGAAATGCCAGACCTCGACAGCATCCACCCGGTGCCAGTGCGAGGCGTCCCCCGCCTCAAGCAGGTAGTAGATCGCCGTCGAACGGGCGCGCCCGTCCACCTGGGACTGATCCTCGAAGGTCTGCGCATACCAGCCGCCTTCAGGATGCTTCTGCATACCGAGCGTGAAAATCACGTCCTTGGCGGCCAGCTTTCTCATGCGCGCTCAGCTTCCTCCAGCTCGGCGCTCAGCGCCAGCCACTGCTCTTCGGTGGTTTCGAGATCGGCGCCTAAGCGCGCCTTGTCCTTGCCCAGCGTAATGACCCGCTCGGGAGCGCCGTTGTAGACTTTTGGGTCTTCGAGCTGGGCATCGATTTTGCCGATTTCCACCTTCAAACGGGCGATCTTGGTTTCCGCATCCTTAATGGAGTTCTTGAGCGGCGCGATCTCGGCGCGGCGGGCCGCAGCCTGCGCCTTGTCCGCCTTGCGATCCGCCTTCGAGCCGCCCTTGCCCTCCTTGTTGGAGGTAATGCTGCGCTGATAGCTGTCGAGGTCCTCGTCCAGCTCGCGGATGGTGCCGCCTTCGGCAATCCACAGCGTGTCGCAGGTCGCTTCGATCAGATGGCGATCGTGGCTGATGATCAGCACCGCGCCTTCGTAGTCGTTGAGCGCATGCACCAGCGCGTCGCGGCTGTCGATGTCGAGATGGTTGGTCGGCTCGTCGAGAATCATCATGCCCGGCCCGCCAAAGGTGATCAGCCCCATCAACAGGCGCGCCCGTTCGCCACCGCTGAGATTCTTGGCTAGCGTATCCATGCGCGACTTGGTCAGTCCCATCTGGCTCAGCCGCGACCGGCGCTTGGCCTCGCTGTCGGTGGGCATCAGCTCGACCACATGCTCGAACGGCGTCCATTCCGGCTTGAGCTTGTCCATCTGGTGCTGCGCAAAATGCGCGATCTCCAGCTTCTTGCCCTTGCGCAGCGTGCCGCCCATCGCCTGGATGTCGCCCGCCAGCAGCTTGGCAAAGGTCGACTTGCCATTGCCATTGACGCCGATCAGCGCGATCCGGTCTTCCGGGTCGATCCGCATGTTGACGTTGCGCAGGATGGTCTTGCTGCCATAGCCCGCCGACACGCCATCCAGCGAGATCATAGGCGTGGCCAGCTCGGCCTTTGGCTGCTGGAAGGTGAACGGTGCCGAATATTCGTCGAACATGGCCGCCGGCGGCTTGAGCTTCTCGATCATCTTCATCCGCGATTGCGCCTGCTTGGCCTTGCTGGCCTTTGCCTTGAAGCGATCGACGAACTTCTGCAGATGCGCCACCTGGTCGAGCGCTTTGTCTCGGCTCTTGTTGTTGAGCTCCATCTGCATGCGGCGGGTATTCTCGAACGTGTCGTAGTTCCCCTTGTAGAAGGTGAACTTGCGATGCTCGAGATGGATGATCGAGTTGACCGACTTGTTCAGCAGGTCACGATCGTGGCTGATCATGAAGACCGTATAGGGGTAGGTAGCCAGATACTTCTCCAGCCACAGCGTTCCTTCGAGATCGAGATAGTTGGTCGGCTCGTCTAGCAGCAGCAGGTCCGGCTGGCTGAACAGCACGCCGGCCAGCGACACGCGCATGCGCCAGCCGCCCGAAAGCTCATGCGTCGGCGCATTCTGCCGATCCTGCTCGAAGCCCAGACCCTTGAGGATCGACGAGGCTCGCGCCTCCGCGGTATGCGCGTCGATATCGGCCAGCCGCATATAGATTTCGCCGATGCGATCCGGGTCGGTTGCCGTTTCGGCCTCCGCCATCAGCGCCGTGCGCTCCTTGTCGGCGGCCATCACGACTTCGAGCACCGTCTCGTTGCCCGCAGGCGCTTCCTGCGCCACCGCGCCGATACGGGCCTTCTTGACCAGCTCGATCGAACCAGCATCGGCCGACAGATGCCCCTGGATCAGGTGGAACAGGGTGGTCTTGCCGGTGCCGTTCTTGCCCACGAATCCGGTCTTGGACCCGGTGGGCAATACCACGGAGGCGTCCTCGAACAGTTCGCGGCCCTGGATGCGATAGGTAAGGTTGTTGATCGTAAGCATGATGCGTAATTCTATGGAGAAGGCAGGCTGATAAGCGCAACGGGTGAAACCGTGGCAACAGGCCTGCGACAAAGTGTTCGCTGCTGGATAGAGTTAAGCAGGCCTTATGGCAACCGCCTTGGCCGCATGGCGCCCCTGAGGGCTTTACAATCTCAGTGGTGTTTCGTTTTGCGCCGGTCAATATTCTCCTTGGTGAGGCAAACTCACCGAGGGAGAAAATGCAATGCGTCAGATCATTCTCGCCAGCGCCTTTGCGCTGGCAACCATCGGCATGGCCGCAGCCCAGGACGTGGGAGGCAGCTATGCCGTCGACGGCACCAATATCAACGGCTCGCCCTATAGCGGCACGGCCGAAATCACACTGCTCAGCGAAACCACCTGCGCCATCGAATGGACCACCGGTCCCACCACCTCGACCGGCATCTGCATGCGCAATGGCAATGCCTTTTCGGCCGGCTACGTCCTCGGCGACGCTATCGGCCTGCTCATCTACGAGATCCTGGAAGACGGCTCCATGGAGGGCATCTGGACCGTAGCAGGGCAGGACGGCACCGGCACCGAAACCCTTACGCCACAGTAAGTAAGTCATTGGCGGCACGGACATCGACATGCCCGTGCCGCTTTGTCACGCTTTCCTCCTGTCAGGAGATTCCCGTCTCGGGATTCAGCACAGGAAAGGATGACGACATGAACTTCGCCACTTTCGGCCTCGCCTCCACTATCGCGCTGGCCGCCACGGGCCTGGTCCAGGCCCAGGAAACAGCCCGCCTCGACGATCTGGATGCTGACCGCCTCAACGCATCGCAGATCATCATCGAGTTCGAATACGAAGGCGGTGCATGCGAAGCGGTTGGCACGGCCCAGCTTGGCGACGTCGTCGACGGCACACTTTCAGTCACCTTCCCAACCACCAGCACCGCTGAAATCTGCACTCAGCAGATCGTCGAGATCGAGGTCGAGCAGGCCATCGCCGCCGACGTGTCCGTCACCCAGGTCGAAGTGACACTGTTGACCCCTGATGGTTCCGTCCGCGCCACCGGAACCGACCGCGTTCACGACTGACGTTAGCCTTGGCGCAGCGCGCCGTCTTGCCTCCGTCAAACTTCGCCGCTACAAGGCGCGACCTTTCCAACAGACCCATTCAAGGATCGACCCTCATGGCGCTCGAACGCACTTTCTCCATCATCAAGCCCGATGCTGTCCGTCGCAACCTCATCGGCAAGATCGTCGCCAAGTTCGAAGAAGCCGGTCTCCGCCCGATCGCCCTCAAGAAGATCCACATGACCCGCGCTCAGGCCGAAGGCTTTTACGCGGTCCACAAGGAACGCCCCTTCTTTGGTGAACTGGTCGAGCAGATGATCGCTTCGCCGGTCGTCGTGCAGGTTCTGGAAGGCGAAGGCGCCATCCTCAAGAACCGCGAAGTCATGGGCGCGACCAACCCGGCCAACGCTGCCGAAGGCACCATCCGCAAGGAATTCGCACTCTCGATCGGCGAAAACTCGGTCCACGGCTCCGACGCTCCCGAAACCGCTGCCGAAGAGATCAAGTTCTTCTTCAACGACGACGAGCTGGTTGGGTGAGACCCGACGGCTGGCTCTTGCCAGCCGGCAAATCGCTCCAGTGGAGCGATTTGAGGGGCGAACGCCCTGAGCCTTGCGAAGGGCCGGACCGGCCCTTCGCAAGGCACTCAATCCCGAGGCCGCCCGCCGGGCGGCCTTTTGCTTTGTTTGTGCTATGGTGTGTCCAACCACCACAGCGTCATTCCCAGTATAGCGGGAATCTCCCTTACCGGTCGCATTCGCGGCCATGACGCCAATGTTTGGCGGCGTCCAGAAAGTCCAGAAATGTCCCTGCCTGAAACCATTCTCCCCCCTCTTGCCCGTGCGCTCGCCGCCAAGGGCTACGACACCCTCACGCCCGTCCAGGCCGCCATCATCGAAGATGAAACCGCCGGCCGCGATCTCCTCGTCTCCGCCCAGACCGGCTCCGGCAAGACCGTCGCCTTCGGCATGGCCATTGCGCCGACGCTGCTCGGGGACGCCGAGCGCTTCACCGAAGTCGGCGCCCCGCTGGCTCTGCTGATCGCGCCGACCCGCGAACTGGCCCTCCAGGTGCAGCGCGAACTTGAGTGGCTCTATGCCGAGACCGGCGCCAAGACGGCATCCTGCGTCGGCGGCATGGATGCGCGCACCGAGCGCCGCGCCCTCGAACGCGGCGCTCATATCGTCGTCGGCACCCCCGGTCGCCTGCGCGATCACATCACCCGCGGCGCCCTCGACATGTCGGCCCTGCGCGCCGTCGTCCTCGACGAAGCGGACGAGATGCTCGATCTCGGCTTCCGCGAAGACCTCGAATTCATCCTCGACGCCGCCCCCGAAGACCGCCGCACGCTGCTGTTCTCCGCGACTGTTCCCAAGCCCATCGCCCAACTGGCCAAGACGTTCCAGCGCGACGCCCTGCGTGTCGCCGCGACCAGCGCCAACGAGCAGCATGCCGATATCGACTACAAGCTGATGCTGGTTCCCGCTGCCGAGCGCGAAAACGCCATCATCAACACGCTGCTCTACTTTGAGTCCGTCAACACTATCGTCTTCGCCTCCACCCGCGAAGGCGTGAAGCACCTGTCCTCGCGCCTGCACAACAGGGGCTTCGACGTCGTCACCCTGTCGGGCGAGCTCAGCCAGGCCGAGCGCACCAATGCGCTGCAATCCATGCGCGATGGCCGCGCCCGCATCTGCGTCGCCACCGACGTCGCGGCGCGCGGTATCGACCTACCCAATCTCGACCTGGTCATCCACGCCGACCTGCCGACCAATTCCGATACGCTGCTGCACCGTTCGGGCCGTACCGGCCGGGCAGGGCGCAAGGGCACCTGCGTCATCATCGCGCCGATGCATCGCCGCGCCGTCGCCCAGCGTGTCCTCAAGACGGCCAAGCTCGACGTGACCATGATGGCCCCGCCATCGGCAGAGGCGATCGAGGCCCGCTATCGCGAAAGCATCCTGTCCAGCGAAATGCTCAGCAAGCCGATCGCCGAAGAGGAGACCGATTTCGTCGCCCAGCTGATGGCCCGACATTCGGTCGAAGCCATTGCCGCCGCCTATCTGCGCCAGCAGCTCGCTTCCCGTCCGGCCCCCGAGGACGTCTCCGACGCCCCCGTCTTCGATAAGCCCGGCGACAAGGACCCGCGCACCCGCGAAAAGTTCGAAGGCGGCACCTGGTTCAAGGTCACCGTTGGTCGCAAGCACAAGGCCGAGCCCCGTTGGCTGCTGCCCATGCTCTGCAAGGCCGGCAACGTCACCAAAACGGCCATCGGCTCGATCCGCATCTTCGACACCGAATCCATCTTCGAAGTCGCCGCCCCCAAGGCTGACGCCTTCGCTAAGTCCATCGAGAAGAACGGCTCCGGCGAGCGCGGCGTCACCATCTCTGCCGTCGACGGTCCGGGCGAGCGCCGCGCCGGTCCTCCGCCATCGCAGCGCCGCCCACCGGGTCCGGTCGAACGCTACGACCCCAACGCCCCGCGCCCCGAGCGCAACGATCGCCAGCATCGCTACGGCTCGTCCGGATTGCGCCCCGACGATCTAGAAGCCCCCGCAACCACCGGCGGCTGGAACCCTGCCGGCGATGCCGAAGCGCCGCGCCCGCCCAAGCCCGATTTCGACAAGCCCCGCGCCCCTAAGGCGAGCAAGGCCCCGCCGAGCAAGGACAAGGGCAAGCCCAAATGGGCCGGCAAGCCAGCCGATGGCGCTGCCAAAAAACCCAAGGACCACAAGGCCAAGCGCAAGCCACAGGTGTAGAAGACTTCCGGGACGCTCGCCGTGGCGTTACCAACCACCGGCCGTCACCCTCGGACTTGACCCGAGGGCACTTCTCTTGCTGCACGCGAGGAAAGTATAGAACCCTCGGGTCAAGCCCGAGGGAGACGCTCCGTGAGCAATCTGTGCGTAGCGCATCCGCGCACAGGCCGGGGCTAGCGCTTCTTCGCCTTGTGATAAGTCAGCGCCAGCGCAATCACATGCTTGAGCGCCGCCTCGTCCGGCGCGTCGCCCAACACCACGCCGCGCTGCCCGTCATAGTCGAACGCATCCGGATAGAGCGCCCAAGCAGGTCTGTCTGGCAATTCACGAACACGGCCGGACGGCCGGAGCTTTTGTCCCGACTGATCCGCACCGTCGTGCCGCTGCCACTGGGCGTGAGATAGCTCACCTCGCCCCATTTGAGCGTCTCCTCTAGCGCGCCAACGCCGTCGGTTGCCGCTGCCGTCTCGTAGATTAGCCCGCGCAGCCGCTTCAACCTGTCCCGCAGGTCCGCGGGATAACCCTCCAATACGGCCGCGACATCAGGCCTCATCACTTCCGGCCTTTGGCATCGATCTCCGGCTTGGTCACCGCCGCCCCGGTCACCGCACCGGCCAGCCCATCCAGCGACCCGCCGCTCAGTCCCAGTTCGCTCATCAGCGCATCGATCAGCGGCGCCTGGCTGCGATAGCGCAAAGCCGCCGCCACGGCCTGATCCGCCAGCCCGCCACTCGTGGGCGTCCCGCCTTCACCGCCGCCACCCTGGCTGGACCCATTCAGCCCATCCACATGCAGGATCTTGATGCCGTCGATATTCTGCATCGGCTTGACGCTTTCGGCGATGATCTGGGGCAGGGCCTCGATCAGCTTGATCCGCACCTGCATGGCGATCTGCTCGGCATTGAGCGTGTTGCTCGCCTCGTTCACCGAGCGCTTGCCTTCGGCCTCCACCTTGTAGACCGCCGCCAATGCCTCGGCGCGCAGCTTCTCGGAATCCGCCGAACCCTTGGCGGCCACGCGCGCCTTGTCGGCATCCGCCGTCGCCCCGATGCGCACCGCCTCGGCCCGGTCAGTTGCAGCGGCCTTTTCCGCCTCTGCAGCGACCGTGATCGAGATAGCCGCCTGCTCTGCTGCCTTGCGCGCCTCGATCAGCTGGATCGCCTTCTCGCGCTCGGCAACAGCGGTCTGCCGCGAGGTCGTCACCTCTTCGGCAGCCTTGGCGGCCAGGGCACGCGCCTCATCGGCCGCCGCATCGGCCACCGATTTCTCCTTGCTCTTGACGGCAATGGCAATGTCGCGGGCCTGTTCGGCGAGAGCGATCTGCTTGGCCTTGTCGACCGCTGCTGCTTCGACCGCCAGCGCGGTCGCAATTTCGCGCTCCTGAACGATCTGCCCCGAGGCAATATCGGATTCCCGCACCTGCTGCGCCGCAAGAATGCGGGCCTGCTCGGACTCGCGCTCGCGCTCCGATTGCTGCTGCTTGATCAGCGAACCCTGTTCGGCGACACGCGTCTGGATTTCGCGCTCCTGTTCCAACCGGGCGAATTCCTGGTCGCGGCTGATCTGGTATTTCTGCGCCTGCGCATCGAAATTCTTGCGCTCGATCAGCACCTGCGTTTCCTGCTCGATATCGTTGCGCGCCTTGCGCCGCTCTTCGATAGCCTGCGTCAGCTTCAGTAGACCTTCCGCGTCGAAGGCATTGTCCGGGTTGAAGAATTCGCGGTTGGTCTGGTCGAGCCCGGTCAGCGACACCGATTCCAGTTCCAGCCCGTTCTTGAGGATGTCCTCGGACACCGCCGCCTGCACCTTTTGCACGAAATTGACGCGCTGCTCGTGCAACTCTTCCATACCCATCTCGGCCGCCACCGCACGCAGCGCATCGACGAACTTGCCTTCCACCAGTTCCTTCAGCGCCCCCGGCTCCATCGTCCGCCGGCCCAGCGTCTGTGCCGCATTGGCGATGGATTCGATCACCGGCTGCACCCGCACATAGAACTCCGCCTGCACATCCACGCGCATGCGATCCTTGGTGATCAGCGCCTGGTCCGCCGCGCGTCTTACTTCGAGCCGCAGCGTGTTCATGTTGACCGGGATCTGCTCATGCAGCACCGGAAACACCAGTGCGCCGCCATTCATGATCACCTTCTGCCCGCCAAAACCGGTGCGCACGAAGCTCACCTCCTTGGACGACCGGCGATAGAGCCGCGAAAACACCAGCCCGATGGCAAAGAGCGCGATGAGGATCACGCCGAGCGTGATCAGGATATCGTAAGCGGATTGGGGCACGGGGCTGAACTCCTGGATCGGGGTTGGCGGCACTTCGGTGGTCGTCGTCGTGACGGGCGGATCGGCACGCTGTTCGATCGGAAATACGGGCGTCAGGATAGGCGGTTCGGTTTCCATCGGCGCGGGGTCAAGTCTTGGCATCGACAGGCTTGAGCTTGGTGATGGCGCGGTAGACCGGGCCCTCCTGCCGGATGATCACCACCTCCGAACCCTCGGGCATGCTGACTTCGCCCTCGTCGGGCTCGATCAGCACGTAATGCGCCTTGCCATGAATGTCGGTGAGTTTTGCTTCAGCAGGATGTCCGGAGCTGGCCACGCCACGAAACACCGTCGCCACCCGGCCCACAAAGGCCTTGGTGCTCACCGCCTCGGTCTCTTCCTTGGGCATGATCCGTGCCAGCGCCATTCCGGCATGCCGCGTCACGAACAACGAACCGATTGCCGCCGGCACGCTGGCGATCCACGGATCGAGCGCGAAGCCGATGGTGCGGCGCAGTACATCCTGCCCGACAAAGCCGATAGCGCCAAAGCTGGCCGTCAGCAGGATGATGACCACGAGGGCCGGGAGCTTGCCGAAGCTCAACCAGGTCAGCATCGAGCTGAGCGGCCCCAGTTCCACCTCGGGAACATCGGCATCGAAATCGGGCAGCGCATTGTCGACCATCGCCGATGGCTGCGCCCCGAAAATCAGCCCCGCCAGTTCCAGCACCAGGATTGCAAGCGTCAGCCCAAGGGCCACTGCAAAGGGTGCAGTCTCGCTCGCAAACACGTCCATCGGCTAAGCCTCCCGCTTGTCGATAGGGCCTGGTCGTCCGTCGCCGGACTTTCATTTTGCTATATTGAGGTCGAAGCCGTCATGGTCAAGATTGCGAGACCTTTATCGGGCCGCTTCAATTGCAACGGTTTTTCTGGACCGTCCCACCGATCTACCGCGATCGATCGCTCACGTCGCACCGTTATGCATCCAGCCCGCGTCGCCGGCGTCAGTTTCTGAAATCGAGAAATAATCCAGTATTTTGAATGGCTTACATCGGTAGTTCGACTCTTCCTGCCAATGTCCTGATTCAGTTTGTGAACGAACCACTGTGGTAAAAAAGCCGTGGTTCCGTCTCGCATCGCCGCTTCCCGAAATTGTCAATGGTCAATTCGGCAGGTCTTGCTAGATTCGCCTTGTAGAGAATGCCGTCCGCGTCACCGGCCCCCAACATCGTCTTGGAGAGCAATAGTGCCCTTGCGCTGGCAGGAAGTGGCTGTGCCACTGTTCGTGATCGTTTCCCTGATCGTCCTCAAATACATTCCTTTCACCGCGAGCCTGCCGCTCGCCCGCGCCGCCGGTGTCGTCGCCTTTGGTTATGCCGCCTTCCTGGCGCTGCGTCTGATGCAGGGCGAAGAGGGCGTCAGCGTCGATGGCTGGAACGAATTGCGCCCCTCGATGGTGGAATATTTCGCCTGCTACGGAGCCGCAGCGTTGGCCGTGGTGCTGATGGCGGCCATCATCTTCATCGGCGGCAGCAAGCATGTCGAAGCTACCCAGATGGTCGCGACCTTCATCGCCTCATTGCTGCTCGGGGCAGGGGCCCTTGGCATCGGCCTGGGCGGTCTCTTCACCAAGGTTCGCTGGAACAACACGCTGCTCGAACACAAGACCGCCTTCGGCCGCGAGACCAAGCTCGCCTGGTCCGACGTCCGCTCCGTCCGTCCCAATTGGCGCGGCATCACCATCGCCACCCACGACGCACAGACGGTGACCTTCTCCCAGTTCCACTCCGGCTCGGCTCAGCTGGCTATCCACGCGACCAACCGCGCCCGGCGCAATGCCGAGACCAGCACCAAGGCGTTCGCCACGCTCTGATTGACAGGGTTCGATCACCCGACGTGATCGGACCTATCACAACAATCACATTGAGGCTGGGCTGACGCTCCGGTACTTTCGGCGCATGAACCAGTCCGTCGTCCTCCGCACCGCCCGCTCGGTCTGCCCGCATGATTGCCCCTCAGCTTGCGCGCTCGACGTCGACATCATCGATAGCAACACCATCGGTCGGGTCCGCGGCGCCAAGGACGATCCCTATACCGCTGGCGTCATCTGCGAAAAGGTCGCCCGCTACGCCGAGCGCATCCACCACCCCGAGCGCCTGCTGCATCCGCTGCGGCGCAGCGGCCCCAAGGGCAGCGGCCAGTTCACCCGGATCACCTGGGACGAAGCCCTCGACGAAATCGCCGCCCGCTTCAGCCAGATCGAGGCCGAACACGGGCCTGAATCCATCTGGCCCTACTACTATGCCGGCACCATGGGCCACGTGCATCGCGACGGCATCGACCGTCTGCGCGCCGCCAAGGGCTATTCCCGCCAATACGACACCATATGCACAGGCACCTCCTGGCCCGGCTACATCGCCGGCACCGGCATGCTCGGTGGCGTCAATTCCGAGCAGATGGCCGAGAGCGACTGCGTCGTCATCTGGGGCACCAATGCCGTGCATACCCAGGTCAATGTCATGACCCACGCCATGCGCGCCAAAAAGGAGCGCAAAGCCAAGGTCGTCGTCATCGACATCTACGAAACCGCCACCATGGCCCAGGCCGATATGGGCCTCGTCCTCCGCCCCGGCACCGATGGCGCCCTGGCTGTGTCAGTCATGCACGTACTGCTGCGCGACAATCTCGCCGACCGCGCCTATATGGCAAAGTACACGGACTTCGGCCCCGATTTCGAAGCCCATCTCGCGACCAAAACGCCTGAATGGGCCGCCGAGATCACCGGCCTCACCAGCGAGCAGATCACCGCCTTCGCCCATCTCGTCGGCACCACGCCACGCTCCTATTTCCGCCTCGGCTATGGCTTCACCCGCCAGCGCAATGGCGCCACAGCCATGCATGCCGCCCTCTGCATTCCGGCCATGACTGGCGCCTGGCAGTATCGTGGCGGCGGTGCCCTCCATTCCAATTCCGGCACCTGGCAGCTCAACAAATCCGCCATCGAAGGCCCCCACCTGCAAAAGGGCGATCCGCGCTGGCTCGACATGTCCGAGATCGGCCCGATCCTGTCAGGCGACGCCAGGGCCCTCAAGGGCGGCGGACCGGTCAAGGCCATGATCGTCCAGAACACCAACCCCGCGGCCGTTGCCCCCGACCAGACTTTGACCCATGCTGGCTTTGCCCGCGACGACCTGTTCCTCGTCGTCCACGAACAGTTCATGACCGAAACGGCCGAATTCGCCGATATCGTCCTGCCGGCCACCATGTTCCTCGAGCACAACGACTACTACACCCGCGGCGGGCATACCCGCGTTCTGCTCGGCCCTGCCGTCATCGACCGTCCCGGCGAAACCTGGTCCAACCACGAGGTCATCAACGCGCTCGCCCTGCGCCTGAGTCTCGACGACGCGAGCTTCCACACCTCAGACCGCGAGGTCATCGCCGAAACCTTCCGCCGCTCCAACTATCCTGCCCTCGCCGAAGTCGAAAAGACCGGCTTCATCGACCGCGAACGCCCCGATGACGTCGCCCGCTTCGCCAATGGCTTCACCTGGCCCGACAAGCGCTTCCGCTTCGCGCCAAACTGGCAGGATGTGGCAGACAAGAAGGGCTACCAGTGGACCTGCGACCCGGCCGACATGCCACGCTTCGCCGACCATTGGGCCATCACCGAAGCCACCGACGACACCCACCCATTCCGCCTCGCCACCAGCCCGGCCCGTGGTTTCCTTAACTCGAGCTTCAACGAAACCCCCGGCAGCCAGAAACGCGAAGGCGTCCCCTCTGTCTTCATCCACCCCGACGATGCCACCCGCTTGGGCATTGCCGATGGCGAATTCGTCACCGTCGGAAACCGTCGCGGCAATGTCGATTTGACGGCCCGCATCCGCACGGGTCTGCCATCAGGCGTTCTCATCGCCGAAGGCCTGCACAAGAACAAATCCCACCGCCACGGCAAAGGCATCAACACCCTCACCAATGCCACGCCCGCTCCACCCTTCGGCGGCACCGTGTTCCACGATTGCGCGGTGTGGATCAGGAAGGCGGATTGAACATGGTGCCACGCCCTCGTGGTTCGAGGCGCTGAAGAAGCGCACCTCACCATGAGGGCTGTTGTTGGTGCGGTGTGTCAGCGGGAGCCTAGCGCGGTGTCCCAGTAGCCTCATGGTGAGGTGCGAGCCCTTCGCGAGCCTCGAACCACGAGGCGTGGCACGGACTACAAATAAGCCCCCCAAAAGAAATACCCGGTCATGAAAACCCCATAGATAATCACGGCCACGCGGATCCACCGCGACGGTATCCGATGCGCATTCCTTGCCGCCACATAGCCCCCGGTCACCACGCCGACCAGCGCGATGGAGCCGTGGTACCAGTCGATCGAGCCGCTCAGCGCAAACCGCGCCACCGCCACGATCGCCACGATGCTCGACACATAGAGCTTGAGCCCGTTCATCGCATGGATGTCGCTCATCCCAGCCGTCGCGAGGAACGCCAGCAGCAATATCCCCAGGCCCGCATTGAAGAATCCGCCATAGATGCAGACCCCAGCCAGAAACGCCAACAGCAGCGTCGTCCCCAGCGTCTTCATTCCGCGCCGCCCGCCACCCTGCGCCGCCACGAATGCGTTGATCTGGTTGCCGAAGGCAAACAGCAGCACCGCGAACAGCATCAGCCACGGCACCACCAGCGAAAACTGCTCGTCGGACACCACCAGCAGCAGTTCCGCGCCGATATAGCCGAACACCGCCGCCACCACGCCATAGAGCACCAGCTTGTCCTTGTGCCCGGCCATGGCATGCCAATAGCCAACCGCGCCGCTGACATAGCCCGGCATGGCGGCATAGGTGTTGGACGCATTGGCGATGACCGGCGGCACGCCGACAAACAGCAGCGCCGGAAACACGATGAACGATCCACCGCCGGCCAGCGAATTGAGCGCCCCGCCGATCAGGCCTGCCACGAGCAAAAACAACGCCTCAAGCATTCATGCGTCCCCAAGCCTGATGTCATTCCGGCCCCCGGGACGCTTCGCGCCCGAGTACAGGCGACGCCCGGAATCCATCCTGAGATCGCTCCCCATACGCCGAGCGAGCGTCCTCGCCCAACACATTCCGCTGATCGGCGCCATCACCGCCGCGAATGCGCACCAGCCCTGCAATTGACAAAACCGCGCCTGGAGATCATATCCACCGCAGGTCGCTGGCACCTGCCGCTCGCCGGACGCAAGTCCGATGGTGAAGTCCAGTCTCCGAGCAGAACGAACTTCGGTTCATCTTTTGCGAGGCGCGTCATGGCAATGCGAGCTCCCATGGAACAGTCGCCTCATGCAAATGAGAGACCAAAGTCATGTCGTTTTCACTCGATATCCAGTCGGCCCAAACCCTCAAATCCGAAGCCAAAGCCATGCGCGAAGCGCGCGCCAAGGCGGGCGAAACCCTGTCGCACGGCGCAGCGCTCGAAGCTGTCGCCAGGGCGCATGGCTTCCGCGATTGGAACACCGCCCGTGCCGCTTTGCCCGATCGTGTTGCCGTGCCATTCCAGGTCGGACAGCGGGTCAAGGGCCTCTACCTCGAACAGCCCTTCAAGGGCATGCTGATCGGCGTCCAGTTGCTGGGCGACATGCAGCACTACACCGTGACTGTGCTGTTCGACACCCCTGTCAACGTCACCCCGACCTTCATGTTCGCGGCCTATCGCCATCGCGTTGTCGCGACCATCGACATCCACGGCATCTCGTCGGCTTTGCGCGGCAACGGCCATCCGCAGATGGTGCTGCACCGTGACTGAGCCTCGAGGGCAGGGCACCATAATGTTGCCTTGCCCTTCATCGTAAAACGCCGATATAGGTAACTCACCTCAACGATATCAGGATCCGGCGATGACCACCCAGACCAAGCCCATCGAGGCCTATTCTCTGCCCACCCCGAACGGCCAGAAGATCCACATCCTGCTCGAAGAGCTTGGCGTGCCGTGGAACTACCACCGCATCGATATCGGCAAGGGCGAACAGTTCACGCCAGAGTTCCTGGCCATCTCGCCCAATAACAAGATCCCTGCCATCGTCGATCCCGAAGGCCCAGGCGGCGAGCCGATCTCGATCTTCGAATCGGGCGCCATCCTCAAATATCTCGGTCTGAAGTTCGGCCAGTTCTATCCCGCCGACCCGCGCCAGCAGGTCAAGGTCGATGAATGGCTGTTCTGGCAGGTCGGCGGCTTCGGCCCGATGCTCGGGCAGAACAACCACTTTAACGTCTACGCGCCCGAGAAAATTCCCTACGCCCAGAAGCGTTACACCGACGAGACCCATCGCCTGTTCCGCGTTCTCGACAAGCAGCTCGAAGGCAAGGATTTCATCACTGGCGAATATTCCATCGCCGACATTGCCAGCATCGGCTGGGCCCAGGGCTGGGAGCGCTATGGCATCTCCAAGACCGAGATGCCGAACTTTGGCGCCTGGATCGACCGTCTCAACGCCCGGCCGGCCGTCGAACGTGGCCTGAACTGGGGCAAGGACACCCACGTCAACAATCTGGCCACCGACAAGGAAGCCCAGAAGATCATGTTCAACCAGCGCTGAGCCTACTGCACAGGCACAGGTTCGGGGATCACCCGGACCCAGTCCTGGCCCTGGCAGATGATGTTATACAACACGCAGCCATTGAGCTTAAGCTGGTCGGCAGTCACCATCTCCACATAGCCGGAATAGGTGTTGCCATCCTGCGGATTGTAGATCTCGCCGTCATAGATGCCCGGTTTGTCGCCATAGCGCAGCGTCAGGATTTGCAGCCCCAGCATCGGCCGGCTGCGCAGGCTCTCGTCGGGGTTGCGCATATCGGTGAAGCTTTCCACCGGCATGGCATTGGCCGCGGCAATTTCTTCCTCGGTCAGGCCTTCGGTCGGCACGATGATCTTGCTCAGCGTGCCGCAGAAACCCGCTTCACACGGCGCGATCGTCACCTCCGACAGCAGCAGTGTCTGCCAGATGCCCTCGATAGGGTCTGGCGGCGCTACGGCAATGTCCTGCGCCCTCACGGCAATGTTGCCTGCAAGAAGGACGAGCGTCGCCGAAAGTCTAAAGGCACGCCAACTACGAATTGCTTCACGCACGAAATCCATCCTCCGCCGCGATTCGATTATCGACACGTTGTGAGACAGATTTAGTGCGCCATTCTGGCGAGAACAAAGCAAATCGCCATGCGTCGGCACTGCTACCGGCCAACCAGCGGCGCCTGTTGTGCTGTCGCCACGATCCGGGCCAAAAACCGCTTGCCATGCCTCACCCCGCCCGGTATCCAGCCCTTGACGGAGAGGTGGCCGAGTGGCCGAAGGCACGCCCCTGCTAAGGGCGCAGATCTCAAAAGGGTCTCGTGGGTTCGAATCCCATCCTCTCCGCCACCTTACCCTTAAGCCTTTGATTTACCAAAAAGTCCTTGCATTGCAGGGGTTTCAGTCCCAAATCTGGTGACAAAATTGGTGACAAAATCATATGGCCAAGGTCAAGCATCTTCACGAAATCAAGGGTCGGTTCGCCGTGAGGGTAGGGGTGCCTGCCGGCCTGCGGGGAATCGTATTTGCTGGCGATCCCGGCTCAGAGCTTCGCGAATGGCTAGGCACCGATCGCAAAGCTGCCGAACGCGCCGCACCTGAAGTTGTAGCGAGATTTTACCGTCGCATAGATGAGGCCAAGGCACAGTTGGCTGCTGCAACCCCAACTCTAGGCAGCGCGGCCAAGCACCTTTACGCCGCCGAGCTTGCCGCCGACGACCGCGAACGTGGCAATGGCGGGGTGGCCACACTGCGCAAAATGACCGCGTCGCAACGTGCCATGCTGCTTCGGTTGCTAGTTGCAGGTGCCTTGCCTGATGATGAGGCAGAGGCTGTCATGGGCGACGCTGCCGATGCCGTCCTTGCCGTGGGCGCTGCCGACAAGAGCTTGCCGCGCGCTGATCTGCTAAAGGCCCTGGCGGAAGCCCAGCTTGAGGCCATGGCGAGGCAGGAGGAGCGCGATAGTGGCAAGGTGGCCCTCACCCCGCCCACTAGCCCGCTATTGCAACCAGAGGCGCCCGCTGATTCCGCGCCGGCCAAGCCACGCGTCGCCCAACAGGAAGGCGAGACGGTAGCGGAGTTGCTGGCGCTGTTTCATCGTGAACGCAGTGTGGCCGGTAGCGGCCTGGCTGAACGCACGATGGCCGAACACAAGGTCGCGGTTCGGATGCTGGAGGAATTTCTAGGGCAGGGGATCGTCGCCAGGTCAATCACAACTGGCGATATGCGCAACTACAAGAATGCGTTGATGGATACGCCCGCCAACTACACCAAGCGGCTGCCCGGCATGATCCTTCCGAAGGCCATCGCGGCTAACAAGAAGCTGGCGAAGCCCTTTCCAACGCTGAACGCCAGCACCATCAATGAGAAGTGGCTGTCGCACATCAGCACCATTCTGGGCTGGGCAACTAAGAACGGCTATCTGGAATACAACCCGGCGCGTGGCATCAAGGTCGATCTGGGCAAGGGTTACAAAGAGCCCAGCCGCGTGGGCTATAGCGCAGATGATCTCAAGCGCTTGTTCGGCAGCCCGCTCTTTGCTGATCCGGCGAAGTATGAGACTCGGCAATGGGCTTTACTTGTAGCGCTGTATACCGGCGCGCGGTCATCTAGCGAGGTTCGACGCATCAAGCTCGCCGACAACTACCAAGAGCAGGGTGTGTGGGTGTTCGATCTGGTCGAGGCCACCAAGAACATCCATTCCAAGCGGCTGGTGCCACTCCATAACCGGCTGATCGAACTGGGCCTTCTCGACTATGTGGACCGGCTCAAAAAGCGCGGGAAGGTCAATCTGTTCTGGGATTGGGAGCCCGAGGACAAAATCAACCGCTGGTTCCTGCGCACCTACAAGGCTGAGGTGGGCATTGTCGATAGCCGCAAAGTTTTCCATAGCTTCCGCAATACCCTCAAGACTGCGCTGGCCCGGCATGGCACCAACCGGGACATCTCAGACCTCATCACCGGTCATAAAGATCAGTCGGTAGGTGCCATCTACATCGGTGACGTGCATGTTACGATGATTGAGGCGATGAGCGACGCGCTGAATAGGGTGGAGCTCAATCTAGAATGCGGTGGTCAAAAGGCTGCCGCGCACGCTACGAGATGATCCAGACGTGGAAGTTTCCGTGCTTGGTGCTTGACGTGGTTTAACTCCCAGCCCCAACTGTCGCAGGGGAGGCATAGAATGGGCGCACTGGCTTGGCTGGGTAAGAACTGGATCGTTTTGTTAGCCGCCGGCCTGACCGTTGCATGGGCATTCATCGCCTCCGCAATGCTCCAAGCGTCTATGCCCTGTCCCTTAATTGACGGCAGGTCAGTTTCTGCCCTCTCTTGTCGAAGCTCAAATGAGATCGGCGACCTATTAGCCGGGCTGTTCTCGCCGGTTGCATTCGTTTGGCTTGTGGCGGCGGTGATCATGCAGAGTAGTGAGCTGCGGGCCCAGAGGCAGGAGCTTGAGCTCACCCGTAAAGAATACGAATTGACCCGTGCTGAAGTGGAGGCTCAAAGACTTGCTATGCAGGAGCAAGTAATTGAGACCCGCAAAAACGTAAAATTCGTTGAAGAACAAACCTCGATACTTCGGGTAAGCCGAATAAGAGACGAACAAGCGTCGATAGACGCGCGGATTGCGGGGCTATTTACCATCGCATTGGAGCAATCCGAGGCGGCGCTGTCTACTGTAATTGCAAGGCCGACCATTCAAATTCAGGATAACAATTCAAGAGGCATGCTACCATTGGTAGTCACGGCAGGTAGCACGTCGAATGAACTAGCGGCCTTGGTCAATTACGGCAAAAAGCTGAGCAGTCGGCTGCGCTGGTTTATAGGCGCGACAGCAAATACTAGGGTTGAAATCGCACTTAACCCGGAAGTTTTCGGTGGGCTGTTGCGCACGGTAACTGAGATCGACGGCTTGCTAGAGGGGGCTTCCGATAAGCTCAAGGATCGAATGAACTACTCGGAGTGGTGGAAGCTCACTCAGGGGTTAGAGGAGCTGTCAGCCTTCCTTTCTACAGAGGATCAGTCCTGGCGCGACGGGCTTGCACAATGGTCAGCTGAAAACCCTTGAATATTTTCCTATTTAGGACTATTGTCCTCTCACGATTTACCGTGAGCTACAGCGCTTGTCTATCCTTTCTAACTTTTTCCGTAAGGCCGACCCTACCCCTCAGCCGGTAGTGCTCACCGACCCGCTGGCATCGTGGCACTTTGGCGGGCAGCCGACCTATTCGAACATTTCAGTAAATCCGAAGTCGGCAATGCAGGTGCCGGCTGTCGCGCTGGCTGTCCGGCTCGTTTCGAATGCCGTGGGCTCGCTCCCGGCGAAGCTCTACGTGCGCAACGGCAAGGGCAAGGAAGCCGATCCGGCCCACCCTGCCTTTACCCTTGCGCACGACGAAGCCACTCCTTGGACCAGCGCCGCCCAGCTTAGGACCCAACTCACCCGCGATGCGCTGTTGCACGACAACGGTGGTTTCGCCCTGGCTGTGCGTGGCGGCTCTGGCAATGTTGCCGAGTTCCACCGCTTGGACCCACTAACGGTCGAGCTGAAGCTCGATGAGACTGAGCCCTACTACCTTGTTGGTAAGGGCCAGAACCGGAAGCGCCATGCTTTCTGGGACATCCTACACATCAGGCACGATGACGGCGCCCCGATCAACCAAGCTCGCAACGCCATCGCTCTGGCGATCGACATGGAGCGCAAGGCCGCAGCGATCTTCAAAAACACGTCGCGCCCTTCCGGCATCCTGAAGCATCCCGGCAAGCTGCTTGATGAAGCCGCTACCCGTCTGAAGGCCAGTTGGCAGGCCAGCCAATCCGGTGACGCCAGCGGTGGCACGGCATTGCTCGAAGATGGGATGGAATTTCAGCCGCTCACGTTCAGCAGCGTGGATAGCGAGTTTCTTGCCCAGCGCCGAAACCAAGTTGAAGAGATCGCCCGCGCGTTCAACGTGCCGCCGACCATGCTCTATGACCTCACGCGAGGCACCTGGTCCAATACGGCCCAGATGGACCAGCACTTCCTCAACTACAGCCTTAAGCCATGGCTCGACCAGTGGCGCTGGGCCTATGCCCGCGTGTTGCTGACGCCAGAGGAACGCCGTGAGCGCTTCTTCGAATTCATCACCGCCGACCTTATGTCGGTGAACCCCACTGAGCGCACGGATATCTACGGCAAGATGGTCAGCATGCGCGCCATGACGCCAAACGAAGTTCGCGCTGGCCTCAACATGCCGGCGCTGCCAGGCGGCGATGAGTTGAGCAATCCCCACATCACACCCGGCACACCGACGCCGGCCGCAAACGACAATCCACCCGACATCGAGAAAGACGCCGCCTGATGCACAAAGCATTCTTCGGTGACAGCCAGCGAGAATTCTCGCTGGCGTCAGAGCCGATTCTTAATGAGCTTGAACGTGTTACCGGCAAGGCCATTGGTGCCATGATCGATGACATTCGCCGCCTCTCGTTTGCCGAGATGACCAACACTGTCCGGCTTGGTCTGGTCGGCGGAGGCACGCATCCACAAGAGGCTCTTGCGCTCGTTAGGGGATATGTCGCCGCCTATCCCTTGGGTGAGCTGCATTTGCTGGCGCTCGACATTCTCACCGATCTTTGGTCTGGCCCGGAGCCGGTTTTCCGCGAAGCGACCGATGCTGAAAAAGCGGAAGTTGAGCGCCGCACGGCGCGCGCCGCTCGCAATGCAGTTCGGGAAGCCGCTGCAACCGGCGATCTGTCGGCAGCCATCAACGGTGGTGCCGTTCATGAATGATCGCCAGATCAGGAATGCAATCGAAACGCTCAACGTGCCCACGCGGGTGGTGAGCAATTTGGCACGGCTAGTGAAGGCTGGCGTGATCGATGAATTCGAAGCGCGCCAGATCATGCGTCTCGAAAAGCACGACGACTATCAGGAGCCGAAAGCCTGATGGAAAAGCTCGAAATCAAAGCCGAAGTCAGCATCGATGATGCTGGCACCATCACCGGGCTGGCATGGCCTTTTGGTTCTGCCGACAGCGTTGGTGACATCATCGAAAAGGGGGCGTTCTCGCTCCCGCCCGCACTGCCGATCGTCATGGAGCATGACCAGAAACAGGTAGTTGGCATCTGGGAAAGTGCTTCTGAGACCGACGCCGGCCTTGAGGTAAAGGGCCGCTTGTTTGTTGAAGGCATTGCCCCGGCACGCGCTGCCCGCGACCTCATGCGTAACGGTCGAGTTACCGGCCTATCGATCGGCTTCAAGTCCGATGGCTTCGACAAGCTGCCCACGGGCGGGCGCAAGTTCAACTCCCTCACCGTCACCGAAATCTCTCTTTGTCGCCGCCCGGTTCATCCCGGCGCGCGGATCACCTCTGTCAAATCCATCAATCAGGAAACCCGTATGGACCCCGAGACTATCGACGAAACTGCGCAGCTTGAGCTGAAGGCAGCAAACGACAATATCGCCAAGCTGACCGCCCGCCTGGACAAGGTTGAGGCCAAGGCCAACCGCCCCGTCGCTGCCAATGACAATGGCGACGGCCCGGCTGAAACTACCATCGCGTTCGGCAACTACCTGCGCACCGGTAGCAAGGATGCCGGCAGTCTTGAACGCAAGGCGCTCACCGTTGCCAACGACGCGCCGAACTACGTGCTGGCCCCCAAGGAAGTCTCGGACGAGTTCATCCGCAATCTTGTGGAGTGGTCGCCGGTTCGCGCCATCGCAGACGTTCGGACGATCAATTCGCACACGATCGTGCTGCCCAAGCGCACGGGTATCACCAACGCAAAATGGACCGGCGAAGCGGTCACTACGGAAGCTTCTCAGCCTGCTTTCGACCAGATGGAAATCCCGGTCAAAGAGCTGACCACTTTCGTGGACCTTTCCAATTGGATGGTGGAAGACTCTGCCGAAGTCGCAGAGCGTGAAGTCCGCCTTGCATTGGCCGAGGACTTTGCAAAGAAGGAAGGGACCGCTTTCGTAAACGGCACTGCCGCAGCTGAAGTTAAAGGCTTCATGGCTGATGTTGGCATTGCCGCTCACGTGAACGGTCATGCTACCGTCCTGTCTGCCGACGCACTTATCAAGATGCTCTACAGCCTGCCCGGCGCGTTCCGTAATCGCGGGACGTGGGCAATGAATGGCACCACCCTCGCCACCCTGCGCACCCTGAAAGACGGACAGGGCAACTACCTCTGGCAGCCGTCCTATCAGGCGGGCCAGCCGGAAAGCATCCTTGGCCGTCCGGTGATCGAGATGCTCGATATGCCTGACGTTGCTGCCAACGCCTTCCCGATTGCCTATGGCGACTTCAAAGCCGGCTATCGCATCTATGACCGGGTGGACCTCGCTATTCTGTCCAACCCCTTCATTCTCGCCACCGAAGGCCAGACCCGTTTCCATGCCCGTCGCCGCGTTGGTGCTGGTGTTGTTCGGCCCGACGCCTTCCGCAAGCTGAAGATGGCAACCAGCTAAATCATGAAGCTTGGCGCGGACGGCATCTTTGTCGAGCTGGCAGGCGAGGCTTTCGAGCTTCGCCCGTCTCTCCGCGCCAGCATGCGCCTTGTTCGGCGGCACGGGCTCACCAGCCTGCTTGCTGCCGTGCAGGGCTTCAGCATCACCATCATCCTGGATGTGCTCAAGGAAGCCGCAATCAAGCCCAGCCTGTTGCTGGCAGAGATCGCAGCGCTTGGCCTTGGCACTGTCCGCAATCGGCTCACCGGGCCGCTGGCAGAATTCGTCCTGGCTGTTGCGGGTATCGACCCCGACGACGCCACGCCGTCTGAGCCAGCACCGGGTAAGCCCGTCGACCCTGAGCGGGCCTTTGCCCAGCTCTTCGGCATCGCGACGGGCGCGTTGGGCTGGACACCGGAAGCAGCATGGAACGCGACACCCGCCGAGATTATCGCCGCATACAACGGGCAGACCGCTCACCTCATCAGGACTGGCGTGCTGGTCGAACAGAAACCCGACCAGAGCGCCGACCACTACACTCCGGAACGGCTTCAGCAGATCGAAGAGCTAGGGCACGACCCAGCATTCGACCGCAATGGGCTGGCTACACTTAAGGGCAAGCTCTAGCCATGCCCTTTGCACCACCCCGCCTATGCAGTTGCGGCAAGATCGTCCCCTCTGGTGAGCGCTGTGCTTGCCAGGTCACCAGCGACCGCGCCCGGAAGGCCCGCCATGATCGTCGGCGCCCATCGTCGCGGGATCGTGGCTACAACCATGAGTGGCGCAAGGCCCGCGCTGCCTACCTGCTTGCCCATCCCCATTGCAACCATCCCGGTTGCAATGCGCACGCCACCCACGTTGACCACATCATCCCGCACAAGGGTGATGATCGGCTCTTCTGGGACCGGTCCAACTGGCAACCCCTCTGTGCTAACCATCACAACAGCACCAAGCAGCGCGAAGAGCGCAGGCCGGTGCAACCATGACGCCAGAGGAAGCCCGCGAGATCGACCGGCTTGAGTTCGAGGCCGACTGCCGTGCTGCCCGCCAGCGCGCCTATGCGCTTGTAGCCCAACGGCAGGTTGGCCGGCCTAAGCCAGTCATCGTCGAACCACCAGTCGATGATGATGACCGCATCGTCATTCGTAGGAGCAGCGCCAAGCTTTACTCAATGGATGGCAAGAGCTTGCCGCTGCTTGAGTGGGCAGTGATGTGCGGCTGCACAGAAACGGCCCTGCGATACCGCATGAAGCACGGCATGTCCTTCGAACAGGCAGTGACGACCCCGCGCCTCAAGTCCGGCGTTCGCTGGGATCAGCAACCGGGGGTGGGTCTGAACTTATCCCCCTCTCAGGGGACCGGCGGGCGGTCCACGACGCAAGCCACAACCGAAATAGAGTTTTCACAGTGACCGCACTTCTCGACCTCAAAGCCCAGCTCAACATCATCGATACCAATGAAGCCGACGACGATCTACTCACCGGCATGGTTGGGGACGCCCTAGACCACACTGGCCGTGCGATCGGCGCAGAGGCCCAGCTTTCCTATGATGAGCTGCCCGGTGGACTTCGCCGTGCCGTGCTTATGCTTGCCGCCCATTTCTACGAGAACCGCGAAGCCGTTCTTGTCGGGATCAACGCCAGTGAGCTGCCTCTGGGCTTCTGGGACTTGATTTCACCCCACCGGAAGTGGGTGTTTTGATGGGCTATTCTCCCCAAATTCAACGCCTTATGGCGCGCCTTGAAGGCATTCCGCTCGCCATCCGTGAGGAAATTCAGCCCGCCGTCATCAAGTCCGCCGAGGAAATCGCGGCGCTGCAACGCCAGTTGGCGGAGTCATCGCGCGATACCGGCGACCTAATCGACAGCATTGAAGTGACGATGCCGGGCGGCACGACGCCGGCTTACAGCCAGCCGGGCGGCTCGACCACGGCCCATGAGCTTGAGGCCATCGTGACGGTCGGCAACCACGCCGTCCGGTATCCGCACCTTGTCGAATACGGCACTGCCGACGCGCCGGCCCAGCCATTCTTCTGGCCACCCGTTCGCGTGCTGCGCACCCGCATCAATAACCGCCTGAACCGCGCTGCCCGCAGGGCGGTGCGAAACTATCGGAGTAAGCTATGACCGAACCCAGCCTAGCTTTGCAGACGGCCATCCGTGGCCGGCTCATCGCCTCGCCGCATGTAATGGAGCTGGTGGAGCCACCAAACATCCGCGACGGCGACACCCGGCCCGGCGCCTTCCCAAGTGTCATCTTGGGAGATGCGCAGGTCGAGGTAGCCGGTCATTACGGGTCTTACCGTAACTCGACCGTCTATCTGGACCTGCACATTTGGGGCGAAACCCTAGAGGCCGCAAAGATTGTTGGCGGTGCCATAAGCAAGGCGCTCTTTGAGGCTTTGGCGGTGCCAGGCTTCGACCTTACCAATGGCCTTCGCACCGATCGCAGCATCTACATGACGGACCCATCCGGTAGTGGGCACGGTGTCGTTAGCCTTCGCGCGCTGATGGGCGGTTTCGTATGATGCGCGCCGGACGCCTGGCGCATACCATCACCCTGCAGCGTGCCACCGAAACGGTGAGCGCAGCGGGAACCGTCACGACCACCTGGGCTGACTTTGCCACGACCCGTGCTGAGCTGGTTACGCATTCGCTTGCTGACGCTGCCATGGCCTATGGCGAGGCGGCAAAGTCATCGCTGCTGTTCCGCATCCGGCACTTCCACGGGCTCACCCCCGACGACCGCGTAATCCATCGCGGGCAAGCCTACGAGATCACCAATCTCGCCGAGCTTGGCCGGCGCGTGATGGAACTGACGTGCGAGGTGGTCAAGTGAGGGGACGTAAGCCAGCCTCGCTAGTCATCGGTAGCAGCGTCGTTACCGTTGTGCCGCGCCCGCCGACCTACCTGGCTAAGGATGCGAAGGCAGAATGGCGCAAGATCGCGGCCATCATGACGGAGCGGAAAACGCTCACCGAAGCCGATCTGGGGACGCTGGAAAGCTACTGCATATCGACAAGCACGATGCGCCAGGCCCACCAGACCTTGACGGTTGAGGGGCTGGTGACGGCATCGGGCAAGCGGCACCCGGCCTTTGGGATCATGAACGCAGCGCAGACCACACAGCGCCTTTGCGCGGCTGAACTTGGCCTGACGCCGGTTAGCAGCTCACGGCCTGCCGTGCGCGATGACGGTGACGGCGATGACAGCGCCATTTTCGGCGATGGCTGACCCGTATCCGCACTGGCTCTTTGACGACAGTGAAATTCCCGACCCACTTGGCCATGGCCAGCGGGCGGTGAATTTCGTGCGCGCGCATCGGCACCCGGCATCGGTTCTGGCCGGCCAGGCTTTTGAAATGGTCCGGTTCCAAGAGCGCTTCATCCGAAAGGTTTGGGGCACGCGGAAGCCGGATGGCTCGCGGCAATACACGGACGTGCGCGTCATGATGCCAAGGGGAGCGCGCAAAACGTCGCTTGGCGCGATCTGCGCATTGTTGGAGTTTTACAGCTCGGAAGCGCCAGGTAAGGCCGAAGTCTTGCTTGCTGCCTACAACCGTGAGCAAGCCCGAATTGCATTCGATGAGGCGGCGGGGATTGTCAGTATGACGCCCCGAGTAAAGCGCCGCCTTGTGGTGCGAGATTCCAAGCACGAAATTCGCTATCCGGCGACCCACTCAAAGCTGAAGGCCATCTCTGCCGATGCCAAGACGTCTTACGGCCTCACACCCACCTTTGCGCTTATCGATGAGTTGCATGTTTGGAATGATCCGAAGCTATACAACACCATATCCAGTGGCCTTCGGAAGCGCCCTAACACCCTCAAGCTGATCATTTCGCAGGCCGGACGTGGGCAGGGAAATATCGCCTTTGAAGAGTTCGATTACGCGCGACGTGTTGCCAGCGGCGAAGTAGACGCACCGCACATCCTCCCCGTGTTGCTTGAGACCCCGCTAGATGCAGACTGGCGGAGCGAAGAGGTATGGCGTCGCGCCAATCCTGGCATTGAGTATGGCTGGCCAGATATTGAGAGCTTCCGCCGCGCGGTAATTGAGGCTGAGCACAGCCCGACCGTGCGCGACACTTTCAAGAACGAACACCTCAATATGTGGCTGAACTATTCTCAGTCGCCGCTCTTTGACATGTCGGTCTATGACAAGGGCCAGCGGGAAATCGACTTTGCTGAGCTAGCCGATTTGCCCTGCTACATCGGCGTTGATCTGTCCCGTAGCGGCGACCTCACGGCAATCGTCGTGGCCTGGCGCCATGGTGATGGGACAATCACCGTCCGGCCCATCTTCTACCTGCCCGATGAGAACCTTCAGAAGCGCGCCGACCGCGATCAAGCTCCTTATGTTCGCTGGCGCGATGAAGGTTTCCTACGCACGGTGCCAGGCTTTGTTATTGAGCCGGCGCAGATCGAAGCCGAAATCCGAGACATCGTCGCGGACAATGACAACGTGGTCGAAGTCGCCGTTGATCCGAACATGGCCGATACCCTGCTTCACCACCTGGTCGAGGATGGCATCCCCGCATTCAAATACGACCAAACCCGCGTGCTGATGGCGAAGGCAGCCGCCGACCTTGAGCGCGTCGTGAACGGTGAGCGCATTCGCCACGATGGCCACCCGATCCTTCGCGCGCATCTCGACAACGTCAGGGCCGTCACCGGCTCAGATGACAAAACGCTGATGAAGAAGGCCAAGGCAACCGATCGCATAGACGGTGCCATTGCCGCTGCCATCGCGGTCTCGCGCGCTGAAGCCGCGAACGACAACCACTCAATTTACGACGACGCCGAAGCCCGTCCCGGTGGCTTCCTGATGTTCTAGGAAAGGAACCATCGTGAACGAAGAACAGCTTTTCATCTCAGTTGAAGCGCGCTTGGCCAAGCTTGAGCGCGATTGGAAGAAGGTGCCCGCAATCATCGGGCGCAACAGTGACGATGCTGAGCGCCGTGCCCAGCGCGCCACCAAGCGCATTGAGGATCACTTCGGCGGGCTCGCCACTCGCGTTGGCACTATCGGCAAAACCATGGCCGTAGGCTTTGTCGGTGGGCTGATGGCGGGTGGGCTGGCTGGCTTGGCCGGCAAGTTTGCCGATGTTGCCCATGCCATTGCCGATGTTGGCGACAAGGCTCAGCAGGCAGGCATGAACGTCACCGCGTTTCAGGAACTAGGTGCCGTCGCGCGTGCCAACCGTCTTGAGGTGAACGATCTGAGCGCCGCAATGCGTGAGCTTCAGTTGCGCGCCGATGAGTGGATCACCAGCGGTGGCCAGTCCGGTTCGGCAGCGGAAGCCTTCGCCCGCATCGGCTTCACCGTCGATGACCTTGGCCGGAAACTCAAAGACCCTTCGGCGCTGTTGTCCGAGATCATCGGCAAGGTTCAGCAGCTCGACAGCGCTGCCCAGATTCGCATTTTCGAAGAGCTGTTCGGCGGCGACGGCGAGCGCATGATCCGCTTGCTGGACGATGGCGAAGCCGGCATCAAGCGCATCATCGAACAGGCCCGCCAGTCGGGCCAGGTGTTCGATGAGCAGTTGATCGCCCGTGCGCAGGAACTTGACGCAGCCATTGCCAGCGCGGCGAACACGGTCGCGACCAGCCTACAGGGTGCCATCGCAAACGCCGGCTGGCAGCTCTACAACTTCGTTCAGCAGTGGTGGGCCTTTGAGCAGCGCACCAGCCAGTCCCTGGACCAGTCTATGCGCGATTTTGGTCTTGAACGCCTGAACATCGAAAACGACATTCTGACGATCCAGCGGGATCAGCAGCAGTCCGGCAACGTCAATCCGATGATTGCGGAGAGCCGCATCAACGATGCGCGCGCCAGGCTGCAACAGATTGCCGATGAAGAGCGCCAGATCCTCGAAATCCTTGAGAGCCGGAAGCCGCCGAAGATCCAAGCGCCGGCCATCGACATGCCTGGCGTGGCGCCAGGCTGGGATGGGTTCACGACCGCGTTCCCCCAGCCAGTCGCCGCGCCGGCATCCACGGGCGGCGGTGCGAGTGTCGCCAGCAGCCAGAGCCAGGCGAGCGCGATTGATGATGTCATTGCGGCATTGCGTGAAGAGCTGGCCCTGATGGGCCAGTCGGAAGTCGAGCGCCGCATTGACAGCGAGCTTCGCAAGGCTGGCGCGACCGCGACCGATGAACAACGCCAATCTATCAGGCAACTGGTCCTTGCGATCGAAACCGAAGGCGCTGCGTTGGAACAGTTGCAGTCCGCCATGGACGGCGCGAAGGGCATGGCCAAGGACTTCCTTGGTGGGCTGCTTGGCGATCTGCGCAATGGTGTCGACGGCGCGACCGCGCTGGCCAATGCATTCCAGCGCCTTGGCGACAGGTTGCTCGATATGGCGCTCGACACTGCCATCAATGCGCTGTTCGCCAGTCTCATGAATGGCGCCACCGGTGGATTGGGTGGGCTCTTTGGCTTTGCAGGTGGCGGTGTTGTGCAGGCCGCAACGGGCGGTCTCATCCGTGGGCCTGGCACCGGCACGAGCGACAGCATTCCGGCCCGCCTTAGCGATGGCGAGTTTGTAGTCAAAGCCACGGCGACCCGCCGTAATCTCGACCTGTTGCATGCCATCAATGACGGCAAGGTCGCGGCCTTCGCCACTGGTGGACTTGTCGGTGACGCTCCGACGATCCGCGCGGCCAATGACAATCGGTCAGCTGCAAACGACAACGCGCTTTCGGTGACGATCAACGCGCCGGTGACGGTCAATGCATCGGGTGGCACCCCGGAAGCCAATGCCGATTTGGCCGCACAGGTGGCGAAGCAGATGGAGCATACCATGCGCGGCATCGCTGCCCGCGAGATTGCCGTATCCCTTCGCCCGGGCAACATCCTCAACACCAAGAGCCGCAGATGACCGCACCTGTATTCAACCCGCCCCTCGCGCCATCGCCCGGCACCCAGCACAAGCGAGCTCTCAAGCTATTGGAGGCCGGATTCGGTGACGGCTATAGCCAGCCCACTCCGGACGGGCTCAACCATATCCGTAGGTCGGTGAGCCTGACTTGGGATGCGCTCACGCTTGCGCAGAAGGATGCCATTGATGACTTCTTTGTAGGCAAGGGCGGGACACAGAGTTTCCTCTACCAGCCGCATGGCGATGCCGTGCCGGTGCTGTGGACGTGCAAGGAATGGTCTGTGACTGCGCCAGCGGGACGATGGCAGATCAGCGCCACGCTGGTTCAAGCATTTGGCACGCCGTAGGACTGCTTGCAAAGCTTCTTATTAACAAGTATAATGCCTTCTAGTTAATTAGAGGATGGCTCATGCCAAAACACATCGTAGTGCCAGATGAACGCGAGGCTCAGCTCAGGCAGATTGCGGCTACCCACAACGTGTCGGTTGCCGACGCCGTTGGCTTGCTCTTTGGGTGGGCAGTTGAACAGGGCAGAGTGCCTGCAGCTATCCCCACCATCGACGTTAGCCGCGTCGGCGATACCGTTGTCGTAGACTTTGGCGAGTTCCAGCGCACTATGCCTCTGGACCTCGCCAAGGCCTTCGCAACCAGCCTGCGCTGGTTCTCGACCACTAAGGCCAAGGGTATACCCGCTGCCGTCACTGAGCTTGCCCAGGCACTTAGTGGGTCGCATTTAGTCGGCATCAGCCGCAGGGGCACTTCTATCAAGATCGCTGGTGGGACAGGCAAAGAGCGCACGCTTGCGCCATCTATCGCTCGTGAGCTTGCGGGACTAATCGAACGCAGCGCGTCCGAAGCGCCGCTATAACGAAGCTGACACAGGCCGAACCGGGCCGTTAACCCGGTGAGGAGCATACTGGCACCAGACTAAGAACCGCACACCGGGACGAATGACCGGAGCGATGAGCCCGCCAGTGGGCGAACACGGAAAGGCACGGGGCGATCCCGTGAGAGGCCGTTCTAGGGCATAGCGCCTAGAAAAAGCTCCATAATGACCACGGCGGGAATTGCTTGCATGAAACGCCGTGGGCCGCCGATAGGATTGAAGGAAAGTCCGTTGGCGTTGTGACCGGGTGACACCCGGTCGACCGTATTGCAGCAGTGCAGGATTACGGAGCTAATGCAGGTCAATGGATACCGCCTGCTGGCCTAACAAGCCTTTGCTCTTCACCACATTCGACGGATGAGATCGAAACAATCCCCCTAGGTCAGACAGCTAGCCCATACGCATGGGCTTTTCTTAGCTGTCTGACCTAGGGGGGAATAAGTCATTCTCTGGATGAGGGAATGATAAGCAGGCAAGCAGGTAACCTCTCCGGAGTAGCGATCGTCAACGGTAGCGAGCGAAGCGAGCTGGCAAGGCCGAAGGCCGCGCAGGGAGCCGCGCAGCGGCGAGTGTCGCCTCGTGTCTAAATCGTCTGCACTCCGCGACGTGCAACGCTATAACTAAATCAGGCAGCATGCTCCTTATGCTGGCCTGTGTCGGAGACCCTTCCCACTGAGCAAAGGCGGGAAGGGTTTTTTTGCCCGCTTTTCCGACCGGAAGGAGAAGATAAGTATGCATTTACTTATTTAATATCAATGGCTTAGCACAACATTTATCTTGACGAAGATTCCTGCCTCGTGGGATTCTGCCGGTGCAAATCAACAGGGGCACCAAGTGCAAGACCATTACCTGACCATCACGACCTATGAGGCGCTTCTCGCGGCGCTAACCCACGTCAAACCCGATCCGGTCACCGGCCAGCTTGAGCCCCATTGCTTTGCTGAAGCGCTTGGCGAGGTGGGCGGCATCTGGCCTGAAACTGTGTTGCGCGATCTGATGCGAGAGGCAGCTGAAGGGGCCGCTTGACAGGCGCCTCTGTTACCGTTATATCTGTAGTAACGGTAACAGTGACGAGGCGATCATGGCAAAGAGCGTTGCAGAGCGAGCACGTGAACATCGCGCTCGAATGAAACAGGCCACCTTAGCAGAACTCGATAGCTACATGAGGGAACCGTTTTCCAGCTTCGTAAAACAAGATGGCGCCTTCGCCGACTATTTCGCTAAGGCAGGCCACGCGCAGGGTAGCTGGTCTATCATGCTCGAAAGCTTAGGGAGTGTAGGCATTCACCTGGACAATTTCGAAGATGACAGCGATCCCCATTTTGATCCTGAAACGGGAGAAGAGGACCGGGGGTCGCTTGGAAGGGCCGAGCGCATGCTTGGCGCGTTCATCGATGCCGCTACCGAGCTGTCGCTCATGATCCACACATACAAACTCTGGTCAATTGATGCCCGAGTTACTGAGCTGATCAAGAACGCCCATGGCGACACACCGAAGGCAGAGGCTGCTCGTGTTGAAATCCTGGCACTGAGCGAGTTGAAATCGCGGCTGTCCAAGGACACGCGCGTCTCGATCAAGTCCATTGGACACTGAAAATTCTGCCGAGGTGGGCACGGGTTGCAATCGAAACCCACCCCGGCGGCGCGCGACGGCAGGCGCTAACCTGCCTCACTCAAATGGGGCTATGCCCAGAAAGGACATTACCATGTCCATCGAAACTCCGGCAACGCTTTCGGAGAAGCAGCTCTTCAACAAGTTCGCAGATGGCGATGCCATCGTTCGCGGGCGCACCGGAAAGGTAAAGCAGACTATCCCGGTCAAGGATCTCTTCGGCGGCGTTGGCGAAGTCGAGAACTTCACCGCAGTCATGCCGGACATCCTCGACAACATCAGGGGAAGCGATGAGCCTGCTTGGGAGCTTCAGATGCTGCTCGATACCCTGCACGGCATGGTGGCGGATGTAGCGCTTGCGCATGACGAGTTCGACCGGTGCCTTCGTGAGGCGCGGGCGGTGGAAGGGGAGGCAGCTTGATGGCAATCACCTACATCCCCGACCTGGACTTCCATAAACGTGTTGACGACGCGCTTAACGGCCTACTCGAAGTAGCGCCGGACTCCAATCGTGCGGACCTCGACCAAGCGCTTACTGAAGGCCTGTTGGCGGAAGAGATTTGGCCGGTATCGTGGGAAGAGCTGATGACGGACCATGACAAGGCTTATCTCGTCCAGCGGATTGTCCGTGAACGTGGAGAACGCTCCTAAACCCAGCGAACTCTGACGAGAGCAATGGTTTGACGCCCCGGACCTCGCCAGTCCGGGGCGTTGTGCTATAGAGACCGTTGGCTAGGCCAAAACGTCGCGCCGACCAGCTTGGATCTTCAGCAGAGCTTTCTCAAATTCGCCAACAGCAAACTCATGGCTGGCTTGGTTCTTCGAGAGCTTCTGCGGATCGAAACGCGCCATATCCAGAACCAGGCGGTAGGCCCCAGCGATGGAAGGCAGGTGCGCATCGAGAAACAGGAACGGATCGGTCGCCCATTCGATAGCGCCGTCTTTTACCGTCAATAGCCCTTTGAGGCCGTAGACGAGTGGCATAATCAAGCCGTCCGGATAGCGATAATACACCGGCTCATTGGTAAAGGGCGTCTTCGGCTGGGTTACGACAAAACCGCTTTTGTCGTTGGCGTTAACGCGTTTGGCGGGGTCATACAACTTGACGATGTTATTGCCGCCGAAGCGATAGCCGTTCGAGTTATAGGCTTCTGGGAAATCGGCATAGATCCGGTCATACAACTTGGGCAGATCTGCGAGAATGTCGAAGGCGCTCGCAACGACATCATTTTGTAATTCGTGGGTCGGGCCTTCAACCTTTACGGAAACGCCAGGGTCCCCCATCAGCTTGTCGAACTGCTTCGAGCACTCGCCTTTATTGCGGTAGATATTCTGGGGCGACACGGAAATGTCGAATGGCAGGAGCTTTTGCTCGTTCGCAAAATTCAAAGGGATCCAAGCCAGCGCGAGCAGGTCGCGGACCTTGATAGGGCGGGTTTCGTTGCTTTCCCACTCATTGCTTTTCCACTCTACCCGATCGGCAATAGCCTTATCCAGGCGATCGCGGATCTCGGTATAGAAGCCAAGCTTGTTTGACTTGGTTTCCTGAGTGAGCTGCGCATTGTTGTTGCGAGCAGCGCAGATGTCGAGAACGGACATCTCGAACTCCGCTACGGCATGCTCGTCTTCAACATCGGAAGGCACCAGCAACTCAACCGGAACCAAGAAGTCGAAATTCTCTTTGACTTTTTCGAGGGCAACACGGTGCTCGTCCCAAAGATCTTTCATCTCTTCCCAGAGCTGAACTTTGGAGACGTCTGTCACCGCAGCCAACATGTGCAAGCCAATGGCGAGCATGTTGTGGCCACCATCGAGAACGCCTTCGGAGGCCGGATCATTGAACGTAAGCTCGAAGCGGTTGCGCTGCAGCGGTTCGTAATCTGCAGTGCCGAGCAGAACGCCTTTGGACTTGAAAGGGAAAAGCTCGGGAGTCTTGCTGAGGGACTCCATGATATCGCGGACGACCGCCCCTACCTTTGCCGCGCGAGGGTTAGCCTCAAGAGACACATGGTCGAACAGGGCATACAGATCTTTGCCACGCACAAAGCCGGTATAGCGCTTTATGCCGGCAATCGAGTTTTCAGCGGCAGAGCCGTTCAGCCGATCCTCGTCGCGAGGGTTCGGTTGTTCAGCAACAAGAGCAAAACGAATGATGAGTTTGGGGGAGTCGGTAATCACAGTTCAGTCCTTTGAATACGGACTGGCCTCGATCAATTGACCGCAACTATCGCGTCAACCAGCATACCCATTGGGCTTGCTGCATCGTCACTGTCCAGTGACATCTCATGATCGAAACCAATCCAGGTTTCATTTCCAGCTTCCGTCCGGAAGCGCTCCAAGGATGGACACGTCGCGACGATTCGGTCAAGAAGGATCCTCAATGACAAAATGTCAGTCACAAAAGGTGACAAAACCGACCGATTGTGACAGTCTAAGTCATTGATTTTGCTGGGAGGCGTAGATTCCCATCCTCTCCGCCACTCCCGCAAGCCACTCAGATAGCGGGGCCATCATGAACTACGATGCCGTACTTGCCGACATGGTCACCGTCGCCCGCGAGGCCGGTGCGCTGGCGCAGTCCTATTTCAAGCGCTTCCGCGAGCTGGAAATCGGCATCAAGGGGCCAGCCGATTTCGTCTCCGAGGCTGACAAGGAAAGCGAGCTGCTGATCCGTCGCTTCCTGTTCGCGCGCTATCCCCACTGGAGCTTCACCGGTGAGGAATTCGACCCGGTCGACCAGGACAATGAGCATCGTTGGCTGGTCGATCCGATCGACGGCACCACTAATTTCATCAACGGCATGCACTACACCATCTCGCTGGCCCTCCGCCGCGGCAACGAGACGGTCTGCGCCGTGCTCTATAATCCACCCGCCGACGAGATGTTCACCGCCATTCCAGGGCAGGGCGCCTTCCTCAACGGCGAGCGCCTGAGGGTCAGCGAACAGGCCGATATTGGCTTGTTCAACGTCGGCACCGGCCTGCCCACGCCTGGTCTGCAGCTCTATCCCGGTTCCTACGAGCGCCTGGACGCCATCCGCGCCCCCATTGGGGCCGTCCGCGTCGTCGGTAGCGCCGCCAATAGCTGCGCCTACGTCGCCATGGGCCGGCTCACCGGCTACTACGAGGAAACCGGCTTCGTCGACACCGCTGCCGGCATCCTACTGGTCCAGGAAGCTGGGGGCATCGTCACCGACTGGTGGGGGCGCGGGCCTGATGTCTACGAGCGCACGGGTACGCTGATCGTCGCCAACAAGGCGACGCATGCGTATCTATTGGACAAGCTCAAGGATGTGCCGCGCAAGAACCCGAAATAGGTCCTATCCCATCAGCGCCAGCAGACCCTCGGGATCGTCGGTGGTGATCTGGTCGACGCGCAGCTCCAGCAACCGCTGCACATTAGGCCGCGAAACCCCATCGGCAACCTTGATCGTATAGGCGTCGATCCGCCGACCTTCCGCATGGAAAGCCGCGACGATGTCGAAGCCCGCACGGTCCGCTCCCAACACCAGCGGATAGGCCAGGTAGATCATTTCCGCCTTGGGCGATGCTGCCACGGCGTCCCGAACAAAACCGGCAAACTCCTGCGAGACCTGTAGACGCTCGAGCGCACCGTCGTGACACGGGTCATAGCCGATCTTGAGGCCGTCAACGCCATCGGTCAGCAACCGAACCGATTCCGCATCGCCGGACGACAGGATCATGTGCCGCGCAACCGGCGCCACCGCCCGCTTGAAGGTCGCGACGGCCACGGGGTCCAGCACCCGCCAGTCTTCCTTATAGTCGAGCTGCAGCAGGGCATCCGGGTGCAATCCGCCCTGTTCCAGCAGGTCGGCCAGGTCTTCCAACAACATCACATGCTCGTCGAGCGGCACGCCGTCCTCACCACGCAGATAGAATGAGCGCAGCTCGGACGCCGTCAGCTCGGCGACCTTGCCAGCTCCCGTGGTTTCGCGCTCGACGCTCAGATCATGCAGCACAGCGTAGCCGCGGTCGCCATGTACGACGAGGTCGACCTCGACGCTCGCACCAATCCGCATGCCTTCCAGTATACGCCCCGGCGTAAAAACCGGATCGCTGGCCCGCCGCTTGGCACGATGCCATTTGAGCCAGGTGCGGTGCCCCTGGCGTTCGATGAAGATCGGATCGGTCATATCAAGCCCGGTGGATCAGCACATTGTCGCGATAGGCGGCAATGGCGCGTGGCGCCAGCGTGACGCCCTGGCCGGTCTGGAACAGGTCGGGGTGGGACACCATCGCCTTGATGCGCGTATCGTCCAGCAGTTCCAGGTCGACCAGCCCATGGGTGCCATAATCGGTCACCCGATGCACCTTGCCCTGGCCGCCATCGGTTGCCACGGCCAGGTCGAGCGCTTCGGGGCGGATCGCCAGCGTCGCTGGACCGTCGCTCACCGGCAGCGGCGTCGAATACCCCGCCTTGCTGAAAATGCCATTGGCCACGACACCCTCGACCAGATTCATCGTCCCGATGAACCCAGCCACGAACGGCGTCTGCGGCATGCGATAGACGACGTCTGGCCGGTCTATCTGCTCGGTCTTGCCGTCGCGCATCACCACGATGCGGTCCGCCATCGACAAAGCCTCATCCTGCCCATGTGTGACGAACAAAGTGGTAATCTTGAGCCGCTGCTGGATATCGCGCACTTCCTCGCGAAGTCTCTCACGCAAGTGCTGATCCAGACTCGCAAAGGGCTCGTCCAGCAGAAGGATTTTCGGCTCCAACACCAGCGACCGCGCCAGCGCCACCCGCTGCTGCTGTCCACCTGAAAGCTGGGTGACGCTGCGCGTGCCATAGCCACCGAGCCCCACCAGCTCGAGCACGCCTTCCACCCGCCGCTTGATCTCGTCCGGCGCAACTTTGCGCAGCTTGAGGCCGAAGGCCAGGTTCTTGAACACGTTCATATGCGTCCACAGCGCATGGCTCTGGAACACCATGCCCGTCGGCCGCTTCTCCGGTGGAACATGGGTGATGTCTTCGCCATCGATTGTCATCAGCCCGCTACTGGGCGTCTCGAACCCGCCCACCATGCGTAGCAAAGTTGACTTGCCCGAACCGGACGGTCCCAGCAGGCAGACCAGTTCACCATCCGCCACATCGAGCGAGAAGCTGTCGACGGCCTTGGTGCCGTTGGGGAAAATCTTGGAAACGTCTTTGATCTTGAGAACGGACATGAACTTTCCTAGCCCCCGAAGCCGCGGGCGAAAGACCCGGAATTGACCACCCGGCGCGCGAACAGCAGGGCGATGAAGCTGGGCACCCACAGGATCACCGACAGCACCGCGCCATACTGGATGACCGGCTGGTTGTTGATGAACGAGATCATCAGCACCGGCAGCGTCCGCACCTGCGGCGCACCGATCAGCCAGGCACCCTCAGTCTCGTAGAACGTGCCCACAAAGCTCAGCAGGATCGCCGCTGCGATGGTCGGCCCGGCCTGCGGCAGGGTGATCGACCAGAAGACCCTAAACGGCGAGGCACCGACATCGCGTGCCGCTTCTTCCATGCGGCGGTCAACCGCCTGGAACGCCGCGACCGGGATCCAGATCATGAACAGCAGCGTGCCAACCAGCTGGATGAGCACCACGCCCCAGAAGGTGCCGATGAGATTGAGCTGCAGGAAAATCCCGGCGATCGCCACCAGGAGGCCGAATTTGGGGAAGGCATGCCCGGCGAGGAACGAGAAGAACAGGATACTGCGCCCCGGAAAGTCCAGCCGCGCAAAGGCATAGGCCGCCGGCAGGCAGATGATCGCCGACAGCGCGGTCACCGTCGCCGCCAGCGTCAGGCTCATGGTGATGGAGGTCCACACGTCGGCCCGCGCCAACGTCTGGTTCCAGAACCTAAGGCCGAATTCCTGCGGAACGAGCGAGGGATAACGCCATACATTGGTGAAGGCCCATGTGCCCACGACCAGCAACGGTACCACGATGACCAGTGTCAGCACCGTCGCGAAGGCGATACCGGTCCAGTCAGTGCGGCGGCGAACAAGCGTACTCATCTAGGCCGCCTGATTCTTGGCGACGGAGCGCACATAGAAGAGACCGAACAGAATGCAGAAGGCGAACGTGATCACCGCTTGCGTGATGGCGGTTCGAGGCTCGAACAACTCGCGGAACGTGCGCTGCATGAAGGGTCCCATCATTTCCGGCGCCGCCGGACCCAGCACATAGGGCAGGGTGAAGGCCGAGAAGATGCCGAGCACGGCGAACGAAATCGCCACCAGGATGGAATTGGAGAGCCGCGGCAGGATGATATGCCACAGCACCGCAAATTTGCCGGCGCCGACATCGCGTGCCGCCTCGATTGCCTGGTTGGAGATACTGCCCAGGCCCGACAGCAGGATCAGCACGGTCAGCGGAATATTGTCCCATACCAGGCCGATCACCGGCCCCCAGGGTGTGAGATAGGGCGAGCGGATCTTGGGCATGCCGACCGAGTTGAGCACGAGATCGACGGTGCCGTTCGGACCCAGCACGCGGATAAACGCGAAGCTGAGAATGATCGACGGCACGAACATCGGGAAGATGGCGAGGCTCTGCACGTAGCCGGCGACGCGGCTGTCCGAAAAGCGGAGGTAGAGCGCGATCGGCAGGCATACGAGCAGCAGCAGTATGGCGCAAACCCCTGTTGTCCACAGGGTCATCGATAGGTTCGAGAGGCTATAGCCGTCGGAAAAGAAGAACTGGTAGGTCTCTACCGAGAACGCGTTGCCCTCCGGCGTCGGCACCCAAACGGTCTGGATCACCGCCGAAATGATCGGCCAGATGATCAGCCAGACCACCAGTAATACGGGCGCGGCGACGAGCAGGAGGCCAACAGGCCTCCTGCGTGCTTGGGGAACGGGCGGCAAGGCGCCCGCAGTTTCGGTGGTCACGAAGCCGGGTCCACGTTTGGCGCCACAGCGCGATACCAGCCGTCGTTGATAGCCTTTTCCCAATCGCCGCTGGGGAAGTTCGGGATGGTCTGCGGGATCAGGTCGGCAAACTTTTCACGCAGTTCGGCAGACACGTGGTCCCACGAGACGCCGGGGAAGCCGCCCAGTTCGGTCAACACGGCCGACTGGATTTCCTCGCTCAGCAGGAAGTCGGCCAGCTTGAGCGCCGCATCCTTGTTCGCGCCATTGCTGAGCACGCCCAGCTTGGTAAAGCCGCCCGGCAGGCCGAGATCCTGCAACTGAACCAGACCAGTGGTTTCCGGTAGAACACCCTGGGCGATGGCCGACAGGGCCTGGTCCGACCAAGCCGGAATCATCGTCACGGCCGACTGGCCCAGCAGCTGGATCGACTGGGTATTGCCCGAGGTATAGGCGCCACCATCGAACAGAGATGGTGCCAGGTCCAGCAACATGTCGAAGGCTGGCGTCAACATCGCTTCGCCGGCATCAGCAGTGTAGTTGTCCACCTTGAACTTGGCTGGGTCCTTGCCGTTCGCCTCGTAGATCGCGCGACGGACGAAGTTGCCACCCGAACCGCCCTTGTTGGGACGGTTGTAGATGAACTGGCCAGGATTAGCCTTGATCCAGGCAATCAAGTCGGCAAAGGTCTTGGGCGCGTTGGCCGGATCGAGCTTGGTGGTGTCATAGGCCAGCAGAACCTGCGAGCCGCGATAGGGCAGGTTGGTCGGAATGTCGAAGGCCAGCGGGTTGATCTTGGAATAGTTGCTGAGGCCCGCCGTCTCGAAGTCGACATAGAGACCCTTGGCAATACCATCGACCGTTACCCGGGTGTCGAAGCCTTCCAGCAGATCGGCCTGCGGGTCTTGTCCGCCAGCCAGCGCGGCAAGCGCGCGGTCTGCAATGGCCGCAACGCCGGCACCGTCGCCACCATCGACCAGGTTCAGTGTAATGCCGGCATTGGCAGCCTCGAATTTCGGCTTCACCACATTGGTCCAGAAGTCGATGACGTTCTGGTCCGAAGAGAAATAGACGTCGATCACGCCTTCAGCACCGAAGGACATGCGGGGCAGCATGAGAGCGCCGGCAGCGGTGCCGGCGGCGAGCATAAAATCGCGCCGTTTCATTTGTGTTCTCCCTGAAGTCCGTTCTTGGAACGGATGTTCCGCAGACGGTCAATTCCGCCCCCGGTTTCATCGATCTGTCGTCGACCTCCCTCAACAAACTACCGGCTGGGCAATTATGCAAGCGGAAACCCGCCCCCGAGGGAGCTGCGACTGCGGGGTACAAATCACAGGTTTGCGACAGTCATGTAACACCGGGCCAGAGGCTCTCCGGCGGTCGATTGTGACATCGGATCAAAATTGAATATGACAGCCTAACTGACCATCAGCGAACACAGATTTTCCAAGAAACCCGTCGCATCACGGCTACCGGTGTCACCCAGTGCGCCGACCGGTCGATAGTCACAAAGCTGACTGATTCTCATTGACGCTGGAGGCCGACGGCTAGATCGGTCGGCTCCCTTGGTCCCACTCGCCAAAACTCGTCGGCACTGACGAAACGTTTATTCCGCTGCCGGCAAATGGAGGCGGGATGTCACAGGGACGCCCTAGCCTGACTAACTCAATATGATGACAGCTGTAACGCGGCTCAGAGCGTCGCGGCCAGCGCCTCAAGTTGGCCGGCGCAGATACCCCAGCCTTCGTGAAATCCCATCTGCTTGTGATTGGCGGCGTCCTCGGCAGTCCAATGACGCGCCACGGCCGTGTACTTGGTCTTGCCCGCGCCGGCGTCCTCAAGCGTGATGATGCCGGTAAAGAATGGTTTGCCCGACGGCGCCCAGTCGCCCACGAAGGCGTCGGTAAACACCAGCCTTTCGTTGGGCACAATTTCGAGATACTGGCCCGGATTGGGATATTCGGTGCCATTCTCGTCCGCCATGGTGATGACGCTGGCGCCGCCCGGACGCAGGTCGATGTCAACCTTGGGCGTGCTCCACGGCTTGGGCGCAAACCACTGCTTGATCAGTTCCGGCTGCGTCCAACACTGGAAAACCTTGTCCCGCGGCGCATTCAGCACGCGCGTCAGCACGAGGTCGCGGTCGGTGTCTTGGGTGGGAAGTGCGTTGGTCATTTGCTCAGTCCTTTGGGTTGGCAGTTTCATCTACCCAACGAACGGGACTAACGCGTTTCGACACGCCGCTGAAACTTTCTTGTCGTCTGCCGCTATCGGCCCAGCGCTCGCAAGGCAGGGCGCAGACGGTTCTGGTTGTCGGCAAGCAGCCGTTCGGCTTCGGCAACCCCCTCGGCCCCCACCGCCAGCAGGATCGCCGTCTTCACTGCGCCACCGGCCTGCACCAGCGCATCGACCGCCTTGTCTTCAGGCACGTCGCTCACCGCCATCACGATCCGCTTGGCGCGTCCGCGCAGCTTGAGATTGTCGGCGATCAGGTTGACCATGTAGCCGTCATGCACATGCCCCAGATGGATCGCCATCATGGTCGAGAGCATGTTGAGCGCGATCTTCTGCGCCGTTCCGGCGCCCATCCGCGTTGAGCCGGCAATCACTTCCGGCGGCGTGGGCAGGCAGATGGCCACGTCCACCCGCTCGAACAGCGGCGCGCCGCGATTGTTGGATATGCCTATGGTCTTTGCCCCCGCTGCCCGTGCGGCTTCCACCGCCGCCATGGGGTAGGGCGTGTAGCCGCTGGCGGTCAGTGCGATGACGCAATCGCTGGGGCCAACGCCAATGGCCGCCATCTCCGCCTGCGCCGCATCGGCATCATCCTCCGGGCCGCCCACCATCTCGGTCAGTCCGGCAATCCCGCCCGCCAGCAACACCTTGATCCTGTCGCGCCCAATGCCATAGGTACCGGGCAATTCGAGCGCATCGGCCAGGGCCATCAGCCCGGAACTGCCGGCCGCCGCATAGATCAGCCGACCACCGGCCATCAGGCATTGCGCGGCCAGTTCGGCTCCCGCCGCGATCTCGGGAACGGCCTGCTGCACCGCCTCGGCGGCCTCGGCCTGCGCGGTGGCCAGAATCGTCAACGCTTCCTGCGACGGCAGCATGTCGAAGCCCTTCGCGCGGGCGTGGGTCATCTCGGTTTGCGTTGCGCTCATGCCATTCTCCAGTGATGGCAATAATGCCAAAAACATACCACTTGTCCAGCTGGACCCGTGGCGTTGATCGGCGGTGCAGCCGTCGCGGTCGCGAAAAGCTCAACAAACGCAGCCTGATGCGTCGATCGTGCAGAACCGTGATTTGGGGCTTGGTGAATGGTATTTTATTGGTATTATGTTGGTAGAGGGGGCAGGCTTGGCGAAACCACTGACATTTAGTGATATGCATCGGAAAAGCGCGCGCCAGCAGGTGAGGGGGGCATTGTGACCGATCTGTCCAACAGTTTCTTCGCCGATGGCCCCATTGTCCTGCCGTCCGGCGGCCCGCTTTATCTGCAGCTGAAACGCTGGATCGAAGATGCCATTCACCGTGGCGCAATCAATCCCGGTGACGCGCTGCCCTCCGAGCGCGATCTGGCGACCAGGGTCGATGTCTCCCGCGTTACCGTTCGCAAGGCCGTGCTGCAACTGGTCAAGGACGGCGTCCTGGTGCAGCGCCATGGCTCGGGCACGTTTGTCGCCCCCCAGACGCAGCGCGTCGAGCAGTCGCTCTCCCAACTTACATCCTTCACCGAAGACATGGCGCGTCGCGGTATGGCCGTGCGCGCCGAATGGCTTGATCGTGGCCTTTATCTGCCATCTCCCGAAGAAACAGTCATTCTGGGCTTGTCCGCTGGCGATCAGGTCGCCCGCATTTCGCGCCTGCGCCTGACTGGCGATACGCCGCTCGCCATCGAGCGCGCCAGCCTCTCGGTCCGCGTACTGCCAGATCCGGCATCCATTGGCGACTCGCTCTACAAGCATCTCGACAAATCCGGCAACCGCCCGATCCGTGCCATCCAGCGCATCCGCGCCGCCAATCTTGAAGAGGAAGACGCGCACCTGTTGCAGGTCGCCGTTGGCTCGGCCGGGCTTAACATCGAGCGCACCTCTTATCTGGCGTCCGGGCGCGTCATCGAATTCACCCGCTCCATCTATCGGGGCGACACCTATGACTTCGTCGCCGAACTGCGCCTTGGCGACCCTTCCGGCAATGGAAGCGGGAAGACATGAGAACGAATCGCGCAATCGTTTACCTGCTTGGCGGCTTAACGCTTGCCACCCTGGCTGGACCGGTAAGTGCCCAGCCCGTGACCTTCGACGTGGATCTGTTCTACGAGAAGATCGTCGACGGGCCGCGGCCGAGAAAAGTAGTCCGCGTATCCTTGCAACTCCCCAGTGCTCAAGCAGCCGAAGTCATGTGTCGCAGTTCTCTGCTCAAGTTGGGCAGGAATGCTTTGGCGAATCCCAGCGCGTTGGGTTTGACCGGTAACTGGATGGCCGGCGGGGGCGAGTGCGTTACGGACGAGAACGGAAACATAAAAATGGCTGTCGAAACATCGTCTGCAGGAAGTCACTAACATGGGAAATACCACTGGCCTCTCCCAGACTGACCGCGTCGAGGGTTCGCTCAGCACCCAGACCTTCATGCGCCAGGAAGTCGATGCCATCCCCGGCGTCGTTGCCAACTTCCTCGACAAGAGCGGTCCCGTTCTTGATGCCGCTGCAGCGGCGCTGCGCGATCGCGATCCGCTCATGGTCGCCACCGTCGCCCGTGGGTCGTCCGACCACGCCTGCTCTTATCTGAAATACGCCATCGAACTGACGCTCGGCCTGCCCGTCGCGTCCATCGGCCCATCCATTGCCTCGATCTATGGCAAGGACCTCAAGCTAGCGCGCAGCGCCGCGATTGCCATCTCGCAGTCCGGCAAGTCGCCTGACATCGTTGGCATGGCCCAGTCGGCCCGTCGCTCCGGCGCCATCTCCATCGCCATCACCAACACTGCCGACTCGCCCCTCGCCGAAGCCTCCGACTTCACCATCGATCTGCATGCCGGCCTCGAACAAAGCGTCGCCGCCACCAAGACCTTCGCGACATCAGTCGTCGCCGGCCTCTCTCTCATCGCCCGCTGGAGCGGCGACGAAGCGCTCGGCGCCGCCATCAGCGACCTGCCGACCTCGCTCGCCAAAGCGGTGGCCTGCGACTGGTCCGAGATGATTGGCGCGCTGGACGGGCACAGCGCTCTCTATGTGCTTGGACGCGGGCCGGGCTTTGCCATCGCCAACGAAGCAGCGCTCAAGTTCAAGGAAACCTGTAACATCCAGGCAGAGTCCTACAGCGCCGCCGAGGTGATGCATGGCCCTGTCGCCATCGTCACACCCGGCTATCCCGTGCTGGGCCTCGCCGCCCGCGATGCTGCTGAGGCCTCGGTCGCCGACATGGCCCACAAGCTGGCAGGCCAAGGCGCCCTGGCGTTTCTGACCAGCACCCGTCCCGGCGCTGCCAAGGCTCTTCCTTTCGCGCCCACGGGTCATCCTCTCACCGATCCGCTGGCGCTGATTGTCTCCTTCTACGGCTTCGTCGAAGCGCTTTCGCGCCATCGCGGATTCAATCCTGACGTGCCCAAGGCCCTCAAGAAAGTCACCGAGACAGTATGAGCGACCTTCTCGCCATTTCCGGCGCCCGCATCTTCGATGGGCAGGACTGGCATGATGATGCCGCGCTGCTGATCGAGTTCGGCTATGTCGCCGGCATTGTCGCGGGCGGCCAGGTGCCGGCCAATGCCCGCCTCGTTACCCTCGATGGCGGCATGGTCGTGCCCGGTTTCATCGACCTCCAGGTCAATGGCGGCGGTGGCGTGCTGTTCAACAACGATTCGTCGCTGCAAGCCATCCGCACCATCTGCTCTGCCCATGCCCAATTCGGCACGACCGCGCTATTGCCAACCCTCATCACCGACACGGTCGACATCAATATCGCCGCGATAGCTGCCGGCGTCGCGGCCTGGAACGATCGTGTCCCGGGCTTCATCGGCCTGCACCTCGAAGGTCCGCACCTCTCGATCGCCCGCAAGGGCACGCACGACCCGGCGCTTATCCGTCCCATGGACGCTGCCGATTTGGCGCGAATCATCGCCGCCAAGGCAGACCTGCCCAATCTGATCTGCACGGTTGCCCCTGAAACTGTGGCTGCCACCCAGATTGCCGCTCTCTCGGCCGCTGGCATCGTCGTCAGCATCGGACATTCCGATGCCTCATACGACCTCGCCTCCGGTGCCTTCGCCGCCGGCGCGACCATGGCGACCCACCTCTTCAACGCCATGAGCCAACTGGGCAATCGTGATCCCGGCGTCGTCGGCGCTGTTCTCGATCGATCGGAAGTCTTTGCCGGGCTCATCGCCGACGGCATCCACGTCCACCCAGCCACTATCGGCAGCGCCCTGCGCGCCAAGCTTGGTGATGGCAGGATATTCCTCGTTACCGATTCCATGTCGCAGACCGGCACCGACCTGCAATCGTTCTCGCTCAATGGCCGCACCGTCACCCGTAGTGAAGGCGCACTTCGGCTTGACGACGGCACGCTGGCCGGCGCCGATCTCGACATGATCGACGCCGTCAACTTCATGGTGGACCGGATCGGGCTAGATGTGGGCGAGGCGGTGCGCATGGCCTCACTTTATCCCGCCGAGGCCATGGGCATTCAATCCACCCACGGCCATCTCGGGAGCGAGGCCTGCGCCAGCTTCGTGCATCTGTCCGATGATCGGAAAGTGCGCGCCACCTGGATCGATGGCGCCGAAGTCTTCCGGGCCTGAGTCTACCCGCGCCCGATATAGGGCATGTTGGTCGCCATCACCGTCATGAACTGCACGTTGGCCACCAGCGGCAGCGCCGACATATAAAGCAACGCATCGACCACATGCCTGGTGTCGAAAGTCGGTTCGGGCATCATGGTGCCATTGGCCTGCAGCGACCCGGTATTCATTGTGCTGGTCATGTCGGTCGCCGCATTGCCGATGTCGATCTGTCCGCAGGCAATGCTGAAAGCGCGCCCGTCCAGCGAGATCGCCTTGGTCAACCCGGTGATCGCATGCTTGGACGTCGTATATGATGCCGCGCCTGGACGGGGCGCATGGGCGGAGATCGATCCGTTGTTGATGATCCGCCCGCCCTGCGGTGTCTGATCACGCATCGCACGGAACGCTTCGCGCGCCACATAGAAGGCGCCATTGAGATTGGTGTTGATCATCTCCTGCCAGGTCAGCACATCCAGATCGCCGAACGAGACCGCCGGCGCGAACCGGCCGGCATTGTTGAACACCACGTCGATACGGCCATATCTCTCCTTCACCCCCGCAAAGAAGTGCGCGACCGCATTGGGGTCGGTTACGTCGCAGGCGCCGGCATAGCCGTTGATCTCACGTCGTACCGGCTCAAGCGCTTCGATCCGTCGACCGCAGATGGCCACGTCATAGCCAGCCTGGGCAAAACCCAGCGCGGCTGCCTTGCCGATTCCTGAACCGCCGCCTGTGACGACCGCGACTTTTCCACTCTTGCTCATGCTTCCTCCAATTGTGGCACTGCGGCCGCTTGCAACCGTACCGGTTCCGATTCTGTGCACATTGATGCCACAGACTGCTGCGCTTGTGTTCAGCGCCTCATCGGCCAAAATACCGGCCTCAGCTGGTGGTCGAACGTGCTAAACCCTTCAAAACCCGCGGAATTTAACGCTTCGTTTAGCCGGGTTAACAGGTGGTTTCCATCTGTGTGCTGAATCTGCAACATCCGGTTCGCAACCATATTGCCGCCCTGCCAAAACGGCTTTTGCGAGATTGCGTCATTTCCCGGCATGCGTAGAGTGGGTCTTGCGAATCCATGCATGGGATCGTTTGTCGGTCGCAGCGCGACGGCAACACACTGCACCACGAATAGTGTGGTCGCGTTACGACAAACCTGCTGGGCAACCGGCACCAAGAATGACTGACTTTGGAGGTCAACTAATGAAACTCAAGAGCCTTATCCTCGGTTCTGTTGCTGCTGCCGGTCTCTCGACCGCTGGCTTCGCTGCCGATCTCGGCGTCCTCACCTCGCTGGACGTTTGCGACGAGCTGGGCCTGTCGGGCCTGACCATCTCGTCCGACACCAACTGCCTGCAGATCTCGGGCGGCGTTTCGTATGAATTCAACTGGGGCGATTTCCGCACCGAAGACGACATCGCTCACACCTATGACGGCGACCGCGTGATCTCCGTTGGCGATGACCCGACCGACTGGAACAGCAAGGTTGAAGCCTGGCTGAAGTTCGTTGGCACCGCTTCGTCCGACTTCGGTCCGGCCAAAGCTGTTATCGTGATCAAGGAAACCGATCTCACCCGCGTTAATCGTTCGGGTGCCGTGACCACCGTCGACAGCGACGGTAACTTCGACGGCCTGCAGCTTGACGAAGCCTACGTCCAGATCGGTGACACCACTGTCATCATGGCTGGTAAGAAGGGTTCGATCGCGAACCTGGGCGACGACGAGCCCTTCAACTTCCTCGGTCTGTTTAACTCCGATGCCATCGACGGCAAGGGCGTTGGCATTGACGGCGACTACACCGGTATCGGTGGTCACGTGATCCAGGTCGTTTCCGATCTCGGCAACGGCGTTAGCGCCGGTATCGCTCTCGAAGACCTGAACTCCGACAGCGCGGTTGCTGGTGTTGTTCCGGCCTTCATGGGCTCGCTGGTTGGTGTTCTGAGCTACGCTGGTGAAAACCTGACCGCTCACGTCACCGGTATCGCCTTCGGTATCCTCGACGGCAACGTTGAGTCCTGGGCCATCCACGCTGGTGCCACCGGCACCTTCGACGCGTTCAAGGTTCGTGGCGCTGTCTCGTACTGGGATAACTTCAAGTTCGGCGGCACCGACGTTGTGCACGCACTGGTCTCCGCTGAAGGCACTTTTGACATGTTCAAGATTGCTCTCTCGGGCGAAGTTGCCAACGAGAACCCTGGCGTGACCGACTACGGTGTTGGCGGCTCCATCGGTGCAACCGTCACCGAAGGCGTCTCGATCAACCTCGGCGCACGTTACTTCACCTCGAACGCTGGCGTTGGCGACACCTACCAGGTTGCTGCTCAGCTCGTTGCTGCTGTGACCGAAACCATCAAGATCACGGCTGAAGTCGGTGGTTATTTCGGCGACGAAATCACCTTCCACCATGGCGAAAGCGTGTACTACGGCGCTGCCGAACTGGCATGGGCTCCGGGTGGCGGTTTCACCTCGTCCATCAAGGGCGAAGTCAACAGCGAAGAGGCCTACAAGGTCACTTTCAAGGCTGCCAAGACCTTCGAATAATATTCGATCGTTCTGTAATACGGAAAGGCCCGGCCCACGCCGGGCCTTTCTGCTTTCAAGAGCCGCAATGCCGACGCCATGATTCTCCGTAATCTGGCCGGTGCACGCGGGTACGGTTTGGTCACCGCCAAAAGCGCCTTTGCCGACAACCGCTTAGCGCCCCTATTTTCGTTCCCTCTCGCCCTAAAATGCTCTAGCGTTGCTGCAATTGCGGGCTTCTCACTGGAATCGGAATGATCAGGGATCTCCTTAAGTGGATCGTGCCAGGACTGGCCACAGTCCTGGGCGGAACGACGCTGTGTCTGGCGATGACCTCGACTGACATCACCGACAATCTGGCGGCACGAAGCACCGAGGCGGCGCAGCGCGGCGGGTACCATTGGGCCGAACTCTCGTTCGACATGCGTGATATCACCCTGTCCGGTACCACCACCGATCAGGCCCTGGTCGACACGCTGGCACATCGTCTCGGCGACCTCCCGGGAATTCGCAGCGTCACGACCAAAGTCACCCTGGCGCCGGTTGCATCGCCCTATCGTCTGGAAGCCAGCCTCGAAAATGGCATCGTTTCGCTCGACGGTGGGGTGCCCGATGAAACCACCCGCCAGCATCTGCTTGACGTCGCTGGTCTCAAGCAAGGCAATCTCGAACTGCGCTCCGGCATGCCCGACCGGCAGGCCTGGACATCGGGTGCCGAATTCGCCCTCGCGCAGCTGAAATATCTTGATCAGGGCCAGGTCGCGATCGACGATCTGACCGTCAATCTCACTGGCCGAGCCAAATCCGAGCGCGATTTCCGCGACCTGCTCATCGTCATGCGGGCAGGGGCCCCGGCTGGAGTGACACTCGGGGAGGTCGCAATCACGCCGGCGCTCGTTTCACCCTATCAGTGGAGCGCCACCTCAGACGGCAAACGCATCGATGTCACCGGTTTCGTCCCGGATGAAACGCTCGTCGAGCGCTTCCGCACCGCCGAAGTCGCCGGTCTGCCGGTCGCGACCGGTCTGGCGCTGGGCTCCGGCGAACCTGCTGGATTTGCCGAGCTTTCTCAAAAGCTTATCGAACAGCTTGCACGTCTTGAATACGGTTCGGCCACCATCACCGATGGCGAAAGCACGCTGACCGGCGCGCCGCCTACTGCCGAAGTCGCCCAGGCCATCGTGACCGAACTCGGCGCAGCCGGCTCGATCATCGTCCTGGATCCGCCGCGCATTGAGGATTACTGGGTCAGCGCCACGCTGCAGCCTGGTGGTCTCATGGTGTTCGACGGATACGCCCCCGACGAAGCAACGCGTGCGGCCCTCGGCGAACGTCCTGGCGCCGATATCACTTGGCTGAAGCTCGGTCGCGGTGCCCCTGAGCGCTACCAGTCGGCCGTCGATTTCGGCCTGGCGGCCCTCGGCCAGATGAGCGAGGGCCGCTTCGCCCTCCGCGACAATATCGTGACGCTGACTGGTGTCGCCAGTTCTGCTGCGGAGTACAAGGCCTTGCTGTCCACCGTCGCCGGCTCCGCTCCCCAGGGTCTGGTCTTGGCCCGCGCCGAAATCCTGGCGCCACGCGCCAGCACCTATGAGTGGACCGCGTCCAAGGACGCATCCGGCAAGGTCGTCCTTTCCGGCTTCGCCCCCAATCCGGATGCTGCTGCGACGCTGCTTGCCGCAGCAGGGACAGGCGCCTCCGAAACCCTGACCTATGCCTCAGGCGAACCGATCAATTTCGTCGCTTCCGCACAAACAGGCCTCGCCTTGCTGCAATGGCTTGGCGATGGCCGGATCAGCTTCGACGGCAGCGGCTGGCTGGTAACCGGCACTGCCAGGACGCCCATCGACAAAGGCGCTCTTGAAGCCGATTTCGTGACGCGCCAGCTGGCCTCCGCTGGCTGGTCGATGGCTGTCGCCGAGCCGGCTCCGGTTATTCCCGAAGCCTCGCCCTATAACTGGTCCGCAACCCGCAGCGATGGCGCCGTGACCCTGGCCGGCCATGTGCCAACCGCGGCCCTGCAGCGGTTCCTTGCCGTGCATAGCGGCGACGGTGTCAACGACACGACTGCACTGGCCACTGGTGCCCCAGCCGATTTTGTCGCCGCCGCAACCGCTGCCCTCGATGCTGTGCTGGCGCTCTACCAGGCCACTGCATCGTATGACGGAACCACCTGGTCCCTGACCGGTGTTGCGACCACCGCCGAAGCCCGCGATGCCACACTGGCCACCTTGGCTGCCGCCACCGACACTGCCACATGGTCCATCGACGTCAGCGCGCCTGACCCAGTGCCCGTTGCGACCGTGCCCTATGTTTGGTCTGCAACCAAGGCCGCCGATGGCGTAGTCACGCTGACCGGTCTCATTCCCGCCGATGCGCTGCAGCGCTTCGTCGCCGTGCGGGCAGGGGATGGCGTCATCGACCAGACAACTGTCGATCCAACAGCGCCTGCCGGCTTTGCCGAGGACGTCCTCGCGGCCATCGACGCACTGGCAGCACTCAGTGAAGGCTCCGCGCGCTTTGATGGCACGCAATGGAGCATCGACGGCGCGTTGAGCAGCGTGGCCGACTCCGCCACGATTGATGCCGCTCTTGCTACCGCAACAACGCCGGCTGACGCCTGGCAGCTGACCCTGATGAGCCCTCCGCCCGAACCCACGGTGGCCGAAGAGCCACCAGTTGCGGAGGAGCCGGTCACGGCAGAAGAGCCTGTCGCTTCCGCTGAGCCGCTGGCCACGGAGGAGCCTGCGGTTGAGCCTGCTGAACCCGAAGCGCCCGCCGAACCAGTCATTGACCCGGCTTACGCCTTCTCGGCAACACGCTCCGCCGATGGCGCAATGATCCTCAGCGGCCAGGTGCCCGCCGATCCGGCTCTGCGCTACTTCGCCGCCATCACCAAGGGTGACATCGTTGCCGTCACCCTGGCGCAAGGGGCGCCGGCAGGCTTCCTGCCCAGCGCCGAAATCGGCCTCCGAGCCTTGCTGCAACTCAGCCAGGGCCAGCTCGATTTCGCCGCCGGCGCCTGGACCCTCAGTGGTACCGCCGCCGATGCCGCTACCCGGGATGCCATAGTTGCCGCGATCGGCGCCGATAGTGCCGCAATCTGGAGCACCAGCATCGACGTGCCGCCACCCGTGCCCGAGCCCACGGCCTCGCCGACGCCTGAGCCAAGTTCGGCACCACCAGCCAAGGCGGACATTTCCGCCTGCCTGGCGCCGCTTGCCGAATTTTCGGCCCGCAACGCCATCCTGTTCCAGTCCGGAGCGGCCATCATCGCCGCTGAATCCGAACCGGCGCTCGATGAACTGGCCGTCGACCTGGGCGCGTGCCCTGACGCCGTGGTTCATGTCGAGGGCCACACCGATGCCGATGGCGACGAACAGCTCAACATGGCCCTGTCGGTCGCCCGCGCCGAGGCGGTCGTCAACGCTTTGATCGAACGTGGCGTGACCGCCGCGCGGCTCTATGCCGTCGGCTATGGCGAATCCACCCCGATTGCCGATAACGACACCAGCGCCGGCAAGCGTCTCAACCGTCGCATCGTCGTGACGGTGACCGATGACCATTATTGATAGGAGGCCTGCCGGCGGGATAGCGCGATGAGTTGGCACTCCCTAACGTTTCTGATGGGCTACTATTGGCCATACTTGGCTGCGGCTGCGGTGATCGGCCTTGCCGTCGGCTGGCGCAGCTTTAACCCGCCACCCAAGGCGTGAGCGTGCCAGCGTGACCAGCGTTGTTCATATCGCCGAGACCGCCTTGCTGCTGCTGGTTGCCTATCTGGCCGGCTGCATCCTGGGCTATGGGGTGCATCGTATCCTTCACGCTGGGCGCGGGACGCGGCAGCCCACCGTTGTCGCCGCTCCGATTGTCACCGCGCCTCCTGCGGCTTTTTCGCCCACGCCCAAACCGCCTCGCACGCCCGCCGCCCGCCTGGCCGCAGCACACGAGCCTGTCGAGACGAGGCCGACCCTCCCCAAGCCAGAACCAAAGCCCAAGCCGGCCCCCAAGCCAAAGCGCCAACCCGCCGATCCAAGGCCGCCGGCACTCGACGCGCCACGTGGCGGCCAGGCCGATAATCTTAAGCAGATCAAGGGCATCGGCCCCAAGATCGAGGCGTCGCTCAATGGTCTCGGCATCTATCACCTCGACCAGATTGCGGCCTGGACCAAATCCAATATCGATTGGGTCGATAGCCAACTGGCCTTCAAAGGCCGCATCCGCCGCGAGCAATGGGTGGAGCAGGCAACTGAGCTCACTAAGGCGAAGGTCGGCGCCTAGGCAGCGCGCCCCAGCAACTTGGTGCTCGTGCTGATGACGAACTCCGCCACCGCCTCGATCTCCTCACGCTGATCGAACAGCGCGGGCGAGCCCTGACCAGCGATCGTGAGCGCCACCGCATCGGGCCGCCGACGCGTCATTTCATCGAACGTCTCGCGCCGCAGTTGGTCCGTCAGTTGCGTCCGCATCAGCATCAGCGGCGCGCAGGTCAATGCGTCAAACAGCGGCCATTGCGCCATCAGCACGTCGTCGAAATTGATGTCGGCCAAGGCGGCAACGAGACGCGGATCATAGAGCGGCTGCGGCCGTCCGCGTTTGTCGATGGCGTGGCTGCGGCCCATCAGCTCGTCGAGCCTGTCATCCGGAAGCCCCGGATAATCGCCCCCGAGAATGCGCCGGAAACCCGCTGTTACCGCCTTGGTGCCGCGCAGCGCCTCCACATGGGCCAGATTGTTGCGCAACCGCACGATGCCCCGCGAATCCGTCACCGGCCCGGAATCGAGCAGGACTGTGCCGGCAAAGAGCAGGGGATGCATCGCAGCCAGGGCCATCGCCACCTGTCCACCTTGCCCTTGTCCGAGCATGATGGCCCGGTCGATCCCCAGCGCCATGATGATCGACGCTACATCGCGCGCGTCGGCGAGCGAACCATAGTCCTCGGCCCGTGCCCGATTGTCGGCGCGACCACGGCCCGGCAGGTCGATCAACACCACCGGCCACTCGCCCCCGCCCATGCGGCGGAAGTAACCGGCGAACTCCGTGAAATCGCTCATATTGCGCTGATAGCCGGGGATGCAGATCACTGGCAGCCTGCGGCTCGAAAGCCGGCCGGCAACATGCACTGCAGCGCGCAACCCACCCGCCAAGGTCACCTGGCTGACCGGCAGGTTGGCAAAGGCCGGATGATCGGCCGGAACGGTTCTCTGGCGAGGCATGGGCACCTTGGTGACGAACAACGCAAAGTCTTCTAGCACCGGGGCAGTTACGCGACAGTGCTTATCTCCGTTGTCCGTTAACAGCGATGACTATTGGATCGTCCGCAGCGCCTGTTGCAGGGTGATCCGGCTGTCGCCCAATCGCTCGCGATAGACCAGGTAATTGCCCAGCACGCGCTTCACATAGAGCCGCGTCTCCTGGAACGGGATCAGCTCGACCCAGATCACAGGATCCACATTGCTGGCCCGTGGGTCACCATAAGCCGCGATCCATTTGTTGGCGTTGCCCGGCCCGGCATTGTATGCGGCGGCCGCCAGCACCAGCGATCCGTCGTAGCGCTTCAACTGAGTGGCGAGATAAGTCGATCCCAGCAGCGCATTATAGGCCGCGTCGCTCACCAGGCGGCTAGGCGAATAGTCGATGCCCACGTCCCGCGCCACGTCTCTGGCCGTGCCCGGCATCAACTGCATCAGGCCGCGCGCCCCCGCCGACGACACTGCATCCACCTGGAACATCGATTCCTGCCGCGCGATGGCGTAGACCGCAGCGCGGTCCGTCGCCAGTTGCGCATCAGCAGGCACGCCATCCTTGGGAAAGCTGAACAAATCCAGCGGCGTGCCGCGCTGATCGGCGGTGTTGGCAATGCCGATTGCCAGATAATGTGCGCCAATCTCCTGCGCCAGCCGTGCCGCCAGCAGCAACTCGGGCCCGCTCTGCAGGCCATTGCCATAGTGCCGAAGCAGGGGCACGGCCATGTCGCGCTGACCATTGGCCGCCAGCAGCCGCACGGCACGCACAATCTCGTTGCTGTCAAACAGCGTCTGGCTCGCCTGCCAGTCGGGCAGAGGACGGATATCGACGCCCGCCTGGCCCAGTTCGGCCCGGGCCAATTGTCCATAATAGACGGTGCCCAGCTTTGCCGCCGCTTCGAACGCCGCCTGCGCTCCGGCCTGGTCGCCAAGCGCCAGATTGGCCCGCGCCAGCCAGTAGTTGGCCTGCGTTACACTGTCGGCCAGCGTCGAATGCGGCAGCATGGCCTCGAAATGCGTCTTGGCCGCCGCCGCATCCTTCAGGAAGGAGAGTGCGATCCACCCGGCATGGAAATGCGCCTCCACCAGTCGACCTTCGGGGCCATGCGTGTAGCCGGCCGCCGCCTGATAGGCCAGGCCGGGCTGGCCGACATCGAGCAGCCTCCGCACCAGCGTTCGCCGCTCATACCACCACTCCGCCATGTCCGGCGCTTCGTCCGGCGCCTTGGCCAGCCAGTCGACCGCGCTCTGCCACAACTCGAACTGCCGTGCCCGCTGAGCCCGCGAGAAGATAAAGACCGGATTGTCCTGCATACTGGGATCGACCGCATCGAGCAGCGCCTTGGCATTGTCGGCATCGCGCGACACCGCCGCACGGGCCACCACCAGCGACACCTGTTCAGGACTGAGGAACTCGACCAGCCGCTCACTGCCGCGCGCCCGATCATGCATCATCAGGTGCATGGCGCGCTGCCAATGCGTCTCGCGATCCAGCAGCGAGCCCAGTTTGGCCAGTACCGTCTGTTCCAGTGTTTCAGTCAGGAAGTTGTCTATCCATAGGCTGCGGGCAAGTTGGGTCGCCTTGTCCGTCTCGCCGGTGCTGAGATAGGCCGCCGCCAGCGCGATTTGTCCATCGATCGTCTCCGGAGGTGCGCTTCCCAGGGTGCCTATCACGGTCGCGTCGTCAGGCTCACCAGCGGTCAGGGCTTGCTCGATACGGGTGCGATAGGTGCCATCGGGCGCAAAGCCCGGTGCATCCGCCGCAAACCGTTCGACCGACTGATAGTCGATCTTGCCGCCGTTGAAATAGATCGCCGCCCACTGCACCGCCCGCCGTTCCACCGCATTGGGCAGGCCGCTGGCCAGGTCATAGGCCGCAACAGGATCGCCGCCGATAAGGGTCTGCAACGCGGTCCGAAACGCGGCCGACCCCTTGGCATCGGCCACAGGCATGCTGACGCTGGGCTGCACCGCGCCTGTCGTCACCGTATCGATCCCGTCATTGGCCGTCGCAAGGAAGAGGGGGGCAAAGCTCGCCAGTCCCAAAACCGCTGCGATGACGCTTGCCCGAAAGCTCTGCTTCATCTGCCGTCCTGCTGGTACGCAGCGTCTGTCGCGGGTTCGTCCCGCCGGCAGGCGCCTTCTACAAATCCAGCAAGGTGCCCCATCCTTGCGGTTAACCCGACGTTACCTGGTTTAGGTAAACATCGCGTTGCCGCCGGATGTCCCGGCTGGTCGCGGGCACAACAAACCGTTGTGATGCAGCCCGATAAAAACTATGGTGCGCCGCGTAAAAACGGCGCTACAGCCGCTCTATGACACAATGCCACGTCCGAACTGTGGCAATCCAAACCAAGGACTTTCGACAAATGCTGCGAGGATCGATTACGGCGCTCATCACTCCCATGCTCAATGGGAATGTTGATGAGAAAGCCTTCGCCAGCTTCGTCGATTGGCAGATATCAGAGGGCACGCATGGCCTGGTGCCGGTTGGCACCACCGGCGAAAGCCCCACCGTCAGCCATGAAGAACATCGTCGCGTCGTCGAGATTTGCGTCGAGGTCGCCAACAGGCGCGTGCCCGTCATCGCCGGCGCCGGCTCAAACTCGACCGCCGAAGCCGTCTCCCTGGCAAAGTTCGCCGAACAGACCGGCGCCGATGCCGTGCTGTCGGTCGTGCCCTACTACAACAAGCCCAATCAGGAAGGCCTGTTCCAGCATTTCTCCGCTGTCGCCAAGGCCATCGGCATTCCCGTCATCCTCTACAGCGTTCCAGGCCGCACCATTGTCGATCTTGCCGTCGACACCATCGCCCGCCTGCACGACGCCCATGCCAACATCATCGGCGTCAAAGATGCGACGGGTAACCTCGAGCGCGCCACCATGCAGCGCAACAAGCTGGGCAAGGATTTCATCCTGCTCTCGGGCGATGACAGCACCGCTCTGGGCTTCAACGCACATGGCGGCCACGGCTGCATCTCGGTCACCTCAAACGTCGCGCCCCGCCTCTGCTCGCAGATGCAGGAGCTGTCCCTGGCCGGCGATTTTGTCGGCGCCCGCGCAATCAACGACAAGCTGGCCTACCTGCACAAGGACCTGTTCATGGAGCCCAACCCGTCTCCGGCCAAGTATGTCGCCAATCGGCTCAACCTGTGCGCCAACGAGATGCGTCTGCCACTGGTCCCGATCAGCAAGCCGACTCAGGACGCCATGGACTTTGCAATCGCCCATGCAGGTCTTATCTAACCTCCATGGCCCCAAAGAACGACAAAGCAAAGAACGGTGTGATCAGCCACGGTCTCGTGGCTGAAAACCGTCGCTCGCGCTACGATTACGAGATCGGCGAAACTATGGAGGCTGGCCTCGTCTTGACCGGCACCGAGGTCAAGTCACTGCGCCTGGGCAAGGCGCAGATCACCGAATCCTACGCCTCTCCCGAAAAGGGCGAGCTCTGGCTGATCAACGCTCACATCCCAGAATACCTGCAGGCCAACCGCTTCAACCATGAGGAGCGTCGTCCTCGGAAGCTCTTGGTTTCGCGCAAGCAACTGGCCCATCTTGGGGAAGAAGTCTCCCGCGCCGGCAATACCATCGTGCCGCTCAAGCTGTTCTTCAACGACCAGGGGCGCGCCAAGGTGCTGATCGGCATCGGCAAGGGCAAGAAGAACTACGACAAGCGCGAAACCGAGCGCAATCGCGACTGGAACCGCGACAAATCCCGCATCATGAAAGAGGGCGGCCGGGGCTGATTACCGCGTGATCAAGATCGGTGCGTCGCCGGGGCCGACCGTCGTTATCGTCCCCGGCTTCGACGGCGGTGCCTCGGTAACGGCCAGTTCATAGTTTCCGGCGCCGCCCTTCTCGCCTCTTACGACGATGAGATAGGTGCCATCCACCGGCAACGTGACGCCAGTGATGAGCCCCTGGCCGTTCCCGCCGGAAAAGCCATCCTCCGTCAGTTCCCGGCCGCTGTCCGGCATAGTCACCGACACGCTGTTGTCCCATGCACTATAAAGGCCGACGGCGATCCGCTGCCCCTTGGTTGCCGCCAGGGTCCAGCCTTGGCGTTGATCGACCCCGAGCGTGCCTTGGACTACCGACCCGATAGATACGGAGCCGACATCGACGATCGGTTGGAGCGGAGCTGACTGGTAGGTTGTGGAGGGCGGTCGCGGATTCATCGCGCGGCTACATCGTCCGACCGCCACTACGACGAGCCCGGCCACCATCACTATAAAGATGACGACATGCAGTGGCCGCGATGCGTCCAAGCCTCTTGGTACCTGCATGATAATCTGCCCTCAGTCTGGGCGAGATACTAGCAGTCCGAGGACGTGGCAGCCAACACTCAGCTCTCTTCGGAAACGGGCGCCGCAACCGGCCGCGTGCTCGGTGGGCGGCCAACCGTCTTGGCCAAGTCCGCCACATCGATGAAGAAATCGGCCTGCCGCCGCAGGTCGTCCGAGATCATGGGCGTGGATGTGGTCAGCGTCGACACAACCGTCACCCGCTTGCCCTTGCGCTGCAAGGTCGCCACCAGCGCGGTGAAGTCGCCATCACCCGAAAACAGCACCATATGGTCGTAAAACGGGGCCAGTTCCAGCGCATCGACGCAAAGCTCGATGTCCATGTTGCCCTTCACCTTGCGCCGTCCCGCCGCATCGGTGAATTCCTTGGCCGGCTTGGTCACGACTGTGAAGCCATTATAGTCCAGCCAGTCGATCAGCGGCCGGATCGAGGAGTATTCCTGATCCTCCACCAGCGCCGTGTAGTAGTTGGCGCGCAGCAGGTACGCGCGCGCATTGAAATCGGCGAGCAGCTTCCGATAGTCGATATCGATGCCGATGGCCTTGGACGTGGCATAAAGATTGGCGCCGTCGATAAAGAGTACGATCTTCTCGCGCGGGTCGATGGGCATCTCAAATCTCCCGATATGCGGCACGCCGCTCAAATTGTCGCGTCGCCGAGGCGACTAAAATAAGTTCCGCAGAGAACGTTAAATTAATTTCGGTATTCGCACGTTTCATCTTCAGTGGCAAGATGTCCCTCCTGGGCGGTGGGAACGTGCGGGGCAGGGCAGGCGATGCTTGTGCCTGCCGCACCTCTCGTGTATGGGGTGCGTTCATTCCATAAATTTTGGAGACGTCTGTGGCACGCGTCACCGTTGAAGACTGCATCGAAAAGATCGAAAACCGCTTCGATCTCGTTCTCATGGCCGCGCACCGCGCACGCATGATTTCGTCGGGCTCCCAGATCACCGTCTCGCGCGACAACGACAAGAATCCCGTTGTTGCCCTTCGCGAAATCGGCGACGGCGCCATCTCTCCCGATGACCTGCGCGAGGACCTGATCCACTCGCTGCAGAAGTATGTCGAGGTCGACGAGCCTGAGAGCCACGCCGCTCCGCTGATTGAAAGCGCCGGCGACGACGATTCGATCAATTTCGACACCATCAGCGAAGAAGAACTGCTGCGCGGCATCGAAAGCCTGGCCCCGCCAGAACGCCGCGACGACTGATTTTTTGGTCTGTCGGCCTGCATTCAGCACCCTCGGCGCGAGCCGGGGGTGTTTTATTTTGGCGATAGGCCGTTCACCACGATGTCATTCCGGCGAAGGCCGGAATCCATGTCCGTGGCCATCCGCGACATCCAGCTTGCGGCCAAATGCGTGACATGGATCCCGGCCTGCGCCGGGATGACACCGCGATTACAAGGGCGACACGCCTTCCCATCGCCACCCAACTCAGATACTCCCTCCGCCACCCTTCCCAAATCCAATCAAAGCGCTAAGCTCATTTCTTCGAGCGAGCGGCGACCACCCCAATGATGCGTCAGTACGAGCTTGTCGAACGCGTTCAGGCCTATAACCCGAACGCCGACGAGAATTTGTTGAACAAGGCCTATGTCTACGCCATGCAGAAGCATGGCTCGCAGAAGCGTGCCTCCGGCGACCCCTATTTCAATCATCCGCTCGAAGTCGCCGCCATTCTCACCGAGCTCAAGCTCGATGACGCCTCGATCGCCGTGGGCCTGCTGCACGACACCATCGAGGATACCGATGCCACCCGTGCCGAGATCGACCAGCTCTTCGGCTCAGAAATCGGCGCCATCGTCGATGGCCTGACCAAGATCGAGCGTCTCAACCTGGTTTCCCGCGAGGAAGCTCAGGCCGAGAACCTGCGCAAGCTGCTACTGGCCATCAGCCAGGACGTCCGCGTGCTGTTGGTCAAGCTCGCCGACCGTCTCCACAACATGCGCACCCTGCAATACATGCCACCCGAAAAGCGGACGCGTATCGCCCAGGAAACCATGGATATCTATGCCCCGCTCGCCGGACGCATGGGTATGCAGGACATGCGCAACGAGCTGGAAGACATCTCGTTCAAGATCCTCCAGCCCGAGCATTACGACGCCATCGTCGCCCGCCTCGACGAGATGCAGGCCGAGTATCGCGAGACCATCTCCACCATCTCGACCGAGCTCAGCGAGCGCCTCGCTGCCGAGGGTATCACCGCGCGCGTCAAGGCAAGGGTGAAGTCGCCCTTCTCGATCTTCAACAAGATCGAACGCAAGTCGATTGCGCTGGAGCAGCTCTCCGACATGATCGGCTTCCGCGTCATCGTCGGCTCGCCCGAGGAGTGCTACCGCACTGTCGGCGTCGTCCATACCCGCTGGAAGGTCGTGCCCGGCCGCTTCAAGGACTATATCTCGGTCCCCAAGCACAACGATTACCAGTCCATCCACACCACAATCGTCGGCCCCGGCCGCCAGCGCGTCGAGCTGCAGATCCGCACCGAGGAGATGGACCGCGTCGCTGAATTCGGCATCGCCGCGCATGCCCTTTATAAGGATGGCGCCTCCGCCGATCTCAGCCGCATCGAGAACGAATCCCAGGCTTATGGCTCACTGCGCCAGACCATCGGCCACCTGACGACCGGCAACTCGTCTACCGAGGATTTCCTCGAATACACCAAGCTCGAGCTGTTTCAGGACCAGGTGTTCTGCTTCACCCCGCGCGGTCGCCTCATCGCGCTGCCACGCGGCGCGACGCCCATCGACTTCGCCTACGCGCTGCATACCGATATCGGCGACACCACGGTCGGCGCCAAGATCAACGGCGCCATCCTGCCGCTGGTGACCCAGCTCCGGTCCGGCGACGAAGTCGAAATCATTCGCGACCAGAACCACGTGCCGCCGATGAACTGGCTGGGCATCGCCGCCACCGGGAAGGCACGCGCCGCTATCCGCCGTTCGGTCCGTCATGCCGCCACCCAACGCGCCTTTGCCCTGGGCGAGCACGTGCTCAACATGATGCTCGAACGCGAAGGCGTCATGCTCGACGACAGCGAGGCCAAGGCGCTCGCTGAAGCCCTCAACACCGCCAGCCGCCGCGACCTGCTGATTGCGGTCGGCGAAGGCAAGATCGGCTCCGAGCCGCTGGGCGCCGAACTGGCTCGCATCAAGGGCCTGCGCAAGCGCCGCCGCAAGCTCGATCTGCCAGTGGCCGATACGGCCGATGGCTGGTTCGCCCTGCGTGCCACCGATCTCTTCCGCTTCCGCGTCCCGGGCGGCCAGCGCTCAGGCTCCCGCGCCAAGGCCGCTCTAGCCCAGCTCGATTTCCATATGCCGGTCACGGTATCGGGGGAGGGCGTTGTGCCCGGCGATCGCCTCGTCGGCATCCTCCAGCCCGACACTCCCATGCTGGTCTATCCCATCCATTCCGAAGCGCTGATCGACAAGCACGACAGCGATGTGGCCTGGGTCGACGTGCGCTGGAACCTCAAGAGCGGCGACGACAAGCTCTATCCGACCGTCATCACCATGGAGTCGGTCAACAGGCCTGGTTCCCTTGCGCAAATCTCGGCCGCCATCGCTGCCTGCGAGGCCAACATCAACAATCTGGTGATGCGGATGATTTCGCCCGACTTTCACCAGATGATCTTCGAAATCGAGGTGCGCGACCTTGCGCAACTGACCGATGTTCTGGCAACGCTCAAGCGTAGTCCCGGACTGAGCGCCGTGCAGCGCGCCGGTATCCGCGAAGCCTCGATGATTTCGACGCTCGAATGGGACGGCAAGGTCGACAAGAGGTTTATCGATGACGAAAGATGATGTGCTGGACATTTTCCGCGAATGCGGCGCCATGCTCGAAGGTCATTTCATCCTCTCGTCCGGCCTGCGCTCGCCGGTCTTCCTGCAAAAGGCCAAGGTGTTCCAATACGCCGCCCAGACCGAAAAGCTGTGCAAGGCCCTGGCCAGCCGCATCCGCGCCGAATTCCCCGACGTCACCAAGGTCGTTTCGCCTGCTATCGGCGGCATCATCCCCGGCTACGAAACCTCGCGCCACCTCGGCGTGCCTGCCCTCTATACCGAGCGCGTTGAGGGCAAGTTCGAACTGCGCCGCGGCTTCGAGATTGCCCCTGACGACAAGGTCATCGTCGTCGAAGACATCGTCTCCACCGGCCTTTCCATCCGCGAATGCGTCGAGGCCCTGCGCGGCATCGGTGCCAACGTGGTTGCCGCCGCCTGCCTGATCGACCGCTCCGGCGGTGAAGCCGATGTCGGCGTGCCGCTGGTCTCCCTCATCGAATACAAGGTTCCGGCCTATCCCGCCGACCAACTCCCGCCCGAATTGGCTGCCATCCCCGCCATCAAGCCGGGCAGTCGCGGCATTCAGGGGGTAAAGTGATCATCGGTCTCGGCTCCGACCTCATCCAGATCCATCGCGTCGAGCAGACCCTCGCCAAATACGGCGATCGTTTCACCAATCGCTGCTTCACCGAGATCGAGCGCCGCAAGTCCGATCGCCGGGCCCAGCGCGCCGCCTCCTACGCCAAGCGCTTCGCCGCCAAGGAGGCTTGCTCCAAGGCCTTGGGCACCGGCATCAGCTGGGGCGTCTACTGGCGCGACATGGGCGTGGTGAACCTGCCATCCGGCAAGCCGACCATGCAGCTGACCAACGGCGCCGCAAAGGCCCTGGCCCGCCTTGTGCCGCCGGGCCACACGCCCCACATCCACCTGACCATCACCGACGACGCCGGGCTTGCCCAGGCCTTCGTCATCATCGAAGCGTTGCCAACCGTTGCAATTGACCCGGCCGGGACAAAGGCATAACCCTGCCGCGCTACCTTTCCGGGGAATTTCATGAGCCAGAACGCCGACAAGCCGATCAAGAAATCGGCGACCAATGAATGGGTCGAAACCATCGTCGTGGTCGTCGAGGCGCTGCTGATCGCCATCGTGCTGCGCTCGTTCCTTTATCAGCCCTTCTCCATCCCGACTGCGTCGATGCAGCAGACGCTGATGATCGGTGACTACTTCGTCGCCAACAAGTTCGTCTGGGGCTATGGCAAGCACTCCTTCTCGCTCGGCCGCTACGGCGATTTCAGCGCGCTCGATTTCGAGCTGCCGATCGCCAACCGCATCTTCGGCCGCGAGCCCAATCGCGGCGATATCGCCGTGTTCCGCCCGGTGCCGCAGAACATCGAATACATCAAGCGCGTCGTCGGCCTCCCCGGCGACACCATCCAGGTCACCGCTGGGCGTCTCTACATCAACGGCACCATGGTCGAGCGTGAAGCCGTCGGCACCGCGCAGGATACCGACAGTGAAGGCCAGACCCGCGAAGTCACCGTCTATCGCGAGACCTTCCCAGAGGGCACGACCCACATCATCCAGGAAATCTCCGACGACGCGCCGCTCGACAATACCCAGGCTTATGTCGTGCCCGCCGGCCATTTTTTCATGATGGGCGACAATCGCGACCGCTCCGCCGATAGCCGCGTTCTCAGCCAGGTCGGCTATGTCCCGGCCGTCAATCTCATCGCCAAGGCGGAAGCCCGCTTCTTCTCGATCAAGGACAACATTCCGCCTTGGCAGCTGTGGCAGTGGCCGGCCAATGTCCGCTGGGACCGTATGTTCCAAGGCGTGGACAGCAGCACCCCATACGACACCCTGGCAGCCCCGTGAGCCGAGGCGCGCGCAATCACGAAAAACTCCAGTTCCGGCTAGGCTACAAGTTTGCCGATCCGGACCTGCTTGACCGCGCGCTCACCCATTCCAGTGCCATCTCGCCTGCCAAGCGCATCGAACGCTCCTACCAGCGTCTCGAATTCCTCGGTGATCGCGTGCTCGGCCTCGTCGTCGCCGACATGCTCTATCGCCGCTACCCCAAGGCCAATGAGGGCGAGCTGAGCCGCACGCTCAATACCCTCGTGCGCAAGGAAACCTGCGCCATCATCGCCCGCACGCTCGATCTTGGGAGCGAAATGAACCTTGGAGACAGCGAAGCCCGCACTGGCGGCGCCGAAAAGGAAGCCATCCTCGGCGACGTCACCGAATCCATCATCGGCGCCATCTATTGCGATGGCGGCCTCGGCAAGGCCTACGAATTCGTCGAGCGCATGTTCGAGGAATTCCTCGCCGACGGCCAGGCCAACAAGGCCGACGCCAAGACAACCCTGCAGGAATGGGCCCAAGCCCGTGGCCTCGAGCCCCCCACCTACACCCAGGTCGACCGTTCCGGACCCGACCACGCCCCCGAATTCACCATCGCTGTCACCCTCGGCGATTTCGACCAGTTGAGCGCCACCGGCCCGTCCAAGAAGATCGCCGAACACAAGGCCGCCGAACTGTTCCTGATCGCCCAGAAGGTGTGGAAGGAAACCAAATGACCGACATTACCCCCATTGATACCGCCTGCGGCTTCATCGCCCTGGTAGGCGCACCAAACGCCGGCAAGTCGACGCTGCTCAATGCCCTGGTCGGCACCAAGGTCTCCATCGTCACCCACAAGGCGCAGACCACCCGCAGCCAGGTGCGCGGCGTCGTCACGACCGACAAGGCCCAGCTCGTCTTCATCGATACGCCCGGCATCTTCGCTCCCAAACGCCGGCTCGACCGCGCCATGGTCGATAGCGCGTGGGGCGGGGCAGGGGACGCCGATATCGTCGCGCTGATCGTCGACGTCGATCGCGGCCTGACCCCCGAGCTCGAAAAGCTGATCGAGGGCCTCGAAAACATCAATCACCCGCGCATCCTGATCCTCAACAAGATCGACACGATCAAGAACGAGGAACTGCTCAAGCTCTCTGAAGCCATCAACGCCAAGCTGCGCTTTGAGGCGACCTTCATGATTTCGGCGCTCAAGGGCTATGGCGTCAGCGATTTCATGGATTGGTGCATCAAGCACATCCCGCCCGGCCCCTGGCACTTCCCCGAGGATCACCTCACCGATCTCACCATGGCCATCACCGCCGCCGAGATCACGCGCGAAAAGCTGTTCCTGCGCGTCCACGACGAAATCCCCTACAACGCCACCGTAGAAACCGAGTCCTTCAAGATCCAGAAGGACGGCTCCTACAAGATCGACCAGGTCGTCTACGTCACCCGCGACAGCCACAAGAAGATCGTCCTCGGCGCCGGCGGCCAGACCATCAAGTCCATCGGCCAGGAAAGCCGCAAGGAACTGATGGAAATGTACGAGGTACCCATCCACCTGTTCCTCTTCGTCAAAGTCCGCGAAAAGTGGGGCGATGACCCGGAACGGTATCGGGAAATGGGCTTGGAATACCCGCATGGGAAGGACTGACGGCAGGCCTTGGCGATCGATTGCCGTTCTGCTTGCGGCTGGATCGTTCTTAGCCGGCTGCTCCCGTCCCATTGAGCCATCCCTGAAGAAATACGTCGACATTCTCTCACAAACGGATATGGCGGGCGTGCAGCTCATTCCCGTCACATCGACAGTTTGTGCAATTTTCAACCGTGATGACTTCTCTGCAAAGGCCGAAGGCGACGGATCGTTCAGGTACATCGATGAGGGAGGATTTGAGACTTGGGTAGTCTCGCAGCCTTACGACATCCTCCGGCAGAAGCTTCTCTCGATAAACATCAGCCACGCTACCGGCAGGTGTTCCGCCTATGTTAAGAGCGTGACGTTGTGAATTTTCGCCGTCCCACAGCCAGTCGTCGATAGGAAAGAAGCGCGTAGAACACGGCAAAGGACAGAAACATCTGCCAGAAAATCACGGGTAATGTGTTCTGGTTCGTCGCCAGAACGTCGCCATTCGCGTCAAAATGGTCGATCCGGCTGAGCAGCTCCTTCCGCAAGAGGTAGAAGTTCAACGCAATGGCCACCCCAAGGGTACCGACCCGAAGTGCGATACTGTTGCTGAGTGCGATTAGGGCGCTGAAAACGACAATGTTCGGTACGGCGAAGACAAGGGCAACCGGCAGCGCGTAGAAGAAATATGCCTCAAACAGCCAGGCCAGAATGGGGATCAGCAGAAGGAAGCCCAGGAGAAAGGCAAGGATGCTGGTCTTGCATTCGGCTACATATCTTTTCCGGAATTCACTAAAGCGGTGCATGTCACGGACGGTCCCTGCAATAGCGCTATCACTCAGGTAGATTATCATGGAATGGACCGGTGAAGCTCTCCTGATCGGCGTCCGTCGCCACGGCGAGACATCCGTTATCGCCGAGGCCATGGTCGCTGGCCGCGGCCGCCATCTCGGCCTGGTCCGCGGTGGCCGCACGCGCCGCCTTGCCGCCGTTCTGCAGCCCGGTAACACCATCCAGCTCACCTGGCGTGCCCGCCTTGAAGACCAGCTCGGCATGTTCACCGTCGAACTGCTGACCGCCCGCGCCGCCGCCCTGATCGACGATCGCACACGACTCTACCTGAGCCAGCTAATCTGCGACCACCTGCGCCTGCTCCCCGAACGCGACCCGCATGACCGCCTCCTCGGCATGGCCCTCCGCCTCATCGACAGCCCCCCTGACGGGGCTGACCTCGCCCGCTTCGAACTCGCCGTCCTCGAAGACCTTGGCTTCGGCCTCGACCTCACGTCCTGCGCCGCCACCGGCAGCACCCAGGATCTCACCCATGTCTCCCCCAAAACCGGCCGCGCCGTCTCCCGCGCCGCCGCCCAGCCTTATCTCGACCGCCTCCTGCCGCTCCCCAGCTTCCTGACAAACCGCGGCAATGCCGGTCCCCACGACATCGCCGACGCCCTGCGCCTGACGGGCCATTTCCTGGAGCACCAGGTCTGGGGGCTACGGCAGTTGGAACCATCGCCGACGCGGGAGCTGCTGATCGAGGTTTTGTCACGGGAGGACTAGGTGGCACTCTCCCTCCCGCCCACCAGGCGTCACCCTCTGGCTTGACCCGAGGGCTCTGCACTTACCGAACGGGCAACAAGTGTGACGTCCTCGGGTCAAGCCCGAGGATGACGATCGAGGGTGGGGGAGCTTCGCGGCCCAGTTATCCCCCTTATCCCCGCCCCCAATTTCCTGGCGTATCCTCTCCCCGTTGCCCACGAAAGAGCCCGGTCATGACGAGTGATCTGCGTGGGGAGTGCCGGGGAGTTTGGGTCGCCAGGCTCCCGCATGGATGCTGACCACCAGCCGGACGGCCATGTGGGGTTTGCTGGGCGTATGCCTTGCCCACATTGTCGATCCCAACGCCCGAACGAGGGTTGGCTGCTCGATGCGTGTGCGAAAAGTCCCGGCGTGGTGGCGAGGCGCTTGTCTCACTTCTACAAACCAATCTTCGAGGCCAGCGCCTCGCCACCGCTGCTCTATTCGAAAACCGCACGCAGGCGGCGCTTTGGCTCGTCATAAGCTCTGTAAAACCCCCGCCGCACCTGCATAAATCGTCGAGGCTGACCCGCGCTCAGCTATATTGCTTTCCTGATTCGTTCCCGTGGAATGCCTGCCAATGTCCGACGTCGACTCCCTCCCGCCTGCCGACGACCAGCGCGTCGTCGATCTCAAGCAGGCGCTTGAGGAGCGGTACCTCTCCTACGCCCTCTCGACCATCACCCAGCGCGCGTTGCCCGATGCCCGTGACGGCCTCAAGCCCGTCCACCGCCGCATCATCCATGCCATGCGGCTGCTCAAGCTCGCGCCGAATGAGGGCTACAAGAAGTCCGCCCGTATCGTCGGCGACGTGATCGGTAAGTTCCATCCGCATGGCGACCAGTCGATCTACGACGCGCTGGTCCGCCTCGCCCAGGATTTCGCCCTGCGTTACCCGCTCGTCGATGGCCAGGGCAATTTCGGCAATATTGACGGCGATAACGCCGCGGCCATGCGCTACACCGAATCCCGCATGACCGACATTGCCATGCGTCTGCTCGAAGGCATCACCGAGAACGCCATCGACTTCAAACCGACCTATGACGGCGAAGACGAAGAGCCGGTCGTCCTGCCGTCGAACTTCCCGAACCTTCTCGCCAACGGCTCCACCGGCATCGCCGTGGGCATGGCGACCTCGATCCCGCCACACAACGTGGCAGAGCTCTGCGACGCGGCGCTCCATCTTATCAACGTCAATCCAAATGCTTCCGCCCACGACCTGACTCAGTTCGTGAAGGGGCCAGACTTCCCCACCGGCGGCATCCTGGTCGAATCCGCATCCTCCATCGCCCACTCCTATGAGACCGGCCGCGGCTCCTTCCGCCTGCGTGCCAAGTGGGAGATCGAGGAAACCGGCCGCGGCGTCTACCTCATCGTCGTCACCGAAATCCCCTACGGCATCCAGAAGTCGCGCCTCGTCGAAAAGATCGCCGAGCTGCTGCTGGCCAAGAAGCTGCCGCTGCTCAAGGACGTTCGCGACGAGTCGTCCGACGATATCCGCCTCGTCCTCGAACCGCGTGCCCGCACCGTCGACGCCGTGATCCTGATGGAACAGCTGTTCAAGACCACCGATCTTGAGACCCGCTTCCCGCTGAACCTCAACGTGCTCGATCGCGGCACCGCGCCCAAGGTCATGAGCCTGGCCCAAGCCCTCAAGGCCTGGCTCGATCACCGCAAGGAAGTCCTCGTCCGCCGCAGCCAGCACCGGCTCGAGCAGATTGCCCACCGCCTCGAAGTGCTCGGCGGCTACATCATCGCCTATCTCAACCTCGACGAGGTGATCCGCATCATCCGCGAGGAGGACGATGCCAAGGCCAGCCTGATGAGCGCCTTCGAGCTCTCAGACGTCCAGGCCGAAGCCATCCTCAACATGCGCCTGCGCTCCCTGCGCAAGCTCGAGGAAATAGAGCTGCGCAAGGAGCACAAGGACCTGACCGACGAGCAGGGCCGCATCGAGGGTCTCCTGGCCTCCGACAAGCGCCAATGGGGCACCATCAGCAAGGAAATCGAAGCGCTCAAGAAGCTCTACCCGCTGCTGAACCCTGATGGCACGAGCCATTTCCTCGGCAGTCGCCGCACCCTGCTGGCCGACGCACCCACCGCCAATGCCGACGCCGTCAGCGACGCCTTCATCGAGCGCGAGCCGATCACCGTCATCCTCTCCGAAAAAGGCTGGATACGTGCGCCACGCGGCCATGCCGTCGAGGTCAACGACGAGAAGGGTTACAAAGCCGGCGATCGCCTGAAGCTGTCGCTCAAGTGCGAGACCACCGACAAGCTGCTGATGCTCACCACCGGCGGCAAGGTCTATACCCTCTTCGGCGACAAGCTCCCCGGTGGTCGTGGCCAGGGCGAGCCGGTCCGCATCATGGTCGATATCGAGGAAGGCCAGGATATCGTCGACATCTTCGTCTATCGCCCCGGCCAGAAGCGTATCATCGCGTCATCAACAGGTTACGGTTTTATCGTCAGCGAAGACGAGATGATCGCCAATACCCGCAAGGGCAAGCAGATCCTCAATGTCGGAGCCCCAGACGAAGCCGCCTTGCTGGTTCCTTTGGCCGGCGATCGCGTCGCCGTCATCGGCCAGAACCGCAAGCTGCTCGTCTTCCCGCTCAACCAGCTCGCCGAAATGGGCCGCGGCAAGGGCGTCCGCCTGCAGCGCTACAAGGACGGCGGCATTTCCGACCTCAAGACCTTCTACGCCGCCGACGGCCTCACCTGGACCGACTCGTCTGGCCGCACCTACACCAAGCCCATGGAAGAACTCACCGACTGGCTCGGCGACCGCGCCACCGCCGGCCGCCAGCCACCAAATGGCTTCCCCCGCAACAACAGGTTCGTCGGATGATCCGCCACTGCGTCTTCGTCAAATTCCGCTTAGGCGTTTCGGCCGACGAGCGCACCGACATCTATGCCGGCCTCAACGCCCTGGTCGGCCAGATCGACGGCCTCCTCAACGCCACCTTCGGCGCCAACATCTCGCCCGAAGGCCTGTCGCAGGGCTTCAACGACGGCTTCATCATGGACCTTGTGGACGAGGCCGCCCGCGACCGCTACCTGGTCAATCCAGCGCACCAGACCGCTGGCGCGAGATTGGTCGCGGCGCTGGAAGGCGGCGTCAACGGACTGCTCGTGTTCGACATGAAAGTCGAGTAGGGCGCCAACGGCCCCGCCACCCACCGGCCGTCACCCTCGGGCTTGACCCGAGGGCACTGCACTTACCGATCGCATAGCAAGTGAAGAGCCCTCGGGTCAGGCCCGAGGGTGACGCGCGGTGGGGGTTGGGTATCGCCCCTCACTCCACCGCAAACTCAAACACCACCGGCAGATGATCGCTCGCTGTCCGCCGCCCCGCATGCAGCTCGTGCACGGTCATCCCGCCCCGCGTCATCACATGGTCCAGCGGCAGGAACGGCAGTGTGTCCCGCCAAGCCCCGAAGTAGAACCAGCGCAGCGGATAGGTCACCAGGTTCACCGTCTGCCGCACCAGCCCATTCTCGGCCACGAATGCCCGCAGCGAGTATGACCAAGGCGTCGAGTTGAAATCCCCCGCCAGGATCATCGGCCCCTCGATTTTGTCCAACACCTCGGAAAGCGCGGTAAGCTGATCCCGCTGCCGCTGCACCGGGATAGGCCAATCCATATGCGTCGTGATAACAGAGAATGGCTTTCCGTCAGGCGTCTCGAACTTTGCCAGGATATGTGCCGTCCGCGTGGTGACATAGGCATTGTCCGGGCAGGCGCCATCCTCCACCTGCTCGAACGGAATGCGCGAATACATCCCCAGATTGGCCCGCTTGCCGCCGCGACAGCGCACAAAATACGGGTACCGCTCCAGCAGCAACGGATGCAGCTCCGTCGCCTGCTCGCCGAAATACTCCTGGAACACGATGATATCGGGGTCCTCGGCAAAGATCGCCGCGCTGACCTTCTCCATCTCGTAGTTCATCCCGAACAGATTGTGCGTCATCATCCGGACAACAGGAGCAGCGCCCGGTGTCGGATAGCCACGCATGCCGGCGATGAATTCCGGCACCATCACATTGGCCGACGCAGCCACGCCCACGAACACATAGATGACAGCCAGGCTGCGCCACTGTCCGCGCAGCACAATGGCGACCAGAACCAGTGCGATCACTGTCCCTGGCAGCAGGAAGATCTGTGCATGGTTGAGCAGGTCGAGTTCCGGCACGGCAAAACCGAACAGCGCCAGGATCGACAGCGTGGCCACGCCAAGCGCGCCGAGCACCAGACCCCACCGGATCAGCTTGAAGACGATAGACATGAGGGAGTTCCGGCAGCAGCGATCACCGCGATCTCGCCGAGCCTTATGGCTCAAAGATGGCGCGGGCCAACGAAAAAGGGCGGCCATCAGGCCGCCCTTCGCAACATATTGAACCAGGCGTTACGCGCCGAACAGGTTCGACGACAGCAGGCCAAACATCGTCGCCAGCGACCGCACCACTTCTACCGGCACAGCCGTGCCCACGAACTGGCCCTTGGCATCGACCTGCGACGGCGTTTCCGTCGCCACACCGTCGATGTCGATGGTCACGAGCTTGGAGTTGACCATGATGATCTGCGCCGTGACGCCGTCCGCCGAGGCAAACAGGTCGCTGTTGGCATCACTGGTGGCGAACAGCGCATCGTCGCTGGTGGCCTCTGCCGACGGCAGGGTCAGCGTCAGGTCATACTGGGTCTGCCCGTCGACGCCGGGCGTTTCGGTCAGCGGCATGTTGCCCTTGAGGGCGTATTCAACATTGTTGCAGCTGGCCTTGAGGTCCATGAACCACGACTGCGTCTGGTAGGCGAACACCATATTGCCCGACCAACTGCAGCCAACGTCGGATGGCAGGCCGGCCGAGGGAATGAACAGCCGGTTGAGGTCGACCGTATCGACGCGCTCATCGATCACGCCGCCCGTGCCGCCCTGGCCGAGATTTTCCAGCACGGTCGCGGTCAATGCGGCGGCACCCGACGAGGTGACTTCCGGCTTAAGGTTCATCGAACCGGAGAACGTGCCGGTCGAAGGCGCCACCTTGCCGAGAGCAAGGTAGTTGACCGACATGCCGTCGCCATCGGTGTAGCCATCGGCGGCAACGGTGTAGCCGCCCGAATACTGTGTGCGCGGCAGCAGCGCCTGGTTGGCAGGGTTCACGATCGAACCGGAGCCGGCAACGGCGCAGGCCTTGTCAGAGCGGACCACCAGGAACTGGGTGTAGCCAGCCGAACAGGTCAGTTCGAGCGTCGTCTTGACCTGGGCGTCGCCGATCGAGACGGCGAACACGTCCTTGCGCGACGGATCTTTCAGCGACGGCATGGTTGCCGAGGCGGTGAAATCGACGTTGGCCGGAATGGCGGCCTGGGCGAATGCCGTTGCGGGCAGGGCGGCCAGAATAGCGGAGGCGAGGATGATGCTCTTGAGCTGCAACGAGGTTCTCCATGGACAAAGGATGGAATAAGGGCGTCCCGGTTCCCATCGGTCCACAGCCGCCCACGCTGATTACTCGCAGTACACAGATGAATATTAGCTGACAGAATGTGTCGGAAACAATTCAGCTTTTGCGCTGATCAGTCCAGCGAACACCAGCCCAACGTGCCCTTTTGGACTTCCAACGGCCGGAACTGCGCCTTGTAGGCCATCTTGGGCGAGTCCTTCACCCAATAGCCCAGATAGACATAGTTGAGGTTGGCCGAGCGCACCTGCGCAATATGGTCGAGAATGAGGAATGTCCCGAGACTCCGATGCGCCAGGTCGGGGTCATAGAACGAATAGACCATCGACAGCCCATCAGGCATCACATCGGTCAGCGCCACGGCGATCAGTCGCCCATCCGGGTCATCGCGCAGCCGATATTCCACCAGCACCGATTGCACCGGCGTATCCTCGACCATGTATTCATAGTCGACAAAGCTCATCTGATTCATGCCGCCACCGGCATGCCGCGACTCCAGATAGCGCTTGAACAGATCGTACTGCTCGCTGGTCGCAGTGGTCGGGCGGACTTCGATCGCGATATCATCATTGTTCCGGAGCACCCGGCGATAACGCCCCGACGCCTCGAACTCTCCAGCCACGATTCGCACCGATTGGCAGGCATTGCAGCCCTCACAGGCCGGCCGGTAGATCAGGTTCTGGCTGCGCCGAAACCCATTCTCGCTCAGCAGTGCATGCAGGCTCGATGCCCGCCGCCCAGTCAGGTGCGTGAACAGCTTCCGCTCCTGCCGTCCCGGCAGGTAGGGACACGGCATCGCCGCGGTCAGGAACAGCTGAGTGGTTTCAGGCGTCTGGTCGGTCATACAAGACCCTTGGGTGACATCGGGAGAATGTACTCCCCTCGGTCACCCCCGGCAACGCCTCAATAAGCTTGGCTGGTCCGCGCCGATTGGGCGCGCCAATGCCGTACCATCGGCGAACGACGAACCATCAGCGTACCGGTGATCAGGTCGTGGATCATCTGCCGGCGCGGGGTAAACAGCGCGAACAGCAGCGACAGCGGCCAGGAAATCCAGGTGGTGATCCAGAACACGCCGGCATGGATGAAGGCCATCCAGCCATCCAGTGGCTGCCCACGCGTCGGCGTCAGCACGATATCCATCGCCTGCATGCCCAGCGTGGCCCGCTTGGGAGAACCTAGCGTCGCGCCATAATAGAGAATGATCGTCGCCGGTACGACGAGGAACAGCCCCAGCCAGGCGAGCCCAAACGTCAGAAACCCGGCAATCAAGCCGACCAACGAGAACGCCAGGATCATCATTCCCATGACGAACAGATCGATGACAAACGCTGCAACACGGCGCGTCAGCAACCCCTCGAACAGCTCAGGGGCAGTGGCAGGATCGGGCAGGGTAGGGCGAGCATTCTGATAGGTCTGGTCCATGCCCAAACAGATTGTCACGCCTTGCCGCTCGCGCAAGAGGTGGAGGCACAGAAATGTGACCTCTTATCGGGGAGGCGCTGGCCACTCATGCTCGGGCAACAGCTCCGCCAGTGTCAGCACCCTGTCTGGGCCAAGGACAACCGTAGTCGTCAGGTTACCGCTATCGACCTGGCGCATGAACTCGCGGCAATGGCCGCACGGTGGCAGCACATGCAGTTCCCCAGTCTCGGGATTGCGCCACACCGCGACGATCCTGGAGATCGTATATTCCCCGGCGGTAATCATGGCCGCAATGGCACTGCGCTCCGCGCAGAGACCCCAACTGGCCGTGTCGACAGACACCGTCAAACGCCTTGCCAGATCCGGAAATCAGCGTCGCGCCAACGTCGCCAAAGAGCCGCCCATCTCTCGTCCGGTACGGTTTGACCAGCGCAGCAGCGCGGTCGATCAGCGCCTGGTTTGAGGCAGACACTTTACCGCCCCAGTTCCCGCGCCACTTCCAGCGCGAAGTAAGTCAGCACCCCACTCGCCCCGGCCCTCTTGAAGGCCCACAAGCTCTCCAGGATCGCGCCCTTGCGATCGATTGCCCCGGCCGCCGCCGCCATCTCGATCATCGCGAACTCGCCGCTCACCTGATAGGCGTAGATGGGGATGTTGAAGTTGTCCTTTGCCCGCCGCACGATATCCAGATACGGCAGCCCGGGCTTCACCATCACGCTATCGGCCCCTTCCTCGATGTCCTGCGCAATCTCGCGCATCGCTTCGTCGGAATTGGCATAGTCCATCTGGTAAGTGCGCTTGTCGCCTTTGAGCCGGCTGCCCGATCCCACGGCCTCACGGAACGGTCCGTAATAGTAGGACGCATACTTGGCCGCATAAGCCATGATCTGCACATGGTCGAAGCCCGCTTCGTCCAGCGCCGCGCGGATCGCCGCCACCCGCCCATCCATCATGTCCGACGGCGCAATGATATCCGCCCCCGCCTTGGCCTGCACCAACGCCGAGCGGATCATCACCGCGACGGTCTCATCGTTGAGAATTTCCCCATCCCGCACCAGCCCGTCCTGGCCGTCGCTGGAATACTCGTCCAGCGCCACATCGGCGATCAGCCCGATCTCCGGCACGGCCGACTTGATCGCGCTCAGCGCCCGGCACATCAGATTGTCCGGATTGTAAGCCTCGGCGCCATTCTCGCTCCGCAGATGGTCAGGGGTGTTGGGAAACAGTGCCAGCGCCGGTATCCCCGCATCCCGCGCCGCCTTCGCCGCCTCGACGCACAGGTCCACGCTCAGTCGCTCCACCCCCGGCATGGTGCGGATTTGTGTCTTCTCGTTATGCCCATCGATCGCGAACAGCGGCCAGATCAGGTCCGACGGCTGCAATGTGGTCTCGCGCACCATGGCCCGGCTCCACGCCGTCCCGCGCGTCCGGCGCAGCCGCCGTCCGCCGAGAAAATCCATGTCGTGCTTCTGCCAGTCGTTGGACATCGCGGTCTCCAGTGCTGGCGCTTCATTTATCAGCGCTGGCAGTCCCCTCCAAGCTCCCGCTTGTCGCATCCGTTCAGGCCCGCTAGAAAACCGCATGGATTTCAACGCTCCGCCTATCGGCATCTATATCCGCGTCGTCGCCATCATCAGCCTGCTACTGGGGCTCAACGATGCGGCGCGCCTGCTCGGCGTCAATTTGGGTGCCGTCAGCCCCATCTCCACCATGGGCATGACTGGCTTTGTTTATCTCGGCATCTTCTGCCTCGCCCGGCTCTTCGCGGCCGTTGGCTTGTGGATCAAGGCCAGTTGGGGCGCTGCACTGCTGGTCGGCTCCACCAGCGTCGAATTGCTGCTCTACCTGTTGCGCAACAACGACGTCCAGATGTCCGCCGTCGGCTTCGCCATCCGGCTCGTCCTGCTGGCGTCCATCCTCATCATCTTCATCCTGTCGATCCGCCTCAGCCGGGCCCGCGCGGCAGACTAATGCTCGACCGGGTGAAATTGCTCGATCGTGATCTCCTCGGCCAGCGCATCCTGCGGCGCGCCGAAACTGGTGACGGTCGTGAACCACTGTGTCGTTACCCCACCCGTAACGAAGGTCAATGGCAGCAGCACCGAACCGCGCCACTGCCCGCGCACCGTCGATAGCGCGCTGGCACCAGGCTGTAGCATCGCCCGCCGCATCACCGCACCCATCGCCGACTGTGGCCCGTGCCGCCGCACCCCCTCGCGCATGCGATGCAACAGGTACTCCGCCACTTCACTCCAGTTGACGATCGAGTCCCGCACCGGCCCGGGGTTGAAGACATAGTCGACAAGGTTGGCCCGACCGAGCACATCGCGGTCTGCCCTGATCATGCCAAGCGCCGCCGGATTGGCGTCGAGAATGTTGAACGCCACGTCGAGTACCACGGCCGGGTAGGGCTCATGCGCCTTCAACAACAGCGCGGCTGCCCGGCGAACCTCGGCCATCTGCTCGCTCTGCCAGTCGCTGTCGCCAAACATCGGCGCAAAGCCGGCCGCGGTTAGCATCGCATTGCGCTCCCGCAGCGGCAGGTCCAACGCCTCGGCCAGCCGCAGCACCATGTCTGCGCTCGGCTTGGCCCGCTCTGACTCCATGAACGATACGTGCCGCGTCGAAACCGATGCGCCCAATGCCAGGTCCAGCTGGCTCATACCGCGCAATCCTCGCCACTCCCTGAGCATAGTGCTGAACATGATGGTCTCCTTGTCAGTCAGCTATGCCGCACTTGTTGCCGTTATTCCATTACCTCTGACGTAATTGAGGGCATGACCTCCGGGGTGCAGTCTCCCGTCATCACCACAAGGAGACACGAAATGACCACCCTGGTTCAAACCCTACCGCGCCTCGATCCGCACCTGGTCTACGGCGTCGATGCCGCCGTCTCGTTCGCCATGGGCATCGCGCTCATATTTGCGGCCACGCCCGTGACCGAGTTGGCCGGTTGGGCGATGCCTTCGACCTTCCTCTGGATCATCGGTCTGCTGTTACTCCCCTGGGCTGCCTACAACCTCTGGATCGCCCGAACGATCCGGCCGGCCCGCGGAGCGGTTGTCGCCAACATCATTGGCGACATAGCCTGGGTCGCCGGCACCGTTCTTCTGGTTGCGATCCACGCCAGCACCCTCAGCACCCTCGGTCTTGCGCTACTGGTAGGGCAGGGCATTGCCGTCAGCGGCGTCCTGCTGCTCAAGCTGACAGGCGCCCGCGCGCTGACCTGACATATCGGCGAAGGGCGGCCCCACCGCCCTTCACACCCTCGTAAGGTTACAAATTTATGCACCGGTGTAACGAAGAATAAAGCCAAATTCTCATTGCATTCCAGTAAGATGCTTTTAATCACGCTGCTTAGGGCGATCTTAGAAAGGGCGCCGTAGTTTGGCCTCATGAGATGCGAAAAATCGCACAGACTGCAAAACAGTGAGGCATGAAATGGCATTCAAATCCAACGCAGCCGAGGCACTCTCCCCGGAACGTCCCCAGAGCCTGAAGCCGCTTTATCTGGAAGCTGTTTCACGCGTCGAACGTCTGCATCGGCGTCTGCTCGATCTCATCAAGGATGAGTTCGATCGCATGGGCTGGGACGACATCAACCCGGTTCAGGCCCTGCTGATGTTCAACATCGGCGACGCAGAACTCACCGCCGGCGAACTCCGCTCCCGCGGCTACTATCTGGGCTCCAACGTCTCCTACAATCTCAAGAAGCTGGTCGAAACCGGCTACATCTTCCAGGAACGCTCCCGTTCCGATCGCCGCTCGGTGCGCATCAAGCTCACCCCCAAGGGCGAGGAAGTGGCCGAAGTGATCGACGAGCTCTATGATCGCCACCTCAAGTCCATCGACAAGGTCGGCGGCCTGGGCGACGACGAGTTCGACGGCCTCAACAAGGCGCTCGCCCGCCTTGAGCGCTTCTGGGTCGATCAGATACTCTACAAGCTCTAGGCTTGGCACCCTGCGGCTGTTGCCGCCGCGCCACACCGTTTTTGCAAACGCCGGTCCTTTGGGCCGGCGTTCTCATTTCTGCCGCAAACGCGCCTGATGAGCCATTATTACGTGGTTCGAAACCATTTCCCGCGTATTCATGGTTTGCAAATCCTCTACAGGTTCACATGCGGTTGACCGCGTTGTGACCTCGGCTCGGCGATGGTAAAAATTGCCACTGCTTCGGCAGCTTCTCATTCGGGTGACTTGATGCGGCTCAATCGACGTAATCTCCTCCGCTATTCGGCGATCGCGGGCGCTTCCCTGGCGCTCCCCAGCGCGCTGCGGGCGCAGGACGGCAACCCCCTAACCGAAATCTTCGGAAATGGACGCGTTCTGCGCGATACCGATCAGACCCTCAATACCGATGCCGCCCAGTCGCTGATCGCCACCAACGAGCCGATCCTGTCGTTCGACACGGTTTACAACCTGCAACTCGCCATCTCGCAATACGAGCCCTTCGTCGCCAATGGTGGCTGGGAAGAAATTCCGCAGGAAGCGTACAAGCTCGTCGTCGGCAATTCGAGCCCTGCGGTCATCGCGCTCAAGCGCCGTCTGATCGGCGGCGGCGACATGCCCTGGGCCGAGAATATCAATGACACCTTTGACGCGCAGACCGATGCCGGCGTTCGCATTTTCCAGGCGCGTCACGGCCTGATCATCAACGGCCAGATTGACGAGCCGACCTGGTACGCAATGAATGTGCCGGCCCAGCAGCGCCTGCAGCAGCTCTACCTGAACTACACGCGCGTTCAGGGCATGGCCGCCAACCTCAACCCGCGCTATGTCGTGGTCAATATTCCGGCCGCAACCATCGAGGCCGTCAATGACGGCATGGTCGAGCAGCGCCATACGGCCGTCGTCGGCCGCGTCGAACGCGCGACCCCGATCATGGCCAGCAAGATCAGCCAGATCAACTTCAACCCCTATTGGCATGTACCCAAGTCGCTGGTTCGTCAGGACCTGACCAAGTACATGCAGGAAAACCCGAACTATCTGACCGAGCAGAATATCTTCATCTACGACGGCGCGGGGAACAAGGTTGATCCGCAGACGATTAACTGGGCTGGCATCACCGATGAACAGGTGAACTACATGTACCGGCAGGAGCCGGGCGCCGCCAATTCGATGGGCCATTGCAAGATCAACTTCTACAATCCCTACGATTGCTATCTGCACGACACCCCGTCCAAGGCGCTGTTCGGCGAAAACGCCCGCTTCCACTCCTCGGGCTGTGTCCGCGTGGAAGGCGTCAATCAGCTCGTCAACTGGCTGCTGCGCGACAATGGCGATTGGGACCAGAGCAAGGTCGACATGACCTTCGAGTCGCTCCAGCGCCTCGATGTCGAATGCCAGGCCCGCGTGCCAATCCACACGACCTACATCACGGCCTGGGCCAACCGCCAGGGCACCGTCAGCTTCCGCGACGACGTCTACAAGTTCGACGAACAGGGCAAAGTCACGTTCAACGAGACCGCCAACGGCTGATGTGATCCCGCCAAGGCCTGAACGCCCTCCTCAACGGAGGGCGTTTTCGTTTCGGGGGCCGCAGAATCTTGCTATTCTGCGTCGATGGGGCAGGGCGAGATCTACTTCGAGTTTGTGCAGGTGGGCCGGCTGATGCGGGTTGCCGCCATCGACGCCGATACCGGCATTGAGGTCATCGTCGTCACGCCGGTTTCCGCAACCAAGCTGCAGATGCAACAGGTGGCTCTGGCCAAGCTTCGCAAGAGGCTGGGAGAGCTGCCGCCACCGCCAGCCAGCGCCGGAAAATTTGCCTGAACAAGGAAAAGGCGGCCCCTTTCGGAGCCGCCCGTTAATTTATGCTTGGTCTGCTTACAGATTGCAGCGATGGCGGCGGCCATCGTAGCCCATGAACGAGTCAGTTTCTTCGTCATACGACCGGTAACGATCGTAGCAAGCCTCGACATGGGCCTCGTAGCTATTGCCCCGGCGAACCACGACATTTCCGCCGCCATTGTTGCCGTTGGCCAGCGCACTGCCCAAGATGGCGCCGAACGTGAAGCCGAAGAAGCCGGACGCGATATTGTCTAGGCCGCCGCGATTGCGACGATAGAAATTGTCATAGTCGCCATTGTTCCAGTTGCCGTTCTGGAACCGCCGGCAATCGGGATCCCGACGGTGGCTTTCACAATAGGACGTGATAACCCGATCACGCTGGTTAGCGCCAAAGGTCACCGACTGCGCCTGTGCCGGCACGATACTGGTGATTGCAAGCAAGCCGGTAAGGGCGGCCGCGACCATTCCTGTCGAAATGAGTTTCATTTGTACTTCTCCACGCCGCCCGCGGCCGGAATACCCGGTCTCTGGGAGGGCCAATGGTTGAGCGGCGCAGAGGTTGCCTTCTCGTCTGCGATGCCGGACAGCGAAAGTGACGTGACCCGGCCGTTCCCTCTTTTCATCCGGCGCTGGCTGCGCCATAACTTTGCTGTTCGCGCGACTGGCGAGAAGAGATGGGCAACCATCGGGGAACGCGAACCTTGAAGAGCCGCTCGCCTGGGCACCCATTGCAAACAGGGGAGCCCCCATGTCTTCAGAAACCCATTCCCACTCTTGGAATCGCGCTTCGCGGCGTGATAAGGCCAGCGTCACGCCGGTCTGTTCCGTTTCATGCGAGGTAGTCGTCCGATGAGCGCCGCCCTGTCTTCCGCGCCCTTCCAGGGTTTTTTCTCTAGCTCGGTTGCCGAGACCGATCCGGAGCTGGCCGCAGCCATCAACGATGAGCTTGGCCGCCAGCGCGACGAGATCGAACTGATCGCGTCCGAAAACATCGTCTCGCAGGCCGTGCTTGAGGCCCAAGGGTCGGTCCTCACCAACAAATATGCCGAGGGCTATCCCGGTCGCCGCTACTATGGCGGCTGCCAGTATGTCGACGTCGCCGAAACGCTGGCCATCGAGCGCGCCAAGCAGCTCTTCGGCGTGGCCTATGCCAACGTGCAGCCCAATTCCGGCTCTCAGGCTAACCAGGGTGTCTATCAGGCCCTGATCCAGCCGGGTGATACCATCCTCGGCATGTCGCTCGACGCCGGTGGTCACCTCACCCATGGCGCCAAGCCCAACCAGTCCGGCAAGTGGTTCAACGCCATCCAGTACGGCCTGCGCAAGCAGGACGGCCTGGTGGATATGGAGCAGGTCCGCCAGCTCGCCCATGAACACAAGCCCAAGATGATCGTGGCCGGCTTCTCGGCCTATTCCCGGGTCATGGACTGGGCCGAGTTCCGCGCCATCGCCGATGAAGTCGGTGCTTTCCTCTTTGTCGACATGGCCCATGTGGCCGGCCTCGTCGCCGGTGGCGTCTATCCCAGCCCGTTCCCGCATGCCCACGTGGCTTCGACCACCACGCACAAGACCCTGCGCGGTCCGCGCGGCGGCCTGATCCTCACCAATGACGAAGACATTGCCAAGAAGATCAATTCGGCGATTTTCCCTGGCATCCAGGGCGGCCCGCTGATGCACGTCATCGCCGCCAAGGCCGTTGCCTTCAAGGAGGCCCTGCAACCTGAATTCAAAGCCTACGCGGCACAGGTCGTTGCCAACGCCAAGGTCCTGGCCGAGACGCTGGTCAAGGGCGGTGTCGATATCGTCAGCAAGGGCACCGACAACCACCTGATGCTGGTCGATCTGCGCCCCAAGGGCCTCACCGGCAAGGCGACGGAAAAGGCGCTCGAACGCGCCCACATCACCTGCAACAAGAACGCCGTGCCCTTCGATCCCGAAAAACCGGCCATCACCTCGGGCATCCGCCTGGGCACCCCGGCTGGCACCTCACGCGGTTTCGGCGAGGCCGAATTCAAGCTCATCGGTGAACTGATCATCGAAGTGCTCGACGGTCTCAAGGAAAACGGCGACGAAAACAACGGTGCCGTCGAAGCGCAGGTCCGCGCCAAGGTAAAGACCCTGACCGACCGCTTCCCGATCTACGGCAAGCAGTAAGGTAAAAACGCATGCGCTGTCCCTATTGCGGAAATGACGACACGCAGGTCAAGGACAGCCGCCCAACGGAAGATTCCGGGGCGATAAGGCGCCGCCGCGTCTGCAATGGCTGCGGCGGCCGTTTCACTACCTTCGAGCGGGTACAGCTGCGCGATCTGACCGTGGTCAAGAAGAGCGGCCGCAAGGTGCCCTTTGATCGCGAAAAGCTCGCCCGCTCGGTCTATACCGCCTTGCGCAAGCGGTCGGTCGAGACTGATCGCATCGAGCGCATGATCTCGGGCATCGTCCGTCAGCTCGAGAGCCTTGGTGATGTCGAAGTCACCTCTGACCAGATCGGCGAATACGTCATGGATGGCCTCAAGGGCCTCGACGATGTCGCTTTCGTCCGCTTTGCCTCGGTCTACAAGAACTTCTCAGCAGCCGATGACTTCCGCAACTTCCTGGCCGAACTGGCTGAAGGGCAGGGCACCCTGCGCGACGACGAGTGAGCGCCGCCACGCCGGAGGATCTGCGCTGGCTTGATGCGGCGGTCCGCCTGGCGACGCCGCACCTGGGCACCACCGCCGACAATCCCACTTCGGCTGCCCTGGTCGTCGATCCACGCGACCAGACGCTTGTCGCCCGCGCGGTCACCGCCCGTGGTGGCCGTCCGCATGCCGAGGCGATTGCGCTTGAAGCGGCCGGTTTCGAAGCCGCCGGCTGCACGCTCTACACCACCATCGAGCCCTGCCACCATTGGGGCCGCACGCCGCCCTGCGTCGACACCATCATCCGCTCCGGTATCATGCGCGTCGTCATCGGCACCAGTGATATCAGGCATGCAGGTGAAGGCTTGCTACGCCTCGAATCCGCCGGTGTCGAGGCCATCGTCGCCAATCATGCGCCCTCCGCCAAACTTCACTCCGGTTACCTGCAACGCCTGAGCAAGAGCCGGCCACTGGTTACTCTGGCGTTGACCGTCTCGGCAGACGACCGCATCGTCGATGTCGCGACCGGTGCTGCCGCCAGCTGGCTCGACCAGTTGCGCGCCCGCAGCGACGCTATCCTGATCGGCGCCGCCACGGCACGCCGGACCAACACCGACCTGACCATCCGGACCCCAGGCCTCGAAACCCGCACGCCATTGCGTGTGGTCCTGGCCGGCGCCTCCGGGGTCGATCGCCGCCTGAATCTGATTGGTGGCTTTTCCGGCTATCGCACTGCCATCATTGCAGAATCCGACGCCGCTCTGGACGCGCCCGCCTCTGTGGAAGTCCTCCGCGTCGCCGGCAAGTCAGGTCGTCCCGACCTTACCGCTGCGCTCACCGCTCTTGCCGAAAAAGGCATCCAGAACCTACTGGTCGAACCCGGGCCGCGCCTTGCCGCTGCCTTACTCGAAGCCGACCTCGTCGACCATGTCGCACTGCTCACGGCAGGGGAGGCCACCGGCGGTGCTGCCGCCAGCCCCGATGGCAAGTTTACTGCCGTTCTCGACGCGGCGGGTCTCTACGCCATATCGGCCGAGACCATCCAGCGCGACACGCTCACCCTCTATCGGCGGCCCGCATAGCCGTCACCAACCCTATTGTATTGAAGTTCCCGTCGCGGGCGACTAAGGGGTTGCACCTGCCGCCCGGTGTTACCAGCCCGGAACCAACAGAGTGTCTATCCATGGCTGATGCCCCCAAACGCGACCCCGAGGCTCAACGCTCCGCCAACCAGCGCGGCGCCGCCCGTCTTGCCGCCGTCCAGGCGCTTTACCAGATGGATGTCGGTCGTGCGACGCTCGAGGATACGCTGGCCCAGTTCGGCGCATTCCATCTCGGCCGCGAGATCGAGGGTGAGCAATATCTCCCTGCCGATGCCGACTTCTTCCGCCAGATCGTCACCGGCGTCGCCAAGCATCAGCTGGCTATCGATCCGGCCGTTGATCGTGCTCTTGCCGATGGCTGGCCGGTCGAACGCGTCGACGCGACGCTCCGCGCCATCCTGCGCGCCGCCGCCTTTGAACTGCTCCGCCGCAAGGACATCCCGCCGCGCGTCGTCATCACCGAATATGTCGACGTCGCCAAGGCCTTCTACGAGGACGATGCCAGCGGCCTCGTCAACGCCGCACTGGACGCCATAGCGCGCGAAGCAGGCTCGGACCTGGCCGGCACCGTTTAGAGCCCCGCCGCCTGCGCGATTGCCTGCGTGTCGATATGCGTCGGCACCATGCCACCGAGCGCGTCATCCATCGGTTCGGCTTCCCGCACCCCCTGGAACAGCTCATCGATCTGTCCCGATGTCAGGAACGCCTCCAGCGCACCGGCCGAACCCTCGCCCCAAACGCCGTCGACCGCACCAGAATACAGCCCCAGGCCCTCTAGACCTGCCTGCATGGCACCCGCGGTCACCGGGTCGACAAACATCTGGCCGCTCCAATAGTTGTCATAGTCGGTTTGACGCATCACGCTCTGCGTGCCCCAGTACGACAGAAGCATCCAGTAACCAGCCCGCTCGGTGTCCATCTCCGCCGTATACTGGCCCTTGAGCGGGTCAGGGATCGTCGTCGAATCCGTACCGTCGGCATAGAACAGGCCCAGCACCGCCATGCTCAGCGCATCGCCATGCACCGCCGCATAGCGCACGTATGAGTCGAGCGGCCGCGTCAGCTCGTACTGCCCGACTTGCCCGCGCCAGAACATGTTGGCCACGATGCCGGCGCAGACATAGTTTTCCTTTGCGGCGTCCTCGGCCGCGGCCATGTCAAAATCGGTATCGCCGTCGATGTCGGAGAAAGCCAGGCTGCGCAGCGCGTCGCATTGCACGGCGGCATCAAGCTCTCCCGCCGCGGCATGCTGCAGGGTGGCCAACGCCTCGCTTTCGCTGACGCCCACATCCTCGTCGAACATCGTGGCCAGCGCATATTCGGCCAGCTCGTGTCCATCCGCGGCGAGCTTGCGATAGATCTTGGTGGCAAAGAGATTGTCGTCCTGCGTGCCGCCTCGCTCGGCGAATTGGTCCCGCGCCACCGCATTGTAGAACTGTATGTCAGGATTGTCAGGCGACTGCTCGACCGCACGTTGACAGGTGGAGACGGCATTCTGGATGCCCATCCTAGGTGTCCAGGAGAAGTGCTCCTGTCCCCCAAATGCATTGATGCAGGCCCGGTCGAGCGCCGCGCCCTCGATCACGACCGGCGCTTTGTCCTTGGCGAGTGCAGGGGTACTGAGCGCCGCCGCCGCCAGTATGCTGCAGATCAAGACCGATTTCGGGCTATGGAACATGCGCATGTCTCCCTGCCAGCAATGTTGGCGGAAGACTACTGCGCGGTTTCTGTACTGTCGATGAACGCCTGCGCGTCAGAAGCTCTGCAGGATCTGGTCGATAAACGTGCGGTCCTCGCCGAACGAGGCGGTGCGACGGCTCTCAATCGCGATTGTCTTGCCGTCCTGCAGACCATAAACGGCCTTGTCGACGACCTTCTTGTTCTTGTCGAAATAAACCGCGAGCACGGTGCGCGAATCCACCATCGTCATGCCGAACGACGTCTGCCGCACCTTGGTTTCGACGTAATACCAGGCCGTCTGGTCGCCAAACGTGTTGGTCGATTGTGGCGATCCGAGCACCAGGGTCACCAGTTGCTGGCTCTGGCCGGTGCGAATCTGCGCCTGCGCGCTATCGGATATCTCGTAGCCTTGCGTCCGTGACGTGATCAGCGCAGTGCTGCTGTTGCAGGCTGCCAGCACAAGGGCAAGCGTGGCAGCGGCGGCAAGCGGCGCGATTGAACCGGAAACGGTACGCAGAGGCATGAATTTGACTTTCCCGATGGCTCTCGACTATAGGCACGGCAACAAGGCGGCCACCCGTCGGCCGCCGGAATGTGTAGCTGCCAACTTGTCTATCTGGCAAGCTGGCTTTAGTCCGGCGGGCCGTTATGCCCCGGTGTTAGGCTGATCACAACCCCATGATACTGAACCTGTTCCGCAAGAATACTGCCACCGAACCGGTTTACGCCGTCTATAACGCCATTGTGGCGCAATCCCGGCAACCCCGTTTCTATGCCGATTGGCAGGTTCCCGACACGGTCACCGGCCGTTTCGACATGATTTGCCTGCATATGGCACTACTCTTCCGGCGTCTTCGCTCAGAAGCCGGCGAACGCAAGGACTTCAGCCAGGCCGTCTTCGATCTGTTCTTCAAGGACATGGACCGCTCGCTTCGAGAGATGGGCGTCGGCGATTTGGGCGTCCCCAAACGCATCCAGAAGATGGGCAACATCTTCTTCGGCCTGCTCGCCGCCATGAACGAGGCGATGGATCGAAACGATGCCGTAGCGCTCGAGGCCGTGCTGGCCCGCAATATCTTCGACGGCAATCCCGGCCCCCATATCCGCGCCCTGGCTGACTATCTCTTGGCCGAGGACCACGCGCTGTCGGCACAGCCCGCTGCCGCCATCACCGGCGGTGTCATTTCCTTCCAGGCCGCAGCATGAGCACAGTGGCCCCCCTCTTTGAAGCCATCATCCGCGTCGACCGCCTCCCCAGTGCCGGGCGCGACCTCAAGGTTTCTCTCGACGAAGCCACGCGAGCAGCTTTGGCCGAAGAGCTCAAACTGACCGCCATCGAGTCGTTCGACGCCACCCTGACGATTGCACCACTGCGCGGCGGCATCCGCGCCCTGGGCCGCCTCGTCGCTCGCGTCGTGCAGCCCTCGGTGGTCACCTTCGAGCCGGTAACCCAGGATATCGACGAGACAATCGATCGCGTCTTCTTGCCAGAAGCCCAGACTCACAAGCCGACCCCGGGCTCGGAGGTCTTCGTCGATCTCGACGACGAGGATTTCCCCGACCATATCGACGGCCCCGAGGTCGATCTCAGCGCGCTGTTGATCGAAACCCTGGCCCTCGCCATCGATCCCTATCCCCGCATGCCGGGCGAAAGCCTCGATTCACTGGGGATAAAGCTCGATGCGGAGGATACCGGGCCCTTTGCGGCGCTGGCCCGCTTGAAAAAGAACGACGATTCCGGCTCTTGAACACCGGCTCGCCACAGTCGAGGCGTTTTTCCGCGCTGGAAACGGCTCCGTTGCGCCACGGTAAACTGCGGATAGCCGGGGCTTGCACCGACTCCGTGATGGGATATGTTTGGACGTGCTCTTTTCCAGGGCGCAGAACGGGCTGAAATGACCGACTCAATAACAATATCGGTGGACGCCATGGGGGGCGACAATGCCCCCCGCGCCGTGATCCACGGTGCGCATCTCGCCCTCAAGGAACGCAAGAACGTCAGGTTCATCTTTCACGGCCGGCAGGAGCAGATTGCTCCGCTGCTCGATGAATTCCCTGACCTCAAGTCCGCTTCGACCGTCCGTCACTGCGAAGGCATCATCGCCATGGATGAGAAGCCCAGCCAGGCCTTGCGCAAGGGCAGGGGCACCTCGTCGATGTGGATGGCCATCCAGGCGGTCAAGGACCGTGAGGCCGACGTTGCGGTCTCCGGCGGCAATACCGGCGCCCTCATGGCCATGGCGACCTTCTGCCTGCGACCCATGGAGGGCATTGCCCGTCCTGGCATCGCGGCCATCTGGCCCACCCTGCGCAGCGACATCATCGTCCTCGACATGGGCGCCACCATCGGCGCCGACGCCCAGCAACTGGTCGACTACGCCATTCTTGGCTCCGCCCTGGCGCGCTGCCTCTTCGACGACGAAGCGCCCACGGTGGGTCTCCTCAATGTCGGCACCGAAGAGGTCAAAGGCCTCGACTACATCAAGGAAGCGGGTCGCATCCTCACCGAGGCCAGCGGCTCCGGCTTCACCTATCATGGCTTCGTCGAAGGCGACGATATCGGCAAGGGCACCGTCGACGTCGTCGTCACCGAAGGCTTTGTCGGCAACATCGCCCTCAAGACCGCCGAGGGCACCGCCCGCCAGGTTGGCTCCTACCTGCGCAGCGCCCTTAAATCCAACCTGATGAGCCGGATCGGCGCCTTGTTCGCGACATCGGCCCTCAATGCCCTGCGCCGCAAGATGGACCCGCGCACCGTCAATGGCGGTGTGTTCATGGGTCTCAACGGCATCGTCATAAAATCGCATGGCGGCACCGACGAAGTCGGCTACAAGAGCGCTCTAAGTCTTGGCTACGAAATGGCGCGAAGCGACCTGATCGCCAAGATCGGCGAGACCATGAAGCGCTTTCCCATCAAGGCAGTAGCGACGACTGCCGAATCAGAACCCGAGGCTAAACAGGCGTGACCAAGACGCGTTCCATCATCCGTGGTGTCGGTGGCTATTTGCCTGAAAAGGTGCTGACCAACGCCGAACTGGCCACCATGGTCGATACCTCCGACGAGTGGATTCAGCAGCGTGTCGGCATCAAGGAGCGGCACATCGCCGCCGAGGGCCAGTTCACATCTGACCTGGCCGTCGAGGCCGCGAAACGGGCGATGGATGCTGCCGGCGTAACGCCCGACGACATCGATCTGATCATCGTCGCGACCACCACGCCCGATTATACTTTTCCGGCTGCCGCGACGCTGGTCCAGATGAAGCTGGGCATGCATCACGGCATGGCCTTCGACATCCAGGCCGTCTGCTCCGGCTTCGTCTATGGCGTCGTCACTGCGGACAGCTACCTCAAGAACGGCCTCGCCAATCGCGCGCTGGTCATCGGCGCCGAAACCTTCTCGCGCCTGCTCGACTGGACCGACCGCACCACCTGCGTGCTGTTCGGCGATGGCGCCGGCGCCGTGGTGATGGAAAAGATCGAACTGCCCGACGATGCGCCGGAACAGGGCGTCCTCGCCTCGGCCCTTCGCTCGGACGGCCACCACTGGGAAAAGCTCTATGTCGATGGCGGCCCGTCCACGACGGGCACCACCGGCCACGTCCATATGCAGGGCCCGGAAGTTTTCCGTCACGCAGTCGGCAAGATCACCGACGTCGTCTATGCCACGCTCGAAAAGTCCGGCTACACCATCGCTGACCTCGACTGGTTCGTGCCCCACCAGGCCAATAAGCGCATCATCGAAGGGGCAGGGGCCAAGCTCGGCCTGCCGCCCGAAAAGGTGGTGATGACCGTCGATATCCACGCCAACACCTCGGCCGCCTCGGTACCGCTGGCGCTGAGCGCGGCCGTTGCCGATGGCCGCATCAAAAAGGGTGACCTCGTCATGCTCGAAGCCATGGGCGGCGGGTTTACCTGGGGCGCGTCTCTCATTCGTTGGTGACACGGTATCACCGTGTTGACCTTAGTGCTTTCAAGGCGTTAGTGTCGTTTCTGGGTGGAGGACGCAGCGTAGAAATCAACCGCACGAGGGGTTTGTGACGGTTTTCGCGCTGATCGAGCGGAAGGATTCCCGTGGTATGGCTCGGCCCTGCATAGGGTCGTGCCGGCAGCACATTCGATAAGGGACGCGCACGCGTCTCGTCATGGGAATTTCGACCTTTCGGACAACACGGGGGTGCGAATGACGCAGAAGACGGTAACGCGGGCGGATCTCGCCGAAGCAGTCTATGGAACGGTTGGGCTGTCGCGGACAGAGTCGGCCGAACTGGTCGAGCGGGTTCTCGAATTGATCGGGGATGCGCTGATTACCGGCGCCAACGTCAAGCTATCCTCTTTCGGATCCTTCCAGGTCCGCTCCAAGAACGAGCGTATAGGGCGCAATCCCAAGACCGGCGAAGAGGTGCCGATCCTGCCGCGGCAGGTTCTTGTGTTCAAACCGTCCAATGTGTTGAAGTCTAAGATCAACAAATCTATGGTTCGTGCTGGAAAATAAGCACTCCAGCGAGTCTCAGCCTTCGTGGACAAGTCGCCAGACGCCTTCCGGACGATATCTGAAGCTGCCGAAGAATTGGACCTGCCTCAGCATGTCCTGCGCTTCTGGGAGACTCGTTTCTCGACGATCAAGCCACTGAAGCGCGGCGGGGGACGTCGCTACTATCGCCCCGAGGATGTGCTGCTGCTGCGCGGCATCCGTCACCTGCTCTACGATCAGGGCTTCACCATCAAGGGCGTCCAGCGCATTCTCAAGGATCAGGGCAGCCGCTATGTCATCGCCGTGGGCGAGGGCAAGCCGCTCGAAGAAATCCTGCCGATGATCGAACAGGCCGAAGCCATGAGCGACGAGGCCGAACTCGAAGAAGCCGTCATGATCTCGAGCCCTGGCCTCGACCGCGAGTCGCGCGACAAGCTCTCCGACGTCCTGCGGGAACTCCTTGAATGCAAACGCATCCTGGAACGCGCACGCGAGGCGTGAGTCAGGCGACAGCCCTTATGCCGCCAACAGCCCCTTGAGCTTCACTCCGGCATCGCCCAGCGCATCAGCACTCGGCCTTGCGCCGCGTCCAATCAGCATCTCCGCCAGCCGGATATCCTTCGCCACCGCATTGCCCACGCCGATCCCGCTCGCCGCCACCAACCGGCCATCCTCTGCCATGTGAAACAGGATGGTCGCGCCATCTCCGAGATCGCGGCGCACCACCGTGACGCCTTCATCGGAAAGCCCGGCAATCTGCAGCGTCAGCTCATACTGATCCGACCAGAACCATGGCACGCTGGCGATCGCCTCTTTGGCTCCGAGCATGTTGCGCGCAGCCAGGTTCCCCTGGTCCTGCGCGTTCCGCCAACTCTCGAGTCGCACCCGTCGCCCGCCATAAATCTCCAGCGGAAACGAGCAACAATCGCCCGCCGCCAGGATATCCGCGTCGCCGGTCGCGAGATGCCGATCAACGGCGATGCCGTTGTCGACCGCGAGGCCCGCCTGTGCCGCCAGCGCCACATTCGGCAAGGCGCCGATTCCCACGAGCACCAGGTCCGCGACCACGCGTCGTCCGCTGTTCAGCTGCACCGTTGCCGCGCTCACGTCACTGCGGATCGCAGCAATGTCGTCGCCAAACACCAGCTCGACGCCCTCCAGTTCGTGCCGCGCCTGTATCCGGGTGGCAATCGGCTCCGGCACCGCACGCGACAGCAGCCTGGGCAGGGCCTCGATCACCGTCACCTCGGCGCCGCGCGTCCGTGCGCTCGTGGCCAGTTCCAACCCGATAAAACCCCCGCCGACAATGGCCAGCCGCCGCCCCGGCAACAATTCCTCACGCAGCCGTCGCGCATCGTCCAGCGTCCGCAGATAGACTATCCGATCGCCCTCAACACCCAGTAGCCGCCGCGGCGACGCGCCGGTTGCCAAGAGCAGCTTGTCATAGGGCAGGGCGCGGCCATCGCCCCCAACCAGTCGCTTCGTCTCCCGATCGACCCGCTCAACCTGCAGGCCGCCACGAAACGCTATGTTCGCTTCAGCCATCCGCTCCGCCGTGGCAATGGTCTTGGCCACAAGCACCTCGGCCAGCATACCCTCCTTGCTCAGCGGCGGCCGCTCATAGGGCAGGTGGCTCTCCCCACCGATCAGCGTGACATCGCCATCGAACCCCTGCTCGCGCAAAGCCATGGCGACCCGTGCCCCACATTCGCCGGCGCCCACAATCACAAAATGCTGCGTCACAGCCGCCTCCCAGTTTCCGCCCGCCGTCGTGGTTCTCAAACCTCGATGAACACCGCGCCGCCTTCGACCTTCACCGCATAGGTCCGCAGGTTCACGCAGACCGGCGCGCCCTTGGCCTCGCCTGTCTTGTAGTTGAATCGCCCGTTATGCTTGGGGCACTCGATGATGTCGTCCATCACCAGCCCATCCGCCAGGCTGATCTGCTCGTGCGTACAGAGTCCGTCCGTGGCGAAATACCGGTCATCAGGGCTACGATAGATGGCAAAGACCTTCCCCCCATGGTCGAAGCGGATCACATCCTCCTCGTCCACATCGTCAGCGCCACAGGCTTCAATCCACTCGGCCATCTTGTCTGTCCTTACGTTTTAGTCGTGCCTCGACGCACCATCAGTCGGCGTCACCCTCCCCTTGCGGGGAGGGAAGCGAGGTAGGACTTAGCCCTTGCTAGGTCCGTCAACCGAGCAGGAAGGGGAATGCCTCCGCATACGGGGCAGGGGCCAAGGCTTACTCCGCCGCCACCGCCCCATCGCCGTTGTGGAACACTTCCTTGTACGGCTTTGCCGTCGCCGGCAGTTCGCGCTTGAGGAAGTAGTCCTCGTTCCGCAACTGCCGCAGAAAGGCCGGGACCATCTCCCGATAGCCGTCGACGATCGACCGGTTCGGCGCCGGAAGGTCATGCTTGATCATCTCATGCAACTGCGGCAGTGCGTGGTAGGGCACCATGGGAAACATGTGGTGCTCCACGTGGTAGTTCATGTTCCAGTAAATGAAGCGGCTCACCGGGTTCATCAGCACCGAGCGTGAATTGAGCCGGTGGTCGATCACATTATCCGCCAGCCCGCCATGTTGCAGCAGTCCGGTCAGCACATGGTGCCAGGCGCCATAGAGCCTCGGCAGTCCAACAAGCATCAGCGGCAGGATCGACCCCATCCAGATCGACAACGCAACCGTCGCCGCATAGATGGCCACCCAGATACGAGCCACTCGGATCATTTTGTGCCGCTCCATCTCGGGGATGAAGCTGGCCTCTTCCCGGGTGATGACACCGGCCGCGTTGCGCACCATGTCGATCGCGGCATGGCCGGCATCGAGTATGCCGAAGAAGTTGAGGATCACCCGCACCAGATCGGGCGGCCGCATCACGGCAATCTCAGGGTCGCGCCCAACGATGACCGTGTCGGTATGGTGCCGCGCGTGGCTCCAGCGCCAGGTCACCGGGTTGCGCATGATCATGAAGCAGGCGATCTGGTAGACCACATCGTTCATCCACCGCGTCTTGAACGCCGTGCCATGCCCGCATTCGTGCCACCGTGAGTCCGAGGCCGAGCCATAGAGCACGCCATAGGCCAGGAAGACCGGCACAGCCCACCACGTGCCCCACAGCAAAATGCCTGCAACTGCGAAGACCAGCATTGAGCCAAGCCAGATTGCCGTGTCGCGAATGGCCGGGCCATCGGAGCGCTGCATCAGCGCCTTCATCGTCTTGCGGTCGATATCGCTGTGGTACCACTCAGCCGCCGCCAGCCCATTGGCGAGGGCGGCTTCCGAGCTCTTGCCCAGCAAATTGTAATCGCGTTTCGCTGATGCGGCCATGTGTGCCTCCCGCGTGTATCTCGGTGTCAGCCAATTGGGCCGATAGGGTGCGATACATCGAATGCCATGTTGCTACGAAACTTGCGCTTTTGAGGCAATGCGATCATGATGGTTTCTATCATTCGCGTCATTCTGGCTCTTCACTGGTGATGGATTATATCAAGGTTCGCTCATGGCCCGTCGTCCCACCGTCGCCGATATCGCACGAGTTTCCGGCCTCAGCGTCGCAACAATCGACCGGGTGCTCAATGCCCGGCTGCCGGTGAAGTCCGAAACGGCGGAGCGTGTCTTCGCGGCGGCCGAGCAGATTGGCTATCACGGCACTGGCCTCATCCGGCGCCGGCTGGAGCAGAACCTGCCGCATTATCGCTTTGGCTTCCTGCTGCAGCGACCGGACCAGTTATTCTACCAAGACTTCGCCCGCGCGCTGGAATATGCGGCCACCACGCAAGTCCAGTTTCGAGTGCAGCCCAGCATCGCCTTCCTGCCATCGCAGATCCCCAGCGAAGTTGCCGATAGATTGCGTGAGATGGCACGGCGAACTGACGCCATTGCCATGGTCGCCGTCGATCATCCCGCCGTCACCGCTGCGGTCGCCGAGGTGCAGGCTATGGGCAAGCCCGTCTTCTCGCTGCTGTCCGATTTTGCCGCCGGCGTCCGGCACGGTTATATCGGCACCAACAATCGCAAGGTTGGGCGCACCGCCGGTTGGCTGATTGCCAAGGCGGCGCCGGGGCCCGGAAAAGTGGCGGTCTTTGTCGGCAGCCACCGCTTCCACGGCCACGAGATGCGGGAGATCGGCTTCCGCTCCTATCTCCGTGAGTCGGCGCCCGAACTCAGTATCATCGATACCCAGGTCAGCCTTGAAGACGGGGCCCTGGCACATGAGGCTACGCTCGACCTGCTCCGGCGCCATCCCGACCTCGTCGCCATCTACGTTGCCGGTGGCGGAACAGAAGGCGTGATCCGGGCTCTGCGCGATGAGTCGATAGCCGGTCGTGTCGCCCTCGTATGCAACGAACTCAATCCCGTCACCCACGCTGCTCTGGCCGACAATATTGCTACCGCTGTGATCGGCACGCCTCTCGATACGCTGTCGCCCCAGCTCATGTCGTTGATGGCATCGGGGATTTCCGCGCCATCGGCCGATTCAAGCGGCCAGACCTTTCTGCCGTTCGATATCTACGTGTCCGAGAATATTTGATCGACCACGAGAGTATAGAAGGCGGTCTGTTTCATCCATTTTTGGAATGAACATTCCGCATTGACAATGCAACAGAACCTGTGTTTCATTTGAACCAACAAATGATCGGGCCATCCATAAAGCGCTCGGCATTGCAGGGAGTTGCCAATCTTGTCGCTCGATTTCGCGATCAACCACATGACCGCACCGCAGCTCTCGCTCGCAGATTTCTTTGCGCTCGCGTCGGCTCTGAATGCGCCACGCGTTGAAATTCGCAACGACATATCCGGCAATGCCATCCTCAATGGCACCTCCGCCGCCGAGGTCAAGCGCCTCGCCACAGATAATGATGTATCCATCATTTCCATCAATGCGCTCCAGCATTTCAATCATTGGTCTGTTGATCGGTCCGCCGAAGCCGAATCCCTGGCCGCCTACTGCGCCGAAAGCGGCGCAAAGGCCCTGGTTTTGGTAGCCGACAACGGTGGCCAAGTGCTTGATAGCGCAAAGCGAATTTCCGATGCGACGGATTCGCTGGTCGGACTTGTCCCCATCCTCCGCCGGTTTGGTATCATCGGTCTGGTGGAGTGTCTTGGTTTCGAGACCTGCTCGCTTCGCTCCAAAAAGGAAGCGGTGGCCGCAATCGATGCTGCCAATGGTCGGGATGTGCTGCGACTAACGCATGACACGTTCCATCATTATCTGGCGGGCGAGCCGGACATCTATCCAGAGCTCACCGGTCTTGTTCACATCTCCGGCGTCGACGATCCCTCCGTGCCTGCCGCTGCCATGCGCGATAGTCACCGCGTTCTTGTGGGTCCGCAGGATCGTCTAGAAAATATCATTCAAATCAAAGCTTTACGTGGCGCTGGTTATACCGGACCACTGTCCTTCGAACCCTTTGCCGAGGAACTCCGCCATCTCCGCGATCCCGCCGCGGCAGTTCGGCAATCCATGACTTTCATTACCGACGGTCTCAAGGCCAAGGCGGCCTGAGGCAACAAGCATTCCCGAAAAGGGATAATCCGGAAAAAGAGGGTGCGACCGGACACCTGCTCTGTGGAGGAGAAACCAAATGAAGAAGCTCGTACTGGCTGCGCTGACGACCACCATGCTGACCGGCTTTGCCGGCGCCGCCTATGCTGAAACCGTTGGCGTCAGCATGGCCGCCTTTGACGACAATTTCCTGACCGTGCTGCGCAATGGCATGCAGGATTATGCCGGTACGCTCGAAGGCGTCGAACTGCAGGTCGAAGACGCGCAGAACGACGTGTCCAAGCAGATGAGCCAGATCCAGAACTTTATCGCTTCCGGCGTCGACGCCATCATCGTCAACCCGGTCGATACCGACGCGACCGCGCCGATGTCCCAGCTCGCCGCCGAAGCCGGCATTGCGCTGGTTTATGTGAACCGTCAGCCGGTGAACCTCGATACCCTGCCGGAAAAGCAGGCTTTCGTGGCTTCCAACGAAGTCGATTCCGGCACGCTCGAGACCAAGGAAGTCTGCCGCCTGCTGACCGAAGCCGGCAAGACCGAGGCCAACATTGTGGTGCTGATGGGCGAACTGTCCAACCAGGCCGCTCGCCAGCGCACCCAGGACATTCATGACGTGATCGCCACGCCGGAATGCTCGTTCATCAAGATTGCCGAGGAGCAGACCGGCAACTGGTCGCGTCAGCAGGGTGCCGACCTCGTGACCAACTGGCTCTCCGCCGGTATCGCCTTCGACGCCGTCGTCGCCAATAATGACGAAATGGCCATCGGCGCCATCCAGGCACTCAAGGCTGCCGGTATTGCCATGGACGCTGTCATCGTCGGCGGTGTCGACGCGACGGCTGACGCTCTGGCTGCCATGGCAGCTGGCGATCTCGACGTGACCGTGTTCCAGAACGCGGCTGGTCAGGGCGCAGGCGCCCTCGATGCAGCTCTTGCTCTGGCTCGTGGCGAAGCCGTTGAACGCGAAGTCTGGATCCCGTTCGAACTGGTGACCCCGGCGAACCTCGCCGACTACCAGAACAAGAACTAAACCTCTTCCTCCTGCGACGTCATCGCCCGGCCAATTCGCTGGGCGGTGACGTCGGGTGGGAAACACCTCTTGGATGCGCCCGCCAATCGGCGCATCCTTTATCAAAAACGCCCGAACGGGCAGGGAGGCGAGAGCGATGGTCAGTCCGCAGACGATGCGTGCGGTCCGCGAGAGCGGCGCAGTGCCAAACGCCCCCTTCCTTCTGGAAATTGCCAACGCCCGCAAGGAATTCCCCGGCGTTGTAGCGCTCGACGATGTGTCGCTGCAACTCAAGCGCGGCACAGTCCATGCGCTGATGGGCGAGAATGGCGCCGGCAAGTCGACGCTGATGAAGATCATCGCCGGCATCTATACGCCCGATAGCGGTACGGTGACCCTGCGCGGCGTGCCCATTGTTCTGAAGTCGCCGCTCGACGCACTCGAGAACGGTATCGCCATGATCCATCAGGAACTCAACCTGATGCCGTACATGACGGTGGCCGAAAACATCTGGATTCGCCGCGAACCACTGACCCGCTTCGGCTTTGTCGATCACGGCAAGCTCAATCGCCAGACCGAAGACCTCTTCGCCCGCCTCAATATCGATATCGATCCCGAAGTGCAGGTTTCGACCCTCTCGGTGGCCAGCCGTCAGATGGTCGAGATTGCCAAGGCGGTGTCCTATGAGAGCGATGTGCTCATCATGGACGAGCCGACCTCGGCACTGACCGAGACCGAAGTGGCGCATCTGTTCCGGATCATTCGCGACCTGCGCGACCAGGGCAAAGGTATCGTCTACATCACCCACAAGATGAGTGAGCTATTCGAGATCGCCGACGAGGTGTCGGTGTTCCGCGATGGCCGCTATATCGGCACCCACGCCTCATCCGACGTCACCCGCGACGACATCATCCGCATGATGGTCGGTCGCGAAATCACCCAGATGTTCCCCAAGGAAGAGGTGCCGATCGGTGACGTCGTGCTGTCGGTCAGGAACCTGACGCTCGATGGCGTCTTCTCCGACATTTCCTTCGACGTTCGCGCCGGCGAAATCCTCGGCGTCGCCGGCCTGGTCGGCTCGGGCCGCTCCAATGTCGCCGAAACCCTGTTCGGCGTTACACCAGCATCGTCGGGCACCATTTCGCTGTTCGGCAGCCAGGTCCAGATCACCGCGCCAGACGTGGCCATCGGCCACGGCATGGCCTTCCTGACTGAAGATCGCAAGGATACCGGCTGCTTCCTGATGCTGGATATCCAGGAAAACATGCAGATGGCCGTCCTCAAGGGCGACAATCTCAGCTCGGGCTTCGTGCGGCAGGGTGCACTGGACAAGGTCTGCGAAGACATGAGCGCCAAGCTGCGCGTCAAAACGCCGAACCTGGCCGAGCGCGTGGAAAATCTCTCCGGCGGCAACCAGCAGAAGGTGCTCATCGGTCGCTGGCTTCTCACCAATCCCAAGGTGCTGATCCTCGACGAGCCAACACGCGGCATTGACGTTGGCGCCAAGGCGGAAATCCACAAGCTGGTCACGCAGCTCGCCCGTCAAGGCGTGGCCGTGATCATGATTTCATCCGAGCTGCCGGAAGTCCTGGGCATGAGCGACCGCATCATGGTCATGCATCATGGCCGAGCGACGGGCTTCCTCGATCGCGCCGAGGCCGACCAGGTCAAGATCATGGACCTAGCGGCACGATGACCAACCAAATCAGATACGTCGCCGGGAGGACCCAGCCATGACCACGACTTCCGAGACCGTCGCGCCGCCGCGCACCCGCCGCCGCAAGCTGCCGACCGAGCTTTCCATTCTGCTCGTGCTGGCCGGCATTGCGCTGACCTTCGAGGCCCTGGGCTGGATCTTCATCGGCCAGTCCTTCCTGATGAACCAGCAGCGTCTGACCATCATGATCCTCCAGGTGTCGGTGGTCGGTATCATCGCCGTCGGCGTTACCCAGGTCATCATCACCGGCGGCATCGACCTCAGTTCCGGCTCGGTGGTCGGTATGACAGCCATGATCGCCGCCAGCTTCGCCCAAAGCGCCGATTGGGCCCGACCGGTCTATCCGGGCCTGGTGAGCCTGCCGGTCTTCGTTCCCCTGCTGATCGGCCTCGCCATTGGCACGTTGGCCGGCATCCTCAACGGTTCGCTGATTTCCTACACCAAGATACCGCCCTTCATCGCCACGCTGGGCATGATGGTGTCGGCCCGTGGCGTGGCCAAGTGGTACACCAAGGGTCAGCCCGTCTCCGGCCTGACGCCAGAATTCAACTTCATCGGCTTCGGCATCTGGCCGGTGGTGATCTTCCTCGGTGTCGCGCTGATTTTCCACATCGCCCTGCGTTACACCCGCTACGGCAAGTTCACCTACGCCATTGGCGCCAACCCGCAGGCCGCCCGCGTCTCGGGCATCAATATCGAAAAGCACCTGATCAAGGTTTATGCCATTGCCGGCATGCTGGCTGGCCTGGCTGGCCTCGTCACCGCCGCCCGTGCCCAGACAGCGCAAGCCGGCATGGGTGTGATGTATGAACTCGACGCCATCGCCGCAGCGGTTATCGGCGGCACCTCGCTGGCCGGCGGGCAGGGGCGTATCACCGGTACGGTCATCGGCACGATTATCCTGGGCACCATGACCTCGGGCTTCACATTCCTGCGTGTCGACGCCTACTATCAGGAGATCATCAAGGGCATGATCATCGTCGCTGCCGTGGTGGCCGACCAATACCGCCAGCGCAAGCGCAAAAAGGCCTGATCCTCGTTCCGCGCCACCTCCCGGCGCCACTATCGGAGACTACAAATGACCGTTCGTTTCGGCCTGCTCGGCGCTGGCCGCATCGGCAAGGTGCATGCCAAGGCCATCACCTCCAATCCCAAGGCCAAGCTCGTCGCCGTCGCCGACGCCTTCGAGAAGGCCGCCAGTGACCTCTCCGGCCAATATGGCTGCGAGATTCGCACCATCGAGCAGATCCTGGCCTCGGCCGATATCGACGCCGTGGTCATCTGCACGCCGACCGATACCCATGCCGACCTGATCGAGCAATTCTCCAAGGCCGGCAAGGCCATCTTCTGCGAAAAACCGATCGACCTCAGCGTCGAGCGCGTCAAGGCCTGCCTCAAGGTTGTCGATGCCGAAGGCGCGACCCTGATGGTCGGCTTCAACCGGCGGTTCGACCCACATTTCACTGCGGTGCATGACGTGATCGCCAAGGGTGAAATCGGCGCCGTGGAAATGGTCACCATCGTCTCGCGCGACCCAGGCGCCCCTCCGGTGGACTATATCAAGCGTTCCGGTGGCATCTTCCGCGATATGACCATCCACGATTTCGACATGGCCCGCTGGCTGCTGGGCGAAGAGATCGAAACCGTGACCGCCCAGGCCTCGGTGCTGGTCGATCCCGCCATCGGCGAAGCCGGTGATTTCGACAGCGTCTCGGTCATGCTCTCCACCGCCTCGGGCAAGCATGCCACCATCTCCAACTCCCGCCGCGCCACCTATGGCTATGATCAGCGTATCGAAGTGCACGGCTCCAAGGGCGCAGTCTCGGCCGAAAACCAGCGCCCCGTCTCGATCGAAGTCGCCAACGCCACCGGTTATACCCGCCCACCGCTGCACGACTTCTTCATGACCCGCTACACCGAAGCTTATGCCCACGAAATCAGCAGCTTCATCGACGCCGTTGAATCAAAATCTCCGGCGTCGCCGAGTGGACTGGACGGGCTGATCGCCCTGGCGCTGGCCGATGCGGCGTTGAAGTCGGCCACGGAAGGCCGCTCGGTGAAGGTAAGCGAGATCACCGGCACATTGGCGGATAAGAGCGTGTTCCAGGGGCGGTAAGCCCCCAACAACCGCGGTGTCACCCCGGCGCAGGCCGGGGTCCATCCTGAGATGACTGGACCTGCTGTAAACGCGGAATGTCTTCAGGATGGATTCCGGCCTTCGCCGGAATGACATCGGAGTTGGGTAGGACGGCCCGTGCCGCCCCTACTTCAACAGCCACTCATGCTCGGGCGCATTGTGGAATTTCCATACCCGCTTCGGCCCGGCCATGACGTTGAGATAATACAGGTCATACCCCGCCGTCGTCGCCACCGGGTGATAGCCCCTGGGCACCATCGTCACGTCGCCATCTTCCACCGCCATTGCCTCATCCAGCGAACGGTCGTCGGTGTAGACCCGCTGGAAGGCAAAGCCCTGCGGTGGGTTCAGCCGGTGGTAGTAGGTCTCTTCGAGGAAGCTCTCGTGGGGCAGGTTGTCCTGGTCGTGCTTGTGCGGCGGATAGGACGAAGTGTTGCCCTGCGGGGTGATCACCTCCACCACGAGCAGCGAATGGGCCGAGGCGTCGTCCTCGGGCATGATGTTGTAGACATGGCGCACATTGGCGCCCTTGCCACGGCTGACGCGCGGATGGGTGCCCGGCGCAATGACCTTGGCAGCATAGTCGCCACCGCCTGGCGCTGCACAGACCGCCAGTTCCAACGCCGTCGTGGCATCAGCCACCCAATCGCTGCCCTGGGGGACATAGACCGCCCACGGCGCGCCTTCGAAGGGCGACATGCGCTCGCCGATCTCGCCAAAGTCGACGCCATTCACCGAAATCCGCGCCTTGCCGCTGACCAGCACCAGGCACAGCTCCTGCGCACCCGATTCGCCGCCGGTTACCTCGCCAGATGCCAGCTTGTGCAGGCCAAAGCCGACATAGGTCCAGCCAGCCGAGGCCGGCGTGATGTCATGAACCTGTCCCGTCGTTCCCTTCGGGTGGACTAGGAGGGGGGATTTGCTCATCGGCGGGCGCTTCCTTGGGAAAGGCATAGAAGAAATTGTAGAGCGAGTAGGCGAGGGCGGCGCCGACCAGGACGCCCCAGAACGGCTCCTTGTTCCACAGCCATTCCCAGGCGCACCACAAAGCAAGAAATCCGGTGACGGCAACGCGCCGCCACAGGGGTCGAAACCAGTTTATGTCGTTGGGCTTGAGCATCCGTCTACCTTCAGGAACCGTTGCCGGTTCTTATCATCCGGGGAAGCCCTGTGTCTCCACCGTGTATCCGGCTGCGGTCATCACCCGCATCAGCTCCTGATAACCCACCTGAGCCATACGCAGCGGCGGATTTGGTTTGGGATCCTGCTCGGCCTCGACGACGAACCAGCCCTCATAGCCGTAGTCGGCAAACTTCTGCACGATCGCGCCGAAATCGAGCGACCCATCGCCCGGCACGGTGAAGGCGCCCAGAGCCACCGCATCGAGGAAGCTCTGCTTGCTCCGATCGAGGCCATCAACCACCGAGCGTCGGATGTCCTTCACATGCACATGGTTGATGCGGGCGTGGTGGTTGTCGATGGCGCGCAACACGTCGCCTCCGGCAAAGGCGAGATGGCCGGCATCGAGCAGCAGGGGAATGCCTTCGCCCGAATGGCGCATGAACGCGTCAAGCTCCGGCTCGGTCTCGACCACGGCGGCCATGTGATGGTGGTAGGAGAGGGGCATGCCCTGTTCCGCGCACCATTCGCCAAACGCGGTTACCTTGCGCGCGTAGGTCTTCATCTCATCATCCGAGAGCTTCGGCTTTTGCGCCAGCGGAATACCCCTCTTGCCTTGGATCGACCGGCCAACCTCGCCATAGACGACGCAGGGCGCATTGACCGCCTTAAACAGGTCGATCATCGGCTGGATGCGATCCTTGTTGGCGCTGAGGTCTTCGTCGACCAGCGTCCCCGAAAACCAGCCACCGCACAGGGTCACATCGGCAGCCTTGAGAATCGGCAGCATCACATCGGGATCGTCAGGGAAGCGGCGGCCCTTTTCCATGCCGGTAAACCCGGCCGAGCGCGATTGGCGCAGGCATTCTTCGAGGGACACGTCATCGCTGAGTTCGACGAGATCGTCGTTCCACCACGCGATGGGGGACATGCCGAGTTTGGCTTTCAATTTGTGCTCCATTCACTGCCACGCCTCGTGGTTCGAGGGTCGCTGCGCTCCCACCTCACCATGAGGCTACTGGGAGTTCGATTTCAAAGTAGCCCTCATGGTGAGGTGCGAGTTCTTCACGAGCCTCGAACCACGAGGGCGTGGCACTATCCCGCCCGCTGCGCCTGCAGCGCCTTAACATACGCTTCCCGCGCCGCATTCACCTGCGGACGATCGCTCACCTCCGGCACCGCCACATCCCACCAATGCCCACCGGCGTTGGTGGTGATCAATGGATCAGTGTCGATCACGATGACAGTGGTCCGGTCCACGCCTTCGGTTTCCTGCAGGGCCGTTTCCAGTTCGGCAATCGAGCCTACCTTGCGCGACACGGCTCCCATCGACGCCGCATGCGCGGCAAAATCGATTCCCGGCAGAGTGACATGGTGGGTGTCCTTCAACAAATTGTTGAAGTTGGCGCCGCCTGTGGCCATCTGCAGCCGGTTGATGCAGCCATAACCGGCATTGTCGAGCAGCACGATGGTGAGCTTGGCGCCCAGCATGATGGAACTGACGATTTCGGAATTCATCATCATGTAGCTGCCATCGCCGACCATGACGATGACGTCGTCGTTAGGGCGCGCCAGCTTGACGCCGAGGCCGCCGGCAATCTCGTAGCCCATGGTCGAGAAGCCATATTCCATATGGTAGCTGCCCGGGCCACCGGCCTTCCACAGCTTGTGCAATTCGCCCGGCAATCCGCCCGAGGCGCAGACCAGCGTGGCGTTCTGGCGCGCCCGCTGCACCGCGCCGATCACCTGGGCGTCCGACGGGAGCTCGGCATTGGTCGAGGCGGTCGCCTTGTCGGAGTCGATGAGCCATTCGTCCTTGCCGGACTTGGCCTTGGCGGTCCAGTCGCTATCGGCCTGCCAGCCGGTCAGCGCCTGGTTGAGCGCGTCGAGACCCACGTTGGCATCGGCCACCAGGGGCAGGGCGCTGTGCTTGTGCGCATCGAAGGGCTGAACGTTGAGCCCAATGATCTTGAGATCATCATTCTTGAACAGGGCCCATGAGCCGGTGGTGAAGTCTTGGAGGCGCGAGCCCACAGCCAGCACCACGTCGGCCTCTTCGGCTAACCGGTTCGATGCCGAACTTCCCGTAACCCCTACCGAACCCATATTCAGTGGATGATCGTGCGGCAGGCTGGACTTGCCGGCCTGCGTCTCCATGACCGGCACGCCATAGCGTTCGGCAAAATTGCGCAGAGCTCTAGTCGCCTCTGAATAGAGCACGCCACCGCCGGCAATGATGACCGGCTTTTTGGCCTGCAACAAAGCTGCGGCCGCCGTGGCGAATTCATCGGCATCGGGCATGGTACGGCGTGTGGTCCATACCTTTTCGGCAAAAAAGCTCTCGGGGTAATCATAGGCTTCCGCCTGCACATCCTGGCACAGGCTCAGCGTCACCGGCCCGCATTCGGCCGGGTCGGTCAACACCTGCATGGCGCGGCGCAAAGCCGGGATAATCTGTTCAGGACGCGTGATGCGGTCGAAATAGCGGCTGACCGGCTTGAAACAGTCATTGACCGTCACAGTGCCGTCGCCAAAATCCTCAGCCTGTTGCAAGACCGGGTCAGGCAGGCGATTGGCGAAAACGTCGCCCGGCAGCAGCAGCACGGGAATGCGGTTCACATGTGCCAGTGCGGCAGCCGTGACCATGTTCAGAGCACCCGGTCCTATGGACGTCGTGCAGGCCATGAAGCGGCGGCGGAAGCTCGCCTTGGCGTAGGCAATAGCCGAATGCGCCATGCCCTGCTCGTTCTGGCCGCGATAGGTCGGCAGCGTGTCTTTGATGCCATGCAGGGCCTCGCCGATGCCGGCCACATTGCCATGGCCGAAAATGGCGAAGACGCCGCCAAAGATCGGCACGGTCTCGCCATCGATGACAGTTTTCTGCATCGTCAGGAACCGGGCCACGGCTTGGGCCATCGTTAGTCGGATCGTGTTCTGGCTCATGGCCTTGTTCCTCAAAAGTACTGAACCATCGGCTCTTTCGTCTCCCTCCCCCTTGTGGGGAGGGAAGCGAGATAGGACTTAGCTTAGCTAAGTCCGTTGAAATCGAGCAGGGTGGGGGTATGGTTCCGCACACTCGGTTCGTGTGGCCACCCCCACCCTTGATCCCTCCCCACAAGGGGGAGGGAGACGACTGCGAGGCGCTGGCGACTAAGCCGCCTGACTTTCCCCCAGCCGGTCCCAGACGTCCACCAGCGCCCCGAACTTGCGTGCCATTTCGGCTACCGCATCCTCGTCGCTGATCGTACCCGCCAGCCAGCCCTTCGCCGACTCGGCAAAGATCGTCCGGCCCACGGCAAAGCCCTTGACTGTCCGCGAGCTGCGGGCTGCGGCGAAGCCTGCTTCCAGCACGTCATGCGGCGCTTCCAGCCCCAGCAGTACGACACCGCGGCAATAGGGATCACGCTCTTCGATAACCTGGTCGATGGCGGCCCAGGCCGCCCGATTGGCCTGCGGCTCGAGCTTCCACCAGTCGGGCTTGATACCGGCGTCATAGACCTCGCGCAAAGCCTGCGCGATGGTGTCGTCACCCAGTGCGCCATGCTTGCTGGCGATGATTTCGATCAGCAGATCGCGGCCCACCTTGCGCGCCGCCTCGTAGGCAGATCGAAGCTTTTCGATCTGCACCTGCTTGAGGTCGGCGGCATCGTCGGGGTGGTAGAAGCACAGTACCTTGATGCAGTGATCCACCGGCCAATCGATCAGGCGTGAGCCGAGGTCCTGGCTGAATTCGAACTGCAATGGGCGCGAGCCTGGCAATTCGATCGGCTTGCCGATCCAGAAATCGTTCTCTGCGCCTGCTTCAAACAGCGCATCGCGGCCATACTTGTCGTCGAGCAGCATGCCGAAGCCGGGGCGGCCATTGGCGACACGGACAGCGGCTTTGACGGCCAGCGTCTTGAAGGCCGGAATACGTGCGAGCAGCTTGGCATCGCCGTTGGCGAGGTCTTCGAGCTGGCTGCGGTGGTCGATGGCCAGCGCCTTGAGACTTGGGATATCGCGACGACGATTGGTGGCCCAATGGATGTGGTTGAGCTCCGCATCCTTGCGCAGCGCCCGTTCGGAGCTGCCATTGGCGAGGAAGTAGTTGAGCTCCTCCCAGCTCGGATATTCGGGGGCACAGAGCAGCCGGGACACCGCGAAGGCACCGCAGGCATTGGCCCAGGTGGCGCTGGTCGCATGGGGTTCGCCCTTGAGCCAGCCCCGCAGCCAGCCGCTCATAAAGGCGTCACCCGCGCCCAGCACGTTGTAGACCTCGATCGGGAAACCCTTGCCGACGATGCCGTGTTCGAGATCATCGGGGATCGCGCCGTCGTAAACGATGCAGCCCATGGGGCCGCGCTTCAGGACGATCGTGCCGGAGGATAGGGAGCGGATCGTCCTGAGCGCGGAGAGCAGGTCGGACTCGCCGGAAGCGATGAGCACTTCCTCCTCGGTGCCGACGATGAGATCGCAATCGGGCAGGATGGACTTGTATTTCTGCGAGACGACATCGGACGCAACATAGCGGGAGAAGCCGGCCTCGTGGCCTGCCAATCCCCAGAGATTTGGGCGGTAGTCGATGTCGAACGCCACCTTGGCGCCATTGGCTTTGGCCAGGCGGATGGCCTTCTTCTGTGCCGCTTCGCTATTTGGCCGCGAGAAATGCGTGCCGGTGACGACGATGGAGCGGGACGAGGCGATCAGTGCCTCGTCGATATTGCTCTCGTCGAGCGCCATATCCGCGCAATCGGTGCGGTAGAAGATCATCGGCGACACGCCCTCGGCTTCCACCGAGAGCAAAACGAGGGCGGTTAGGCGATCCGGATCGGTGGCGATGCCACGCGTTTCCACGCCTTCGCGATCGAGTTGCTCGCGGATGAACCGACCCATCTGCTCATTGCCGACGCGGGTGATCAGTGCCGATTTGAGGCCAAGCCGCGACGTGCCGACCGAGATATTGGTGGGGCAGCCGCCGACCGATTTGGCGAAACTGCCGATGTCTTCGAGCTTTGTACCGATCTGCTGGCCATAGAGGTCGACCGAGGCGCGACCGATGGTGATAACGTCGAGAACCTTCGTCCCGTCATCGGGGTGCGCATTGCTCACGGCGATCCTCCCATGCGGCCCTCGGCCGATATCAAGTCATCCAGCATGCTGGTTGGCGATATGAAACATGGGTTCCGGCAATTCGTCAATATGGAATGTTCGTTCCAATTGTGAAATCTCAGCGGCGGCGGCGCTTTTCCGCGATGCTGACCGTCAGTGCCATGGCAAAGGCCATACTGGCCGAAAGTGATCGGAAGCCGGCGTGATCGGCCTCCACCACCTCGAACCATTCTTTGGAACACTCAGCCAATGGCGAAAATGCCGAATCGGTCAGCGACACGACCGGAATGCCGCGCGTCGCCATCGAGCGGGCCTGGGCGGCACTCTCGGAGGCATAAGGCGAGAAGCTGATGGCAAAGGCAGCGTCCTTGGGGGTCGCCATTGCCAACATATCATCGTCGATGCCGGCCGAGGTGCCCACCAATTGGCACTTCACTCGCAATTTGCCGAACGCATAGGCCATGTAGCTGCTGATCGGGTAGGAGCGGCGCTTGGCGATGAGGTAGATGGTCTCGGCATTGGCCAGCAGCGTCACCGCCCGCTCGAAGCCGTCAGGGTCCACTGCCGCCGCAATGGCATCGATGGAACGATGCGCCGCCGCGATGAAGCCGTTGAAGATCGTCGTGCTTTCGGCCAAAGCCGCGCCATTGGCTTCGAGGGTCCGCAGGCGATCTTCATATGACGATGTCCGTTCGCGCAGGCGAGCGCGGAACAGCAATTGCAGCCCGGAAAACCCGTCAAAGCCGAAATGCTGGGCAAAACGGACAAGGGTCGATGGCTGCACATTGGCCGATATGGCGATACTGGCCGCAGTGCCGAAGGCGATCTCGTCGGGATTGTCGAGCGCATAGGCTGCCACCTGCGTCAGCCGCTTGGGCAATTCGCCTTTCCGCTCCAGGATAGCGGCGCGCAGGGCATCGAAGTCCTGCGGCGGCGGCACTTTTTCGGACGTCTCGGACATGGGCTCGATCTCGCTTTGGCGACCATAATCCTCAATCTGCGACAGCAATCAAGTCCCGTTAGAAAGCCTATTCCGGAAATGGAACAAATGGATTATCCATTTCACCAAGTGTGGAGGACGGAATGAAATCATCAATCGGCATCGGCCTTATTGGTACCGGCTACATGGGCAAATGCCACGCGCTGGCCTGGAACGGCGTGAAGGCGGTGTTCGGCGATGGTCCGAAGCCCAGGCTTGTGCACCTCGCCGAGGTGAACGGCGATATCGCGCGCAAGAAGGCCGACGAGTTCGGCTTTGCGAAGGCGACAGGGAATTGGCAGGAGTTGATCGCCGATCCGGAGGTGGAAGTGGTGTCAGTAACGACGCCCAATGCCTTCCATGCCGAGATGGCGATTGCGGCGCTGGAGGCGGGCAAGCATGTCTGGTGCGAAAAGCCGATGGCTGTCGCCTTGGCCGATGCCGAGCGTATGGCCGCCGCCGCCAAGGCGTCGGGCAGGGTGGCGGTGCTGGGCTACAACTACATCCAGAACCCGCTGATCCGGCAGATCGGCGCGATCCTGGCCGATGGTACCATCGGTACGGTGAACCATGTCCGCCTCGAAATGGACGAGGACTTCATGGCCGATCCGGATGCGCTGTTCTACTGGAAGAGCGAAGCCAGCTCGGGCTATGGCGCACTCGACGATTTCGGCGTGCATCCTCTGAGCCTGCTGCAGGTGTTGTTCGGGCCCGTAACCAAGGTTTTCGCCCATCTCAGCAAGCCCTACGCCGACCGTCCGACCAAAGAAGGGACGCGACGCGCAGTCGAAACCTTCGATATCGCCAGTGTACTCCTTGAGTTGGGCGAGGGGATAAGTGGCGTCATGGCGCTCGATCGGTCGGCATGGGGCCGGAAGGGGCGCATCGCGCTGCAGATATTCGGCAGCAAGGGCACCATTGTCTTCGATCAGGAGCGGTTCAACGAACTGCAGCTCTATGTGACGTCAGACAAGCCGACCGAGCTGGGCTTCCGCACCATCCTGGCAGCGCCGCAGCATGCGCCCTACGACCGCTTCATTCCGGCGCCGGGGCACGGGCTGGGCTTCAACGATCTCAAGATCATCGAATGTCACGAATTGCTCAAGGCGATCGGCGGCGAGACGGCCCGTGTGATCGACTTCGATACCGGCCTCGGGATCGAGAAGGCGGTGCACGCGATGGCGCAGAGCCATCGCGAACAGCGTTGGGTGGCGGTTTAGTCCGCCACCCAGTATGGGCGGTTAAGCCGCGCTCAACGTCTGCTGCTTCTGCTGGGATTCCACCCAGTAGATGACGATCGAGGCGGCCAGGATGAGGGCGGCACCGGGCCAGAACAGGTTTCCCGGAACCTGGCTGAGGATGACCCAGCCGAGCAATCCGCTCAGCGGCACTTTGAGATCGCCGAAGGGCTGCAGATAGGTCGCATCGGCCGCCTTGTAGGCGATGGCGAGCAGGTACTGTGCGGCAGCCGTCAGGGCGCCGAGCAGGACCAGCAGCCCGAGAGCGGTGCCGCCCGGCAGGGCGAAGACGTTGTCGGTCAGGCCCGCCGGCAGCAGGCCGGGAGTCAGCCCACCGAGCGCCCAGACGGCCAGCAGGATCAGCAGGTGGTTCGGAGTCACCAGGACAAGCAAGGAGATGGTCAGCGTTTCAGGGCTCTCGCCCTGCTTGCTGAGATACTTGGTCAACACGTCGGTCGTGGCCCACAGCGCTGCGGCCAGGATCGGGATGAGGGCCGCCGCGTTCAGGGTTTCCGCCCCGCCCACGCCCGACACGATGATGGCGCCGACAAAGCCGACCAGCGCGGCGCCGATACGAACCGCAGAGGCACGTTCGCCCAGGAACAGGGTGGAGCCCAGGATGATGAAGAGCGGGCCGGTGGCCAGCAGGGTCACCATCTGCCAGATCGGCACGCCCGTGGCGAAGCCATAGACGAAGACATGCACGCCCAGCGCCGAGACGAAGGCACGGATTTCGTGCGCCAGCGGATGGGTGGTCCGCAGGTTGCCGAGGCCGATACGCATGATCAGCGGCAGGGCCAGGATCGAGGCGATGACATATTGCCAGAAGGCCATGCCGGTCGAACTCATGCCGTAGCCACCATATTCCACCGGCGTCGGCAGCGCCGATTGCAGCAGATTACTTCCGGCAAAGGCGAGGCTTGCCGCGATCATGAAGATGGCGCCCGTTGCGGCACCGTTGCGTGGGGTAGAGGAAACCTGGTTCATAGTAAGTCCTTTCCGTAACCAGTTTCCTCAGGGTTACGGAAGTCACGTGTCCCGCGAGCGCCCGCAAACGTGTGCAGGCGCCGGCAAAGCCAGCGCTGGTCCCGTTCTCTTTCATCCGGACTATACCGTCGGCCCCGGAATCACACCGGATCTGCTGACCCCAAGGACCGAAGTCCGAAGGCGCTCGCGGGCTTGAGCATCGCTGCCTTTACCGCCGGTGGGGAATCGCACCCCGCCCTGAGAACTATGCAGAACTATCGTCCCGCGACGATGAACATAAGGGAGGGCGTGTGAGCGGGCAAGTAAGCACAATGGTGTAACTGTGCGTCGTTTGCGAACGGTGGAGAAACGCTGTTCGATTTCTGGCTGCGGGCGAGCAGAATTGCCGCCTCGCCCTGAGGCTTGCGGATACACGGATGATAGGCGGCCTTTGGACCAAGAACTGTCGACATAGAACGGACCAAGGGCCGCCTATCACGATCCGCTTTTCTGCAGGGTATGGTTCAGGCGGTACCAGTATTGCAGGCCCGGCTGCCGTATTTCCCCCCACTGGACGAGCGCCCCCATCCCACGGCCTCCCCGCCCGACCCTGCGTCGGGGCCGCGTGTTGGCGGGGATGGATGGAGTATGGGGCAGGGTGCACGTGGCGGGGATAAAATGGACAAGTTGGCAGGTTCGCGTGTGCTGCCCCACCCCCTCCTACCTCCCCCAACAAGGGGGAGGTTTCTCTCCACTCGTTTGGCAACATCTCGTCACAATCACGAGGCGGAACCTCCCCGAGGTTGGGAGGGGTGGGCCGCTTGCGCCAGCTACAACTAGCCGTTGTCGAGCCAGGCAACCTGCTCCGGCGTGAGCTTGAAGCCGAAGGTCTTGAGGCTGTCGTCGAGCTCGCCGAGCGTGCGTGGCCCGATCAGCGGGATGGACGGGAACTTCTGTTCCAGCACGAAAGCCAGCGCGATGTGGATCGGGTTTTGGCCGAGCTTCTGCGCCAGTTCGATCGCGCGGTCGCGCCGGGCGAAGTTCTTGTCGTTGTACCAGCAGCGGATCAGCTCTTCGTTGTCGAGCTTGTCGCGGCCGGCACGGTCGGTGAAGAAGCCACGGCCCTGGCTCGACCAGGAGAAGTTGGTGACCTGCTTGTCGATGAGCCACTTCTTCCACTCGTCGGTGGAGGAGGTGACGCAGCCATCCCAGATCGGCACCAGCATTTCCGACAGAGCGAAGTTGTTGGACAAAGCCTGCGGCTTGGTCTTGCCTGATCGTTCGGCATAGGCCACGGCCTCATCGAAGCGCTCCTTGGTCCAGTTCGAACCGCCGAACGGCCCGCGAATGCGGCCCTTCTTCACCTCGGCATCCATGGCATCGACGAACTCGCCAACCGGCACCTCGGTATTGTCGCGGTGCATGAAGTAGACGTCGACATAGTCGGTTTGCAGGCGATCCAGCGACTGGGTCAGCTGCTTGCCGATGACATCGGGATAGACCAGCGGGCTATGCGCGCCCTTGCCGATCAGCACAGCGCCTTCGCGGGTGCCCCGGCTCTTGTGCCATTCACCGAACAGCTTTTCTGTGTAACCACCCGAATAAATGAAGGCGGTGTCAAAGATATTGCCGCCACGCTCCCAGAAGGCGTCCAGCAGGATCGCGCCCGAGGAGAATGTGCGGAAATCTTCAAAGCCGAGGGCAACGGCCGAGGCCTGCTTGCCGAGGCCCGGGATCGAGCGCTTGGGAATGACGCCGGTATTGGGGCCGAGCTTGCGGTTGTCGAGCGTGTTGACGCGGGCGTTGGACTTCTCGACCGAGAATTCGATGCCGGCATCCTTGCGCCAGGCGTCGAGCACGCGCAGGTTGCCCAGCGTATCAGCCCAGCTCATGCCGGGTGCCGAGAACTCCTCGCGCTTCTCGATGATGGCCAGCGACGCGGCTTCCGCCTCGAACGAATAGACATGAGCCGATTCGTTGACGCTGATCGTCTCGGTCGTGCCGCCCTTGATGACGTCGATCTTGCCCAGGCCTTGGTCGCGATTGCCGCCGGCAAACCAGAAGTCCGGCACTTCGATGCGGCCTTCGGAGCCGTGGATGCGCAGCACGTTGTCGAGGTTAGCCATCACCGCGCAGGACACCTGCGCGACGATGCCGTTACCAAAGGTCAGCGTGGCCGCGGCCCAGTCGTCGGTGCCTTCGGCGTTGAGCTGGGCGGTGCCCGAAACCTTGATGGGGTCGGCGAAGCCCTTGCCCGCTACGGCGCCGGCGATCAGGCGGGCCATCGAGACCGGGTAGCAACCCACGTCCATGATGCCGCCGCCCGCCAACTGCGAGGCGAACAGGCGATGCTGTGCCTGGAACTTGCCCATGTTGAAGCCGAAGCTGGACTGGATCATCCGCACTTCGCCAATGGTGCCGGACTTGACCAGCTCGATGATCTTTGCCGTCTGCGGATGCAGGCGGTACATGAAGGCCTCGCCGGCAAACGTGCCGGCCTTGCGGTGCGCGTGGAACACGGCATCCGCTTCAAAGGCCGACAGCGCCAGCGGCTTTTCGACCAGCACATGCTTGCCGGCCTCGGCCGCCTTGATGGCCCATTCGGCGTGGCCGGTATGCGGCACGGCGATATAGACCGCATCGACATTCGGGTCGGCCAGCAGGGCCTCATAGCCCTTGACGACACGGATGCCCGGGAAATCGGTGGCCAGGTTCGGCTTGCTCGGATCGCGTGTCGCGATGGCTTCAAGCACGCCATGCTGGGAACCGGCAACGCCGTCCCGGAAGGCCTTGGCGATGCTGCCTGGCCCGATAATGCCCCAGCGGATTTTGGAAGTCATGAAAGTGGTCCTTCTTGAAAAAATCGTGTTTCCACCCGGGTCATTCCCGCGAAGCGGGAACCTCTTTTGCCGGGTAACGGAGGTTCCCGCATTCACGGGAATGACTCCGTAGGTTGTTGAGGCAGCTCAACGTAGGCGCTGGCCCTTGCTGTCGAAGAGATAGGCTTGCTTGGGGCTGATCGAAACGGTGATGTTTTCCTTGCCGATCTCGTGACGCAACTCTTCGCGCTCGACAACCAGCGACTCGCCACCGCCATTGGCATAAAGGTAGCTGGTGGACCCCAGATGTTCGGCCACGTCGATGCTGAGCGCGATGTCGGTGCCGCCGGTACCCGCCTCGCCAAAGTGCTCGGCGCGGACGCCCAGTGTCACGCGATCGCCAACTGCGCCACCGGCAACGGGCAGGGTTATCCGGGCCTTGCCATGGTTGGTCAGTTCGATTGTGACCCCGCCAGCCGTCGTCTCCACGACGGTCGCCTGGAGGAAGTTCATTTGCGGCGAGCCGATGAAGCCGGCGACAAACTGGTTCGCCGGATCATCGTAGAGATCGAGCGGACGGCCTACCTGTTCGATGATGCCATCGCGCATGACCACGATGGTGTCGGCCAGGGTCATGGCTTCGACCTGGTCATGCGTCACGTAGATGATGGTGGTCTGCAGCTCCTTGTGCAGGCGCGCAATTTCGATGCGCATATGCACGCGCAGTTCGGCGTCAAGGTTCGACAGCGGTTCGTCGAACAGGAACACCTGCGGGTTGCGCACGATGGCCCGACCGATGGCAACGCGCTGGCGTTGGCCGCCCGACAACTGCTTGGGATAACGATCGAGCAGGGGCCCGAGCGCCAGGATACCGGCGGCCACATCGACCTGCTTGGCGATCTGGTCCTTGGCAACGCCGGCAAAGCGCAGGGCAAAGCCCATATTCTCGCGCACCGTCATATGCGGATAGAGCGCATAGGTCTGGAACACCATGGCGATGCCGCGCTTGGACGGATCGACATCGTTCATGCGCTGACCGCCGATCTCGAGGTCGCCGCCGGTAATCTGCTCGAGGCCCGCGATCATGCGCAGCAGGGTCGACTTGCCGCAGCCCGAGGGGCCGACGAAAACCACGAACTCCTTCGCCTTGATGGCGAGGTCTACGCCCTTGATCACTTCGACATTGCCGTAGGACTTGCGCACGGCTGTAAGCTTGAGGTCGCTCATGCTGAATGCACCTTATTTGACCGCGCCCAGCATGCCTTCAACGAAGCGGCGCTGGAGCAAGAAGAAAATGACGAGTGTGGGGAAGGTGGCGCAGATCGCCCCGAACATGATGACACCCCAGTCCGGCGTGTAGCCAGAGGTGAGCGTTGCCACCACGAGAGTGAGGGTTTTCATCTCGTTGGTCTGCAGCACGATCAACGGCCAGAGGTAATTGTTCCACTGTGCCATGAACACGATGATGGTCGCGGCCGCATAGGTGGACCGCATCACCGGAATGTAGACGAAGAGGAAAATCTGCCATTCCTTGAGCCCGTCGATGCGGGCGGCATCGCGCAGCTCGCTGGGAAACGCCTTGGTGGCCTGGCGGAAGTAGAAGATGATGAAGATCGAGGCGATGCTGGGCAACAGCACGGCCTGGTAGGTGTTGATGATCTTGAATTGTGCCATCAGCACGAAGAGCGGGATCATCAGCGCCGCGAACGGGATGGACAGCATCAGCAGCAGGCCGCCGAAGACCTTTTCGCGGAAGCGGGAGCGGAACATCTCGAAGCCGTAGCCGGCCATCGATGTCACCAGCAGCGTCAGCGCCGTGCCGAGCCCGGCCAACAGGAACGAGTTGAACAGCACGCGCACCATGTCGAACGAGTTGAAGAACTTGACGATATTGTCCCACAGGGCAACGCCCGGCGACCCCTTGCCGCGGATGATATCGGCGGAGGTATTGGAGGCGCCGACGATCATCCAGAAGAAGGGAAAGATCGAGACGAAGGCTGCCAGGGAAAGCAGCAGGTAGGTGGCCGCGCGGCCGAGAAGGGCGATTGGATTGGTCATGCGCGACGATCCCTGGCCACCATGAACTGAATGAGGCTGAGCAGTCCCACGAGGACCACGATGACGTAGCTGACGGTGGCCGCATAGCCGAAGCTTGGCATGAACCTGAAGCTCAGATTGTAGATGTAGAGCGACAGGGTCATCGTAGAATCCGATGGGCCACCCATAGTGAGGAGGTTGACCTCATCGAAGAGCTGCAGCGTGCCGATTGTCGAGGTGACTGAGGTGAACAGGATGACCGGCTTCAGCAGCGGCACCGTGATGTACCAGAAGCGCGCCCAACCCGGGACGCCGTCGATCCTGGCCGCTTCATACATGGAGCGGTCAATGTTCTGCATCGCCGCCAGGTAGAAGATCATGTTGTAGCCGGTCCAGCGCCAGGTGATGGCCGCGATGACCACGAAGCGGGCCCAGAACGGATCGGAGAGCCAGTTGATGGGATTCTCGATCACATGCAGGAACAGCAGCGACTGGTTGGCGATGCCCTCCAGCCCGAAGATCGATTTGAAGATGACTGAATAGGCGACCAGCGAGGTCACGCAAGGCAGGAAAATCGCTGTCCGGAAGAAGCCGCGACCCCACAGTTTGCTGTCATTGAGCGCATTGGCGAAAAACAGCGCCAGCACCAGCATGATCGGGACCTGGATCGCCAGGAACAGGAAGTTGTTGGTGAGTGCGCGGATGAACACCGGATCCTGCGTCAGACGCATGATGTTGGTGAGTCCGCCGAAGCTGAAATTCATGCCGCGACCGACCTGGAAGCTCATCCAGAGCGACCACAGGATCGGGTAGACCATAAAAATGCCCAGCAGAACCAATGCCGGCATGACAAAGAGCCAGCCGTTGATCCGTTCGCCGCGCGCCAGTGCTGATTGCGCCACTTGCCGCCCCGCTTCTCAGTTCATCAATGCCATTGCCAACGACCCCGCGCACGAGGCGCGGGATCGCGGGAGGCCAAGGCAGCCGGGGCTGCCTTGGGGATGGTCCAAACTCACTGAGTCTGCTGACGAACCTGCGCGTCGATGGCGGCGATGATCTCGTCGACATTGCCGCCGCTGGTGATGGCCGGAATCTGCGCCACGGTCGCCGTATCGGCTTCCTCGGTGAAGATGCCGTAGTTGACGGCCGGAATCGCGGCCAGCCAGGTGGAGAAGTTCTGCCAGACGGGCTGGCCGCCAAAGAACTCGTCACTGGCCTTGAACGCTTCGCCATCGCGGGCTGCGAGGAGCGTGCCGAGAGCGCCCTGGTTGACCAGGATCTTCTGGTAGAAGTCGATGTCCTTGGCCCAGATTTCGCTCAGGAAGTCGATGGCCAGGTCCTTCTGCGGAGCAGAGGACAGCACATACCAGCTCGAACCACCGAGGTTGGAGGCCTGGCTGGCGCCTTCGACGCCATCAAGACGCGGCGACGGAGCGACGCCCCACTTGCCGGACTGGTCGGGATTTGCCTTGATCGTGGCCGTCATCCAAACGCCCGAGAACGTGGCGAGGGTTTTGCCGGAGGTGAAGCTACCGGTATATTCGGTCCAGCCCGAAACTGGGGTAGTGATACCGGCGGCCATCAGGCGCTGGTAGGTTTCGACGGCGGCCTTGAAGACCGGATTGTCCTTGATGGTAACGTTGCCGTCAGCATCGAAGTACCAGCTGCCAGCGGACTGCAGCATGATGCGGATCCAGTCCGACGAGGTCGGATCGATCGGGAGCAGGGTTTCGCCGGTCTTTTCCTTGACCGCCTTGCCGATTTCGATGAGCTGATCCCAGGTGATGTTTTCAAGGTCAGCGGCGCCAAAGCCGGCGGCCTCAAGCAGGTCGGCACGATAGAACAGGCCGGTAACACCCGAGTCGAACGGGATGGAATAGGTCTGGCCATTGAGCGTTGCCAGTTCGACCTTGTAGGGCGCGAATGTCGAGTAATCGACATGGCTGTTCAGCGGCTCGAAGGAGCTCGGGAACGACTGCAGATACTTCTGCGCACGATAGTCCTCGATCAGCACGATATCAGGAAGGCCATCGGTCGCGCCTGAAGCGAGCTGCGCCTGCAGCTTCTGTTCCATGGCGGCCTTGTCGAAGATTTCAATCTTGATGGTGTCATCAGGATGGCTGGCCTGGTAGCGCGAGAAAGCCTCTTGCATCGTTGCGCCGTTGAAATTCTGGTCCCAGCACCAAACGGTGATGTTGGCTGCCGAGGCGGCAGTGACGCTGAACAGGCTGATGCCAGTGAGCGCTACGGCAAGCGTGTTGCGCCACCGCGAGGTAATGCGGATCATGTAAGTCCTCCCTTTTCATTTGCTCTTATGTCGAGCGCTTCCTAAGCTATGCCTCTGGTGCAATGCGTCCATGCCAAATGGCATGTGGAGTTGGCGGATAGTAAGATGACTGAACGGGTATATTACGAGCCCGATGCCAACGGGGTAGAGCGGCTTCCGACGGTGCTGTCGATGTTTCATGCATCGCCACCCGTCATGCGCACGCCCCATTGGCACGCGCAGGTGGAGATCAATTATATCGTGCGCGGCTGGGTCCACTATAAGATGAGCGGCCATGAGATGCGCCTGAATGCGGGCGATCTCGCGCTGTTCTGGGGCGGCCTGCCGCATCAGTTGGACGACACGGCCGACGACGTGATCTACGCTGGCGGGCATCTGCCGCTGGTGCATTTTTTCCGACTGCGTCTGCCCCAGGACGTGCAGTCCAAACTGATGCAGGGCACCACGCTGATCACCCGCGCGACGGACGCCTCCGATACGCTCAATTTTGCGCGATGGAACGATTATGCCCGTTCCGGCGACCCGATGAAGGCCGGCATGGCCGTGGACGAGCTGTTGCTCCGCATCGAGCGCGTCCGTTTTGACGCCTATTCGCTGCTGCCCGGCCGGGCGGACATAGCGAATTCAGTCGAAGGTCTGGATCATCACTCTTCGCCGATCGTGGTCCGCATCTGCGATTTCATCGCCGATAATTTCCGTGAGGACATTGATTCGTCCGATATCGCCCATGCGGCCAACATCCATCCCAAATACGCGATGAACGTATTCAAGAAGACCACGGGGATGACGTTGAACGACTATGTGAACCTGATGCGGCTGAGCTATGCCCAGGCCCTGCTGATGCAGGAAGACGTGAATGTGCTGCAAGTTGCGATGGATAGCGGCTTTGGTTCGCTCAGTGCATTCAACAAGTCGTTCCGCAAGATCGCCGGCATGTCACCAACCGATTTCCGCCGCGACGTCCGCTGCCGCCCCAGCGCGCCCATAACCGTCCGAACCGGACCAGCCGAACGCATCAACTAGCAGATGTGGAAGCGGCATCTCTCGGCTCTGCTGTTCGGCGCGGCGGTGGTCATTGCGCTCGTGCTGCTGCGCGCCGCCGACCCCTATGCCATCCGGGTGGCGCGGGAAGTCGCTTTCGACACCTTTCAGCAGATCAAGCCGCGCGAGGCGCCGCCGAACCTGCCCGTCCGCATTATCGATATCGACGAGGCCTCGCTGTCCGAGATCGGCCAGTGGCCCTGGTCGCGCCAGACCATGGCGGAGATCGCCACAAGACTGACCGAACTCGGCGCCGCCGCTATCGCCTTCGACGTGCTGTTTCCCGAGCCTGACCGTTTGTCGCCGTCGGGCATTGTTGCCGGCGGGGACGACTATGACGTTCAGTTTGCCCGGGCGTTGGCCGCAGGTCCGAGCATCCTCGTGATGAGCAGGGCCGTGGGTGGGCAAGCTGCTCCGGCATCCAAGTCGGGCTTTGCCATGACGGGCGAGGATACCTTGGCCAGCATGCCGCTTCTTGGTGGCGTCGCGGCACCTCTGCCCTTGCTGGCTGCCGCGGCTTCAGGTCTGGGCGTTGCCAGCCTCGACCAGGGCGGCGCCGGGGTGGCGCGGCGGCTACCGTTGTTGTGGTCCAGTGGCACGGCGCCCCTGCCGACACTGTCCGTCGAGGCCCTGCGTATTGCGCTGGGCGTGGGCACACTGGTCGTCCTGGGCGACAGCGCCGGGGCAGGGACCGTCGAAGGCATCCGCATCGGCGATCTGACCGTGCCCACCGGTGCCAGCGGCGACCTGTGGCTGTACTACCGCAACCTGCCGCCATCGACCTACATCCCGGCGCGTGCCCTGCTGGCCGACGGCTATGCCGAGCTGGCGCCGCTTTTATCCGGCCATATCGTGCTGATCGGCGCCTCTGCCATTGGCTTGATGGATATCCGCGCCAGCGCGCTGGGCGAACCCGTGCCGGGTGTGTCTATCCACCTGCAGGCCATCGAACAGATGCTGACCGGCAGGTTCCTCTATCGCGCTGACTGGGTGGGCGGGCTGGAGCTGTTGATCATCACGCTCAGCGGACTTGCTGTCGTCCTGGTGCTGCTGCTCACGGGGCCGCTGGTGGGTCTGGTGTTTTCGGCGGCCATCGCGGCCGTGGCCGTGGCGACGAGCTGGTTCGCCTTTGCCCGGTTTGGCGTCCTGCTCGACCCAAGCTACGTGCTCTTTGCCGTGCTGGTGGCCTATGCCGCCATGGCATTCTTCCAGTTTGCGGTGACCGATGCCGACAAACGCCGCATAAGAAAGGCCTTCGCCCACTATGTCGAACCATCGCTGCTGACCCAGCTCGAAGCCGATGGCAACCTGCTGAGGCTGGGCGGCGATGTGCGCGAGATGACTGTGATGTTCTCCGACGTGCGCAATTTCACGGCCCTGAGCGAGCGCACGTCGCCTGCGGAACTGGTTGCCATCCTCAATCGCATGTTTGCCGGTCTCGGCGCCGCGATCATTGCCCATCACGGCACCATCGATAAATTCATGGGTGATGCCATCATGGCGTTCTGGAACGCACCGGTGGACGTGCCGGGTCACCCGCGTCACGCCTGCGAGGCGGCGCTCGACATGCGCGACGCCCTGCGCCAGATCAACGAGCGCCAGTCCAGCGCCGAACCCATCGCCATCGGCATCGGCATTTCCACTGGGCCGGCGCTGGTCGGCAATATGGGGTTCGAGGCCCGGTTTGATTACTCGTGCATCGGCGACACGGTGAATGTCGCCAGCCGTATCGAAGGCGCGTGCAAACTCGTCGGCTACGACATTCTGGTCACCGCCGAAACCCACGCCGCCGTGCCGGAACTTGCCTTTCTGCCGGCCGGATCGATCGTGCTCAAGGGTATCAGCGAGCCCGAGCCGGTCTATCTGCTGGTGGGGTCCGCGGCGCTGGCGGGGTCCGAACAGTTCCGGGCGATCGCCGCCAATCATGCCGCGCTCGTGGAGGTCTGGACATCGGGCGGTGAGGACCCGGCCCTGTTCGATCGCTGCCGCGCCGCAGCCGCCAGCCTCGATCCGCGTCTGGGCGAGTTCTACGATACCTGTCTTGGTCGTCGCGAAAACTTCGTCGCTTGACCTGCCGCCGCCGAAGCGGCACACCCCGCCAATAGCTACAGGAGAGGTCATGCGCCGATTGTCGAAACTTGCCGTGTTGGCGCTGACCCTAGTGATTGCCGCTCCCGCATCGGCAGAACAACTGACGCTGGGCGTTCAGGAATCGGGCACGGTTCAATGGGAAATCGAGACCATCAAGGCGCTGGGGCTCGACGAGAAGCATGGCGTGGAGCTGGACATCAGGCCGCTGGCCGATAGCCGGGCAGGGCAGATTGCCCTGCAGGCGGGCGAGGTGGATGTCATCCTGTCCGACTTCGTCTGGGTGACCATCCAGCGGCAGCAGGGCGGGACCACCACCATGGTGCCCCACTCGCTGGCGGTCGGTGGGCTGATGGTGGGTGCCGATAGCGGCATCGCCACGGTTGAAGACCTCAAGGGCCGGACCATCGCTGTGGCCGGCGGGCCGGTCGACAAGAGCTGGGTGATCCTGCAGGCCTATTACAACAGCATCACCGGGGCCAAACTGGCCGATGACGTGACCGCAAATTATGGCGCGCCGCCGCTGGTCAACGAATTGCTGGCCAATGGCGGGGCCGACGCCGCGCTCAACTTCTGGCAGTGGAATGCCCGGTCCAAGGTGGCGGGCGCCAGCGAGCTGCTGTCGGTGGCCAGCATGCTGGAGGGCTTGGGCGTGTCCGAGCAACCGCCTTTACTGGGCTGGACCTTTACCGACGAAACGGCGACCGCCAAGCATGATGCCGTCGTGGCTTTCCTCGATGCCTCGTTCGAGGCCAAGGACGTGTTGCTGCATGACGACGCCCTATGGGACGACCTCAGGACGCTGATGGGTGCGGCAGATGACGAGGCACTGTTCATCCAGCTGCGCGACGACTACCGGGCCGGCATCGTGTCCGGCTATGATCCCACCAATATACAGGCCGCCGAGCAGGCCTTCGCGCTGATGGTCGAGTATGGCGGTTCGGACCTGGTCGGCGATGGACAGACGCTCGATAAGGGCACTTTCTGGCAGGGCTACAGCAAATAGGCGTTTCCCAAAAAGCGGGTGAGGATGTGAAAGCGTGGCGGCCGCCGGCTGTGGCGCTGGAACTGCTGTCCCTGCCGCTGTTGCTACTGCTCTGGCAGGGCCTATCGATGGTTATCGTCCACCGGCTGTTTCCCTCGCCTGTTGTCGTCGGCGTCCAGCTGTGGGAGTTCGCCACGACTGGCCGACTGTTCGAGGATCTCGGCAAGACCATGTTCCGTGCCGGGACAGCCTTTGTCGCGGCCATGCTGATCGGTACAGCTTTGGGTATTGCCTTTGGCCGCATCCGCTGGGTCGATCGGCTGTTCTCGGGCTGGCTGTTGGTCGGGCTCAACCTGCCAGCCATTGTGGTGGCCATCGTGCTCTATATCTGGCTGGGGCTGACGGAGTTCGCATTGATCCTGGCGGTGACTGTGAACAAGGTGCCGCTGGTCGTCGCGACGATCCGGGAGGGTGTGCGCAGCTTCTCCGCCGATTACGACGAGCTCGGCGCAGTGTTCCGCATGGCGCCGCTGCGGCGATTGCGTCTGATCGTCCTGCCGCAGTTGGCGCCGTTCATCCTCACGGCGGCCCGCACTGGGCTGTCGCTGATCTGGAAGATCGTGCTGGTCTTCGAGGTGCTGGGGAGCGATGGCGGCATCGGCTATCGCGTCAGCATCATGTTCCAGTTTTTCAACATTGCCGGCATCCTGGCCTATACGGCGAGCTTCATCCTCGTTGTCCTGGCTTTCGAATACGGCATCTTGCGGCCGCTCGAGCGGCGGGTATTGCGATGGCGACCGGTCCAGCCCTGAGCATCGATATCGCTGAGAAGCGCTTCGACGCGGCCGGTCCGGCGCTGTTCGAGGGGTGGCGGCTCGACATCGCACCGTCAAGCGTGGTGGCGCTGGTCGGGCCGTCGGGCATCGGTAAATCGACGCTGTTGCGGATGGTGGCCGGTATCGATCCTAACTTTTCGGGCTCGATCCAGGTTGATGGTGTGTCTGCCGCTGCCGCTCCGACGCCGGGCTTCGTCTTCCAGGATCCGCGGCTGCTGCCCTGGCTGACGGCTGTTGAAAACATTCGCGCGGTCAATCCGGCTTGCAGCGACGCGGCTGCCTCGGCGGCGCTGGCCCGGGTGGGTCTTGATGGGGTCGGGGGCTACTATCCCCACCAACTGTCAGGTGGCATGCAGCGGCGCGTGGCGCTGGCGCGGGCGCTGGCGGTCAATGCGCGGTTATTGCTGCTCGACGAGCCGTTCGTGTCGCTGGACCGCACGCTGGTTGCGGAGATGCACCAGCTCTTCACCCAGCTGGTGACGGAGGCACGGCCCACCGTGCTGTTCGTTTCGCATCTAATCGACGATGCCGCCCGGCTCGCCGACCGGGCAATTCTGCTCGATAATCGTCCGGCCCGTATCGTCGCCGATATTGCCCTGCCAGTGCCACGAGCCAAGCGAGATGATGCGGTCCTTTCCGAATACCGCCAACTGCTCACTCTTGCCTAAACGGCTGGCCCGCCCCACCTTTGCCGGCCAAAGGAGTCGCTCGTGACCAATCCATTCTTCGCCGCCTGGACCACGCCCTATGAGGCGCCGCCATTCGACCTTATCCAGACAGCGGACTTCAAACCCGCCTATATCGAGGCGCTCGAACAGCACAAGCGGGAGATCGCGGCCATTGGCGACAATCCGGCCGCGCCGAGCTTTGACAATACCATTGCGGCGCTGGAACGATCCGGCAAACCGTTGCGGCGCGTTGACGCCGTTTTCGGACAGCTCTCATCAGCCGTGACTGATGAACAATTGCAGGCCGTCGAGCGCGACGTGGTGCTGCTGGTGGCGCGCCACTGGAACAGCATCTTCCTCGATCCAAAACTCTTCGCCCGCATCGATGCGCTCTATCAGCAGCGTCAGTCGCTTGGTCTCGATCCAGAAGCCCTGCGGGTGCTGGAGCGTTACCACCTCGATTTCGTCCGCTCGGGTGCCCGCCTGACCGACGCCGAGCGCGAGCGCTTCGGCGCCATAGTCGAGCGCCTGGCGGCGCTGGGCACGCAGTTCGGGCAGAACGTGTTGGCCGACGAACAGGAGACCGTCTTTGCGCTGTCCGAGGCCGAAATGGCCGGCCTGCCGGACTTTGCGCGCTCTGCGGCTGCGGAAACCGCGCGCGATCGCAAGCTCAATTCGCCCTTCGCCGTGACCCCGTCACGCTCCAGCGTCGAGCCCGTCCTGCATTTTGCCAGGGATCGTGCCGTGCGCGAAAAGGTCTGGCGCGCCTTCGTGCAGCGCGGGGCCAACGGCAACAAGAACGACAATTCCAAGGTCATCGAAGAGATCGTCTCGCTCCGCGCCGAACAGGCCCGGCTGCTCGGCTATGAGAGCTATGCCGCCTACAAGCTCGCCGACTCCATGGCCGGAACGCCAGCCGCCGCGCGTGGCCTGCTCGAACAGGTATGGGACGGCGGGCGCAAGAAGGCTGAGGCCGATCGTACGGCGCTGCAGGAACTGGCGCTTTCGGAGGGGCAGTCGGCGCCGCTGGAAGCGTGGGACTGGCGTTACTATGCCGAGAAGCTGCGCGGCGGGCGCTACGATTTCGACGAGAATGAACTCAAGCCCTACCTGCAGCTCGAAAGGGTGGTGGAAGCCACGTTCTTCGTCGCCGGTCAGCTGTTCGGCCTGACCTTCAACCCGCGCGCCGACATTGTCGGTTATCACCCCGACGTACGGGTCTGGGAGGCAGTGCGTGAGGGCAGGGTGGTCGGGCTGTTCTACGGCGACTATTTTGCGCGTCCCGGCAAACGCTCGGGCGCCTGGATGACCTCGTTCCGCGAGCAGTCCCGGATCGACGGTGAGCAGATCCCGTTCATCGTCAACACCTGCAACTTCAACAAGCCGCCCGAGGGCCAGCCGGCGCTGCTCTCGCTCGACGAGGCGCGCACCGTGTTCCACGAAATGGGGCACGGACTGCATGGCCTGCTCTCGAACGTGACCTATCCGCGCATTTCAGGCACCAGCGTCGTGCGCGACTTCGTCGAGCTGCCCAGCCAGCTCTATGAGCATTGGCTAGAAGCGGCGCCGGTACTGGCGCGGTTCACTCATGTGGAGACCGGCGAGCCCGTCCCCGAGGCATTGCTCGACCGGATGCGCGCTGCCCGAACGGCCAATAGCGGCTTCGCCACGGTCGAATTCGTCTCTTCGGCCATCCTCGACATGGACTACCACTCTCAGCCGATGCAGGGGACGGTGGCCGATTTCGAGCGCGAGGTACTGGCCAGCATCGACATGCCGCGCGAGATCGCGTTGCGCCATGCCAGCACGCATTTCCTGCACCTGTTCTCTGGCGACGGCTATGCCGCCGGTTACTACAGCTACCTGTGGAGCGAAGTCCTCGACGCCGATGGCTTCGGTGCCTTCAAGGAGGCCCGAGACCCCTTCGATCCGGCTACCGCCAAACGCCTCTACGATTACATCTACTCCTCAGGTGGCAGCCGCGATTTCGCCGAGGCCTTCCGCCTGTTCCGTGGCCGCGATCCTGATGTGACGGCGTTGCTGGAGGGCAGGGGGCTGGTCGAGGCGCAGTCATAGCCGGCCATCAAAGCTTTCGTGCCGACATAGACCTCACGACGCTCAAGGTCAGCCAGGTCCTCATGGCGTTGACGTGATGTTCGCCGACTTGCTTCAATGTAGTGGCAAGCCTAAAGCGGGCGTTACCAAGCAAGGGTCGAAGCCTTATTGCACTTTTGTTTTGGAATGGCGTTAGCCGGGATTAAGTGGGATTTGCCGGGATTAGGTGAAACTGCGCGGGCCTTCGCCGTCACCTGCGAAGACGGTTGAAATCAGCCGCAATCCGCATATTGTTGATGTTACGCCATCGACGATGGCTGCCAAGTCCGGGCGTTCGATCCTCTAGATCGGCCGCCACCGCAGCTGTAACTGCGGCAGCGACCTGGCCACATCCACTCCTGGAGCCCAGGACACGATATGGTTGCCTCAACCCATAATGCGCTTTCGCGCGCCGTTAAAGCCGCCTTCCAGCGCGATTCAAATTCCCCTTTGCTAGCCGGCATAGCCGGTCGTCTCTCACGTTAACGGGAGGCACAGATGCAACAACGTACGCAGATGGCCAACCGCCATCGGCGCCCAGCCGGCTGGCTGCTGGGCGACAAACCTGATCTTAAAGACTGGCGCAAGGCGCTGGACCGACTGGACGGCAGCTACTCACCATACACAATGCTGAGCTATCGCGCCGATTTCGCGAGTTTTGAGGCTTGGTGCTTGGGACGGGGTCTAGTTTCACTGCCGGCTCAGCCGGATACGGTGGCCTTGTTCATTGCCCATGAAATGGAAAGACTGAAGCCCACCACACTGAAACGCAAGCTGGCTGGTCTCCGAAAGATACACCACCTGCTTCGCCTGAAAGATCCAACGCGAGATATTGAGGTCGATCTAGCCATTCGCCGCGCTCAAAGGCAAAAGCCGCAACGCCCATCGCAAGCGTTGGGTGTTACGGGTGATCTTAGGGACCGTCTGCTGGCTGTCTGCACCGATGATCTGGTAGGGCGGCGCAACCGCGCGCTTGTGGCTGTTGGATTTGACACTCTATGCCGCCGGAGCGAGCTGGTATCGCTGCGTGTGGAAGACATCCAGCCAAATCACTTTGGCACAGCAAGTCTGCTGATCCGACGCGCCAAGAACGATCCGAACGGGAGCGGTCGTATAGCGCATCTCACGGACGGCGCCCTCCAAGCTTTGAAGTCGTGGTTGGAGGCTGCGTCGATAGAGAGCGGACCGCTGTTCCGCCCGGTATACCAGAACCATGTCGTTGACAGGCACATGAACCCGATCATCGTCGGTCGTGTGCTGAAGAGCCTGGCGGCTATGGCAGGGTTGTCAGCAGGGGAGGTGGACGAAATTTCGGGCCACTCCCTGCGCGTAGGTGCGGCACAACAATTGACGATCAATGGGGTTCAGCTTCTTCCGATCATGAGAGCGGGGGGGTGGCGATCTGTAAACGTCGTGGCTCGATACGTCGAAAACGTAGACATGAATGTTTGGGCCTGAGTACAGTTGGTGTGTCTGCTATTGCAGTCCATGGTTCTATTTTAGGGCAACATCGTCCACTACTAAATTATCAATCTCACGTTTGGATCCACCCGGATCCACAACGGCGAATTCCGTAACAAGGAAAAGCTCATCAACGTCTGTCGGCGCAGTCATTCCCTCAAAGGTATCGTATGGCCACATCCGGCGGACGGTACCAAATTCTCGCATACTGAGGCCCACCAAATCGAGCTTCCGCCACGCCAGACGCTGCACTCCACGGAGTCGCTTTCCACATTGGAAGTTTGTACGCACTTGATGGCGTTGTAGAGCGAATGCATGGCCAATTTAAAAGTCATCGTGGGAGGACCTGCACTTGGAGAACATTGCTGAAAATTTGGTGTCGGAATGCCGTGCCAGAAAATTCTTTGCCGAGCAAAATTGCACACAAGCCGTTTGCGTCTAAGGGGCAGTCTGGGCTGCATTTCGGGTTGTTGGCAAGAACTTGGGATAGTGCGAGACAAATCGCTCCGCCATCACGTGGATAACTAGGTCAGGTCGTTCGATCTCTATTACGTCATCAAAGATCTGGCCCCCTTGCCAGATAAAGACGCTCCTAGAGAAGTGCTGCGCCAGGTAGTCGGTAAAAAAATCGGCCGTTGAATCACGAAAGATCACGGCCCTCAGGCCGCGTCCGTCTGGCCTCTCATATGCTAAGGTCTGGCGACCGGTGAACCATGTGTCAAATTGTTGTGGCACTGGGACGGCAACTGCACAGCGTCGGCCGTCTCGCAGTTCGTACTTGATTGTGGTTTCCATTGCCTCTTGTGCCAACCTAAACTGCCACCGCCTCTTCCATTCCGACAAAATCTGTGCCGGCAGTTGACTGAACAGATCGCCGTCGTAGGAAGCGAGTTCGGGGCGGAGATCCGCGAGGTCAATCGGCCTATCCTGCAGAAGTCCGTCGTGCCCAAGACCCTCTGCTATCTGGCGGTATACCGCCCACGCACCCAGCCAGTTTGTATGGCTGTCACCTTTGAAGTACGTTTGACCTAAAGATTTGGCGTCATCAGCCTCCTTATAGAGGTACCTGACAACGCCACTTTCATGACCTGCGAGAATGAACGCAGGTCTTAAGTCGGATATTTGAAGGGCCTCGACAGAGCGCGGCAAATACTCACGATAGACAACTGCCTTCTCCGGCACGATATATTTCTGATATATTATGCCTGCTTGTTTAAGTTGCGTGATCCTTTTAGAAATTATATCTAAAGATTTGATAGATTCTTCCGAAGACCAATTCCTAGTTCCGAATAAATACTCCAAGAAGTTGTTGCTATCGTTTGCCAGAAAGCACCAGCCATGCTCTGATAGAAGCGCTTTGCTCCCAAACGTCATGCTCCGCAATATTGAAAGCGCTTCATGACCCCGGCCGCCATATACCTTGTAGCGTTTTGACCAAATTCTATTGTCAATATCTGAAGTAACGTTGTCGTTGCTTATCGGCACAAGGGTCGAAATTTCCAGAAAATCTGAAATTAGCTTTTCGTTTATTTCGTTGCCATCATCGATGACAACCTTGATAAAATTTCGGTTATCCGAAAACAACTTCTCAATATCTGCGTTCACTGTCTCGTATCCAACTGACAATCTATCAAGGTCAGCGGGAATGTTGAACTTCCCTAGGAACTTTTCCATGCTCGTTCGCCAGACTTCCGTTGAGGATCTGACGGTCAAAATGAAGTATGCGTCCGGGAAAATATCATGGAGCTCCTTATAGTATGCTCTCGTGGGATAGTCCGTGAACGCACGCACATCAGTGCTTTCTAGAAAACTGAAGAAATTCGCACGGTTTTGTTCGTATCCGATGTGGATCGGATCTGTTTGGTTGCTCTCAGCCATAAAATAATGGACTGAGGAGATTCCATTGTTTTGAAAAAAGTTGTGCAGAGATAACGTGCCAGTCCTAGAGTCACCAAGTACAAATATTTTTCTATCTACTTCTTGCACTTCAGTGCTCCTAGAGAGTGTTTGGATGTTTTCTAGCCTGCCCCCAGCGCTATGCACTGAGTGTTGCTACCCGCTGTACGTCATTCATCGGCATTGTGTTGCGACAGGGGTGGGTGATCAGTCAGGACGTGTCTTCCCCATCCGCCGAGGCTTTGCACGATGAGACAATGTCGGCTGCTCAACGGGTAGGTGATCCGGAACGCTGAGCCGCATAGCGTTCGCAACAACCTGCCGAGTACGGCACCGGTGAAGGTGTGCGAGAGCGGCCGAAAATGGCTCCAGCCACCAGCTTGGCCTGGCCTACGGTCTGCATGCCTCATCTATCTTGCTGTTGAAGAGACTCCAATCCTGGCCTCGTTCGGCCCCCACACCGGCCGCGCAAATTATGGTAATAGTGCCAAGGGAGTGCTGGACGCAAACGGATTGGCAAGATGTCTCTGCTGATCTCGAAGCACGCGATGGATATTGCGATCGGCGGCAGTTATCGGCGTCCCGTTCAAATACTTTCCGTAATGCCACCAGCCGCTGGGAACAGAGGTGCCGTTTAGTCTGAGACGATCCTTGTACCACTTTAGTATTTCGAAAACAGCTAGTCGATCACCGGAGTACCTCTCGATCATCAACTCGCCGACGTGAGTAATTTTTGTAAAGTGAAAGAAGCGAAGCGGACTTCCTGCGGCAGTAATAACTCCATCTAGAGCAATTTCGATTGGCCGCTGAGAGAGGTTCCAACTCGCCACGTTGTAGCCAGGGTGTCGCAGAGTCGCGATGCCAGGAAAAAAAACTGGAGCGTGATTACACCACTTCTGGTCGGTAAAGAGGCCCGACGGGACGTCATCAAAGCAAAAATGCATTAATCTATCGCGCCACCAACGTGCAAAACGCTTTCCCTCCTCAGTACCGGCGACAGCAAGAAAGCCCAAGTTGTAGATGCCGTATTTTAGCGAGCCAATCTCATTATCTACGATTGCACTTATGTCACTGTCTGGAACAATCTGGTGTGGGGTGAGCACCCCATCATGACTGTCAAGGAGCGACTCGACCTCGGTAAGCGCACTAAATACAGCAATGTCCGGATCAAGATAAATGACCTTGTCTACGCCAAGACTTAACATATGGCACAACATCGGACCCTTTACAGCGGTGCAAAGCTCAACGACGTCATGCTGAAATGCCCAGGACAGAACGTTATCTATCCCTAGGTCTTGCAACCTGACAACGAAGTCGAGGCGCTCTATGGAGGGATCAAAGCTGAAGCCTTCGGGCTCTTCGTCCACCAGGCATAACCACAGCTCCCAGTCTGGGTGAAACTTACGAAGAGTTTGAAATAAAACGCGCGCTCGGTCCAGGTATGCAAACGACGCGCTCGTAAAGAATGCCTTTCTCACTTACCAAACCCTCCATCCGCATTCAGCTCTGCCAATATTAGTGGCAATGTCCCGCGGTTCGAAACTAGGAGACTTCTATGTCTCACAGATTTTTGGTAAATTTCTATTATGCGCCCAGAGGAAAATAATTCAAACAGGCCTCGCTCATCGGAAACTACAAGGCTGCCTTCAGGCGACAACTCAGCAGCGGCCTTCCAGACGTTGCCTTCATCTCGGCGAGCAACAACAAACGTCCCAGCTGCCATGGCTTCATGCACAGTAAAATTGAACGTCTCTGGCCACAACGACCATGAGATGCAGACGTCAATTTCGTGTTGCACGAGTGCATCGACCATAGCGGAGCGGTCCTCGGAGGTGACCCGTACCGGAATTTGTTCAATTGAACTAGGCATAGCTGGGCCGGACGCTATACCCACCTGAAAAAATTCATACCTCTCATCAAGGTGATGCTGTACCGCGAGTTGCTCGAAGACCGACCATCCCTTGTGAAATGCTCGATAGCCCACAAAGGCAATTCGCAACCTCCTTGCAGGCAAGTCTCGTTCCACTTTCTCGTCTGAGCGCCCAACGAGCCGAGCAGGCGGCAAAATGGCGCCTGCAGTATCGCCGGTGTTCATGGACCGATGCCATATCCTCAAAGCGGAGGCTGAGGGGGCAACAAGACGCGGCCGAATGGCTGTTTGAAACTCCCGCATTCGATGGAGGTGAGATTGTCTCTGCTCGCCATAAACACAAATGCCGCACGCGCTAGAGCTTGGGGCTGGGGCCGCGCAGTAAGCAATGTCGTTGCGCAGCAACACGTAGCTCGGGCAGGCAGAGAAGAAATCGTGTGCCCAATAAAAAACGCACGTACTTTTGCTTCTTCTAATTAAACTAGATATGTCCTCCGGTCTAAATCCCATGAGATGGTGTATGATCCAGATAACAGTAGTGCCGGACTTAGAGACCGCATCGCAGATCTCCATCAAATGCGACACCAAAGCGTCTGTGCGATTGACGTTGTTAATTCTCACGCTGTAAACGTCGTCGTCTATTTCGCAGTCGGCCAAGCCCTGGGTTGAGAATTTAGGAGAAATGTGGACATAGTTCGCAAACGCTACGATCGAGGCGCATTCATCGCCAACAACATTCTGGATCCCGCCAAAGTTGACCTGGTAGTCATCGTGGCTGACGCTGAATATAACTGGCCTATCCGGTTTAATCCATCCGCTAATAATACCAGTATTCGAAGAAACTTGGGACTTGAATGGCCTTTCTGTTCGGGTAGAAATATTTGCCCTCTCTAGACTGGATCGTGCCGCGTCATTCTTTCTAACGCACTCCCGACCTTCTTTACTGCCCGCAATCAAATAGTGCCAAAAGGGGTTGATACCTGCGGCCTTAACGTCCGGGTTTCGCAGTAAATAATACTCAGTATCGAAATTTCGTGACGGCCTGCGACCTTCCCGCCATCCTGCTTGACAATAATGAACTATCGGATCAATCCCGGCGCGTGCAACATCCGGATAGGTTTCCAAATAATACCGGGTGTCAAATGCTAGGGATAATGTTTCAAGCTCGTGTTCGATGACACTTCCTCCCGTTTACTTGATCAGTCGCTTGAGGATGGATGAAAGTATTGGAAGGCTTTTGGCTAGCCGGGCCATCTTGTTTCCAAAGCGCCAGCTACGACTGCTTCTAATGTTCAAAATTGTTTCCTCCAACGCTTCAATTTTGTCGCTCAATGACTGGTCGATAGAACTGGTTGTCGCCCCTCTTTGTAGCGTAGCAATCCGATCCTCTCGCAGCGTTGAGCTGTCCTGCAACTGTACAAGACGGTCCTCCAGTTCGACGTTCCGGCGGCCTCTTTCTGCCGAAGACCTTAAACATGCAGCATATTTCGTATTGAGTTGGGAAAGCTCCTGCTCGAGCGTTTGACGCTCGAATTGAGCCAGTGCCACTATGTTTTTCATCTTGGTATAGTCGTCGGAACCTTGCTCCGACAGAAACGAGGACTCGCTAGTTTGTGCTAACGAATGACTTGCTATCCCAGCAAGTTCTGGCAGGCTGAGTTCTCGCCATCTCTGTTCGCCCCATCTTGGAGTTTGCCAAAGGGCGGCCTGCAGGTTAGTGGCGCTCCTTATGGGTCGAAGTATGCACTCCGGCGGGATGATTGCAGTTTCCTGGAGGCCAGCCTCTGTCACAACTAATAGGCCGGCCTCGTAGGCAAACGGAAATATTTGATGGTCAGAACCTTTGAAATTCTGTTTGTTATAGGAGGGCCAAGCGTAATAGTAGACGTCCCTATTTAGGCTCAGTAGGAAATCAACGAGATGCAAAGAACGAATATTTTCGTTGCATTCGACCCACAGAATTGAATTCTGGCACTTTGACATGGTGAGCGTCTTCAAGATGGACATTTCCATGCCCTCGACGTCCAGTTTTATGAGATCAAACGGACCAAAATTGCTGACAATTTCGTCGATTGCAATTGTCTCAGTCGGAAATGCCACTATATCGGCGCCAGTGGCCGATCGATCAAATGAAGTAGATCCGGCATTGTCGGGATCGGCTCTACCTTCTTGTGCCAAAGCATTTTCGGATCCAACTACACCATAAATCACATCATTAGAAAATTCAGCGTTTTGTTGTATATTTTGTTGCAAAATAGGGAGTGAATATTCATTGGCCTCTATGAGGCAACTATAAGAAATTGGTTTATCTACCGCAATGCCAAGACTGAACGTGCCAATGAAAGCGCCTACATCTAAGATTCGCGAGTCCCTTGGGAGCAATGTTGATAGAAATTTTGTCTCTAGTCCGGCCCACTCGCCATACTCTCTAAGAAACCTGCCTATCAGATCTCTTTCATTGGCAGGAGTAATCATTGGTCCATAACGCGTAGCGATCGCTTGGGCAGGCATCATAGGTTTGGGCATTTTGCGTCCATTGGATTTGCAGGTCTTTTTGCGCGTGGCTCAATGAGCGCATGTCAAAGGTGCGGCAACTGGCCGTACCGTTGGCGGCTGCCATGCGCAAGACTCATGCAGGAGAATGTATGGGCTTCTGCGCTTCGTGCAAGCTGCTTGCTTCCAGGCGTAATCCACTTGTCGAAGCGTTCGGCGGCGGTGGCATTGAGCTCACGCACCACCCGTTGCCTGGACAGCAATGTTCGGCGATGTGAGCTAGGAACTCACTCCCGCGTCTGGTCGCCCCACCACGGCCAGCACCCGGAAGGCAGCTGCCAACGGTGAAGGCATCATTGACGAAGTCAAGGCTCCAGCGCTGATTTGGCCGGTCGGACGCGGGTATCGGGTGTGTATTGCCCTTGGGCACGCTTGCCACCGCCGCGGTTACGAACCTGAAGCCTCTCCTCACTGTAGAGCCGCGTGAGCTTCTTGAGATTCATGCCGAATCCCTGGCGATGCAGCAGGAAGTAAATGCGTCCGTAGCCAATCCGCAGCTGCTCCGCCCCACGGCCTTTCATCATTTCTTGTAACCTCTGGTCTGCAGGCCTCGTGCTACGAGACCGCACATTTGATCGATTAGCCCACCACCCGGCGGGGGTAGAGATCGACGACCGCCGCCACATAGAGCCAGCCCTGGGCCGTCCAGGTGTAGGTGAAGTCGGCGCTCCACTTCTGGTTGGGCGCCGACGCCAGGAACGCCCGGTCCAAGATGTTGGGCGAGACCGCATGGCACTGCCCGCCATCCTTGGGCAGGCCCCGCCGTCGAGGCCGCGCCCGCAGGCGTCCCTGGCGCATCATCCGCTCGATGCGGTGCAGACCGGCTTCGAGCCCTTCGGCCAGCACGTCGTGCCAGACGCGCCGGGCGCCATAGGTGCGATCACTTCCGGCAAAGCTGGACCGGATCTCGGCGACGAGCACCTCGTCATATTGAGTCCGCTTACTCGGAGAGCGGTTGAGCCAGGCATGGAAGCCCGAGCGAGGCACACCGAGCGCCCCGCATCCACGAGACCGGCCAGATCCCTCGGTGCTTCGCCACAAAAAAGAACCTCATATCGAGTCCCTGGCGAAGTAGGATATCGCGCTCCGCCTTGCAGATGCTTATTTGAGTAGTCCCAGTAGATAGCGGGAATATTCGCCTTTTCCCAACTTTGCCGCGATCGCCCGTAATTCGTGAACAGCGATCCAACCCTGATTGTAAGCTATTTCCTCGGGGCAAGCGATCTTGAACCCTTGGCGCTTTTCCAGCGTTGCAACGAACTCGCCAGCTTCCAGCAGACTATTCGGGCTGCCGGTATCCAACCAAGCAAATCCGCGGCCCAAGAGCTCCACGTTAAGCTTGCCGCGCTCGAGATAGACCTTGTTGACGTCAGTTATCTCAAGCTCGCCGCGATCGGACGGTTTGATGTTGGCCGCGATCTCCACCACATCCTGATCGTAGAAGTAGAGGCCCGTAACAGCCCAGGATGATTTGGGTTGTCTCGGTTTTTCTTCGATCGATAACACGCGCATCTGGTCGTCGAACTCAGCCACACCGTACTGAGAGGGATCTGCGACGTGGTAGGCAAAAACGGTCGCCCCCTCGCTGCGGTTTTGGGCGGATTTGAGCGTATCGGTGAAACCGTGGCCGAAAAACAGGTTGTCGCCAAGAATTAGGCACGAGGAGTCGCCGGCGACAAAGTCGGCGCCGATGACGTAGGCCTGCGCGAGACCTGCCGGATGGGGTTGGACAGCGTAGGTAATTTGGATTCCCCACTGCGTCCCGTCACCCAGCAGTCGCTTGAAGCTTTCGGCATCATGTGGGGTCGTGATGATCAGGATGTCCCTGATGCCGGCCAACATCAGCGTGGTCAGCGGATAATAGATCATCGGCTTATCATATACGGGGAGCAGCTGCTTTGATGCGGCAAGCGTCACGGGATAGAGTCGCGTGCCACTCCCGCCGGCCAGGATAATACCCTTCACAATTTTACTCCCTAGACGTTCTGTGAAACTGACGGCACGAGCTGCTGCATAACCACTTCGAGAGACGTTTCCCAATTGGGAAGTGTGAGACCGTGGGTGTCACGAAGCTTCTGGCAGTTCAGCCGCGAATTTGCAGGTCGCGGTGCCGGGGTCGGATACTCAGTAGATGGAATTTCGACTACGCGGGATGTGGGCCCTCCCATCGCCGCGGATACTTCAAAGATTTTAGAGGCAAAGGACGCCCAGCTCGTGCTGCCAGTTCCTGTCATATGGAAGATGCCGCGCAGACTGGCGTCCTTCTCTCGCTCCTTCAGATTTTTCGCCACGGCAATGACTGCATCGGCAATATCAAGAGCGCTTGTGGGATTACCAACCTGGTCTGCCACTACACGGATTTCATCCCGCGTTTGGGCCAAGCGAAGCATCGTTTTTACAAAGTTTGCGCCGTACGGGCTATAGACCCACGCCGTCCGCAATATTGCGTGATTTTCGGTAGCAGCGGCCACGGACGCTTCGCCTTGAAGTTTGGACGATCCATAGACACCCAGCGGATCCGTCTGGTCCGTTTCGACATATGCCAATGTGCTGCGGCCATTGAAGACGTAGTCGGTGGACAGGTGGATGATCGGAATGCCCATGTCCGCCGCAACAGCCGCTATCGTCCGAGGTCCGCCAGCATTGACACTAAATGCGAGCGATGGCTCGGTCTCGGCCTTGTCTACAGCAGTGTATGCTGCGGAAGAAACGATGACGTCGGGTCGTGAGTCAACCAGCGCTGGCCTGATGGTCTCGGGATGTTCAAGGTCGAGTTCAGGACGACCGAGCGCAATGATCTCGTGGCCCTGCGGCCGAGCCACAAGTGCGCTTACCACTTGACCTTGCCGACCGGTGACAACAATTCTCATTGCGCGGAGGCTCGCTCGGCCTGAACAATGCCGAGGCGCTGGCCATCGTAGGCTTGACGCAGCGGGCGCCACCACCACTCATTCTCTAGGTACCAGCGCACGGTTTTTTCGATGCCAGTATCAAACGTCTCTGTCGCTTTCCAGCCGAGTTCCGTCTCCAGTTTGCTAGCATCAATGGCGTACCGGGCGTCATGACCCGGCCGATCGGTGACATAGTCGATCAGCGATTCACGCGGCTGTGCATCGGGTCGGAGATCGTCAAGAACGCTGCAGATGCGGCGTACGACATCGATGTTGCGACGTTCGTTTCGGCCGCCAACATTATAGGTCTCACCGATCCGGCCGCTGGAAATGATTGTGTCGAGCGCCCGTGCGTGATCATCGACGTACAACCAGTCACGAACGTTTTCCCCTTTGCCGTAAACCGGCAGCCGCCTGCCGTCCAAAGCATTCAGGATGATCAGCGGTATGAGCTTTTCGGGAAAGTGATACGGCCCGTAATTGTTGGAGCAGTTCGACACAACGATCGGCATGCCGTAGGTGCGTGCCCAGGCCTTCGCCAAGTGATCCGAGGCTGCCTTAGAAGCAGAATATGGGGAGCTTGGATCGTAGGGTGTGGTTTCGGCGAAAAGCCCGCTATCGCCCAACGACCCATATACCTCATCGGTTGAAACGTGCAGGAACCGGAACGCGCTTCGCTCCTCGGCGGCAAGGTCGGACCAGTATGACCTCGCCACTTCCAACAGTGTCATTGTGCCCATGACGTTGGTTTCAACGAACGTACGAGCGCCAGTTATGGAGCGATCAACATGACTTTCGGCGGCTAGATGCATAACCCGATTGGGACGAAAGGTGTCGAACGCAGTTCGCATCGCGCCTTCGTCACAGATGTCGGCCTTCAAGAACCGGTAATTCGGCTGGCTGTCGACAAGTGATAGTGATGCTGGATTGCCGGCGTAGGTCAGCTTGTCGACGTTGAGGACCTCATAGCCCCTTTCGCGAACGAGATACCTAACAAGGGCCGAACCAATGAAACCAGCGCCGCCAGTGATGAGAACACGCATTTATAAATCCCGAACCCTAAAACCGAAAGTACTGGCCAAGACTGGAAAGTGTTGGTTGTTTCCTGTCTTTGCCCGATAGCGTATTTGCATCTGCAACCGAAGGCCAAGATACCGCGATCTGTGGATCATCCCATGCGAGGCCGAGATCGTTATCTGTACTGTATCCGGCAGTCACTTTGTAGCAGAGGACTGAGTCTGCGCTCAACGTGCAGAAGCCGTGAGCAAAGCCTGCGGGTATCCAAAGCTGGTTACCCTTTTCCGGGGACAGTTCTACAGAAATCCACTGGCCATACGTTGGCGATCCGACTCTGATATCCACTGCGACATCGTAGATAAGACCGGCGAGGCACCGAACCAGCTTTCCCTGGGCATATGGTTCGGACTGAAAGTGCAATCCTCTAACCGTGCCAGTTGTTCTGCTCAGGGATTGGTTTTCTTGCACGAAGTCGACATCTGCGACGTTTGTGCGAAACCAGTCATCCTTGAATATCTCGGAGAAATAGCCACGGGCATCTTCATGCCTCTTTGGGATAATCTCTGCCACGTCTTGTAGGGCGTGCCTGATAATTTCCATTGTGCAACTCTCCGCATACCAGCGTCAACGCCCCGCAATTGCGCCCCTCTAGACCGGATTGAAAAGCACACGTCAAGCCGAGCGAGGCTTAATCTCTGGGCCTAGACTCGACAGGAGAGCAACGGCGGCGAAATGACACCACACGCCAATGGTCACTAGCCACATCATTGGGCGAGGGTATGTGTGTTCGTAGAATTTCTTGTAGAAGCGCAGCATGCCGCGATGCTTGTGCAACTCGACAAAGACTTTGGTCGCCCCTCCGCTGGCGCCCTTTACGTGGGACACTATCGCATTTGGCACAAATATGACCTTCCACCCTGCCAAGGCGAAGCGCTTGCACAGGTCCAAATCCTCGCAGTGAAGAAAGTATCCTTCGTCCCAGGGGCCTACATCCTCCATTGCCTCTGTCTTGATGAGCATACAGGCGCCAGAAATTGCATCGACCGAGACTGGCCCGGTTGGCAAAGGCTCGGTACTGGCTCGATCCTGGTGGTGGTGGAGCCCTAACCGTTCCAACCAGTAGCGAATGCCAAAGAGCTGCTTGAACGCATCGACTGGCGTCGGAAATCTCCGGCGGCCGCCGCGCTGTTCACTGCCATCGGTGTTCTGAAGGTAACCGCCGACCATGCCTACTTTAGCATCTGACCGCAGCGCAGCAAGCAACCGCTCCAAAGCGGCACCATCAACCTTGCAGTCGGGGTTCAGAAAAAGGAGGTTTGGGGCCACGCTGGATTTGACGCCCACGTTGCATCCAGCAGCAAAACCCAAATTCTTGCCGTTGCGAATGATCGTCAGGTACGGGTTGGTATTGGCGTTCGCAAGATCTTCGATGCTACCGTCAGTAGAACCGTTGTCGGAGACGATAACGCGCCCGGCGCCAGCGGCGAACGCCGACTGCACCGACGCACCCAGCAAGGGTCCTGCATTAAAATTGACGATGATGACGTCTATGTCAGCGGTCTTCATATTTTCCCATCTTGCCGACAAAACCGTCCCGGAGACCTTGAGCAATCATGCGCCATTGTGAAAATGGCGGCTTGCCAAACACGGCCACAAAACCCAGCCGAAGGAGCAGTTTTGGACCACGCGCCACTTTCCACCTTATCGGTAGCCAGGGTTGGCGCCACAGCCAGACTGAATTTCGAAAGAGGTAGTAGTGGCGCAGTGGCGGATGGATTGCGTATCGCTGTCCAAAGGCCTCAATGGGGCGGTCGCCGAGCTCGTGATCGAGCGTTGTGGTGAAAGTCCCATAACTCAAAAGCCCATGTTGATGTTCCGCCCGGAGACTCCATTCCGTGTCGACATAGTCGATAAACAGCTCGGCTCTCATCCCGCCAACGCGGTCCAGGGCTTGCATGGGAATCAGGCAGCCAGATGCAATGAGATGGTCGACAACGACTGTCTCACCGACCTCACGTGTTTGCAGTGACGATGACCATCCATGGGTGCGGAGAAAACGAGACGGCTTCCCCAGGCGCTGGTCAATATATGCCGGCCCAATGGCGGCCACCAGCTCACCGGCTAGTCGCTTCTGCTCCGCTATGGCCACTAGGGTAGAAATCATGCCCGGGGGTGGCAGACTATCTTGGTCAAACAGGATGACATAGTCGCATCCTTGTTTGCGGGCCTCGTGGATTGCTAGGTTCTGCGCCTGCGCAATTCCGACATTCTCGCGCAATGAAATGCAAAGCGTGCCGCGCCCCAAGGCAGCTGCGGGGTCGTGCTCCGAACCATTGTCGACGACTATTCCACCATCAACCTGGCCCGCCAGAGCTGCGAGCAAATCTCGCAGCTTCGGCAGGTTGGGGTTGAATGTCACTATTAGAGCGACAACGGTTGGTCTCACCCTTGGCCTACTTGGAAGAAGCCAGCGCCCTCACGTCCCAGCAGCAGGGTCAAAAACTGGCACCGCAGGTGGCCAGGCGAGCGTGTAGTTTGCATGGGCTTTATCAAGATTGGGATTGTACGCAAAGTCATGAGATAGGGCGGTCGCCCATCGTTCCTGCATGTACTTGATTTCGGCCTGGAAGCGCACCTGTTTTTCAGGGGTATTTTCGGCGCCTCGAGTCAAAGATTCATGGTGGTATAGCTCAGCCTGAGGCGTCCAGACATTTCGATACCCAGCCTCCATAAGCCTGAGGCAAAAATCAACATCATTGAATGCGACTGTCAGATTGACTTCATCCAATCCACCAACCTGTTGGTAAGCTGACTTTCTCACTACCAGGCATGCTGCGGTCACTGCACTGAAGGACTGAATGAGCATAGCCTTCGAGAAGTAGCCCGGAAAGTGGCGAGGTATGCGCAAGTGGACGTGGTCAGCAATACCGTTCACACCGACCACAATTCCCGCATGCTGTACGGTGTCGTTGCCATAATATAGCTTTGCGCCGACGGCGCCGACACCCTCCTGCAGGGCTATCGAGACCATTTCGGAAAGCCAATCCGGGCTGATGACTTGCACGTCATCGTTGACCAGAGCCACCAGCTCACCACGTGCCTGCGCAACTGCTTGGTTGTTTATCCGTGAATAGTTGAACGGAGCCGAGTCTCGAATGAGTCTGACGTAGGGGTGGACAGAAATTTCGTCCAGGTAGGCGAGGCTAGCTGCCTCATCCGACCCATTGTCCACGATTAAGATTTCGAAGTTGGTGTAGGTGGTCAGCTCGAGAATGCTCTCGACGCATCGGGCAAGGTGCTTGTGGCCATTCCGCGTGGGAATGATGATGCTGACCTTGGGCAGCGTTGCGGGCAGATCGTACACCGCTATGAACGACCCCAGTTGAGGAATGAATTTAGCACTTGCTGCGATCTTTGCTCGGCCGAAATGGTCATTGAGTGCCCTTTCGGCCGCCACATAGGCATAGGGCTTTGCAGTTTGGCCATTTGCCGAGGTGCTTTGGGGATGAATGCGCCAGTGGTACAGAATACGAGGAACGTGGACGATCTGGCTCGAGCTTATCCGTTCACAGGCCCGCAAGGCCAGATCCCAGTCCTGCGAACCATGCAGACCCTCACGAAAGCCCCCAATGTCGACAAGCAGCCTCCGATTGTACACCCCAAGGTGTGATACCATGTTGTGTGACAAGAACAGGTCATAGTTCCAGTCGGACTTGAAGTAAGGTTGGCACCGGATGCCGCTGTCGGTGATCTTGTCCTCGTCCGTATAGAAGATCATCCCGTCGGGGTGCCGGTTTATCGCTTCTACGATATAGAAGAGGGCATGATCAGGCAGCGTGTCGTCGTGGTCCAAAAGTGCAACGTAGTCGCCCTCCGCGATCTCGAGTCCAGAGTTGCTAGCGGCGCAAATGTGTCCGTTTGTCGTGCGGAGCACGATCTTAATGCGAGAATCCTGTGCGGCCCACCTGGCCAGCGCCTCTCTGACGCCAGGAGCCGTTGACAGGTCGTCAGCAATGCACAGTTCCCAATTGGGATAAATCTGGTCTTGAACCGATCTTATGGCCTCTTCCAGATGCCGCAGGTCAGGATTAAACGTGGGCATCACAACCGAAACGAGCGGTCTGCGGGCGAAGTTCTCCGCCGCCTTGAGAAGCGCCTCTCGCCTCGCCACACTTGGCCTATCGTAAAGCTCAATCCACCTGGCGTAGTCCTCGTCGTTTACCCCTACTGTCAAGCCGTGTTCCACGGCGCCTAGTCTGAACCACAGTCCGGCCAGGCCTTCAGATTTGGCGATCCGCAGTGCCGCCAAGAGAGATCCTAGCACGCCCTTTCGGCGCACCGCGGCCAGCGCCCTCGATATGCTGGCCCCAATCGACTTCACTCTCGTGAGCGACATTCTTAGCGGCCGGGTCCAGCGCCAAATGGTAGACAAGCGAATGGCATCGTAATCTTGGATCGCTTGGTCTCGCATATCCTCGAGAGCCACGGCCCTTGCCTTTAGGCGCGCATGTTCCGTGTGAAGTTTCGCGTATCTTGCGGCCAAAGTTTCGGATTCCGCATTGACGTCGCGATTTACTGGATTATCCGCCATGTTGGAAGTCGAATTTGAGTATGCCATGTGCACCAAGTGAAATTGTGTTGGTACTATTAGCCATTGAATCTGACGTCTTCTATGATCTTGCCGTGGGACATGCTGATACGTCTATTGCATAAACTCTCGATGATAGACTCTGAGTGACTAGCGAGCATAACGATTGACGTTCTATTGATCAGGTCGTCAATCCTCTGTTGGGCGCGCTTCACAAATGTGGCGTCTCCGGCCCCAATGCCTTCGTCAATCAGCAAAATATCGTTATGCGCAGCAGTCGAGATGGCAAAAGCGAGACGTGCCGCCATGCCGGCGGAGTAGGTCTTGACCGGAAGTTGCAGAAAGTCACCAAGCTGCGAGAACTCTGAAATGTCTTCTATCTGGTCTTCGATCTGCTTCTTGGTGAGACCCAAGACATAGCCGCGGAGGTAGATATTTTCAGTCCCTGTGGATTCAGGATCCATACCCGCGTTGGGATTGAGCAGGGTGCCGACTGATCCGTTTATCTCAATTCGTCCACCCGACGGCTTGTAAATGCCTGACAGAATGCGGAGCAGCGTAGTCTTGCCGGAGCCATTGTGTCCAACGAGCCCTATACGATCTCCCGCCTTTACCTCCAGCGAGAGGTCGTCGATAGCGCGAACAGTTACGGCTTCGTCTTCCCTCGAAACGAGCCTGCCACCTGTGGCCTGAGAAAGTACCCTCATCTTCAGCGAACGGGACCTGGCACCATAGATCCGGAAGTCGGCTGTTAGGTTCGAAATAGAAATATGCGACATTCTAGATCCAATAAGGAATGCGAGATTTAGAGCGACCGTAAAGCCAGATGGCGACAGCCCAGCCAATCACGGCCATGGTGGTGGCTATCGCCCATGATGAGAGGCCAACTTCATGCCCCAAAAGCGGTGCGCGGACGACCTCAAGCAGATGGTAAAGTGGATTAAGCGAGACAAAGGCAGGCCGGGTCGGCATTGACGCGGTGGACCAGACGACGGGGGTTGCGAAGAACAGTACCTGGATGGCGTTCGTTATGACCTGAGGAATGTCCCGAAAACGGGTGGATAATATGCCAATGACCAACCCTATCCAGGCGATGTTAGCCAGAAAAATGACGAAGCCTGGGATAAACCACAAAAAACTGGCGGAAGCCGTATGTATGTAGAAAATGTATACCACCACGTATATGGCCATGTTGTGGGCAAAGATGATCAGGTTACGAGTGATCATCTGGTAAAAATGGGAGCTCGTCGGCAAAGGAACGTCGCGGATATAACTTGCGGCGGAAATAAAAACGTTGGTACCGTCATTGATCACTGAGGTAAAAAGACCCCAGAATATCAGACCGGTAGCGAGATATGGAATCAGGACTTCACTGCCCTGGTTCAGCACTCCTCCAAACACCATGCCAAGGGTGATGACCAGTATGCCCATGCTCAGGGTGATCCAGAACGGACCCAGAATCGACCGCTTGAAGCGTTGTCGAATCTCGTGCCAGGCAAAGTGCACCCATTGTTCGTAGCCTACCAAACCAGCTTTTAGGTCATCCAGGCCGTCGGAGAGCTTGCTCTCGGACGTGATAACAACGTGACTACTCAACGTGGACTCCTGATCGCGTTTGGCACTGTTGCCTGTAAGACGCGGCGTATGCCTGAACAGGCGGGGTGCTAGCACAAGTCGCAACGGTTGTCGCTATCCCAGCGGGGCAGTCTATTGTGGTCAGCTGTCGCAAGGACCACAAGCCATCGACGGGTGGCAGGCCGTTTCGCTTCCAATTTGTCATTTGAGGCGCTATGGATTTCGACCTGCAATCTGGGCCTTCTCGCAGAGGGGACGGCAGGTAAACAGGCAATGGATACTGATGTTTGAGCCGATAAGAAGCTGGCTGGGTGGTCTTCCTCGTCCTGCCAAGCGCATTGTGCTGGTGGTATTCGATGCATTAGTGTTGGCCGCTGCTGTCTGGGCCAGTTATACGCTACGTTACGGCACTTTTTTTGTTCCGCGGCAGCAGCAATGGATTGTCATTGCTATCGCGCCCATTGTTGCGATCCCGATTTTCATTCGGATGGGGCTCTATCGTGCAGTAATCCGCTATCTTCCGGAGCGCGCGATCTGGACGATGCTGCAGGCGATGACCTTTGCCGCCCTGGGCTGGGTGCTGGTCGTGTTTCTCACCGAGATGGCCGGGAATGGCATTGTTCCGCGCTCAGTGCCGTTGTTCTACTGGATGGTCGGAGGAACTCTGATCATCGGTAGCCGCTTTGCCGCCAAGCGCTTCATCTGGGCTCCACCTGAAGAGCAGTTGAAAAGCGGGCAAATCGTGATCTATGGCGCTGGCGAAGCCGGGTCACAACTGGCCGTTGCTTTGCGTTCGCAGGGGCGACGCCTGATCGCTGGGTTCATTGATGACGACAAGTCGTTGCATGGTCGTGACATTGCCGGTCAGCGCGTTCATTCGCCGGCTTATTTGCCGGAGCTGATTGCCAATTATGGCGTTCAGGAGGTGATCCTTTCCATGCCGTCCATAACCTCGGAAAAGCGGCGGCAGATCGTCACCAACCTGACCCGCTATCCAATAAAGATCCGGACGCTTCCCCACATCGCGGATTTGCTGACCGGGAAGTATCTGGTCAATCAGATTCGAGAGATCGACATTGACGAATTGCTGGGCCGCTCTTCTGTGCCGGCACAAGCTGAGTTGCTTGGAGAAATGATCCGCGACCGCGCAATTCTGGTCACCGGGGCAGGTGGGTCGATCGGTTCGGAACTCTGTCGCCTCATCGCGCGCTGGTCGCCGACCGTCTTGGTGTTGTTCGAACAGAACGAGTTCGCTTTGTACAATGTGCACCGCGAGCTGTCCGATACCTTGGGTGCCAAAGCCGTGCCTGTACTCGGCTCGATCGGCGATGCGGGGGCTCTGTCCCGCGCGATAGCAGAGCACGGGATCGAAGTCGTGTTCCATGCGGCTGCGCATAAGCACGTGCCAATGGTTGAGGCCAATGCGCTGGAAGGCATGCGGAACAACGTGTTTGGTTCGCTGGCAGTGACCCGGATAGCGTTCGAGACAGGCGTGCGCGATTTCGTGCTGATCTCGTCGGATAAGGCCGTGCGGCCTACCAACGTAATGGGAGCGACCAAGCGCTGGGCCGAACTGATCATGCGCCACTATGCGCAGCGCGCCGTGGAGGCGGGCACGGGCCAAAAATTCAGCGCGGTGCGGTTTGGCAATGTGCTGGGGTCCAACGGTTCAGTGGTGCCGCTGTTTGAGGAGCAGATCGCCCGTGGCGGGCCCGTGACCCTCACTCATCCAGAAATGACCCGCTATTTCATGTCGATCCATGAGGCGGCGGAGCTCATCGTGCAGGCCGGTGCACTAGCCGAGGGTGGGGACATTTTCCTGCTTGAGATGGGCGCCCCGGTCAAGATTTCTGACCTCGCGCGCAACATGATTCAACTCGCAGGGCAGACGGTGCGCGACGCGGCCAACCCTGGTGGCAGTATCGAGATCGTCACGGTGGGCAGCCGACCGGGCGAGAAGATGTTCGAGGAGCTCTTTTACGATGCGGCCAGTGCGCGGCCGACGCGGCATCCCAAGATCATGACTGCTATTGGTCGTGGCGAAGTTCGGGAACTGCCCGCAGCGCTCAACCTGCTTGAGCAGTCCATAGCGGCGCAGGACGAAGCGGCGGCGCGGGAACAGCTTTTCGCCCTGATCGCGGACTCCGCACCCAGGCCTGTTGAGCCCGCACCTGTCGGCTAGGCTCCCACCTCGTTGGCGCCACCTGCATTGGCGCGGAGGGAATGGGCAACCAGCGGGACATAGGTCAACAGCACCAGCCACCAGCTCCAGATCGGCAGTTGCTGGGCCGCCCATGCGAGGGGGAAGGTCCAGAACAATGTAAGCCCGCTATAGACCAGGGTTACGCGGCGGTGCCCCCAGACCCTCGACAGCTGCTGATAGGCATGCCGGCGATGGGCGTGCCAGGGACGTTCACCACGCAGCAGGCGCCGCAGAAGCGTTACCGTGGCATCAGTTACGAACACTGCCGGCAGGATCAGCCAGGGTTGGTAGGCCGTTTGGCCTTCGACAATCGTGCTGATGGCAACCCCAAAAATGAGTAGGGCGAGTGCATTGGAGCCTGCGTCACCCATGAAAATTTTGGCGGGTGGCCAGTTGCGCAGCAGGAAGCCACCGGTGGCAGCAGCGCCTGCCAGCGCGAGCCAGAAGGCCGAAAAGTCTGCGGCGGCGGGGTTGCCGAGCCACCAGATGGCGCTGCCACCTAACAGCAGCAAGATCGCCTGGCTGCCGGCGATGCCATCAATGCCATCCATGAAGTTAAAGAGGTTGAGCCACCAAAGGCCCACCAGCAACACGATGATGAAGAGCAGTGGGCCCGCGAGTGCCAAACCAAGTGGTAGCGCGATGCCGGGCAGCGGCCCGCTTGTCCAAAGCAAGGTCGAGAAAACCACAGCCTGAATCGGAAAGCGAAGGGCGGGCGACAGATCGAACAAATCGTCAGCAAATCCGAGCGATGCAATGCACATTGCCAAGATGGTGATGGTCCATAGTTCGCCATGACCAGTCAGAGCCAAGGCGGTCGCCGCAAGCACCGAGGCAAGCGCAATGGCGAGGCCGCCGCCGCGTGGCGTTGGCCGAGTATGCGAGGAGCGCGCGTTGGGTGCTTGAACCAGCCCAAGGCGATCAGCGTGGCGCTCGATGAGGAGGGTGCCAAGCCAGCTGATGAGCAAGGCAGCAATGATCACTGTAGGGTGCACGACGGCTCGGGGGGTTTTGTCTCTGCTTCTGCGTAGCGTCAAATTGCGCTCGCAGGAAGTGTCAGGTCACTGGAGGCCAGATAGAGGCGCAACCGTTCTCGCTGTCATGTGAACGGAGATGCCCGCAAGTCGCCACAGTTGTTGCCGCTTTAATGGCATATGAAAGGTGCGGAAATGAACCTTGATTGGCATCGCCTTACGCGACCGCAACGTGTCGCACTTCTCGCCTTGCGGCGATGTGGCCCCCGCGATCTCACCACCAAACTCGGCGAGCAACTGCGAGTGTTGGGCTTGGCCGATCTGCTTACCATTGGAGGATATTGCGTCAGTCCCCTTGGTCAGGCAGTCGCCCCAGATTTCGTACAGCCAAAATAGCCCACGTTCATCAATGGCCCGGCCGGCCATTGTCGGCGGTCTGACAAGGCGAGACGGACCGGCTCACGTGCAATAGTGCCCGGACCTCCCAGACTGCTCCCATAGGTTACTCTCTCGCACCCCGCGTGGACGCAACAAAGCCTCCTCCTTAGAGTTCAACCCCAATCTGGGACATAGGTGCTGAGGGTCAAAAGCCGCTTGCAGCTTTGCGCAAACTCTTTCTTTCAACCAAGTGCCAACCAATCAGCATGGTCGCAAACAGTATTGCTCCGCAAAGGCTGAGTAGCAGCATCCTTAAAAAGCCCGCGGGAGCGTAGTAGAACCTGACATCACTGGGACCACTGACCGCCACTGCGGGGAAGAACTCGAGAAAGCGGTCTATTTTGGCTGGCTGCCCGTTGACAGTGACTAGCCAGTCCTTATTTACGCGAATTGGCAGAGCGATCCAACCACTCTCCGCTCCGTCATATCTCACTGCAACATCGTCTGGTGCGAACGAAACAAGTTCAACTGGCTGGTAGTTTGCGATCGGATGGCCTTCCAAGCGTGAAAGATAATAGGCCGAGCCGGTAACTGCAGGGTTCTCAATCACTGCTATGCCTGGTTCCAGTGACATGATGGGCTGTGTCGGCAGTGTCCGCGGTGGCGAAACAAGGCGCAACTTCGGCGCCCCGGCAACCTCCTGGTTCCCTACGCGGTACGTCTTGCCGTTGGCACTGGTAAAGGTCCAGACGCTGAGTTGCTTTGAACTATCTGGGCGGTCCATAGAGAGTACGTATCTAAAAGTTCCCGCGCTAAGCAAGATCGGCCCGTCGAAATCAAATGTTGCATAGGCGTTGTCGCTCACCGCTTCGGGGGCAAGACGTGCCAAGCCTACCAGCTCATCTTCACGGTAGAGGCTAAGTGTCAGCGCCGATGGCGACATCGGCTCTCGATATGTAGCGAGAAGTATCTGCACTTGCTTCACCGTTGCAGCTGTATCTAGCGTCAGCTCTCCCCGCAGTTCGCCAAGATTCAGTGGAATTGATGCGGCGTGGCCGGCACCTTTTGTTTCGAAGAAATGCATACTCAAGCACTCCTCCCCGATTAGGAAAAAGCGAACCGCTGCGTAGGTGGGGATGCTGCTTGAAAAATTTACACCGCCACAAGCGATATTCGTTGAAGTCGGCGAAGCTCTATATTCTGCGGCGATATCGGCGAGCAATGGGAGTTGTTGAACGGTCCGGAAGCCATGAGCGAACAATTCGGGCAATCCGTAGTTTGTCAGGACCCCCGATATCAAAAAGCTCCCATCCGCAACAACACTTTGCCCAGGCAGTAAGTTGTCCTGGGCGTATTTGATAGACGGCGTAGTCGGAAAATACGCCTCAATTGGTGGTTTCGCGTTGAGCATTCCAAATTGCAAAGCCAATTGCGTGGCTTGGATGGCCACGACCGTTACATAAGATCCTGCCCACCATAGATTGATGCCTGAACTCTTCGCTTTTTGCTGACTAAGCGCGATCAAATAAGAAGAAAGCACAGCCAGCACCAAACCCACCAAAAGAGCCGCTCGACTCCAGGGGTTGTTGCTAAAACCAGGAATTGCCCGAACTACCCCGGCTGGAGCAAATCCGTAAGCAGTGCACAGGACGAAAAGACCTATCAGAATGCCGAAGAGCGCGAACCTATTGTGGAAGCGCACGGAAAAAAAGCATGCGCCTGCAGCAAGCACGGCCGCAATCGTTCCAGCCGAGAAGGTGCGCTCCACACCTAGCCGATTGACAAAATCGAGACCAAACAGATTGACGAGATGAGATGCGTCCAAGCCGGTCCCACCGGCCCTGTACGACAGGTCAGTATCCTCGAGTATGGCCGATATTTGCATAATGGCGGGCAACGCAACTAGAAGCCCCACTATTCCGGCTGCGCTGGTTGAGATGGTAAGGGCAAATAGGCGACGGCTTGGTCCTGTTCGGGCCAGGTCAGAAACAAACAAGACCGCACCTAGAATGGACGCGCAGATCGCCCCGAGTAGTGCAACGAATGGAAACCCAGCCAGCCCCATTAGCGCAACGGAGGCCGCGAACAGGAGTACCCAGCGCAATTTTCCCGACTGCCAGTAACGCAGCTGCGAGGCTAGGACCCATGGAATTAGGGCGCTGGTAGTTAGATGGGGCCAATGGGTCCAAGCCAAATTGAAGCCACAAAACGCGAAAACCAGTGCTCCGAAAACGGCTGCCGCCTTGCTCTCGAACATAAAAAGCAGCAGCAGGTAGGCACCAACTGCAGCCAATAGAAAATTTGCAATAGTTGCAAGAGTATATCCGACGGCTTCATTGGGTGTGATCGCGAAGATCAAGAAGGGAATGGAAAGCCCCTCATATATAGGAGCCTGAATGCCAGGCGCGCCCAATTGATGGAGTGGATTCCAAAGGGGCATATGACCTCTGCGCAGTTCCTCCCTGAAGTACCGCCAGTTGGGCAAGCGGTGATCCAATGCATCTGAGCGCTCGGGGTTTACCAGCGGCGTACTGATCCCGGCATTTGCCCATCCAGGGTAGGCTAGCAGCAGGTCCATTGGTGCCAGCGTTTGCCTAAACGGATTGACCCCAATGATCAAAAGAACCAATAAAATCAGCGCGGCAGTTGGTACAATAGTTTTCCGCGTCCACCCAACGATTGAAATAGCGGGAACTGCTTCAGCACTATCGACTTCTCCCGGCACGCCCATCGCCCAACCCGCTTCTCTGCAATACTATAAAATTACTTCGAGCCTGAGCGGTGATCGGAACGTCCGCCCACATTGGCGCCTCTATAGAGACTGGATGAATCGCCACGCCCCACCGCATAGTATAGTAGGCCGTGCTCCCGAAGGGCGGTGGGTTCATACAGATTGCGACCGTCCACTATAATTGGGTGCTTCAGAGTTGATTTCAGCCAGTCAAAGTCGACTATTCGGAACTGTTTCCATTCGGTGCAGATAGCGAGCGCATCTGCACCCTGCACGGCGTCCTCTTGACTATCGAGGATGGTGACGCCAGCTTTGTTTGCAAAGATTTCGCGGGCTATTTCTGTCGACTTCGGATCATACGCCCTCACCTGGGCCCCAAGTGCCGTCAGGCCTTCGATAAGCACCCGGCTGGGCGCTTCACGCATGTCGTCGGTATTTGGCTTAAAGGCCAAACCCCATACGGCCACAGTGCGATTTTTCAGGTCACCGTCAAATATCTGTTCCAGCTTACGGAGCAGGAGCGTCTTTTGTATTTCGTTTGTACGCTCGACTGCACTGATCAGCGGTACCTCAAGGCCGACATTTTCTGCCGTGTGGATAAGGGCGCGCACATCCTTGGGGAAGCACGACCCACCATAGCCGGCGCCTGGATAAATGAAATGAAAGCCGATCCTGGGATCAGAGCCGATGCCGAGGCGGACCTGCTCTACGTCAGTGCCCAACCGCTCAGCGATATTGGCAATCTCATTGATCAGGCTGATCCTAGTCGCGAGCATTGTATTGGCTGCATATTTTGTGAGTTCAGCTGCGCGAACATCCATGAACATCAGCTTGTCGTGGTTCCGGTTGTAGGGTGCGTAGCACTCCTGCATTGCTTGGCGCACGCGCTCGGAATCTGTGCCGACAATGATGCGGGCGGCCCTAGTGAAGTCGTCGATGGCGCTTCCTTCTTTGAGAAACTCAGGGTTTGAGCACACATCGAAGTCTATGCTTTCGCCCCTCAGGCGTAGCGCTTCACCGATTTGCCACGCAACTCTGTCCCCGGTCCCAACTGGCACCGTGGATTTGTTGACCACAACCTTGTAGCGGTCCATGTGTTCGCCGATCGTGTCAGCAACGGTGAGCACGTACTTCAAATCTGCTGATCCGTCTTCGCCAGGCGGAGTGCCAACGGCGATGAAGATAATGTCACCGAACCGGCATCCAGCTTCGGCGTCAGTGCTGAACACAAGCCGTCCGGCCTCCCTGTTCCGTTCTACTAGCTGCTCGATACCGGGCTCATAGATCGGCATGTCACCCCGATTGAGTTCCGCAATCTTATGCTCGTCGGCGTCGACGCATTGGACGATGTGACCGACATCAGCCAAACAAGCGCCTGTTACGAGGCCGACGTAGCCGGAGCCAAAAACCGAAATTCGCATAAAGGCAACTCACTGGAGTATTTGTCGACTTCGAGAAGCGTCGGTATCGACATGCTTCACTTGAAAGTTATATGATGCTTTGGACACACATGAAGACGGCGTTTAGATTGAGCAGCAGCACGAAACGCCCGAGGTATTTACTGTACAAGAACAATATAAGTCCGTCATCAATGTAGCGACACCTTCAGCTAGCGACCTGACATTCAGTCTACCCGGCCACATAGGTCATAACAACCACTGGTGGCTCTTTCACCCCGACTTAAAAAGTTGGACGTCACCAAGTGGCACTTCGGATCGTGGCAGAACTGCCCACTCCAAGAGAGCTAAATCTATTGAAAAAGCTTGTGATTCAAATTCCCTGCTACAATGAAGCAGAAACCTTGGGCGTCGCCCTAACAGACCTTCCTCGAGAAGTCGAAGGGTTCGATATCGTAGAATGGCTTATTATCGACGACGGTAGTACAGACGATACGATACGCGTCGCACAAGAATACGGGGTGGACCACATTGTGCGCCACACTGGTAACCGTGGCCTAGCACATGCGTTCATGACCGGGCTAGACGCCTGTCTCCGCTGCGGTGCCGACGTTATCGTCAATACTGACGCGGACAACCAATACAATGCCGCAGACATTCCCGCACTAACTGCGCCAGTTGTCAGAGGCGAAGCGGAAATGGTGATTGGTACGCGTCCAATTTCAACTGTCGAGCATTTTTCTATCACGAAGAAGCTGTTGCAAAAGTTGGGTAGCTTTGTCGTCCGCGTTACGAGTGGCACGGACGTCGCGGATGCCCCAAGCGGCTTTCGCGCCATTAGTCGCAATGCCGCGCAGCATTTTGTCGTGTTCAACAACTATACCTATACGCTGGAGACGATTATCCAGGCAGGTCGAAAAAACCTGAAGATTGTCAACGTTCCCATTAGAGTGAATGCTGATCTGCGGCCATCGCGTCTGGTCAAAAGTATCGGCTCGTACATCACGCGCTCTATTTTCACGATTGTACGCATATTCGTAGTTTATCAGCCGGCTCGTTTTTTTGGCACGATTGCTGCCTTCCTGCTGCTTATTGGCGGATTGGCCGTGATGCGCTTCTTGTATTACTATTTTATAGGCGAAGGCCAGGGGAATATCCAATCGTTAATCCTGGCTGGTGCCTTGTTGGTGATGGGGTTTCAATCCCTGCTGGTCGCATTTCTTGCCGATGTCATCGCCGCAAATCGTCGGTTGTTGGAGGACATTCGTTATGCACAGCGAGCGAACTTAGTACCCAAGCCAGCGACGAATAAGCTGCCATTGGAAGGGCTCCAAAATGACGGTTAAGGTGGCTGGTGGAAAGGCCGAGGACGGGGTCGTCATTGGAAACACCTACGACAAGTATGGTACGTCCAACCCAATCGCTCGGCGTCTTGTTGAAGGGTTCGATGATGCGCTTAGCGGGCTAGTGCGTAAAATCGATCCTTCGTCAATTCATGAGGTTGGCTGCGGCGAGGGATATTGGACATTGCGGTGGATGAGCGCAAACATTGACGCGCGCGGAACCGATTTTTCGTCCGAGGTCATAGAAATGGCAAAGGCTAACGCACTAGCGGAGGGCGCCGACGCGGCAAGCTTCGAAGTCCGCAGCATTTACGAGATGCTTCCTGGTCGAGACAGTGCCCCGTTGATCGTGTGCTGCGAGGTCATGGAGCATCTGGAAGAGCCTGAACAGGCGCTTGAGGCGTTGCGCGGCATTGTTGACGCCGATCTCATAATCAGCGTGCCGCGCGAGCCAATTTGGCGTGTGTTGAACCTTGTTCGTGGAAAGTATATTTCTGACCTAGGTAACACGCCTGGCCATCTCAACCATTGGTCCAAGGCGGGCATAGTTGCTCTAGTTGAGCGCCATTTTGAAATTCTGGAAGTCTTGTCACCCTTTCCTTGGACTATGCTGCATTGCAGGCAAAAAGTTTAACGATGGCATCATTGCTGAGTCCCGGCGTCAAGAAGGGACTGAATTTAATTGGATCCCTTCTTGCGGTCTCGGGAATTGTTTTTGTTGGGCTGCTTCTATGGGATTATTCGGCACGAATAGATTTAGGCAGCATTTCCTTACACTCATACGCCGCCTTTATCGTATTGGCAGCTGTTTATGGCGCATCCAATGTGCTTCTCGCGCGGGGTTGGTGGTCTCTACTCGGGTTTCTCAACGTAACCGCATCGTGGACGTGGGCCCTACAGGCCTATGCAACCTCGCAACTCGCCAAATATGTACCCGGGAATATCTTCCAGTTTGCAGGGCGGCAAGTCATTGGGGTTGCTGCCGGAATTGATGGCAGGAGCCTAGTAAAATCCACCGGTCTAGAGCTTGCCATGCTTGTTTTAGGTGGCGTTATGTTTGCGCCCCTAGTTCTATCCCTTTTGATCGACTCGGAGGGTAGCTCATTCGCGAGTGTTGCGGCCTTTGCCGTGATACTAGTGCTCGTTATTTCAGTTATATTGCGTTTCTTCGGTTGGGGTTTAATCCGAGCGTCGATGTATTACTTGGGGTTCATTGGCATTTCTGGTGCAGTTTTCTTGTGGATCATACAAGCGGTCGGAGGTGTTGTTCCGCTTTGGGCTTACCCATCTATAGCCGGGGCTTATGTGATTGCCTGGTTGGCAGGACTTGTCACTCCCGGCGCGCCCGCCGGCCTTGGTGTTAGAGAAGCCGTTCTATTGTTCTTGTTGAGAGAAATCATTCAACCGGACCAAGTACTTCTAGCAGTCGTTGTCGGGCGGGTAGTCACGATATTTGGCGATGTTGGGTTCTATATTGTTGTCGCCTTGCGGACGGCAGCGCAGAAAATATAGATGAACTTCTTGGTTGCCTTGCCGGCAATCCCGTCAATGCCATCAATGAAATTGAAGAGGTTGAGCCACCAAAGGCCCACAAGCAACGATAATGAAGGGAGTCGGGCCTGCGAGTGCGAGACCGAGTGGTAGCGGGATGCTGGGCGGCGGGCCACTTGCCCAAAGCAGGGCCGACAAAACCACGTGCTGGATAGGAATGCGAAGGGCGGGCAACTCGCCACACTCATTCCGCTCTTAATCGCCTATGGAAAGGTGCGGAAATGAACCTTGATTGGCATCACCTTACGCGACCGCAGCGGGTCGCACTTCTCGCCTTGCGCCGATGTGGCCCCCGCGTTTGCGCCACCTGCATTGGCGCGGAGGGAAAGGGCAACCAGCGGGACATAGGTCAGCAGCACCAGCCACCAGCTCCAAACCGTCAGGTGCTGGGCCGCCCATGCAAGGGGGAGGGTCCAGAACAGTGTGAGTCCGCTATAGACCGGGGTTATGCGGCGGTGCCCCCATACCCTCGATAACTGCTGATAGGCATGCCGCCGATGGGCGTGCCAGGGACGTTCACCACGAAGCAAGCGACGCAGAAGCGTTACCGTCGCGTCGGTTACGAACACCGCCGGCAGGATCAGTCAGGTTTGGTAGGCCACTTGCCCTTCGGCTACTGTGCTGATCGCAACCCCAAAAATGAGCAGGGCGAGCACATTAGAACCTGCATCGCCCATGAAGATTTTGGCGGGTGGCCAGTTGCGCAGCAGGAAGCCACCGGTGGCAGCAGCGCCGGCCAGTGCGAGCCAGAAGGCCGAAAAGTCTGCGGCGGCGGGGTTGCCCAGCCACCAGATGGCGCTGCCACCCAACAGCAGCAGGATCGCCTGGCTGCCAGCGATGCCGTCAATGCCATCCATGAAATTGAAGAGGTTGAGCCCATGCTGGAGAATCAATATCGCCAGGCAACGCCTATGTTAAAACGCGGCTTGTACGGCAGCTGACCTTGCGTTTGAGGGCCCAAGTTCTCGCCGGTTTTAGGATTGTCCTTTAGTTGATCTTTGGCCCTGTAGGGTCTGTTTTCCGGAGCCGGTAGCGTCGCAACTCATTCGCGCGAAATTTCCAAGCGAGGAGTATGGTCGATGCGTGTTGTAATCCCTAGTGCGACGATCCGAGCCAGTGCCTCGATTGGCCACGGAAATCATCGTTGAAGATCTTCGGGTTGCGGGGAGAAAATAGTGCCAGTCAACCTGCCGATCTTGCCCTATTAAAGGAGAAAGTCACAAGTCCGGACAGTCAACTAGTGCGGCCTTCTCAAGCGCTAATGGTGCGCAGCCTAGCCGAGATTTTGAGGAGTTGAAGACAACCTAGCTGACACAAATGTCTCGTCTACGATTGCCTCCTCACGCTCCGGATCAAATGTGATTGTTCGATCTTCCTCTCTTCCCGACGCTGCCCTCCTAGAGTTTTGATTGATCGCCATAACGCCTGCTAACCTTTGCTTTGCGCGTTCATCGAGCTTGCTCCCAGTCAAGAAGGTGCTAAGCCGCTCAAGTACATGAATCGATCCCAAATCATGGAAACTTACTGAAAGGCAATCAATATTTCTCAATGCCGAAGTTTCTCGGTAGCGATTTTGCATACTCTCGATTTCGCGAGCATACCAGTAGCAGAGTTGATAGTCCGACCAATGCCCGTAGTTTTGAATGCCCTTATCTGCTGGCCCTAATAGTACGAGGCGGCCATTTTCGGTGCGTTCCGGAATTACGTTCATTTGGAACAAGCTCAACGCTACTTCTCGAGCTGGCCGGGATAGCAGAATTAGCTTGGGTTTGATACCAAGGTCGATAATGGGCTCAATTAGTCCTTTGCAGAAGAGGTGGGAAGTTTCCGCATAGAAGCTGTTTCGGGCAGCGGCCAGCATAGCTGGCAACTTCTCCGCGATCAGCCAAAGTGGAGCTGCAGTAGGCGCACTTAGCAAGGAGCGCATTACGTAATTTGCCCTTGGGGCAGGTTCGTGCTGTGCTGCCAATCCGAGACATTCGCAAAGGAGAACAGTAAGCAGCTTTGTTCCACTGCGTCCCGAAGTCACGGTTAGTGCTAAGGTTATCTGTTTTACCTCGTCAGCAATTGCAGCTGCCATACCTCGCCCCGGCTTGGCAATACGGGCGGTCCTGCATGGCCTAAAGGCCTGTTTCGACCGTTGTATTGACCTTGGTCATCCTTCTGAACGCTAACCCCACGTGTCCGACCGCGACCTAGCTCGCATCAATAGACGCACAAAGCGTGCCTGCAAGCAATTCCCAAGACATACCCATCACAGGAGAATTGATGCGGGGCACCGAGATCGGCATACGTCAATGCGCCACCATATGAGTGGAGGAGAGCCGGCGCCTGTGCGAAGCAGTGGCTGAACGGTCATCATTTCTGGCTGGGGCAAGCCTGGATCTTATACTCTGACCTAGGCGAAGTGTAGCTTGGCCGGAGATGAGAGCCCACTGTGCCCTAGCGCAATGCGTTGTGCGGACGCTGTGATGCTTTGGCCTAAGGGGGTAATGCAGTATCCGCCCTGCACAAGAGGCTCAACGAGGCCAAGACTAGTCAGCTGTTCACCCAATTGGAGCGGCAAGTCGCATGGCCCGAATTTCTGCAGAGCCAAAATAGCGGCTCGCTGTTGCCGCCGTAAGCAAGGCCAATGCACGTTCATCTTCGTCCTCCTCGACTGCATCAAGAAGGCCAGTAAATGCGGCAAGTTACGGGCAGAGCAGGTCACGGTGTCGAGAGACGGACCCCCACCAACGTTTGACACTGTTAGCACAGCTAACAATAATTCGCAGGTGCCGCTGATTGAGCCACCATCGAAATCGCTAAGACGTCCAATAGCGCCCGGAACGGCCACAAAGTTGAACTTTTGCCGAACCGCCGAGCCTCAGTTTGCCAGCCTGCTGCGATGGCGTGCGCATCACCACCAATTCCGGTTTGGGCGTACGATTCGGCCAAGCGGGTCTCTGACGGGCAGGCGGCCGCTTAACCGCGCGCCCACTGCACCGGCAGCAGCCCATTTTGGACAATCTAGGTATACGTAGCTGTGCAGACTCACAAAACCGGTCTTGCGGATGGCGCCGGAGAGGTCGGATTTCTCACAGGAAATGATTGGGCCCACAGACTTGCATAGGGCTGACAGATGAGCCAAACCCACGCCACGCGATCGTGAGCGGCCCGTTCAGGCCGCACCTTCAATAGATAAGTTCATGAACTTCGGCGAAAAATATGACTGAGAAGACCCATTTCTTCGCCGAAAGCGGGATTCTTCGTGTCTTGCAAGCCGGTCGAGCAATAGCCGCCTGTGCTGTAGTAATACATCACGCTGCAGCTACCGCACAGTTATGGACGACATCGGTCCCTGGCTGGATATCCGAGCTTAGCCAGCGGAGTGTTGGGTTCAATTTCTTCTTCGTGCTGAGTGGGTTCATAATATTATACTCACATGGAGCAGATAAAATTGGTGCAAAGCAAGCAGGTAGCTACTTCTTAAAAAGATTTACTAGAATATTTGCGCCGTACCTGCCTGTCGCAGTGACGATGATGCTAATTTATACGATATTCCCACAGATTTCCATGTCAAATAAGGATTGGGGTGTGGTTTCAACGCTCACATTAATTCCGACCGGACAAGTATCAGCTGTTGCGGTTGCCTGGACTTTGCAGCACGAGATAATATTCTACGTACTGTTCGGTCTGTTTTATTTCGTGCGACCATTCGCGCTGGTGGTGCTGGCATGGGGTGCCGCAATATTAGGCTTTTGGATCACCGGCATATGGTCAGCAATTGGCATTCCGCTTCTTACGGTCGCTTTGCATCCACTGAATTTGATGTTCATCGCAGGGATGCTTTCGGCCGTCATTGTCAAAAGAGTGAGCAGCCAATGGTGGCCTGTGCCGCTTTTAGTCGGGGTTGCAGGCTTGACGACGTTTGTCCTGGCTGGAAATTCTCTTGAGGCACAGGTGGGATTTGGTGTGGCCATGGCCCCTTTTACCACGGCTCTTATTATGCTGGAGCGCGGACGTAAAATCATAGTCCCGAATATTCTGGTTTCGTTAGGCGGAGCCTCATACTCAATATATCTAGTGCATCTTTCTATTGTCTCCGTTGTCGCTCGATTGCTTGGGGGTACCAACTCATGGTTGGCGATATTCATTTGCTCAATCGCCTTTAGTATTGTATTTGGCGTAATTTATCATCATCTGGTTGAAAAGCGTTTTGTAAGATTCTTTAATGACAGAAGACGTGCCGCAGCTGTTACTTCAGACTAATTGCGCGACGTGGCTATTGGCAGTTATCGGGGTTGCCTACCTGTCGGAGAAGAAGCCCACGGCGACAAAGTTGAACATTTGTAGGGCCGCGCAGGCCTCGGCTTGCTAGTCTGCGACGGCGTGCGCTTCACCAATTCTGGTTCGGGGATTGGGATCCGGGCCGGCGGCCGCTCGCTCAATGTCAGCAACCGCATTGAAGCCTGCCGAGGAAATTGGTCTGGCACACTCTAGGGGGCGCGGACGCGGCGCCGAGGTGCCTGACTCCGCTATACGCTCTCATGTCCAATAACGCCCGCACGGCCACAAATGCACGTTTGCCGAACCCGCCTCGAGGCTTCGGTTTGCTAACCTACGATGGCGCCAGCGTCTCATGGTTAGGCGTCGGGATTGGGCCAAAACGGCCTCTGAACCGGGCCGGCGGTCGCTCGATGGATTGTCACGGACGCAATCGAAGCGTGCCACCGATTTGTCCTGGCACACTCAGGAAATGCTTGCGCGCGGGGGAGGGGAGGTGATCTGACACCGTTGCTCATGCCCCATCGCAGGATTCTTGCAGCTTTGCCAAGAATCGCGGCCAGGTAAGGGGCTAGGCGCAGCTGTTGCGCGTCGCTCCGACCAGTGATCTTGGCGCCGAGCGCGCGCGGCGTCGACAGCTCATTTCTGAAATCGGACGGGGCGGTTATTCCGCCTGCCAGATCACGGAAGGCTTCTTCTGATGCCCCATGAAGCGGGCGACGATCGGGCCACTAGTTCGACTGGCTAAGCGCATCTGCGAAGCAAGGTCCTCAACGCGCTCCGATCTGTTGGCCCATCGAGGCGCGTCTGCGAAGACGGCCCCTCTAGAAGTTTGCCCGCGCCCGCCCGGTTGCCGAGATGGATCGCAAGGTGCCGTTGTCGATCCCAGCCTCGACGCCAAAGCCCAGGGTCCACTCGCCAAGACCCGTAACGTCGAATCCCGTCGACAGGGTACCGAAACGGCTGCTTGTGCCATTGGTCACGCCCAGCCCCAGTTCGACGCCCAGGAAGGGCGTGATGACCAGATTGCCGTCGACATCGATGCTGTAGCGCAACGTCGCGCCGACCGAGGCCCGCAACTGGTCCAGCGCAAAGCTGGCAATGTTGGCGGTATTGCCCAGGCCATCCGACACCGCATAGTTGCCTGCCTCCTCGTGCAGGTAGAACAGGTTGGCCGCCGGCTGCAGCATCAGGTTGTCGCTCAGCTGCCACTGGCCCGACAGGCTGGCCTTGGCCAGCAGCCTGTGGGTTTCGAACGTCCCGCTGAACAGGCCACTGGTGATGGTATTCCAGCTCTGGCCGTAATAGGCGCTGGCGTCGAGGAACACCCCCTCCACCAGCTCGGCCGAGACATACGGCCCCACCAGAACACCCGTGCCCGCCGTGCGGCTTGCCCCGGTGACGTCGTCCATCCAGTCGGCATGCAGGGCCACGCCGACCAGCAGGTCGTCAGTCAGCAGCATGTCGGCACCGACCGATGCCAGGGCCAGGCTGCCCCAATGGTCGCCGACACTGTCATTGCGGAAATGCAGCGTTGCCGTTCCATCGATCCAGAAGTTGAGACCGCCCTCGTCCACCGGCGCGCTCACCAGGCTCTCGGCCGCAGTCGATGCCGCAGTGGCCGCCAGCGTACTCGCGGCAAAGTTCATCGTCATCGAATTGCCCGACGGCGTCACCGATATCGTCCCGGGCAGCTGCGCGCTGCCCGCGGAGCGACGGTCCTGCAGTCCGGGCGTATCGACCGCCCCGGCAATCAGGCCGGACCGCGTGCTGATGAAGCCGTCGGAGATCGGCTGGATCGCCTGGGCGACGGCCCCGAGGTCGGCCGTCAGCGTATAGGCGACAGTGCCCTGGGCCGACGCGCCCTGCGTGCTCGTCAGCGCGTAGGTGATCTGTGCCGTTCCGGTATATTGCGGATTGGGCGTGAACCTGAGGTAGATGGCGTCGTAATCGCTATCGATCGCCGCCACGTCGGCGCCGGTTATCGACGCCGTGCCGGCCTGGGGTGGTGACACTCCCACGACCTCCCCGCCACTGAACGGACCGCCCGTCGCCCCCGCCGTCAGGTTGACCGGTACTGGCGTGCTGCCGGCCGGGACGGTGACGGCCTTGTTCTCCACCGTGACTTCGCGGACCAGGACCTTGAGCGTGTAGCTCACCGAGGCCGTATTGGCGTCGGCATCGGTCGCTGTGACTGTGAAGCTATAGTCGCCTTCCGCACCCACATCGACCGATCCGGTGATTTCACCGCTGGTCGCGCCAACCGCCAGCCCTGCGGGCAGCGTGCCCGTGGCGGCATAGGTCACCGCGCCGACCTGGCCGCTGGCGACGACAGTCTCGGTATAGTTCTCGCCCGCCATGGCATCAGGCAAGGCGCCAGCTGCCGGTGTCAGGGTGATGACGGCCGATGGCACGACCACCAGCGTATAGGCGGCACTGGCCGAGACGCCATTGGCGTCGGTTGCCGTGACAGTGAAGCCGAATGTGCCAGCTGCCGTCGGCGTGCCCGACAGGGTATCGCCCGTCAGTGTCAGGCCGGCTGGAAGCGTGCCAGCCGAAACGCCGAAAACATAAGGGGCCGTGCCGTCGGCAGCCGAGAAGACTTGCGTATGCGCGTCGCCGACCTTGCCATCCGGCAAGGCGCCGGTCGTTGGGGTGAGCGTCACCGAGCCGGGCGCCACGGCCAGGCTCAGCGACACCGTGGGCGCAGCGAGATAGGTGCTGTCACCCGCCTGGTTGACCTCGACGATACAGGCGCCTGCTGTCAGCAGGCTTAGCGCCCCGCTTGTCGTCACCGAGCAAACGGCAGGGGTCGTAGTGTTGTAGCTCACTGGCAAGCCGGAACTTGCCGTGGCGGTCAGCGTCGCATTGCCCCCAGCCAGAAGCAGGCCTGGATCGGGAAAGGTGATGGTTTGCGCTGTGTTGGCGGTCACGGTGTTGGAGGCGCCCGAGGCGCTGCCAGTGCCCACAGAATTTCTGGCGGTCACGGTGAAGCTATAGCTTTGGCCGATCGTCAGGCCGCCAAAGGCAATGGGGCTTGTTATCCCGGTCGCGGTTCCGCCGCCTGGTACTGCCGTAGCCGTATACTCGATAATGGGTGAGCCTCCGGTCGAAGCGGGCGTAAACGAGATCTCCGCCGTGGTTCCGCTGATGGTCGCGCCAACCATGACAGGCGCGTCCGGAACGACGGCGTTGACGGTGAAGCTCTGCGACACCGTCGCAGCAGCATTCCAAGCGGTGCCACCTGGCTCATCTGCGTCGATGGCGCATGTCCCCGCAGCGACAAAGGTCAACAACCCGGACGGGGTGATCGTGCAGACACCTGTACTGGTCGAGGTAAAGGTCGGCGTCGCGCCCGAGGTCGACATGGCGCTCAAGGTCGGGTTCGTGCCGAAATTCTGGTTGCCCGGATTGGCGAAGGTGATCGTTTGGTTGCCCTTGGGCATGACGCTGTTGGATGCCGCCGACGCAATGCTGTCACCTTCGTCGTTCGTTGCCGTCACGGTAAAGGTATACGCTTGCCCGTTGGTCAGGCCGGCGACCGTTATTGTTCCCGCGCCGGGGCCGGCAAGGGTGCCGGTTGCGCCATTGGGCGAAGCGGTGGCGGTATAGAGCGTGATAGGGCTGTTGCCGTCATGTGCGGGAGCCGTAAAGGTCACGGTGGCTTGTCCATCGCCCGCGACGGCGGTTGCAGCCATGGGCGCATCCGCGATGCTGAGATAGACAAAGTCATCCGCAGCGGTATCGGGGCTGGTGCCACCGATACTGGTCGCCTGCACGTTGACATGACCCACGCCCGCCGGCGCGATGGCTGTGATCTGCGTGTCGGTGTCTATCGCGAAGGCAGCCGGAGTGGCGCCAAAGCTCACCCCTGTCACGGCAGTCAGTTCCGTGCCGGTAATGACTACGGTTGAGCCACCAGCATTGGGCGCCGAAGCGAGGCTGAGGCCGGTAATCGTCGGCGCCGCCACGACGGTAAGCAGAGCCGGAATGACAACCGGGCTCGTGCCCCCAACGGTCGTCACGAGCATCGCATAGGCATTGCCGGCCAATGGTGGAGACGTTGCGGTGATGCTGGTATCGCCGTTGACCGTAAAGCTGCTGGCAGCCACCCCGAACCCGAATGTCACCGCACTGGCTCCACTCAGGTTGGTGCCGGTGATGGTGACCGTTGTACTGACGCCGGCCGGCACAACATTCGGACTTACGGAGGTGACAGCGGGCGCCGCCACTGCGGTGAATTGATCCGCCGCGCCGGTGGCGCTGGTGCCCCCGACTGTGGTGACCCTGACATCTACGGTTCCCGCGCTCAGCGCTGGCGCCGCTGCGGTGATCTGGCTGTCGCTATCGACTGTAAACCCGGTGGCTGGCGTGGCGCCAAATGTCACCGCCGTCGTCCCCGACAGGTCGTTGCCGGTGATGATGACGCTCGTGCCGCCCATCGTCGGACCGGCAGTCGGCGTGATCGACGTGACCGTCGGCGCCGCCACATAGGTGAACTGGGCAGCCGCATCGATAGCACTGGTGCCGCCCAAGGTTGTCACGCGGACATCCACTGTTCCGGCGCTTCCGGCAGGAGCCGTTGCGAACATGGCCGTGTCGGTGACGACCGAAAAATCGGTAGCCGCGATGCCACCGAACGTCACGGCCGTCGCGCCCAAGAGGTTGGTGCCATATATGCCAACGGACCTGCCCTCCGTCGGACCGGCGTCCGGGCCGACCAGAACAATGGTTGGTGCCGGCACGTAGGTAAACTGGCTAGCAGCGCTGGTCGCGCTCGTCCCACCCACTGTCGTTACGGTCACATCCACGGTGCCGACATCCGCTGGCGAGGTGGCCGTGATCTGGGTGTCGCTATCCACCGTGTAGGAGACGGCCGTCCCACCGAAGTAGACGGCCCAGGTCGCCGGCGCCCGCAGGAATCCAGTGCCGATAATCGTGACCGTTGTCCCTCCGCCCGTCGGCCCGCCAGATGGAGAAACCCCCGTCACTGTTGGCGCTGGTACATAGGTATATTGGTCGGCAGCGCTATACGCACTCGTGCCACCCACAGTCGTCACGGTCACGTCCACCGTGCCGGAACCCGCCGGCGATGTCGCCGCGATCTGGGTATTACTGGTGATTATATACGATGCGGTGGTGCCACCGAATTTGACGGCACCTACCCCGGGCGCCGCCGCGAAGCCCGTGCCGGTAATGATCACAATCATACCGCCCGTGGCCCGCCCGGCAGTCGCTGTCAGCGATGTAACCGTCGGCCGCGGCACATAAGTAAACTGGTCGGACGGGCCGGTCGCACTGGTGCCGCCAACGGTCGTCACCCGGACATCCACTGTTCCGGCACTTCCGGCGGGGGCAACTGCGGTAATGCTGGTGGGGCTGTTGATTGTGAAGGTGGAAGCCGGAGTGCCGCCGAACGTTACGGCCGTCGCAATCGAGAAGCCGGTGCCCACTATGGTGACAGTCGTGCCGCCCCCGGTGGGGCCTGCAGTCGTGCTAAGCGACGTGACGGTTGGCGCAGCCACATAGGTGAACTGGTCGGCCGCGCTGGTCGCACTGGTGCCGCCTGGTGTGGTCACAGTCACGTCCACCGTGCCAGTCCCCGCGGGGGACGTCGCCGTAATGCTGGTGGCGCTGTTGACGATGAAGGATGCCGCATTGGTCGCACCAAAGCGAACGGCTGTTGCGTTGAGGAGATCCGTTCCGGTGATCGTGACACTGGTTCCGCCGGCAGTCGGGCCGCTGGTGGGGCTGACACCCGTCACCACCGGCGTACCGGCGCAACTGATCAGAGCATGCGACTTGCCAGGATTACTTATGCTGCTCCACGCATAGAGGGTGATGTCCGGGTTGGCGCTGACGGTATATTGCCCGCTCAGGTTCAGTTCGGCGCCGCTGCCAGCGTATTGCTCCAGCACAACATCATAATTGCCGCTCCCTTGATTGATGTAGACGGCGAAGCCTGGGCCGCTATTCGGGTCATTTTGAGGGTCGTTTGTACTTCCGGTGGTCGTGACCGAATAGGTGATGACCTCACCAGGATACAACCCAGAATACTCAAGGAAATACTCGTCCCCCACCGGGGTCACGACACCGGCCCAATCAGAATTGATCAGCCCACATGCCGTACTGGCTGCCATTGCCGGCTGAACCATCGCAACGGCGAGGCCCGCGAAAAGAGCCAACCCCACGAGCGCGTTGACCAACTCCGCATGCGCACGCGTTACTGCAGCAAAAAACATGACCGACAATGCCCCACTCACCCGCCGCGCAAACAGAACCGGCCCCAGGACTGGCAGGGTCAGTTGGTCGCACGACTGAGTCTCAGTGATGCAGCGTCACGTCGGCAAAGTCCTGAAGATGCAGGGCGGACATTCTGATATCTTTCTGATATCTGCTGCCGAAGGGCTGGCCGCGCTCTCCACCACAGAAGGGAGCCGGACACAGCAGTGGGGACCAGATGCTTTGCTTCGCCGGCTTTGAGCTCGATGAGCGACGCGCCGAACTGCGCGGACCGGACGGCGCTCCGACCAAGTTGCGTCCAAAGAGCTTCGACTTGCTGGTGTTCCTGGCAAACAATCCAGGCAGGGTGGTCGACAAGCAGGAACTGATGGCGGCCGTCTGGCCCAACATCCATGTTGCCGATGACAGCCTGTTTCAATGCATCCGCGAACTGCGCGTCGCGCTCAGCGACGACCAGCGACAGCTGATCAGGGTCGTCTCGGGGCGCGGCTATGTGCTGGAGACCGTGGTGACCGGGCCGGATGCAGAACGTGCGTCCAACGCCGAGACAACAACTGCCGCCCACTCCGAAACGGTGAGGTCGCGTACATCGCTCAACTGGCGCAGCCGCTGGGTTGTCGCGGGCTTTGCGATGCTCTGCGTCATTGCCGGCGTAGCATCAGTTGCCTCAGCCCGGTTTGCGCCGCCGACAACTATGACCCTTGCGGTCCTGCCGATCGTCTATTCCGGCAGCGATGCCGATGGCGCCGTAACAGCAGCAGGCGTTACCGATCAGTTGATCGACGGTCTGTCCGGGATCGGCAACATCAAGGTCACGGCACCCGATGATGACGCATCCGGAGCACCGCCGGACCTCATCATCAGGAGCGAGTTGCGCGAGGAGGGTGATTCGTGGACGCTCAAGGCGCGGCTGACCGAGCGCGCCACCGGAACGATCACCAGTCTCGCCCCCGTGACTGTCGACAGCAGCGCGCTCGGTGCTCAGTTGCAGCAGGTTCGGCTCGCCGCTGGCCTGGGGGATAAACTCGCACGTCTCCTCAACGACTTGGTCGAAGGCGCCGGTTCAGTCCGTGATGCTTCGACAGGCGGCCGGGTGGCAATCGAGCAGGCCACGGCTTCGATCAACCAGACGACCCATGAGCGTTTTGCCGCGGCACAGGCAATGCTCGAGGGCTCGCTGGCGAACCAGCCAGACAATGTCGACGTGCAGATCGCTCTTGCCGCGCTGCAAATGCGCGGCATCCAGATGGTCTGGTATGATGCGAACAAGCGAGCCGCCGCCGCGAGCAATGCCGAGGCCCTGCTCAAACGCGCTATTGCGGCGCGACCACGCTCCATTGCGGTGCTCGAGGCCCAATGCCGCTTCCTCAGCGCCACCAACGCCTTCGCCGAAAGTCTCGTCGCCTGCGCGCAGGTGTTGAGCTTCAACCCCTGGGACGGCTCTTCGCTTTACCTTGTTGGCCTTGGCCAGCTGAACCTTGGTCGCCTCCCGGAGGCCCTCGCCACCTTCGAGCTGGCGGATCGATATGACACGCCGTCTGTATCGCGCTGGACCTGGCTGCTGGGCGCTGGCTGGACCAATCTGCTGATGGACCGGAATGCCGAGGCCGTGTCATGGCTGGAGCGTTCGATCGCCATTACCCCGGCATCAGGCCGCTCACACATGCTGCTCGCCACCGCTTACGAACGCCTGGGGCGCCACGCCGAGGCGGCTGCCGCCATAGCCACGGCGATGCAATTGCGACCCAACTCGACGATATCAAACGTGCGACCGCCGACGCAGAATAGCAGCCCCGTCTTCGTCAGCGCGGGCGAGAACATCCTGCAGACCCTGCGAACGCTCGGCCTGCCTGACCGATAGCTTCCATCGGCGCTCCCTGGCGCGATCTCGATCGATCCTGAAGTTTCCTCGGGGCGGTCCAAGCCAATATAGCACCTCTAGTCCGGCCCATGGCCAGCGGCTAAGCAGCACCCGCAGCGATCACTTGCTTGGTCAGTTCGGGTGCGCCGAACAGCACGGTTCGGTTGCGACCCTCCCTCTTTGCCCGGTAGAGCGCGAGATCCGCCTCGACTTGCAGCTTGTCCGCGGTCCATCCTTCACTGCCCGTCCGTGCGGCGACGCCGATGCTGATGGTGACCATCGTTGCCACATTGGACCCCGGGTTGGGCAAGGCCGCGTGAGCAATGTTCTTTCGGATCTGCTCAGCAACGAGAAACGCCTCGTCGGCAGTCGTGTCCGGAAGGATAACCAGGAATTCCTCTCCTCCATATCGGGCGACGTGGTCCGATCCACTCCTGACGCTTCGATCAATTATCGCAGCGACTTCGACGAGGCAGCGATCCCCGTGAGCGTGCCCAAGACGATCGTTCAGCGCCTTGAAGCAATCAATGTCACACATCAGGAGCGACGTGCTTCCGCGGAGGTCGTCCGGATGGCCCGCGAGCGCGTTGAGAAGTTCTGTCATCCATCGGCGGTTCGCCACGCCCGTGAGAGGATCGACTTTCACCAGATGATCTAGTCGCTCATTCGCTTGGGTCAGGGCGGCCAGCCGGGCGCCATCCCTAAGTTCGAGGAGGAAAGCCTTCTTGGCCAATACGGACATGGTTCGGCGCGCGAATACGACAGCGACCACGCCGCAGGCAAAGAAGAAGAAAGCAGCAATGGCCTCGGACAGACCGATCAGTGGATTGCGCAGCTGGAACGTTAGGTAAAGGGCGAGGCAGCTTGTCGCGATTCCCAAAATGGTGGGCATGGGAACGCTGAAGGTGGTTATGCCGACGATGCCCACGAACATCATCACATAGAGGTAGCGCTCCTGCCATAAGCCGCCTGCTGCTGCCCCCATCCAGCAAACGGCCAGGAGGATCAGGAACATGCCTGCATTCAGGGCGCCGCCCAGCAGCCAGCCCGGGCGACGCTCTCTCCAAACCATATGTATGGCCAGAGCGGCTAAAGGAATTATAGCGCCCGGGGCCAGCATGGCGACCGCTTGCGCCCGAGGCAGCAGGAGCAGGTTCATGGACAGGGTGAGAATGTCGAGCACGATCACCCAGACCATCCACGATCTGATGATCTTGGCGGTCTGACGCCACGTACGATCTCGAAAGGCTCGCTCCAGCGATCCCGACAACTTGATGTCGCGGGTTCTGCCGCCCAGGAGACGCTCGGCCTCGAGCATGGTGTTTGGGTCGTCGACGTAACTGGCCAGCTGCGACGCTCCGGTCGCAGTGCCCTGCCGAACTTGTGTCGATTTGCCCTTTGGCCTGTGCATGGCCGTACCATGCTCGCAAACTCCTACGCATTCCTGAATGCGTGGGTTGCAATGCCGTTGCTACGCTCACCATGGCTAGCAACGCCTTAAAAATGCCCTGCAGACAGGCCCTGACGGCTCGTTTTTTCGTGTTCCAGGCACCCTAAGTCTTCCCAAGACATCGAGGGTCACGCCGACGGCTGCGACAGGAACCAGGCCACCAATTCCGCCGAGTTGGCCACGCCGACCGAACGAGCAAGCCGCAGCCGATGCGCCTCCACTGTCCGCCGCGACAGCCCAACCTCCTCGGCAATTAGGGTACTGGTCTTGCCCTGCGCCACTAGCGTCAGTATCTGGCGTTGCCGCCCGGTGAGTTTGAGCGTTGTCTGGGTCAACGGCCGGCTCATGGGTTCAAAGCAATAAAGCGCCGCCGCGAATGGATCGCTCAGATCACGCGATCGCCCGTTGACTCGGCACCAGAAGCGCTTGCCATCGGCCCCCGCCATGATCCGCTCGTCGAAATAGACTGCTCCGCCGGGCAGGTGATGCCGCCACATGTCACCGGTGCGCACGAAATCTGCGATGGCGGGGTAAAGGCGTGAGAAGCTCGTGTCGACAAGCTCTTCGCGACGATAGCCGAACAGGCCCGCAAACTCCGCATTGCAGTCGCGGATGATGCGGTGCGTCGCATAGACCATGGGCACCGGAATATCGGCCAAAGCAAACTGTAGCGCTGCAATCATGTCGTAGAAATACGACTAACTCCTGCCGGGCGGCAAGACCTAGCGTAGGCAAAAGACCACCAGAGGAGGAGGGACCCACATGCGTAAGGTCCATGAGACTGTAGCCGAAGCGCTGGCCGGCGTGCTGGCCGACGGCATGACCATCATGTCGGGCGGTTTTGGCCTTTGCGGCATTCCCGAGGCTCTGATCGAGGGGATCGAGCGCTCGGGCGTCAGTGATCTCACGGTCATTTCCAACAATGCAGGCGTCGATGGCGTCGGTCTCGGTCGCCTGCTTGCGACCCGCCAGATCAGGAAGATGATTTCGTCCTATGTGGGCGAGAACAAGCTCTTCGCTCAGCAGTTCCTGTCGGGCGAGCTGGAGCTTGAATTTACCCCGCAAGGCACGCTGGCCGAGCGCATCCGGGCCGGGGGCGCGGGCATACCGGCCTTTTTCACCAAGACGGGCGTGGGTACAATCATCGCCGATGGCAAGGAGGTGCGCAGCTTCGACGGCGAGGACTATGTGATGGAGCGCGGCTTGGTGGCCGACGTGTCGGTCGTGCATGCCTGGAAGGGCGATGCCGAGGGCAATCTCGTCTATCGCAAAACGGCGCGGAACTTCAATCCAATGATGGCAACAGCCGGTAAGGTAACCATCGCCGAGGTCGAGCATCTGGTCGAGGTCGGCGAAATCGAGCCCGACCAGATTCATACGCCGGGCATTTTCGTGTCGCGACTGGTGCATGTGCCCAACCCGGTCAAGCATATCGAGCAGCGTACGGTGCGGCCGCGCGCCATGGCGGAGGCGAACTGATGGCCTGGACCCGCGAACAGATGGCGGAACGCGCCGCGCGCGAATTGCAGGACGGCTTCTATGTGAACCTGGGCATCGGCATTCCGACGCTGGTGGCCAATTACATCCCCGATGGCATCGACGTGCGGCTGCAGAGCGAGAACGGCATGCTGGGCATGGGCCCGTTTCCCTTTGCCGGTGAGGAAGACGCGGACCTGATCAATGCCGGCAAGCAGACCATCACCGAGCTCCCGCTGACCAGCTTCTTCTCCAGCGCCGACAGCTTCGGCATGATCCGGGGCGGGCACATCGATCTCTCCATCCTGGGCGCCATGCAGGTGGCCGAGAATGGCGACCTGGCCAACTGGATGATCCCGGGCAAGATGGTCAAGGGCATGGGCGGAGCGATGGACCTGGTCGCCGGCGTCAAGCGCGTCGTGGTGGTGATGGAGCATGAGGCCAAGGGCGAGCCCAAGCTGCTCAAGGCCTGCACGCTGCCGCTTACTGGCCCGCGCGTGGCCGACATGGTGATCACCGATCTCGGCGTGTTCACGCTGGAACGTCGTGGCGAACCCAGCATGGTGCTGATCGAACTGGCTGACGGGGTCACCGTTGAGGAAATCACCGCCAAGACCGAGGCGAAGTTCAGCATCGGACAGAGCCTGAGGGCGCTGGCATGAGCGACATCGTCATTGTCAGTGCGGCGCGCACGGCCGTCGGGGCGTTCATGGGCGGGCTTGCTACTGTGCCGGCACATGAACTGGGCGCGACAGCCGTTGCTGCGGCGCTGCAGCGCGCCGGTGTGGACGCAAGCGATGTGGATGAGGTGATCCTGGGCCAGGTGTTGACGGCCGGTGCCGGGCAGAACCCGGCCCGGCAGGCGGCGATGCGCGCTGGCATTCCTCAAGGCGCGACGGCCTGGAGCCTCAATCAAGTCTGTGGCTCGGGGCTGCGCGCCGTGGCGCTCGGCATGCAGCAGATCGCGACCGGTGATGCGCGGATCATCGTCGCGGGTGGACAGGAATCGATGTCGCTGGCGCCGCACTGCCAGCAATTGCGGGCACCGACAAAAATGGGGCCGATCACGCTGGTCGATACCATGGTGGTCGATGGCCTGATCGACGCCTTTGGCGGCTACCACATGGGCATCACCGCTGAGAACGTCGCCAAACAGTTCGGCATCGACCGGACGGCACAGGATGGCTTTGCCCTGGCCTCGCAACAGAAGGCCGCCGCAGCGCAGCAAGCGGGGCGGTTCAAGGCCGAGATCGCGCCGGTGACGGTCAAGACGCGCAAGGGCGACGTCATCGTCGACAGCGACGAATACATCCGCGCCGATACCAGTGCGGAAGCCTTGGCCAAGCTCCGGCCGGTCTTTGACAAGGATGGCACGGTCACCGCCGGCAATGCGTCGGGCATCAATGACGGCGCGGCCGCACTGGTGTTGATGCACGCCGATGAGGCCGCGCGTCGGGGCCTGACGCCACTGGCACGGATTGCAGGCTGGGCGACGGCGGGGGTCGACCCCGCAGTAATGGGCACGGGACCAATACCGGCTTCGACCAAGGCGCTGGCCAAGGCCGGCTGGACGGTTGCCGATCTCGATCTGATCGAGGCCAACGAGGCCTTTGCGGCGCAGGCTTGTGCGGTCAATCAGGCCATGGGCTGGGATCCTGACAAGGTCAACGTGAATGGTGGTGCCATTGCCATCGGGCATCCCATCGGGGCATCGGGTGCCCGAGTGCTGGTGACGCTGCTGCATGAACTGGCGCGGCGCGGTGGTCGCAAGGGCCTGGCAACCCTGTGTATCGGCGGCGGAATGGGCGTAGCGCTCTGCGTCGAGCGGGCGTGACGCCGTTGCCCCAGCCATGAGTGGGGACTAGACTCGCCCATCCAAGCAATGGAAACGAGACCAGCCATGGCGCCTACACCAACCGAACGCTGGCCAGCGGCGAATGGCTTGGCCAGCATCGAAGAGGCAGTTGGTGCTTTCAGCCTGCTGCGGGACTTCTTCGAGGGCGCCATCATTGTAGATGCGCAGACGCGCATTACCTGGATGGACAAGCGCTACCGCGAATTGCTCAAGCTCGCGCCCGATTTCGATCCGATCGGCTTGCCGGTGGAAGACATCCTCCCCCATTCACTGCTGCGCCGCGTGGTCGAGACAGGCCGCCCGATCCTGCTCGACATCATGAACTTCGATGACCGCCAGTTCGTTGTCTGCCGTATTCCGCTCAAGGATGCATCGGGCGCGGTGGAGGGCGCGATCGGCTTCGTGTTCTACGACAATGTCGACTACCTCGCCCCCATCCTCGACAAGTTCGAGGCGCTGCAGAAGCAACTCACCAGGGCGCAGGCCGCGCTCACACGAGAGCGGCAAACCAAGTATTCGCTGTCGAGCTTTGTCGGCCAGAGCGAGACGGTCAAGGAGCTCAAGGCCATGGTGCGCCGTTTCGCGCTGCGTGATGGCGCGGCGCTGATCCTGGGTGAGACCGGTACCGGCAAGGAGTTGCTGGCCCATGCCATCCACCAGCAATCTGACCGCGCCGATGGGCCATTCGTGGCCGTTAACATGGCAGCCGTGCCCGAGGCGCTGCTGGAGGCCGAGTTCTTCGGCGTGTCGCCCGGCGCCTATACCGGTGCCGACAAGAAGGCGCGGCAGGGCAAGTTCGAACTGGCGCATGGCGGCACACTCTTTCTCGACGAAATCGGTGACATGCCGCTGGGCATCCAGGCCAAGTTTCTGCGCGTCTTGCAGGAGGGCGAGATCGAGGCGCTGGGCTCCAATACGGTCAAGAAGATCGACGTGCGCATCATCGCCGCGACGTCGCAGGACCTCGAAGCCAAGATCGCCGACAAGAGCTTCCGCGCCGATCTATACTACCGCGTCGCAGTCCTGACGGTACATGTGCCGCCGCTGCGCGATCGGCGCGAGGATATGGCACTGCTATGTGAGACGCTGCTGGAGCAGACCATGCGGGCGGGCGACCAGCGCGGCTGGGTGATCACACCAGAAGCCATCAAGCTGCTGCAGGGCCATGCCTGGCCGGGCAATGTGCGCGAATTGCGCAACGTACTGGAGCGAGCGGCGGCAATGGCGCCGAGCGAAGTGATGGATGCCGGGGTTATCGCTCGCGCGCTACCACCTGGCGCTGCGCGCTTGGGTGCGCCGCGACAGGGGTTGGCCAATGCCGTTGCGGACACCGAACGGCAGGCAATTCTCGATGCCCTCGAAGCCACGGGTGGCCAGAAATCGGCAGCGGCATTGCGGCTGGGCGTGTCCCGGTCGCAGTTCTATGAAAAGCTGAAGCGCCACAACATCGATCTCTAGCTGTCCGAAATTCCGGACAGTGTCGTGTGCGCCGTACAAATCTGCGCGTCCGCCTCATCGGAAAACGCCCAGAACCCAGCCTTTCCGCGCTTGGCACGGAACTTGATAGGGAGTTCGGCAAAAGACCGGACCCATTGAAGGTCCGCTACAGGGTGGAGCATGACGATAAAGCGCGTGGCACTGGTCACAGGCTCGACGAGCGGCATTGGTCTCTCGATCGCCAGCAAGTTTGCGGCGATGGGTTATGGCGTAGCGATCAACAGCTTCGAGGCTGAGGCCGACGTCGTCGACGCGCTGCGTTCGGTGACAGGCAATGGCGTCAATGTGCGCTACTTCCAGTCGGACCTGTCCCTCAATGGCGGTGGTTACGATCTGGTCGGCGAGGTTGTTTCCGCCTTCGGACAACTCGATGTGCTGGTCAACAATGCCGGCGTGCAGAAGGTCGCCCCGATCGAAGACTTTCCGCCCGCCGATTGGGACCGCATTGTCGCGGTGAGCCTGGACTCGGCATTCCACACCATCCGCGCCGCACTACCCGGAATGGCCAGCCGCGGCTGGGGCCGCATCATCAACATAGCCTCGGCGCACGGCCTGCGTGCTTCGCCATTCAAATCGGCCTATGTGGCAACCAAGCATGCCGTCGTCGGGTTGACCAAGGCAGTCGCTCTGGAAACGGCGGAGAAGGGCATTACCGTCAATGCTATCTGCCCCGGCTATGTGTGGACGCCGCTTGTGGCCGCCCAGGTGGCTGACCAGGCACGGGTGCATGGCATGAGCGAGGAGCAGGTTGTGCGCGACGTGATCCTGGCGCCGCAGCCGACGCGGCAATTCGTACAGCCCGAGGAGATTGCCGAGTTGGCGGCCTATCTCTGCGGTGACCTGGCCCGCTCGATCACCGGCTCTGCCATTTCCATTGACGGCGGGTGGACAGCACGATGAGCGCAGCCATGACCCAGATCGACCCCACACCTGACGTGATCCTCTCGGCCCGTGGCCTCACCAAGCGCTTTGCCGGCTTCGTTGCCGTCAACGGCGTCGATCTCGATGTGCAGCGTGGCTCGATCCATGCGCTGATCGGGCCGAACGGCGCCGGCAAGACCACCTGCTTCAATCTCCTGACAAAATTCCTGCAGCCGAGCGCAGGCACCATCACCCTCAATGGGCGCGACATTACCCGCATGCCGGCCGCCGATATTGCGCGGCTGGGCCTGGTGCGATCATTCCAGATTTCGGCAGTGTTCCCCAAGCTCAGCGTGCTCGAAAACGTGCGCATCGCGCTGCAGCGGCGGCGCGGCGACAGCTTCGACTTCTGGCGCTCGCAGACGGTGCTGCACCAGCTCGACGCCGAAGCGGCGGAGCGCGTCGATGAGGTAGGGCTGTCGAGCTTTACGCACGAAACAGCAGGCGAACTGAGCTACGGCCGCAAGCGCGCGCTGGAGATTGCCACCACGCTAGCGCTCGAGCCCGAAATGCTGCTGCTCGACGAGCCGATGGCCGGCATGGCGCAGGAAGACGTGGCGCGCATCTCGGCGCTGATCCGCAAGATCTCGGCCAATCGCACCATCCTGATGGTGGAACACAACCTCTCGGTCGTCGCCGATCTCTCCGATCGCATCACCGTATTGGCACGCGGGCAGGTGCTGGCCGAAGGCCCCTACGAGACCGTAGCCAAGGATCCACGCGTCATCGAAGCCTATATTGGAGCCGGCCATGAGTGAGGCAATGGCCATGACCGGCACTGACAGCCTGCTCGCCGTGCGCGACCTCAATGGCTGGTACGATGAGAGCCATGTGCTCCATGGCATTAATTTCGATGTGCGCCCCGGCGAGGTCGTGACGCTGCTCGGCCGCAATGGCGCCGGCAAGACCACGACGCTGCGCGCTATCATGGGCATCCTTGGCAAACGCCAGGGCTCGGTGCGCTTCGAGGGCCGCGAACTGATCGGCCTCGAGCCGCGCCACATTGCCAAGGCGGGCATCGCGTTTTGCCCCGAGGAACGCGGCATCTTTTCCAGTCTGTCGGTGGACGAAAACCTCATGCTGCCGCCGCAGGTCAAGCCGGGCGGGCTGACGCGCGAAGCCGTGCTGGAGATGTTCCCGAACCTACGCGAGCGGCTCGGCAGTCAGGGCACCAAGCTCTCCGGCGGCGAGCAGCAGATGCTGGCCATCGGCCGCATCCTGCGCACCGGCGCCAAATTCCTGCTGCTGGACGAACCGACCGAGGGCCTGGCCCCGGTCATCGTGCAGCAGATCGGTCGGACCCTGAGCCAGCTCAAGAGCCAGGGCTTCACCATCGTGCTGGTCGAACAGAACTTCCGCTTCGCGGCTTCGGTCGCGGATCGGCACTACGTGGTCGAGCAGGGCAGGGTGATCGACACCATCCCCAATGCCGATCTCGCCGCCAACATGAACAAGCTGCACGCCTATCTGGGCGTCTAGCACCAAGCCGGAAATCGGCATTTTCAGGAGGAACGCAGTAATGAACTTCAAGACCCTCATCCTGGCCTCGGCCACCAGCCTGTTGCTGGCAGGAACGGCCATGGCCCAGACTGCAATCAAGATCGGCGTGCTTAACGACCGCTCGGGCGTCTATGCGGACCTGTCCGGCGAAGGCTCGGTTATTGCGGCCCGCATGGCCGTCGAGGACTTCGACGCTGCCGGCAAGGGCATCACTGTCGAGATCGTCTCGGCCGATCACCAGAACAAGCCCGACGTCGCCTCCAACATTGCCCGCCAGTGGTATGATCAGGACGGCGTCGATCTGATCGTGGACGTCCCGACTTCGTCGGCCGCCTTTGCGGTCAACGAGATCACCCGCGAGAAGAACAAGATCTTCATGAATTCGGGCGCTGGCTCGGCTGACCTGACGGGTGCACAGTGCTCGCCCAACACGGTCCACTGGACCTATGACACCTGGGCGCTTGCCCATGGCACCGGCTCGGCCATGGTGGCCGAAGGCAATACCAAGTGGTTCTTCATCACGGCCGACTATGCCTTCGGCCAGGCTCTGGAGAAGGACACCACCGCCGTCGTCGAAGCCGCGGGCGGCGAAGTGCTCGGCGCGGTGCGCCATCCGTTCCCTGGCACCGACTTCTCATCCTACCTGTTGCAGGCCCAGGCTTCGGGTGCACAGGTGATCGGCCTGGCCAATGCCGGTGGCGACACCGTCAACACCATCAAGCAGGCGTCCGAATTCGGCATCACACAGGCAGGCCAAGCCCTGGCCGGCCTCTTGATCTTCATCACCGATATCCACGCGCTGGGTCTTGAAACCGCGCAGGGCCTGGTGCTGACCGAAAGCTTCTACTGGGATCTCAACGACGAGACCCGCGCCTGGTCGGAGCGTTTCGCGGCCGAGAATGGCGGCAAGAAGCCGACCATGGTGCAGGCCGGCGTCTATGCCAGCGTGTTGCACTACCTCAAGGCGGTGGAATCCACCGGCGGCAAGGAAACCGAAGCCCTGATGGCGGCGATGAAGTCGACGCCAACCAGCGATCCGCTGTTCGGCGAGGGCATGATCCGCGAAGATGGCCGCAAGGTGCATGACATGTACCTGTTCGAGGTCAAGTCGCCGGCTGAATCGACCGGCCCATGGGACTACTACTCGCTGCTCGCCACCATCCCGGCCGCCGAGGCCTTCCGGCCGCTCGAAGACGGCGGCTGCGCCTTCTTGGCTGAGTAATCCACCACGGGCGCTCCGGCCCTGCCGGGGCGCCTCCTTCGTTTCCACCGGGACCGTTTGTCATGTTCGAGCTTTTGGGCATACCGCCACAGGCACTCTTCGGGCAGTTGCTGCTGGGGCTGATCAACGGCTCGTTCTATGCGCTGCTCAGCCTCGGGCTGGCGGTCATCTTCGGCCTGCTCAACATCATCAATTTTAGTCACGGCGCGCAGTATATGATGGGCGCCTTCGTCGCCTGGATGCTGCTGACCTATACCGGCATCAATTACTGGTGGGCGCTATTGATCGTGCCGCTGGTGGTCGGCGCGAGCGGTGTTGTGATCGAACGGCTGATGATCAGCCGACTTTATCACCTCGACCATCTCTATGGACTGCTGCTGACCTTTGGATTGGCGCTGATCATCCAGGGCCTGTTCCGCAACCAGTATGGCGTCTCGGGTCTGCCCTATTCGATTCCCGTCGAACTCTCGGGCGGCACCAATCTGGGCTTCATGTTCCTGCCCAATTATCGCGGCTGGGTTATCGTCGCCTCGGTCGTGGTGTGCTTCGCGACCTGGTTCGCCATCGAAAAGACTCGGCTGGGTGCCTATCTCCGCGCCGCCACCGAGAACCCGACGCTGGTCGGTGCGTTCGGCATCAACGTGCCGCGCATGATCACGCTGACCTACGGCTTCGGCGTGGCGCTGGCCGCGCTGGCTGGCGTGCTGGCGGCGCCGATCTATTCGGTCAATCCCAATATGGGCGCCGATCTCATCATCGTGGTCTTTGCTGTTGTCGTCATCGGCGGCATGGGCTCGATCCTGGGAGCCATCCTGACCGGCTTTGGCCTGGGCATCGTCGAGGGCCTTACCCGCGTGGTCTATCCCGAAGGCTCCGCCGTGGTGATCTTCGTTATCATGGCCATCGTGCTGCTTGTTAAGCCCGCCGGGCTCTTTGGAAGGACCCAGTGATGACCACCCAATCGGAAACCGGCTATCGTTCCGCAGCCGCCGCTTTGCCCGTCGGCACGCCGCGCCATCACCTGGTGATCTTTGCCACGCTGCTTGTCCTGCTGTTGCTGGCGCCTTCGGTGCTCTATCCCGTCTTCCTGATGAAGGTGCTCTGCTTCGCGCTCTTCGCCAGCGCACTCAATCTGTTGCTCGGCTTTGGCGGCCTGCTGTCCTTTGGGCACGCCGCCTTCTTCGGCTCGTCCAGCTATGTCGCGGCTTACGCCGCCAAGGCATGGGGCTTCAATCCCGAATTCGCCATCCTGCTGGGCGTGCTGGCGGCCGCTGTGTTGGGCCTTGTCATCGGTGCTCTGGCGATCCGACGGCAGGGCATCTATTTCGCCATGGTGACGCTGGCCTTTGCACAGATGGTGTTCTTCTTCGCCCTGCAGGCGCCTTTCACCGGCGGCGAAGACGGGATCCAGGCCGTACCGCGCGGCAGGCTCTTCGGCTTCATCGATCTCGCCTCCGATCGCACCCTCTATTTCGTGGTGCTGGCCATCGTCTTCGGCGCACTACTGCTGATCTACCGCATCATCCATTCCCCCTTCGGGCAGGTGCTCAAGGCTATCCGCGACAACGAGCCCCGCTCGATCTCGCTGGGCTACAAGGTCAACCGTTACAAGCTGGCCGTCTTTGTCATGTCGGCCGCGCTGGCAGGCCTCGCCGGCGCCACCAAGGCCATTGTGTTCCAGCTGGCATCGCTCACGGACGTCTATTGGACAATGTCGGGCGAGGTGGTGCTCATGACCCTGCTCGGCGGCATGGGCACGGTTTTCGGCCCGCTCGTTGGCGCGGCAGTGATCGTTACTATGCAGAATTACTTTGCCAGCTTCGGCGCCTGGGTGACGGTGCTGCAGGGCGCCATCTTCGTGGTCAGCGTGCTGCTGTTCCGCGAAGGCATTGTCGGCGTGCTGGCCAAGTGGTGGAAGAAACCGCTGTAGACCTGCCTGGACAGGCTTCCCCTGGCGTTGGATCGTTCATGACCCAGCGCGCCGGCTAGGTCCTTTGGTGAGTTTGAACACTTTCGGACCAATCCTGGGTCTCACCGTTGAACGCTATTCCGGGTCAAAATCGCAGTTTGTTCCTCCTTTCCCAAAAATTCAGGGTTGCGCCAAAACCCCGGTTTCTCTATGTCTCCGCGCAGTCGGGGCGTAGCGCAGCCTGGTAGCGCATTTGTCTGGGGGACAAAGGGTCGTGGGTTCGAATCCCGCCGCTCCGACCATTCTTTCCAATTGCTTGTTTGACTGCGACATGCGGCCTGGCAGTTGGCCGGGCTCTCTGGAGCCATGCCAATGCCATTGACGACGCAAGGAATTGTTTCGGCCCTGCCGCTCTGGCGCGAACTTGCCGGCGGCGCGGCCCGCCTGGTCAATCATTCCGAAAACCAGACCTTTCGCATCGATACACCCGATGGTCGCGCCTACAGTTTGCGCGTGCATCGCACAGGCTATCAATCCGCCGCCTCTATCGAAAGCGAACTGGCTTGGCTGACGGCCTTGCGCCGCGACACGAGCCTGGCCATTCCCGAACCAATCGCAGGATTGGACGGTCGTCTACTGCAACACTTCACTACGCCATCGGGTGAGCCGCGCATGGCGGTGTTGTTCCACCACATAGCCGGGCAGGAGCCTTCCCCCGACAGCAATCTGGGCGATCTCTTTGCCACGCTGGGGGGCTGCGCGGCGACCATGCACCAGCATGTCACGGGCTGGGCGCGCCCGGTTAGTTTCGAGCGGCAGGTCTGGCAGGCCGCGACCATTCTCGATGCAGACGGTCCTTGGGGCGATTGGCGCATCGCGCCCGGCGTCAATGCCGCCAACCGGCCGATGCTCGACCGACTCGATTCGACGCTCTGGTTGCGGCTGGCCGACTATGGCACTGCGCCCGATCGCTACGGCTTGATCCACGCCGATATGCGGCTGGGCAACCTGCTCGTCGATGGTAACCAGGTCACGCTCATCGATTTCGACGATTGCGGCTTCTGCTGGTTCACCTACGATTTCGCCGCCGCCATCTCGTTCCACGAGACCAACCCGGCCGTACCGGCGCTGAAATCTGCCTGGCTCGACGGCTACCAGACCATCCGACACCTCTCGCCGGCCGACCTGGCAGCCATGGATTCCATGGTCATGCTGCGACGCATGGCGTTGCTGGCCTGGATCGGCTCCCATGCCGAGACCAGGCTGGCGCAGACGCATATGAAGGGGTTTGCCGACGGCACGGCCGAACTGGCCGAGCGCTACATGCGCGGGGCGATCTGGTCGGTCTAGATCAGGATACGGGGATTGGCGGGCTGCCGCGTGCGATCATTGCCCACGGCGGTGCTGATGCCCCAGATCAATCCGGCAAGCAGGTAGTAGTGCCGCCAGTGGTCGCTGTCGATGATGACCGATTCTCCCACCAGCATGGTGAAGGTCGCCACAAGCGGGATCATTATCGGCCGGTAGGGGGAGGGGCGGGCGAGACCGATATAGCCGCGCCACAATGTCAGGATCACGAGAAGGTAATACATGGCGCCGCCGCCCCAGCCGTAGACGTGCAGCACCGACACATAGACGTTGTGCGGTTCCTCGATGATGCGCAGGTTGCGGAATTCGTGCGGCCCGATGCCCAGCGGATTGTCCAGCGCCAGTTCGAACGCATAGCCCTGGCGTCCGAAGCGGCCCGTTTCACCCGAGTCGTAGTTCTGTCCGGCGGCGCGCTGCTCGAACAGCGATGAGACCGAAGGGATGCTCAATAGCCCCGCCAGCGCCACCATGAGCATCGCTGCACCAACTAGCGACATGATCATGATGCGCACCTTGTTGTGCGCGGCGGCCTCCAGCCAGAAGCACAGGACCAGCACGATGATCGACGACAGCGCGAAGTGGCCCCAAGCGGCACGGGAGAAACTGACGAACACACCCACGAACAGCACGAGGTAGATCAGCGTCGACCAGAGCTGGCTACGGCCGCTGCCAAGCAAGATGCGCTGCAGGGCATACATGGCGGGCAGGACCAGGAATGGGCCATAGACGTTAGGGTCGTTGAAGGTCGCCTTGGCACGCCCGTAGCGCATGAAGATGTCGGCGCCGGGGATCAGCCCGAGATAGGCGAGGGTGCCGATCAACGCGCAAAGCACCGCGGCCGCCGTATAGGCATTCATGATGATGCGCATGCGCCGCTCGGTGGCTTCGGCGACGTAGTTGGCGACGAAATACGACGTCAGCAGCAGGAAGATGGTGACGATCGAGAAGATCAGCGCGTCGCTGACATCGGTGAACTTCACCTGGAAGCAGGCGATCAGCGCAAACGGCGTGAAGCCGACCATGATCGCCAGCAGGCCGAAGGTCGAACGATAAAGGCCCAGGCCGGCGATAAAGGCCAGCGGCAGCACGGCCAGAAACGTCAGCTCGTACGGCGATGGCTCGAACAGCACGAGGCCGCCGGTGAAGATCCATATCCCGACCATGACATCGAGCAGGCGCATCGTGCGCGCCCGAATGACGGCGAGGCCGAGTCCAGGGGACCCGGCCGCGTGGCTGCCGTCAATCGTGCCTGATGTGGTCAATAGGCGTTCTCGTTCTTGGAGACGAGCGAGACCGGGGTCATCAGCACGATGTAGAGATCGAGCAGGATGGACCAGTGTTCGATGTAATAGAGGTCGTGGTTCACGCGCTGCATGATCTTGTCGATCGTGTCGGTCTCGCCGCGCCAGCCATTGACCTGCGCCCAGCCCGTCATGCCCGGCTTGACCCGGTGGCGGGCGAAGTAACCTTCGACAGCCTCGTAGTAGAGCTTGTTGTCGGCCTTGGCCTGCAGAGCATGCGGACGAGGGCCGACGATGGAGAGTTCACCCTTGAGCACGTTGAACAGCTGCGGCAGCTCGTCGATCGAGGTCTTGCGGATGAACTTTCCGACCTTGGTGACGCGCGGATCGTCCTTGGTCACCAGCTTGGCCGCCGTGGCATCTGCCATATCGGTCCGCATCGAGCGGAACTTGTAGATCTTGATCAGCTCGTTGTTGAAGCCATGCCGGTTCTGCCGGAAGAACACCGGTCCCTTGCTCTCGAGCTTGATGGCAATGGCGGTGATCAGCATCACAGGCGACAGCAGGATCAGCGCCGTGATCGCGACGACCTTGTCGAACACCCACTTGAACACCAGGTTCCAGTCCGAAATCGGCCGGTCGGCCATATCGAACACGGCGATGTCGCCGACATAGGAATAGGCCTTGTTAGTGAACTTGAGTTTGCTCATATGCGCTGACAGGCGGATGTCGACCGGCAGGACCCAGAGCTGGGTCAGCATGTCGAGCACGCGCTTTTCGGCGGAAAGCGGCATCGAGACGATCACCAGGTCCACCGGCGTGCGGCGGGCGAATTCGATCAGGTCGGCAACCTTGCCCAGCTTGGGATAGCCCGCGACAGAATCGGGCGAACGCTCGTCGATGCGGTCGTCGAACAGGCCCAGCAGGGCTATGTCATTGCTGGCGCTGGAGCGGATCTGCTCGATGAGCGTCTCGGCATCCTTGCCGCCGCCGACGACAACCGTGCGCCGCCGCAGCCGCCCCTGGTCGGTCCAGCGCATCACCAGCGCGCGCAGGGCCAGGCGATAGCCAATCAGCAGCACCGCACCGCCACCGAACCAGCTGGCCAGCCAGACGCGGGAGAACAGGTCGCTTGCCTTGAAGAAGAAGATGCCGACCGCCAGCACCACCATGACCAGCGTCCAGCCAACGAGAACCCGGCTGAGCTGGTTGATTACGGTACGATAGGCCGTGATGCGGTGCGTCCGCCCGGCGTTGAACAGCACGTTGGCCAACAGGCACGAAGCCAGGATCACCGGGATATAGAAGGCCGGTTGCCCGAGCTCGACATAGTATTCGTATATGCCGTATCCCAACGCAGCGAGCAGAGCTGCCTCGACGACCTGCGCCACACCGGCCACCACCGCGCCCGAAATCGTCCGCTCCACCGGCGCGGCGATGATGGCTTCGGTTTGGGGCAGAAGCTGGCGCTCGCCGTCCTGGCTCGTCTGTTTGGCGACGTGGTCAAGCACGGCCTGCTTGGGATCGACACGATACATGGGACGCTACCGGTATAAAACTCGTGCCGGCATTGTCCGCGCAAGGCGTTTAGACTCAGTGAACTTGGAGGCTCAAGCTGCTTTCAACAACGAAAAGTAAAGTGCCTCGATGCCATCGGCCATTGCTTCCAGCGAGAAGTGTTCCGACACGTAAGCCAGTCGTGTCCGCATCTCGATAAGAGTCTCTTCGGGATGGTCGAGTGCGCTCTGCATTGCGACGCGCAGCGCCGCCGCATCGTTGGGCGGGATGAGGCTGGCGGCGGTCGGCCCATAGATCTCGGGAATACCGCCGACGCGAGTGGAAATGACCGGCAACTGGGCCGCCGCCGCTTCGAGAACGATATAGGGCAGGGACTCCGCCAGGGACGGAACGACTGCCACCCTGCCTCTGGCAAAGGTTGGGCGAGCGGGCTGGGCGCCGAGGAGCGAGACGCGATCGGTAAGCCCAAGCTGACCGATCTGGGCCTCCAGCGCCGCCCGCGCCCCGCCGTCGCCTGCCATCACCAGCGTTGCTGGGCTGCCGTCGGGCCGTGTAACGCCGGCCAAGGCGTCGATGAGCACGTGGATGCCCTTGAGGTCGCGCAGTTCACCCACAAAAACGAAGTCGGCCGCATCCTGTGCAGGCGGCACCGGAATGAATTCATCCGGCGTGAGTCCATTGTGAATTACCTGCGTGGGGCAGGTGGGCGCACCGATCAGCGCCGAATAGGTGGCCTGCGCATATTTGCTCTCGAAGATGATGGCGCCGGTCTGGGCCATCAGCCAGCGCTCAAGCTTGTGGAACAGTCGCCCCGACATCGAGGTCTTGGAAAAATGCAGCACACCGCCATGCGGAGTATAGAGCGCCACAGCCTTGCCGCCGCCGATACGTGCAAGGCGGGCATAGAAACCGCCCTTGGCGCCATGGCCATGCAGGATGTCGATATCGAGTGACCTAGCCAGCCGGCGCACCGCCAGCGGTGTCACCATATCCCCACCGCCAAGCACGCGTGGCATGGCGAAGCGATGGATGCCCAGGCTTGCATGCGGCAATAGGGCGGCCAGCCGGCTCTCTGTCTGAGCATCGTTGGCCAGGCTATCGACGACAAGCCCCACCTCATGGCCAGTGGCGGCGAGGGCGCGGGTAAGATCGGCAACGTGGCGAAACAAACCGCCCACAGGCGCGCGCATCACCTGCAGGATCCGCAGTTTGCGCGTAGCCATTGAAATCTCCGTCAGAACCAGCGTTCGAGAATGACGATGGTGTCGCCCGGGAATATTGGAAAGTCCAGATCGACCGTACCCTTAACCATCTGTCCGCCCTGGCGACGATAGACCACGGCGTGATTGCGGTCCGCCGTGTCAGAGAATCCGCCGGCCGTGCTGATCGCAGCACGCACCGTCATGCCATATACATAGGGGAACTGTCCGGCACTGCCGATCTCGCCCTGGATGAAGAATGGCCGGTATTCAGCCACTTCCACCGCCACGTCGGGGTTGCGCATATAGCCATTGGCCAGAGCGGCGGCGATGCTGCCGGCTGCCATGGCTGTGGTCTTGCCGCGCACCTGAACCGGGCCAACCAGCGGGAAGGCCACCGAACCGCTGTCATCAATGCGATATGTGTCGGTCAGCTCGTCGTCGCCATAGACGGAGACCCGCACGACGTCGCCGGTATCGAGCTGGTAGGGGCCCTTTGTGTCCACCAGGTAGGTAGCCGGGCGCGTCGAGGCGCAGGCCGCCAGCGGCAGCATGAGGACAAGAGTGAGCAAGGGCAGCCAGCGCATGAGAATCCCGCGCATTGAGAAGTGTCCCAGTGTCGCTTTCGGATGGTTAACAAACTCCTTCCGAAATCGGCGTATTATTGCGATCTGCAAGCAGCTTAACGAATTGCTTACTACGTGGCGGCGATAAATCGTCCCGCACAACGAGGAATAGCAATGGCCTATGAGTCGCAGGCAGTGCGCGACGCACGAATAGACGTGGGAGCTGTGCTCGGCGCTGTGGTGAAACGGCTGCCGCGCGTCATCCTGCTGACGGTGCTGTTGCTTGCCGCAACCTTCGCTATCCTGATGTTCATGCCGCGGCTTTACGAGTCTTCGGCCTCCATCCTCGTCGAGCCCCGCAGCAACATCTATACGCGTGCCGCCAACGAGCAGGCGCCGTCGCTGACCGGCGGTGAAGCTGGCGTGGTGTCGAGCCAGATCGAGCTGATCAAGTCGCGCGATACTCTGATGAAGGTCATCGATCAGCTCGATCTGCGTTCCGTTCCCGAATTTAACGGCTCGGGTGGTGGTGGCTTTTCACCGCTCGGCCTTGTTACCCAGTTGCTGGGCCGCAAGTCGGCCCCTGTGAGCATCGACGAAACGGTGCTCAGCAATCTCTATGAACGCCTGACCGTCATCCAGGAACGCGATTCGCGCATCATCTCTGTGCTGGTGCGCTCGACCGACCCGCAGCGTGCGGCTGATATTGCCAATGCCGTGGCTAATGCCCACGTCGCCCGTCGCGCCCAACTCTCCCTATCCGACACTGCCGAGGCCTCCGGCTGGCTGCTGATCGAGATCGAACGCCTGCGTGGCGTTGTCAACGCAGCCGAGACCAAGGTCGCCGACTTCAAGGTCGACAACGACCTGTTCACCGGCTCGAACAATACCAGCCTGCTCGATCAGCAACTCTCCGCCATTGCCGCCCAGATCAATTCCGCGCAGGAACGCAAGGCCACGGCTTTGTCGCGCGCTACCCTGATCCGCGGCATGCTGGAGCGCGGTCAATCCATCGAAGGCGTGGCGGACGTGCGCGACTCTGTGGTCATCCAGCAGCTGAGCGAAGAGAAGGCCCGTCTGCAGGGCGAGAAGGCCCAGCGCTCTGCTACGCTGCTGGCCAACCACCCGACGATCCAGGCGCTGACGGCGCAGATCAATGAGCTCAACAATCAGATCACCATCGAGGGCCGTCGTGTTGCCGATGCGCTCGATGCCGAGGCCCAGATCGAAGCCGATCTTGAAGTGTCGTTGCAGGCCGATCTGACCCGCGCCAAGGGCACTGCCTCCACCGCCACCCAGGATACCGTCACGCTTGACGGGCTGCAGCGAGAGGCCAAGGCCCAGCGCGACCTGCTTGAAGGCTACCTGCAGCGCTACAACGAAGCCTTCTCTCGCACCGAGACCAGCTCGGCGCTGCCCGATGTTCGCGTGGTTACGCTTGCCGCCCCGTCTGTCACGCCGGCGTCGCCCAAGACCCAATTGGTGCTGCTGGCCGTAGGTATCGTTTCGGTCGCGACCCAGGTCGGCCTGATCGTTTTCGCCGAACTCATGTCCGGTCGCGCCATTGTTCCCGGCCGCGCCCTTGAGCGCCCCCAGGACGAACTGGACGAAGTGCCATTCTCCGAAGACGAGCTCGAGCCAGACCAGATCGACGCTGTTGCGCCTGAGGTTGCCGAAGCGCCAGCCACGCCTGAACCTGTTGCGCGGGACCAATATGTCGAGCCCCAGCTGCCAGCGCCTGTCGCAGAAGCAACCCCCGCAATGCCGCCGGCCACGAGCAACTTTGTGCGCACGATGGCCGAGGATGTCGAGGCCGTCGTGCCGCGCACGCCTGCCGCCGAACCGGCTGCCGAACCCGTCGCCGCACGTCCGGCGCGTCGCGAGCCGCGTGTCGTCCCCGGCATGATCGCCTTGTCCGATCTGGCGTCCGACCTGGTCCTGGGACGCACCCATCTGGTCATCCTGGCCGGTCACCGCTCCAACGCTGACTGCGAGGCTCTCGCCGAAGAACTGGTTGGTGACGCCCTGGCTCGCGGCTTGAGCGTCGCTCTCGTTGACGCCGGCAGTGCCCTCGCCACCGAGGAGACCGGCCTGACCGATCTCAGCACTGAGGCTGCCAGCTTCGGCGATGTCGTGCACAAGTCGGCCGATAACAGCTTTGCTGAAGTCCCATGGGGGCGCGGTCGCGCGATCTCCCGCCAGTCGAGCAAGCCCCTGACCCTGGTCGAGGCGTTGGGCGACATCTATGAGGTCGTGGTGCTGATGACCGGTCCGGTCGGCATGGCCTCCACGCTGCCGCTGTTCGAGAGTCTCGATGGCCGGCTCGTACTGGTTGCCGGCGATGAAGATGAGATCGATGCCGTGGCCGAAACCCGCGAACAGCTGCTCGACGCCGGCTTCGCCCAGGTCGAGATTGCCGCGCTGTCTGCCCGCGTCGCAGCTTGACGGAGGCTCCATGTCAGCCAAGTACGCGGTCATCCGGGCCATGTTCGAAGTGCTCTGGCTGTCTCGTCTGCCGGACCTGATCCGGGCGCTGTCGCGGTCGCGTGGGGTGATCTTCACGCTGCATCGGATCCTCCCGCAGGAACCGGCCGACTTCTCGCCCAACGCCATCCTGCAGGTGCAGCCCGATTTCCTCGAATATGTCATTGAGCGAGTCCGCGATCTCGGCATCGACATCGTCAGTCTGGACGAGGCGCTGGAGCGCCTGGCCGCATCCAGCAAAGGCCGCCCCTTTGTCGTCCTGACCTTCGATGACGCCTACAAGGACAACCTCAAGTACGCGCTGCCCATCCTGCGCCGCCAACAGGCGCCCTTCACCCTCTATGTGCCGACGGCCTTCGTCGATGGGGTGGGGGAGCTCTGGTGGCAGGCCATCGAAGACATCATCACCCCCCAGCAAGCCATCGCCATGACCGTCGATGGCGAAACTGATTACATCGACACGCTCACCACAGGCCAGAAGCAGTCGGCCTTCGACACGCTCTACTGGCAGATGCGCAAGATGCCCGAGCCAGAGCGCATCGAACTGCTGCGCAAGTTCGCCACCGCCTATGGCTATGATCTCGACCTGCAATGCCGCGAACTCATCATGGACTGGCAGGAGCTGCGCCATTTCGCCGGTGAGCCGCTCTGCACCATCGGCGCCCATACCGTGCACCACTACGAACTGGCCAAGCTACCGGTCGAGCAGGCCCGAAACGAGATGGCGCAGTCGGCCGATATCCTGCTCGCCCAGTTCGGCGTGCGGCCAACCCATTTTTCCTATCCGCTGGGCGGGCCACTTTCGGCCGGCCAGCGCGAATTCGACCTGGCCAAGGAACTCGGCTTCCGTTCGGCAGTGACCACGCGACCGGGCGGCCTCTATCCACGACATGCCAAAACGCCGGAGGCTTTGCCGCGCGTCTCGCTCAACGGTTACTTCCAATCCCGCCGCTATGTTGATGTTTTCGCTACCGGAGCGATCTTTTCGGCAATGGGCAAGGTGACGGGCTAGTCTTACCTCTCCCCCGAAGGGAGAGGTGAAGTGGGTGTGCCTCTAAGCGTCCGGCTTGGCCATCCACCGGATGATCCACATTGCCGGATAGAGCCAGCCCATCCCCGCCACCACAAAATAGGGCATCAACACCCAGATCGGCAGGCCGGGCGGGAAGGCCAGGTAAACCGACGTGAAGATGCTGAGCCAGGCCACGATCGAGCCGAGGATCAGGAAGACGCCGATCAACTTGCGGTTACGCTGGGTCATGTGCGGCATTGCGGCTATTGCGGGTCATCGTGGTCGGGCATACCACTCCGGCCCGTCGACCGACACCGGGAATATGCCGTGACCTCCGTCCACAATGCCGCACTCAGCCAGACCAGCTATGCCAGCGACCGGTTGCGCCCGGTCCGCATCTGGCTCTACGGCATGGCGGCTTTCGTGCTGCTTATGGTGGTCGTCGGCGGTATCACGCGCCTTACAGAATCTGGCCTGTCCATCACCAGCTGGAAGCCCATATCGGGCACGATCCCGCCGCTGAGCGATGCCGACTGGCAGGCCGAGTTCCAAGCCTACCAGCAGATCCCGCAATACCAGGTCAACAACACCTGGATGACGCTGGACGACTTCAAATACATCTTCTTCTGGGAATATCTGCACCGCCTGCTGGGGCGCATCCTCGGCGTGCTGTTCCTCGTGCCATTCCTGGTCTTCCTCGTGCAGAAGCGCTTCACTGCGCAACTGGCCTGGCCGCTGTTCGGCCTGTTCGTGCTCGGTGGCTTCCAGGGCGCCCTCGGTTGGTGGATGGTTTCCTCCGGCCTCACCGAATTGACCTCGGTGTCGCAATATCGCCTGGCCGCGCATCTGACGGCAGCATCGCTGCTGTTCATCGCGCTGATCTATGTCCCGCGTTCCCTCGAGCCCGGCCGGGTGGCGGGCCCCGTTACCGGCCAGAACAGGGCGTCGGCGGCCATCCTGCTGGTGCTGATCGTCCTGCAGATCGGGGCAGGGGCCTTCGTCGCCGGGCTCGATGCCGGCATGGGCTACAACACCTGGCCGCTGATGGATGGCACTCTCGTGCCCGATGGCATGGGCATCATGCAGCCCTTCTGGCGCAATCTGTTCGAAAACAACCTGACGGTGCAGTTCATCCACCGCACTATCGCCTATGTCATCACCGCCTATGTCGCCGTGCTGCTCTGGCAACAGAGCAAGATGGGCGGCTTCAAGGGCGTCCACGGCTGGCTGCCGCGCCTGGCGTTGCTCATCGTGCTGCAGGTCGTGCTCGGCATCATGACGCTGCTCCACGCCGTGCCGATTTCGCTGGCAGTGGGGCACCAGGCATTGGCCTTCATGCTCGCCGGGGTGACCATGGCCTATATCGCGGACATGCGGCGCGCAGGCGGTAGAACGATTGCGGTATCATAATACCGCAATCGTAAGTCATTGATTTTACGTGCTAAAATCAACCCCCTTGACGACCTGTAGATTCCCCCCTACACGACCGACCGAACACGCCGCTTTCTTCCTTGGATGAAGGCTGCAAAGCCCCAATTTTCTAGGGAATTCAAGCATGAGCACTTACTCGGCAAAACCGAGCGAGATCGAAAAGAAGTGGATCCTCATCGACGCCAATGGCCTCGTTGTTGGTCGTGTCGCTTCGATCATCGCTTCGCGTCTGCGCGGCAAGCATAAGCCTACCTTCACCCCGCACATGGACATGGGCGACAACATCGTTGTCATCAATGCCGACAAGGTGAAGCTGACCGGCCGCAAGCTGGACCAGCACAAGTTCTACTGGCACACCGGCTTCCCCGGCGGCATCAAGGACCGTTCGGCCCGCGAGCTGCTGGAAGGCCGTTTCCCCGAGCGCGTGCTCGAGAACGCCGTCCGCCGCATGATGCCTGGCGGCCCGCTGACCCGTGCCCAGCTCAAGAACCTCCGCGTCTATGCCGGCGCTGAGCATCCCCACGAAGCGCAGAACCCAGCCACGCTGGACGTTGCTGCGATGAATCCCAAGAATGCGCGGGTGAAGTAATATGGCCGAAACCATCAACTCTCTCGAAGATCTCGGCACCTCGACTGTTGCTCCTGTGAACACCGCTCCGGTGCACGTGCAGAAGCTCGACGCCCAGGGCCGCGCCTATGCCACCGGCAAGCGCAAGAACGCCGTTGCTCGCGTCTGGATCAAGCCAGGCAAGGGCACCGTCACGGTCAATGGTCGTGAATTCGCCACCTACTTCGCCCGTCCGGTTCTGCAGCTGATCGTCAAGCAGCCGATCGTCGCGACCGAACGCACCGACCAGTACGACGTCGTCGTCACTGTCGCCGGTGGTGGTCTGTCCGGTCAGGCCGGTGCCGTTCGTCACGGCATCTCCAAGGCCCTGAACTTTTTCGAGCCGGCCCTGCGCCCTGTGCTCAAGAAGGGTGGCTTCCTGACCCGCGACAGCCGCGTCGTCGAACGCAAGAAGTACGGCAAGGCCAAGGCCCGCAAGTCCTTCCAGTTCTCGAAGCGCTAAGTTTCGAACTCGCATTTTGGAAAGGGCCGGGCAACCGGCCCTTTTCTTTTGCCCAAGGCTCACCACATCCTCGGCGCCATGCAGATATTGATCACCCGCTTCCACCTGCTGCTGCTTGCCGTGACCGTGGCGATAACCGGCGTGGCCTTCTTCCGCGTTCCGGCCGATTACGCCTTTGCCGCCCACTGGTCGGGCAGCGCCGCCGACTGGCTCTGGCCGCGCGACGCGCTGTTCGTGGCGCCACTGCTGCAGGTGATGCTGCTGGTCAAATTCCTGGTCATCGGTCGCCTGCTGACCAAGAACCAATACGCCAAGTCCCAGCATATCCTCGATCCGGCCCTGACGTTGATCATGCTCGTGGTCGGCGCCTGTCAACTCGGGCTGTTGCTGACGGGCATCGGCTCCGACCTCGACTTCATCCGGCTGACCGGATTTGTGCTGGGTGCCGCGCTGCTTGTGCTGGCTGTCGTACTGTTCGAAGCCGAACGCCACACCTATGCCGGTCTGCGCATGCCCTGGCCGATCAGTTCCGAGCGTGCCTGGCGCTGGGTGCATCGAGTGACGGGCCTGGCCTTCGGCCTCGCCGGTGGGGGGCTGCTGGCCCTCGCCTGGCTCGACGCCGGGGCAGGGGCGCTGGTTCTGGGTTTCGTGGCTGCCCTCTATGGACCCACCACCATTGCCGGATTGACGACGGCCTTGTTCCGTAGAACCTGACGTCACGCTCATGCCACGCCTTGTCAGCATGGTCTGCGAAGAACCTACCAGCACAACCGGAGACATCTGATGCTCGATCACCTTGGCCTGCGCACCAACCAGTTCGACACCTTGCTGACCTTCTACAAGGCCGCTCTGGCGCCCCTCGGCTATTCCGTGATGATGGAATATCCCGGCACAGCCGGCCTCGGTCGCGAATACCCCGATTTCTGGATCGGCGCGGACGACAAGGGCGGCTCGAACATCCACCTGGCCTTCAAGACCAACGACCGCGCAGTGGTCGATGCGTTCCACGCGGCGGCTCTCGCCAATGGCGGCACGGACAATGGCGGTCCGGGCAAGCGGGACTACACGCCGAACTATTATGCAGCGTTTGTCATCGACCCCGACGGCAATAATCTCGAAATCGTCTGCCACTCTGAAGAGTAGGCTACCGTTCTTCACCTCTCCCCCGGTGGGAGAGGTGAGATGGCCTCAACCGACCAGCTTCAGCGCCGGCTTGGCCTTGCGCACCTTTTTGACCTTGGGCAAGCGCGGCACGTAGTTGGCCATCACCCGCTCGATCACCTTGATGGCCTTTTCCGCGCCGTCCTCGGCATGCAGCTGCTCGGCAATATCGGTGGCGTTGCGGCGATAGTCTTCGTTTGTCGAGAGGTCCGCCAGCGCCCCGGCCAAGATCTCCGAGGTCAGCTTGCGCAGCCGCACCGGCTTGGGTCCACAGCCCAGCTCGTAGACGCGGCGGCCCCAATAGGGCTGGTCCACCGTCTGCGGTACGACGAATGTCGGGCGCCCCAGATGCAGGCCTGCCGACGTCGTGCCGGCGCCGCCATGGTGCACCACGGCCGAGACATACTTGAACAGCTTGTCGTGCGGCGCCTTCTCGATGGCGAACACCGAGTCTGGCAGATCATCCGGATTGATGCCGCCCCAGCCGCGCGCCACCACGGCGCGTCCGCCCCACATGGCGACGGCTTCCTTGAGGATCTTGGTATTGCGCTCCGCCCCGAACGGCATCGAGCCGAAGCCGATATAGACCGGAGCCTCGCCCTCGGAGAGGAATTTCTGGAACGCGGCTGACGGCTGCCAGTCGGTCCGGTCCTTGAGCTGCCAATAGCCGGTGACCAGCGCGCTCTTGGGCCAATCGCGCGGGCGCGGCGAGACCACCGGTGAGTAGGCGTAGAGCGTCGTCAGTGACGTCCCGTCCGTATTGCGGAAGAAGCCGCCCTTCTTGCGCGCATCCAGGCCCATCAACTCGCGGCGCAGCTTGTTGCGCGGCAGGTTGTAGTAGATCTGTTGCACGGTCATCGCCGTATAGGTCAGCTTGTTGAAAGCCGGACCAAAATCGGCGCCGTAGTAGATGCAGAGCGGGAATTCGCTGGTCGAATTCAGCGGCTGCAGCGCCACCATGATGGCGGGGATATGCAGCGCTTCGGCGATGTCGATGCCAAAACTGGTATTCATGTTCAGGATCAGCATGTCGGCGCCCTGGCACATATGCCAGGCGTGGCGCGCTGCCGTATCGACGATCTGCTGGCCCTGTTTGAGCAAGGACGGCCCGTTGATGAGCATGGACTGGCTCATCGCATTTTCGAATCGCTGCTGGGTCAGGAAGGACTGGATCGATGGTCCCAGCGTGTGGAACTCGATGCCATAGCCCTCGACCATGCCCTGGAATTCCTCGGAGGCGCCAAGGACGACAGAGTAGCCCCGCTCCTTGAGCGCGATGGCCAATGCCAGATAGGGTTGAACGTCGCCTTGCGTGCCGATCGTGACGAGGGCAATGCGCTTCAAAGTCTAAACCTCACCATACGCCGCGCTGGAGCCGAAGGTTGGCGCGCTTCGGACCATTTACAATACCCTGACGAGGATTTATGTACGGCCTTATCGATAGCTGATTTCCTTACAAAAATCGGGTCTGAAGGGCAAGGGACATGCAGTCTCTGTACACTGTTGCTAAGGTTGGAGCCTCGCTCGCCATTGGTGCAGTGGCCGCCGCTGCCGCCTGCGTGGCGGCAGGCGCAAACGCCCGCTAGCTCTTCCCGAGTGGCCTCGATGAGGCCGGGAAGAGCCGAACATCACGAAAAGCGCCCCATGCCGGGGCCGTTTAACCCGTTCACAACCATAATTCCGCGATAATCCCGGCCTCAAATAGAGGTGCAGCGCTTACAGGCGCGTCGCGGCCAGTCCAGGTTCCCGAGGGAACCGTCGAGGAAATCATGAGCGCAGACTTCCACAAAATCCGCCGTCTTCCGCCTTACGTTTTTGCCCATATCGATCCGCTCAAGGCCAAGGCGCGCGCCGAGGGTGTCGACGTTATCGACCTCGGCATGGGCAATCCGGACATGCCGACGCCCCAGCACATCGTCGAAAAGCTGCAGGAAACGGTCAACAACCCGCGCACCCATCGCTATTCGACCTCGCGCGGCATTCCTGGCCTGCGCAAGGCCCAGGCCAGCTATTACGGTCGCCGCTTCGGGGTGAAGCTCAATCCCGACACCCAGGTCGTCGCGACCCTGGGCTCCAAGGAAGGTTTCGCCAACATGGCGTCGGCCATCACCGCCCCCGGCGACGTGGTGCTGGTGCCCAACCCGACCTATCCGATCCATTCCTTCGGTTTCATCATGTCGGGCGGGGTGGTCCGCTCCATGCCCGCTGATCCGAATGAGGATTTTCTGCGCTCGCTCGATCGCGCCGTGCGCCACTCGATCCCCAAGCCGATCGCGCTGGTGCTGAACTACCCGGCCAATCCGACCGCCTATACCGCCACGCTCGATTTTTACACCGAGGTGGTCAAGTATTGTAAGGCCAACGACATCTTCATCCTCAGCGATCTCGCCTATTCCGAGATCTACTTCGACGAGAACGAACCGCCGCCGTCGGTGCTGCAGGTGCCCGGCGCCATCGACATCACGGTGGAATTCACCTCGATGTCCAAGACCTATTCCATGCCTGGCTGGCGCGTCGGCTTCGCCGTCGGCAACGAACGCCTGATCGCGGCCCTGGCGCGTGTGAAGTCCTATCTGGACTACGGCGCGTTCACCCCGATCCAGGTCGCGGCGGCTTCAGCGCTGAACGGCTCTGACGACGTGATCGACGAGGTCCGCAAGATCTACAAGTCGCGCCGCGACGTCATGGTCGAAAGCTTTGCGCGCTCCGGCTGGGATATTCCGGTGCCGAAGGCAACCATGTTCGCCTGGGCCCCGATCCCGGCCCAGTTCGCCCATCTCGGTTCGCTCGAATTCGCCAAGCTCCTGATCCAGGAAACCGGCGTCGGCGTCGCACCGGGCGTCGGCTTCGGCGAATATGGCGACCAGTATATCCGCCTTGCCTTCGTCGAAAACGAACAGCGCATCCGCCAGGCCGCAAGGAATGTGAAGAAGCTGCTTGGCTCCAAGCCTGGGGCAGGGAATGTTGTGCCACTAGTTGGCTGACGAACGCCTGCGCAATCCCCCTCATCCGCCCTTCGGGCACCTTCTCCCGCAAAGGGAGAAGGCGACTACTCGACGCCCGCAGTCGATACCTTCTCCCCTTTTCGGGAGAAGGTGGCGCGTCGCGCCGGATGAGGGGGATGCCTAACGTCCTCGGCCCCACTCAAATAATACATGACATAACAACTCACCTTTTGTATGGAGAACCACCTCCATCCCACAGGTGCGTCATGCGTCTACTCCTCGCCATCCCATTCGCCTTCGCTGCCACCGCAGCCTTTGCCCAGGACTTCCCGGTCACCCTCGACCACGCCTGGGGCACCACCACCATCGAGGCCGAGCCCACCCGCATTGTCACCTGGGGCTGGGGCAATGAAGACGCCGTCATCGCGCTTGGCGTGATCCCGGTGGGCATCCCGTTCAAGGCCTATGGCGGCGGCGACAACGGCATCCAGCCTTGGGTCGAGGATGCCCTGGCAGCAGCGGGCGCCACGCCCACCGTGCTCGAGAACACCGACCAGCCACCGTTTGAACAGATCGCCGCGCTGGCGCCGGACCTTATCATCGCCGCCTATTCCGGCATCACCGAAGAGCAGTACAAGCTGATGTCGGCCATCGCGCCGACCATTGCCTATTCCGGCGAGGCCTGGTCCACGCCCTGGCAGGACGTGACCCGTACTGTGGGTAAGGCCCTCGGCAAGGCCGACGAAGCCGAGGTGCTGGTGACTGAAACCACGGCTTGGCTGACGTCCGAGATTGCCGCCCATCCAGAGCTGTCGGACATCACCTTCGCCAGCGCCAATGATTACGATGGCTCGATGGCTGTCTATGCGCCGCTCGACGCCCGCATGAAGTTCCTCACCGATCTCGGCCTCACACTTGACCCCAGCGTGGCTGCGCTCGCCCCCGCCGATGGCCAGTTCTACTACCCGCTAAGCTATGAACTGTTCGATCAGCTCCACGGCGATATCTTCGTCACCTACTACGAAGAGCAGTCCGCCCTCGACGAATGGCTGTCCACACCGCAGGCACAGACCTATCCGCCCATCGTCAACGGCGGTCTTGCTGCTCTCGTCGGCACCGAGAACGTCGCCGCCGTCTCGCCACCCACCGTCCTGTCGCTCCGCTGGGGCTTCCCGACCTACCTCAAGGTGCTGTCGGATGCAGCACACAATGTCAAAAAGCCTTGATCGATTAGCGGCTTAAGCCTGAGAAGCGAATCATCTTGTGAGGTCCGCCATGGCGGCGGGCCTCACCCGGAACGACCGTTGACGGACTCGGTACGTCGTGTTCAATGCGGGCATGGGGCGCTGTCATAAATCTGTCTTGAACCGGCCTGCCGCGCTGGCCGGATTGGCGTCGTCATGAGCCCTCTGGTTATCGGCCTGGCACTGTTTGCCGCCATCATGCATGCGACCTGGAACGCCTTCCTGCGCAGCGGTGCCGACAGGCTCTGGACCGTCACGGTGATGAGCTTTTCCGGCACCATCATCGCCATCCCCTTCGCCTTTGTCTTTCCGCTGCCCGCGTCAGCCGCCTGGCCCTACATCGTCCTCTCGTCGGCACTACAGGTGGGCTACACCTTCTTCCTCGTTGCCGCCTATCGGCAGGGGCAGTTGGGGCAGGTCTACCCCATCGTCCGTGGCACGGCGCCACTGCTGGTCACCCTAGGCACCTTCCTCCTCACCGGTCTCACACCGACGCCATTGCAGGCCATTGGCGTCACCATGGTCGCCGTCGGCATCATGAGTCTGGCGCTGGGACGGGGCAGGGCGTCGTGGACCTCGCTTGCCTTCGCCTTCACCACCGGCGTGATCGTGGCCAGCTACGGCACGGTCGATTCGATCGGCGTCCACGTGGCCGAGCATGCCGGCGCCTACGCGGCCTGGGTGTTCATCGGCTACGGCACGCTGCTGCCGCTGGCTTTCCTGGTGGCACGCCGCAAGCTGGTGGTGAACTTCCGCGCCACGGAAACCCACAAGGCGCTCGGCGGCGGCATTGTCGCGCTGTTTGCCTATGGCCTGGTGGTCGTCGCCTTCTCGATGGGACCGGCCGGACCCATCACTGCCCTGCGCGAAACCAGCGTGGTTTTCGCCATCCTCATCGGCTGGCTGTTCCTCGGCGAGAAGCTCACAGCGCCCCGCATCGTCGCGGGTATCGTCGTCGCGATAGGGGCGATTTGTCTCGGCTATGGTGGATGAACCAAACTCCTATTGACGGCTAGGCACAATCCTATGCAGATGTCGCCCCCATGAGTGATATCCAGTCCTTCCGCCAAGCCGTCGAAACTTTCATCTCCGCCCGGGGGTGGACACCGACCCGCTTCGGCCGCACCGTCGCGGGCGATCCGCTGTTCGTTTTCGACCTGCGCGAAGGCCGCGAGCCGCGCTCCGATACCCGCACCCGCATCCTTAAGGCGATGCAGGATTTCGGCGATGGCGAGGCCCAGGCGCCGCTGCGCATCGGCGTGGCCGGGCTCGGCAATGTTGGCGCCACGCTGGTGCGCATCCTGCAGAAGGACGGCGCCGAGCTTACGAAAAAACTCGGCCGGCAGATCGTCGTGACGGCCGTTGCCGCGCGCTCGCGATCCCGCGACCGCGGCATTGATATTTCCGGGCTCGAGTGGTTCGACGATCCGGTCGCTCTGGCCAAGTCTGACGGCATCGACCTCTTCGTCGAGCTCATCGGTGGCGAAGACGGTCCGGCTTTTGCCGCGGTGAAAGCGGCTCTCGAAATCGGCCGCCCCGTTGTCACCGCAAACAAGGCCCTCCTGGCCAAGCATGGCGTCAATCTTGCCAAGATGGCCGAGGAATCGGGTGCTCAGCTCGGCTTCGAGGCTGCCGTTGCCGGCGGCATTCCCGTTATCAAGACTCTGCGCGAAGGCCTGGGCTCCGCCCGCATCGCCAAGGTCTTCGGCATCATGAACGGCACCTGCAACTATATCCTCACCCGCATGGGCAACGAGGATATTTCCTTCGCCGATTGCCTGAAGGACGCGCAGGCCCTCGGCTACGCCGAGGCCGACCCCACCTTCGACGTCGAAGGCTTCGACACCGCGCACAAGCTGTCGATCCTGGCCACGCTCTGCTTCGGCTACGAGATCGCGCCCGACAAGATCCGCGTCGAAGGCATTTCGCGCATCACCCAGCACGACATCAAGGTCGCCGCCGACCTCGGCTACAAGATCAAGCTGCTGGGCATCGCTCAGCGCACCGATGACGGCATCGAGCAGCGCGTCCACCCCACCTTCGTGCCCAAGGGCTCGGCCATTGCCGGTGTCGATGGCGTGATGAACGCCGTCGCTCTCGAAACCGACCACGTGCACGAGCTGTTGCTGGCCGGCCCCGGGGCCGGCGGCCCACCGACTGCATCGTCGGTGCTGTCCGATATCCTCGACATCGCCCGTGGCACTCGCGTGCCACCGCTCGGCGTGCCCAGCGACGAATTGCTGCCCTATCGCGAGGCGCCGATGCGTGCCCACGAGGGCGGTTACTACATCCGCCTCAACGCCAAGGACGTGCCGGGGGCATTGGCCTCCATCACCACCCGCATGGGCGAACGCGGCATTTCCATCGATAGCGTCATCCAGCGGTCGGATTTGAGCGCTAAAGCCATCGCGCCGGATGGGTCGGCCACGCGCACCGTGGTGATGATCACTCAACAGACTTTGGAATCAGCCGTGCGTGAATCGCTTGCGCAGATCGCTGCCGACGGGTTTATCGTGGGTGAACCGCAGTTGATCCGGATCGAAACGCTCTAATCCCTCGCGGGGCAAGGAGCTCCGGGAGGGAAATAGATGAAGCTGAGCAAGGTCGAGGGCGATAAGAGCCCCGCCAACCTTCACCGTAGCCTGACGCTCGAACTGGTGCGCGTCACCGAGCGCGCCGCCATCGCTGCCGCCGAATGGCGCGGCAAGGGCAATGAGCAGGCGGCCGACGAGGCCGCCGTCAAAGCCATGCGCGCCGAGCTCGACCGCATCGCCATCTCCGGCCGCATCGTCATCGGCGAGGGCGAAGCGAACGAGTGCGATGACCTGTTCATCGGCCAGGCCGTCGGCGCAGGCGAGGGGCCCGAGGTCGATATCGCCGTCGATCCGCTCGAAGGCGTGACCCTCTGCGCCAAGAACCAGCCCGATTCCATCGTCGTCCTGGCCATGGCCGAGCGCGGCGGCCTGCTCAACGTCGCCCGCAACGTTTATATGCACAAGATCGCCATCGGCGCCGAATATGCGCCAGGCACGGTCCACATCGATTGGTCCGCCACCGACAACGTCAAGGCGCTGGCCAAGGCCAAGGGCGTGCCGCTGAGCGAAATAACCGCCATCGTCCTCGACCGCCCGCGTCACGCCGCCCTCATCGAGGAACTCCGCACTACCGGTGTCGCGGTGAAGCTGATCAGCGACGGTGACATTGCTGGCGTCATCCACGCGGTGAACACGGAGGATACCGGCATCGACATCTATCTCGGTTCAGGAGGCGCCCCCGAAGGCGTGCTGGCCGCCGCCGCCCTGCGCTGCATCGGCGGCCAGATGCAGGGCAAGCTGATCCTCGATACCCCGCCCAAGCGCGACCGCGCACGGGAAATGGGCATCGAAGACCCCAACCGCATCTACGACGTCACCGAACTGGCCTCCGGCGACGTGCTGGTCGCCGCCACCGGCGTCACCGACGGCACGCTGCTGGAGGGTATCCGCCTGCGCAGGAATTCGGTGCAGACCAGCACGATCGTCATGCGCAGCTGGAGCCAGACGGTGCGCTGGATCAAGGCGCAGCACGCGCGATAGCGGGGCCTCTTCTTATCCTCCCCCGCCTGCGGGGGAGGGGGACCACGCATAGCGTGGTGGAGGGGGGTGCCAAATGCACCAATCTTGGCCTTGTTCGGCCGCCATGGCGCAAGCCGCTCCCCTCTCCACCGCCTCCCAGCGGTCCCCCTCTCCCGTATACGGGAGAGGAAAGGCAGGTGCCGCGTGGTTCCTCCCTTCCCACCACAACCCAAATCGCCTACCTCTGCCCCATGCTGGATGCCCCGCGCCCCTTCCTCGACGTCACCCGCTCCATATCCGGCCGCGCCTGGACCGATCGGCTTGACGCCAGCACCACACGCATAGCCACGGCCATCTCCCAGCGCACGGGCATCTCCGAAATCCTCGCCCGCATCATTGCGGCCCGTGGTGTCGCGCTCGATGACGCCGCGCAATATCTCGAGCCCACCATCCGTGGCCTGATGCCTGATCCGTCGACGCTGACAGCCATGGACGCCCTGGCCGATCGTCTCGCCAAGGCCGTCACCGACAACGAAGCCATTGCCCTGTTCGGCGACTACGACGTCGATGGCGCCTGCTCCTGCGCCCTCATGGCCCGCTATCTGCGCCACTTCGGCATCGAACCGCAGGTCCACATTCCCGACCGCATCTTCGAGGGCTACGGCCCCAATATCGCGGCCATGGACAAGCTGATCGACAGCGGCGCCAGCCTCGTCATCACCCTCGATTGCGGCACCACCAGCGATGGCCCCATCGCTCATGCGCGGGCCAGGGGCGCCGATGTGCTGGTCATCGACCACCACCTCAGCGATCACGAGCTCCCCGACGCCAATGCGCTGGTCAATCCCAACCGGCCGGACGACATTTCCGGCCTCGGCTACCTCTGCGCTGCGGGTGTCACCTTCATGGTGCTCGTCGCGGTCAATCGCGTCCTACGCAATCGCGGCGATACCGGCCTGCCGGACCTGCTCAAACTGCTCGACCTGGTGGCGCTCGCCACCATCTGCGACGTGGTCCCGCTCACCGGCCTCAACCGCGCCTTCGTCCTGCGTGGCCTCGAAGTTGCGCGTCGCGGCGACAACAAGGGCATCGCGGCTCTGGCGCTGGCCGGCCGCATCAGCGGTCCGCTCAACCCCTATCACATGGGCTTCATTATCGGCCCCCGCATCAATGCCGGCGGCCGCATCGGCAACGCCGCCATGGGCACCGAATTGCTGACGGTCGACGACGAGCACCACGCTCTGGCCATTGCTGCACGGCTCGACGAACTCAATATCGAGCGCCAGCGCATCGAAGTCGAAGCGGTCGAAGAGGCCGCGGCCGTCGCCGAAATGGAGATCGGCTCCGGCGAGGGCCCGCCGGTCCTGGTACTCGCCTCGGCCAATTGGCATCCGGGCGTGGCCGGCCTCATCGCCGCGCGGCTGCGCGAGCGTTTCGACCGGCCAGCCTTTGCTATCGCGTTGCAGCCCGACGGCACCGGTACGGGTTCGGGCCGCTCGGTTCCGGGTGTTGATCTCGGTCGTGCCGTGATCGAGGCGGTGGAAACCGGACTCATCGCCAAAGGCGGCGGCCATGCTATGGCGGCGGGCGTCACCATCAAGCCGGGGCAACTTGGCCCGTTCCGTTCGTTTCTGGTGCAGGCGCTGTCGGTCGACGTCACCGCAGCCCGCGCCGCCACGGCCCTGCCAGTCGATGCTGCGCTGACCGCGCGGGGCGCGACGGTCGATCTCGTCAAGGATCTGGAGCGTGCAGGGCCCTTTGGCGCCGGCAATCCTGGGCCGCTCTTTGCGTTCCCTGCTCACCGTGCAAAATTCGCCCAGGTGGTGGGCAAGGGCGGCCACGTCAGTTTCGCCCTGACCTCCGAAGACGGCGCTCGGCTAAAGGCCATCGCCTTCCGTGCTGCTGGCACCGATATCGGCAATGCGCTGCTGCGCGACAGCGATGCGGCATTCCACTTTGCCGGAAGTCTGGGCATCGATCACTATCAGGGCCGCGAGCAGGTGCAGTTTCGCCTGACCGATCTGGCTAAGCCCAAGAGTTAGCGAAACTTTCGTCGATCCATTTCGTTGCTGCGTGCGTAACAAGTCCACTGCAGGACGGAGAACGATCCGAGTATGAGTGCCTCCAATATTGCCGTTGTCGGATCGGGCATATCAGGGCTTTCAGCGGCCTGGCTGCTCTCCCGGAGCCAGAACGTTACCGTGTTCGAAAAGAATGCGCGGCTCGGCGGTCACTCCAATACGATCATGGCACGGGTGCCGGAAGGCGAAGTTCCGGTCGATACCGGTTTCATCGTCTACAACGAGCAGAATTACCCGAACCTGACGGCCTTCTTCGACCACCTCAACGTCGCCACGGCGCCGTCGTCCATGAGTTTTGCCGTCTCTATCGCCGAGGGTCGTCGCGAATATTCCGGCCGCCATCTCAACGGCCTCTTCGGCCAGCGCCGCAACATCATCCGCCCAGAGCATTGGCAGCTGGTCGGCGACATCCTGCGCTTTTTCCGCGAGGCCGAGCGTCAGGTCGCCACCTGCAGCGACGAGCTCTCCATCGCCGATTTCCTCGACCGTTTCGGCTATTCCCGCATCTTCATCGAAGACCATATCCTGCCGATTTCCGCCGCCATCTGGTCAACCCCGTCGCGCGGCATGCTGGACTTCCCGGCTAGGACCTTCATCGAATTCTTCGCCAACCATTCGCTGCTGCAGGTCGGTAACCGTCCGGTCTGGCGCACGGTGGTCGGCGGCAGCCAGCAATATGTCTCGCGCATTGCCGCCGAGCGCCGGTTCGAGACGGTGACCAATGCCGATATCGGCACGGTTGTCCGACATGCCCAGGGTGCCGAGATATTCTTCACCGATGGCTCGCGCCGCCATTTCGACGAGGTCGTGTTTGCCTGTCACGCCGACGAGGCTCTGGCTCTGCTGGCCGATCCGAGCGACGCCGAACGCAACATCCTTGGCGCCTTCCGCTTCACCACCAATCACGCGGTGCTGCACAGCGACGCCAGCTTCATGCCGCGCCGCAAGCACCTGTGGTCGTCGTGGAACTACCTGCGCGGTGCCACGGACGAGAACGCACTAAGCCTTACCTACTGGATGAACAAGCTGCAGCCGCTGGAGACCAAGTCAAACGTTTTCGTCACGCTCAACCCGCATCGCGACTTTGCCCCCGGCAGCGTGCAGTTCGAGATCGACTACGAGCATCCGCTGTTCGATGCCCGCGCCATCGCCGCGCAACGCGACCTCTGGCAGGTGCAAGGCACGCAGCACACCTGGTTTGCCGGCGCCTGGATGGGCTATGGTTTCCATGAGGATGGTCTGCAGGCCGGGCTCGAAGTCGCCGAGCGGATCGGATCGCTGCAGCGTCCTTGGCAGGTCAGCCAGCCGCGCGAACGCATCGCGCATAACTGGACCGAGGGCGATCAGCAACTCCGGGCTGCCGAATGAGCGAGTTCGGCGCCATCTATGTCGGCGACGTCGTGCACAAGCGGGCGCGACCCAAGCGCCATTCCCTGCGCTACCGGGTATTCTCCATGCTGGTCGATCTCGACCAGCTTGAATCACTGGATCAGAAATTGCGGCTATTCTCCTTGAATAGATTCAACCTTGTATCCCTGGTGACGGGCGATTTCGGGCCCCGCGATGGCAGTAGCATTGCCGCCTTCATCCGGCGCAAGGCCGCCGCAGCTGGCGCCCCTGAGATCGCACGCATCCGCATGCTGGCCTATCCGCGACTGCTGGGCTTCGCTTTCAACCCGATTACGGCTTACTTCTGCGAGGACGCGGCTGGTGAAACCGTGTTCCTCGCCTACGAGGTCAGCAACACATTCGGCGAGCATCATTTTTACCAGGCCGCGGTGACCGCCGAGGGTGCTGACATCCACCATGAGGCCAAAAAGGCGTTCTTCGTTTCGCCATTCAACACGCTCGAAGGCAACTACCGTTTTTCCATCCGCCCGCCGGCCGAAGAGGTGTTTCTCGGCATCACCCTTTCCACCGGCGAGGGCGGTCTGCTGACAGCCTATTTCGAGGGCGAACACCGCCCGCTCACCGACGCTACGCTCTTGAAACTGCTGCTTGCATATCCATTTATGACCGCTAAAGTGGTAGCGGGCATACACTGGGAAGCTCTGCTTTTGTGGCTCAAGGGTGTGCCGCCGACGCTTAAACTGAGGCGACAGCTCAAGAGCCGACGCCGAGCCTAGCGATGGATTCTGCGGCCCGATGACTAAGACAGCAGTAGACACTTCAAGCACCGGCGCTACGCCGTGGACCCGCCTTGCCTCATGGTTCGTGGAGCGCGTTGGCGTGTCCCTTCTCGGCAAGCCGCGCCACGGTGCGCTGACGGTTATTTTCCCCAACGGCCGCACCCGCACCGTCGGCAGCCCTTCGACCGGCGAGCACGCGGTTCTGCGTCTCAACAATCTCAGGGTTGTTTCCGAGGCCATGCAACGCGGCACGGTCGGCTTCGCCTCGTCCTATATGAACGGCGATATCGAGTGCGATGACCTGACAGCGCTGTTCCGCTTCTTCCTGCAGAATCGCGACATGTTCGAGCAAGCCAATCCCGGTTTCTTCCGCCGGGCCGCAGGCGATCTCCACTACCACCTGTCGCGGCGCAATACGCTCGAAGGGTCCAAGAAGAACATTGCTGAGCATTACGACCTCGGCAACGACTTCTACGGTCAGTGGCTCGACCCCTCCATGACCTATTCCTCGGCCGTCTTCACCTCCGGCGACCAGAGCCTCGAAGAGGCGCAACTGGCCAAATATCGCCGCGTCGCCGACATGGCCGGCGTGACCGAAGGCTCGTCCGTGCTCGAAATCGGCTGCGGCTGGGGCGGTTTCGCCGAAACCGTCGCGCGCGACTACAAGGCCAACCTGCGCGGCATCACCCTGTCCGCCGAGCAGCTCAAATACGGCCAGGAGCGCCTTGCCAAGCAGGATCTGGACACGTTCGCGACGCTGGTCTTCGAGGACTATCGCCACACCCAGGGCCAGTTCGACCATATCGGCTCGATCGAGATGATCGAGGCCGTGGGCGAAGACAATTGGCCCAGCTATTTCCAGACCATCCATGACCGCCTGAAACCCGGCGGTACCGCTGCCATCCAGGCCATCACCATCAACGAAGCCGATTTCGACGGCTATCGCAGCGGCCCCGACTTCATCCAGCGTTACATCTTCCCGGGCGGAATGCTGCTGACCAAGACGGTGATGAATGAATTCGGCGACAAGTATGGCCTCGTGCTCGAGAACGTCGACACGTTCCGCCTGAGCTACGCCAAGACCCTAAAACTCTGGCGCGAGCGCTTCCTCGAACGCTGGCCGATGATCGCCCCTCTCGGCTACGACGAATATTTCAAGCGCAAGTGGGTCTACTACCTCAGCTATTGCGAGGCAGGCTTCACGGAAGGCTCGATCGACGTCGGGATCTACCAGTACCGCAAGCCGGCATGAGCGACGCCTTACTCTCCCCCGCTTGCGGGGGAGGGGGACCGCCCATAGGGCGGTGGAGGGGGGTGCCGCAGGCTGGATGCAACCGTGCATTGTGGGCGTGGCCGCCCTCTCCACCACGCTTCGCGTGGTCCCCCTCTCCCGTGAACGGGAGAGGACGACATCTCGCTTACTACTTCGGCAGCATCTTCCCCGTCAGCCAGAAGAACACCGGATAGGGCAGCCAGCGCACCGTCTTCATCAGCCACACCATCCGCTTGGGGAAGGCGATCTCGAAGCGGTCGGACCGCGTCAGCCCATCGACGATCCGCTTGGCCGCGTCGTCCGTCTCCATCAGGAACGGCATGGGGAAGTCGTTCTTGTCGGTCAGCTCGGATTTGACGAAGCCCGGGGCGATCATCCGCACCTTGATGTTGCGCGGCGCCAGCTCTGTCCGCATTGTCTCAAGCAGGTTGATCAGTCCCGCCTTGGTCGATGAATAGGCCGCCGATCGCGGCAATCCGAAATAACCCGCCACCGAGGCAATCACGGCGAAATGCCCGCCGCCCTGCTTGTCCATCTGCGCCAGCACCGGATTGGCGATGCGGATGACGCCCAGGTAGTTGGTGTCGACGATCTTGGCGAACTTCTCGAACGCGTAGTCGCCCACATCCATCGGCTGCCAGGCTGCCGCGCCGAAGATGAAGAGGTCGATCCGTCCCAGGTCGCCGGCAATCGCCTTGACTGTCTCTCCGATCGCAGCCGCATCGGTCACGTCGAGAGTGTAGGGACGTATTGCGCTATGCGCCTTGGCCACGGCATCCAGCTTGTCTGCCCGTCGGCCGGAAATCGCGACGGTCCAGCCGCGTTCCGCCAGCAATTGGGCCACCGCGGCCCCGATTCCGGAGCCGCCGCCGATAATCCACGCAATGCCCTGCTGCATACTGTTTTCCTTGTTGTCACTAGTGACTACGAGCCAGGGCCGGTTTCAGTTTCGTGCCGGATACTAACATGACTTGACCGCTCATATTTAGACCGCTAGTTACCGGCTCAATACCGCATTCCCGGGAGCTTGCCGTGACCTTTAAAACCCTGCTGTCCCTCACAATTGCCGCGCTGGCTCTGGCGCCCTCCCTGGCTGCCGCCGAACCCTGGAGCTACACCGACAGTACGGGCAATACCGTAACACTCGACGCCGTTCCCACCCGCATCATCGCCAGCCAGGACGCCGCGGCCGGGCTGATCCCGCTCGGCATTCGTCCGATCGCCATCTTTGCCGACAGCCCGGTCGCCGAAGCCAAGCCGCTGCAGGGCCTCGACCTTACAGGCATCGAGATCATCGGTCAGGCCTGGGAGGAGGTCGACATCGAGAAGGCCGCCGCCCTGCAGCCTGATCTGGTGATCGGCGAATACTGGCCGCTCGACAAGGCTTGGAGCGGTGGCGAGAAGGTCTACACCGCCCTCACCCAGCTCGCGCCGTTCACCGGCCCGACCCAGGGCGATTCGATCGTTGCCCTGATCGAGGACTACGAGACCCTGGCCGAAAGCCTCGGCGCCGACCTGAGCAAGCCAGAAATCGCCTCGGCCAAGACCACCTTCGAAGCCTCGTTGGAGGCCTTCAAGGCCGCCGTCGCCGCCAAGCCGAACCTGACCGCGCTGGCCGTCTGGGCCGGCACCGACGCGCTCTACGTGGCCGCTACCGCCGGTTCGGCCGAATTGGTCGATTTCCACAACTGGGGCCTCGAGCTCATCGACCCGGAAGTCGCTGACGACCGCGGCTACTGGGAAACCCTCTCCTGGGAAAATGCCGACAAATACCAACCCGACCTGATCCTCGTCGACAACCGCTCGGCCACCACCATCGAGACCGCCAAGGCCCAGCCCACCTGGACCCTGATGAAGGCCGCCGCCGCCGGCGCCGTCACCGACTGGCCCGCCTTCTGGCTCCGCAACTACGCCGCCTATGCCAGCGAACTCGACAAGCTCACGTCAGCCATCAACGCCGCCGACGAGAACCTCACGGAATAGTCGTGCCCACTGGCCAGCCAACCGTCCGCCACAGCAAGGAGGCCGTGCTCACGCTCGGCCTTCTGTGCCTTGTCGCGGCCTTGCTGGCGGTGGCCTTCCTCTCTATCACGGTCGGGGCACGACCCATCACGCTCGACACCGTCTGGGCCGCGCTGACCGCCTACGACGCCAGTTCAACCGATCACCGCATCATCTGGGATTTGCGGCTGCCGCGCACCGTCATCGGCCTCACTGTCGGCGCCGCGCTGGGCCTATCCGGCGCCGTGCTGCAGGGCGCCACCCGCAACCCGCTCGCCGATCCCGCCATCCTGGGCATTCATGCCGGCGCGGCCCTCTTCGTCGTTCTGGGAATAGCCGTTCTGGGCATCACCCAACTCAGCCTTTATGTCTGGCTGGCCTTTGTCGGCGCTGGCGTGGCCATGCTTGTGGTCTATTCGGTCGCCTCGCTTGGCCGCGAGGGCGCGACCCCAATCAAGCTGGCTTTGGCCGGCGCTGCAGTCACCGCCGCCCTGCAATCGGTCATCAACGCCATCCTCCTCACCAGCCCGCGCACTCTCGACGAGGTCCGCTTCTGGCAGGTCGGTTCGCTCGCCGGGCGCAGCATGGACATCTTCATCCAGGTCGCACCGTTCCTCGCTATTGGCGTCGTTCTGGCACTCATGACCGGCCGCCTGCTCGATGGTCTCTCCATGGGCGAGGATGTCGCCCGTTCTCTGGGTCAGAGTGTCGGCCGCTCGCGCGCCATTGCCGGGCTCGCCGCCGTGATCCTGGCCGGCGCCTCCACCGCGGCTGCGGGGCCGATCGCCTTTGTCGGCCTCACCGTGCCGCATGTTGCCCGCGCCATCACCGGCCCCAACTATCGCTGGATATTGCCCTATTCGATGCTGCTCGCCCCCATGCTGCTGCTGGGCGCCGACGTGATCGGCCGCGTCATCGCGCTACCGGGCGAGGTTCAGGTCGGCATTGTCACCGCCTTCATTGGCGCGCCGTTCTTCATTGCGCTGGTCCGCCGCCGCAAACTGGCGAGCCTGTGATGACCGCGCTCGATGCCGCCGCCACAGTTCATGCCATCAGGGGCCGTCTCGCTGCCCGGCGCTACGCCGTCACCGCCATCCTGGCCGCCCTACTGCTGCTGACCATCGCAGTCTCGCTCTATCTGGGCGATTTCCCCGTCGCCCCCGCCGACGTGGTCCGCTCGCTGCTCTCGCCCATCACCGGCGAGGTCAACAAGGGCATCGACTTCATCGTGCTCAATGTCCGCCTGCCACGCACCACGCTGGCGGTGCTGTCAGGCATTGCCTTCGCTCTGTCCGGAATCATTTTCCAAACGATCCTGCGTAACCCCTTGGCCAGCCCCGACATTATCGGTATTTCCCACGGCGCCAGCGCCGCCGCCGTGTTCTGCATCATCACCCTTGGCCTGTCCGGTTTCGCCGTCTCCCTGGGCGCGCTGGTCGGCGCCGTGCTCACGGCCTTCGCCATCTACGGCTTCGCCTGGCGCGGCGGTGTCACCGCCTATCGCGTGGTGCTCATCGGCATCGGCATGGCCGCCATGATGGGCGCCGTCATGTCCTATCTGTTCACCCGCGCCCGCCTCGTCGAGGCCCAGCAGGCCCTCGGCTGGCTCATCGGCAGCCTCAATGCCGCCAATACCGACAAGATCGTGCCCCTGGCCATCGCCATGGCCGTGCTCCTGCCTATCACCATCATCGCCGTCCGCGCCCTTGACGCCCTGCAGCTGGGCGACGACACCGCCACCGCGCTCGGCGCCCGCGTCGAGGTCGTTCGCCTCGGCCTGATCCTCGCCGCCGTCGGCTACGCCGCCTTCGCCACTGCCGCGGTCGGTCCGGTAACCTTTGTGGCCTTCGTCGCCGGTCCCATCTCCCGCAGCCTACTCGCCGGCAGCGGCAAGGGCTTCGTCCAGGCCGCCCTTGTCGGGGCACTGGTCATGCTGGGCTCCGACCTCGTGGCGCAGCACGCCTTGCCAACCATCCAGCTCCCCGTCGGCGTCGTCACCGGCCTCTTCGGTGCGCTATTCCTGCTTTGGCTGCTCGTGGTATCGAACCGGGCAGGGCGGGTGAACTAGGAGTGTCCAATTGACCGTGAACCACCAGCTGCTCGCCGCCGGCATGGATCTGGGCTATGGCGACCGCCAGATCGTCAATGATCTCAACCTCACCATTCCGTCAGGCAAGCTCACCGTCATCGTCGGCGCCAATGCCTGCGGCAAGTCCACCGTGCTGCGCGGCCTGGCCCGCTTGCTCGCGCCCACCCGCGGCGCCGTCTATCTCGATGGCAAGCCCATCCACCAGATGTCGACCAGGGAGGTCGCCACCATCCTCGGCGTCCTGCCGCAATCGCCGATCGCGCCAGATGCCATCGTCGTCGCCGATCTCGTTGGACGGGGTCGCTACCCCCATCAAGGCTGGTTCCGTCGCTGGACTCCGGAGGATGATGCGGCCGTCGCCGAAGCCCTGACGGCCACCGACACGCTCGATATTGCCGATCGCCCCGTGGACGAGCTCTCCGGCGGCCAGCGCCAGCGCGTCTGGATCGCCATGGCCCTGGCCCAGCAGACCGATGTGTTGCTACTCGACGAGCCGACCACCTTCCTCGACATCAATCACCAGGTGGAAGTGCTCGATCTGCTGACCGACCTGGTCAAGCACAACGGTCGCACCGTCGTGGTCGTGCTGCACGATCTCAACCTGGCCTGCCGCTATGCCGACCACATCATCGCGATGAAATCAGGCAAGCTCGTCGCCGAGGGTCGCCCGTCGGACGTGATGACCGAAGCCGTGGTCGCCAATGTCTTCGGCATGGCCTCGCGCGTGGTCATCGACCCCATCTCCGACACCCCGATGATCGTGCCAATCGGCCGGCACCATCTGGTCAGCGTCACAACCCGGGCGGGCACGGACTGAAGAGTACAGCGCAGCCGTCAGGCCGCCATTGGCTTGCGCAGGATGCCCCATTGCGACAAAGCCGCCTTGCGCCGCAGCGAGACCTGCTCGAACAGTGGGATGCGCTCGAAATAGACCAGATTGGAATGTGGACTGGTCCTGCGCTGGTTGAGGCCCAGCCACTCCAGCAGCTTCATCGCCCAATCCATATGCGGCACGGGTGAGGTCAGCAGAATCTGCCCGCCGGGCTTGAGCAGGTCATAGGCTTCGCGCACCAGGTCGACATGCTCGATCACCTCGAAGGCGATCACCACGTCGAACGAGGCCGACTCAAGACCGAGCGAGCGCCATTCCTTGATATCGCCGACGATGTCGGCCGGCGGCACCAGATCGGCGCCGATATAGTGTTGCCAGCCACTGGCGCGCAGATAGTCGCCGACCCAACGCGAGCCGCAGCCAATCTCGAGAATGCGGGCGTCCTTGGGGATGGGCGCCAGAAAATGCTCTATCTTCTTGCGCTGTGCATATTCGCTGAGTGCTGGCACGTCTGTCCTCCCGCCTCGTCATAGGCGGCAAGGTGCAACGGTCACGGTTAAAATCTGGTGACGGCGCTTCCGATCGTGGGGGAGAGGTTCCTGGTACGGCCACGGGGAATCGAACCCCGCTCTGCACCGTGAGAGGGTGCCGTCCTAACCGATAGACGATGGCCGCGGACCTAGGAACATTTGGCTTAGTCTATGTCATTCCCAACGAAGAAGGAATGGTACGCCCTAGGGGAGTCGAACCCCTCTCTGCACCGTGAAAGGGTGCCGTCCTAACCGATAGACGAAGGGCGCCTAAGCGCTGGTGGTCGTATAGTTGGGTGATTTCCGATGCGCAACCCATTATGCGCATTCATCCCGAAATTTTTAGCAGCCCGAGAATGTCACCGGCCGGTTGTAGCCGCGCGGCCGGTCGCGAACATCCACATGGATGAATTGCCGACCCGGATAGCAGCCCAGCCCACCGACGCTGCTGGTGCGCATCGCAAAGGCTATGAGCGCACTTTTGTCGACGCCGGGGATGTAGAAATCGGCCGCCATGCACTTGGTATGATAGGAGTTATCCGCTCCGCCGGCGGCCGAGTTATGCTGGCCGTCGCGATAGCCTGAGTTCATCACCACCTTGCGCCCGAAGTGGCCCTCAAATTCCCAGATCAGGAACCGCAGCTTGGGCGCCAGGCACAGCGCATTGACCTCGTTGCTCGATACGAACGTGCCCCAATCGTTGCGTTTGCCGGAATAGCCGGCGCCGCTTGAACTGGCAAACATGGCCATAGGCACGCAGGCTGCCAAGGTCAGCGCGCAAATCGCGATGGCGGCGAGGGTGCGAAGGGTAGAGTACATGGCGGCTTCCGATGGCCACCTGTTGCTCTGGAGCAACAGGCAATGACCCGTTTCTGAAGTCGCTAAAATACGATCGGTTTCGCTAACCGCAGCCTAAGCGGTACGGTTAGCGATGTGTTGCCAGGCAGGGTAGCAGTCTGTCCGCATATTCGCGCGAAGTGCGGCCCTGCATCGAATGGGGTGCTACCACTTTCCGGCATTCGGCATGGACAGCCAGGGTTCCTGCGGGGGCAGGGTGCCGTCCTGGATCAGCTCCACCGAAATGCCGTCCGGCGAGCGCACGAAGGCCATGTGACCGTCGCGTGGCGGCCGGTTGATGGTCACACCCATATCGCTAAGGTGCTGGCACAGCGCGTAGATATCCTTGGTCCGATACGCCAGGTGGCCGAAATTGCGCCCGCCGGTATATTCTTCCGGATCCCAGTTATAGGTCAGTTCGACCTCGCCACCCTGATCGCCCGGCGCGCGCAGGAAAATCAGGGTGAAACGACCCTTCTCATTCTCGATCCGCCGCGTCTCTTCCAGACCTAACCCATTGCAATAAAAGCGCAAACTGTCCTCGACATTGGTCACACGAACCATGGTGTGCAGATACTGCATTGGTGTTTCTCCTTGGCATTGCCGGTTGACCAATGGCCTACCAAGCTAGACGTCCTCGGGCAACCTTGAGAAATTCCTAAGAGATGCTTAACAAGCGCCGCTGAATCGGACACAGTGTTGCCATTGTGGAGTACCCTGCGGCGGTGGGGCGAGTACGAAGGTTTGGGGAATATGGGGGCCAAGTTCGGCGGCGATGGCGAAGAGCCCGCAAACCTGCCAGGTCAGGCAGGCGCGACGGATCATGCCGATAGCATGCACAGCACTGGCGACGCTGGCCTCGACACCATCGAAATCGCGGGAGCGATCAAGTGGTTCGACGCTGGCAAGGGCTTCGGCTTCATCGTGCCTGACAACGGCATGCCCGATGTTCTGCTGCATGTGACCTGCCTGCGCCGCGATGGCTACCAGACCGCCTATGAGGGCGCCCGCATCGTCGTCGAGGCGCTCAACCGTCCCGGCGGCTTGCAGGCCTTCCGCATTGTTTCCATGGATGAATCCACTGCGCGGCATCCGGCGCAGATGCCCGCGCCACGTACGCATGTCGTGGTCGAGGCGACATCCGGCATGGTTCGGCTCGAAGTGAAATGGTTCAACCGCATCCGCGGCTTCGGCTTCCTGTCGGCCGGCGAGGGCACGCCTGATATCTTCGTGCATATGGAAACCCTCCGCCGCTTCGGCATAACAGAGCTGCGGCCGGGCCAATATGTGCTGGTCCGCTACGGCAATGGCCCCAAGGGCCTTATGGTCGCCGAAATCCGGCCCGATGGTTGGGGCGACGCGCCGTCCTCCCACTAGGAAATCTGCCATGATCCTGTCTGCTCAAGGCCTCGCCCCGGCACTTCGCTGTGCGGGCGTTGCTATCGCTTTTGCCGTGATGCTGGCTCCGGTAGCGGCCCTGGCCGAGGATTTGATCCTGCACACCAGCACCGGCGACTACACCTTCCAGGTCGACGTGGTCGATACGCCCGAAAGCCGCGCCCAAGGTCTGATGTTTGTAACTGAACTGGCCGACGATGCCGGAATGCTGTTCGATTTCAAGGAAGAGCGAGAAGTCTCCTTCTGGATGCGCAACACCTTCATCCCGCTCGACATGATCTTCGTCGGCACCGATGGCGTGGTGAAAACCATCCACGTCAACGCCCGCCCGCAGGATCCAACCTCGATCCCGTCGGAAGTACCGGTCCAGTTCGTGCTGGAAATTCCAGGCGGCCGCTCAGTCGAAATCGGCCTCAAGCCCGGTGACACGATGGAACATGACCGGGTGGTGCCCGTCGTCAATTAAGACGGTGGATCACCATGCAGTCGATGACGGCCCAAAGGTGAAGGCTGGCACCCACCACCACGAATACGTGCCACAGCGCGTTTTGGAATTTCAGCTTCTCCCAAAGATGGAAGATGATGCCCATCGAATAGGTCACCCCGCCGGCTACCAATAGCCACATCGTGGTCGGGGGCAGGGACTGGGCCAGCGACTGGAACACCAGGATGCCGCTCCAGCCGATGGCCAGATAGAGCGCGATGGCCAGTCGGCCGAAACGCTCGGGCACGATCAGCTTGAGCGCCACACCGATCAGCGAAGCGCCCCAGACGAAAGTCGTCATCAGGATGCCCGTTGTCGAGCCGCCAAGAACGGCTAGGAACGGCGTATAGGTGCCTGCGATGAAAAGAAAAATGGCGGCCTGGTCAAAGCGTGCCAACAGCATCTTGACCGGCGAAACCGGCCAGAGATTGTAGGCGAGAGACACCCCTAGCACGGCGATCAGCGAGCCAACATAGACTGCAAGCGCTGGCACGGCCTCAGGGGCCGTCTCGAGAATGGCAAAAGCAAGGAGAATCGATCCGGCGGCGACGGCCACGACCAGCCCCAGCACATGAACCACGCCGTCCACGATCAGTTCGGCAAGGGTGTAGGGCCGCTGTTCGCGGCTCCACCAGGAATATGTCGCCTGATCATTTTGCACTGTCGGACTGCTCCTTTGGCCCCGACCTTCGCCGAAGGAAGTAACCGGATTATTGCACACACTTTACGATCGGGTCGCATCGTAAAGCGCACCACAACGTATCTGGTGAACAAGCCGTTGCACGAACAATGCGGCATCTTGACGAGTAACCCTATCGTTACCTAAGCCAAAGTGCCTTTGTTCCGGATTTTTGCATGCCACCCATTGCCATCCTTGTTGCCCTGGCCGATCCAACCCGTTGCCGGATCATCGAAATCCTGCAGACTGGACCGCAGCCGGTGCATCAGATCGCTGATGCCTTCGATATCAGCCGCCCGGCGATCTCGCGCCATCTGGGCGTGCTGAAGCAGGCCCGGCTGATCAGCGAGAAGAAGTCAGGTCGCGAAAACCGCTACGAGCTGCATACCAAGAGGTTGAAGCCGGTCCGGGATTGGCTGGTCGGCCTGGCGTCTGTCCCATTACCAAAGGCAAAGCCGCCGGCCAAGTCTGCCGCCTTGACCCCAAAAAAGCAGCCCGAGCCCAAGCCCGCGCCGATCCCTGTGCTTGAACAACCTGTCGTCGCCGCGACCCGGCAGAAGCCGGCGGCGTCGCAGATGGGCTTCGACTTCTAGACAGGCGACGCCGGAATTGATCTCGTCGCTCCGCTGGAGGCCGTATGGAAATCGCAATCGTCATCGGTCTCGCTTTGGTTCTGGTCGCCGCCCTGGTGATCGGGATGAATGCGGCGCGGCGCTTGTCGCTCTTGGCCAAGTACAACGACGAAAACGCCGTCGACATGATCATGCACAAGCGCATCTGGGAGGGCATGACCAGCGAACAGCTGATCGAAGCCTGGGGCCGCCCCGCCGAGATCGACGAGCGCGTGCTCAAGACCAAGGTTGCCCACGTCTACAAATACGGACGCACAGGCAAGAACGCCTTCCGTGACCGCGTCAAGCTCGACGATGGCGTCGTCGTCGGCTGGGATCAGAAGGGCAGACGATAGCACTTCGACTGTAGCATCGCGCCTCGACAATTGAACCAATCGGCATCTCGCTGCCTTGTCCCTGTCGGACGACCAGGAGACCGAGCATGATCACCCGTGACGCAGAAGGTCATCATACGATGGCCAACAAGCCCCCGAAGCCCGCGCCGCTCGAAACCGATCCGGAGGAACAGAAGGACGACAATATCGACGCGTTTGGCAGAAAGCCGGACGGATCGAAACAGTAGCAGCCGACCGATCCAAAGCCGCCAAAATAGCAAATGATGGCGATCCCGGAGGGACTCGAACCCCCGACCAACAGCTTAGAAGGCTGCTGCTCTATCCAGCTGAGCTACGGGACCGGATGCGCCCATTTAGCGCATTTTTGCCCAAAGGAAACGGCATTTCCCACTATGCATGTGGAAGCATCAGCGCAGCCTCGAACAGGGCAGGGGCGCGGGCCGTGCTGTCGCGGATGATCAGCTCGGAGCTGAGCACCATGTTCATTGGCAGGCGGCTTTTGCGCTGGCCTTCGATGACGTCGATCAGTGCTCCGGCCGCGATACGGCCCAGCGCCTCGCGTGGCTGGCGCATCGTGGTCAGCGGCGGCTGGGTGTGTGCAGCAATCTCAAGATCGTCGAAGCCGACCAGCGAAACATCGCCCGGGCAGGTGATGCCATGACGATGGAGCGCGGAGAGAAATCCGATGGCACTTTCGTCATTGGCCGCAAACACCGCCGTGGGCCGGTCTTTCAGCGCGGCGAATCGAAGTCCCGCTGCGTAGCCGGCATCCATGTCGAACGAGCCCCAGAACAGCCAGTCCTCCCGTACAGTCAGGGCTGCATCCCCCATGGCTTTGCGAAAGCCGGCCTCCCTTTCCCCGGTCAGCACATTGTTGACCGGGCCCCTTATGTGTCCGATTCGAAGGTGACCCAGCTCGATCAGGTAGCGGGTCGCGCACTCAGCCGCGTAGCAGTTGTCGGTACGCACCGTGTGAAACGGCGCGGCGGCGATCTGTTCGCAGACCACCACCAGCGGTACGGGCGTCGGATCGCCGGTCAGCAGCATCAGTTGCGCCAGGTCCACCGCGCCATCAAAAAGCAACAGGCCGTCGACGCGGTTGGAGAGGAAGTAATCGCGCATCCGACGGCCCGAATCCTCGGCGGAAAAGCGATTGGCCACCAGCACGCCGTAGCCGCGCATGCTGGCCTCGCGCTCGATGGAATCGAGGATGGCCGAGAAAAACGGATTGCCGATATCGGGTAGGGCCACGAGGATCGTGCGAGCCGTTTTTTGGCGCAAGGACCGCGCCGATTGGTTGGGCGTGTAGCCGGTAACCCGTACCGCCTCGTCAATGCGCAAGCGGGTGCTCTCGCTGACCCGTTCGGGGCTCGAAAGGGCGCGGCTCACGGTTGCCGTCGATACACCTGAAAAGCGCGCAACGTCTTGAATTGTCGGCGCTTTTTTTACCAAATTCATGCCTGCCAGCGCCCCCTCTCGCTGTCAGTTATGCATTCTGTGTAAATCTGTATTGACAGGTCCGCAAGGCATGTACGAAAGTAATGCAATCGATTGCAACGATTTCGGGATGCCTGAAATGCAATCGATTACATGCGGCCAGCTCGGGATGCCTCACAAGAAGGCAACCTTGCGGCTGGCACTTCGCGGGAGCGATATCGCTCCAAGTGATCGTTGGGAGGACAACCTATGAAGAAGTTTGCAGTGGTCGCCGCTATGGCAACTGCTTTGCTCGGCTCCACCGCTGTTAATGCAGCGGATGTCGAAGTTATCCACTGGTGGACGTCGGGTGGCGAACAGGCTGCCGTGTCCGTTTTTGCTCGCGAGTTCGACGCTCTGGGCGAAGACAAGTGGGTCGATACCGCCATTGCCGGTGGTGAAAACGCCCGTTCGGCTACGCTTCAGCGTACCCTCGGTGGCGATCCTCCGGGCGCCGCTCAGTTCAACATCAGCCGTCAGTTCGAAGAACTCGCCGAAGCCGGCCTGCTGCTCGACCTGACCCCGCTGGCGACCGAAGAAGGCTGGCGCGATTTTATCCGTCCGGCCGCTATTCTGGACGTGTGCGAGTTCGAAGGCGCCATCTACTGCGTCCCGGTGAACATCCACTCGTGGCAGTGGGCCTGGGCTTCGGTTCCCGCCTTCGAAAAGGCTGGCGTTCCGCTGCCGAAGAACCTCACCGAGTTCATCGCTTCGGCTCCGAAGCTCCAGGAAGCTGGCATCATCCCGTTCGCAATCGGTGGTGAAGCCTGGCAGATCGGTGGCGCCATGGGCGTCGTGATGCTCTCGCAGCTCGGCAAGACCGGCCACGAGGCCATCTACAAGGACCGTAACCTTGAAGTCGCTGGTGGCCCGGAAGTTCTGAGCGCTATTAACATCTTCAAGTCGCTCAAGACCCTGACCGACGAAGGTTCGGCCAACCGTACGTGGAACGACACGACCAACCTGGTTATCCAGGATCAGGCCGCGCTCCAGATCATGGGTGACTGGGCTCGTGGTGAATTCGCCGTCGCTGGCGAAGTCCCCGGCGTCGACTATGCTTGTATCGCTGGCCCGGCTGAAGAAGCCTACCTCGATACCGGCGGCGACATCTTCCTCTTCCCCAAGCAGGAAGATGCTGCTGTGGAAGCGGCTCAGCTGAAGATGGCCTCGATGATGGTCAATCCATCGGTCCAGGCCCTGTTCAACAACGCCAAGGGCTCGCTCCCCGTGCGTGACGACGTTGACATGTCCCTCGCCGACGATTGCATGAAGGTCGGCCTCGACATCCTGAAGGACCCGAACCGCGTGATCCAGGGCGCAGGCATCTACCTGACCCAGGACTCCATCGGCCAGATGGACGACCTTTGGGCTGAAGCCTGGGCTAACCCCGACCTGACGGCCGAGGAAATCCAGCAGCGTTTTGTCGACATCATCGCGTCGGCTGAATAATCGAGAACTGACGAACCGGGTGACCCTGCAAGGGGCCACCCGGTTTGCCATTGGGGCTTGCTGGTCGCGCCTGAGTTCGGACCGCCCTTAAACACACGACCCACAAGGGAAATCGTCATGGCTCAGCTTGCTACGGCCAAGGAAGACGGAGTTGCCGGGAGACCGGCTGCCGGCTCTTCCGGGCGGAAGCCGTTCCGCCTTACGACACTGATGTCCATCATCGGCACGGCGCCGCTGATCGTGACCGCAGTCGGTGTCTTCTTCATCTGCATCATCTATTCGTTCGTGCTGTCCTTCACCAATTCCCGCATTTTCCCGGCCTTTGGCGCTGAGAATTTCGTTGGTGGCGAACAATACGCGCGTCTTTGGTCGACCGGTCGCTGGCTGATCTCGGTCAATAACATCTGGTTCTTTGGCCTGCTGTCGATCGCCGCCAACATGATCGCGGGCTATCTGCTCGCTGTGTTCATGGATCAGCGGATCAAGGCAGAAGACTGGTTTCGCTCGATTTTCCTGTATCCGTTCGCCATGTCGCTGGTCATTACCGGCCTGGTCTGGCGCTGGATCCTCGATCCCAACTACGGCATTCAGGCCACGGTTCGCGGCCTCGGCTTCACCGATTTCGCCTTCGCCCCGCTGGTCAGCGCCGATACGGCCATCTATGGCCTTGTGGTTGCCGGCATCTGGAACGGCGTCGGTGTCACCATGGCCATCATGCTGGCGGGTCTGCGCGGCGTTGATGCCGAAATCTGGAAGGCCGCGAAGATCGACGGCATCCCGACCTGGCGCACCTATCTGTTCATCGTGCTGCCAATGATGAAGGGGGCTCTGCTGACGGCCTTCATCCTGCAATGCGTTGGCGTCGTCCGTGTCTATGACTTGATCGTCGCCATGACCCAGGGCGGTCCCGGCATTGCCACGCAGATGCCCGCCATCTTCGTCATCCAGCACATCACCGACCGCTCCAATGTGGGCCTCGGCATGGCCGCCGCGACCATGATGCTGCTGCCCGTCATCCTGCTGCTTGGCCTGCAAGTGTTCGTGCAGTGGCGTGCCAACCGGGTCAAGGAGAGCGCATAATGAGCACTGAAACCATGGCCGCTCCCGCCGCTTCGCGTATCGAAGCCGGTCCCCGCGGTGCCAAGCCAAAATCGCTCACCTTCAGCCGCGTCGGCATCTATGTCTTCCTGGTGCTTGCCGCGCTGTTCTTCCTCATGCCCCTGTGGGTCATGGTTGTGACCTCGCTCAAGGCCATGCCGGAAATCCAGTTGCGCCACATCTTCCAGTGGCCGCAGCAGATCACTTTCGAGCCTTGGCTCAAGGCCTGGGACACCGCCTGTACGGGCCGCGACTGCAATGGTCTGAAGCCCGGCTTCCTGAACTCGGTCAAGATCACTTTGGTCGGCACAACAGTCTCGATCATCATCGCCTGCCTCAACGGCTATGCGCTGTCGTTCTGGAAGTACAAGGGTGCCAACGTCCTGTTCGGACTGCTGGTGTTCGGCGCGTTCGTCCCGTACCAGGTGGTGATCTACCCGCTGATCGTTGCCTTCCGTGAACTAGGTATTTTCGGCACGTTCCCTGGCATCATCGTCATCCACACCATTTTCGGCATGCCCATTCTGACGCTGCTGTTCCGCAACTTCTTCGCGGCCCTGCCGCCGGAGCTGTTCAAGGCCGCACGCGTCGACGGGGCAGGATTCTGGCAGATATTCTTCCAGATCATGATCCCCATGGCGGTGCCGATCACCATCGTGGCGGTCATCCTGCAGGTGACGGGCATCTGGAACGACTTCCTGTTCGGCACCGTCTTTGCCGGTCGCGAAAACATGCCGATGACTGTGCAGCTCAACAACATCGTCAACACGACAACCGGCGTGCGCGAATACAACGTGCACATGGCGGCGACTATCCTGACCGCTGCCGTGCCGCTGGCTGTCTATTTCATCTCGGGTAAATGGTTCGTCCGCGGCATCGCCGCCGGTGCGGTGAAGGGTTAAGCAGATGACGCAACACAGTGTTTCCATCCGGGATCTGTCGCTCAACTTCGGCAATGTGAAGGTGCTCGAGCACCTCGATCTCGATATCGCGCAGGGCGAATTCATCGTCCTGCTCGGGCCCTCGGGCTGCGGCAAGTCGACCTTGCTCAACTGCATTGCCGGCCTGCTCGACGTCTCCGACGGCCAGATATTCATTGGTGGCAAGAACGTCACCTGGGAAGAGCCCAAGGATCGCGGCATCGGCATGGTGTTCCAGTCCTATGCGCTCTATCCGCAGATGACGGTCGAGCGGAATCTCAGCTTCGGCCTGCGCGTTGCCGGCATGAAGAAGGACGAGATCGAGCGCCGCGTTGCCCGCGCCGCCGAAATCCTCCAGATCGGGCCGCTGCTGCAGCGCAAGCCGGTCGAACTGTCCGGCGGTCAGCGCCAGCGCGTTGCCATCGGTCGTGCCCTGGTGCGCGACGTGGACGTGTTCCTGTTCGACGAGCCATTGTCCAACCTCGACGCCAAGCTCCGCTCGGACCTGCGCGTCGAGATCAAGCGTCTGCACCAGCGCCTGAAGAACACCATGATCTACGTGACCCACGACCAGATCGAGGCTCTGACGCTCGCAGATCGTATCGCCATCATGAAGAATGGCGTCATTCAGCAGCTGGCCGATCCGCACACCATCTACAACAAGCCGGTCAATCTCTACGTCGCCGGCTTTATCGGCTCGCCCTCGATGAACTTCTTTGAGGGCTCGCTGAACGGCACCTCCTTTACTGCCGCCGATGGTACGGTCATCCCGGTCGATGGCTACGCGTTCACTGCGCCAGTGACGTCAGCCACAAAGGCTGTTCTCGGCGTTCGTCCTGAGCACATCGTGCTGGGCGACGAAGTGGCCAAGATGCCGGTGACGATGGACGTAGAGATCGAAATCGTCGAGCCGATGGGTTCGGACACGCTGGCCTGGACCAAGATCGCCGGGCATCCCGTGACGTTCCGGGCGGCAAGCGACGTGCTCCTTTCAGTCGGCCAGAAGCTCAAGGTCGGCTTTGACCCCGCGCGCGGTTCGATCTTCAACAAAGAGACGACCGACCGTATCTGATCGATTTTCATCTTGCGGCGGCGCCTGCGGGCGCCCCGCCATTTGCCCGGTGGACTTTTCGACCAATCTTACTTTTGCGGTAGTTGGCCTGTCCCCAGAGCGCGACAGCACAAACCGACATAGCTATCTGCTGGTGCAGAAATTTGCTCCAGCATCCCATTCAAACGTTACAAAGAGGCCCAAATGACTGTTTTGTCATTCCAGCTGTACAGCGCGCGGAACGTCCCCTCGCTGCCCGATTTTCTCGCGACACTTGGTCAGCTCGGCTATGCGCAAGTCGAAGGCTTCGGCGGCCTCTATGGCGATGCCGCTGGTCTCGCGGCCAATCTGAAAAAGAACGGCCTCACCATGCCGACCGGCCATTTTGGTCCGGCTCAGGCCGCGGATGTCTCAACGACGCTGAAGACCGCCGAAACCCTCGGCATCAAGAAGATCATCGTGCCGCATATCGGCGCCGAAGACCGCAGCGCCGACGAGTCCAAGTGGCTCAAGCTGGCGGAGACCCTTGCTGGCCATGCCGAAACCTACGGCAAGGAAGGCTATGCCTTCGGTTGGCACAATCACGATTTTGAGTTCGTACCGACCACCTCGGGCCGCACTCCGATGGAAATCCTGCTCGACACGGCGCCCGGCATCGAATGGGAAGCCGACGTGGCCTGGATCGTCCGCGGCAAGGCCGACCCGATCGCCTGGTTCGACAAGTACGGCAGCCGTATCACCGCCGTCCACGTCAAGGATATCGCGCCAGCAGGCGAGAAGGCCGATGAAGACGGCTGGGCCGACGTGGGTGACGGCGTCCTCAACTGGGATGATCTGATCACCAAGGTCCAGTCCAAGACCAAGGCCGAATACTTCGTCGCCGAACATGACAAGCCGTCCGACGCGGTGCGCTTTGCCACCCGTTCGATCGCCGCCTCCAAGAAGTGGAAGTAAGCTAAAATGGCCAAGACCTTTGGCGTCGGCATCATGGGTGCCGGCAATATCTCTGCCGCCTATCTCAAGCTCGCGCCCCTGTTCAAAGGGCTCGAGGTTCGCGCCGTCGCCGATATCCTGCCCGCTGCTGCCCAGAAGCGTGCCGACGAATTCGGTGTGAAGGCCCAGACGCCCGACGAACTGCTCAAGAACAGCGAAGTCGACGTCATCGTGAACCTGACGATACCTGCGACCCACTATTCGGTTTCGATGGACATCGTCTCGGCCGGCAAGCATGCTTATTCCGAGAAGCCGTTCGTGCTGAGCCTCGAAGAGGGCATGGCCCTCAAGAAGGCTGCCGACGATCGGGGTCTCAAGGTCGGCTCGGCTCCCGATACTTTCCTTGGCGGCGCGCACCAACAGGCTCGCCAGATCATCGATGCCGGCAAGCTCGGCAAGATCATGAGCGGCACGACCCACGTCATGAGCCGCGGCATGGAGCATTGGCACCCCAACCCGGACTTCTTCTTCCAGCCCGGCGCCGGCCCGATCCTCGATCTCGGTCCATACTACGTCACCGAGCTGATCCATCTGCTTGGCCCGGTCAAGCGCCTGTCGGCCTTCACCAACATGGCCCGCACAGAGCGTGAAGTGACGGCCGAAGGCCCCTACAAGGGCACCTTCGTCAAGGTCGGCACCCCGACCACCATCCATGGCGTGCTGGAATTCGTCTCCGGCGCCATCATCACCATCGGCGCCAGCTGGGACGTGGCGGCGCATGGCCACCACAATATCGAGCTTTATGGCACCGACGGCTCGATTTTCGTGCCCGATCCGAACTTCTTCGGCGGCGATCTGGTCACGACCAACATTGCTGGCGAGCGCAGCACGGTCACCCCGTGGGACCACCCGTTCGGCAAGGCCAACCAGGATCTCGACAAGCCGACACCGCGAGCCAACTACCGCACGGCCGGCCTCGCCGACATGATTGCCTCGATCGACGGCGGCTATAACGCTCGCTGCGGCCTCGATGTGGCGCTCCATGCGGTGGACGTGATGACCAGCCTGCTCAAGGCGGGCGAAAGCGGCCAGGTCTTGACCCTGTCGACGACCTGCGAGCGTCCGCTGGCCCTCAGCCCGGAAGATGCACAGGCCCTGCTGAAGTAGTGAGGTGCGTACCTCATTGACAGCGGTCACGCGCCGGTCAAAAGTATGATCAATAATCGCAGGCGGCGGCCAAACCGCCGCCTGTTTTCGCAAAAGCGGTAAAAGACCAAGGCGCCCGAGCGCCTCACGAGGAGAAACTCATGCGCACCATCAAGGGGCCGGCTATCTTTCTGGCGCAGTTCGCCGGCGACAAGCCACCGTTCAATTCCTTCGACGCCATCTGCGGCTGGGCCGCAAACTACGGCTACAAGGGCGTGCAGATCCCGACCTGGGTCGGCAGCCTGATCGACCTCGAAAAAGCCGCGACTTCGCAGACCTATGCCGACGAGCTCAAGGGCACCGCGGCCAAGCACGGCATCGAGATCACTGAGCTTTCGACCCATTTACAGGGGCAGCTCGTCGCCGTTAACCCGGTTTACGACTCGATGATGGATGGCTTCGCCCCCGCGTCGGTCCACAACAATCCCAAGGCGCGTCAGGAATGGGCTGTGCAGCAGCTGCATTGGGCGGCCAAGGCCTCAAAGAATCTCGGCCTGACCGAACACGCGACCTTCTCGGGCGCGCTGGCTTGGCCCTTCCTCTACCCATTCCCGCAGCGCCCGGCTGGCCTCGTCGAAGAAGCCTTCGACGAACTCGCCCGCCGCTGGACGCCGATCCTCAATGCCTTCGATGAGGCCGGCGTCGACGTGTGCTACGAGATCCATCCCGGCGAAGACCTGCACGATGGCGTCACCTACGAGATGTTCCTCGAGCGGGTGAAGAATCACCCGCGCGCCAATCTGCTCTACGATCCGAGCCATTTCGTGCTGCAGCAGCTCGATTACCTCGACTACATCGACATCTACCACGAGCGGATCAAGATGTTCCACGTCAAGGATGCCGAGTTCAATCCGACGGGTCGCCAGGGCGTCTATTCGGGCTACCAGAGCTGGATCAACCGGGCAGGGCGCTTCCGCTCGCTTGGCGATGGCCAGGTCGATTTCGCCTCGATCTTCTCAAAGATGGCGCAGTATGACTTCAAGGGCTGGGCGGTTCTCGAATGGGAATGCGCCATCAAGCATCCCGAAGATGGAGCCCGCGAAGGCGCCGAGTTCATCAAGAACCACATCATCCGGGTGACGGAACACGCCTTCGACGATTTCGCCTCGGCGGGTACGGATGCTGCGGCAAACCGGAAGATTCTGGGGCTTTCGTAGGCTCCAGCCACGCCCTCGTGGTTTGAGGCGCTGAAGAAGCGCACCTCACCATGAGGGCTACTTTGATATTGAGCTAACAGTAGCCCTCATGGTGAGGTGCGACCCTCGGGTTTAACCCGAGGGCTCGAACCACGAGGGCGTGGCACCAACCTCGCCACAACAACTTGAGGAGGCATCAATGGCTGAAAACGGCGCAAAGCGCATTCGTCTGGGCATGGTTGGCGGCGGTACGGGGGCCTTTATCGGCTATGTTCATCGCGTCGCCGCCCGCATCGATGGTGACTATGACCTGGTAGCCGGCGCTCTCTCGTCGCGCCCTGACGTAGCCCTCGAGTCTGGCCGCAACATCGGCCTGGCCGAAGACCGCATCTATACCTCCTACGAGGAAATGGCCCGCGCCGAAGCCGCCCGCCCGGACGGCATTCAGGCCGTATCGATCGTGACGCCCAACCACATGCATTATGGCCCGGCCAAGGCCTTCCTCGAAGCCGGCATCCACGTCATCTGCGACAAGCCCATCACCTCGACCATTGAGGATGCGCGCGCCCTGGCTGCCATCCAGCCGGTCAACGGCGCTCGCTTCCTGCTGACCCACAACTACACCGGCTATCCGCTGATCCGTCAGGCCCGTGAAATGGTCGAGTCCGGCCGCCTCGGCAAGATTCGGGTCATCCAGGCGGAATACCCGCAGGATTGGCTGACCGAAGCCGCTGCCGACGACAACAAGCAGGCCTCCTGGCGCACCGACCCGGCCCGCTCCGGCGCCGGCGGCGCCATCGGCGATATCGGCACCCATGCCTATAACCTCGCCCGCTTCGTCAGCGGCCTCAAGACCGAAGCCGTATCGGCTGACCTGACAAGCTTCGTGCCGGGCCGCCAGCTCGACGACAACGTCCACATCATGCTGCGCTTCGAAGGCGGCGCCAAGGGCATGCTCTGGGCCAGCCAGGTGGCAGTCGGATGCGAAAACGGCCTGCAGCTTCGCGTCTATGGCGACAAGGGCGGCCTCGAATGGCGCCAGGACAATCCGAACTACATGTGGTTCACCGAATTCGGCAAGCCCAAGCAGCTGCTGACCCGTGGCGGCGCGATCTCCGGCAATGCGGCGTCGACCATGAATGTCCGCATCCCCTCTGGCCACCCGGAAGGGTACCTCGAGGCCTTTGCTACGCTCTACAGCCAGTTCGCCTCGATCATCCGCGGCGACGGCGCTGCCTATGAGGGCCTGCTGCCCACTCTCGCCGATGGCGTCGAGGGCATGCAGTTCATCGTGGCCTCAGTGCAGTCGAGCAAAAACGACGGCAAATGGACCAAGCTGAGCGACGTGTGACCGGCCATGCCGTCCACGCGCGTTGACATCATCAAGGGTTGGCTCGGCGCAAGCCGGGCCGACTTTCTCGAAGCGATACAGCAGGCGCTCGTCGAGGGTATCCGCATTCCCGAGAACGACCGGGACATTCGCCTGACGGAGTATGATCCCCAGGACGTGCTCAAGGCAGTCGGTAGCAGCCCGCGCCATACCAACATCGAAATCACCCTGTTTACCGGCCGCACCATCGAAGCCAAGCGGCGCCTCTATGCGGCTCTGGTGTCGCGGCTGGCGCCCTTTGGACTGCAGCCAGCCGATATCAAGGTCACCTTGATCGAGGTCGACCGGGAGAACTGGGGACTGCGCGGTTTGCCTGCAAGCGAGATCGAACTGGGCTTCAAAGTCGACGTCTAGACCTATTGCACCCGCTCGACCGTGTAGCCTGCTTCCTCCAGCAGTGTGGGCACGCCCTGGTCCCCGCTGAGATGCGCCGCGCCGACAATGACGAGTGTGCTTTCATTGCCTGCCAGCATCGCTTCGATGGGCGTCATCCAGTTCTGGTTGCGCTCGTAGAGCAGGCGATCGGCCATGCCCTCGACGCTGGACAGCTCATTGATCATCAACTCGTCGAGCTGCTCGACATCGCCAGTCGCCCACAGGTCAAGCATTTCGAACAGCGATTCCTGCAGTTCCGGCAGGGTTTCGAGCGCTTGCATCAGCAGCGCCACATCGGAGGCCTCCGGTCCGCTGGCGAGTACGTCGAGTTGTTGCGTACCCGTTTCGAAGGCGCCGCGCCTGTCGGGGCTGATCTCTGACAACAGTTGCAGTTCCACCCCGTCACTGACAAAGCCCGACTGGACCAGCATCGGCGCCGTTATCGCTTGTGCTGCCATCCAGGGACGCATGGCCAGCACCGGCCCGATCGGCAGGCCAATATCTGCGGCCACCTCCCGCAACAGCTTTTCCTGTTCGTCATCAAGCACATCGGTGAGCAACGTGCCGTCGGTATAGACGCCGCGCAGGAAAGCCTCGGCCCCGATGATGGCCTGTTGCTCCGCGCTCATATCGGTTTCGAAATAGACCCGTTCGGCCTTGGCCAATACCTGGTCGAAGGCAGGTGTCCGCCAGTCCTGGCCTTCGGGCATCATGTGGATCGAGCCAAACAGCCAGATGCGGCTGTCCGCGTCACTGATCTTCCACATGGCCGGCGCCGCAACGGCAGGCGTGGCAAAGGCGATTGCTGCGGTGGCCAGAAGCAGGTGGGGTAGTCGACGCATGGGCACATCCAGAAGTTTCGTCTCATCCTGCCAGATGTGGCGCAGGAGACCAACGATCAAGGACGCCTATCGTCTGAAAGTGACCGCGCCGTCAAAGCCATTGCGCGAGGCCACCCCAAACCAGTGTCGCTCCGGAGACCAATAGCAGACCCAGAATCAGTCGCCTGAAGGCCAGCGCGTTGAGACGACGAAACAGCAGGACGCCCAGAATGGCTGGTATCACCACGGCGGGCGTGATCCACGAAAACATGGTCAGCGCGTCCCCCGTGATGATTCCGGAAAAGCCGTAAGCCGTCAGCGTAGCGACATGCATTGTGATGTTGAACGCCTGCAGCACACCGCGCTGAGTATCCTTGTCCCAGCCGCGCAGGGTGGTCCAGAGCGTGGGCCCTGGTCCGGCAATACCGGCCAATCCACCCATAGCCCCGCCCGTGAAACCTGCAACGCCGTCGGCTGTTCGCCCGCCATGCGGCCATTTATAGTCGGCCGGCAGCAGCAACAAAACGGGGCAATAGATCAGCAGGAACACGCCGAGGCAAAACTTGAACAGCACCGGATCGAGCCATTGCAGCAGATATGCGCCAATCGGCACGCCCAGCAGTCCTCCGATGACCAAAGGCAGCAGTTTGCGGAAATCGAACCCGCGCCATACCCAGGGCAGGGCAACCAGCTGCCCCACCAACGCACCGAAAACGGACATCGGAGCGGCAAGCTGAGGCTCCACTGCCCATGCCCAGATGGACAGAGCGACCAGCGAGAAGGCAAACCCCGAGACACCCTGGGCAAAACCTGCCGCAGCCGCACCAGCCAGCACGATGATTAGCGACGGATCCATGACCCTCAAAAAAACAAATGCGCCACAATAACTTGCAGCGCATTGCGGACTCAATCTGTGATGCGGATCAATGCGTCCAGGGCGTCTTGCGATCCGACCGGAAGTTGTCCGGGTAGCTAACCTTCTTGGGCGTCGCATCATGCGCCGGCTGCACCGAATAGGCGATGCCGTTCTTCTGCGCGTAGGCTTCGGCTGCTTCGAGCGTGTCGAAGCTCAGCTTGATCTGCTGGGTCGTATCGGTTGAGGTCGTATAGCCCATCAGCGGATCGATGCCGCGCGGCGCGGCCATTTCGTGCACCAGCACCCACTGCCTGGATTTGCCTTTGCCCGACTGCATGGCGTTGCGGGCAGGGCGGTAGATGCGGGCGGTCATGCAAAGTCCTCAACACGATGCGCAACGTATAGGCGTGATGGTCGGAGTACAAAGATTCGAACTTTGGACCCCCGGTTCCCAAAACCGGTGCTCTACCAGGCTGAGCTACACTCCGAGATCACTGCCCTCCGTTAGCCTGTTCAGGTTCAAAGGGCAAGCGGCCGATGTGCGAGCATGCGCGCTATTGACGGAATGGCTACCGATAACCACAAAACACCGCATGATTGACCTCACCAAACCCTGGCCCCTGGGTCTCGATAGCCGCCGCTGGCCCCTGTTCTGCCTTGGCGTCGTCCTCGGCGTTGCCGTGCTCTCCCAAATCGATGTCTGGGCGTCGCGGGGTGCGATCGGTTGGCCGGATTCTTGGCGCGCGCCATTCTTCTTCATCACCGACTATGGCCTGTCCGACTGGGTTCTCATCCCCTCACTCGCGATTCTCTTGCTGGCGCTGGTGGCGATTTTGGTTCTGCGCCGCCTGGCACGCCTAGTGGCCTATGAAGTCGCCCTACTGTCCGCCTTTATCTTTCTGGGCGTTGGCCTTCCGGGGTTGATGGCCAACGGCATCAAGCGCCTGATCGGTCGCGGCCGCCCCAGCGAATTCGAAGCTCTGGGCGCCTTCTCGTTTCAAAATGTCTTCAACGATTCGTCGTTCCAGAGTTTTCCCTCTGGCCACGCGACCACCGCCATAGCCACGGCCTTCGTCGTCGGCTTCCTGTGGCCACGATGGTTTGCCGTCTTTCTGGTCATCGGTGTCGTGGTCGGAATCTCGCGCGTGCCCGTAGGCATGCACTACCCCACGGACGTTTTCGCTGGCCTGGTTGTCGGCATGCTGGGTGCCTATCTGGTCCGAAACGGCTTCGCCCGGCGTGGCTGGCTGTTCCGCGTGGGGGCGGACGGACACGTGGTCCGTCGCCCGTTGATCGCGATCAGGCGGGCGTTTCAGCGCGCTCGGGCGTAGCGCTCGATCGCGGCTGCGAGATCGGCCTTGAGGTCGTCCACGCCTTCAAGGCCAATATGGACACGGAACAGGTTGCCCTCCGCCGTCCAGGGCTTTGCCGTCCGGTTTTTGCCCAGCTTCACCGGCAGGCACAGGCTTTCATAGCCGCCCCACGAATAGCCCATCGAGAAGATCTGCAGGTGATCGACGAAGGCGGCGACGCTCGCCCGCGGCGCCGGAGCCAGCGTGAAGGCGAACAGGCTGCCAGAGCCGGTGAAGTCGCGCTTGAAGATGGCGTGGTCCGGATGGCTGGGAAGGGCCGGGTGCAGCACGGATGTCACCTCCGGCTGAGCCTCAAGCCAGCGCGCGATCTCCAGTGCCCGCTCCTGATGCTCCTTCATTCGGATGGCGAGTGTCCGCAGCCCGCGCGCCACGAGGAAGGCATCGTCGCCCGAAGTAAAGAAGCCGAGCAGCCGCCGTGTCCGCTCGACGTCGGCCCAGCTTTCCTCGTTTGCCGATATGGTGCCGGCAAAGGCATCCGAATGGCCCACGAACATTTTGGTTGCCGCATGCACGACCAGGTCAGCCCCTAGCCTAAGGGGCTGCAGGTAAAGCGGGCTGGCCCAGCTATTATCGACGATCAGCCGCGCCCCGCTAGCATGGGCTGCCTTGGCAAGCGCCGGAATGTCCTGGATTTCGAAGGTCAGCGAGCCTGGGCTTTCGGCCAGGACTGCCTTGGTATTGGGCTGCATCAAGCTTGTCAGACCCACGCCGATTCGCGGATCGTAGTACCGCGCGGTAACCCCCATCTTCTGCAGGAACCCGTCGGCGAAGGCACGGGTCGGCTCGTAGGCGCTGTCAGTGATCAGCACGTCGTCGCCGGCCCGGAGACAACTCATCAGGGCAATTGTGACGGCGGCGAGACCCGAGGGCACCAGCCGTGTCTTGTGGGCACCTTCGAGTTCGGTGATGACCGCCTCGACGCTCTCAGTCGTCGGATTGCCGGCACGGCCATAGAGGAACCGCTGTTGCTGAGCGTCCAGGTCGTCGAGCGTCTTGAACAGCACCGTCGAGCCCCGGTAGACAGGGGTATTCACAAATCCGAACTGCTCGTCAGGGGCGCGGCCACCATGGGTGAGAACCGTCTCAACCGAGAGGCCACCCGCGCTGCCACTTTTTTTGTCAATCATACTAAGCTCTATGCTCAAAATCCGGTCAATTGGGTATGCGTGGCTAAATAAGCGACAGTCTTGCTGTCCCAAGCCGTCATCGGCCCTTGACGCAACGCTCAATAGACGCTTGTGTTTATCAGCATCACACCGCTCTTCAAGGGCGGCGGTGCCACTGGGGACGCTGGCGCAAGCCTGATGAGCTCCGGGACACAGGGTCAGGAAACAAAAAGGCAATATCAATGCAAAAAACGCTCGTAACGATCGCACTCGCGGCCTCGCTGGGCCTCGGCGCGACGGCGGCACACGCTGACATTCTCAGCGATGTGAAGGCCAAGGGCTATGTTCAGTGCGGCGTGACCGGCGGTGTGCCCGGCTTCTCCGCTCCCGACGCAAACAACGTCTGGACCGGCCTGGAAGTGGACTACTGCCGTGCTCTGGCTGCCGCGATCTTCAACGATCCGGAAGCTGTCCGCTACACGTCGCTGACCAGCCAGGAGCGCTTCACCGCACTCTCCGCTGGCGAAATCGACGTGCTGTCACGCACCACCACCTGGACGATGAGCCGCGATACCCAGCTCGGTATCAGCTTTGTCGGTACCATGTACTATGACGGCCAGGGCTTCATGGTTCGCAAGGCCGATGGCATTGCCTCGGCCCTGGACCTCAGCGGCGCCGCCATCTGCATCGAATCGGGGACCACCACCGAGCTGAACGCTGCGGACTACTTTGCGGCCAACAGCCTCGAATTCAACACCGTGGTGTTCGTCGATCAGGACGAAGTTGTGAAGGCCTACGAAGACGGTCGTTGCGACGTGTACACCACCGATGCTTCGGCTCTGGCTGCCGAACGCTCCAAGTTCGCCGTCCCGGCCGACCACGTCATCCTGCCCGAAATCATCTCCAAGGAGCCCCTTGGTCCGGTGGTTCGTGCCGGTGACAGCACCTGGTTCAACATTGCACGCTGGACCTATTATGCACTGCTCGAGGCCGAAGAACTCGGCGTCAGCCAGACCAATGTCGACGAGATGCTCGGTTCCGACAATCCGTCGATCAAGCGCCTGCTCGGCGTTGAAGGCGACTTTGGCACCCCGATGGGCCTGACCAAGGACTGGGCCTACCAGATCATCAAGCATGTCGGTAACTATGCCGAATCCTACGATCGCAACGTCGGCCCCGCGACCCCGATCGGGCTTGAGCGCGGCCTGAACGCCCTGTGGTCCAACGGTGGTCTCCAGTACGCCCCGCCGATCCGCTAACTCGACGATCCCCGGCGCCTCAGAAATGGGGCGCCGGGTTTCTGTTGCATCGGCCACCGCACCTGGTTGGCGCGTGGGGCGGCCGTCGTAAACGGCCAGGGGACCGCTTTCTACATGACCACTCTCTATACGGGGCCAGCAGCGTCCCCAAGGGTTGCATTCTACAACGATCCGGTAATCCGGGGCATATTCTTCCAGGCCGTTGTCGCAATCCTGCTCGTTTCCTTCATTGTCTGGATTGTCGGCAATACTGCGGCCAACCTTGCCGCCCAGAACAAGACCACCGGCTTTGATTTTCTCTGGAAGACGGCCGGCTTCGACATCAGTTTCTCTCTGTTCCCCTGGACGCGTGCTTCCTTCTATTGGGAAGCCTTCATTGTTGGCATCACCAATACGCTTCTGGTGGCCTTCATTGGCATTGTCTTCGCCACTATGCTGGGCTTCACCATCGGCATCGCGCGGCTGAGCAGCAATTTCATCATTCGCACGCTTGCGACGGTCTACGTCGAGACCATCCGTAACATCCCGCTGCTGCTGCAACTGTTCTTCTGGTACTTCGCTGTGCTCAAGGCGATGCCGGCGGTGCGTGAGTCCATCCTGCTGCCGTTCGATTCCTTCATCAACCAGCGCGGCATCTTCGTGCCACGGCCAATACCGGACGAGCAGTTCGGTCTGGTGTGGGTCGCCATTGTTGTCGCTATCGCGGCTGTGATCGGCATGCGCTTCTGGGCCTTGCGCCGGCTGGAGGCCACGGGCAAGCGCTTCCCGGTTGTCCTGACGGCCATCGCTCTTGCCGTGGTCATCATTGCTGGAACCTACATCCTCACCGGCGCCAGCGTCGCGTTCGAACTGCCGGTGCTGGAGCGGTTCAACTTCAAGGGTGGCGTGCAACTGCCGCCCGAACTGCTGGCGCTTGTGTTTGGTCTCACCATCTACACCGCCTCGTTCATCGCCGAGACCGTTCGCGGCGGTATTCAGGCGGTCAGCAAAGGCCAGACCGAAGCGGCACAGTCGCTCGGTCTCAAGGAGGGCGATCGCCTGCGTCTGGTCATCGTCCCGCAGGCCATGCGGGTGATCATCCCGCCGCTGACCAGCCAGTATCTCAACCTGACGAAGAACTCCTCGCTCGGCGCGGCCATCGGCTATCCCGAGCTGGTCAACGTCTTCGCGGGCACTTCGCTCAATCAGACCGGCCGCGCCATCGAATGTATCGCGCTGACCATGCTGGTCTATCTCATCTTGTCGCTGCTGACCTCGGGTATCATGAATTGGTACAATGCCCGCGTCGCACTGGTAGAGCGGTAGGAGTTCGGCCATGACAGACATCGGCTTCGTTCGCTCTGACATGGTGGCCGCCAAACCGGCCCCCAGTTCCACTACCGGGCCCATGGCATGGGCTCGCACGAACCTCTTCGCCACGCCCGTTGATGGCCTGCTCACCTTCTTGGGGCTGCTCTTCCTGTTCTGGGTCGTGCCGCCGCTCTATAACTTCTTCATCGGCCACGCGGTGCCGCCTGGCGGCACCGTCGAGCAGTGCCGTATGGAAAATGCCGGCGCCTGCTGGGCCTATATCTCGGCCGAGATGGAATTTTTCATCTACGGTTTCTACGATATCCCCGAGCAGTGGCGCCCCAATATCGTCTTCGCGATGGGCGTGCTGTTGCTCGCCCCGCTGCTGATGCCGAAGGTGCCGTTCAAGCGCACCAACGCCGTCCTGTTCCTCGTCGTCTTCCCCATTGTCAGCTATTTCCTGCTGGCCGGTGGCGTCTTCGGCCTCAAGCCGATGCCGACCGAAAAGTGGGGTGGCCTCTTGGTCACGCTCATCATCTCGGTGGTCGGCATCACGCTGTCCTTCCCGCTCGGCATCATTCTGGCGTTGGGTCGACAGTCAAAGCTGCCGGTCATCAAGACGCTCTGCGTGGCCTTCATCGAGCTCATCCGGGCGGTGCCGCTGATCACCATCCTGTTCATGGCCTCGATCATGCTGCCGCTGTTCATGCCCCAGGGCACGACGGTCGACAAACTGCTTCGCGCCCTGGTGGGCGTGACGCTGTTCACCTCCGCCTACATGGCCGAAGTGGTGCGCGGCGGCCTCCAGGCCATCCCGCGCGGGCAATATGAGGCCGGTGCGTCGCTCGGGCTCGGCTACTGGAAGCGGATGTATTTCATCGTCCTGCCCCAGGCGCTCAAGCACGTGATCCCGGGTATCGTGAATAACTTCATCTCGCTCTTCAAGGATACGTCGCTCGTCTACATCGTGGGTATGAAGGACTTGCTCGAAGCCGTGAAGACCAAGAACGATACCGCCCTCGAATGGCAGTCCGCCAACACAGCGACAACGGGTTACCTGTTCGCCGCTATGGTCTTCTGGGTCTTCTGCTTCGGCATGTCCCGCTACTCCATGTACATGGAGCGTCGTCTCAATACTGGCTACAAGAGGTAGTTCCAATGTCTCAGGTTTCCGAAACTACCGTTGATCGCGCCGTCGATACTTCGCAGATGAAGGTGTCCTCGACCAACGTGGCCATCGAGGTCGTTGGCATGCACAAGTGGTATGCCGACTTCCACGTCCTGCGCGACATCAACCTCAAGGTGATGGAAGGCGAGCGCATCGTCATCGCCGGCCCCTCGGGCTCGGGCAAGTCGACGTTGATCCGCTGTATCAACCGGCTCGAAGAGCACCAGGAAGGTCAGATCATCGTCAACGGCACCGAGCTGACCGCCGACGTCAAACGCATCGACGAAGTCCGCCGCGAAGTGGGCATGGTGTTCCAGCACTTCAACCTCTTTCCCCACCTCACCATCCTGCAGAACCTGACGCTGGCCCCCATCTGGGTCCGCGGCATTCCCAAGGCCGAGGCGGAAGAGACCGCGATGCACTATCTCAACCGCGTCAAGATCCCCGAGCAGGCCAACAAGTTCCCCGGCCAGCTCTCGGGCGGCCAGCAGCAGCGCGTGGCCATCGCCCGCTCGCTCTGCATGCAGCCCAAGATCATGCTGTTCGATGAGCCCACTTCGGCCCTCGACCCCGAAATGGTCAAGGAAGTGCTCGAAGTGATGATCAGCCTGGCCGAAGAAGGCATGACCATGCTGTGCGTGACCCACGAAATGGGCTTCGCCCGCCAGGTCGCCAACCGCGTGATCTTCATGGACCAGGGCCAGATCATCGAGCAGAACGAACCAGAAGCCTTCTTCTCCAACCCGCAGCACGAACGCACCAAGCTCTTCCTGAGCCAGATACTGCACTAGCTTCGAGCCGACATAGCAAGTCAGAGCCAGTGGCCAGACCTTCTGCACATGTCGTCTTCCTCCCTACAGGCGAGGGAGACGACTTCCCGATCGCGCACTGGATGCGTCTCGGCTTGACCTGATGGGCTCGCTCGCCAATATGGGCCAGCGAGTGAAGGCCCGACGTTTGACCCGATTTTTCGACCGATTGCTATCGATGGCCGCGGGCATTGCCTGCGCGCTTTGCCTTGCATTGCCCGCCCAGTCGCAAGCACCGACCACGACGCTCGAAACCGTGCGCGAGCGCGGGTTCCTCATCTGCGGCGCCACCAACCCGCTGCCCGGATTCTCTCAGCAGGATGCCGAAGGGCGCTGGTCCGGTTTCGATGTCGATCTCTGCCGCGCCATCGCCGCATCGATATTCGGCGACCCCAACAAGATCGAATTCCGTGCCCTGCGTGGCGAGACCCGCTTTGCGCCGTTGCAGACCGATACTGTCGACGTGCTCACACGCAACGGCCCATGGACCGAGCGCCGCGATACCCTCTATGGCGCCAGTTATGTGGGCACGGCCTTTTTTGACGGCCAGGCCTTCCTCGTTCCGCAGTCGATGGGCGTCGTTTCGGCCTACGAACTCGACAATGTCAGCGTCTGCATCATCGATGGCGGCGAAGAGCTCGAACGCATGCAGGAATTCTTCTTCGCCAACCAGGCGATCTACACCGAAGTCCCATATGAAGATGTCGCCGATCTCGCCGTGGCCTATCAGGCTGGCCTTTGTGAGGCTGTCTCCGCTTCCGGCCGCCAGCTTCAGGCCATCCGCCGGGCGCTGCCCGACCCAAACGCACACCGCATCCTGCCCGAGCGCATTTCCAAGGAATTGCTCGGCCCGGTCGTGCGCCAGGGCGATCAGCAGTGGTTCGACATCGTTCGTTGGACGCTGTACGCGCTGATCAACGCGGAAGAGGTGGGTATTACCGCGCTCAACACCCAGTCACTTGTTGCCGCGCGAACCCCTGCCATCCGGCGCATTCTTGGCGTGGAAGGTGACTTTGGCACACCACTTGGCCTCACACCCACCTTCATGGCCGATGCCATCAGGGCCGTTGGCAACTATGCCGAACTCTATGACCGCCATTTCGGCCCGCAGACCGGCGCAGCCCTGTTGCGCGGACAGAACGCTCTCTGGACCAATGGCGGACTGCTCTATGCGCCACCTGTCCGCTAGCGGCCGGAAAGGCCTCAGAGCACCGGGGATAGCAGTCGCGCGGCCTGGGTCAGGAAGCGCATCGGCAATGAGCGGGATTTCACTTCGTCCAGAACTACTTCGCGGCAGCTCTTGAAGTCCTCCACCAGCATGGCCTCAACATTTTCGATAGTCAGCCTGTCGGTGAACCACAGCGTGATCTCGAAATTGATCGCAAATGACCGGTTGTCGAAGTTGACGCTGCCAACGGTCGCGATCTGGTCGTCCATCAGCACGACTTTCTGGTGCAGGAAGCCATCGGTGTACCGGTAGATCGCCACCCCATGCTCGATCATGGCGTCCGAATGGGCGATGCTCGCCAGCCACACCGTTTTGTGGTCCGGCTCGTTGGGCAGCATGACGCGTACATCAACGCCGCGCAGCTTGGCCGCATAGAGCGCCGTCCGGATATCGGTATCCGGCACAAAATAGGGGCTGACGATCCACAGCCGCTCCCGCGCGCGTCCGATGATATCGGTGAACGCGATCGCGCATTCCTCCAGTTTGTCGGCCGGGCCGCTGCCCATCACCAGCACCGATTGATCGCCCGGCGTGGCCACGGTCTCCGGCGGGGTTGCGGGCAGGGTCTCGCCCGTCGCCCATTCCCAATCTTCGCGGAAGAGCAGGGCGCAACCCAGAGCCGCCGGTCCGTCGACATGCACATGCGTATCGCGCCAGCGCCCGAATTTGGGGTCCTCGCCGAGATACTCAACGCCCACATTGTGCCCGCCGACCCAGGCCTCCTTGCCATCCACCACCACGATCTTGCGATGGTTGCGATAGTTGATGCGGGTCGGTCCATAGAACCGCAGGAACTTGTGGCGCTGGTTGAAGCCCGCGACCTTGATCCCGGCCTCGCGCAATTCGCGGCGATAGCGCTTGGGCATGCCCGTGCTGCCGACATCGTCATAGAGCAGATAGACCTTCACGCCAGCCTTGGCCCGCGCGATCAGCCGCTCGGCCAGTTCCTGGCCCAGCCGGTCGTCCCGCACGATGTAGAACTGCACCAGCAGGTAGTCCTGCGCCCGGTCGATACCGGCAAAGATCGAGTCGAACGTCGCCTTGCCATCGACCAGCAGGTCCACATTATTGCCGTTGAGAAACGGCACTTCGGATACCTTCACCTGCACCGGCCATTTGTGGCTGGTCTCCCGGTCGATCAGCGCCAGGTCCTTGGCGCGCAAGGGACGGGCCGCGCGGCCGTTGCGGATGCGGTCGGTGGCATAGTCGTCGAACGCCTTCCAGCCGAAAATCAGGTAGAGAAACGCCGTGGGGAAGGGCAGCAGCGCCAGCGCCAGTATCCAGGCGATGGACCCCTGCGATGTACGCGAATTCATGATTTCGCGCACCGCACACACAAAGGCCAGCACGTAGATTGCGCCCATGATGGCGGCCACCACATGCAACTCGGCCAGCAGCGTTCCCAGAAAATACTCGATACCGATCAAAGCGCCCGCCTGGAGTCGTAGGCACTCACTCTATCAGCCTGCCCGGGTTGGACAATGCTGCGGTTGACAAAGGCCGATCGCGGCGTAGTCTTTGTGTCGGCTCGTGCAGCCAGCCGCTCGCACCCCCTTTGGGATTGGTGAATGCACGACTATCCTGCTGGTTTGACCCCGATCACCGGGCAAGCCGTCAGCAATGCGAGCACTGACTACGATTTGCCCGTTTGAGAAGGATCGAACCCATGCATAGTTTCATGGACTCCAAACTCATGGCCAAGCTGCTGCGGCAGGCTTTGGCCGAACGTGAGATCGACGTCTCCCACAGTGATTGCCTTGAACTCGTGGCCCGCCAGTTCGGTGTCGCCAACTGGAACATCCTTAGTGCCCGCATCGAGGCAAGCGTTCTGGCGCTTGCTCCTATGCCCATGCCCGAAGGCTGGGTAAATGGCAGCGTCCGGTCGGACGGCTTTTTCCGCATGGGGCTCGACCCGGACCATCCGGGTTGCGCCGTGATCGAGAGTACGCCGATAGCCGACCACACGACCGAAAGCCAGTTCGGCACCATGTCGCAAAGCATCTCCGCCGAGCCCTATCGCGGGGCCAGCATCCGGGTCGCCTGCCAGCTATCCTCCGAACATCTGGATGGCGCGGGCACGATGTGGCTTCGTATCGATAGTCAGCGCGTCACTGCGCTTCGCTTCAGCAATTTGTTGGAAATGAAGGATGTCCCACTAACCGGCACGCGCGACTGGGCGGATTACACCATCACCATGGACGTCCCGGACGAGTCAGCGTCCGTCCACTATGGCTTTCTGCTCCAGGGGCGGGGGCTCCTGCGGGCGCGCAATTTCTCAGTGGAGCGGGTCGAAACCGTGGCTGCTCCGCCAGATCGCCAGGCCTACCGGCACGAAAAGCCGACCAATCTAGGCTTCTCGGCCAATTAGCGATCTTGGAGCCGGTCTCAGACCGGCTCCGCCTCGATCACGCTCGAAATATCGATCGGCGTCCTGCCTTCGAGCCAGTTTGGCACCGGCAGGCCCTTGCCGTGCAAAAACTCCGGATTGAAGATCTTGCTGGCATAGCGGTTGCCGTAGTCGCACAGGATCGTGACGATGGTCTTGCCCGGTCCCATCTCCTGCGCCATGCGCACAGCACCGGCGATGTTGATGGCGCTCGATCCGCCCAGGCACAGCCCCTCATGTTCGAGCAGGTCGAAAATGTAGGGCAGGGCCTCCGCATCCGAAATCTGATACGGATTGTCGATCTTGAGCCCTTCAAGGTTCGCCGTGATGCGGCCCTGGCCGATACCCTCGGTGATCGAATTGCCCGATGATTTCAGCTCACCATTGGCGAAATAGTTGTACAGCGCCGCGCCCTCAGGGTCGGCAAGCCCGATCTTGATATCGGAATTGCGCGACCGCAGTGCCTCGGCAACACCGGCCAGCGTGCCCCCCGAACCGACCGAGCAGATGAAGCCATCAATGCGCCCGCCAGTCTGCTGCCAGATTTCGGGGCCCGTCGTTTCGACATGAGCACGCCGGTTGGACGTGTTATCGAACTGGTTGGCCCACACTGCACCGTTGGGCAGCTCGCGGTTCAACTTCTCGGCCAGGCGGCCGGAAATCTTGATGTAATTGTTGGGATTCTTGTACGGCTTGGCCGGGACTTCGATCAGCTCGGCGCCATAGAGGCGCAGCGCGTCCTTCTTTTCCTGGCTTTGGGTCTCGGGGATCACAATCACCGATTTGAATCCCAGCGAATTGGCCACCAGCGTCAGCCCGATGCCGGTATTGCCCGCCGTGCCCTCGACGATTGTACCGCCCGGCTTGAGCGCGCCCGACTTCACCGCATCATGGATGATGAATAGCGCTGCGCGATCCTTCACCGACTGACCGGGATTGAGAAACTCCGCCTTGCCCCAGATGTCGCATCCCGTGAGCTGGGAGACGCGGTTGAGGCGGATCAGCGGCGTATTGCCGATGGCGGAAATGAGGTCTTTATGATTGGCCATGGATCTTTGTGCGGGCTGTTGTTGCCTGATGGTAGGTGCGCACTGTGTCACCCGCAAGAGATAACCGGCTGTCACGGCAGTGCTTTTCGTTCACGCCCACCTGGACGCAATGTGTATGCGCCCGTGTCTGTTCCGCAGAATATCATTCCCACGATCGGGCGCTCAGCTTGGCGGCACACCGCTGAACTAAAGTTCCTGCGCTGCCGCCAGCGCCCGCTCGCGCGACATCTTGAGGTCGACGATTGGCCTTGGATAGGTCTTGCCCAGCACGACCCTGGCATCCGCAAGTACGTCCTTGGGCGCCATCCACGGCTGGTGGACCCACTTGTCGGGCAGGCCCGCTATCTCAGGCACCCAGCGCCTTACATAGTTGCCGCTGCCGTCAAACCGTTCGCCCTGCGTTACCGGATTGAAGATGCGGAAATACGGCGCCGCATCGAGCCCGCTCCCCGCCACCCACTGCCAACTCGCCGGATTGTTGGCGACATCGCCATCGACCAGGCAGTCCCAGAACCACTGCTCGCCCAGCCGCCAGTCGATCAGCAGGTTCTTGGCCAGCAGTGATGCGACCAGCATGCGAACCCGGTTCTGCATATAGCCGGTCTCCCAAAGCTCCCGCATCCCGGCATCGACAATGGGCAGCCCGGTCTGGCCGCGCTGCCACGCCCGCAAGTCAATGGGCGCATCCCGCCAGCTCATCCCGCCATATTTGGGCTGCATCGGCTCCCCGCTGATATCGGCGCGATGATAGAGCTGGTGGTAGCTGAAGTCGCGCCAGGCCAGCTCCGAGAGAAACTTGTCGACCGCGGCGCGCTTGCGATGGTCGGCATGCGCGACGGCCTCTGCCGCGTGCCACACCTGCCGCGCGCTGATCTCGCCAAACCGCAGATGCGGTGACAGGCGCGACGTGGCGTCCCGATCTGGAAAGTCCCGGCCCTCCGCGTAGCCCTCCAGGCGATCCTCCAGGAAATCATCCAGCGCCTTGTGGGCTGCGCGTTCACCAATCGACCAGTGCTGCGGCAACTTGGCAGCCCATTTCGGCGTACCATAGCCGTCGTCGATCGCACCGACCTTGAGCGCTTTGGCAGCATCAGGCCGGCGCATTGGCGTCGCGATGGGTCGCTCCCGCAAGGTCTTCCAGAACGGCGTGAACACCGAATAGGGCTTTCCCTGCTGCGTGGCGATGTCCCACGGCTCGACCAGCAGATTGGCGCCGAACGACTCGGTCGCCACGCCGCGCTCTCGCAAGCCCGCCTTGATGGCCGTATCGACCGCACGCTCGCCGGGCGCATAGCGCCTGTTCCAGTACACCGCCTGAGCGTCGTGTTCCTTGATCACCGCAGCGATGACGTCCGAAGGATCGCCGCCACGAACGACAAGCTCGACCCCGCACGCCGCCAAATCCTTACCGAGCACCACGAGGCTTTGATGCAGCCACCAGCGTGCCGCCGCTCCGGGCGGGCGCACGCCATCGGCGGCCTCGTGAATATAGAGCGCGACCGCCCATTCGCCGCCGCGCATGGCGGCCGACAGGGCAGGATTGTCCGATACGCGCAGGTCGTTGCGCAGCCAGGCGATGTTGGTCATGGTCCCCCCGTTGCTGTGCAGATACGTGCTGAAAGGGGAAAAGGTTCAGCCTATTCCATCACCTCGGCCAGATGCTCGAGCGCCGCGCTCCAGGCTTCCATCGAGAAGATGCGCGATTCCGGATCGGCATGGGCCAGCCCGCGTTCGGTGATCGTCACCCGGGTCTGGTCCTCGCCCAAAGCCTTGAACGCAATTTCCAGCACGAAGATCAGCTCGTCGCCGTCTTCCTCGTCATCCTGGTGCACCCAGGACATCACCAGCTTTTCGTTCTCGACGAACTGCAGGATTTCCCCGCTGACCGTATGGTCCTCCGGATCCTCGTCGTCGCCAAAGGTGGTAAACTTGTATTCGCCGCCCTCGAAGGCATCGAGTTCCGCCTCGTCTGCCTGCCACTGCTCGATCAATGCCGGATCGGTCCAGGCGGCGAAAACGTCCGATATGTTGGCGTCGATGGTCCGGGTCAGGGTGATCTGGCTTTCGGGATCGACGTGGCTGCCATTGCTCATGCTGGGGCCTTTCTGTTGGGATGCAGTTCGGCGGTCCGGGGCAGGAAGATGGTCAACAGCCCCAGGACGGGCAGAAACGCACAGATGTTGAAGACTGAAACAATGCCGATGCGATCGGCCATCGCCCCCAGCACGGCGGCGCCGATCGCGCCCACGCCGAAGGCAAATCCGAACACAAATCCTGCCACCATGCCCACTTTGCCGGGCAGCAGCTCCTGGGCATAGACCACGATCGCCGAAAACGCCGATGACAGCACCAGGCCGATGATCACGCTGACCACCGCCGTCCAGGTCATATCAAGATGCGGCAGCAACAGCGTAAAGGGCAGGGCGCCCACGATGGAGCACCAGATGACGGTCAATCTGCCGAAGCGGTCACCCACCGGCCCGCCGATGAAGGTGCCGGCCGCGATCGCGCCCAAAAACAGGAACAGGTAGAGCTGCGCATCCTGGGCCGATAGCGAGAATTTCTCGATCAGGAAGAAGCTGTAATAGCTGGTGATCGAGGTGATGTAGACATACTTGCTCAGCAGCAGCGCCCCGATGACGACGAACGCCACCAGCAGCCGTTGCCGTGACAGCACCTGCGGTACCGCTTTGGGCACCGGCCGGCCAGACTGCGCCCGCTGATGCGCGCTATACCACCGTCCCACCGCCGCCAGGATCACCAGCGACGTCACCGCCACGATGGCGAACCAGGCGACGCTGCCCTGGCCGCGCGGCAACAGGAAGAATGCGGCAGCCAACGGCCCGATCGACGTGCCGATATTGCCACCCACCTGGAACAGCGATTGGGCAAAACCAAGTCGCCCGCCTGAGGCCAGCCTCGCCACGCGGGACGCCTCCGGGTGAAAAATCGCCGAACCGATACCGCCAAGCATTGCCGCCAGCACCAGCAGCCCAAATGTGTTGGCAGTGGAGAGCAGCAGCACGCCGGCCAGCGCGAACACCATCGAACCTGCGAGAGCCCAAACCATCGGCCGCTTGTCGAAATAATAGCCCACCAGCGGCTGCAGGATAGATGCCGTGATCTGCTGGCTGAATGTGATGAGCCCGATCTGCATATAATCGAGGCCATAGGCCTGCTTGAGCAGTGGATAGAGCCCGGGCAGCAGGAACTGCATCAGATCATTGAGCAGGTGCGACGCGCTGACCGCCAGGATGATGATGAGCGAGGTGCGCTGCACTGTCGGTGCAGGCTTTGCCAGAACGGCGTCCATATTGAGAAGGTCCAATGCCTAAATGCGCGCAGCCCTACCGCGACCGCCCTGTGCTGGCAATGGTCGCACCGATGCAACGAGAGCGGGCTGCTGGCGTTGCTAGCGCAGGAGATTAGCATGGTCACCAATCACTTCGTCGTCTCGCAACGGGAAAATTCCTGGCAAATCAGTTTCAAGGGCGATGTCACAGCGCCCTTCACCACCCGGGATGCTGCCATCGCTGCGGCCATCAACCTGGCGGGTACCGTCGGCGATACCAGCACCGAGGTCATCGTGCATGACGCGGACCTTCGGTCCGAAACCGTGTGGCGGGCCGCCGGCGCCAATCTGTCGGAAGACGAGAGCGCCGTTCTGGCCGTGGAGACAGAACGCGAGCGCGACGCCTGATAGGCATCGTCGCTCAAGTTCATCAATGTAGGGGGTGATTGGCTCCGCGAGCTGGACTCGAACCAGCGACCATTCGATTAACAGTCGAATGCTCTACCAACTGAGCTATCGCGGAACAAAATCGATGCCTTCTGGGAAGGCGAGGTCCGTGTACCGAACTTGTTTTGCTTTGCCAAGCCCTAATTGCCCGGCGTGTGCATAACTCGTCACCGATGTCAGGCCCGCACGGCTATCCGCTGCAGGTCAACCAGGTCGGCTACAGTGTTGATGTTGCGAAACGGATTGTCGCTACGCTCGGTCTGCCAATCCACCCGCCGCGCACCTAGCTCCCGCAGCAGGGCCTTTAGGCTGGCCGGCGCCGCGCCAGATCTTACCCGGTCGGGCAGGGCGGTTATCGCCTCGATCCGCCAGATTGCATTGGGTGGATAAAAATCGTCGCCCCAGGCCGCAAAAGCTGCCGGCGCCGCACCCAGCGCCGCGCCCATGCGCGCCACGAAGTCCCGCGGCAGGAACGGCGTATCCACAGCCGCCGACACCAGCAATCCGTCCACAATTTCCTGGCCCGCCAACCAATCCACCGCAGCCACCAATCCCGCCACCGGCCCCGCGCATTCCGCCACGATATCTGGCACGGCCACACAGTCCGGCGCCAATCCGATGGAACGTCCCATAGGCCCGACCGAGACGAGCACCGGTGCCGCGACCGCACCCAGCGCGCGGATGACCCGGTCGAGCTGACGCATCCCGCCGATCCGCAGGTCGGCCTTGCGCACGCCGCCAAGCCGCTGTCCCTCGCCACCGGCGATGATCACGGCATGTGGCAGGCTCATATGCCCGTATTCTCCACCGGCGGCTTGATGCCGAAGCGCAGCAGCACCAGCATGGCAATACCCCCCACCAGGCCCCAGAATGGCGCACCCACGCCCAGAATGGTGATTCCCGACGCCGTGGTGACGAAGGTGAAGATGGCCGGGAGCCGCATCTCCTCGGTCACCAATGCTCCAGCCAGCGCCGCCGTGAGACTGGATAGGAGGGCCAGCCCGGCCACGGCCTGGATCAGCAGCGGCGGCGATGCTGCGATAAACGCCGCAGCCAGGCTCGCCCCCGGCGCCAGCAGCAGATAGACCACGCCCGCCGAGATCGGCGCCGGCCACCGCTTGCTGCGCTCCGGATGGGCTTCAGGACCGGCGCAAATCGCCGCCGTGATCGCCGCCAGATTGCTGCTATGCCCACCGAAAAACGCCGTCACCGCGCTGGCAATGCCCGTCAAGATGAACAGGGGCGCCGGCGGCAGGTCGAAGCCATTGGCCTTCATCACTGCCAGTCCCGGCAGGTTCTGCGAGGCCATGGTCACGACATAAAGCGGCAGCCCGATCCGCACGATGGCATCGAGCGTGAACACCGGCATGACAGGCACGAAAACCGGCCAGCTGCCATCCAGCGCCCCTGCCGGCAGATGCGTTGTCGTCGCCAGCAACACGCCCGTTACCACCACCGCGATCGGCACCGCATAGCGCCGTGCAAAGCGCAGCCCGATGACCCAGGCCAAGAGGATTGGTAAGGCCAGCAACGGCATCTCGGCCACTGCAGTGATCGGCGCCAGACATAGCGTCAGCAGCATGCCCGCCAGCATGGCATTGGCGATGGCCGATGGAATGGCCGCAATCAGCCGCGCCAGCGGCTTGATCAGCCCGGTCAGCACGATCAGCCCGGCCGCGACGAGAAACGCACCCGCAACCGCCGGAAACCCACCCACCGGCTCGCCCACCGTCAGGATGAAGGCCACGCCCGGCGTCGACCAGGCAAAGCTCACCGGCAGTCTGACCCGCGCGCTGACCACGATGTTGAGAATACCGATGGCGATACAGACGCTCATCAGGCCCGAGCCGGCCTGCTGCGGCGAAGCACCCGCCGCCGTCAGCGCCGCCAGTACCAGCGTGAACGTGCTTGCATAGCCCACCACGGCCGCCAAAGCGCCGGCCATTACCGGCTGCAGATAATCCCGTCGCCCGACGGCGCCCCCTGTCAGCGATTGGCTCACCGCGATTCCCCTTTGTGCGGCGGCACCCTAAGCAAGCCCGCAATCTGGGTGAAGCCAAATTGTGCTGGCGACCGCGATAACGGTTTGGCAACTCCCGATCTTGCATAAGACTTGGCGCTGGCTTAGATACCGGCGCCAGAGGCCTCGTGGCGGAGTGGTGACGCAGCGGATTGCAAATCCGCGTACTCCGGTTCAATTCCGGACGAGGCCTCCATCAATCTTCATCGACGGACGCTGTCGGGTGTGTCTACTGGAACACCGGCAGGGGCTTGTAGACCGGCACAAAGGCGTTGAGCCGCTGCTGGAGCTGGATGTCCTGGATTTTGTTCTCCAGCATCTTGAGCTCGAACTCATATCTGCGTCGCGCGGTGTCCTCCGCCAGCTCATTCTGCAGGCAGATGAGTCGGTCGCCATTGGCGCGCACTTCCTCCGGCAGTGAGCCGGGTACAGCCGGTGGGCATGCGCCCAGCGCGGGTCCCGCGGTGAGCGTTATCAGAAAGAATGTCGCTGACAGTTGCCGAAGCATCGCGCCTCCCAGCCTTATCTTCAGACTGTATCGACATCGCTGCAAATCACGATACGATGACTCATTGCTCGGGTGGCCACCTCCTGACCAATGGCTGTGCCGATCACATAGCACCTATGCGCCGCCCATTTTGTCGCGGCGCACGATCCCGCCTTGTCAGCCGCCACCTCGGCGGATATTCACGTCCAGCATATGGACTGACGCGGGCGGGCATCCCCAATGACTGATTTCGAGCGCGTACGCGCTTACATGGTGGATAACCAGCTGCGCACCAGCGGGGTGACCGAGCATCGCCTTCTGGCCAGCATGGCCGCTGTTCCGCGCGAGCTCTTTGTCTCCGCCGATCGCCAGGCCGTTGCCTATGTCGACGATGTCCAGTGGCTGGGCCAGCCTCCCGCGCGCCGCTTCATGCCGCCCCCGGCTTTGCTGGCCAAGCTGTTGCAACTGGCTGAAATCACCGAGAAAGACCATGTGCTCGATATCGGCGCGGCCACCGGCTACGCGACTGCGGTCATCGCTGGTTACGCGGCATCCGCGACCGGCCTGGAGGCCGATGCAGGTCTGGTTGGTCTTGCCCGCGCCAATCTCGAAAGATTGGGCCTCGCCAATGCTGACATCGTGGCTGGCGACATCGCTGCGTTGCGCGGCCGGCAGTTCGACGTGGTCATCGTGCAGGGTGCACTCGATAATGTTCCCGACACCTTCTTCGCTGCGCTTAAGGACGGGGGGCGACTGGTCGCTTTGGTTCGCCAAGGTCGCGTCGCGGTTGCCAATGTCTTCGTAAAGGCTGGCACGACCATCACTGCGCGAGGTGAGTTCAATGCCACCTTGCCACCGCTGCTTGCGCCGCAGGCAGTTGAGGATTTTGTTTTTTGAGCGTGGGTTGCAACCCAGTGTTGCCGCTGGAACACGGCGGGCATAAATCGCGCATTAACGTTTTGTTGGGATTGTTGCAGCTGGTTGTTAACACCATCTGCCGCGCATACTGTTCTGAGACTTGGAGGCGGGCCATGAGTTTTCGCGGGAATTTGGTCGCAAGTGCGCTGGCTCTGAGCCTGGCTTCATTTGCTATGGGTGGCGCACAGGCGCAGTCGATCACTCAGGCGCTGACAGCCGCCTACAATCACGCACCCGACCTGCAGGCGGCGCTGCTCGACGCCAAGGCGTCGGCGGAAAACATCGCATTGGCCGAAGCCGGCAAGCGCCCCACCATCGGGGCGTCGCTTGCGGGTAACTATAGCGGCAGTCTGTCGAACGGCGCGTTCAGCGGTGGACCGTCCATCACCACCGGCATATCCTACAACCAGACCATCTTCGACAATTTCCAGACCGAAGCGCAGATCGAAGCCGCTCGCGCCGGTGCGGAAGTGGCCGAGTACCAGATTCGCAATACCGAACAGAACGTGTTGCTGGCGGTCGTGCAGGCCTACATGAACGTGCTGAGCAACCGGCAGCTCGTCGCGTTGCGGCAGGAGAACGTCAACTTCTTCCAGGCGCAGCTGCAATCCGCGCAGGATCGGCTCGATGTGGGTGAGGGCACGCGCATCGACGTGGCGCAGGCCCAGGCGCGCCTTGCGCAGGGCGATGCGACCTACCGCGCTGCCCAGGCCAGTCTTGAGATCAGCCAGGCGACATTCCAGCGCTACGTCGGCACGGCACCGCAGAGCCTCGACTCGTCGCACAACTTCGGCCGTCTCATTCCGTCCAGCCTGCAGTCGGCCATCTCCGAGGCCGAAGCGGGTCACCCGGCGATCCTGATGGCCAAGGCCGCGATCCGCGCCGCTCAGGCCGCCAGCGATGGCGCCCAGGCCGCCTTTGGCCCCACCGCGAGCATCAGCGGTCAGATTGGCAGCCGCTGGTCAGGCACCGCCGGCGCGGCCGGAGATGGGTTCAGCGGTTCTGTTGGTTTCCAGATCACCGTGCCGATTTATGCCGGCGGCGCCATCGGCGCTGGCGTGCGCAAGGCCAATATCAACCAGATCAAGTCCGAGGTGGATGCCATGTCCGCCTATGACCAGATCCGCGAGGCCGTGATTTCTGCCTGGGCCGGCATCCAGAGCGCCGACGCGCAGATTTCGGCCGCCAATGCCGCTGTCTCTGCCGGACGCACCGTGCTGGATGGCGTCATTCAGGAACGCGATCTGGGCACCCGCACCACGCTCGACGTGCTCAACGCCCAGGCCGAATTGACCACAGCTCGTGAGGGCCTCATCAACGCCTCGGCCAACAAGGTGCTGGCCACCTTCTCGCTGCTCTCGGCCATGGGCCACTTGACCGCGACCGATCTGGCCCTCAATGTCGAGGTTAAGTCTGCCGTCACCTACACGCAGACCGTCGACGACGTCTGGCAGGAATTGCGCAGCGTCGAGGACTGATCCAGCTGGCTTCCATCGGCATCGACCCACCACGGCATTCCCGCTTTGCGGGCATGAAGGTGGGTCAGGCGAGTTGGGAAGCCGCAGAACGCAGCCAGAAACATCCATCCATTGTGCTGACAATGCCTTCTGCCACAAGTTTTGGTGGAAGACCTCTTGCATACATGCCGCGGCGATTCCTAATTTCGCCTTCTGGGTCTAAGGTAGGCGTACGAATCAGGGTTTGGCCGTATTTTTGGCGGGGGCCGCACCCGGTTCGAGCGCATGAGTAAGAGGCACTGATGAACAAGCCGGCACCCAAAGAACCCTCGATGGACGAAATTCTCTCGTCCATCCGGCAGATCATTGCCGATGACGACGCCGCAGGGGTTCCACGCCGGCCCACAATCCAGGCCGCTCCCCCGCCGATGCAGGCCGCGCCCGCACGCGGCTTGGCTGATCCACTCGATCGCGATCTCAGCGATATGCTGGAAGACATGGAACCGCTGGCTCTCTCGCCCAACCAGATCGTACCTGAAGCCGCTGCGGAAGATGACGACGTAGCCGGCTTCAGTTTCGATTCGATCCTGGCTGATACCGAAAGCGCCGAGGAAGAGACGCCATTGGCGTTCGCTCCACAATTGGTCGATCCCGAGGATATTGGATTCTCCATCGAGGACGCCGATGACGGCCTGCCGTCATTCGATCCGCCGCCGATGCGCCAGCTCGAACCGACCCCGCCACCACCAGCCCCAGTTCAGCGAGCCGCGCCCCGACCGGTCGAGCCGGAGCCGGAACCAGTCCGCGCTGCGCCTCCGCCGCGCCCCCAACCCAGCATCGCCGAGGCGGCGCCGATGCCCGATCCGACCTTGTCGAGCGACATCGCCGATCAGCTGCTTGAGCCGGCGACCCAATCTGCAGTGCGCTCGTCCATGACCAAGCTCAATGGCCTGGGACTTGGCAATACCAGCGCCACCATCGAGTCGCTGATGCGCGACATGCTGCGCCCCATGCTCAAGGAATGGCTCGACGAGAACCTACCGTCCGTCGTCGAGCGCATGGTGGAAAAGGAAATCTCCCGCATTTCGCGCGGCGAGTGACCTATCCTGACGCGATACGGTTGACCCCGCATCCCGCATTTGCTTGAAGTCTGCCAACCTGTTTATCCGACCCGCCAATGTCAGCATCGGCGGGTCGCTGCTGTTGCGAGTGACCAATGCTTGAAAAGTCCTATGAGCCATCAGCGGTTGAAAACCGCGTCTATGCCGATTGGCTCAAGGCCAACGCCTTTGCGGCCGGGGCAGGGGCTGCCCCTGGCGCCGAGACCTTCACCATCGTCATTCCGCCGCCCAACGTCACCGGCTCGCTCCATATCGGCCACGCGCTGAACAACACGATCCAGGACATCCTCGTCCGCTTCAATCGCATGCTGAAGAAGGACGTGCTCTGGCAGCCCGGCACCGACCATGCTGGCATCGCCACCCAGATGATCGTCGAGCGCCAGCTGATGGAGCGCCAGCAGCCCGGTCGCCGTGAGATGGGCCGCGAGAAGTTCGTCGAGCGCATCTGGGACTGGAAGGCCGAGAGCGGCGGCACCATCATGAACCAGCTCAAGCGCCTCGGCGCTTCGGCTGATTTCTCCCGCGAACGCTTCACCATGGGTGAAAACGGCGTCGCCGACGACCAGATGGTTCGTGCCGTCACCAAGGTCTTCGTCGAGCTGCACCAGCGAGGCCTGATCTATCGGGCCAAGCGCCTGGTCAACTGGCATCCGGGTCTCGAAACCGCCATTTCCGATCTCGAAGTCGAAAACATCGAGATCAAGGGCCACATGTGGCACCTGCGCTATCCACTGGCCGATGGCGTCACCTACCAGTTCCCCATCGCCCATGACGAAGACGGCAACCCCACCGAGTGGGAAACCCGCGACTACATCGTCGTCGCTACCACCCGTCCCGAGACCATGCTGGGCGACAGCGGTATCGCCGTCCACCCGACAGACGAGCGCTACGCCCCGCTCGTCGGCAAGTTCGTCGATCTGCCGCTGGTCGGTCGCCGCATCCCCATCGTTGCCGACGAGTACGCCGACCCGACACTGGGCACCGGCGCGGTCAAGATCACGCCTGCCCACGATTTCAACGACTTCGAAGTCGGCGTCCGCAATAATCTCGAACAGATCAACGTCTTCACCACCAACGGCTCGATCACATCAGCCGAGGCCATCCCCGCCGCCTATCGCGGCCTCGATCGCTTCGTCGCCCGCAAATCCATTGTCGCCGACCTGACTGCGCTCGCCGAAGCTGACCCGACCCGTGGCCTCGATCACATCGAGGACAAGAAGATCATGGTCCCGCATGACGAGAAGTCCAAACTCGTCGTTATCGAACCCTTCCTGACCGACCAGTGGTGGGTCAAGGCCGACGTTCTGGCCCAGCCGGCCATGGCCGCCGTCCGCGAGGGCCGCACCAAGTTCGTGCCGCAGCAATACGAAAACACCTATTTCGCCTGGCTCGAAAACATCAAACCATGGTGCATTTCCCGCCAGCTGTGGTGGGGCCACCAGATTCCGGCCTGGTACGGCCCGGACAACGAGGCCTTCGTCGCCTACGATGAAGCCGAAGCCCAGGCGCTGGCCACTAAGCATTACGGCAACCCGGTAGCCCTCAAGCGCGACGAAGACGTCCTCGACACCTGGTTCTCCTCCGCCCTCTGGCCGTTTTCGACCCTGGGCTGGCCGGATGACACCGCCGAACTGCGCCGTTACTACCCGACCGACGTTCTTGTCACTGGCTTCGACATCATTTTCTTCTGGGTTGCCAGGATGATGATGATGGGTCTTGAATTCCTGGATGAAGAGCCGTTCCACACGGTCTACATGCATGCTTTGGTCCGCGACGAGAAGGGCCAGAAGATGAGCAAGACCAAGGGCAACGTCATCGACCCGCTGGAACTCATCGATCAATACGGCGCCGACGCCACCCGCTTCACCCTCGCCGCCATGGCCGCGCAAGGCCGTGACCTCAAGCTGTCGCTGCAGCGCGTCGAGGGCTACCGCAACTTCGTCACCAAGATCTGGAACGCCGCGCGCTTCCTCGAAATGAACGAGTGCCGCCGCGTCGAGGGTTACGACCCCAAGGCCAACAAGCTCGCGCTCAACCGCTGGATCGTCGGTGCAACGGCACGCGGCGCTGCCGCCGTCACCCAGGGCATTGTCGAATACAAGTTCAACGAAGCCGCCAATGCCGCCTACGATTTCGTCTGGGGCACCTTCTGCGACTGGTATGTCGAATTCGCCAAGCCGGTGCTGCTGGGCGAGGACGAGGCCGCCAAGGCCGAAACCCGCGCCACAGCGGCGTGGGCTCTCGACCAGATCCTGACGATCCTCCATCCCTTCATGCCCTTCGTCACCGAAGAGCTGTGGGCCGAGACCGGCAAGTTCGGGTCCAAGAGGTCCAGCATGCTGATCCTTACCGAATGGCCCGACCTGTCCGGCCTCGAGGATGCCGACGCCGATGCAGAGCTCACCTGGCTGATCGACGTCATCACCAATGTCCGCTCGGTCCGCTCGGAAATGAACGTCCCCGCCGGCGCCAAGCTGCCGATGGTGGTGGTCGGGGCAGGGGAAACCACCCTAAAGCGCCTCGTCGCCGGCACCTCGTTGATCACCCGCCTGGCCCGCCTCGAGGAAATCTCGCCGCAGACCGTGGTCCCCGGCGAATCCGCCCAGTTCGTTGTCGGCGAAGCCACCTTCGCCCTGCCGCTGGCCGGCTTCATCGACATCGCAGCCGAAAAGCTCCGGCTCGAAAAGGAAGTGACAAAGCTCGACGCCGAAATCGCCCAGATCGACAAGAAGCTCGGCAATGAGCAATTCGTTTCCAAGGCGCCCGAAGAGGTGATCGAGGAACAGAAGGCCCGTCGTGAAGCTGCCATCGAACGGCGTCATCACATCATCGAAGCCCTCAAGCGCTTGAGCTGAGACCCACCATGGACGATATCCCACGCGAACCGCCAGCTCGCCATGTCGCCAACGGCATGGTGGGCGTCGGTGCGGTCCTCGTCTTTGATGGCAAGGGCGGCGTCCTGCGTCACGAGCCGAGCGCAGAGGAGCCAAAGGTGCCCGTCCGCGGCTTCAAGCTGGTCTGCGGCAACTCGAAATCGCCCGAATTCAAGGTCTGGTTGAAGCAGGAACTGGGTGCCTTCAATGCCGACCTGCTGACCGTGCCCAGCACACGCTCGCGCTGCACCGTCATCGAGGATCACGCCATGGTCGTCATGCGCGTCGCTCGCCCAGGCGCCGAACCCGACGATATTGGCCGCCAGTTGCTGACGCTGTGGATCGAGAAGGGGCGCGTCATCATCGCGTCCGAGCTGAACATTCTCGATTTCGTCGGCGTTACGAAATGGGTCGCCTCCCACCATGCGCCAGTCTCCCCCGCCGATCTGGTGGCTCGAATGGGTCTGCGCGCCGCCGACCGGCTCGAACCGCTGGTGGAGATGCTCGGCGATCGCCTCGACAGCATCGAGGAAGCGCTGATCGTACAGAACAACACCAAGGCCAATAGTCGCTTGGCCGACCTGCGTCGCAATCTCATCAGTTTCCGCCGCATCGTCTGGCCGCAGCGCGACGTACTCAACACGCTCGAAATCGAGGATCTGAGTTTCTTCACCACCCGCGACCGCCTGCGCCTGCGCGAAGCCTCGGCCCGCTCTGCTCGCATCGGCGACGAGCTCCAGGCGCTCTCAGAGCGCGCCGTGCTGGTGCACGAACAGATCATTGATGCGCGGGCCGAGCAGATGAACCGCACCATGCTTATCCTCGCCGCGGTGACGGTCGTCTTCATGCCGCTGACGCTGCTGACCGGCGCGCTTGGTATGAACGTTGCGGGCATTCCGTTCTCGGACAACCCACACGCCTTCTGGACCGTATGCGTGACGCTGTTCATCCTCTCTCTGGGCATTGTCTGGTGGATGCGCGGCCAGCGCTGGCTCTAGCGCCGGCCGCTTTCGACTAAATGCTCGCCTGCACCCGATGCAGCCCGGCATACAGTCCATCTGCCGCCATCAGCACCTCATGCGTGCCTTCCTCGGCAATGCCATCCGCCGTCAGCACCAGGATCCGATCGGCATTCCGCACCGTCGATAGCCGATGGGCGATGACCACAGTCGTCCGCCCTTTGGTCAAGGCCAACAGCGCTTGCTGCACGGCACGCTCGCTCTCATTGTCGAGCGCGCTGGTGGCCTCGTCGAAGATCAGCACTGCCGGGTCCTTTAGGAAGGCGCGTGCAATCGTCAGTCGCTGCTTCTGCCCGCCCGAGAGCTTTACGCCGCGCTGGCCGATATCGGTGTCATAGCCCTGGGGTAGGGCGCTGATGAAGTCATGCGCATTGGCCGCCGTCGCCGCCGCGATGATGTCGTCATCGGTGGCATCGGGCCGGCCATAGCGCAGATTCTCCGCCACCGTGCCGCTGAACAGATAGACGTCCTGCTGCACCACGCCGACGCTTTGCCTCAGCGAGGAAAGCGTAACGTCGCGCACGTCGTGCCCATCGATGGTGATGGCGCCCGACGCCACGTCGTAAAACCGCGGGATCAGCGCACAGAGTGTGCTCTTGCCCACCCCCGATGGTCCGACCAGCGCGACGAATTCACCCGGCCTGATGTCGAGCGACAACCGGTTGAGCACATGCGGGCCGTCCTCTTCATAGCGGAAGCCCACTTCGCGGAAGCTGATCGCCCCAGCCACCTCGCCCAGATCCACTGCTCCCGGCCGATCGACGATATCGGGCTGCTCTTCCAGCAGCTCCATGGCTCGGACAAACCCGGTATAGCCCTCCTGCCAAAGCCGGATAAAGTTATCCAGCCGCCGTACCGGATCAACCAGCACGCCAACGCAGAGCAGAAAGGTCAGCAAATCTGCCACCGTCAGGTCGGCACTGAGGATGCGCAACGCCCCGGCCACGATCACCATGATCGTCACGATCTGGGAAAAGCCATCCATGCCCACCCAGAGTAGGGCCTCACTGCGATAGCCCGCCGCCCGGCTCTGGAAGAAGCGTTGGTTCTCGACCTCGAAGCGGCGCAGCTCCATGTCCTCATTGGCAAACGACTGCACCACACGCACGCCGGCCAGTGCGTCCTCGACCCTCTCATTGACCGAAGCGATGCGTTCCTTGCTGCTCTTGAGAGCGACGTTCATGCGACCGTTGAAATGCTGCGCATAGAGCACCGCGAACGGCACCAGCAGCGCAATGAGCCCCGCCAGCACTGGATCGATGATCGTGAGCACCACCATGGCGCCGCCAAATTTGAGCACGCTGATGGCGATGTCTTCAGGCCCATGGTGGAACAACTCACCCAGCCACAGCGAGTCATTGCTGATCCGGCTCATCAGCTGGCCTGTCCGTTGCCGATCATAGAAGCTGAACGACAGCTTCTGGCAGTGCTCGAACAGTTCGCGGCGCACGTCCGCCTCGATGCGGGCGCCCATGACATGGCCCTGATAGTCGACAAAGTAGGTGGCAAGGGATTGGACCAGGAACACGCCCAGCATGATCCCGCCCATGGTCAGGATTTGCAGCATCCCATCATCGGCGGCGGCCAGATCCGGCAGGCGCGTTGTGATGTAGCTGGCACAGAGCGGCAGGGCGATTGCCGTCGCCGCAACCAAGACCGCGCAAGCGAGATCGGCGACGAGCAGCGGCACATAGGGGCGGTAATAGCCCAGAAATTTGCTGAAGCGTGACTGCGGGCGCACGGGCACGGAGCCCCGGCGGTTGGTCAGTCTGGCAAGAATGCGGGAGAAGAGGTGGTTACGGCCGGCGTTTTCGCGCGACTCCGTCCACATTTTTCGAGAGTGCATGAACTGTCATGTCCTGTTGATGAAGAACTCCTGTCGTTTCGGACACGGTTTTCATGATGCACTCCTTGGGCTCTTGTCCGGCCAGTATGCGGATCGGAAGGGGCAACACAACCCCGTGAGCTACGCATAAGTTGCCGTCCGTTGCCGTTGGGAAACAGTTGCGACACGAGTCTGTGACGATTCCGCAACAGCCCCTCTGAATCGATTTGCCGGCACCCGGCAGCAACGTTTTGGCGATGTTTGTCGCCACAATCTCACCCTAAACGAGACGGCATAGGCATCTGGGGGCGGATGGCCTGTGGGCTCGGACGATTGTCTGTACGCCTGCGAGTTTTCATCCTCTGGTGTCTCGGCCCGTCGGCCGAAGTTGCGAAATGCGGCGCTTTGCCGGATTTCTGCGGTTTTGGCTCTGGGCGAAAGGAAGACTTCGACGTGACCCAAGCCACCGCAAGAGTTGGCGCCTACCCAATGATGTCGAGCGCTTTGTTGTGAAGAGTTCGGCTTCAATCCGGTCACAAACGAAGTTTACCGAGTTCTTAACGCCGACTTTCCCCGCAGCGTCAGCGGGGACAGACTGGCAGCAAGGATGGATGGGCGCAGCCGCCATAGCTGGCGCGCCCGAGCGGAGCCCGGAACACCGGGTTCGTGATGGTAATGTAGCCTGCTACCCCGCGGGCAAAAGGAGTATGATGCGGACCATTGGGGACAATTCCCTGATTTCCGTGACAATGGGAGCCTTCCTCGCCCTCGCGGCGTCGATCCTGCCCGTGCACGCACAGACCGCAGCTGATGCTGCGCTCAATATGGCCAACATGCTCGACGGAGCTGGGGGCGGCGTATCGCGCGCCGACCAGCTCGCCGCGCTTGAGGATGCGGCCGATGCTGGCCAGCCCATGGCCATGTGGCAGCTTGGCATCATGTACGAGAACGGCGAGGGCGTTGATCGCGACCTGGTCAAGGCCTTCGGCTATTTCGCCCAGATCGCCAATCAGCATGCCGACGCCGCACCCAAGGGCGTCGAAGCCGATATCGTCGCGCAGTCCTTCGTCAAGGTTGGCGACTATTACAAGCAGGGCCTGCCCGATGCCGGCATCCCCGTCGATGCCGAACGCTCGCACGCGCTGCTGCTGCACGCCGCCACCTATTTCGGTGATGCCGATGCGCAATACCGCGTTGGCCTGCTGTATCTTCAGGAAGACGAACTTGGCGTGAACCCGCTGCAAAGCGCGCGCTGGTTCTCGCTCGCCGCCCGCAAGGGTCATTGCCCGGCACAGGCCCAGCTCGGCCAGCTGCTGTTCCATGGCATAGAGGGCATCGAGCCTCAGCCGATCGAAGGCCTGATGTGGCTGACGGTCGCCCAGCAGCGCTGTGCGGGCACGGCTGATGCCGGCTGGATTGGCGACATGCTCAACACGGCTCTCGCCAGCTCAACGCCGGAAGATCAGGCCGAGGCATCCTCGCTGGCCACCACCATCGCACCGCAGTTCGCCGGGTTCTGATCCGGCGAACGTTAGAAGCGGAACGTGCCCTCGACCGGCACGTGATCGCTCGGCTTGTCCCAGCCGCGGACATCCTTGTGCACCATCACCGAATCCAGCCGGTCTGCCGCCTGCGGCGACAGTAGCAGGTGGTCGATACGGATACCGGCATTGCGCCGCCAGGCACCGGCCTGGAAATCCCAGAATGTGTAGGACGGCTCGCTCGTCGTTGAGCGCAACGCATCGGTCAGCCCCAGGTTAAGCAGCGAGCGCCAGCGCTCCTGGCTCTCGGGCCGATACAGCGCGTCACCCCACCAGCCTTCGGGATTATGCGCGTCGATGGGCGCCGGGATGATATTGAAGTCGCCGAGCAACACGAACGGCTCTTCCAACTCCAGCCGACCCTCGACGAAGCTTTCCAGGCGCCGCATCCAATTCAGCTTGTACGGAAACTTCTCGCTGTCGACGGGATTGCCGTTGGGCAGGTAGATGCCACAAACCCGGATAGCGCCGCCTTCCACCGAAAACACGCCTTCGATCAGCCGCGCCTGTTCGTCGCTGTCGTCGCCCGGCAGCCCGCGTGTCACCTCGTCGAACGGCAGCAGCGACAGGATGGCGACGCCGTTCCAGCTCTTCTGCCCGTGGAACTCGACATTGTAGCCAAGCGCCTCGATCTCCAGTCGCGGAAAGTTCTCGTCGACCGTCTTGGTCTCCTGCAGCACGACGATGTCGGGCTTCTCCTCGCTCAGCCACTTGAGCAGGAGCTCGAGCCGGGCCTTGATACCGGCAATGTTCCAGGTGGCGATGCGCATGTCAGTCTCCGAGTCACGTCAAAGGTATAAGCCGGGCGGGCAGGGGGCAACCGCTAGAGCCCGGCATACACAGCGTCGCGCACTGCTTCCTTATAGGCGCCGTCGCAGCCTTCGAGCCCGGTATTGCTCATCGACACCACTGACAGGCCGTTTTCCGCATCGAGGAACCAGTTGTGTCCATAAATGCCCCCCCAGCGATTGGTGCCGATGGCCGCGGGTGAACCTGCTACTTGCGCATCGTCCAGCCATGCGCCGAAATAGCTGAACAGCCAGCCTGGACCCTGCGACTGTGCCAACAGGGGCGTACGGTTGCCCAGGCCCAGAAGAACGGTTTCGGGCTTCAGAACTGCTCCGCCCCCGGTTCGGAGCGCTTCCAGCAGGCGCATGAAATCGGGACCAGTCCCCGCCATGCCCCCGCCGCCGGACTGAAAGGCCCTTGCATCAAATATCCGTCCGGGATCGAACGTGGTCATGCCACCAAACGGGTTGGGAACGCTGTGAGGATCGCCCATTAGCACCGGACCCGCTGCGCCATCGGCGTAAGGTGCAGCCAGCCGCGCCGCATCGGTGACCCCAAACCGGCTGTCGTCCATGCGTAGCGGACCGGTAATGAATTGCCGGATCGTGTCGTCCAGCGTTCCGCCCGAGACCCTGGACGCGATGACGCCCAGGACATCGATCGATGGGCCATAGGACCAGCCTCCGCCGGGCGCAAACTGCAAGGGTAGGGCCGCGATCCGCGCCACGATCGCGTCGGCGCCCAAGTGCCAGCGATTGACCCTTGTCGCCTGTTCCTCTGCCGTCAGAATCGATGCCACGCTCAACCCGGATGTGTGGGTCAGCAGGTGATCGATGGTGATGTCCGGCTGGCTGCCATCGGTCAGCCTCGGTCGGAAATCGGGCAGATAAGTCGCTACCGGCGCATCCAGCCGCAGCTTGCCAGCATCGACAAGGGCCAGCACTGTCGCCGCCACGATCGGCTTGGTCAGCGACGATAGCCTGAAGATGGTATCGACCGTCATCGGTCGCCCGGCCTCGCGATCTGCCAGTCCATGCGCCCTTTCATAGACCACATCGCCGTCCTTGCGGACGATCAGCACGGTCCCAACGATCTTGTTCTCCGCAATCGCCTTGTCGGCGACGGCATCCAGTCGTTGTTCGATATTCATGCGTAAACCGCGCGCAGGATGTCGTCGCGGAACGGGCCATTGCAGCCTTCGAACGTCGTATTGGTGCACACCACGATCGTGATCTTGTTGATCGGGTCGACCACCCAGTTATGGCCCCAAGCGCCGCCCCAATCGACCGTGCCGACGGGGCAGGGGTTGTTCGCCGCTACAGCATCGTCCAGCACCGCTCCGATGAAGCTGAAGCGTTTACCCGCATCATGCGGGCGGCGCTCCAGGTCGCCGATCTGGTTGGCCAGCGCCAGTTCCACCGTCTCCGGTGTCAACAGGCCCGGCGCTCCGTTGTAGACTTCGAGCATCTTGAGGATGTCGTCGGCTGTCCCCGCCATACCGGCGCCGCCATTCTGCGCTGCCGCTGGATTGAAGATACGCGACGGCGAAAATACCGTGGTGCTACCATCGGCACTGACAATCGCATGCGGCTCGCCCATGCGAACCGGCGGTGTACCATCGGCATAGGGGGTCGCCAAACGCGCCGGGTCGGTGACGTAGAAATGTGCGTCGGTCATCCCGAGCGGACCGGTGACGTGGCGCAGCAGCGCGTCCTCGACATCGGAGCCGTTGATGGCCGCCAGAACCCCGCCCAGTACGTCGATGCTGGTGCCATAGTCCCACCCAGTCCCCGGCGCGAAGGCCAGCGGCACCTTGGCGATGTTGACAAGTGTCTCGTTGAGCGGATTGATCACCCCGCTCAACCCGCCACTGGCATCGGCCGGCACGCGAGCATAGACCAGCCCCGACGTATGGCTGAGCAGGTGCTTTATCCTGATGTCGGCGGGCCTGCCGTCCGGATTATCAGGGGTAAACCACGGCAGGTAGCGCGTGACCTTGTCGTTGAGCCCGATCAACCCCAGGTCGACCAGCCGCAATATGGCCGTCGCGACGATCGGCTTGGTCACCGACGCCAGCCGGAAGATCGCGTCGCGCTGCATCGTCCGACCCGACTCGCGATCGGCAAGACCGGCGGCGCGGGCATAAATTTCCTGCCCATCCTTGTTGATCAGGATGACGCAGCCAACAATGCGCTGCACCAGCGCGGCATCGATTGCCGCGTCCACACGTTCTGCCAAGCTCATGAAAACCTCCCGCAAACAGGGAGACGCTACGGCGAGATGTTCAGAAAAACAACCGCTTAGACGGCAAAACTCGTGCCGCAGCCGCAGGATGCAACCGCATTGGGGTTGCTGATCTGGAACGACTGCCCGATCAAGTCGTCGACATAATCGATCTGCGATCCGCCCATGAATTCGAGGCTCATAGAATCGATCAGCACCACCGCATCGCCCTTGCTCAGAACGATATCGTCGCTACCGGGCTTTTCCTGTACGAGGTTGTATTCATACTGGAAACCGGAGCATCCACCGCCCGCCACCGAAATGCGCAACACCGTGCCCTCGGGCTCCTTCGACAAGATACGCGACACGCGTTTGGCAGCGCGATCGGTCAGTACGACGTCGGTGGGAGCAAGGGCGGTGTCAGTCATCTGATATCCATGCCGTGATGTCATAACGGTCAGGCTAAAATAGTAACTCTTGCGTCGAATGAAAAGGGTCTTGTGATCAACGATGAGCGATACTGCTGCCTACGCCAGTAAGCCCGAAGACTCGCTCGGCCGCCTTTACGGCACGGGCCCCAGCCCGACGCGCTCCGAATTCCAGCGCGACCGCGACCGGATTATCCATTCCACCGCCTTCCGCCGCCTGCAGCACAAGACTCAAGTCTTTCTGCAGCATGGCGGCAAGCACTTCCGAAACCGGCTCACCCATACGCTCGAAGTCAGCCAGATGGCCCGTTCGATGGCCCGCGCCTTGCGGCTGAACGAAGATCTCGCCGAGGCCGTCGCGCTTAGCCACGATCTTGGCCACACCCCCTTTGGTCATGCCGGCGAGCGGGCGCTTCACACCGCCATGCAGCCCTATGGCGGCTTCGATCACAACATCCAAGCGATGCGCGTCGTCACCCGGTTGGAAAACCGGTACGCTGAGCATGACGGCCTCAATCTCACTTGGGAGACACTCGAGGGTATCCTCAAGCACAACGGGCCGCTGACCAATCTGGACGGCACGCCCTACGGCAAATACGCCCATGAAGGTCTGCCTGCGGGCATCGACGACATTCCCGCCGCCGCCGACCTTCGCTTGTCCAGCCACGCCTCCCTCGAAGCTCAGACCGCGGCCATCGCCGACGACGTCGCCTACAATGCGCACGACATTGACGATGCCCTGCGCGCCAATCTGATCGTGATCGACGACCTGATCGGTGTTCCGCTCGCCGGCCCCATCGTCCGCGAAGTCCTCGACCGCTATCCCAATGTCGCCCCCAAGCGCCAGGCCCACGAAGTGCAACGCCGCCTGATCACCCGCTCCATCGAAGATGTCATCGCCACCACCCAGGCCAATCTCGTGACCGCACGGGTGCAATCAGCCGAGGATGTCCGCATCGCTGGTCGGACCCTGGTGACCTTCTCTCCCGCGACGGCCGAAGCCGAACGTGGCCTCAAGACATTCCTCTTCGAGCGAGTCTATCGACACGAGGCGGTGATGGTTCCCGTGCGCCAGAGCGAAACCGTCGTCACCGATCTTTTCGCGCGCTACATGGCGACACGCGACTTGCCCGGACGTTGGGGCGCTGTCACTGAGGCTGCCACGTCCGACCGTGCCCTTGCCCGCGTCGTGGCCGACTTCATCGCGGGCATGACCGATCCCTACGCCCTCGACGAGTATGCCCGGCTGTTTGACGCTCGCCCGGAATTCCTTTAGGGCCAACGCACTTCAATAGTCAGGTCAATCATGGACGTTTTCGCGCTTTTCTCCGCACGCGTCGCCAATGCGATGCAGGTTCTCTTCCCCGAAGCCGGCGCCGATCTGGTCGCCCGCATCGTGGTGGAACCACCGCGAGATAGCGCCCACGGCGATCTCTCGACCAATGCCGCAATGGTTGTCGCCAAGCCCCTTGGCAAGAATCCGCGCGACGTCGCCGCCGTGCTGGTCGAACATTTTAAGCACGATGCCGACGTCACCAGTGTCGAGATCGCAGGGCCAGGCTTCATCAACTTTCGGCTGGCCAACCCGATCTGGCATCAGGTCCTGCGGTCCATCGCGACGCAGGGCGCGGACTATGGCCGCTCAACCCTGGGCGGCGGCGAGCGCGTCAATATCGAATATGTCTCGGCCAATCCCACGGGCCCAATGCATGTCGGTCATACCCGCGGCGCCGTCTTCGGCGACACGCTGGCCTCGCTCATGGCCTATTCGGGCTATGACGTGACGCGGGAATTCTACATCAACGACGCGGGCAGCCAGGTCGATACGCTCGCCCGCTCCACCCTGCTGCGCTACCGCGAGGCCCTGGGCGAGACCATCGACATTCCCTCGGGTTTCTACCCAGGCGACTACCTGATTCCGGTCGGGCAAGCGCTGAAGGCCGAGTTCGGCGACAGCCTGCTTGGACGGCCCGATGCGGAAGTCCTGCCGTTGGTCAAGGACCGCGTGCTGATCGCCATGCTCGATCTGATCAAGGCCGATCTGGCGCGGCTCCGTATCCATCACGACGTATTCTTTTCCGAGCGCACGTTGCACGGGCAGGGGGGCGACATCCAGCTCACGCTCGATTGGCTGCGCGAGCAGAACCTGGTCTATCAGGGCAGCCTGCCGCCCCCCAAGGGGCAGGTTGTCGAAGACTGGGAAGACCGCGAGCAGACGCTGTTCCGGGCTACCGATTTCGGTGACGATACCGACCGGGCCCTCGTCAAATCCGATGGGTCCTACGCCTATTTCGCCCCTGATATCGCCTACCATCGCAACAAGTTCCTGCGTGGCTTCAAGCACATGGTCATCGTGCTGGGCGCCGACCATTCCGGCTACATCAAGCGGCTCAAGGCAGCGGTCAAGGCCGTTTCCGGCGGCGTCGCTGACATCGACGTCCGAATCTGCCAGCTCGTCCGGCTGCTCAAGAACGGCGAACCGTTCAAGATGAGCAAGCGCTCTGGCGATCTGGTAACGCTTGCCGACGTGGTCGAAGAAGTGGGCGCCGACGCGACCCGCTTCATGCTGACCTACCGTCGCAACGACGCGACCATGGATTTCGACTTCGCCCTGGTCAAGGAACAGACCAAGGATAACCCCGTCTTCTACGTGCAGTATGCGCATGCCCGCGCTTATTCCATATTCAAGACCGCCGCTCGTGACCTGCCGGGGCTCGACACATCCGCTGCCGCGCTGGCCGCAGCGGAAGTCGAAACCATCGTTACGCCCGCGGAACTCGACCTGGTTCGGGTGCTGGCGGCCTGGCCGCGCGTCGTCACGGCTGCCGCAATCGCGCATGAGCCGCATCGCATCGCCTTCTATGTCCATGAGCTCGCAGCGGCCTTCCACGGCTTCTGGGCCAAGGGCAAGGATGATCCGTCGTTACGATTTGTTAACGTAGACGACCCAAAGCTAACCTTGGCCCGACTCGCGCTGGTCGACGCTGTCCGTCAGGTTATCGTCAACGGACTTGGGATTTTGGGAGTATCCGCACCGACGGAGCTTTCATAATTCGGGCGCAATACTGTGTTGACTCGCGGAAAATCGCCCGCAGTGGGCACAGTTCGCAGTAACCAAGAGGGCGCTGCTACATGCCAGCGAGACCGCAGCCCATGGCCGGACAATCCGACGCCGCCGACGATCTGATCGCCGAATTGGCAAAACTGATGGCGCAGGACGCGCAGGGCGGGGGGAATGCTGCGGCTACCCCAGCTGCCCCGCCGCTTTATCCCGTGCGCATTCCGGGTGGCGATGCGCCACAGCCGGCCCCCCAGGCCAAGGCTGACCTCGATTTCGTACGGTCGTTCAATGCAGAGCCCGCTGAACGCCCGGCGCCGGCACCCGCAACTGCTCCGGTCGAGGCGCAGCGCGCTCCCGCAGCGCAGGTGGATGAGCCCGAACCGTTCAAGTTCGACTTCGATTTCGGCGCCAAACACGCGCCGTCCGAGCCAGTTGTGCTGCCCGTGGCTGCCAAGCCCCAAGCGACCCCCGCGCCTGCGCCCGCTTCGGTGATCGCGGCGCCAGCCGGACCTGCGTCTGCACCAGTTACTCAGGACATTGATCACGACAGCATTGCCGATCTGATCGCTGCCGACCTCGCAGCCGATACCCAACCCGCGCCATCTCCCGCTCCGACTCGATCCGAAGCCACTCCGGCCGCTGCGCCCGTGGTTGTTGCCGCCGAGCCCGCTCCGATGCCGGTCGCCGAGTCGCGACAGCCCAATCCCGGCCCGGGTTGGACGCCGACCACAGTTGCCGCCAACTTGGGTGGCCAGCAGCGTCCGGCCCGCCCGGCGCTGCGTGCCGTCAACTTGCAGCCTGTCGCCCGCCCCGAGCAGGATCGCTTCAAGGTGCCGCCGGTCTTCGGTCTGGCGACGACGCCGGCTAAGTCCACGGAAACAATTGTCCCGACGGAAACCAGCGTTCCGGCGGCCGAGCCTGTTGTCGCTGCTCCTGCTCCGGTTCAGCTTGCCCCAGTCGAGACACAGCCAATCCCACGCCCGGCTGCGCCGACCCCGGTCGCCCCGCTGCGTCCGGCCGATCAATCCGATCTTGGTCTTGATCCCATCGACGAAATCGAAAGCCTGATCGGTCGCGCCATGCGCGTGGAATTTGATCAGGTTGCTGACGCCGACGAGCCCGTCGTGGCGCCACCGCCCGTTGAGTCGCGTCCGGCGCCAAGCCCGGCTTTGCGCTCGCTGGCGACCCCTACAATGGCTCCTGCGCCAGCGCCATCGGCACTATCCGCCGCCGACGAGGCTGTTCTGGCCGCTGCGGCGGCGACGGGCGCCCAGGTTGGCTGGGTCGAAGCCCCTGAAGTCTCCGATACCGACGATGAGCCGCGCCAGCGCACCGAACGTTCGCGTGGGCCGTTTGCCCTGGGCATGACCCGTGCCGTTGCCGGTCCGCTGGTGGCCGTCACCTTGCTGCTAGCTGCAGGCTTTGGCCTCTACTGGGTTCTGGGCCTTGGTGGTCGTGACACCGGTGGCGTTGCCCCGTTGCTCACTGCCGATGCCACGCCGATCAAGCAGGTCGCCCCGGCAGCGACAACAGACACTGCTGCGACGCAGCAATCCGTCGTGTTCAATGAAATCGACGGCGTCGTGCCTGGCGCCGAGGAACAGCTCGTTTCGCGCGACCAGGCCGATGTCAACGAAGTCACGCAGGTGGCGTCCGCCGTTCCGGCCGATGTAAGCGAGGAGGGCCTTGCCAACCGCAAGGTCCGCACCGTCACCGTCCGTCCCGATGGCACCATTGTGAGCGGCGATGACAGCATTGCCGGCAGCGCTATCCTTCCCGTCGACAGGCCAAACGTTCCGGCTGTTCCCGGTGCCGAAACCGCGAGCCCTGAACTGCTGGCCGCCGCCGATCCGGTTACCCCCGCAGCTGCCGCACCAGCTGCGCCGGTTACCCCGGCCGTGACACCGGTTGAGCCGGGCGCCACCGTTCCAGCCTTCGACCTCACTGGCAATCCGATTGCTGGCAAGACCACGGTCGTGCCGCTGGTCCGCCCCGCCAATCTCGCTTCCATTGCGCCCACGGCTGCATCGCCGGTCACGGCGGTCGTCGACCCGATCAATGCGGTCATCGATGCTGCCGCTGCTCCGGTCGCGGCTGAGCCCGTAGCGGCGCCGGTCGCTGCCGCTCCGGTCGAGCAGCCGGTCGCCGTTCCTGGTGCAACCGAAGTTGCGGCGCTGGGCAACGACGCCCCGGCCTATGTCCAGCTCGCCTCCCAGCGCAGCGAGGCCGAAGCCCGACAAACCGCGCAGGCGATGGTTACGCGTTTTGGTCCGCTGTTCGGCGGCGCCAATATGGAAGTCCAGCGTGTCGATCTGGGCGCCAAGGGCATCTACTACCGTGTTCGCGTCCCGGCCAATTCGCTGGAGCAGGCCAACAACATCTGCACCAACGTCAAGGCCGCCGGCGGCGACTGCTTCACCATGTAGTTGGGCCCCAGCGCCCAACCTCCAGTGCAGATTGCCCTCCCGTGCTTGACGCTCGGGAGGCGAGCGGCCAAGGATGACGCGACGTTTCCGCAGCGCGGCTCCAATTCATGACGACTGCCCAGACCGACTGGTTTGACGCTCCGGCCCCGCCCGCTGACGACGACATCATGTATGTCGATGTCGGTGGCTACGAAGGACCGCTCGACCTCCTGCTCGATCTCGCGCGCCGCCAGAAGGTCGATCTGGCCGCTATTTCCGTCCTGGCGCTGGCGGAGCAATATCTGCTGTTCATCGAAACCGTGCGCGAGAAGCGCATCGAGGTCGCCGCCGACTATCTTGTGATGGCGGCATGGCTCGCCTACCTCAAGAGCCGTCTGATGGTGCCGCAGGCGCCTTCGGATGACGAACCGTCCGGCGAGATGCTCGCTGCGATGCTACAGTTTCGGCTCAAGCGGCTCGAAGCCATGCGCCGTGCCGCCAGCCAGCTGATGAACCGGCCACGCCTCGGCTTCCAGGTCTATGCCCGAGGCATGCCCGAGCCCATCGAGATCGCTCGCACCAACCTGTGGGAGGCCTCTCTCTACGATCTCCTCAAGGCCTATTCCGCCCAGCGCGAGCGCGGCATCAGCACCGACTATTCGCCCCTCCAGCGCACCGTCTGGTCGCTGCAGGACGCACGCGACATCCTCCAACGCCTGATCGGTGACAGTTTCGACTGGATACCGATGGATACCTACCTGGCCGAATATCTGGCCAGCCCGCGCGAACGCGCCACGGTCCGCGCCTCGACCTTCGCGTCGAGCCTGGAGCTGGTCCGCCAGGGCCAGATCGACATCCGGCAGAGCGAGACTTTTGGTCCGCTGCTCATGCGTCGTCGCAAGGCCGACAAGCCGTGAGCGATCCCGAAGACCATGGCGAAGTCACCGAGCGCCACTTGCGTATTCTGGAGGCTTTGCTGTTTGCCTCATCCGAGCCATTGGCGACCAACCAGATGGCAACATATTTGGGTGAAGGGTCGCGCGTGATCGAATTGCTGGTGACACTGCAGCAGCGCTATGCGGGCAGGGGTGTGAACCTCGTTCAGCGCGCCGACAAATGGGCCTTCCGCACCGCCGAAGACCTCGGCTTCCTGTTGCGCCGCGAGGAACACGAAACCCGCCCGCTCTCCCGCGCTGCCTTAGAAACCCTCTCGATCATCGCCTATCACCAGCCCGCCACACGGGCAGAAATCGAGGAAGTCCGGGGCGTTGCGACCGGCAAAGGCACGATCGACCTGCTCCTCGAAGCCGACTGGATTCGCATGCGCGGCCGCCGCCGCACCCCCGGCCGACCGGTAACCTACGGCACGACCGACGCTTTTCTCGACCATTTCGGCCTCGAAACGCTCGGCGATCTGCCGGGCCTCGAAGAGCTCAAGGGCTCCGGCCTGCTCTCCAACCGCCTCCCGCCCTCCATGCAGATTCCGCTTCCCTTTGACGGCGCCTTGCGCGAGGACGAAGACCCGCTCGATCCTGACGACAGCGGCAGCGAGGAAGAAATCTCCTGATGACAGAAGAACTTGCCGGTTGGGGACGACGCGGCACCACCGGCGTCAGCTTCGCCGCCACGCTCGAATTCGACGCCGTCGATGTCCATCTCGGGGGCAGGGTCGTCCTCGACCAGTTCAGCCTATCGCTGCGCCCCGGTGAAATCGTCTGCCTGCTCGGCGAATCGGGCTCTGGCAAGTCCACCGCCTTGCGCGTCGCCGCTGGCATACAGCCGGTTTCCTCCGGTGTCGTCCGTATCAACGGTGAGGTCGTCTCGTCCGCCAGCAAGACCATCCCAGCCGATCGGCGCGGAATTGGTCTGATGTTTCAGGATTTTGCCCTCTTTCCACACCTGACCGTGCTGCAAAACGTGCTCTTCGGCCTGCGCAAGCTTGGCCGGAGCGCTGCGCTCGCCCAGGCACGGGCTGCCCTTGGCCGTGTGGGCTTGGCCGACCGTGAGGCCGACTATCCCCACCGTCTCTCTGGCGGCCAGCAACAGCGCCTGGCCCTCGCGCGCAGCGTCGCCCCACGGCCGGGCGTCCTGCTCCTCGATGAACCCTTTTCCAGCCTCGACGCCCGCTTGCGAGAGACAGTTCGCGAAGAGACCCTTGCGGTGCTGCGGGAAACCAATGTCACGAGCCTCATCGTCACCCACGATCCGGAAGAGGCCATGGTGCTGGGTGATCGCGTTGCGCTGCTGCGGCATGGCCGCATCGCCCAGATCGGTACGGCTGCGGAAATCTACGGCAAGCCTGTCGATCTCGCCGCGGCGCGCTTTTTCTCGCCGCTTAGCGAGATCGAGGCCACCGTCGTTGACGGCCACGTCGACACCCCCTTGGGCCCTCTCGGTACACCGGGCCTGGCCGACCGCACCAAGGTAACTGTGGCGATCCGCCCCGCCGGTGGCGCCCGCATCCGTATATCGGAACCCGGCATACCCGGTCGCATCGTCAGCAAGCGGGACGCCATCGGCATCGATATCTGCGAGGTGACGGTCGGTGGGCTGGACAAGCCGCTGGGTATTCGGCAGCCCGCCAGCGCGGCATTGAGGGTGGGACAAGACGTCTTCGTGACGCTTAACCCCGAGCACGTTCTTGTGTTCCCGCGCGATTGACCCTATTTCTGACCTATCTTTCGCGTGTAACGCGTTCTGAAGAATTCTAGGGAGACCAAAATGCACGCGCCAGGAATTTGGGGCATTCTCGTTGTCGCCGTCGTCGTGATCCTGCTGTTCGGTCGCGGCAAGATTTCCGGCATGATGGGCGAAGTTGCCTCGGGCATCAAAGCCTTCCAGAAGGGCATGAAGGACGAGGACAAGCCGGTGGAACGTGTCGCGACGACCACTGCCGATGTCCGTGAGCCCGAGAAGAAGGACGTCTAAGGACGTCACCGCCGGTCATGCCGCTGCGTTGAAGGAATAAGACTATGCTCGGCTTGGGCTGGACAGAGATGCTGGTGATCGGCGTTGTTGCGCTGATCGTCATCGGGCCGAAGGACTTGCCGGTGGTGATGAACCGCATCGGCAAGGTCGCCGGTCAAATTCGTCGCATGGGCAGCGAATTCCAGCGCGAGATCAACAAGACGACTGGTCTCGACGAGGTGCGCAACCTGCGCAATTCCATCACGGCGCCGCTCAAAAAGACCACCGACGAAATCCGCAAGGAATTCAACGCCATGACGCCGACAGGCGTCCAGCCGAGCGGCATCATCAAACCAACTGATCCCAAGGTCGAAAGCGTCGTCGACGCCATCAAGACCCAGGCGGGCATGACCACGCCCAAGACAGCCGATCAGGTTGCTGCCGAAGCCGGTTTCAAGCCGGCCGGTCCCGCGCCAGTGGCGTCCAAGGCCACGGTGCCAACTGAAAAGAAGGCGCCTGCAACCAAGGCTCCCGTGAAAGCCAAGGCGGCGCCGACGCGTCCGGTGATCAAGACCGAGTTGGCGCCAATCGAGGCCGTGCCAGCACCGGCTGAGGCTCAGCCGGTTGACGTAAAGCCAGCCCGCAAGCCACGTACGCCCAAGGTTGTCGCGGAAACGCCGGTTCCCGTATTGCCCACCGAGCCGGCGGATTCGCCGGCGACGAAAACCCCGCGTGCCCGTACGCCGCGTAAGCCTGCCACCGCGAAAGCCGGAAGCGAATAGACCATGGCCGACGCCAAGCAGATCGAAGACAAGAGCAAAGAGCCGGTCGATGAGCTGGCCGGCAGCGAAGCGCCGCTACTCGAACACTTGGTCGAGCTGCGTAAGCGGCTGATCTATTCAGCCGTCTCGATCGTCGTGCTGATGGGCTTCTGTTTCATCTTTGCCAGCACGATCTACGAGTGGTTGCTGATCCCGTATAAGAACTCGGTGCCGAACTCGGACCTGATCTTCACGGCGCCGCAGGAACTGTTCTTCACCTACCTGAACGTGGCCCTTTTTGGTGCCATTTTCCTCGGCTTTCCGGTGGTCGCCAGCCAGATCTACATGTTTGTCGCTCCCGGCCTCTATAAGCACGAGCGCAAAGCGTTCATCCCCTATCTTGTGGCGACGCCAATATTCTTCGTGGCGGGCGCCGCTTTGGTCTATTTCATCGTCCTGCCGATGGCCCTGCATTTCTTCGCCGGCATGCAGACCGAAGACATCGTGATGATGACCAGTGTCAGCGAGTATCTTGGCCTCGCCATGCTGCTCATCCTGGCCTTCGGCATCTGCTTCCAGCTTCCGGTCATCCTGACATTGCTGGCGCAGATCGATCTCGTGCATGTCGACATGCTCAAGAAGGGCCGCCGCTACGCCATCGTCGGCATCCTGATCTTCGCCGCCTTTATCACGCCACCCGATCCGATCTCCCAGATCGGTCTTGCGGTGCCCATGTACCTGCTCTACGAACTCTCCATCATTTCGGTACGGATGGTCGAGAAGCGCCGTGCTGCGGCTCTGGCCGCGCAGGAAGCCGAACTCTCCGGCTCATCATCCGACTAGCAATCCACGATGTCATCCCGGCGAAGGCCGGGATCCAGGTCCGTATCTTTCCCAGACCGCTGAGTTTGCAACTGCTTGCCGGACATGGATTCCGGCCTGCGCTGGAATGACCCGGTGGGATTGGGGATTGCGGCGTTTCCTCATCGACCTTAGACAACGTGCGTAGCCAACCAGAGGCGGGCAGCGACCCGTAATACCGATGTTCGATATCAAGTGGATCCGAGCCAACGCAGAAGCTTTCGATGCTGCCGTTTCGCGGCGCAAGGGCGTCTCCGTCCGCTCCTCCGATCTGCTCGCCATCGACGATCGCCGCCGCGACATCATTGGACGCCTCAACGACGCCCAGGAAAAGCGCAATGCGCTCTCCAAGCAGATCGGCCAGGCCAAGGCCCAAAAGGACGAGGCCAAGGCCGCCGAGCTGATGGCCGAGGTCGCCCGCCTTAAGGACTTCATCCCGCAGGGTGAAGCCGACGAACGCGCCGTCGAACTGGAATTGCGCAACGCGCTGTCGGTCATTCCGAACCTGGTGTTCGAGGATGTACCAGACGGCACCGACGAAACCGGCAATGTCGAATACTTCGGCCGCAACGGCTCGCCCGAAACCGCCGCCAAGGTTCGCGCCCCGCGCCCGAGCTTCGCGTTTGCTCCCAAGGAACACTACGAGATGGGCGTCGCCGCCAATGGCGACATGGATTTCGAGATCGCCGCCAAACTCTCCGGCAGCCGCTTCGTGGTGCTGAAGGGGCAAGTTGCCCGCCTGGAGCGGGCACTGGGCCAGTTCATGCTGGACCTGCACACGACCGAGCATGGCTATACCGAAGTACAGCCGCCGCTGCTGGTGAAGGACGACGCGCTGTTCGGCACCAATCAGCTGCCAAAGTTCGAGGACGACCTGTTCTTCACGCCCCACGGCGAGGCGAGACTGGCCCTGATACCAACGGCCGAGGTGCCGCTGACCAACTTCGTGCGCGACTCTATTGTTTCGGAAGAAGAGCTACCGCTTCGTATGACCGCCCTTACGCCCTGCTTCCGCTCCGAGGCCGGTTCCGCTGGCCGCGACACCCGCGGTATGCTGCGGCAGCACCAGTTCAACAAGGTCGAGATGGTGTCCATCACTACGCCGGAAACCTCGGTGGACGAGCATGAGCGCATGCTGGCCTGCGCCGAGACGGTGCTGCAGCGTCTGGGCCTCCACTACCGCGTCATGAATCTCTGCACCGGCGATATCGGCTTCGGCGCGAAGAAGACCTACGACCTCGAAGTCTGGCTGCCCGGTCAGGACACCTATCGCGAGATTTCCTCCGTCTCGGTCTGCGGTGATTTCCAGGCTCGTCGCATGGATGCCCGCTATCGCCCCGCTGGCGAGAAGCAGGCGCCGCGCTTCGTCCACACGCTCAATGGTTCCGGAACAGCCGTTGGACGGTGTCTGATCGCAGTGCTGGAGAACTATCAGCAGGAAGACGGCTCCGTCCTCGTGCCTGACGTGCTCCAGCCTTACATGGGCGGCCTCAAGTCGATCGGCAGCCGCTGATGAGCCTGCGCATTCTCATCACCAATGACGATGGTGTGGATGCGCCGGGCATCGCCATCATGGCCGACATCGCGCACGCGTTGAGCGACGATGTCTGGATCGTGGCGCCCGATGGCAACCAGTCTGGGGCAGGGCACCGCTTTACCTTGGGCCGCGAGCTCGAGATCGATCAGCGCGGTCGCCAGGTGTTTTCCGTAGTCGGCGGCTCGCCCGCCGACTGCGTCGTTGCCGGCATGACGCACTTGCTCGGCAATCGCCCGGCCGACGTGGTTCTATCAGGTATCAATGCCGGTCAGAACCTCGGCGACATCATCAATTGCTCCGGCACGGCGGCCGGCGCGCGCGAAGGCGCTTTGCAGGGTGCCATCGGCATCGCCATGAGCCAGGGCATCAACTACGAGCATGGCCGCGACGTGAACTGGTCCAATTCCCGCCATCACGGCGTGGCCGTTGCGCGCGCCATCATCGCCGCTGCCACGACAAGCGACCACTATTACAACGTCAACTTCCCGTTCTGCGACCCGCTCGACACCAAGGGCATAGCGGTCGTGCCGCACCAGCGTTTTTCGCGCTCGCCCTTCCGGCACTACCCCAGCGACAACAAGGGCAAGTTTTTTGTGGCAATCCCAGAGACGCCGTTGCCGCTCGATCGGGCGTCCGATTTCGAGGTGATGCGGCGGGACGGCTACGTCACGGTAACCCCAATGATGCTCCAGCAGACGGACTTCGCGCTGGTCGAACAGCTGAGCGGAACGCTATCTCTCTGAGGCCGCGCTCTTAACCTTACTCAATTCAGAATCCGGCCTGTACGATTTTGCTCAAATCGCGGCGGCCTTAAACTCGTCTTTACCTTACCGGCTTAGTCTCAAACTCGTGTTGAGTACCTGCGTACGAGTAAGCTGATGAGTATCCGCGTATCCCGTCGGGCGCCCAAAGGTGCCGTTGCGATGGTTGGCCTTGTGGCCGCCGCCGTTGCCCTTTCCGGGTGTTCAAGTCTCGGTAGTCGCGCCTTCAGCGATCCGACGACCACATCTGCCATTCCGCAGACTGCTCCCCAGAGCATCAATCAGCCAATGCCGTCGAGCCTTGGTGCGCCACAGAGCATGGTGGCCGAAAGCCAGTTCCTGCCCCCTGCCAATGTCGGTGGCGGTGGCTTCGTCGGTCAGCCAGCAGCGCAGCCGGCCTGGAACCAGCCCGCGCAGACCGCTTTCAGCCAGCCGCTGCCTGCCCTTGGCGGCGCAGCGCCTGCCGTCCAGACCCAGTCTCTTCCAGCTCTGAATTCTCCGCCCCAGGGAACCCTGCCAGCCATGCAAGCACAGCCCGCCATCGCGTCGGCCTCGATGCCGTCACCTGCTGCCCTTGGCAGCCTGCCCACCAATAGCTCGGTGCCAACGCTGGCATCCGTGACCCCAGCGGCCCCGGCGGTCGGTGGAACCTTCACCCACACCATCGCCAGCGGCGAGTCGCTCTACACCATCGCCCGTCGCTATGAAGTGACGACCCAGGCGATCGTGCAGGCCAACAGCCTGTCCTCACCCGACAAGATCGTCGTCGGCCAGAAGGTGATCATTCCAGGCCGCGCTGACCTGCTGGCCACCAAGGCGCCGACCACCCAGGTCGCCGCTGCCACCCCGATGGCTGCACCAACGCCAACGCAGCAGACCCTGCCACAGGCAGCCCCGAACGCACTGCAGACCGCTGCTGCTCCCGCGCCGCTCGCTGCTCCCGCCGCAGCGCCGGTGCACGTCGCCAATGCTCCGGCCGCTCAGCCCGTGGCGGCTCCAGCGCCTGCCGCCAGTGCTGGCTTCCGCTGGCCGGTCAGTGGCCGCGTGCTGGTCGACTTTGCCTCGTCCAAGGGCACCGGCATCAATATCGAAGTGCCGGAAGGTACCTCGGTCAAGGCTGCCGACAATGGTACGGTGATCTATGTCGGCTCGGGCGTCGAAGGTTACGGCAACCTGATCCTGATCCGCCATCCCAATGGCTACGTCTCGGCCTATGCCCATCTCGGCTCGATGAGTGTCGCCAAGGGCGCCAACGTCAATCGCGGCGACAGCATCGGCGCTGCGGGCATGACCGGCTCGGTGACCAAGCCACAACTGCATTTCGAGCTGCGCAAGGGCGCGACACCGGTTGATCCGGTCCCGCTGCTGGCCAGCTGATAACAGCGCAAACTACGAAGAGAAGCCCCCGCGAAAGCGGGGGTTTCGCTTTGTGCCACGCCCTCGTGGTTCGAGGCGCTGAAGAAGCGCACCTCACCATGAGGGCTACTGATACACAGCATTAACAACAGCCCTCATGGTGAGGTGCGAGCTCTTCGCGAGCCTCGAACCACGAGGGCGTGGCACATTTCTCAGGCAGACTTGCCCATTTCACCCGCCAGCGTCCGCACCAGTTGGATCGCCACGCGACCCGAACGCGCGCCACGTGTGGCAGACCATTCGATGGCCCGCGCCCGCAACGTCTCATCGTCGATGTCCAGCCCGTAGTGGTCGGCATAGGTCCGGACCATCGCGAGAAACGTCGGCTGGTCGCAATTGTGGAAGCCGAGCCACAGCCCGAACCGATCCGACAGCGACACCTTCTCCTCGACCGCCTCCCCAGGATTGATCGCGGTCGAGCGTTCGTTCTCGATCATGTCGCGCGGCATCAGGTGACGACGGTTGGAGGTGGCGTAGAACAGCACGTTGTCGGGCCGGCCTTCAAGGCCACCGTCAAGGATGGTCTTGAGTGACTTGTAGCTGGTTTCGCCATTGTCAAAGCTCAGGTCGTCGCAGAAGACGATGAAGCGCGCGGACTCCTTGCCGATGCGCCGCATCAGGGCAGGGAGGCTCTCCAGATCCTCGCGGGCGATCTCGATCAGCACCAGCCGCTCAAAGCCTTCCGAGCTCCTTTCGGTAATGTCGCCGTGGATGGCTTTGACCAGCGAACTCTTGCCCATGCCGCGCGCACCCCAGAGCAGGGCGTTGTTTGCGCCATGGCCACGGGCGAACTGCTCGGTATTGCGCAACAGGATGTCCTGCACCGCGTCGATACCCTTGAGCATGGCCAGCGGCACGCGGCTGACGCGCGGCACGGCCATCAACACTCCGGCATCGGCATCCCAGTGGTAGGCATCCGCATCCTCAAGCACCGGAATCGATGCCTTTGGCATCGGCGCCAACACCTTGAGTGAATTGGCGATTTCGCCGAGGATGCTGGCGATCTGTGCGAGGTGTTGTTTGCTCTTCAAAACGTGCAATTCCTATAGTCGGCGCGGCAATTTGCGACCCCCGGAATGCCTTTGCAATCGTGGGGGTGCAAATGTATAGTCCGCGCGATTTTGACCGGGGCGCAAGTGCATCAAGCCCCATATGCGTCCAGTAGCGTCTTGCGTTGATGCTGGCTCTGGCGCTGTCCCTCCACCAAACCAAGAAGAAACGAAGGAACTCGCCTCATGTTTGTAACGCCCGCTTTTGCCCAGGCGACGACCGGTGCGGCCGCCACTGGTGGCGGCATCAACGACATCCTGATCCAGCTCATGCCGATCCTGCTTCTGGTGGTGATCTTCTGGTTCCTGATCTTCCGCCCGCAGCAGAAGCGCCTGAAGGCCCAGCAGGCCATGCTCTCGGCGATCAAGCGTGGCGACACGGTCGTGACCACCGGCGGCATCGTCGGCAAGGTGACCAAGGCCGTTGATGGCGAAGACCTCGAAGTCGAGATTGCCACCGGCGTAAAGGTCAAGCTGGTGCGCGGCATGGTTGCTGACGTGCGCTCCAAGGGCGAGCCGGTCAACGACAACAAGCCTGCTGCCTAACCGCCGCAGCTCAGATACCGCCGGCGCCCAAGGGCGCCGGTTTTTTCCTTTCAGGACGTCTCCTAAATGCAGTTTTCGCCGGTCCGCACCGCCATCATCGCCATCGTTGCTCTTCTGGGTGTGCTCTTTGCCGTACCCAGCTTTCTGCCGCAGACTGTGCGCGACGCCTGGCCGAGCTTCCTGCCCAAGCAGACCGTCGTACTGGGCCTCGACCTGCAGGGCGGCTCGCACCTGCTGCTTCAGGTCAACGAAGATGGCATCGTCACCGAGCGTTTGCAGACCCTGCGCCGTGACGTTCGCAATACGCTGGCCAACGAAAACGGCATCGGCAACCTGATCACGACCGATGAAGCGACCAAGTCGCTGAGCATCGAACTGACCGATCCGACGCAGAAGGAAGCGGCCCGTACCGCGATTGCCGCGCTGCAGAACACGGTCAGCAACTCGCTGATATCGGTTGGTGGCGTACAGGAACTGTCCTTTGGCGAGACCCCCGACGGCAAGTTGACCGTCACGCTGACGCCAGAGGGCATCAGTGAGCGCATGTCGGCTCTCGTCGCGCAGTCCATCGAAGTCATCCGCAACCGTATCGACGAACTGGGCACCACCGAGCCGTCGATCCAGCGCCAGGGCAGCAACCGCATTCTGGTGCAGGTGCCCGGCTTCGGTGACTCCACCCGCCTCAAGGACATCATTTCGCGCACCGCGCGCCTGACCTTCCATATGGTCTATCCGGGCATGAGCGCCGCTCAGGCCGAGGCCCAGGGCCTTCCCGCCGGCACCATGATTCTGCCGAGCCAGGATGGCGGCAACGAGCTGCTGTATGAAGACGTCGCAATCGGCGGCGAGTCGCTTGTCGACGCCCAGCCGAGCTACGACCAGCAACGCGCCATGCCTGTCGTCAGCTTCCGCTTCGACACGCGTGGTGCCGTCACCTTCGGCCAGATTACCTCGGCCAATGTGGGCCAGCGCTTCGCCATTGTGCTCGACAACACCGTCATCACGGCCCCACAAATCCAGCAGCCGATCACCGGCGGTACCGGACAGATCAGTGGCAGCTTCACCACGGCCACGGCCAACGACCTTGCCGTCCTGCTGCGCGCCGGCGCGCTGCCGGCCAGCCTCGACATCGTCGAGGAGCGTACGGTTGACGCGAGCCTGGGCGCCGACTCCATCCGCTACGGCCTGACCGCCGGTATCGTCGCGGCCGTTCTGGTCGTGGCCTTCATGGTCATCGCCTACGGCATCTGGGGCGTCTTCGCCAACATCTCGCTGATCCTCAACATCGTGCTGATTTTCGGCGCACTCTCCATGCTCGGCGCGACGCTGACGCTTCCGGGTATCGCCGGTATCGTACTGACCATCGGCATGGCCGTGGACGCCAACGTGCTGATCTACGAACGCATGCGGGAGGAACAGAAGGCCGGCCGATCGCCACTGCAGTCGATCAATGCCGGCTTCGAACGGGCCTGGGGCACCATCGTCGATTCGCACCTGACGCAGCTGATCGCGGCCATCGTGCTCTACTTCCTGGGCTCGGGCCCGGTGCAGGGCTTTGCCGTTACGCTGGCCCTTGGCATCCTGACCTCGCTGTTCACCTCCTACACCGTGACGCTCTACTTCGTTGGGATGTGGTACCGGTCGGTGCGGCCCAAAATTCTCAAGATCCAGCATTTCCGCTTCATTCCTGACGGGACCAACATCCCGTTCATGAAGATCAGCCGCTACGTGATCGCCTTCTCGATCGTGGCCAGCCTGCTCTCCATCGGTTCGGCCTATTTCAAGGGCTTCAACCTCGGTATCGACTTCGTTGGCGGTACAGCCATCGTCATCCAGCACGAGGGTGGACCGGCCGATGTCGGCGCCGTTCGCGAACTGCTCGACGGTCTTGATCTGGGCGAAGTGCAGGTCCAGGGCTTCGGCACGCCGGAAGACGTGCTGGTCCGTGTGCAGGCGCAGGAAGGTGGGCAGGATGCCGACCAGGTCGCGGTGACCAAGGTTCGGGAGGCTCTGGCGACCGAAAACTACACCGTTCGCAGCACCGAGGCTGTCAGCGGCACGGTGTCGGGCGAGTTGGCCTGGAAGGGCACGATTGCCGTTCTCGTCGCCCTGGGTGCCATCCTGATCTACATCTGGTTCCGTTTCGAATGGCAATTCGCCCTGGCGGCGATCGTGACGACCTCGCACGATATCATCATGACCATCGGCCTGTTCTCGATAACCGGGCTGGAGTTCAACCTGACATCGATCGCGGCTGTGCTGACTCTTGTGGGTCTGTCGCTGAACGAAACCGTCGTGGTGTCGGATCGCGTTCGAGAGAATCTGCGCAAGCATCGAAAGATGCCACTGCCTGAGCTCATCGACCTGTCGATCAACCAGACCATCGTGCGCACGTCGTTGACGCAATTTACCGTGTTCCTAGCCCTCATCCCGCTGGTGCTGTTCGGTGGCGAAGTTATCCGCAGCTTCACCATCGCCATGACATTCGGTTCGCTGGTCGGCATGTACTCGTCGATCATCATCAACGGCCCGATTCTGATCAATTTCGGCCTCAAGTCGAAGGCCGAGGACAAGGATGTTCCGGCCACCAAGACGGCTGACGGCGCCTCGGTCTGAGGCGCCGCATGACCAGCAACGACACCGGCCATTTCCCACAGCAGGTCGGCATCGACGCCTACGGCAATAGCGGCTTCCGCTTTGCCGAAATGTCGCATCGCGGCTCATTGCTGTGCCTGCCCACGGGCATGCATGCCTGGGCTGTGACGACACCGACCGAGATCACGCTGGAAAGTCTGGCCCCGGTTATTGCCGCCGCCGCTGATATCGACGTGCTGATGGTCGGGCTGGGCCATGACATCATTGGGCTCACACGCGACGTCCGGGAGGCGTTGCGGGCCAACGGGATCATCGTCGAAGCGATCACCACCGGCAGTGCCGTGCGGACCTACAATGTGCTGCTGGCAGAGCAGCGCGCGGTTGCCGCAGCGCTGATCGCGGTCGAGCGGGTTCGCTAGATGGCTGCCGAGAGTTTTGCCCATGCCGCCGAAGCCCTGCGCAAGGGCGACCGTGACCGCTACCTGTCGACCCTGGTGCTGAAGGGCGACGATCGCGACGCCGTCACCGCGCTCTATGCCTTCAATGCAGATGTCGCCTCGATCCGCGAGCGCGTCTCCGATCCGGCACCGGGCGAAATCCGCTTGCAATGGTGGAGCGACGCCCTGGACGGCGAGGGTCACGGCGTGGTGCGCCAGAATCCAGTGGCCGACGCGCTGCTCGATACCGTCGCGCGCTACAATATCCCGGCCGGCACCCTGCATCGCCTGATCGCCGCTCGCCGTTTCGATCTTTACGACGACCCGATGCCCGACCTCGAAACCTTCGAGGGCTATGCCGGCGAGACCACCTCGACGCTCTACCAACTGGCAGCAATGATCCTCAATGACGGGACTCAGGTGGAAACCGGCGATGCGGCAGGCCATCTTGGTGTCGCCCATGCCATGATTGGTCACATCAGGGCATTCGGCTATGTCTCCTCCCAAGGCCGTATCATGCTGCCCTGGTCGATTATGGCGGCCAACGGGGTGGTCGAGGGTAACATTTTTTCGGGACAGGCCAGCGAGGGGGTGGTCGAGGCCCTCGGGCAGGTCGCCGATCTGGCAGCCAGCCATCTGGCGAAAGCCGAATCCGCAATCGCCGCGCTCCCGGGCAAGCTCAGGCCGGCCTTCGCACCTATCGCAGTGCTGAAAGCACAACTGGCGCTCTATAAGGCGCGATCCTCCGGCCCCTTTGCCGTGGCGCCTGATGATGCCGACTGGCGCAAGATCGCCCGGCTGGCCTGGTGGACCTGGCGCAACCGCTAGGCGTGCGGCTCGGCAATGGTGACGAACTCTCCGGTTAGCCGCGCGGCCACCTGGCCGGCAAAGCTAAGCTCGGCAACGACAGTCAGGCGTGCCTTGCCACGGCGCGTGAGCATGTGGAGGAAGGCGGGCCAGTTTGCCTCATCTAGACGAGCGATGGCGGTGAAATCCCCCGCTATCGGAGCCAGGTAGTCGATCTGGCTGCGATGGATCACCAACTGGCAGGCAATCGCCTCCTGGTCCAGCCGCAGATGCAGCGCCGACCAGGCCGCAAGCACGCCCAGCGTCGAGACGCTGCCGCCGAAGGCGGTACCGTGGACGTTGATGTTGGGGCCGAGCGGCGCCGACAGTTCGACATGTCCCGGCGCCGAGGAAACGACCCGCACGGCCATGGCCCGCGACAGCGGGATATGGTCGTGCAGATAAGTTTCCAGCGCCGCCGGTGTCACGCCCAGGCCTGCAGGTCTTCGAGCGCGCGCGAGGTGATGGCGCGGCGCTTGGCGATGGTCTTGTCATTGCCGCGCCAGCGCGCGACGCCTTCGGGCCTGACGATCGCCACTTCCGGAAACAGTCCGAAATTGACGTTCATCGGCTGGAAGCTGCGCGCGCCGCTATAGCCCTCGGCTTCGATATGGCCGCCGGTGATGTGGGCCACCAGCGCACCGAGTGCGGTGGTGATCGGCGGTGTGACCAGCGTTTCGCCCCGCGCGTCCGCTGCAGCGAGGCGACCGGTGATCAGACCGATTGCGGCGCTCTCGACATAGCCCTCGACGCCGGTGACCTGGCCGGCAAAGCGGATGCGGGGATCGGCTTTCAGCTTGAGATCAGCCCCCAACACCTTGGGCGAGTTGATGAAGGTGTTGCGATGCAGCCCGCCAAGGCGGGCGAATTGTGCGTTCTCCAGTCCGGGGATCATGCGGAAGATGTCGGCCTGGATGCCGTAGCGCATTTTGGTCTGGAAGCCGACCATGTTCCACAGCGTGCCCAGCGCATTGTCCTGCCGGAGCTGCACGATGGCGTAGCATTTGACCGTTGGATTGCGAGGATTGGTCAGGCCCACCGGCTTCATCGGGCCGTGGCGCAGGGTCTCGACGCCGCGCTCCGCCATGACTTCGATGGGCAGGCAGCCGTCGAAGTAGGGGACGTGTTCCCAATCCTTGAATTCATGCAGCGGCGCGGTCTTTAGGGCCTCGACGAAGGCAAAATACTGGTCCTTGTCCATCGGACAGTTCAGATAGTCGGCGCCTGTGCCGCCCGGGCCGGCCTTGTCGTAGCGCGACTGGGCCCAGACGACGTCCATGTTGATGCTGTCCTTGTGGACGATCGGGGCGATGGCGTCGAAGAAGGCGAGGGCATCTTCGCCGGTCTTGGCCAGAATCGCTTCGGCCAAAGCAGGGGAGGTCAGCGGGCCGCTGGCGATGATGACGTTCTGCCAGTCCTGCGGCGGCCAGCCCGCGATCTCTTCGCGGATGACGGTGATATTGGCGTGATTATGGATGGCGCGGGTCACCTCGGCGGAGAAGCCGTGGCGATCCACGGCCAGCGCACCGCCGGCGGGCAGCTTGTGCAAATCGGCGGCGCGCATGATCAGCGAATTGCGGCGGCGCATTTCTTCGTGCAGCAGACCGACGGCATTCTGTTCGTGGTCGTCGGAGCGGAAGCTGTTGGAGCAGACCAGTTCGGCGAAGCTGTCGGTGCTATGCGCATCGGTGGCTTTGACGCCGCGCATTTCGTGGACAATGACCTTGGCGCCGGCTTCGGCGGCCTGCCACGCGGCCTCGGACCCGGCGAGTCCGCCGCCAATGATATGAATGGGTTGGTTTTGCATTGCTGGCAGATAGCAAGTGCCATAGGGCAACGCAACTGAAGAGGGGTTCAGGCTATCACGCGCTCAAGCTGTGGGGATAAGTTGTTGGCAATATGTGGCTTTGTGCACGTCTTGGGCAGAAAAGCAAAACAGCCGCATCTCGGAGAGAAGCGGCTGTTCGAAATGCTTGGGATGTAAGTTCAGTCGGGCAGAACTTACAGACCAGCAGCATGATCGCGGGCAATGCGATTGATGTCGGTACGCGAGATGCCGAGATCGTTCAGCTGACGATTGTCGAGAGCGGCGAGCTCACGAACGGTCTGCTGATAAGCTGCCCACTTCTTGAAAGTCTTGCGGATGTCCATTTGAAGTCTCCTTTTCGTTTACGAGCTTATATTTAGAGCAGTGCCGCCTAGATGAGCAGTGGGAGATTGGTCAAACGAGCTATGCGGTTTCTGCGGGGCTTTAACCAGGCTCGTTCATCTCTGGTTAAGCCATCCGGCAAAGCTAAGGCCGCCGGGTGGCGATCCGGCGGCCTCGGCAATTGCAGCGCGATGGGCGTGTCAGCGATCAAACAGCGACAGCGTCATCTTCCCGAAGTCGGGGCCGGAAATCCCCAGCAGATCGGCATCACGGGTCGGTGGCACGTTCATTCCCCGCGGCGTCTTCTTGATATCAACCAGGCGTCTCACACGCCAGACGGCACGCACGAACATCAGCGTAGTCCCTTCAGGCTGTTAACGGCGCTGCGAAGATGGGGTGATTTGAGCAGTAGCACCATGCCGCTAACGTCAATCGCTTTATGCGCAGGATGCATGGCGTTTTCACGATATCGTCGCATATCGGCCATTTGGGTGAGCGGAAGCGCCGCCTGTGATGCGGTTGTCGATGATGGGCTCATGCCAAGATGGCGGACCCCGAGACGGTTTTCGCCTCTGGTTAATTAGAGAATGAGACGGAAGCCGCCTCGGGGTGCCGGTTTTTGGAACGTTTCCGGCGGCGGGAGGTCATAGCCTCTCACGGCCGAAACGCGAACCTGTGGGTCAGACGAAGACCACACCCAGCTCACCCCGCCACTGTTCGCCTGCAGGCCGCCGCGTGGGGTGATGTGGAGGAGTGTACGGGAGGATTTGGCGGTGGGGAGAAGATGGATAAGTTAGGGCTCCGAGTGTGTCGCCCACCCCCCTCCCAACCTCCCCCTTGATGGCGGAGGATTGGGAGGGGGTGTGACTGGCCCGGATATGGCCCCCGTCACACCCAGTCGCGTCGAACGCTACTCCGCCGCCCGCGTCGCGAACATCGGTCGCCTTGCCATCACTTCCTTGAGATAGTGTCCGGTATGCGAGCGCGGGTTGGCTGCGACATCTTCCGGCGTACCGACAGCCACGATCTCGCCACCGCCGTCACCGCCCTCGGGGCCAAGATCGATGATCCAATCGGCGGTTTTGATCACCTCAAGATTGTGCTCGATGACGACGACGGTGTTACCGCCATCGACCAGTTCATGCAGCACCTCGAGCAGCTTGGCCACGTCGTGGAAATGCAGGCCCGTCGTCGGCTCGTCGAGCATGTAGAGTGTACGCCCGGTGGCGCGCTTGCTCAGCTCCTTGGAGAGCTTCACGCGCTGCGCCTCGCCGCCTGACAGCGTCGTAGCCGGCTGCCCAACCTTGACATAGCCCAGGCCCACACGCTGCAAGGTCGCGAACTTGTCGCGGATAACGGGCACGGCCGAGAAGAAATCGACACCCTCATCGATGGTCATGTCGAGAATGTCGGAGATAGATTTGCCCTTGAACTGCACTTCCAGCGTTTCGCGATTGTAGCGCTTGCCCTTGCAGACGTCGCAGGTGACGTAGACGTCGGGAAGAAAGTGCATCTCGATCTTGAGGACGCCATCGCCCTCGCACTTCTCGCAGCGACCGCCCTTGACGTTGAAGCTGAAACGGCCCGGGCCGTAGCCGCGCGTCTTGGCCTCCGGCAGGCCGGCAAACCACTCGCGCAGCGGCGTGAAGGCGCCGGTATAGGTTGCCGGATTGGAGCGCGGCGTGCGGCCGATCGGCGACTGGTCGATATCGATGACCTTGTCGAGGAATTCGAGCCCGGTCAGCGACTCGTGCGGGGCCGGGACGACGCGGGCACCATTCAGGCGACGGGCAATGGCCTGGTACATGGTGTCGATCATCAGCGTCGACTTGCCGCCGCCCGAAACGCCAGTGATGGCGACAAACAGCCCGAGCGGCACATCGACCGAGACATTCTTGAGATTGTTGCCGGTGGCGCCCTTCACAGAAAGCGCCTTGCCCGTCTTGCCCTCGCGGCGTTCGGCCGGCATGGCAATGCCCATACGGCCGGAGAGATATTTGCCGGTCAACGAGTCGGGGTGGTTGAGAATGTCCTGTGGCGTACCCTCGGCGACGATATGGCCGCCATGCACGCCAGCCCCCGGACCGATATCGACCACATAGTCGGCGGTCATAATGGCATCTTCGTCATGCTCGACCACGATCACCGTATTGCCGATGTCGCGCAGCCGCTGCAGCGTATCGAGCAGGCGGGCATTGTCGCGCTGGTGCAGGCCGATGGACGGCTCGTCGAGCACATAGAGCACGCCGGTCAGTCCCGAGCCGATCTGGCTGGCCAGCCGGATACGCTGGCTTTCGCCGCCCGACAGGGTGCCGGAATTGCGGGCCATGGTGAGATAGTCGAGGCCGACGTCGATGAGGAAGCGCAGGCGCTCGTTGATTTCCTTGAGGATGCGTTCGCCGATGGTCATCTGGTTCGGCGTCAGCTTGGCCGGCAGCGCTTCGAACCACGCCAGCGACGCGCGGATCGACTTCTCGGTGACCTGTCCGACATGCAGCCCGTCGATCTTCACCGCCAGCGATTCCGGCTTCAGCCGATAGCCGCCACAGGCCACGCAGGGCTTGGCCGACATGAACTTTTCGATCTCTTCGCGCATGCCAGCGCTCTCGGTTTCCTTGTAGCGGCGCTCAAGGTTGCCGATGACGCCCTCGAATGGCTTGGTGGTCTTGTACTGCCGCAGGCCATCGTCATAGACGAAGTTCACCGGCGTCTTACCGGTGCCGTAGAGCACGGCGTGCTGCACCTCGAAGGGGAGGTCGCTCCAGGCGGTACCGGTAGATGCACCATACTGCTTCACCACCGCCTGCAAGGTCTGCAGGTAATAGGGCGCTGATGTCTTGGACCAGGGCAGGATGGCGCCGTCACGGATCGAGAGGGTCGCATCGGGCACGATCTGGTCTGGATCGATCTTCTGCTCGGTGCCCAGACCATCGCAGACCGGGCAGGCGCCGAAGGGGTTGTTGAACGAAAACAGCCGCGGCTCGATCTCGGCAATGGTGAAGCCGGACACCGGGCAGGCGAACTTCTCCGAGAAGGTGATCTGGCGCGGCGTGCCATCCTCGTTCTTCTCGTCGGCGAATTCGATCAGCGCGATGCCTTCGGCCAGCTTCAGCGCCGTTTCGAAGCTTTCGGCCAGGCGGCCGGAAATATCTGGGCCGACGACGATGCGATCGACCACCACTTCGATATCGTGCTTGAGCTTCTTGTCTAGGGCAGGGGCATCCTCGATCTCATGATACTCGCCATCGATCTTGACGCGCTGAAAGCCCTTGCGCATCAGGTCGGCCAGTTCTTTCTTGTACTCGCCCTTGCGGCCACGCGCGATCGGCGCCAGCAGGTAGATGCGGGTCTCGGCCGGCAGTTCAAGGGTCTTGTCGACCATCTGGCTGACAGTCTGACTTTCGATGGGCAGGCCCGTGGCCGGCGAATAGGGCACGCCGACGCGGGCGAACAGCAAGCGCAAATAGTCGTAAATCTCGGTGACGGTGCCAACCGTCGAGCGCGGATTGCGCGAGGTGGTCTTCTGCTCGATGGAGATAGCGGGCGAGAGGCCCTCGATATGCTCGACATCGGGCTTCTGCATCATTTCGAGGAACTGGCGGGCATAGGCCGACAGCGACTCGACGTAGCGGCGCTGCCCCTCGGCATAGATGGTGTCGAAGGCGAGCGAGGATTTGCCCGAGCCGCTGAGGCCGGTCATGACGATGAGGCTGTCGCGCGGCAGCGTGATGTCGATGCCCTTGAGATTGTGCTCGCGGGCGCCGCGCACGATCAGTTCACGGTTCTGGCTGGGCTTTGGCGTCTTCATCATATCAGTCCATGGCTCGGTGCGCCCGATGGCGGCACGGCGGCAGAAAGTGCAGATTGCATAAGGGCTGGAGGCTCACACAAATAGGTCGGGCGAGCCCTTGCCGCAAGCAGGCCACGCGCATGGCCGCCCGGCGCTCGTGTCACCTTAGCGTGTCCGCCCGCCATTTCCAAAACACCAAACGCGCTTTGGAACATAAGTGGAACAATGCAGATTCGGTCAAGGGCCGACATGCTGGGTGATCCCGTGCCAGGCGGTGAACAGAGCCGCCGCGATGAACAATGCCCCAGCGCCTCGACCGATCCAAATGGTCGCCTGTGGGTTACCGATCAGCGCGTCGCGGCCTTTGCCAGCGGCCAGCGCCAGGCCGCCATAGATGACGAACTGCATGGTAACAGTCATGATGCCCATCACCAGCGCCTGCGACCAGATCGGTCCATATTCCGGGCGGATGAATTGGGGGAAGACGGCCAGCACAAAGAGATAGGCTTTTGGATTGAGCAGGCAGGTGACCAGCCCCTGGCGGAAGGCGACCCAGTCGGAACGGCTCTTGGTCTGGCCGATGCTGTCGACGGTGATGGAACTGCGCAACAGCGTCCAGCCGATCCAGGCCATATAGGCGGCTCCAACAAGGATCATCGCCTGGAACAGCATGGTGGGCAGCTGCGTCAGCACGCCCACAGCGATGGCGCCGAACAGGGTATGCACCGCGCCGCCCAGCATGATGCCGCCGACTGCGGCGAAGCCCGCCCGGCGGCCACCCGTCAGCGCGTTGGCGATGACGAAGAACATGTCCATGCCGGGCACAACGATGATGCCGAACAGCAGCACGAGATAGATCCACAATGCTTCGCTATAGCCCATACGTTCCGGTTCCTCGCGTGTACCGATGCTGTCGACCAGCCCTGCTGACAGGCGATGTCAGTAGAACCTGACGGGATCGTGATTGACACAGAACATAACATGAACATACAGTGGGTGACTTGAAGGCGCTGGCCGGCTTCTTAGGTGTTCAAAACGTGCTGATCCAACGCGCGCCCGGGTTCGGGACAGGCTAAGATGGGGCATCTCGACAAGGCCAATGCAAATGGTCCGCGCTGTGGGCGGGCAGGGGTCTTGCGCAACCGTAAGTAAGCGTCCCGCGACCCAAGGCAGACCGGGACTGAATCGAAAGGAATTTTCGCCATGGCAGGCAGTGTGAACAAGGTCATCCTGGTGGGCAATCTCGGGGCTGATCCCGAAGTGCGCAACCTTCCCAGCGGCGGCAAGGTGGTCAATCTCTCGATCGCCACCTCCGAAAACTGGAAAGACAAGAATACCGGCGAGCGCCGTGAAAAGACCGAGTGGCACCGTGTGGTGATCTTCTCGGAAGGGCTGGCACGGGTGGCCGAAAGCTATCTCAAGAAAGGTAGCAAGGTTTATCTGGAAGGGCAGTTGCAGACGCGCAAATGGCAGGATCAGTCCGGCCAGGACAAATACTCTACCGAGATCGTCCTGCAGGGGTTCAACTCCAACATGACGCTGCTCGACGGTCGCGGCGAGGGGCAGGGCGGCGGCGATAGCGACGGCGGCTTCCGCGGTGTCGATAATGGCGGTGGCGGCGGTTTCCGCGGCGCTCGCGACAATGGCGGTGGCGGCAATGGCGGCGGCCAGCGTCCCCGCGCCAACGCCCCGGCCTTCGAGCCCGGCGGCATGGACGACGATATCCCGTTCTAGGGAGTGGAAGAAGCGGGTCGCGAAAGCGGCCCGTTTGTTTGTGGAGGTTACGCTTCTTGCCACGCCCTCGTGGTTCGAGGCTCGCACCTCACCATGAGGACTACTGATACTCCGAACTATCAACAGCCCTCATGGTGAGGTGCGCTTCTTCAGCGCCTCGAAACCATGAGGGCGTGGCAATCAACCTAGGCCGACCGGAATACCCGGCTCGTGTTCCGCCCAGCGCCCTTGGCGGCGTATAGTGCCATGTCGGCCCGGCGGAACAGATCTTCGGACGTCCCGCCCGTGTTGTGGGCGACGCCAACTGAGGCGCCCAGCTCTATGCGGTGGCCGCCGTGCACCAGCGGTCGACCGATGGCATCGACGATAGTCTCGGCGAGCGTTTCGACATCGGACGGCATCAATCCGGCACCGGTCAGCACCGCGAATTCGTCGCCGCCGATGCGCGCCACCAGTTCGACATTGCCGCAGCACTGGGTCAGCCGCATCGCGGCCTCCTTGAGACACTCGTCGCCCAGGGCATGGCCATGCGTGTCGTTGACTTGCTTGAAGCCATCGAGGTCGATCAGCAGCAGGCCGCTGATGGCGCGGCCACGTAGCCGGCCATCGAGATCATCCAGATGGTTCTGGAACTGGCTGCGATTGGCGAGGCCTGTCATCACGTCGTTCTCGGCCAGGTAGCGAGTGCGATCCGCCAGCAGTTTTTCCTCGGTAATGTCCTGCTTCATGCCAAAAATGCGTACGGCTACGCCGTTCTCCGCCTCCACCGCCCCGGTCAGCCGCATCCAGCGGCGCTTGCCCTTGGTGGTGACGATCTCGGCGATGACGCTGAAATCGGTACAGGTGGCGATGGCGTGCGCGCGCGCCGCTTCCATGGCAATGCGGGATTGCTGCGCATAGCAGGCAAGGGTCGTTTGGCGGTCGATAGCGGAGCCGCGCGGGATTTCGAACAGGTCATAGACGCCATTGGTCCAAGTCAGGCTGCCGTCTGACAGATCGCATTCCCAGATGCCGATCTTGGCCGTGGCAGAGGCCCGGTCGAATTGCCGGCGCAGGTAGTCCGAGCGCGCCGCGTTCTGCGCAAGCCTGGATGACAAGCGGGCAATCGTCGAGCGGCTGGTGACATCGATGGCCAATGCGGCCAGTCGATGGGCCATGGCGGCGCTGCGCGAGCGCCGGTCGGCCAGGCTCAGCAGCAGCGGCGCGCCGTCGCTGCCCACCATCGGAATACCTGCATAAAATCGGGGTGAGTTTGGGGAGGGATCGTCGATGGCTGTGTCGGCGATGACGAGCGGTACTTGCTCCGCAACGGCCTTTGTCTGCCATTTGGACAGGTCCCAGTCTGAACCGCACGAAGCCACCAGGTGCTTACGGTCAGCGCTGTGCCGGGTAATCGCGGCGCTATCCACGCCGAGCAGTCGGCGCAGTCGGTCCAGCCCCGCCCAAGCAGGACTAGTCGCCGGGTTTTCGGCCGTGACCGGAACAGCACTGACCGTATTAATACCGAGGCTGCTCAAAACCGAAACTCGTGGTTGGCATCCCGGTTACGCTATCGCGCCCGCAGTTAACACTTTGTGTTTCCACAAAAAACAAGCGGACTGCCGCAGCCGTCCGCTAAAAACGTTTACGGCGCGCACGTTACTTGCTGAACGGCACTTCGGCGCGCAGGCTGTCGCCGCTGGCGATATAGACGACCTCGAAAACCACGCCGATAGCGTTGTTGTTGAGGCTGATCTGGGCGGAGATGTTCATCTCCTTGCCTTCTTCGTCCTTGTCGCGCTCGCGCAGGTTGAACACCAGGCCGCCGCCGCGCTTCTGACCCACGGCGAGGCCGGTGAAGGTCGCATTGGAGCTCATCGCGGCCTCGTAGCGGCCGCTGGCTTCGATATAGGCCATCGTTCCGGCAACCGACAGCTGCGTGCCCGCCAGGGTGCAGCGGCCGTTATAGTTCACCTTGTCCTGGTTGCCCTGGCTGAGCGTCAGCCGGCAAACCACGGTTTCGGAATTGGCGCCCACCAGCGTGCCGCGACCGCGCCACTCGCCGATATAGGATTGCAGCAGAGCGACTTCTGCCGGACCGGCGAAAGCCGGGGCGGTGGCCGCGCCACCAGTCAAGAGCAGACCTGCCAGCGCAATGGCGCGCGACAGGGGTGCGAAATAGGTCATTGCACTAAGCCTCCAGTAAAATCATGCCCCCCAGCAAATCCGATATCGTAATTCGATATCAAATCCATTTGGTTGCACAGCAACCATCTCGACAATGTGAACCGGAACACGCCGATTCACCGCAGAATCAGTCCCATCCATGTAAGCGGGCGCCGAGGCGCCTCGCAAGCAGGTGATCGATCAGGTCGCCCGCGGATCGGGGTGGCCGCCCTCGGTGCCGCCGTCGCCTGTCTGCGTGTCGCCCGTCGGATCGTCCGGCGTCGAATCGTGGTCGGCCGTACGCACCCGGATCCTGGCCAGCGGTTCGAAAAACTTGCCACCGGCCGCCAGCAGGGCCGGCAGGATGAACAGATCGCCGATAACGGCAAAGCCAAGGGTGGAAACGAACAGGGTACCGAACAAAGCCACCTGCGGCAGTTCGGAGAAGGTGACAATGATCACGCCCGAACAGAGGATGATAGTCGTGGCGACGATGGCGCCACCTATTCGGTCCAGGGTGTGCTTGACCGCCTCCATATGCGGCCGCCCCTCCTCGCGCCGCGAATGCAGATAGTGCGACAGGAAGTGGACCGTGTCGTCGACCGCGATACCAAAGGCGATGGTCAGCGCGATCACGGTGGTCAGTTGCAGTCCCTGACCGCTGAGGTAAAGCCACGCTATGGTGCCGAGCACTGGGAAGAGGTTGGGAATCGCCGAAGCCAGCGCCACCCGGAAGGACTGGAAGGCAAAGCCGATCAGGCCAATATTGAGCAGCACCGAAATCGTCAGGTCGAGCTGCAGGCCATAGACGATCTGGTCGGTCGCGAAGGTCGTGAGGATGCGGAAGCCGCCCACTTCAGCACCATCGATCCCTGCCGCCCGCATCTCTGCGGTGACATTCTCGACGAGCAGCTTGAGGTCTTCACTGTCGATGACGGTCGGCATGAAGCCAGTGACCAGCGCCTGGCTGCCATCGTCGGTGACGAAGCGCTTGCGCATGAACGGCCCTACAGCATCGAACACCTCTTCGCGGGTGAAGCCGCTCTCAGTGTAGTTGGTCAGCGCCGCCGCCGAGATGACTTTGTTCTCACCCAGATGCGACTCGAGGATGTCGTGCACCTTGCGGATGGTCTCGAAATCGGTCGGGCCGACATTGGGGTCGTTCTCGACCAGCGGCACGCGAATATAGATTGGCGCCACGCCGCCCACGCCGGAATCGATCTCCTCAGCCGCTGTCAGCGCTGTCGAGTCCTTGGCCACAAAATCCTCGAACGAGAAGTGCGGCTTGATCAGCAGGTAGGGCACAAACAGGGTGATAGTGACGGCGATGGCCAGCACCGACAGGGCCCGGCCGAAGCGGCTGGCGATGAACCAGGCCAGCGGCAGCGGTGCGGTCAGCACCAGGCTGGAGCGCTTGGGTGGCTTGAAGCCGAGACGAATGGCCAGCTTGAGCAGCAGCGGCAGGAACGTCATCAGGCAGACGAACAGCAGGAATGTGCCGATAGAGCCGGCCATCGAGAATTCACGCACACCTTGCCCAGGCGTCAGCCAGAGCGAGGCAAAGCTCACCAGCGTTGTCAGCATGGTGAGGGCGGCGGCAGGACCGACAAGCTTTACCGTGGCGTCGACCGCCTTGTTGGGCTCCATCCCGTCGCGCCAATAAGCCAGCCAGTTGAAGATAAAGAACATTGCTTCGGCAAAGGAAATCACCAGCACCAGCGTGGTCACGATGATGGTCAGGAACGAGAACGAGCCGAAGAACAGCAGGACCATCCCCATCGCCCACATCACCGCCAGGAACGGCGTAGCCGCCACGAGCAGGGCGCCGGTCAGCGAGCGGAGGGCCAGCAGCGCGATGATGGCGCCGAGGCCAAAGCCCCAGACGGTGAACTTGACCTGATCGTCGACCGCCGCATTCAGCATTTCGGAGGTCCATACCGGCGGGCCGGTCAGCTCGATGCTGACATCGGCGCTCTGGTAGGGCGCGATGGTGTCGCGCAGGCTGGCGATCATCGTCTTGGTGCCCTGTTCCTTCACCAGCTCCTGGTTGGGGAACATGATCAGCACCACGCCCGACAAATCCGGCGTGATGAGATTGCGCATCATCGGATCGTTCTGCTGTAGATCCGTCAGCGCCAGGGCCACCTGGGCGAAGTCGGTCATGCCTTCCGGCACGGCAGGCACCGAGCCGCCAGCGCCATCCGGCTTGCGCAAGGTGAACGGCGACATGGTGCCGACCGCGAACTCGTTGAGCTCCAGGTCGAAGGCAAGTTCGCGGATTTTCTCCAGCGTTTCCGGGTTGGTCAGCGTCGGCGACGTTACCAGCAGGTAGATGTCGTTTTCGAATGTTCCGAAGGTCTCGGCCAGTTTCTCGTATGCGTCGTAATGCTCACCGGAATGGGCATAGACCCGCAGCAGGTCACCATCGACATTGGCCTTGGGAATTTGCGTGAAGCACAGGATCGAAAAGGCAAGAACCGCGAGGGCTACGGCGCGCGGAAAACGCAGGGTGGTGAGGCCGATATATTCAAGGCCAAAGCCGATCGACCGATCATAGGCAAAACGCGACCAAGCACGCTGAAAGAAAGAACCACCAGACACTGCGACCCGACTCCGCGAATACGGCGACAAATTGGCGCGATTTCTACGGGTTTGTGAAGATCAGGTCCAGCGGTTGCAGGCGTTCCGATGCGTTTGTGGCAATATTGCCGGTATGTTTGGCTCCGTGCCGAAACACGGAGCCAATATCGTCATGCGCCCAGAGCGGCGCGGTTCTCGGTCAGGAAGTCGGCCAGCGTCTGTGGCTTGCGGCCCGAGAAGCGCTCGACGGTATCGGTGACGACACCATGGAAGCCAAGCACCGCGTCGACCTGGAACGCCACCAGCGCCGCCGCAAATCCTTCGGGCAGGCCCGCGCCAACCAGGCCCGCCGTCAGTTCGGGTGGGGTGATGGCGATGCTGTTGACCGGCTTGCCGGTGAGCTGCGAATAGAGCGCCGCGCGCTCGACATTGGTGACGGCGGCCGGACCGGTGACGTCCTCGATGGACTTGCCTTCTGCAGTGAGGAGAGCGCCGGCAGCAGTGCGCGCGGCGTCGGCACGGGTCACATAGGCGGTGCCACGATCGCCAATCAGGCCGAACAGCTGGCCTGTTGCGATCTCGTGCGCCGCGCCCATGAGATTGTTCTCGGCATACATGTGATCGCGCAGGATCGTAAAATCCAGCCCGCTTTGGGCTAGCGCCACCTCGGTCCAGTAATGCTCGATGCCAAGGCCCGCATCGGCATTGGGGCGGGCCGCCGGGGCGGAGGTGTAGACGATGTGCTTGACGCCGGCAGCTTTCGCCGCGGCGATGGCTGCCGTCTGCTGGGCAACGCGCTTGCCGATCCCATCGGTGCTGATGATCAGCACGCGGTCGACACCGGCGAAGGCGGCGGGCAGGCTTGCTGCATCGTCGAAATCAACCTTGCGCACAGTCACGCCGCGAGCGGCCAGATCGGCCAGCTTGGCTGGGTCGCGCGTGCCGGCGATGAGCTTAGTGGCCCCGCGTGCCAGCAGTTCCTCGACGGCGATGCGGCCGAAATTGCCGCCAGCGCCGGTAACCAGCAGGGTCTGATCCTTAAATGAAGCCATGACGAACTCTCCTATTGTTGCGCCGACCTCTCCTTGCAACAGATGCCGATGGAGAGTAAGTATCGAACGGAGAGTGCTATCTAGTCGAGCCCGCCGGCTTGCGAAAGGAGGCACTTTCGCCGCGTAACGTCACCTTGAGGTAACCGCCTATGTTGTCCATGTCCGAGGAAGCCGCCGTCTATGTCGAGCGCTGGAACAGTGCGCCCCAGGGCAATGTTGGCAACTGCCCGGTTCGCGGCGTGCTCGACAAGATCAGCGACAAATGGAGCATGCTGCTGGTGATGACGCTGGCCGGTGGCCCCAAGCGCTTCAACCAGTTGCGCCGGGAAGTCCCCGACATCTCGCAGAAAATGCTGACCCAGACCCTGCGCGACCTGCAGCGCGACGGCATGGTCGCGCGCCGCGTCTTCGACACCAAGCCCCCCTCGGTGGAATACCGTCTGACGCCCATGGGCGAATCCATCATCGTGCCGTTTGGTCATCTGATCCAGTGGGCCAGCGAGAACCATCAAACTATTGGGGCATCGCGCGTGGAGTTCGACGCGCCGGTTTGACCGGCCTTTTTGGGGTCGAACTCACCCCAGTTTCAGCCGATCCACAGTCTGCGTCCAGCCGCCCTCGATGCCCATGTCGAACCATTCCTTCGCCTTGGCGTCGCTGACATGGGGCGGGACCTCCAGGCGACAGACCATTTCCGTGCCTTCGGGCACGGCGTTGAACTCCAGTGTCACCAGTAGCGCGTCGTGCAGGCCCATCGACAGGTCGGGCCAGCCGCCGACCGCGCCGAAATTGAACACCAGTCGCCGGGGCGGCTCGATTTCGCGATAAATGCCGCCGGTGACATAGGATTTGTCTTCGCGCTCGACCATCAGCAGGCGCCAGGCGCCGCCGACGCGCAGGTCGACCTCGGGCTCCTGTTCGTCCGCCATGCCGGGATTGAAGAACCAGCCGAGCTGCTTGGGATCGGTCCAGGCGGCAAAGACGGCCTCGGGCGGCACCGGATAGGTCCGGGTCAGGGTGAAGCCGCGCTTCTGCATGGGCATATTCATTGTTCGTCTCCTTTGCTCTGCCGCATCGCTTCCAGGTGTTCACCCAATCGGTCGAAGCGTTCGCCGAAGAACTGGCGGTATTGATCGATCCATTGGTCGGCCACCTGCAGCGGCGCGACGTCCAGCCGACAGGGCCGGAACTGCGCCGTCCGCTCCTTGACCACCAGCCCGGCTTCCTCGAGCACCTTGAGATGTCGTGAGATCGTCGGCAGCGTTGTCTTGAACGGCTCGGCTAACTCGTTGACCGTGGCCGGGCCCGCGGTCAGCCGCATCAGGATGGCGCGGCGGGTCGGGTCGGCGAGGGCGGCGAAAGTAGTGGTCAGTTGATCTTGCATAATTGCTCAATGACGTAATTACGTATATATGCAATTAACGAGGTTGACTGGGGTTGTCAACCGGCAGGAGCGACTGCAAGTTTCACACTGCTGGAGATCGAGACAGAGATGACGGATCATGCGACGCCCAACCTTCCATCGCGCGATTTTGCGGTCACAGCGGCGTTCTATGCTGCGCTGGGATTTCGGGAGAGCTGGCGCGACGAGGGGTGGATGATCCTGCAGCGCGGGACCATTCAGCTCGAATTCTTTGCGTTCCCTGACCTCGATCCGGCCACCAGCAGCTTCGGCTCTTGCCTGCGGCTGGACAATCTCGACCAATTCTACGCCGCTTGCGTGGCTGCAGGCATACCTGAGACGCGAGAGGGCTGGCCGCGGTTACACTCACCTAAGACCGAAGCATGGGGCGGCCGCGTCGCCGCTTTGATCGATCCCGATTGCAGCTTGCTGCGGCTGATCCAGAACCCGTCCTAACTCTCCACAGCCTTGCTGTCCGGAAATTAGCAATTCCACCCGGAATCGCCTACATATCGAGCAGTTCGAACAACCAAGAATCACCCCAGTGACCGATACGCCTGACAACGGAACCGGCGCTCTGCCGCCATCCGACATTTCGCTGATTTCCATCACCGACGAAATGCGGAAGTCCTATCTCGATTATGCGATGAGCGTGATCGTGAGCCGAGCGCTGCCCGACGTGCGCGATGGCCTCAAGCCGGTGCACCGGCGTATTCTGTTCTCGATGAGCGAGAATGGCTACGAGTACAACAAGCCGTTCCGCAAGTCGGCGCGCGTGGTCGGCGACGTGATCGGTAAGTACCACCCGCATGGCGACAGCGCGGTTTACATGGCCTTGGTGCGTATGGCCCAGGACTTTTCGATGGGCGAGCTGCTGGTCGAAGGCCAAGGCAATTTCGGTTCGGTCGACGGCGATATGCCGGCGGCCATGCGTTATACCGAAGTGCGCATGCAGAAGATTACCAATTCCATGCTCGACGATCTCGACAAGGATACGGTGGATTTCCGCGACAACTATGACGGCTCCGAACACGAGCCGACGGTCATGCCGGCGCGCTTCCCCAACATGTTGGTCAATGGCGGCGGCGGTATCGCCGTGGGCATGGCGACCAACATCCCGACGCACAACCTGAGCGAGACGATCGACGCAGCCTTGCTGATGCTCGACAATCCGTCGGTGTTGACCGAGGAATTGCTCGAAGTCCTGCCCGGCCCCGATTTCCCGACGGGCGGCATCATTCTGGGCCGTCATGGCATCCGCTCAGCCTACGAGACCGGCCGCGGTTCCGTGCTGGTGCGTGGTCGGGTGGCGGTGGAAGAAATCCGCAAGGAGCGCGAGGCGCTCATCATCACCGAGCTGCCCTACCAAGTGAATAAGGCGGCGATGGTCGAAAAGATCGCCGAGCTGGTGCGCGAGAAGCGCATCGAAGGCATCGCCGACATGCGCGACGAGTCCTCCCGCGAGGGCATGCGCGTCGTCATCGAGATCAAGCGCGACGCGCTGGCCGATGTGGTGCTCAACCAGCTTTACCGCTTCACGGCGCTGCAATCGTCCTTCGGCTGCAATTTCGTGGCCCTCAATGGCGGCAAGCCGCAGTTGATGAACCTGCGCGAGATACTCGGCGCCTTCATCGATTTCCGTCACGAAGTGGTTACGCGGCGGGCTCGGTTCCTGCTGAACAAGGCCCGCGATCGCGCCCATATCCTGGTGGGTCTGGCCGTGGCCGTCGCCAATATCGACGAGGTCATCGCGCTGATCCGCACCGCGCCCGATCCGGCGACGGCGCGCGAGCAGTTGATGACCCGCCGCTGGCCAGCGCAGGACGTGGCACCACTGATCGCCCTGATCGACGATCCGCGCCACCGCATCAACGAAGACGGCACGTTCAACCTGTCCGAGGAACAGGCCCGCGCCATTCTCGAGCTGCGTCTGGCGCGCCTGACTGCGCTGGGTCGCGATGAAATCGGCGAAGAGCTCAATGGCCTCGGCGCCGAGATCGAGGACTATCTCGAAATCCTGCGCAGCCGCGAGCGCGTGGTCGAGATCATTCGCAACGAGTTGCTCGAGATCAAGGAACAGTTCGGCACACCGCGCCGCACCGAGATTTCCGATGTGGCTGGCGATTTCGAGGACGAGGACCTGATTGCCCGCGAAGACATGGTCGTGACCGTGTCGCACGAGGGCTACATTAAGCGCGTGCCGCTCTCGACCTACCGGGCGCAGAATCGCGGTGGCAAGGGCCGCTCGGGCATGGCGACGCGCGAGGAAGACTTCGTCACGCGGCTGTTCGTGGCCAATACGCATACGCCGGTGTTGTTCTTCACCGATCGCGGCATTGCCTACAAGCTCAAGGTCTGGCGCCTGCCGCTGGCCCAGGCCAATGCGCGCGGCAAGGCGCTGATCAATATCCTGCCGCTGGAGCAGGGCGAACGGCTGACCACCATCATGCCGATGCCCGAGGACGAAGCCAGCTGGGCCAGCCTCGACATCATGTTTGCCACGACGCGCGGCACCGTGCGCCGCAACTCGCTGGCCGACTTCGTCGAAGTGCGCCAGAACGGCAAGATCGCCATGAAGCTCGATGAGGGCGACCAGATCGTCGGCGTCGACACCGCGACTGTCAATGACGACGTGCTGCTGACCACCGCACTCGGCCAGGCGATCCGCTTCCGCACCGACGACGTTCGCCTGTTCAAGGGCCGCGATTCCATGGGCGTGCGCGGAATTCAGCTGGCCGAAGGCGACGTGGTTATTTCGATGGCCGTGATCAACCACTCCGACGCCACCGCAGAAGAACGTGCGGCCTATCTAAAGATGAGCCGTGCCGTGCGGGGCGAAGGCGCCGAGGAAGAGACTGGTTCGGACGAAGGCGACGTGGTCGCCGGTGACCTGCCGCAGGACCGCTATGCCCAGCTCGGCGCGACCGAGCAGTTTATCCTCACCATCTCGGAAAACGGCTACGGCAAGCGCACCTCCAGCCACGAATACCGCATCACCGGTCGAGGCGGCAAAGGCATCGTCGCCATGGCGGTCAACAAGCGCAACGGCAACCTGGTCGCCAGCTTCCCCGTGGAAGATACCGACCAGATCATGCTGATCAGCGATGGCGGCCAGACCATCCGCCTGCCGGTCGGTGGCGACAAGCCGATCCGCATCGTCTCGCGCGGCAGTCAGGGCGTTATCGTCTTTGACACGGCCGAGGACGAGAAGGTGGTTTCGGTGGAACACATCAGCGAGCCGGAAGGCGACGACGATCTGCCGGAGGCACCTGAGGCCCCAGCAGTGCCTGACGCACCGGTCACTGAGTAAGAAGAAGGGGCGCTGCGGCGCCCCTTACCTTTTTAGATGAACCTGCCTGTCGCGGGGCCAAGGGAATAGGCCGACGCCTGTGGCCGTGCGGCGGCATTGCCCATTCGGATATCGCGCGGAATTGTCGAGCGGCGGGGTGCGACTGGCGTCTTGTAGCGCGGCTCGTACGTGCTGGGCGCGGGACCGTCGTAGTAATTGGTGCCCGCCTCGGAGGCGCAACAGGCCCAATAGAGCAGCACCAATCCGCCCAGCGGCACGAAATGCAGCAGGTACCAGGCGCCGGACTTCCCGATATCGTGCAGGCGCCGCACCTGCACCGTGAGGCCCGGCACGATGTGCGCGAAGAGCGCAAACAAGGTCAGCGGCGCAGACAGGTGCTCGGGGTCTGAATAGCCGCCCATCCTGTAGTCGGCATAGATAGCTACGGCGAAAAGGGCGTAGCTGACAACGAAGAACATCCAATACTGCAAGCGCGTGCTGCGCCCAGAAAACTCGAAGTAGCGCAGCATGCCATCGAAGTATGAGCGCATCCGCGGCCCCGGTCAGGATGTGTCGACGCCAATCAATAGCCGCTAAGGCGTGTGCGTTCAGTGCGCGCAAACGATACAAGTTTAGCGATGCGGTACTGATCGTCTTTCCCTTGCCTTTGGCCGCAGGCGGTGGCTTGCTTGGTGTCCAAGGAGTCCCGCCATGATCGATCCTGTCATCATTGTCCCTTACCTGCTCGCCTGCCTGCTCTTTGCGGTCATCCCCGGGCCATCGGTCTCAGTCGTCATTGCCAACTCGCTTGCTGGCGGAACCAAGGCGGGTCTCTTCACCATTCTGGGGACAGCGCTGAGCATGATCTCGATGGTGTTTGTCGTCGCCATCGGCCTCGAAGCGGTGATGACCTTCGTCTCGGGCGCCTTTGAAATCATCAAGCTGATCGGCGCCGCCTATCTCATCTGGATCGGCTGGAAAATGTTCCGCTCCTCTGGTCGTCTCGATATGGCTGCGGGCGACCGCCTGCCCATCGGGCGCTACATCTGGCAGGGCGCGCTGACGAACTGGTCCAACCCAAAAACGCTACTGTTTCTGAGCGCTTTCCTGCCGCAGTTCATCGATCTGAGCCGGCCCGCCTTCGGACAGATCATGACCCTCGGTATCATCTGTCTGGTCGTCGCCGCCTGCAGCGACAGTGTCTATGCCCTTGCCGCCGGTCAGGCTCGCCACCTGCTGACCGCAGCGCGCGTGCGCATGGTCAACCGCGTCTCGGGCGTGATCCTGATGATCGGCGGCGTCTGGCTAGCGCTGCAGAAGCGCGCCTGAGGGGCGATACGCAACGAGGCGGTTACCGGTCGCACGCATGATCGTCTCCCCGCGAACCTTGCCAGCAATCCCCTCGCATGACAAAACCGCGTTCAACAACAAGGGGAGGGCGGCATGGGCAGATTGGTGGGCTTCTATCCTGGATCGTTCGATCCGCTGACCAACGGCCATCTCGACGTCATCGAGCGGGCCTGCAAGCTGGTCGACACGCTGGTTGTCGCCGTCGGCATCAATGCCGGAAAGAAGACGCCGCTGTTTGCCCATGACGATCGCCTGGCGATTCTCGATCAGGTGCTGGGCCCGGTGGGCAAGCGTACCGATACCGAGTTCAAGATCGTCGACTTCAGCGGCTTGATGGTCACGGCGGCGCGCGAGCACGGCGCCAGGTTGATCATCCGCGGCCTGCGCGACACCACCGACTACAACTACGAAATGCAGATGGTGGGCATGAACGCGCAGATGGCGCCCGACCTGCAGACCGTCTTCCTGCCCTCCAGTCCGCCCGTGCGGCATATCTCGGCCACATTGGTGCGCCAGATCGCCGAGATGGGCGGCGATATTTCCGCCTTCGTCCCGCAAATCGTTCTCAAGGCTCTGAAATCCAAATGAACGCTATTACCCGTCGCCTGTTCGGCGCCCTCGTCATCGGCGCCGCTGCGCTGACCGCTGCCCCGGCCTTCGCCCAGACCGGTACGCCGCATCTGATCCTGACGCTCGAAGACGGCGTGGTCGATATCGAGTTGCTGCCTGCACTGGCGCCCAAGCATGTCGAGCGCGTCATCGCGCTGACTGAGCAGGGCGCCTATGACGGCGTGGTCTTCCACCGCGTCATCGATGGCTTCATGGCCCAGACTGGCGACGTCAAGTTCGGCAAGTCGGGTAGCGCAGACTTCAACCTGGCCAATGCTGGCATGGGCGGTTCCGATCTTCCCGACGTCCCCGCCGAATTCAACGCCGAGAGCTTCCAGCGCGGCGTGCTCGGTGCTGCCCGGTCACAGGATCCCAACTCGTTCAATTCGCAGTTCTTCATCACCACCGCCGAAGCCAGCTTCCTCGATGGCCAGTACACCGTATTCGGCAAGGTCGTGAGCGGTATGGAATTCGTCGATGCGCTCGAGAAGGGCCCGCAGAGCGCCAACGGCGCCGTGGCCAATCCGGATCAGATCGTTTCGGCGAAGATCGAATACAAGTAGGCTTGCGCCACGCCCTCGTGGTTCGAGGCTCGCGAAGAGCTCGCACCTCACCATGAGGGCTACTGGAACACTGCATCACGAGTAGCCCTCATGGTGAGGTGCGCCTATTGGCGCCTCGAACCACGAGGGCGTGTCCGGACCTTGCACCGCCAGCCCAATGGCCTTACATCCGGGCCACAAATTCCCAACCAGAAAGCACGACACATGGCTGATTACGCCGATCCCGAGAACACCCTCGTCATCGAAACCACCAAGGGCAAGGTCGTCATCGCCATGCGCCCGGACCTGGCGCCCGAGCACGTCGCCCACATCAAGAAGCTGGCGCGCGAAGGCTTCTACGACAATATCGTGTTCCACCGCGTGATCGAGGGCTTCATGGCCCAGACCGGTTGCCCCGATGGCCGTGGCACCGGCGGTTCGAAGTATCCGGACCTCAAGGCCGAATTCAACGCCGAGCCCCACGTGCGCGGCACCGCCTCGATGGCCCGCGCTCAGAGCCCGAATTCGGCCAACTCGCAGTTCTTCATCTGCTTCGGCGATGCGCCCTTCCTCAACAAGCAGTACACTGTGTGGGGCAAGGTCATCGAAGGCATGGAGAACGTCGACCAGATCAAGCGCGGCGAGCCGGTGATCAATCCGGACAAGATGCTGTCGGTCAAAGTTGCCGCCGATATCGCTGCCTGACCTTTGCTTTCGTGGGGCGGCCGGCAGGCCGCTCCACAGTCTATCGGCCGCGACCTAGTTCACCGACCATTCATTGGCACTCTGCTTGAAGGCGCCATCTGATCATTCAACGGCGTTCGGGAGAGATTGATGAAGGCCATTTCGCGCGGTATCGCGGCAGTCGCAGCAGTTTTGGTCATGGCGACGGGCGCACAGGCCAGCGAGGGGCTGATGTGCGAAGGCAAGGGCGCGACGGTTGATGTCGCGCTCGGTCGGCTCGTTATCGTGGGCGTCTTGGGCGCCTATGTCGAGGTTGGCGGCAACAGCTACTCCACCGGTCCGGAACGCGGCGAAGGCATCCCCATCATCACCGGCCAGGCCTTCGGTGATGACGATGGCATCAAGATCGACTTTGTCGATTCCAACGTCGAGGAAATCCTGGTCAAGGTCCGCCTGACCTATACCGGCAACGAAGACGAGCCGCTGGCCGGCACCGTCACGGCCGGTGACGTCACAGCCGACATTGCCTGCATGGCAGGCTGACCAGCGATTTACGCTGATGCCGGAATCGGATTTTAGTGCGCGCCACTTCAATCCGGCGCGTTGCTTCCAGCGTCGCGGCACAATCAGGTTATTTGATGAAAATGGATGCAGTGCTCTCTGCGCTGATGGGCATCGTTGCCGGTGCCTGCATTGCCACGCAGGCCCCAATCAATGCGCAGCTCGGGCGCAATCTCGGCGTGCCCATCGCGGCGGCCGGCGTCTCGTTCGTGGCTGGCGCAATACTGCTGTGGGCCATAGCCTTCATTTATAGCCATGTTACCACGACGCCGATCAATTTCGGTGCGCCCGCGCCCTGGACCTTCGTTGCGGGCGGCGTCCTAGGCGCTTTCTATGTGTTCTCGAACATCACTCTGACTCCGATGATAGGGGCCGCTGCCGTCATGGCCCTGTCCGTCGCCGGACAGTTGGTCGGCGGCCTGTTGCTCGACAAGATCGGCTTCATGGGCATGGCTGTCCGCGAAATCTCGGTCGGTCGGATAGCCGGCGCCGTCCTGCTGGTGGTCGGCGCCCTGATGATCCGGATGCTGTAGCGGGACATTCCTGCAACACTGAAATTATCCCGCGCCGCTGTCGCAGCGCCGGGCGCGCTGCGAGATTTCGCCATTGACCAGTCAATGCTAGGGACGGCGCATGCGCGTTTCCGACTTCGACTTCGACCTGCCCGAAAAACTCATCGCCCTGCACCCCGCCGAGCCGCGTGATTCCGCACGCTTGCTGGTGGTGGACCCTGCCGTCGGGCTGGCCGATCGTCACATCCCCGATCTGCTCTGGCTGCTCAAGCCCGGCGATGTGCTTGTCGTAAACGACACCCGCGTGCTGCCCGCCGAATTGCGCGGCACCCGCATTCGGGGCGAGAACCGCGCCAATGTCTCGTTCAACCTGCACAAGCGCGTCGATGCCCATACCTGGCGGGCCTTTGCGCGACCGGCCAAGAAACTGGCGCTGCTCGACCAGCTCGAGCTGGGCAACGGCCAGGCCGACGCACTGACGGCCCGCATTGCGGGCAAGGGCGAGACGGGCGAGGTGACGCTGGAATTTGACCTCGGTGGCGCCCAGCTCGACGAAGCGATCAAATCGCACGGCGCCATGCCGCTGCCGCCCTATATCGGTGCCAAGCGCGCCGTCGAGGAGCGCGACAAGGTCGACTACCAGACGGTCTACGCCGCCGAAGACGGGGCAGTCGCCGCGCCGACCGCTGGGCTGCATTTTACCGAAACGCTGCTGCAGCAGCTCAGCGACAAAGGCGTCACCATTGAGCGGGTGACTCTGCATGTGGGGGCAGGGACCTTCCTGCCGATGAAGGTGGACGATACCGACGACCACGTCATGCATGCCGAATGGGGTGAGATCGACCAGGCCACGGTCGAGCGCATCCACGCCAAGAAGGCCCTCGGCGGCCGGGTCGTCGCGGTGGGAACCACAAGTCTCCGCCTGCTCGAAACCGCCTCCCGCAAGACCGGCACGCTGCAACCGTTCAGCGGCGATACCGACATTTTCATCACCCCCGGCTTCCGCTTCGCCACGGTCGACGTGCTGATGACGAATTTCCACCTGCCCAAGTCGACCCTGTTCATGCTGGTCAGCGCCTTTGCCGGATTCGACGTGATGAAGGCGGCCTATGCGCATGCGATCGCCGACGGGTACCGGTTCTACTCGTATGGGGATTCGTCTCTGCTGTTGCGCGCGCAGCACGAGCAGGAGGATGAGGGGCTATAGCAGGCTGGTATCCGCACCGGGCTGAACGGGTATTGGGGAAGACATGTCGACGGCATTCAATCGCCTGGTTCGCCATCCGGGCTTTGTCTCACTCTGGATAGCCGACGGCCTGTCGAACTTCGGGACATTCGCCTTTACCCTGGCCCTGCAGCTCTTGTTGATCGAAACCATGCAGGCCGATCCCCTGGAAATCGGCTGGGTGCGCTCGGCCCAATGGCTGCCCTCGCTGCTGTTCGGGTTGGCGGCAGGCGTGATAGTCGACCGCATCCGGCGCCGGTCGTTGCTCATTGCGACCGACATCGCCAGTTGCTGCTTGCTGCTGTTGATTGCAGGGCTGGGATTTGCAGGCTCGCTGACCCCGCTGCTGCTCGCGGCGCTAGTCTTTCTCCTCGGTACCGCGGCGGTCCTGCAGGGCGGCGCCCACCAGTCCTTCACCGCTGACCTGCTACCACCAAACCTGCTGGCTGCCGGGAACGTCAAGCTCAGCCAGACCTATACACTGGCCCAGACCCTGGGGCCCTTTGTCGGCGGGCTGATCGTACGGCTGGCCGGCGCGCCTTTCGCCATGCTGGTCAACGCCGCGACCTATGGCGCATCGGCCCTGCTCATTGGGCGCATTCCCGATGCTGGCACTGCGCCAAAGGCCGAGAAGCGGTCTATCCTGTCCGACCTGCGCGAAGGGATTGCCTGGGTCTATACCCACCGTTTCCTCGCGCCCTATGCGCTGTGCCTCCACCTCTGGTTCGTTGGCAACAGCATTGCCGGCACAGTCTTTGTCTTCCACGCCACCAGTCTGGGCCTGGATGCCGCCGCCGTCGGACTGACCCTGGCCTGCGCCGGTGTCGCCGGACTTCTCGGGGCCGCCCTGGCTGAGCGGACGGCGCGGAAATTCGGCATCGGCGTGGCCATTCTGGCCGCGGACTTCGTTACGGGCTTTGCCTGGTTGCTGGCTGGGCTGGCGTCGCCGGACACGGCAATCTACCTGCTCTGCCTGGCACAGTCGGTTTTCGGTTTCGGTCTTGGTCTGCGCGGTCCGCTGGAAATGAGCTGGCGCAACGCGGTCACCCCGTCGCGCCTGCGTGGACGGATGAACACGACGATCCGCTCGATCAATTGGGGCCTGATCGCCGTGGCGGCGCCTTTCGGCGGCTGGGTGGCGCTACAATTCGGCAACAGCACCGCGCTGGTCTTGGCCGGCGCAATCATGTTGGCGACAGGAACAGCATTGCTGCTGTCGCGCTTCCGGTCCGCGACACTGCCCGCGGAGGTCTGAGGTGATTTCGGACCCTTCCTTCCTTGCTTTCAACCCGCTATGACGCGCGCCATGAACGCTCCGACCAAACTCGTCACCTTCACCCTTTCGGCCACCGATGGCATGGCGCGGCGCGGCCGCATCGACACGCCGCGCGGCGACATCCAGACTCCGGCCTTCATGCCGGTGGGCACGGCCGGCACGGTCAAGGCCATGTATCCCGAGCAGGTCCGCGAGACCGGCGCCGATATCCTGCTCGGCAATACCTATCACCTGATGCTGCGTCCCGGTGCGGAACGTGTCGCGTCGCAGGGCGGATTGCATGACTTCATGGATTGGCAGCGGCCGATCCTGACCGATAGCGGTGGCTTCCAGGTCATGTCGCTGGCCCAGCTGCGCAAGCTGACCGAAAGGGGCGTGACCTTCCGCAGCCATATCGATGGCTCCAGCCATGAGCTGACGCCCGAGCGTTCGATCGAAATCCAGACGCTGCTCGACAGCGACATCATCATGCAGCTCGACGAGTGCCTGAAGCTGCCGGCCGAATACAAGGAAATGGAGCGCGCCATGGAGCTGTCGCTCCGCTGGGCCGATCGCTCCAAGACCGCGTTCAACAACCAGCTCAACCGCGCTTTGTTCGGCATCGTGCAGGGCGGCGACAATCCTGAATTGCGCGCCCGCTCGGCGCAGGGGCTCAAGTCCATCGGCTTTGACGGTTATGCTGTTGGTGGCCTTGCTGTGGGCGAGCCGCAGGACGTCATGTTCAAGGTGATCGAGGAGATCACCCCGGAACTGCCGACCGACCGTCCGCGCTACCTGATGGGCGTCGGCAAGCCGGACGATATCCTCGGCGCCATCGGTCGTGGCATCGACATGTTCGATTGCGTGCATCCGACCCGCGCCGGTCGCCACGGCCACGTCTATACCCGCTTCGGCGTCATCAACCTGAAGAATGCCCGGCATAGGGATGATCACAGGCCGATCGACGAAGCCTCACCCAACCCCAATTGCCGGCGGTGGAGCCGGGCCTACCTCCATCACCTCGTTAAGACAGAAGAGATTTTGGGTGCGATGATCCTTTCCCAGATCAACCTCGCCTATTATCAAGAGCTGGTTCAGGGCTGCCGCGCGGCGATCGAAGGCGGCCGGTTCACCGATTTTGCGGCAGAGACGCGTGCGGCATGGGCCGCGGGCGACCTGCCTGTGCTGTAAGGAAAAGCTGATGGCTAAAGGCTCCGCTCTCAACTCGCTGATGAAGCATCGCAAGCGTCTTGCCGACGTGACGATGCGCGAGCAGTTCGCCATCGATCCGAACCGCTTCAAGCGCTATTCGGCAACGGGCGCCGGCATCCTGCTCGACTATTCCAAGAACCGGATCGATGAAGACGTGATGGCGGCCCTGTTCGACTTGGCGCGTGCTGCCGGGGTCGAGGAACGGCGCGACCAGATGTGCGAAGGCGATCATATCAACATCACCGAAGACCGGGCTGTCATGCACATGGCGCTGCGCTACCAGGGCGACAAGCCGGTGCCGGTCGATGGCAAGGACGTGATGCCAGACGTGCGCGGTGTGCTCGCTGCCATCGAGACCTATACTAACGCCATCCGCTCGGGCGAAATCCGCGGTCATGGCGGCGAGCAGTTCACCGACGTGGTCAATATCGGCATCGGCGGCTCCGATCTCGGCCCGGCCATGGTGACGCTGGCGCTCGAGCCCTATACCCGTGCCGACCTGCGCGCCCACTACGTCTCCAACGTCGATGGCGCCCACATCCACGACATCCTCAAGCGCCTCGATCCCAAGAAGACGCTGTTCATTGTCGCGTCCAAGACCTTCACCACCGACGAGACCATGACCAACGCCAATTCGGCGCGCGAATGGATCGCCGACACGATCGGTGAAGACGCCGTGCCGAACCACTTTGCCGCCGTTTCCACCAATATTCCGGCCTGCGCCAAGTTCGGCATCCGCGAAGACCGCATTTTCGGCTTTTGGGACTGGGTCGGCGGCCGCTATTCGGTTTGGTCCGCTATCGGCCTGCCGATCGCGCTGGCCGTTGGCTACGACAATTTCCTCGGCTTCCTGAGGGGTGCCGACGCCATGGACCGTCACTTCCTGACGGCGCCGCTGGAAGACAATCTCCCGGTCATCATGGCCGTGCTCGGTGTCTGGTATCGCAACGCCTGGGGTTTCTCGACCCATGCCGTGCTGCCCTACGACCAGCGCCTCAGCCGCTTCGCCGCCTACCTGCAGCAGCAGGATATGGAGTCGAACGGCAAGTCGGTGACGCTATCGGGCAAGCCGGTCGGCTGGTCCACCGGCCCCATCGTCTGGGGCGAGCCCGGCACCAATGGCCAGCACGCCTTCTACCAGCTGATCCATCAGGGCACCGACGTCATCCCTGCCGATTTCCTCATCGCCGCCAAGCCGCATGAATCGCTGCCACCGCACCACGACAAGCTGGTCGCCAACGTGCTGGCCCAGTCCGAGGCGCTGATGCTGGGCAAGACCAAGACCGAGGTCGTGGAAGAGCTCAAGGCGCAGGGTCTCGACAAGGCCAGGATCAAGGAACTCACCCCGCACAAGATGTTCCCCGGCAACCGTCCGTCCAACACGCTGTTCTATGAGCAGCTGACCCCAGAGACGCTTGGCTCGCTGGTCGCGCTTTACGAGCACAAGGTGTTCACCCAGGGCGTGATCTGGAACGTCAATTCCTATGACCAGTGGGGCGTCGAACTGGGCAAGCAACTCGCCAAGGCGCTGCTGCCAAAAGTATCAGGCGAACAGAGCGGGGAGGGGCATGACAGCTCTACCCAGGGCCTGCTGGCCTATTACCTCGCGAACAAGGCCTGATCGCTTGACGATTACTACCGAAGAACAGCTCGAAAAGCTCAAGGCCATTGGCCGCATCTGCGCCATCACCCGCGACGCCATGGCCTCGGCCATGCGTCCGGGCATGACCACGCAAGAATTGGACGAGATAGGCGCAAGATTGCTGGCAGAAAACGGCGCACTTTCTGCCCCGATCGTCACCTACGATTTCCCCGGCGCCACCTGCATCTCGGTCAACGAGGAAATCGCCCACGGCATCCCCGGTCCCCGCGTGCTGCGTGAAGGCGATCTCGTCAATATCGACGTGTCGGCCGTCAAGGATGGCGTCTATGCCGACTGCGGCTCATCCTTCGTTCTGGGCGAAGCCGACAAGCGCCTCGTCGCCCTCTGCCGCGATGGCAAGAAGGCCATGTGGACCGGGATTGCCGCCGTGAAAGCCGGGGCACCCCTTGCCGACATCGGCGACGCCATCGGAAAATTTGCCAAGAAGGGCGGCTACACGCTGATCCGCAACCTCGCCAGCCACGGTGTCGGCGATAGCCTGCACGACGAGCCCGGCGAAATCGCCACCTGGCCCGACAAATCCGAACGCCGCCGGATGACCAATGGCCTGGTCTTCACCATCGAGCCCTTCCTGTCGCTCGGCGGCAAGATGGCCGATCAGAAGTCGGATGACGACGAATGGACGCTTGTGGCCCGGCCGCCCGCACCATGCGTGCAGTATGAGCATACGGTGGTGGCGACGCCGCGCGGCGCGGTGGTGGTGACGCTGGCGGCGTGAATGCCCCACTTACCTCGCCCCTCCGGGGAGAGGTCGGCGCGCAGCGCCGGGTGAGGGGCCTTTAGACGGGTCGACCTCTCCCCGGAGGGGCGAGGTAAGGAAGCGCTACAACCACACCAGCAGCATCGGCCCCAGCAACACCATGGCCACGGCGACCGCAAACCTCAGGTTGCCCAACCGGCGCAGGTTCTGCACGCTGAGCACTGTCGACAGCACCAGAAATGCTCCCAGCGCGATGAAGACCGGCGTCATCGGTTGCAGCGCCAGTGCTACATTCTCGGTCAGTTGCAGGTAGATCATGTGCCCCGCCACAAATCCGAGCAGGGCGGTGATGACCACGGTCACGGCCTTTGACGTGATCAGCAGTGCCATGTCGATGGTATGGCTGAACAGCACCAGCGCCAGCCCGGTTGCGGTGACATGTGCCGCTGCCAGCGCCGGCAGCAGGCGGTTATCGGCCAGCAGCGGCAGCATTTCCGGAGGCGCGTTCAGCGGCAGCGAGCCGATCATCGGCAGGTCGGCGCCGTACTGCGCCAGCAGCAGGATAGAATAGAGCATCGCTAGCGTGCTGACGGTGAACACCAGCGCGGTGGCCACCAGCACCTTGAGCAGATCGACGAAATCCTGGGACACGACAGCAGCCATCCGAACTGGGGAAGAAATTTGGTATGCCGGGAGGGGGTCGAACCCTCGACCATTCGATTAAAAGTCGAATGCTCTACCACTGAGCTACCGGCACGCACCAAACTGACGCTGCTGGCGTCGCGGCGGAACATAGCCACGTTGCCCCCGCTGTCAACCGCAATTGCGCCATGCTCAATAGCTGAGCGGCGTTCCGGTAAACGGCATGGGCATGCACGAAATCGAAATGCGCTCCAGCCGAGCGCACAGCGCGGTGGCTTCGGAGAGCTGGGTGATCGGGCCGACCACGATGCGCTTGTCGTCGGTGTTGGCCTCGTCGGTCAGCAATGGCGCCAGACCGAAGAGCAACGGCCCAAGCTTCATCGACAGGTCGCGCCAGGATTCGGGCGCCTGTTCGAACGATACCGTCGGTCCCAGTGCGATGCCGAACGCCGCCTCGTTGGGAATTGCTGCGGTCGTCGTCTGGTCGACGGGAGCGGGCAGGGCCTGTTCGCCCGGCAGCGGGGGCAGGGCCTCAGCCATAGGCTGCTGCCGGATCGACACCGATCCGCCATCGGCGTCATAGCTCAGCGTCTCGCCTTCGCCGATCGAGGCGGTCAGCGACGACCGGTCGATGGCTGCGTCATCGGGCAGGGCCTCGAGCAGCGTCGGAATGCTGACCTCCAGCGCGCCGACGCGGCGGACAACCTCATTGCCCTGCTGTTCCTCCAAGGCAAAGCGCGTCGCCAGCACGCTGTTCTCGCGCTTGAGCTGCAGCGTCTCGTCGCGCAGATCGGCCACTTGCTGGCGCAACTGATCGAGCGAAGCACCCTCGATGCGCGTCTTGTGCAGGCCTCCGAGAATGCCGGCCGGCAGGGCGGCCGATACGTTGGCGCCCATCATCGCGAGGCCGCCGACAACCAGCGCAACAATGCCCCAGGTGGTCACGTCCGATTGCCGGAACTGTTCCGATGCCTTGGCCAATGCGAAATACCTCGAAGACGCGCAATCGAATCAGGCATTGCGCATAGAATAACCATGGCGCTGCGATTAGCTGTTCGCCAACTCTTGCATGCCATAAATCTGTGAAAATGCGCGGCAATAGAAGGCGCGGACCGGAGAAGCCTCTATGACGGAACTATTGTCGATCATCCTCGCCGCGGGTGAAGGAACCCGCATGCGGTCGGCAACTCCGAAAGTTCTGCATCGCGTCGGCGGCCTTCCGATGGTTGGTCACGTGATGCGAACCGCACTCAAATCGGGCTCGACCGATATCTGCGTCGTGGTCGGCCCCAACCACGAAGCCGTGCAGGCCGAGGTAGTTCGCCACGGTCCCAGGACCCGTATCTTCAGCCAACTAGAGCGCCTCGGCACGGGCCATGCCGTCCGTCAGGCGCGCGAAGCCTTCGCCGCTGCATCAGGCAATATCGTGGTGCTTTATGCCGATAACCCGCTGGTTTCCAGCGGTACCGTGGATGCGATCACCGCCAGGCTCGACGACGGCGCCGATATTGTGGTTGTCGGCTACCGCCCAGCTGACCCCACCAATCTTGGCCGGCTGCTGACGCAGGACGGTCGCCTTCTCGCCATTCGCGAGCATCGCGACGCGACTGAGGAAGAGCGCAAGATCGGGCTCGCCAATTCCGGCATCATCGGCTTCCGGGCCGAAGCGCTGAACAGCATCATCGACCGCATCGGCAACGCCAATGCCAAGGGCGAATACTATCTCACCGACGCGGTCGAACTCGCCAATAGCGACGGCCGTCGCGTCGAGTTCATCGAGGCCGATCCGGGTGAGGTCATGGGTGTCGATGACCGGATGCGCCTGGCCGCCGCTGAGGCTCAGTTCCAGTCCCTGCGCCGCGACGACTTCATGAAAGCCGGCGTGACGCTCAAGGATCCGTCCAGCGTCTGGTTTTCCTACGACACCGAGATCGGCCGCGACGTCACCATCTTCCCCAACGTCGTCTTCGGCGCTGGCGTCAAGATCGGCGACAATGTCGAAATCCGCGCTTTCTGCGACATCGAGGATGCCGTTATCGGCGAAGGCTCGACCATCGGCCCCTTCGCCCGCATTCGCGGTGGCGCCGAGCTGGGACCGGACGTGCATCTGGGCAATTTCGTCGAGGTCAAGAAATCGCGGATCGGCGCCGGCACCAAGGCCGGCCATCTGAGCTATCTCGGCGACGCCGACATCGGCAGCAAGACCAATATCGGCGCCGGCACCATCACCTGCAATTATGATGGCGTGAACAAAGACAAGACAATCATCGGCGACAATGTCTTCATCGGGTCGAACGCCTCGCTCGTCGCGCCGCTGACGATCGGCAATGGCGCCTATACTGCATCGGGCAGCGTGATCACCGAAGACGTGCCGCCCGACGCCGTGGCCTTCGGCCGCGCGCGCCAGGAAAACAAGCTGGGCTATGCGCCCAAACTCCGCGAGAAGGCTCTCGCCAAAAAAGCAGCCAAGGGGAAATAGCATGTGCGGCATTGTTGGCATCGTCGGCAGCGAACCGGTTGCAATCCGTCTGGTGGATGCGCTCAAGCGCCTCGAATATCGCGGCTATGACAGCGCGGGCGTCGCCACGCTGGAAGACGGCGACATTTCCCGCCGCCGCGCCGAGGGCAAGCTGGGCAATCTCGCCACCAAGCTGAATATGGAGCCGCTGGCCGGCCGCATCGGCATCGGCCACACCCGTTGGGCCACCCACGGCGCGCCGACCGAGCAGAACGCCCACCCGCACGCGACCGATCGCGTTGCTGTAGTCCACAACGGCATCATCGAAAACTACCGCGAAATGCTGGCCGACCTCGCCAAGGACGGCTACCTGCCCAAGACGCAGACCGACACTGAGTCCGTCGCGCTGTGGGTCAGCCGTGAACTCGCCAACGGCGCCGATCCCGAGTTGGCCGTCGCCCGTACCCTGAAGAAGCTGCGCGGCGCCTTCGCGCTGGCCTTCCTGTTCAAGGGCGAAGAAAGCCTGCTGATCGCAGCCCGCCACGGCGCGCCGCTCGCTGTCGGCTACGGTACGACGGAAATGTATCTGGGCTCCGACGCTATGGCGCTGGCCCCCTTCACCTCACGCCTGACCTATCTCGAAGATGGAGACTGGGCCGTCATTACACCCAAGGGCGTCACCATTCGCGACGGCAAGGATGCCATCGTGCAGCGCGAACTGCAGATTTCGCAGGCTTCGGCGCTGATGGTGGACAAGGGCAACCACCGCCATTTCATGGCCAAGGAAATCTACGAGCAGCCCGAGACCATCTCGCATACGCTCAGCCACTATGTGGATATGGGCGCCGAGAAAGTCGCTATCCGCGAGACCTTGCCCTTCGACTTTGCCGACCTCAGCCGCCTGACCATGAGCGCCTGCGGCACGGCCTACTATGCTGGTGCCGTCGCCAAGTATTGGTTCGAGCGCTACGCGCGCCTGCCGGTCGACCTCGACGTGGCCAGTGAGTTCCGCTATCGCGAGCCGCCCATGGAAAGGGGCGGGCTGTCGCTGTTCATCTCGCAATCGGGTGAAACTGCCGATACCCTGGCGGCCCTGCGCTATACGGCGAGCCAGGGCCAGCACGTGGCGTCGCTCGTCAATACCGTCGAATCGACCATTGCGCGCGAATCCGGCGTTGTCTTCCCGATCCTGTGCGGCCCCGAGATCGGCGTTGCCTCCACCAAGGCCTTCACGGCGCAACTGACGTCGCTGGCCAGCCTTGCTATCGCGGCGGGCCGGGCGCGCGGCGCCATCAGCGCAGAGCGCGAGACTGAGATGGTCCGCGCCCTGATCGGACTGCCAACGGCGGTCTCCGAAGCTCTGGGCAAAGAGGACCAGATCATCGACATCGCCAAGCGTCTCAGCAAGGCCAAGGACGTGCTTTACCTCGGTCGTGGGCCGATGTTCCCCATCGCCATGGAAGGCGCGCTGAAACTCAAGGAAATCAGCTACATCCACGCCGAGGGTTATGCGGCAGGTGAGCTCAAGCACGGCCCGATCGCCCTGGTCGACGAGGACATGCCTGTTATCGTCGTCGCGCCGTCTGACGAATTGGTCGAAAAGACCCTCAGCAACATGCAGGAAGTCGCGGCGCGCGGCGGCAAGATCATCCTGATCACCGATGCCGAAGGGGCGGAAACGGTGGGCCATGGTATCGCCGATATCATCATCATCCCGCATGTGGATAGCTTCGTGGCGCCAATTCTGGCGACGATCCCTGTGCAGCTGCTGGCTTACCATACGGCGGTGTTCATGGGCACGGATGTGGATCAGCCGCGGAATCTGGCGAAGTCGGTGACGGTGGAGTAGGGCGCTTTCTCACCTCTCCCCCAAGGGAGAGGTGAAGGGCTACCCCGCCCTGATCAGCGGGATCGCCAAGTCCTTCCGGAACAGATACAGCGCCGTCCGCGCTGCCTCGCCGTCGTCACCCGTAAGCCCGGGATTCCGCAACAACAGCCCCTTGGCCTCGTCATGCGCATAGTCCAGCAGGTGCCGATGCACGTCGGGCACGGCGAGCCGATATCCCGGCATGCCCGATTGCCGCGTACCCAGCACATCACCCTGGCCGCGCAGTTCCAGATCGCGCTCGGCAATCTCGAAGCCATCTTCGGTTGATTTGATCGTCTCCAGCCGCGCCTTGGCTGTCTCGCTCAACGGATCCTTGTAAAGCAGCAGGCATGCCGAGCGCTGCGAGCCACGACCGACGCGGCCGCGCAACTGGTGCAACTGGGCCAGCCCGAAGCGCTCGGCATGCTCGATGATCATGATCGAGGCATTGGGCACGTCGACGCCGACTTCGATGACCGTCGTCGCCACCAGCAGCTTGAGTTCATCCGCCGCAAACCGCTGCATCACCTCCTGTTTGGCAGCCGCACTCATGCGGCCATGCACCAGCGCGACCTGGTCGCCGAACACCTCCCTGAGCTGGGCGAACCGATCCTCGGCGGCAACGACCTCCAAATGCTCGCTTTCCTCGACCAGCGGGCACACCCAGAAGGCTTGTGCGCCCTCGGCCAGGCGCGCCTGCAGGCGGGATACCACCCGGGCATACTCCCCAATGGAAATCACTGCCGTATCGATCGGCTGCCGCCCGCGCGGTTTTTCCCGGAGGATGCTCACCGCCATGTCGCCGAAATGGGTCAGCACCAGCGTGCGCGGGATCGGCGTCGCCGTCATCACCAGGAGGTCCGTGTGCTTGCCCTTGTCCGACAGTGCCAGCCGCTGATGCACGCCGAAGCGATGCTGCTCGTCTACCACGGTCAGCCCAAGATCGTGAAACTCGACGCCCGACTGGAACAGCGCGTGCGTGCCGACGACAATAGTGGTCTCGCCGCTGGCAATGCCCGCAAGCTTGGCACGCCGCTCTGCCGCCGGCATCTTGCCCGTCAGCAACTCGCAGCCGAGGCCCGCAGCGTCGCAGAGCGGTTTCAGCGTCTTGAAATGCTGCGCGGCCAGCAACTCCGTCGGTGCCATCATCGCCGATTGCGCGCCACTTTCGGCCATTGCAGCCATCGCCATCAGCGCCACCACCGTCTTGCCCGCCCCGACATCACCTTGCAGCAACCGTGACATCCGGTCGGGCGAAGCCAGGTCAGCGCGGATTTCGTCCACCGCCAGTTGCTGGCCCTCGGTCAGTGAAAACGGTAGTGCCACCGTTACGCGTTGCGTGACTTCGCCGGTAAATGTCCGCGCGATGCCCCGCGCCGCCACCATTGTCGAGCGGATCAGTTGCAGCGTCAGTTGCCCGGCGAAATACTCGTCATAGGCCAGCCGCATGCGGGCAGGGGACCACAACTGTGCTTCATCCGGATTCTCAGGCAGATGCACCGCCCGCATGGCCTCGGCAAAGCTCGGCCACTTCCGCTCGGCCATCGTCCCGCCGTCGATCCATTCCGGAATGTCCGGCAGGCTTTCGATCACCTGCCGCACCAGCTTGGCCAGCGCCTTCGAACTCAGCCCCTGCGTCAGCGGATAGACCGGCTCGACCAGCGGCAGCGTCGCGAACTTGTCGGGCTCGACCACATAGTCAGGGTGGGTGATCTGTTTTTCGCCATTGAAGAAGCCGATCTGCCCGGAGACAAACCGCTCCTCGCCCAACGGCAACAGCTTCTCCACCCAGCCACCCTGGCTGCCGAAATAGACGAGGCTGACATCGCCGGTCTCGTCATGGGCAAAGACCCGGTGCGGCACCTGCGGACGTCCGCGCGGCGGCGGCTGGTGGCGATCGATGTGAAGTTTCAGCGTCACGATCTGGTTGAGATAGGCCTCGGCAATGCCGACCTGCCGGCGCCGATCGACGACGCCCGACGGCATGTGCATCAGAATATCGAGCGCCATCGCCTCCTGACCCTCGGGCGCGCCGAAGTACCGCGTCAGCAGCGCAGCCAGCTTGTCGCCGACACCCTTGATCGAGTGCAGCGAACGAAACAGCGGCGAGAGGCTTTCGGGACGGGACACGATTCGATTGGGCTCCTCGGAACGGCGAAACTAGCGGCCCGCCGCAACCGCGTCACCCCTTCGGCATTGAAGGCTGACAAGCCCCAACATTCCGCGTAAACACTTCCACCAATCAACCACCATTCAGGATCATGGCGCGTCAAATGACTGCCGGTGAAGACATTGCCATGCGCCGTAAGAAGCTGCGCTACCGCGCCTGGCACCGCGGCACCCGCGAGATGGACCTCGTCCTGGGGCCGTTCGCCGACGCGCATACCGAGCATCTCGACGAAGCCGGCCTCGATCGGCTGGAAGCCCTGATGAGCGAGGAGGATCCGCCGCTGCTGAAGTGGATCATGGGCCAGGAAACCCCGCCCGAACATATCGATCTGGCCTTCCTCGCGGAGGTCATTGCCGATCATCACGCCCGGCTGGCCAAATGAACGAACTCGCGCCGCAGCGCCCGACCCGCACTATTGCTAACGTCCCCGACGGCATGCAGCCGATGGTGCTTGCACGGCTTGTGCAGCAGCGCATCGAGGCGGCTCCGGATGATGCCGCAAGTATCGTGTTCGTTGCCCGCGACGGTCGCCGCCTGCAGCGCATGGCCGATATCCTCACCGCCATGCTGCCGGGCCATACCATCCTGACCCTGCCGGCCTGGGACTGCCTGCCTTACGACCGCGTCTCGCCCAACAATGTCACGATCGCCGCGCGCATGAACACGCTGGCAGCCCTGACATCAGGCGCCAAGGGCGCCGTCGTGCTGACGGCGGTCAATGCACTGATCCAGAAACTGCCACCGCGTGACGTGGTTGAAACCATGTCGTTCTCTGCCGCCACCGGCCGTGTCGTCGATAGCGAGAAGCTGATCGCCTGGGCCGCCAACAACGGCTACCTGCGCGTACCGACAGTACGCGAGAGCGGTGAGTATGCCGTACGCGGCGGGCTGGTCGACCTGTTCCCGGCCAGCGCCGAGGCGCCGTTGCGCTTCGACTTCTTCGGCAGTCAGCTCGAATCGATCCGCACCTTCGATCCGGACAGCCAACGCACCACCGGCACGCTCAAACGCGTCGACCTGACCCCGATGAGCGAGGTCGTGCTGACCGACGCGACCATCAAGCGGTTCCGCCAGAACTACACCGCGACCTTCGGCGGCAACACAGTCGACGACACGCTCTATGCCTCGATCAGCGGCGGCTCGCGCTATTCGGGCACCGAGCATTGGCTGCCCTTCTTCTACGAACACCTCGATACCCTGGCCGACTATGTCGGCGACGCGCCCTTCGTCTTCGACGAACAGGCCGCCGAGGCCTATGCCGACCGCATCACCCAGATCGAGGACTATTACGAGGCGCGCGAAGCGGCACGGCTGGCGCCAACAGTAGCTGGGGCAGGGGCGCCCTATAAGCCGATCAAGCCGGAACTGCTTTACGCCGTTGACCAGCATCCATACGCGCTGGCCGGGGCCTCAGTGGTCCAACTCAGCCAGTTCATAGCGCCGGGCACCAAGGCCGTCGACGATGCGGGTGGCCATATCGCCCCCAGCTTTGCCGCCGAGCGCCAGGCGACCGATACCAACCTGTTCCAGTCCGTGGTCGATCGCCTGCTGGCGGAGCGCCGCGAGGGCCGCCGCGCCGTCGTCGCCTGCTGGAGCACCGGAACTCGTGACCGCATGGTCCAGGTGCTGAAGGACCACGGCCTCACCAATCCGCGTCTCGCCGAAAACTGGCGCGATGCCGAGACCACCAGCGCGTCGACGACGTCGCTCGTCGTGCTGCCGCTCGAAACCGGCTTCGAAACCAAGGACCTGCTGGTCCTGTCCGAGCAAGATATCCTCGGCGAACGTATTCTCCGCCCGCAGCGCAAGAAGAAAGCCTCCGATGCGCTGACAGAGGCGGCCAGCCTCAATGCCGGCGATCTGGTGGTGCATGTCGATCATGGTATCGGTCGCTTCATCGGCCTCAAGGTCATCGAGGCCGGCGGCGCGCCGCATGAATGCGTCGAGCTCGAATATGGCGGCGATACCAAGCTTTACCTGCCGGTCGAAAATATCGAGCTGCTGACCCGCTACGGCACCGATGACGGCAATGTCACCCTCGACAAGCTGGGAGGCGTCGCCTGGCAGGCCAAGAAGGGCCGGCTCAAGAAACGCATCCGCGAAATGGCGGAACAGCTCATCAAGATCGCAGCGGCGCGCCTGCTCACCAAGGCCGACGTCATCGAGATCAACCCGGGCGCCTACGACGAATTCGCCGCGCGTTTCCCCTATGAGGAAACAGAGGACCAGATCGCGGCCATCGAGGCGGTGTTCGACGACATCACATCCGGCCGCGTCATGGACCGGCTGGTTTGCGGTGACGTCGGCTTCGGCAAAACCGAGGTCGCGCTGCGCGCGGCCTTCGCCGTGGCGCTATCGGGGAAGCAGGTTGCGGTCGTCGTGCCGACAACGCTGCTCGCCCGCCAGCACTTCAAGACATTCTCCGAGCGATTCAAGGGCCTGCCGGTTCGCGTCCGCCATGCCTCGCGCATGGTCAGCGCCAACGAGCTCAAGGCCACCAAGGAAGGCCTGGCGGATGGTCAGGTCGACATCGTCGTCGGCACCCATGCGCTCTTGAGCAAGACCATCAAGTTCCGCGATCTGGGCCTGTTGATCATCGACGAAGAGCAGCATTTCGGCGTCGGCCACAAGGAGCGCCTCAAGGAGCTCAAGTCCAACGTCCACGTGCTGACGCTGACGGCCACCCCGATCCCGCGCACCCTGCAACTGGCGCTGACCGGCGTCCGCGACCTCAGCCTCCTGGCAACACCACCGGTCGATCGCCTCGCCATCCGCACCTTCATCTCGCCCTTCGACGCACTCTCTGTGCGCGAGGCTCTGCTGCGCGAAAAATACCGTGGCGGCCAGGCCTTCTATGTCGTGCCGCGCATCAAAGACCAGCACGAGATTGCCGAGTTCCTGAAGGCGCAGGTTCCCGAAGTCAGCTTCGTCGTCGCCAACGGCCAGATGGCGCCGGGCGAACTCGATGATCTGATGAATGCCTTCTACGACAACAAGTTCGACGTGCTGGTGGCCACCACCATCGTCGAATCCGGCCTCGACATTCCCAATGCCAATACGCTGATCGTGCATCGCGCCGATCATTTCGGCCTGGCGCAGCTCTACCAGATCCGTGGCCGTATCGGCCGGGCCAAGGCCCGCGCCTATGCGCTGTTCACAGTGCCGCCCGATCGCAAACTCACCGACACGGCCGAACGCCGCCTCGGTGTCCTGCAGTCGCTCGAAACCCTGGGCGCCGGTTTCCAGCTCGCCAGTCACGACCTCGACATCCGAGGCGCCGGCAACCTGCTCGGCGACGAGCAATCCGGCCATATCCGCGAAGTCGGCTACGAACTCTACCAAGCCATGCTCGAAGAGGCTGTCGCCAACCTCAAGACCGGCGATGACGATTACGAGGACCGCAATGAGTGGTCGCCGCAGATTTCGCTGGGCATGCCGGTGATGATTCCCGAGCACTATATCCCAGATCTGCAACTGCGCATGCAGCTCTATCGCCGCCTGGGCGATCTCACCGATATCAGGGATATCGACGCCGCTGGCGCAGAATTGATCGACCGCTTCGGCCCGTTGCCGGAAGAAGTCGAGGCTCTGCTCAAGGTCATCCTGGTCAAGGCTTTGTGTCGCCAGGCCAATGTCGAAAAGGTCGATGCCGGTCCCAAGGGCGCGGTTATCTCGTTGCGCAACAACGAATATCCCAATCCGGCGGCGCTGGTGCGCTTGGTCAGCGACCCGGCCAACCAGGTTCGGATCAAGCCCGATCAGAAGCTCGTATTCGCCCGCAACTGGCCCACGCCCAATGATCGCCTCAAGGGCGCAGCCGCAATTCTGTCGCGGCTGGCCAAACTGGCCGAAAATGCGGCGTGAGGCACCTGCATCAACCCTGTCCTGCCATAATGCTTTGGCAAGGTGCATCGGTCATGTTATTGCCCGAATTCAGCACTTGAAGGGCAGTTCAATTCTCAAGGTGGCGCCAAGTCACCGGGACCGCCAAAGAAGCCAAGGAAATTCTATGAACTTCAGGAAACCTCTCGTCGCCGGTTTTGCGGTGGCCGCGCTCATGCTGTCCCCGCTGTCGGCCTACGCTCAGGAAGCGACCCCCGCCCCGGAAGCTCCTGCCGCCCAGACGCCGGTTGATCCCGCCGCCCCTGCCGATCCTGCGGCTGCCCCGGTGGATCCCGCGGCGCCCGTCGATCCGGCTGCGCCCGTCGCGACTGCGACCGGCGAGGTCCAGTCGCAGAACTGGCTCAAAGTGTGTGATCCGCTGCCCGATGGGCAGAAGGCTTGCATCATGCGCCAGGTCGTCCTGGCCAATGGTCAGTTCCTCGGTTCGTTCCTGCTGCGCGACGATCCGGGCCAGGAAAGCCGCCTGCTGGCTGTTGCCGCCGTTCCGCTCGGCGTGCTGCTGCCGTTCGGCCTGACCTGGCAGATCGACGGCGCCAAGCCTGTCCGCGTGCCCTATATGCTGTGCGACCCCACCTCCTGCGCCACGCAGCTGGTGATCAATGAGCAGTATGTAAACTCGCTCAAGCGCGGCAGTACGCTCACGCTCACCGCCAAGAACCGCCAGAACCAGGATCTGACCATCGAGATCAACCTGTCCGGCTTCACCGCAACCTATGACGGCGATGCCGCCCTGACCTTTGACGAATTCCGCCAGGAAACTTCGGGCGAGAACGCGCTGGAGCAGGTTCTGCAGGATCGCGCCGAAGAGCTGCGCCGCCAGCTGGGTGGCGAAGCCCCCGCCGATGGCACCACGCCTCCGGCCGATGGCGCCGCGCCTGCTACGCCGTAAGGCATTTGGCAAACTGATATTTGAGAGAGGGGCGCGGGAAACCGCGCCCCATTTTTGTTTGGGCGCTAACGCCCACCCATCCCCAGGGAAAATGCCTGCTTCCGCAGCGCAGGCGCCAGCTTGAGCGCCCACAGGCCGCCGGCACGCAGCGCCTGCGCCGGCACCATCTCGGCCAATAGCGAGCGGAACAGCGCATCCACCATAGTTCCGGTGCGCGCCAGGTCGGCGGCACGCCGCTTCGCGTAGTCGCGACTGACTGCAATCGCCCAGTCCGGCTTGCCCCGATCGACCCCCGCCAGCGTCTCCGCCAGGTCGGCCACGTCGCGCAGGCCAAGATTGAGCCCCTGCGCACCGATGGGCGGAAAGGCATGCGCCGACTCGCCGGTCAGCACAACGCCATCCGCTCCAGCCAGGGGCACCGTCAGCCTACTCAGCGGAAAGACAAAGGCCGGCGTCGCCATGGCGATGTCGCCGAACAGCCGCTGCGACTTCTCCGCAAGTATCGCCAGCAGCCGCTCCGCGCCGCCGCTATAGGCATCACGAAGCACGTCGATGTCGTCGATCCAGACAAGATTGGCCCGGTTGCCGCCTGCCGGCACCAGCGTGAAGGGGCCTTGCGGGTAGTGAAATTCGATGGACGTCCCGCCGATTGACCGGCCGACCTCGAGATCGCAGACCAAGGCCGCCTGGGTGAAGGTCCGCTCCTGCGCAACGATTCCCGCTGAGGCCCGAACCAGCGATTTCTTGCCGTCTGCCCCCACAAGCAATGGCGCGGTCAGGACCGTTCCATCCGCGAGCTCAACCTGCCAGTGATCATCCACCGGCGCCGTTGCGACTGCCCCCTCCGAGATGGTCCGCAGATTGGGCAGCGTCGCCGCAGCGGCGTGAAAACGCTCCAGCAGCCGCATGTTGGCAAAGTTCCAGCCAAAGGCCGCTAGACCCGCTTCCTTGGTGTCGAACAGGGTTTCGGGCGCCCGGATCAGCCTGCCGGTCGCATCGATGATACGAATCTGGGTCAGCGCATGGCCCAGGTCTGCCGGCTCGTCGATCAGCCCCGCCTGGCGCAAGTAGTCGACACTGGGCATCATCAGGGCCGAGGTCCGCCGATCCGGCGGCATGGTCGGTGCCAGGTGGATTGTCGACAGTCCGGCCTTGGCAACCGCTATCGCCGCCGCGACGCCCGCCAGTCCACCGCCGACGACGATGGCATCTGCGTCCTGCCTGCTCATTGCGCGTCCGCCAGGCGTTTGGCGTGACCGCTGGGAATGATCACGCTGCCGGCCAGCGAACCGACGAACATGGCGACCAGGAAGATCCAGAGATTGTCGGGCAAGAAGGCGATCAGCGATATCGCCGGCCCGGGGCAGATACCAGCCATGCCCCAGCCGATGCCGAACATTGCCGCGCCACCCACCAGCCGGGCGTCGATCTTCTTGTATTCCGGTTCGTGGAATGCCGTATCGAACAGCGGCGCCTGCCGGCCCTTGCCGATGCGGACGGCGACGAACATGACGATCAGGGCCGAGCCCATGACGAAGGCCAGGCTCGGATCCCAGCCACCATCAGGGATCGCGCCGAAATCGAGAAAGCGCAGCACTTTGAACGGGTCGACCATCTGCGACACGTAGAGACCGGCGCCAAACAGCGCGCCGCTCAGCGCCGCCGTGGCGAGATAGGGAAACTTGAGATTGGCCATCACACCACCCCCGTCACGGTGACGGTGATCACGGCCACCCCGAAAAACACCAGCACGGCCACCAGCGAGCGCAGCGACAGTCGCGCCAGCCCGCAAACGCCATGTCCGGAGGTGCAGCCATTGCCAATCTTGGTGCCGATCCCGGTCAACAGGCCCGCTATCGCCAGCCATACCGGCGTTGGCACGCCCAACGCCGCCGGCGCTTCGACAAGCCGCGCCGGTTCGACGCCACCCATGCCCAAAGCAGGGAAGAGCCTAGCTGCGGCAAAAGCAGCAACGACAAGCGCGACCAGAAACACGACCCGCCAGACCACTGTTTGAGCTGGTGGCAGCAACTGCCCGAAAATACCAGAAATGCCGGCAATGCGGCCATTGCCCAACCACAACACGGCGGTGGCAAGTCCGATCAGGCTGCCACCGATGGTGGCAGTCAGCGGCGTGAACGATTCCATTGGCTCTACTCGCAAAAACTCGATTGGCGTTGACGATATCACCCGCCACAACCCCGAAGCCAGCCATGCAGCGACTGCTTTGTGCTGCCGAACGCCGCAGCCCGAGGAAAACTCTGCCAGCAAGGCTTTCCCGCGCGCCACGCACCGCTTAGATATGCTGTTCGCAAAACTTCAACCAAGACCCGAAAACGGAGCCGATGATGTTTGAAATGCTGGCCGATCCCAATGTCTGGGTCGCCTTCGCCACCCTCACGGTCATGGAAATCGTGCTGGGCATCGACAACATCGTCTTCATCTCGGTGCTGGTGTCGCGCTTGCCGCGGGAACAGGCCGAGTTCGCCCGCAAGCTGGGCATTGCCCTCGCTCTGGTCTTCCGCATTGTCCTGCTGCTGCTGATCAGCGTCATCGTCCAGCTCAAGGACCCTGTCTTCACCCAGTTCGGCCTCGAACTGTCGTGGAAGGATATCATCCTGATCCTGGGCGGCGCCTTCCTGGTCTACAAGGCGACGCACGAAATGCATGCCGCCATCGAGGAGCCTCACGAGGTCGGCCTCAAGGAGGCGGCAAAGGCTGGCCTCCAGGCGATCATCGTGCAGATCGTCATCATCGACATGGTGTTTTCGATCGATTCGATCATCACTGCCGTCGGCATGGTGCCGGCCGAACAGGTGGGCGTGATGATCGCGGCCGTGCTGGTCGCCGTGGCCGTCATGTTCTTCGCCTCGGGTCCGGTCGCCAAATTCGTCGCCGATCACCCCACGACCAAGATGCTGGCTTTGGCCTTCCTGCTGCTGATCGGTACGACTTTGGTGATCGACGGCTTTGCCGGCAGCACCGGCTTCCACGTCGAAAAGGGCTACATCTACGCCGCTATGGCCTTCTCGGTGATCGTCGAAGCGGTCAACATTTTCGCCAAGAGCCGCCGGATTGCCGCCAAGGGTGGCGCCGCGCATCCCAAGATGACGCCCTTTACCGGTGATACCGGCTCAGTCTCAGCTGCCGCCGGCGTCGCTGCCGTCACCGCCAAGAAGCCCGGCAGCAAGGCCACGCCGACCGCGCGCGCCCAGGCCCGGCCCAAATCGGCACCGCGCAAGCCAAGGACGCCCAAGTAGGTGTCCGGTATGACCAAGGCCATCGTTGTAAACCAGACTGGTGGCCCGGAGGTTCTCAGCTACGAGGATTGGCCCCTGGCCAATCCTGGCCCGGGGCAGGTGGCCCTGCGCCAGACGGCGATCGGCCTCAATTTCATCGACACCTACCAGCGCTCGGGTCTTTATCCGCAGCCGATGCCCTTCGTGGCGGGCAATGAAGGGGCAGGGGTCATTACCGCCATCGGCGATGGCGTGACCGATCTCAAGGTGGGCGACCGCGTCGTCTATCAGGGCCAGGTCGGCGCCTACGCCACTGAACGCCTCGCCGCTGCCGAACGCATGGTGCCCATCCCCGACGGCATCGACGACCAGACCGCGGCCGCCATCCTGCTCAAGGGCCTGACCGCATACTATTTGCTGTTCCAGACCTGGCCGGTCGCCAAGGGCGAAACCATCCTCTGGCACGCTGCCGCAGGCGGAACCGGCCTTATCGCCACGCAATGGGCCAAGGCGCTCGGCGCCGACGTGATCGGCACGGCCGGCAGCGATGAAAAGTGTGCCCTGGCCACGGCGCATGGCTGCGACCACGTCATCAACTACAACACCGAAGACTTCGCTGCCCGCGTCCGCGACCTCACCAACGGCCGTGGTGTCGACGTGGTCTATGATGGCGTCGGCAAATCGACCTTCGAGAAGTCACTCGATTGCCTGCGCCCACGCGGCCTGCTGGCCAGCTTCGGCAACGCCTCGGGCGTGCCGAGCCTGCCCGACGTCACGCTGCTGGCCCGCAAGGGCTCGCTCTATGTCACTCGGCCCACGGGCACGCACTATGTCGGCCAGCGCGAAAACCTGCTGGCTGGTGCGAGCGCGCTGTTCAAGGCCGTCCTCGACGGCGCCATCAAGGTCGAGATCGGCCGGACGTTCCCGTTGAGCGAGGCCGCCGATGCCCATCGTGCCCTGGAAGGTCGGGAGACGACCGGGTCAGTGCTGCTGATTCCGTAGTTTTGCCTGATCTCACCCACCCACGGGGTCATTCCTGCGCAGGCGGGAATCTCCGTTTTCTTTACTGGGATAGGCAAACAGAGATTCCCGCCTTCGCGGGAATGATCCGGGGATGGGAGGCGCTGGGTGCCCCTGCGATGAGAACTTCCGACAACCCTCACGCACTCTGGACAGCCCTTCGCTCTCCCGCTAAACGCAATCGCAACGGGTAGATGGCAGAGCGGTTGATTGCTCCGGTCTTGAAAACCGGCGAACGTGAAAGCGTTCCGGGGGTTCGAATCCCTCTCTACCCGCCAAATCCTATCGCCTCTCTCGCCTAAGCTCAGCTCATCCTCGGAAGGTGAAAAGCATGGTCGAACTGGTCGCAGGTCTCATCGATGTCTTTGCCGACACCCCTCTGACCGGCAATCCGCTTGCCGTAGTGCAGGACGCCGACGCGTTGACCGACGAGCAGATGCGTCGGATTGCCGGCGAATTCAATCAGGCCGAGACGACCTTCATCCTCCGCAGCACGCGTGCCGATCGAAAGCTGCGAAGCTTCACGGCAAGTGGCGCAGAAGTGTTCGGCGCCGGACACAACGCGCTCGGCGCCTGGCTCTGGCTGGGCGAGCATGGCGACCTGGGCTCATTGGACAAGGCGCGGACATTTCATCAGGAAATCGGCCCGGAAGTGCTGCCGATTGAGCTGGTATCAATCGACGGTCGTGTCCACGGACGCATGAAGCACGCGCCCTTGCGGCTCGGCGAGCCCCTGGCGGACGTCGCTCCGCTGGCAGCGGCGCTTGGCTTGGAGCCAGGCGATATCCTGTCCGAACCGATACCGCGCCCCGCCGATACCGGGGCCGAGCACCTGATGGTCCGCTTGCGGGATGTCGAATCGGTCGACCTGGCACAGCCCGATGCTGTCGCCCTGCTGGCCGTTCTGCGCGGCACAACCGCGGAAGGCTGCTACGTCTATGCCTTCGACGGCGCCGACAAGGCATATGCTCGATTTTTCAATCCAACCGTTGGCCTCTGGGAAGATTCGGCTACCGGCACCGCCGCCGGCCCCCTTGCCGCCTATCTCGCGGCCAGCGGACATCTGGCCGGCAACGATCTTGCCGTCGAGCAGGGCACGAAGATGGGGCGCCGCAGCATCCTCCGCATTCGGTTGACCCCGGATCCGGAACTGTCCGGCACGGGAATCGTGGTGTTGCGCGGGCTAATCCGCCTTTGATTGGGCCATGACTTGTGGAGGTAGCCTATCCCCTATCAATGGGTTAGGTATGCCGTTCGTTCGACAGAACAGAGAGAACCAAGTGAGCCGCAAGGATTTCGATGTGTCGCGGATGCGGCGCCTCAAGCGTTACGCAGCGCGGTATGGCCTGACCATTCTCACCGATGAGAAGATGAAGGTGCTGGGCACCACGGGCGGGCATGCCATCCGCGATGAGACCTACACCGTGCTGTTCGGGAATGTGCCGAAGCCCTTTTCGGCCAGCCTCGACGATATCGAAAACTGGCTCGAGGCGAACACGGCGGGGGAAGAGTAAGGGACGCTGTCCTTTCTGACAATCGCCCCCAAATGGGCCCGTACGGATTTTCGTTATTTATTCTGTAACGGAATCGTCCAACAATCATCGGTGTAAGGCATACTTGGAGGCGCGTTATTGTGTTCACTCTGATCAACGCCGACGCCGAAGACGACGACGCCGAAATCACTGACCCCCAGGAAATTGCAGAATTGTTCGCTGCCATCGCCGCGGTTGCCATTGAGGCAATCGGTGCGGGGCAGGTGCGGCAGCTATTCGATGCTGTCGTCGAACAGGACGGCAAAGACCCCAACTGAGCTGGACCAACACCGTCCCGGCAGGTCATATCCGGCCGATGCCTTGAGAGGTTTCGGCGCTATCGAACGGTCTTCCGAGCGAGGCAGAGTTCCTCCGCTTATGGACCGGATTGACTGATCCGGGCGGGTCCGACAGGACTAGCCGCATGCTTCAGCCGAGGAGGCTGCATCATCGCTGGTTTGTCCGCTTCCGATACATTTCCCACGCCGACGATCCTTCCGCTCGGCGACAGCGCTCTTCTCGTGCGCTTTGGCACTGCCTTGAGCGATTCCGCGAACCGCGCGGCCATCGCGCTGGCATCGTCCCTCCATCGTCACCCCTTGCCCGGCGTGGCCGAGGTGGTGCCGAACCTGGTCTCGGTGCTGCTGCGCTACGATCCGCTGACATCGTCGCCGTCGGCCATATCAGGAGAGCTGCGCCTGCGGCTTTTCGGTCTCGACAGTGCCGCAGTTACCGGCACGGCATGGACCGTGCCCGTGATCTTCGATGGCCCCGACCTCGATGAGGTCGCGGCGCTGCTGGGCGTCACCGTCCGCGCCCTCATCACTGCGCATAACGCGGCACCCTTACGGGTGCTGGCCACCGGTTTCGCACCCGGCTTCGTCTATTGCGGCCTCCATCCCAGCGAACTGGTCGTCCCCCGCCGCACGACCGTCCGACCTCCGGTGCCGGCCGGCAGCGTCCTGTTCGCGGCCGGCCAGACAGCCATCACCGCCACCGAAATGCCAACCGGCTGGCATATCCTGGGTCGAACCAAGTTCGCCAACTTCGACCCCACCGCCATGCCGCCGACCCGGATGTTGGCCGGCGACACCATCCGTTTCGAGGTGGCCGGGTGAGTGCCATCCTCGCGATAAACCGGGCAGGTCCGCTGACCACGGTGCAGGATGACGGTCGCTTTGGCATGCTGTCGCACGGGGTCAGCGCCTCCGGCCCCATGGATCTCGCCGCCTTCGCCTGGGCCGGTGCAGCAGCCGGTGGTGGGCGCGGCGGTATCGAGATCACCATGGCCGGCGTCGAGCTGACCCTGACAAGCGGCGACTGCCATATCGGCTGGGCCGGCGGTGATTTTGCCATCGCGATCAACGGCAAGCGTAAGGACTGGCCCGGATCAGCCAGGCTCAAGGCGGGCTACAGCCTCGCCATAACACCCGGCCGCTGGGGCAACTACGGCTATCTCCGTTTCGATCGCGATATCGCCGTGCCGGAGGTGATGGGCAGCATCGCCACCAGCACCCGTGCTCGGCTCGGCGGCCTGTCCGGCCGGGCCCTGCAGGTCGGTGACCTCATCGAGCTGACAGGCGGCGCCGGCTCGCCTCAGCTCGCTCCACCGCCGCCCGAACCCGCGACCGGCCCCATCCGCATCATCTGGGGGTTGCACGCCGATCTTTTTGCTCCCGCCCAGCGCCAGCACTTCCTCGACGCCGCGTTCGTCGTCTCCCGCCAGCTCGACCGCATGGGCGCGCGGCTGGACGACAAAGCCGGCGTCTTCGCCGACACAACCATTCTCTCGCTCGCTTCCGACGCCATCGTCCCCGGCGATATCCAGATCCTCGGCGATGGCACGCCCATCGTGCTGCTGCGCGATCACCAGCCGACTGGCGGCTATCCGCGCATCGGCACCATCATCACCGCCGACCTCGATCGCTTTGCGCAGCTGCGGCCGGGGACCGCAGTTGCCTTCGAGCCGGTGACCGTGGAACATGCGCATCAGCTGTTGCGGAGCCGCCGGACATGACGTCGATCGACCTCAACGCCGATCTCGGCGAGGGCATGGGGACCGATGAGGACCTGCTCGACATCGTCTCGAGCGCCTCGATCGCCTGCGGCGGCCACGCGGGCGATGCGCCCACGATCCGGCACATCCTCAAATTCTGCAAGGCGCGCGGCGTGCGGGCAGGGGCCCATCCCGGCTATGCCGATCCCAAGCGCTTCGGTCGCTTCCGCGTCGTCATGCCACTCGATCAGTTACTCGGTCAGATCCGCGCCCAGCTTTTCCTCGTCCGCTTCATCGCCGACGAGGTCGGTGTCCCGCTGGCCTATGTCAAACTGCACGGCGCCCTCGCCAATCAGACCGCCGAGGAGCTGGCCTTCGCCGTCGGTATCTTCGCCACCATCCAGGCTATGGACCCAAAAATGGCTGTACTGGCGCTCGACAACAGCCAGCAGGTGCGCGCCGCCAAGGCCGTCGGTATGCCGCTGATCCGCGAGGCCTATGCCGACCGGGCCTACACAGCGGAAGGGTTGCTGGTGCCGCGCAGCCAGGACGGCGCGGTCATCCATGATGTCGACACGGTCATCGCACGCTGCCTGCGGTTGGCAAGGTCGGGGGAGCTGGTCGCCATCGACGGCACCGTGCTCAAATCCTCCGCCCGCTCGATCTGCCTGCACGGCGATACGCCTGGCGCCGTCGACCTGGCCCGCGAAGTACGCGATGCGCTGGAGGGCGAAGGGATTGCGATAGCGGCGGATACGCCGGAGCTGCCGGAGGCATAGGTGCCACGCCCTCTTGGTTCGAGGCGCTGAAGAAGCGCACCTCACCATGAAGGCTTTTGATGTACCGTGTTCACCGTAGCCCTCATGGTGAGGTGCGAGCCCTTGCGAGCCTCGAACCACGAGGGCATGGCATGGAGGCGAAGCACAAATCATACCCTGGGCCTCTCGTTGGGAGAGGTGAGATCGGCGGAATGCCTTGTTCCGAGAGGCCCAGGGTAGGGCGGACCGGTCTTGCGACCGGAAACTAGATGGCCAGGTACTCGTGCCGCAGTTCGGCATTGTCGAGCACTTCCTTGGCCGTACCGGCAAAGGCGACTTCACCGGTGTCGAGGATGACCGCCCGGTCGGCCAGCTTCAGCGCTGCCACGGCGTTTTGCTCGACGATGATGGTGGTGATGCCGAGCGGCTTGATCGAATGCAAAATGCGCTCGATCTCGTGCACGATAACCGGCGCCAGCCCCTCATAGGGCTCGTCAAGCAGCAGCAGCTTGAGGTCACGCGCCAGCGCGCGGGCAATTGCCAGCATTTGCTGCTCGCCGCCCGAAAGCGTCACGCCTTCCTGCTTGCGCCGTTCCGCCAGCCGGGGGAAACTTTGATAAATCTGCTCGAGGCTCCAGCCATTGCCTGGCGCCACCTTGGCGAGCGTCAGGTTTTCCTCGACCGTGAGGCCCGAGATGATGCGCCGATCCTCCGGCACCAACTGGATGCCGGCGCGGGCGGCCTCAAAGCTCTTCATCTGGTGGATGGGCTTGCCATCGAGCCAGATTTCGCCCTGTCGCATCTGGGGATCGTCCGTGCGGGCGATGGTGCGCAGCGTCGATGTCTTACCGGCACCGTTGCGGCCGAGCAGCGCCAGGATTTCCCCCTTGCGCACGTCGAGCGATACGCCCTGCACGATGTAGCTCTCGCCGTAGTAGGCGTGCATGTCGCGGACGGAGAAGAACGGCCGCGTCGTCTCGACACTTGCGGCCTGGCTGTTGGTGAGAATTTGGGTTTCCATGGCGATTGCGCTCATCAATGGGTCCCTCCGAGATAGGCTTCCTGCACCTTTGGATTGCCGCGGACCTGGTCGGGCGTACCATCGGCGATGATCCGGCCCTGCGCCAGCACCGAAATCTTGTCGGCCAGCGAGAACACCACATGCATGTCATGCTCGATGATCACCTTGGTCATGCCGCGGCTCTTGATCTTCTTGAGCAGCTCGATGGTGGTGTTGGTGTCGTGCCGGCTCATGCCAGCCGTCGGCTCGTCGAGCAGCAGCAGGCGCGGATGCTGAATCAGGCACATGGCCAGCTCCATCCGCCGTTTGTCCCCGCGGCTCAGGCTGCCCGCCGTCATGTCCTGGCTGCTGCGCATGCCGACGTCTTCCAGCATATCCTCGGCTTCCTGGCGGATGGCCGTCTCGCTCTCCAGCGAGCGCAGCATGTTGAGCTTGAACGCTCCGTCACGCTTGGCGAGGGCCGGGATCATCACATTATACAACACCGAAAGATCGGCGAAGATTTCCGGCGTCTGGAACACGCGGGCAATGCCAAGCTGGTTGATCTCGAAGGGCTTGCGACCGGTCAGGATCGCCCCATCGAACACCACAGTACCGCTGGTCGGGGCCAGCTTGCCGATGATGACATTGAGCAAGGTCGACTTGCCCGCGCCATTGGGGCCGATGATGGCGTGGGTCTGGCCCTCTTCCACCTGCAGGTCGATATCGGCCAGGGCATGCAGCCCCCCGAAGCGCTTGTGGACATCGGCAACGTGCAGGACGACATTGGGTGTGGTCATGGTGGCGTCCTATTCAGCAGGTTGCGGTTGGGGCGAGGCCTTGCCCGGATTGGTCGGACGGCGATTGAACAGGTGGGCAATGCGTCGCACGCCCTCCATGACGCCGCCGGGCAGGAACATGACGATCAGCACGAACACCAGGCCCAGGGTCAGGAACCAGCCTTCGCCCACAAATTTGGAGCTGATGACAACGGCTGCGTGATCGAAGCCATCGGGCAGGAAATCCCAGAAGCGGGCAAGGATGGTCTCGTTGATCGAGGAAAAGATATTCTCGAAATACTTGATCAGCCAGGCGCCGATCACCGGACCCACCAGCGTACCGGCACCACCAAGGATGGTCATCAGCACCACTTCGCCCGAGGCCGTCCACTGCATGCGCTCGGCACCGGCCAGCGGATCGGTGATGGCCAGCAGTCCACCCGCCAGCCCCGCATACATGCCGGAGATGACGAAGGCCGCCAGTGTATAGGGCCTGGTGTTGAAGCCGGTATAGTTCATGCGCGTCTGGTTGGACTTGATGCCCTTGAGCATCATGCCGAAGGGCGAGCCGGTAATGCGCTGGGCGATGAAGAAGGCGACGATCAGGAAGCCGGCGCAGAAATAGAAGCCGGCATAGCCACCGAGCGATTGTCCAAACAGGGTTGGCGAGGGCAGGCCCGGTGCCGCTGCCGAGAACATCCGATCGACATAGCGCGGATCCTGAAGCGTGAGCTGCAGCCCGGTCTCGCCATTGGTAATCGGCGTCAGCACCGAATAGGCCAGATTGTAGCACATCTGGGCGAATGCCAGTGTCAGGATGGAGAAGTAGATGCCCGAGCGGCGCAGGCTTACATAGCCGATCAGCAGTGCGAACAGCCCCGAGATGACAACGGCGAAGATCATCGCGGGCAGGGCATCCATGCTCAACAGCTTGAACGACCAGACCGCAGCATAGGAGCCGACGCCGAAGAACGCGGCATGGCCAAAGCTCAGATAGCCGGTGAGACCGAAGAGGATATTGAACCCAACCGCAAAGATCGCAAAGATCGTGAAGCGGTTGAGCAGGTCCGGATAGGCCGCGCCGAACGGTTGCAGCCAGATCGGCATGGCGAGCACAGCGAGGGAGAAGCCGAGGAACAGGAAGAGGTCTTTGCGCGGCATGGCCAGCATATCAGGCCTCCATCACGCCGCGGCGGCCAAGCAGACCACGCGGGCGAACCAGTAGAATGATGACGGCGACGAGATAGATGATGATCTGGTCGATGCCGGGGACGATCGCCTTGACCTGCGTCATTGAGGCAAAGGACTGCAGGATGCCGAGCAGGAAGCCTGCGGCCACGGCGCCGGGCAGCGAGCCCATGCCACCAACGACCACCACCACGAAGCTCAGCACCAGGAAGTCCATGCCGACATGGTAGTTCGGCGGCAGGAGTGGCGTGTACATTACGCCCGCGAGGCCGGCGACCACGGCGGCCAGCCCGAACATGATGGTGAAGCGTCGGTCGATATTGATGCCGAGCAGTCCGACCGTCTCACGATCGGCCATGCCGGCGCGAACCACCATGCCGAAGGTCGTAAACTGCAGGAAAGCGAAGACGCCACCGATGATGACGGCCGCAAAGAGGAAGTAGACCAGCCGCCAGATGGGGTAGGTGATGATGTTGGCCTGCATGCCCAGCCAGGCACCGATATCGGCCGCGCCGCGCAGGTCTTCCGGCATCGGCTGCGGGATCGGATTGGGTCCGAAGACCGACTTAATGATTTCCTGCGCCACGATGGCAAGACCAAAAGTCACAAGAATCTGTTCGGCATGCGGGCGTTTGTAGAAGTGCTTGATGATGCCGCGCTCGAGCGCGATGCCGATCACCAGCATGACCGGAATGGTGAGGATGATCGAGAACGGCACCGAGTAGTTGACCAGCACCGCACCGAAATCGCCAAACCAGGCCTGCACCAGCGGCGCCCGCACTTCCAGTGGCTGCCCCCAGGGTGAAAGCTGGGTGGGATCGATGGTCACGGTCTCCAGCGTCAGGATCTGCCGGAACAGCACGGCGCAGAATGATCCGAGCATGAACAGCGCGCCATGCGCGAAATTGACCACGCCCAGCGTGCCGAACACCAATGTCAGCCCAAGCGCGATCAGCGCATAAGCGCTTCCCTTGTCGAGGCCGTTGAGAAACTGCAGAAAGATGACTTCGAACATCGTGTGCTCCGATCGAGCCTCAATCGTCCAGCGGCCCCATGATAGACCTGTCGAACCACAAGGCGTGGCGCGTCAGCCGGTAATGAGGCCTGCTGGGAAAAGGCCCGCCCCGTAACGGGGCGGGCACAAGCATCAGCACATCGGTGCAGGTTCTGCCGGCCCGAGCTCGCCGCCAAAGATCGATGGATCGTAGGCCACCTTGTCGCGCGGGATTTCCTCGACGATGCTGAGCACGTCGTACTCGCTCGTTGGGTTCTCGTTACCCTGCACGACAAGCACGTTCTTGATGCACTGGTGGTCCTCGGCGCGATAGAGCGTCGGGCCATTGCCCATGCCGTCGAACTCGTGGCCTTCCAGCGCCTTAATCACTTCTGGCGGATAGAAGGTGCCGGCGCGCTCGCAGGCATCGGCATAGAGCAGGGCCTGCACGTAGGCGGTGTGGGCCGCCTGCGACGGCGGGGCACCGTAGGCTGCGCCGAACGACTTGGTGAAGGCGATCGTCCCTGGATCCTGCAGGTTCCAGTGCCAGTTGGAGGTGCCGTAGATACCCTTGATATTGGCGCCGGCGCCCTTGGCCATCAGTTCGGAGAACAGCGGTACGACGATCTGGAAGTCCTTGCCGTTAGCCTGGCGGTCGCGCATGCCGAACTGCACAGCCTGGGTCAGCGAGTTGACCATGTCGTTGCCGTAGTGGTTGAGGATCAGCACGTCGGCGCCCGAATTCAGCACCGGCGTCAGGAACTGGCTGAAGTCGCCGGCGCCGAGCGGCGTACGGACGGCTTGGACAGTCGACCAGCCGAGAGCCTCGGTAGCGGCCTTCATCGACTCTTCCTGGGTCCAGCCCCAGGTATAGTCTGCCGTCAGGTGGTAGGCCTTGCGATCGGCGCCATAGGCACCGACGATCGCCGGCGCCAGGCCGATACCCGACTGGTAGGCGTTGAAGAAATGGCGGAAGCCGTAACGCTTCTTGTCTTTGCCGGTCGTGTCGTTGGAATGGGTCAGACCCGCCATGAAGATGACGCCCATTTCCTGGCACAGGCCCTGAACGGCGATGGCTTCGGCCGAGGACGAACCGCCGGACACCATGATGGCGCCGTCGCGTTCGATCATACGGGTTGCGCCGGCGCGGGCCACGTCGGCCTTGGTCTGGCTATCCGAGGTCACGAAAGCGACCTTCTTGCCCAGGATGCCGTTGCCTTTGAGGGCACTCGGGCTCAGCACGTTGATCAGCCCGCCATCGCCTTCGCCGTTGAGATGCTTTACGGCCAGCTCATACGCCTTCTGCTCGTCCGCACCTTCTTCGGCATAGGCGCCGGTCAGCGGCAGGTTGAGACCGAAGGTAACGGTGTCGCCGGTAGGGTTGTTGCAGAATTCCTGGGCCCAGGCGCCCTTGGTGAACATGAGGGGCGCAACGCCCGTGCCAATAATGCCGGCCATGCCGGTCTGCAGCACCCGACGGCGGCTAAGGCCACGCTTCAAAAGTGTCATCAATTTCCTCCTTTTGGCGCGGGGCGACCGATGCATAGCCAGCAGCTCACCGCACCGCGATATTTCCACTGCTAGAAAACGACAGCAATAGTCCGTTGTAATTACAGCGATATTCTGTAAATTGTTGTTCTGAATTGTCGTAACATCAGTCAAGATGTTGACAAAGGGGAGGGTCGTGCATGCGCGCGCCAATCGGCTTTCGCATCAGCAACAGGCGGAAATCGCTGAAGATTTCCCAGGCGGCTCTCGCCAGGAGCCTGGGCATTTCGGCCAGTTATCTCAACCTTATCGAGAACAACAAACGCGATATCGGCGGCTCCCTCCTCAACCGGGTGGCTGCCCAACTGGCCATCGACATCGATGAACTGGCAGGTCGCAGCGAGCAAAAGCTGCTGCAGGACCTCGAAGAGGCCTTTGCCGACCCCATGGTCGAGTCGTTGCCGTTCCGCCCCGACGAGCGGCGCGAACTGGTCGCACAATACCCAGCCAGCGCTGCCGCCCTGGCCCGCATGCATCGCGCCTATGCCGGCGCTATTTCCAACGCCGATGCTTACGCCGATCGCCTGCGCTCGGACCCGTTGCTGAGCCAGTTGCTGCATCAAATTCTCTCGGGCGTAACCGCGATCCGTTCCAGCGCCGAAATCCTGGAGTACACCACCGATCTCGACGACGCCGAGCGCCAGCGCTTTCTCGCTGCCATCGGCCGCGAGACCCGTACGCTGTCCGATGTAGCGCGCAATCTCATCGGTCAGTTCGATACGTCCAGTCAGATCAGGCGCAGTGTCTCGCCCGCGCGCGAGATCGACGATCTCATTATCGAGCGCGAGAACCACTTCGCTTCCCTCGAAGACGTCGCCGACCGTTTGCGGCAAGACATCCAGCATACTGGGCCATTTGGGGTGGCAACACTGACCGACGTGCTGGAGCGGGACTTCGATGTAACCGTGCGTATCGGCGGCCCGCCCGATGAGGCGGACTTCCCCGGCCAGTACCGTTTCGACCCGCTTACACGCCAGATCTGGTTCCAGGGTGCCACGACCCTGGCGACGCGCCAGTTCCAGCTGGCCCGCCTCTATGGCGAGCTGGCAGCGGCTGATGCCATCGCCAGCACGCTCGAAAGCGCCGTCCTGTCGACCCCCACCGCCCGCCGGCTGGCGTCTCGCGCTGTCGGATCCTACCTCGCCGGAGCAATAGTGTTCCCCTATTCCCGCTTCCTGGCCGATGCCGAAGGCGCCGCCTATGACATCGATCATCTGCGCCAAACCTACCACGCCAGCTTCGAACAGGTGGCCCATCGCCTCGTCACCCTGCGCCGGCCGGGGGAGGAGGGCATACCCTTCGGCTTCCTGCGCTCCGACCCTGCCGGACGCCTGACCAAGCATTTCCCGCTGCCGGGCCTGCTGCTGCCCAATAGCGGCCACGCCTGCCCGCTCTGGGCCATCTACGGCGCCTTCCGCACCCCAGACGTCCCGTTGCGCCAGGTCGTCCGCTTCTCCGACGGCTCGCGCTACCTGTTTCTCGCCCGCACGGTGCAGCGCCGCACGTCCTCCTTCCGCGAACCGGCAGCGGCGGTATCGGTGATGCTGGCCTGCGATGTGCTCCACGCCGATCGCACCATCTATGGCTCCGGCCTCGACCTCTCCGATCAATCCGCCGACATTCCCGTCGGTCCGAGCTGTCGCCTCTGCACCCGCCGCGACTGCGCCAGTCGTCAGGAGGAGACCCTGTCGCCCGGAGGCGGCCAGTCCCGCACACGCGGTCCGCTGCTGCCATCAGCAATACCGCTTGGCGATCCCGCATGATTGCGCTTTAGTGTGCAGACATTCGCAGTGGGGAGACTGCGGATGTTTCAGGGGGGATTTTGACAATCGACATTCTCATTGCCGAGGATGAACCGAGTATTCTCGAATCGCTCGATTTCATCTTGCGGCGCGCTGGCTGGAACGTCAGTTCGGTGACCGATGGCGACGCTGTGCTTGGCGCCGTGCAGCGCCTGCATCCGCGCATGGTGGTGCTCGATATCATGCTGCCCAAGCGCAGTGGTTTCGACGTGCTCAAGCAGATCCGTGCCAATGCAGATCTGCGGTCCATGCCGGTGCTGATCCTGACCGCAAAGGGCCAGCAGCAGGACCGACGTACCGCCGAGGAACTGGGCGCAGACGGCTTCGTCACCAAGCCCTATGCCAATGCGGATGTGGTCGGGGCGGTGCGTCAACTGCTGGGCGAAAATGGCGGACCGGCGTAAGCTCGAAGCCGGCATGGCGGTTCTGACCATCTTCGGCGCGCTGCTGCTGCTGCCGCCGCTGGTCTACGTCTTCAACCAGCCGATCAGCCATCTGGGCGTGCCGCAGATCGTCATCTACCTTTTTGCGGTGTGGCTGTTGCTCATCATCGCCACGGCGCTGCTGACCCGCGCCTTGCCACGCGAAGACTCGTCCGCGGCGGAGGACGACTGATGCTCTCGGCCGATTTTGTCATCGCCACAGCCGTCGGTTATGTTTGCCTCCTGTTCGTGCTGGCCTATTTCGGCGATCGCCGCGCCCGCGCCAACAAGAAGTCGTTCCTGCATTCCCCCTGGGTGTATACGCTCTCCATCTCGGTCTACTGCACCAGCTGGACCTTCTATGGCGCCGTCGGCAACGCTGCGCGCAGTGGCCTCGAATTCCTGACCATCTATCTGGGGCCGACGCTGGTTTTCGTCGGCTGGTGGTTCCTGCTGCGCCGCCTGGTTCGCATCAGCCACAACCAGCGCCTCACGTCGGTTGCTGACCTTCTGTCCTCGCGCTTCGGCAAGTCCAACCGGCTGGCGGTACTCGTCACCTGCATCGCGGTGATCGGCATCGCGCCGTATATCGCGCTCCAGCTCAAGGCCGTGACGTCGTCCATCCAGGCCGTCGCGGGCTCGTCCGAGTTCGGGCAGGGCAGCCTTGCCGGTATCGACGATGTCGGCCTGGCCTTTGGCATTGCTGCCGGCATGGCGCTGTTCACCATCCTCTTTGGCACTCGCCACGTCGACGCCAAGGAGCAGCATCACGGCGTCGTCGCCGCCATTGCCTTCGAGGCCGTGGTGAAGCTGACTGCCTTGGTCGCCGTGGGCATCTTCGTCGTCTATGTCGGCGGCGGCTTCGAAGCCATCTTCAGCCGCGCCGCCGAGATGGGCGTCAGTACCCCAACGGCCAATAGCTTCGACGACCGCTGGCTGACTACGTTGGCGCTGTCGGTCGCCGCTATCGTCTGCCTGCCGCGCCAGTTCCAGGTGACGGTGGTGGAGAATTCCGACGAGAACCATCTGCGCACCGCTGGTTGGGCGTTCCCGGCCTACATGCTGTTGATGAGCCTGTTCATCCTGCCCATAGCCATGTTCGGGCTCACCTCAATGCCGGCGGGCTCCAATCCCGACATGTTCGCGTTGACCCTGCCCATTTCGCAGGGCCAGGACGCATTGGCGCTGTTCGCCTTCATCGGTGGCTTCTCCTCAGCGACGTCGATGATCATCCTCGAATCCATCGCGCTCTCGATCATGGTCTCCAACCACATCATCATGCCGCTGGTGTTGCGCTACAGCGCTGTGGGGCCGAGTGGCGACGGGCAGGGGGTCAGCCGCCTGCTGCTGGTGGCACGGCGCTTCTCCATCGTGCTCATCCTGTCACTGGGCTTCTTCTACTTCTTCTTCACCCGCGACTCGAACGCCCTGGCTCCGATCGGGCTGATCTCCTTCACCGCCATCGCGCAGTTCTTCCCCGTTGTTCTCGCCGCCCTGTTCTGGCGCGATGCGTCGCTCAAGGCTGCCACGGCGGCTATCGCGGCCGGCTTCGTCGTCTGGGTCTGGTGCAGCTTCCTGCCCAGTTTCGAATCCGTGTCACCGCAAGTCTCCCTGCTGCTGCGCGAAGGCCCATGGGGCATCGGCTGGCTGCGCCCGCAGGCCCTGTTCGGCCTTGAAGGTCTCGACCCGCTCACCCACGCAGCGGTCTGGAGCCTCACGATCAATGTCGCCACCCTGACGATCGTCTCGCTCTTCACCACCCAATCTGCCCTTGAACGCATCCAGGCCACCCTGTTCGTCGACGTCTTCCGCCAGGGCTCTGCCCCTCAGGGCAATTTCGTCCGAGGTTCAGCGACGGCCAATGACCTGTTCTTCGTTGCCGAACGCGTGCTCGGCGAACGGCGCGCCGCCGCCATCTTCGAGACGGCGGCGCGCGAGAGTGGCGTCGATCCGGATATGCTGGAGCCCTCGTCCGAATTCATCGGCAAGCTGGAACGCGAGCTCGCCGGCTCCATCGGTGCGGCCTCGGCGCATGTTATGCTGTCCAAGGTGGTCTCGGGCAGCGACGTGTCGCTGGAAGAGGTCATGCAGATGGCCGAGGAGAACCAGCAGGTCATCGAATACTCCCAACAGCTCGAAAAGACCTCGGCAGAACTGCGTTCCACTGCCCAGAAGCTGGAGGATGCCAATGCCCAACTGCGCGAGCTCGACAGCCAGAAGGACGAGTTCCTCAGCCAGGTGAGCCACGAAGTGCGCACCCCGATGACCTCCATCCGCTCCTTCTCGGAAATTCTGCTCGATCCGGGCGACATCGACGAGGGCCAGAAGCAGCATTTCGTCTCGACCATCCATCAGGAAAGCCTGCGCCTCACCAAGCTGCTCGACGAAATCCTCGATCTCTCCGCGCTGGAACGCGGCGAGCGAACCTGGGACAATGTCCCCATCGATGCCGAGGCGGCCCTGGACCGTGCCCTGCGCGTCTGCGACGGCATGCTGCGCCAGCGCGGCATGCGGGTCGAACTCGGCGAACGTGCCCCGGCCACTATGGTTGAGGGCGATGCCGACCGGCTCTGCCAGGTCTTCATCAACCTCGTCTCGAACGCCGTGAAATACAACGATGCCGAGGCACCGGTGTTGCGAGTGACCTCTTCGGTCAAGTCAGGCAACTACGTCGTTGATATCGCAGACAATGGCCCCGGCATTCCCAAGGCCGAGCGCAAGCTGATCTTCGAAAAGTTCGCCCGTGGGCAGCATGGCGCGGTGGAGCAAAGCGGGGCGGGCCTGGGACTGGCCATATCCCGCCAGATCGTCGCGCGGATGAGTGGTTCGCTGGACCTCGTGCCAGGCCCGCTGCCCGGCGCCTGCTTCAGGGTGCGGCTAGATGTGATGCCGTAACTAGTGGTTTCCGTGATCGGGAATGTTCAAAACATGCCCACAGGCCTTGCAGTGCACGGCGTCCGGGTCATGCTTCTGCAACCCGCATTGCGGACAGGGGAAATGCACTTTGTTTGGCCGAAAGATCGATTGTGCTAGCCGCACGAACAGCGAAATGCCGATGATCATGATGACGATCGACGCGAGCTTCCCCCAGGTGCCGGGCAGGGTGATATCGCCGAAACCCGTCGTGGTCACTGTGGCGACCGTGAAGTAGAGCGCGTCTATATAGCCATCGATACTCGGCTCCTCGCCGCGGTTGGCGAAGGCCGTATAGACGAAGCCCGTCACCACGAAGAGAAACACCAGCAGGTTGATGACCGCTTGGACAGCTTCCTGGTAGGCGCCCAGCCCGCGTTTTTTGAGCGGGCGCCAGAAGCCGCTGGTCCGCGTCAGGGTCCACAGCCTTAGGATGCGCAGGAAGCCAAGGCTGACCAGCCAGGTCGGCGCCAACAGCGTCGCCAGAATGAAGATGTCGACGATAACGGGCATCTGCTTGAGCCAGCGCATGATGTCCGTCGAGGCCAGCGCACGCGCCACCAGGTCTGCTGCCAGCAGCGCTGCGATCGAGTAGTCGATCCACAGGAACGCCTCGTTCTCGCGCAGCAGCGGTGTCGCGATGAAGAACGCGATGATGGCCAGGTCGACGACCAGCACCGAGAACTGGAAGCGTTGCGCGCCGGGCGATTGGCTATGGTAGAGCAAGCGAAGGGTGGAGCGCAGCCTCCGGAAGCCGCTTGGCCTATTGTCTGTCCTCATCGGCTTGTCTTGCTTGGTGGCCATACCGAACTCGCTTGTCAGCCTACAATTGCTGGCGCAAAAGACAGTTCCCGTTCGGGAAGCCACAATCAAGGTATTACCAGATGACCATATCCGTTTACGGCATGACCGTGCCCGTCTTCACGCGCATGCTGACCAACCTGTTGGCCTGCATGGACAAGGCCGAAGCCACCGCCGCCGAGCGCAAGTTTGACACCCTGGTTCTATCCAATGCCCGCCTCTCACCCGACATGATCCCGTTCCGTGGTCAGATCCTGATTGCCACCGATCACGTCAAGGGCTGCGTTTCGCGCCTGGCCGGCAAGGCCGTTCCCTCATGGCCCGATACCGAAGAGACCTTCCCCGAACTCCGCGCCCGCATTCAGAAGGCGCTCGATCTGCTGGCCACAGTCACGCCGGAAGAGCTCGAAGGCGGCGATACCAGGCAAGTGACGCTCAAGATCGGCGGCAACGATGTCACGATGACCGGACTGGACTACCTGACCCAGCGCGCCCTGCCGAATTTCTTCTTTCACGTCACCACCGCCTACGCGATCCTGCGCCACAACGGCGTACCGGTCGGCAAGCGTGATTATATCGGTTGATCGCCATTCGCACTGCCGGGGTGAGGTGAATTCGGACGCGTCACCCTCGATCGTCACCCTCGGGCTTGACCCGAGGGCTCTACACTTGCTGAGCGGCGGACGAAGTACAGTGCCCTCGGGGCAAGCCCGAGGGTGACGTCCGTTGGGTGGGGAACTGTACCGGAAAGATGCAGCCTAAGCCGCGGTCGCCCCGGCAGCAACCGCCGCAGCCTGGGCCAGAATATTGGCCAGGTCGACCTCGTTGATCACCCGGTTGCGGCCGGCATGCTTGGCAGCATAGAGGCAGCGGTCGGCGCGTTCGATCAGCGAGGCGGCAGTATCGGAAGTACGGAATGCGGCGACTCCGAACGAAGCGGTGATCCGGCCCAGCTTTTCGTTGGTCGAACGCTTGAGCAGTTCCTTTGCCTGGATCGCCTTGCGGATATTCTCCGCCACGATCACAGCGCCTTCCATATCGGTCTGCGGCAGGATGGCTACGAATTCCTCGCCGCCATAGCGCGCCGCCAGGTCCTTGCCCTTGATATTGGACTTGAGCGTCATCGCCACCAGACGCAGCACCTGGTCGCCGGTCTGGTGGCCATAGGTGTCGTTGAAATTCTTGAAATGATCGATATCGATCAGCATCAGGCAAAGTGGCTCGTTGGTGGCACTGGCCTCGGAGATCGCCTTCTCCATGCCTTCGTCGAAGCTCTTTCGATTGGCGATCTTGGTCAGCGGGTCGAGCATGGATTCGCGCCGGACGTCGTCCAGGTCGCGCTGCAGCGAGGCGATGTCGTCGCGCGACGCTTCCAGCTTCTGTTCAAGCGAGCGGTTGGTTTCCTGCATGCGCCGGGTTTCGGCCAGCAGCCTGTCGGCCAGGGATTTCATCGCCGCCGGCGAGATCTCGCGGTCCAGATCGCCGCTGGCCGACTGCAGCGACCCGGAATAGGCGTTGGCCGTCGTCATCGCGGTGTCGATGGCCTCATGCACCGCCTCGATACGGGCATGCATGCGCTCCGACACGTTGTTCATCCGGTCATTGACGTCGGACTTCAGGAACTCGTTATAGAGCGTTTCCGCCAAGTTCATGGACGGCGCGTCGCCGTTGCGGAAAATGGCGTTGATACGATTGTTCAGCGTCGGGTTGACACCGGTCGCGTAGGTATAGAGCAGCTCATAAAATTGCGGATAGGGCGGAATCCCACTGCGCTTCAGCAGGTCAAATGCCGAGTTGGCGTAACCAAGCGCTCGTTTGAATTCCTGTTCCGACAATGGTTCCCTCGCGCGTCGTTGCGCCAGAATCGGTTTCGCAGTATCCCGCGCCCCCGAGTGATCGTCGATAAGTACCGCGCAGGTGTTAATGAACACAACTGCGTTGCCGCAATAAAGCTACGGCTTACACAGTGATTTTGCTTAACTTTAGCTCGCGATGCGCGTGGGGCGCAGCAGAAATGCCGGGATCGGTCCTTCGCTGCCGAAGGGTGACTTGTCGTCGCTATTGTCGTCTGCTTCAGCACTTGCAGCAGGCCGCCGACTGCGTCCCCGCTGCGGTCGGGCTTCGCCTTCCGGACGAGCCTCGTTGCGCGGTGTCCTGGCTTGCGCCGGCGCTTCCTCCGCAGCGGCTGCTGCCGCTTCGGCGGCGGCCCGTGTGCGCGGTGCGCGCTGCGTGCGTGCGGGCTTGGCCTCTGCCGCCTCGACTGCAGGTGCTGCCTCGGCAACGTCTGCAGCAGCGGGGCGCGTCCGGGCACCACCGCGACGCGATCGCGCGGGGCGGGCAGGGCGCTCCTCGCCATCCTCGGTGGAGACCGCAGCGGTTGGGGCGGTCGACGTCTCAAGATAGTCGATCGGCTTCTGCGTCAGTTTCAGGATGGCGTCCAGATGCTTGCCATCGGCGGGGGCCACCAGCGTATAGGCAACACCGGAACGACCCGCGCGGCCGGTGCGGCCGATGCGGTGGACATAGTCCTCAGCGTGTACGGGTACGTCGAAGTTGAACACGTGGCTCACGGCAGGAATATCGAGCCCACGCGCCGCCACGTCGCTGGCGACCAGCAGGGTCAGCCGGTTGTTCTTGAATGCATCGAGCGTCTCCGTGCGACTCTTCTGGTCCATGTCGCCATGCAGGGCGCCGGCCGAAAAGCCATGACGCTCCAGCGACTTGGCGAGCGTCGCCACTTCGCGCTTGCGGTTGCAGAAGATGATCGCGTTAGTCAGGCCGGTCGCGCCGCGAATATGGTCGCGCAACGCCGCGCGCTTTTCTTCCGGCTTGGACGACACCTTGATCAGCTTCTGGTCGATCGTGTCGGCGGTCGATGCAGCGCGGGAAACCTGCACCATAACCGGATCCTTGAGGAACTTCTTGGTGAGCTTCTCGATCTGGCTGTCCATCGTCGCCGAGAACAGCATGGTCTGGCGGCGGGGCGGCAGGCGCGAGCAGATCTTCTCGATATCGTCGATGAAGCCCATGTCGAGCATGCGGTCGGCTTCGTCGATGACGAGGATTTCGACGCCATTCAGCATAATTTTGCCGCGGTCGATCTGGTCGAGCAACCGGCCCGGCGTTGCAATCAGCACGTCGACGCCGCGATCAAGCTTCTTATTCTGGTCTTCGAACGACACGCCGCCGATGATCAGCGCCATCGTCAGCCGGTGGTTCTTGCCATACTTCTCGAAATTCTCGCTGACCTGCGCGGCGAGTTCGCGCGTCGGTTCGAGAATGAGAGTGCGCGGCATGCGGGCGCGGGCGCGGCCATTTTCCAGCAGCGTCAGCATCGGCAGCACGAACGACGCCGTCTTGCCGGTGCCGGTCTGGGCAATGCCGATCAGGTCTTTCTTCTGCAGCAGGTGCGGGATGGCCTGCGCCTGAATTTCGGTTGGCTTGGTGTAGCCCGCTGCGAGGACCGCATCGGTTACTTTGGTTGAGAGGCCAAGCCCGGAAAAATCGTCAGTCAAATTGGGTAATCCACATCAGAGGCGTAGCCCGGGGCCTTGTCCAGTCCGAGACATTCGAACGGTGCGCCGGGGTGTTCAGTCGGGAAGGACCGCAAAGAGTGCGAACGCGTTCACGACTGGGCGGCCACTGGACGGGATGCAGCGAGTGCAGGTACGCGGAGTGGCCCTGAGGCACCTTGGCAAAGGCGGGTGATGTCAAGATGACAAACCGTCAAGCCAGAAATGCTCCAGCGGCGCGGACCATAGCGCAAAGGCCTTGTCTGTCAACGGGTTTGCGCGGGTGGGGGTTAATCGGCAAGGTCTTTATACGTCACAGGGGCGTCAGTCGACTACCCTCCCCCTTTTTGTGGGGAGAGAAACGGATAGGACTTAGCCCTTGCTAAGTCCGTAGATCGAGCAGGAAGGGGGTATCTCTCCGCAAGTCCGGCGTTCGTGGCCCACACCCCCACCCTTGATCCCTCCCCGCAAGGCGGAGGGTGTCGACTGACGGTCCGGCACAACTCAAGGCGCCCTCAGATATCCAGATCCGTCACAAACTGCGCGTTCTCCTGGATGAAGTCGAACCGTGCTTCTGGCTTGGTGCCCATCAGCCGATCCACGCTGATCCGCGTGGCATCGAGATCGTCCCGCACCTTGACCTGCAGCAAGGTCCGCGACTTCGGCGACATCGTCGTCTCGCGCAGATGCGCGAACGGCATCTCGCCCAGGCCTTTGAACCGGGTCATGTCCACCTTGCCCTTGCCGGTGAACTCGGTTGCCAGCAACTCTTCCTTATGCGCGTCATCGCGGGCATAGAGCGTTTTGGCCCCCTGCGACATGCGATAGAGCGGCGGCAAGGCCAGGTAGAGATGCCCGCCATCGATCAGCTTGGGCATCTCCTGGAAGAAGAAGGTGATCAGCAGCGACGCGATATGGGCGCCATCCACGTCGGCGTCGGTCATGATGATGATTTTGTCGTAGCGCAGGTCATCTTCGCGATAGCGGTCGCGTGTGCCGCAGCCTAGCGCCTGGATCAGGTCCGAGATCAGCTGGCTCGCCTGCATCTTCTCGCGGCTGGCGCCCGCCACGTTCAGAATCTTGCCGCGCAGCGGCAAAACGGCCTGGCTCTGGCGATTGCGCGCCTGCTTGGCCGAACCTCCTGCCGAGTCACCCTCGACGATGAACAGCTCCGCCCCTTGCGCTGCCGTCTGCGTACAGTCAGCCAACTTGCCGGGCAGCCGCAGTTTGCGCGTGGCGCTAGCCCGGTCGATTTCCTTTTCCTTGCGCCTGCGCAAGCGCTCCTCGGCCCGCTCGATGGCCCAATCCATCAGCTTGCCCGCCTGGTTGGGCGAGGCCGCGAGCCAATGGTCGAAGGCGTCGCGCAGGGCGGTGTCGACGATGCGCGTTGCCTCGCCGGAGGCCAGCTTGTCCTTGGTCTGGCCGACGAATTCGGGCTCGCGCACAAAGACCGACAGCATGGCGCTGCAATGGGCGAACACGTCCTCGGCGGTCAGGATCGCCGCCTGCTTGTTCTTGGTCAGCTCGGCATAGTTCTTGAGCCCGCGCAGCAGAGCCGTCCGCAAGCCGGCTTCATGCGTGCCGCCGTCGGGCGTCGGCACGGTATTGCAGTAGGACGACACGCCGCCGTCGCCCAGCGTCCAGGCGACGGCCCATTCGACCGCGCCATGGGTGCCCGGCTTGCCGTGGCTACCGGCGAACAGCTCGTCGACGATCCGCGTCTCGCCCTCGATGCGGGCGTTCATGAAATCGCGCAGGCCATCAGGGTAGTGGAACACTGCCTTGGCCGGCACATCCGGCTTGCTCAGCTCTTCGTCGCAGCTCCAGCGCAGTTCGACGCCGCCGAAGAGGTAAGCCTTGGCCCGCGTCATGCGGAACAGGCGCTCGGCCACGAAATGCGCCTGCTCGCCAAAGATTTGCGGGTCGGGATGGAAGCGTGTCGTCGTCCCGCGTCGGTTGTTCACCCGGCCCAGATGCTCGATCTCGCCCTGTGGCTTGCCACGGGAAAACCGTAAGCGGTGGAGCTGCTGCTCGCGCGCCACCTCGACAACCATGTCGTCGGACAGCGCATTGACCACCGAAACACCGACGCCATGCAGGCCGCCCGAGGTTTCGTAGGCCTTGGAGTCGAACTTGCCGCCGGCATGCAGCACGGTGTGGACGATCTCGAGCGTCGACCGCCCGGGATATTTGGGATGGTTCTCGACCGGAATGCCGCGGCCGTTATCGGTCACGGTGATGTAGCCATCGGTGCCCAGATGCACCTCGATACGGGTCGCGTGGCCGGCAATGGCCTCGTCCATCGAATTGTCGATGACTTCGGCAAACAAGTGATGCAGCGCATTGGCGTCGGTGCCGCCGATATACATGCCCGGCCGCCGGCGCACCGGCTCCAGGCCTTCAAGCACCTCGATATCGGCAGCTGAGTAGGAGCCCGGCCCCGAGACAGGGGAGGCCTTTGGCGCAGGTCGCGCCGGCTCCGGCGTCACGCGCTCGGGTTCATCTCCACCGCCAAATAGGTCTTCAGCTTGCGACATGCACGTCCCGTCTCTGCCGCCCGAATCAGGCGTTTCCGCTTTGTACTATACCTCAGGCCAAACCATGCACGCGGCGCGACCCGATTGACGCCAGTGCTTTCCCCACAAAACCTGAACCCCGGATGAATGGCGGGTTCCGGTTCGGTTCAAGCGTCGGGAGCGATACCTGTGCCTCTTGGGGGCTGCTTCATCGATCTACTTAGGAGATTTGCCATGACCCCGATCCATACCATTGCCCGTGTCGCCGTGGTTGCCCTTACCCTCGGCGCCGCTTCGGTCTCATCAATGCCTGCTGCCTTTGCGCAGGACTCCATTGGCGGCTTCAGCCTGCAGGTGCCCGGTAACCAGGGCCAGGAAACCCAGCGCTCACAGACCTTCGGTCAGGGCAATCAGGACGATTTCCAATTTCGCTGCCTCACCAATCGCGAAGTCCGCCGCGGCATTGCGGCCTACGGCTTCACCCGCGTCGAAATCTCGCGCGAGCTGAACCGCCAGCGGGTCGAGGTGCGCGCTGTCTATCGCAACTGGCTCTATTCGATGCGCGTTGACAAATGCAGTGGCGAAGTCAGCCGCATCAGGGCCATTCGCCCGGCTTTCGGCAATGGAGGCGGTTTCGGGCTGCATTTCAACTTCGGCAACTGATGCCTGAGGGCGTCGCAAGGAGAAGAGCAATGACGAGGTTCGCAGCTGTCCTGATGACGGCAATGCTACTGGTGGGCGGCCTCGCGGCGCCCGCCCAAGCGCAGGGGTTCGGCATCTTCTTCGGCGACGAACCCTCGGATTTCTTCGCGCCCGAACACCTCATCTGCATGACCGACCACCAGATCCGCGAAACCGTCGCGGGTCTGGGCTACAGCAACATTGCTCTCAATGTTCCTAAAGAGAGCAACATCCAGGTTCGCGCAACCAAGGGCGGCTGGGTCTATCTGCTCGATTTCAACTTCTGCACTGGTGAGATCGAAGGTCGGCAACGCCTGCGCCAGGCAGGCTAAGTCGCCCGATAGGAACAAAACCGTCCCAAGATCGGGCGCGCGGTTTACGTTCCGTTTGCTTCTTGAAAGCACTTTCTTAAACGTGCGCTGGTAGAACAAACGTCATACGGTTTTTGTCTGGAGTTGCCGTATGCGGGCCATCAGGGATCTTCGTTCTGCGTATCAGAACCCGGCTGGTTCGGTTGCTATCGGTGTTTGGCCGCATGCCGGGTTTTCAGGTATTGCGTACCGGCTGGCCAAGCTCTCCGTCCCGCGTATTGGGGCGCTGTTTCTGGTTTCTACCCTGTTTTATCTGGTCTGATCGGCAGCGAATTGATTTTCGCGGCCGGCAAGGCTATTGATCCAACCGGTCCAGTCGCCAGCGAAGAGGAGGGCCCGATGACATTTCAGTTCGAGCACCGTTCGCGTGGCCCCGTTTACGCCCTGTGGCAGCAGCTGCAGGGCTGACCGGTAAGGGTTCGGACGCATTTCGCGATTTCCCATTCTGGTTTGCCCTTCGTGGCGGTCATTGACCGCCGTCTGATGGCTTTTGGCGCATAGGCGCCGCACCAGTGAGACTAAAATGGGTTCGATCAGCCTTCGCAATGCCGGCCTTGTGGCCACCGACACGCTCTTCTCCAACCTCAATTTCGTTGTATCGGACGGCGACCGCGTCGGCCTCGTCGCCGGCAACGGCCGCGGCAAGACCACTTTGCTGCGTGCCATGGCGGGGCAGGGCGAGCTGACCTCAGGCGATATCGTCCGCTCCCGTGGCCTGCAGGTCGGCTATGTCGAGCAGGACATGCCACCCGCAAGCATGTCGCTGACGCTCTATGAGGCTGTGCTTGAGGCCCTGCCGGTCGCCGACCGCGAAACCGATAGCTGGCGTGTCGATGTCGTGCTGGACGAATTCGAAACCCCGGACGCCATGCGGCATCGCCCGCTCAACCAGCTCAGCGGCGGTTGGCAGCGCATCGCGCTGATCGCCCGCTGCTGGGTGCTACAACCGGATGCTCTGCTGCTGGACGAGCCGACCAACCATCTTGACCTCGGCAAGCTCTATCAACTCGAGAACTGGCTCAACCAGGCAGCCCGCAACATCCCCGTGGTCATCGCCAGCCACGATCGGCATTTCCTCGATGCCACCACCAATCGCACCCTGTTCCTGCGGCCCGATACCAGCCACTATTTTGCTTTGCCCTACAGCAAGGCCCGCATTGCCCTGGCGGAGGCTGACGAATTCGCCGAAGCCAAGCGCGAAAAGGACCTCAAGGAGGTCAGTCGCCTGCGCAAGCAGGCCGCCAAGCTCACCAATATCGGCATAAACTCTGGCAGCGACCTCCTCGTCGTAAAGTCGAAATACCTCCGCGAGCGCGCCGAGAAGATCGAAACCGCCGTTCTGTCCCTGCACAAGGAGCGCAGCGGCGAAATTCGTCTTGGCAATAGCGGCGCGCAGGCCAAGGTGATGGTGGCCATCGAGAATGTCGATGTCACCACCCCGCCTGGCGAAAAACTGTTCCGCATCGAGAAGCTGCATATCTTCCAGGGCGACCGACTGGTCATCCTTGGGCGCAATGGCACGGGCAAGTCCCAGTTCATGGGGCTGGTCCACCGCGCCATGACGGGCTCGGAGACTCCGGGTGTCCGCGCCAGTCCGCAGGTCGTGCCCGGCTATGTCGACCAGGCCATGAGCTTCCTGCCCAACAGGCGCTCGCCAATCGACTACATCACCGGTCAGTTCGACAAGGGTGACCAGCGCAGCATGGCTCTGCTGGCTGCCGCCGGCTTTCCGTTGGAGAAACAGGATCGGCGGATCGCCGAACTCTCCTTTGGCCAGCGGGCCCGCCTGGGCCTTCTGGCTTTGCGTCTACTCGAACCGAACTTCTACCTGCTCGACGAGCCGACTAACCACGTCGACATCCCCGGCCAGGAGCGCCTGGAGGACGAAATCCTGGCGCATGGCGCGACCTGTATCCTGGTCTCGCACGACCGCAGTTTTGTCCGTGGCCTGGGTAGTCGGTTTTTCTTGATCGAGGGCAAGCGACTCAAGGAGATCGATGGTCCTGAGCCGTTCTTCGAGGCGATGGCGTTGGAAGGTAATTAGTCCGGAAAGATACGGATACAGAACCAGTTCAACCCGTCTGGAAATCGCTGCCGATGCCGATAAATGGGAAAAGTCTTTAAGGAGTTTTCCCTATCTTTCATTCGCAACGGGAACGAATGGGGAATGGGGCCCATGTCGCTGGATGCAGACGGGGCCACAACTCCGTCGCGCTCACATTACGACTGGCACGATGTGCGATTTATCGGCGCCGTTGCCGGTCGCTATGCCTTGCCCGATCGCAAGGACGGGCCGGACGGCAAGGTGGCGGTCTATGCCTGTCGCCTGTGCTCCATCTCGACTCGCCTGGCCGTTGTGGTCGGACCGATGGTCGGCGCCGAGGGCGAGATCGTCACGGCCCATTTCGATGAGTTCGGCATTCTGCGCGGTCGCATCGTCCGCCGCCTGCCATCTGGCTTTGTGCTTGAACTGATGCTGAGCCCGGCCGAACGAAACAAGCTTGGCGGCAAGATCGTCTGGCGCAAGAAGCATGTCCACGAACAGATGCCCGACAAACGCGAGCACAAGCGCATCCTGCCGCGCGACCCCAGGACCATTATCACCCTGGCCGACGGCGCGACGGTGCCGTGCTTCGTCATCGATATCTCCCAGTCGGGGGTCGCTGTCTCCGCCCAGGTATGGCCCGACCTTGGCACTCCCATGGCGGTTGGCAAACTCGTGGGCCGCGTGGTGCGCATGCTCGAAGTTGGCTTTGCCTTGCAATTCCTGCAGGTCCAGCCATTGGACCAGCTCGAAATCATGATGGCGCCACCGACGCTATAGAGGCTCCGCATTTACCCGTAGTTCACGCTGAATTCTTGTTTTGCGGGCAATTGAATCGAGATCTGGCAAATATCAACAGCTGCTACACCGCAGCGAACTAGCCTGATCCGATGTTTTTGAGTGTTTGAGGGGTACTCATGACTTTGAACAGCGCCGTCGACGACAATCTGCATGTTGGCGCCGTCACCGGCCGCTATGTGCTTGGCAATCGCAGCAGCCTGCGCGGCGTCAACGTCTTTGCCTGCCGCCTGCGTTCTGTGTCGCCGACATCCTTTGTTGCCGCGGCCCCAGTGGTCGGCAAGGTTGGCGACGTGATCACCGCATCCTTCGGACCCTTCGGCACGCTGCATGGCCGCATTACCAGGCATGTCGTCGACGGCTTCGTCGTCGACGTCGATGCCGACACCAGCAAGCGTAACGAGCTTTCCGCCCGCATCGATGCCTTCCGGGATCGCATCTGGACCGGCGTTGCCGACAAGCGGGCCGAAAAGCGCTTCATGCCGGGCGATCCGCGCTCGGTCGTCATCCTGGCCGATGGCAGCGTGCAACCTTGCCTGATCGTCGACTATTCCGCCTCCGGCGCCGCCGTCTCTGCCGAACTCGACCCCGCCATCGGTCAGACGCTGACCGTCGGCCAGGTTGCCGGCACGGTGGTCCGCCTGTTCGACGTCGGCTTTGCCGTGCACTTCGACAATCCGCAGCGCGGCGACGACATCGAGGATCTGCTGGCAGCCCCCGATGAATGGAGCGAGGCTGTTGCGGTGCTCAAGGCCAGGCACATCGACACCGACGAAGGCGAGCTGAACGATCTGACCGACTACGGCTACTGAGCGCTCACCCGGCCATCGTGGCTCAAAGCGCCAGCCAAACAAAAGGGCCCCTTGCGGGGCCCTTCGTCATTTCATCACCACTGACCCTTAGGCCGAGTAGTACATCTCGTATTCCACCGGATGCGGGGTGTGCTCGAACTTGATGACTTCCGTCATCTTCAGCTCGATATAGCTGTCGATCTGGTCGTTATCGAACACACCGCCAGCCAGCAGGTATTCGCGATCCTTGTCGAGGCTTTCGAGCGCTTCACGCAGCGAACCGCAAACGGTCGGGATCTGCTTGAGTTCTTCCTTCGGCAGCTCGTACAGATCCTTGTCCATCGGCTCGCCGGGGTGGATCTTGTTCTTGATGCCGTCGAGGCCAGCCATCAGCATGGCAGCGAAGGCCAGGTACGGGTTTGCCAGCGGATCGGGGAAGCGGATCTCGACGCGCTTCGCCTTGGGCGAAATGCCGTGCGGGATACGGCAGGAAGCCGAACGGTTGCGAGCCGAATAGGCCAGCAGCACCGGTGCTTCGAAGCCGGGGACCAGGCGCTTGTAGCTGTTGGTCGTCGGGTTCGAGAAGGCGTTGATCGACTTGGCATGCTTGATGATGCCGCCGATATAGTAGAGTGCGTCCATCGACAGGCCGGCATACTGGTCGCCGGCAAACAGCGGCTTGCCGTCCTTCCAGATCGACTGATGGCAGTGCATGCCCGAGCCGTTATCGCCATAGACAGGCTTCGGCATGAAGGTTGCGGTCTTACCATAGGCATTGGCGACCTGCTGGATCACGTACTTGTAGATCTGGACCGAGTCAGCGGCCTTGATGATCGGGCAGAACTTGATGCCGAGTTCGTGCTGGGCCGAAGCCACTTCGTGGTGGTGCTTTTCGATCGGCACGCCCATTTCGCCCATTGCGGCGAGCATCTCGCCACGCATGTCCTGGGCGGTGTCCAGCGGCGGAACCGGGAAGTAGCCCTTCTTGATCGCGATATGGTGGCCGTTATTGCCGGCCTCGTATTCGGTGTCGTTGTTGGTCGGCAGTTCCGACGAGTCGACCGAGAAACCAACCTTGTAGGTCGTGTTCGAGTAGCGGACGTCGTCGAAGATGAAGAATTCGGGCTCGGGTCCGAAATAGACGCTGTCGCCGATCCCGAGTTCCTTCACATACGCTTCGGCCTTCTTGGCCGTGGTGCGCGGATCGCGGCTATAGGGCTGGTAGGTCAGCGGCTCGAGAATGTCGCAGTTGATGGCTAGGGTGGACGCGCCGAAGAAGGGGTCCATGTAGGCCGAGTCCGGATCGGGCATCAGCACCATGTCGGACTCGTTAATGGCCTTCCAGCCGGCGATCGAGGAGCCGTCGAACATCGTGCCTTCTTCGAAGATGTCTTCGTCGATCATGGTCTGATCGAAGGTCACATGCTGCAGCTTGCCGCGCATGTCGGTAAAGCGCAGGTCGACATACTTGATGTTCTCGTCCTTGATGCGCTTGAGAATATCGGCTGCTGTGGTCATTCAATTACCCCTGTTAAATTAGGATGCTTGTTGTTCGATGCGGCACGAAGCGGTCGGGCAGGGCCCTAGAGCGCGTCGTCGCCGAATTCTCCGGTACGGATGCGGATCGCCTGCTCGATCGAGTAGACGAAGATCTTGCCGTCGCCAATGCGACCGGTTTGCGCGGCATTGCGGATCGCCTCGATGGCCTTTTCCGCCAGCTCGTCGGGGCACACGACCTCGACTTTCACCTTGGGCAGAAAATCCACGACATATTCGGCGCCGCGATACAGTTCGGTATGGCCCTTCTGGCGACCAAAGCCCTTGGCTTCGGTCACGGTGATGCCCTGCAGGCCAACTTCCTGAAGCGCCTCTTTGACTTCGTCGAGCTTGAACGGCTTTACGATAGCCTCGATTTTTTTCATTTGAGCCTCCACTAGCCGCAAGCGGCGGATACCGCAGCCTCGTATGCACGGGGTGTGCCACGCGTGGCGACGATAAAAAAATGCTTGTGCAACGAATAGCTTACTGCAATTGCCTCATGCAATGATTGGCCGTGCTCGACATAGCTATGGTCAAAACAGTATCACCATGCACAAGATTTGTGCAGCAGTTCAGTGGCCTTGGGAGCGACTGCAAAACAATGACCAGAATGACGCCAGAGCAATGCGTTGAGCTGCAATTCGAGGCCTATAACAAGCGCGACCTGCCGCTGTTTCTCTCAGCCTTTGCCGACAACATACGCAGCTTTCGCCTCCCGAACATGACCCCGCTATTGGTCGGCAGAGAAGCCTATGGCCACTTCTACGCCACCCAGCGCTTCATCCATGAAGGCCTGCGGGCTGAACTGGTCAACCGCATGGTGGTCGGCAACACGGTCATCGATCACGAACTGATCCATGGCCTCGACGAGCAGCCGATCGAGACCGCTGTAATGTTCGTGGTGGAGCAAGGGCTAATCACCACGGTGTTTGCCATTCCGGCCAAATCACCCTCCTAGTTACTCAACTGCTCACGTGGCACTGGCGCACCTCGAACTCGCAATGAGGAAGGCTGAATGAGCGATCCCCTCCTGGCGAGGAAATTGACGCGCAATAGTTGTGCTATCGCCGTAGAGGCGCGTCCATTATCGACACTGGAACGAGCGTTGGAACCTTGGCCTCTAGTAACAGCCTTGCTCCTGCCAGCGCCACGTCAGTGTGGTCGCCTGGTCCGACGATGAGGCCGCTGATGGGCAACAGGCCTTTACGGAAACGCAGCAGGTAATAAGGCCGAGGGCCCATAGGTGACTCGTCAAATTCTACGGGGATGTTCGCGCTGGTCAGATCGGGAAGGGTAACGACTAGGCGGTATTCTTGCTCTGCCTCAAATGCAGGATGCTTAAACTGAACCATGCAGTAGTGCAGTTGTGAGGCTGCCATTCCGATGAGATCGCGTCGCTCGGAAAGGGTGATAGTCTTGTCCTGGGCGAGCTCCTTGGCTTTGGCGTAGAGCCGAGCGAGCAAGTTATCAACGATCCTTGCCTGAGAAACCTGATCGTAGATCACCTTAATGATGGCTGGATAGACTAGTTCGTCTGCAGGCACTTGGTAGGCCAACTGATTCATCAGCTCTTGCGGCTCAAAGGCGACCGAGAAGGCCTGAACGCCTTTGCCATAATCTCTGAACTGATTTAGCAACTCTCCGTGGCCGCTCATGCAAAAGACGGCCAAGCGGTCGCTGATACTATATTTTGTGGCCTCTCGAACAACGCGTCGAGCCAGGGCCAGGTCTCTACCTATTGGCCAATCCTTGGTGAAGACCTTCAGTCTCTCCCAGATCAAGTCGGCTCCGTAACGAACCTCGGTCTTGTCGTTGAGGAACAGACTGTCGGTTAGCCGAATTGTTCGTTCAGAGACGATTTTGATGAGGCCGAAAGTGTTGGTGTAATGGAAAAGCTGAGCGGGGTAGAAAATCCGCTCACCTAGCGCCTCATGGGTTGCTTGATTTTTCATCATGTCGAATGGATCTGGGCGCATAAAATTCTCGCTGCAGGCACTGCGAAACTCGCACTGGCCTCTTCAAAATACAACGCCTGACAAAGACTTCTTTACATCATCAGCCGAGATGTGTGCGTCGGCTACGGCAATGCTTGCGCATGGCTCGCCCGATGCCCTTCGATTGCTCAGACCGATCCGGCCACGGCTTTGCCTTGGTCAAATACCGCACTAGCCATTCGCGCCAAATCCCCAATCCAGCCTTTGACGGGCTTTCCATCTTCATATAGATGCATCGCCAACCCGGCCAGCGGGTACCCTTGCGGGTGTGGCGGAATTGGTAGACGCACTGGATTTAGGTTCCAGCGCCGCAAGGCGTGGAGGTTCGAGTCCTCTCACCCGCACCACAATCAGTACCTGGCCGCACGTCAATGATTACGGGATAAAACCGAATGCAGGTTACCGAAACCCTCAATGAAGGCCTGAAGCGCAAGCTGAGCGTTACTATTCCGGCCGCCGACCTCAATACGCGCCTGGGCGCCAAGCTCGAAGAGCTCAAGGGTCAGGCCAACATCAAGGGCTTCCGTCCCGGCAAGGTGCCGCTGGCCCACATCAAGAAGATGTTTGGTCGCTCGGCCATGTCCGAAGTGATGACCGACGCGATCAACGCGACCGTCTCGGACACCCTGGATGGCCGCAAGGAACGCGCCGCTGCCCAGCCCAAGGTCGATCTGCCCGACGATCAGGCCGTCATCAATGACGTTCTCGACGGCAAGGCCGACCTGGCATTCGAAGTCGAATACGAAATCCTGCCGCCCGTCGCTCTGATGGACCTCAAGGGTGTTCCGCTGGTCAAGCCAGTGATCGACATCACCGACGAGGAAGTCACCGCCGAAGTGAACCGCGTTTTTGCACAGAACCGTGGGTACACCGACAAGGGTGACGACGGCGTCGTCGAAACCGGCGACCGTCTCGGCCTGTCTTTCGTCGGCAAGATTAAGGGCAAGCCGTTCGATGGCGGCACGTCCGATCACGCTCACCTGACCGTTGGTTCGGGCGAGTTCATCCCGGGCTTCGAAGAGCAGCTCGTCGGCATGAAGAAGGGCGAGACCCGCGAAATCCAGGTGACCTTCCCCAAGGATTACCAGAGCGAAGAGCTGGCCGGTAAGAAGGCCGACTTCGAAGTGACGGTCCTGCACGTCGATGGCCCCAACCAGGGCGAGCTGAACGACGAGTTTGCCCAGCGCCTTGGCGTCGAAAACGTCGAAGCCATGCGCGCCGCCGTCAAGACCCAGATGGAAGCTGCACTCACCTCCATGAGCCGCCAGCACCTCAAGCGCCAGATTCTCGACGCGCTCGACGAAGGCCACAAGTTCGACGTTCCGGCCCAGCTGGTCGAAGCTGAATTCGCCACCATCTGGAGCCGCGTCCAGCACGAGGTCGAAAGCCACGGTCGGTCCTTCGAAGACGAAGGCACCACCGAGGCAGACGCTCGCGAGCAGTACCGCAAGATCGCCGAGCGCCGCGTGCGCCTGGGCCTGGTCGTCGCCGAAATCGGCAACCAGAACGAAGTCAACGTCACCGAGGAAGAGCACCAACAGGCGCTCATCGCCGAGGTCCGTCGCTTCCCCGGCCAGGAACAGCAGGTCTACGACTACTACCGCAAGAATCCGCAGGCCCTCGCCGGCCTCCGCGCTCCGGTCTTCGAGAACAAGGTCGTCGACTTCGTCGCCGACCAGGGCAAGATCGAAGAAAAGAAGATGACCCGCGAAGAGCTGGCCAAGCTCATCCAGGCCGACGAAGACGAAGTCCCGGAAGAGCACCACCACTAGGCTTTAGGCCTGCCCTCGGGCTTGACCCGAGGGTCGGCGCAGCGCCGGGTGAGGGGGCCTTCCTTCTGATATTCAAAGCCGCCCAGCAATGGGCGGCTTTTCTTTTTGTGATGTGCCCTGAGCTACCCCAGCCCGCGGTGTCATTCCGGCGAAGGCCGGAATCCATGTCCGGCGATCGCCACCAACTCGGAATCCGGGTTGATATGCGGACCTGGATCCCGGCCTTCGCCGGGATGACATCGCGGTTTGGACAAAATCCGGATACAGACACAACGCATCCGCCCACAGAGACCACCCGATGACCACCGCCCACGCCGACATCCTCCTCACCCCCCGCCAGATGGCCGAGGCAGATCGCCTAGCCGTCCAGTCCGGCGTCAAGTCGCTCAGGCTGATGGAGGCCGCCGGCAAGGCCGTCGCCGAGGCCGTGATCGAGCGCTACTACCAGCGCTCGGTGCTAGTCCTCTGCGGCCCCGGCAACAATGGCGGCGACGGCTTCGTGGTAGCGCGCCTCCTCAAGCAGAAGGGCTGGCCCGTCCAGCTCCGCCTGATCGGTGACCGGGCTGCGCTGAAGGGCGATGCCGCCGCCATGGCCGACCTCTGGACGGCCAAGGTCGCCCCGCCCACTGCCAAGGACATCGAAGACGCCGACCTGATCATCGACGCCTTGCTTGGCGCCGGTCTCGACCGTGACGTCGATGGCGCTTTCGCCGAGGTCATCACTGCGGTCAACGCCAGCACCCGCCCGGTTGTCAGCATCGACGTCCCCAGTGGCCTCGACGGCGCCACCGGCCTCGAACGCGGCCCCACCATGATCGCTGACATGACGGTCACCTTCTTCCGCCTCAAGCCCGGCCATCTGCTGCAACCCGGCCGCGACCGCTGCGGCGAGGTCGTGCTGGCCGAAATCGGTATTCCTGCGACCGTCCTCGACACCATCGCTGCCCGGGCCTGGCAGAACACGCCCAGTCTCTGGGCCATCCCTGACGCCGGCAATGAGAGCAACAAGTTCCACCGCGGTCACGTCGTCGTCGTCTCCGGCGGTCCGCTGCAGACCGGCGCTGCGCGCCTCGCCGCCATGGGCGCCTTTCGCGTGGGGGCAGGGGTCGTGTCCCTGACGGGCTCCGAAGAAGCGCTCCTGGTCCACGCCGCCCACGTCACCGCCGTGATGCTCAAGCCCGCCGAAGACACTGCGGCGCTGGCCGAGCTCCTCACCGACAAGCGCATGAATGCCGTTGTCATCGGCCCCGCCGCCGGCATTGGCTCGGCAACCCGCGACAGCGTTCTCGCGGTCCTCGCCTCCGGCGCCGCCACGGTGCTCGACGCCGATGCACTCACGAGCTTCACCGGCAATGCCGACGCGCTCTACGCCGCGATCAAGTCCCACACTCGCCCGGTCGTCATGACTCCGCATGAAGGCGAGTTCCAGCGCCTGTTCGGCGACGTGCCGGGCGGCAAGCTCGAGAAGGCCCGCTCTGCCGCCGCCCATTCCGGCGCCATGGTCATCCTCAAGGGCAGCGACACCGTCATCGCCAGCCCCGATGGCCGCGCCGCCATCAACGCCAACGCCCCGGCCTGGCTTGGCACAGCCGGCTCAGGCGACGTGCTGGCCGGCATGACCGCCGGCCTGATGGGGCAGGGCATGACCGGCTGGGAAGCCGCCTGCGCCGCCGTCTGGCTCCATGCCGAGGCGGCGAACAGGTTCGGCGGCCCAGGCCTGATCAGCGAGGATTTGCCGCTGTTGGTGCCGGGGGTGCTGGCGAGCCTCTAGCGCCAACTCACCATCAGCCGCTCCAGCCCATGAAAGTGGTACACATCATTGTACTGCGGCGCCTCGGCCAGCCGCAGCTTCGGCAGTCGCCTGAACAGCTCGCTGAACGCCACCTGCAGCTCGATCCGCGCCAGCGGCGCCCCGATGCAGAAGTGAATCCCGGCCCCAAAACTCACATTGGCCCCATCCGTGCGGAACGGATCGAACGTATTGGCATTGGCAAACCGCTTCGGATCGCGATTGGCGGCCCCCAGCATCAACCCCACCACATCGCCCTTGCGCAGCTTTAGCCCCTCATATTCGAGATCGCTCAACGCATAGCGCGTGAACAGATGCAGCGGCGCATCAAAGCGCAGGCACTCCTCAACCGTGGCCTCAGTCTGCTCATCACTCGAAAACAGCGTCGCCGGATCGAGCCCGCTTTCGAGGATCGACTTCACCCCATTGCCGGTCGTGTGCACCGTTGCCTCATGTCCCGCATTGAGCAGCAGGATGGCCGTTGACATCACCTCGTCGTCGCTGAGCACATCGCCGTTGCGATCCGAGGTCAGCATATGGCTCAGCAGATCCTCGCGCGGCTGCTTCCGGCGCTCCGCAATCGCCTCGCGTAGATAGCCCATGAATTCTGCCGCGGCAGAATCGGCATCGAGCTCGGTCTCGTGGCTCACCCCGAACATATACATGGCCACCATCCGGTTCGACCACGCCAGCAGCTTGGGCGCACTCTCTGCCGGCAGGCCGATCATCTCTGCGATAATGATCGCCGGGATCGGCGCCGCGAGGGCCTTGATCAGGTCGACGCTGTCCTGCCCCTCGAAGCCATCGATCATCTCGTTGGCCAGTTTGACGATGCGGGGCCGCAACTGCTCCACATGCCGTGACACGAAAGCCCGGTTCACCAGCGTCCGCAACCTTGTATGCCCCGGTGGCTCGAGGTTGAGCAGCGAATGCTGTTCGGTCAGGTCAAACGCCGCCGTATGCGCCTTGGGCTCAGGCATGCCCAGTTCTTCGCGCGTCGCCACATGCAGGATTTCCCGCCCGAAGCGCTTGTCGCGGAGCAGGGCGCTCACATCCCTGAAGCCGGCAAAGCACCAGTGCCCATATTCCTCCCAGAAGAAGGTCGGGTTGGTCGCGTGCAGCCGGTCATAGAAGGCGTAGGGACTCTGGAAAAACACCGGATCGCGTGGATTGGCGCTGGCGCGGCGATGGTCGGGGACGTCGGTGATCGGCTTGAGCTGGAGTATGGCGGCCATGGAAATCAAAGTCTTGGAGGGAGGAGACGACCTTACGATGTCGCCGCCCGGAAGCAAGCGCCTTGCTCCTGCCGAAAAAATCGCTAGTGCAGGGGACAACAGTTTTTCGGAGCCTGCCATGAGCGACCAGACCAGCGACCTGACCCTGACCCAGGCCATCGACAACATTTACACCTCGATCAAGAACAACAACGAAGAGCTGGACGCGCACATCGCCGCCCTCAAGGCCGCGATGGCCAAAGAAGGCGCCAAGGAAGCCGTGTTCGAGCCTGCCAAGCTGGCCCAGTCCAACCGCCAGGGCCGCAAGATCATGCAGTCCTATTTTAAGAAGAAGGGCGTGGCGGTCAGCTTCTCGGCCTAAGCCGCCATTCACCCTTCCGTCACATCGCCGGCCTCCGCTATTGAAGCCCGCCCCATTGCCGCCTATCTGTGCCTTTACCCGCCCTTAAGGCGGCGTAGTCTGGTATCGACCGTCGCGTCGATTCGAATTCAGGCATGATCCCCGGACCCCCGATGTCCGAGTTCGGGAAGGGATCGTGTTCCAACCTAAGCTGAACGCCAGCCCGGTCCGCGACCCGGCACGGCAAAAGGGGCATCACATGCGGGATCCGCACGATATCTACATGAACACGCTCGTTCCGATGGTGGTGGAGCAATCCAACCGCGGCGAACGCGCCTTCGACATCTATTCGCGCCTGCTGCGCGAGCGCATCATTTTCGTCACCGGCGTGGTCGAGGACAACATGGCCTCGCTCATCGTGGCGCAGCTGCTGTTCCTCGAATCGGAAAACCCGAAAAAGGAAATTGCGCTCTACATCAATTCGCCTGGCGGCGTTGTGACAGCTGGCCTCAGCATCTACGACACAATGCAGTTCATCCGCCCTGCGGTTGCAACCATGGTCATGGGCCAGGCTGCGTCGATGGGTTCGCTGCTGCTTGCGGCTGGCGAAAAGGGCATGCGTACCTCGCTGCCGAACTCGCGCATTATGGTCCACCAGCCGTCCGGCGGCTATCAGGGTCAGGTCACTGACATCCTGATTCATGCCAAGGAAGTCGAGGGCTTGAAGCGTCGTCTTAATCAGATTTATGAGAAGCACACCGGCCGCACCTACGAGGAAGTGGAGCGTGCTCTCGAGCGCGACAACTTCCTGTCGCCCGAGGAAGCCAAGACCTTCGGCATCATCGACACGATCCACGAAAAGCGTGCAGTGCCGGACGCGGCCAGCTGATTGCGTCCCATTAAGCACATTGCAGATGCGCCGTGGACTGTGATGTCCACGCAATTGCACCTAGCCGCATCGGTCTTTAGGATCGGTGCGGCTTAGACTTTCTTTAGGCTCGAGCGTTACCGTCACCGATAACGCGCGATTTTGGGGGCGCTCTGCCCCCGGGAGTGACAGGATGTCCAAAGAGACAACGAACGGCGAAACCTCAAAGAACACGCTTTACTGCTCGTTCTGCGGGAAATCCCAGCATGAGGTTCGCAAGCTGATCGCCGGTCCGACCGTGTTCATCTGTGATGAATGCGTCGAGCTGTGCATGGACATCATCCGCGAAGAGAACAAGACCTCGATGGTCAAGTCCTCCGATGGCGTGCCGACACCAGCCGATATCTGCAAGGTGCTCGACGACTACGTCATCGGCCAGTACCGCGCCAAGCGCGTGCTGTCCGTGGCCGTCCACAACCACTACAAGCGCCTGCATCACGCGACCAAGAACCAGGACGTTGAGCTTTCCAAGTCCAACATCCTGCTGATCGGTCCCACTGGTTCGGGCAAGACCCTGCTGGCGCAGACGCTGGCCCGCATTCTGGATGTGCCGTTCACGATGGCCGATGCCACCACGCTCACCGAAGCCGGCTATGTCGGCGAGGACGTGGAAAACATCATCCTCAAGCTGCTGCAGTCCGCCGACTACAATGTCGAAAAGGCCCAGCGCGGCATCGTCTATATCGACGAAGTCGACAAGATCAGCCGCAAGTCCGACAACCCGTCCATCACCCGCGACGTTTCGGGTGAAGGCGTGCAGCAGGCTTTGCTCAAGATCATGGAAGGCACCGTGGCTTCAGTTCCGCCCCAGGGCGGCCGCAAGCATCCGCAGCAGGAATTCCTGCAGGTGGATACGACCAACATCCTGTTCATCTGCGGCGGCGCCTTTGCCGGGCTCGAAAAGATCATCTCGGCACGCGGCGAAGGCTCGGGCATCGGCTTTGCCGCCACCGTTAAGGACCCCAATGACCGTCGCGTTGGTCAGGTTCTCGCCGATGTCGCCCCCGAGGACTTGGTCCGTTTCGGCCTGATCCCGGAATTCATCGGCCGTCTGCCGGTGCTGGCGACTCTGGAAGACCTGGACATCCCGGCGCTGATCGAAATCCTGTCGGCCCCCAAGAATGCCCTCGTTCGCCAGTACCAGCGCCTGTTCCAGATGGAAGAGGTCGAGTTGACCTTCCACGAGGACGCCCTCAAGGCGATCGCCGAGAAGGCCATCGAGCGCAAGACCGGCGCCCGCGGCCTCCGCTCGATCATGGAAGCCATCCTGCTCGACACCATGTACGACCTGCCATCGCTCGAAGGCGTCGAGGAAGTGGTGATCTCGGAAGAAGTGGTGAAGGGCAAGGACGTCCGTCCGCTCTACATCTACTCCGAGCGCAAGAAGGACGAAACGCCCGCAACGGCGTGAGTTTTAGGCGATAGAATCTAAAGCGCCGGGCGATGAGCCCGGCGCTTTTGTTTGGTCACGATGTATCCACACCTACGATGTCATCCCGGCGAAGGCCGGGATCCATATCCGCATGTCGCCCCCAATGCAGCGCTAGAGAAGGCTGCCGGACATGGATTCCAGCCTTCGCCGGAATGACCCGGTGTGAGGGAAAACAACGTCACCTATCCATCGTACCGCCTTGAACTTGATCCTAGGGTCGCCAGCGGCCCGCGGATCATAGACCGACATCGACCGGATTAGCCGTAGATCCATCGCCTGCTCTCGTGTGTGGCAATCCACCCACCAACTCGCCCAATTGCGAACACGCAGGTGAACGCCTCGCGCGGGAAGCCCAGCGCTTCCTTTGCGGAAAAGGTCGTTTCGTCATATCGATGACGGACGAGAAGGAGGGCGTAATGACGCAAGGACCTGTCGGCAAGCCGGTGACCATCGACGACTACAACGCCCTCCAGCTTCCCGACGATCGGGCCATCTGCGAGCGGCTCCGTCAGGTGATCGATGACAGCCTGCACGATGCCGAGAGCAAGATCTGGCATGCCCATCCGGTGTGGTTCCTGGCCGGAAATCCGGTCGTGGGCTACAGCAAGCTCAAGTCCTGCGTGCGTCTGCTGTTCTGGAGCGGGCAATCCTTCGAGGTCGCCGGCCTTTCGCCCGAAGGTACCTTCAAGGCCGCCGAAAGGCGCTACACTGTCGTGGACCAGATTGATGTCGAGCAACTGCAGGCCTGGCTCGGGCAAGCCAGGCTGATCCAGTGGGATTACAAGAACATCATGAAAAAGCGGCGGCTGGACCGCATCAGCTAAAGGTCAGGCCGCCACCTGCGGCACCGGACCCACATACACCGACATTGGCCGGATCAGCCGACCATCCATCGCCTGTTCTCGTGCGTGGGCAATCCATCCACCAACCCGCCCCATGGCGAACACGCAGGTGAATGCCTCGCGCGGGAAGCCCAGCGCCTCCAGCAGCAGGGCGGTGTAGAACTCGACGTTGGTATCGAGCGGCCGGTCAGGCTTCTTGCGCTTGAGCAGGTCCAGCGCCGCAGCCTCGACGGCTTCGGCCAGAGCCAACCGGGCTGGGTCGATTGCCCCTGAACTCGCCAGCACCCGGACAGCACCCTTCAGCGCATCGGCACGGGGATCGCGCACGCGATAGACGCGGTGACCGAACCCCATCAGACGTTCGCCATTGGCCAAGGCGCTCTCCAGCCAAGCGAGTGCATTGGCGGGCGTTCCGGCCGCGTCGAGCATATCCAGCACAGGTCCAGGCGCACCGCCATGCAGCGGCCCCTTGAGGGCGCTGAGAGCGGCCAGAACGGAGGAAGTCAAGCCGGCCTGGGTCGAGGCGACGACCCGCGCCGCAAAAGTCGAGGCGTTGAGGCCATGATCGGCAACCGTCACGAGGTAGCGATCCAGGGCAGAAACCTGCTGCGCGCTCGGCATGGTCCCGCTCATCATGCGGAGTGAGTCGGCCGCATGGGAAAGTGCTGCGTTTGGTGTGATCGGAGTGAGTCCGACCTTGAGCCTCAACAGGGCAGTCGTAAATACGGCTGGGGCAGCAACAAGCCGTAGCGCCGCATCGCGACCCTGACCATCGTCCAGCCGCGCCAGCAGCGCCCGCATCCCATCCACCGGGGGCAGGACGACCAGCGCGGGGTCCGTCTGCGCCACGTGAGCAAACACCTCCACACGGGCCCGCCCCAGTGCCGCCCGCAGTCCCTTTGTGTCAAAGAACCCGTCGAACAGCAGGTCGAGCACATCCTCGTAGCTATTGTGGACGACCAGTTCGTCCAGCGACACCCCGCGCACGATCAGCCGGCCATTCTTGCCATCGACATCCGAAAGCACGGTTTCGGCGGCAACGACGTCTTCGAGACCAGACTTCATCTTGTTCTCCTATCTCTGTTGTCGCCTAGGGTATGGATCAATAGATTGACGTCAATCTTGACCAATTGGATCAATGTCTGACCATGGACTGGTTGACCGCCTCGGAGGCCCTGTCGCTGCTCGGCACCCAGCCGCAGACGCTCTACGCCAATGTCAGCCGCGGTCGCATCAAGGCGAAGCGCGACCCCTCAGACAGCCGCAAGAGTCTCTATCGTGGCGACGACGTCAGGCGTCTGGCGCAGCGGGCTGTCGGGCGTCGCCGGCAGGACGTGGTGGCTGCCCAGGCCATGCAATGGGGCGATCCGGTGCTGCGCACCAGCATTTCGACAGTCGCTGATGGCCGACTGCTCTATCGCGGCCGGGACGCCTGCGAGTTGGCAGACACTGCTACTCTGGAGGATGTCGCCGCGCTGCTCTGGCAGGCGCCCTGCGAGCTGCCGGCTAAGGCCGTCAGTCGCGATGGACACAGTCTGCTCGGCGCGTTTGTTGCGCTGGCGCGGCGCGCTGCCGAGACAACGCCTGTTACGCGCTCGTCCTCAGGCCTGACGCGCGACGCCAATCTGATTCTCGCCACGATTGCCTCTGCATTGGCAGGCGATGCCGTGTCGAACGAGCCGCTGCACCTGCGGCTCGCCAGACACTGGGCCCGGCCCGCCGCCGCCGACATCATTCGTCGGGCGCTGGTTCTCCTGGCCGACCACGAACTCAATGCCTCGACCTTTGCGGCGCGCGTCACGGTCTCGACCGGCGCGTCAGTGTGGTCGGGCACTCTGGCGGGCCTCGCGGCCCTCAACGGTCCGCGCCATGGCCTCGCTTCGCGCGCTGTGACGGCGCTTGCTGAGGATGTCGGACACTCGGCTGGATCGGCGGAGATCGCCTTGCTCGATTGGCTGGGCGAGGGCCGCCACGTGCCGGGAATGGGCCACCAGCTCTACCCCGAGGGGGACGTGCGCGCGATGGCGCTACTGGCCCGGTTCACGCCACCGCGCCACTTCATCGCCCTCCGGGCCGCAGCCGAAACCATCACCGGCGACACCGCGAACGTCGATTTCGCTCTCGCTGCGCTCGTGGCGGCCCATGACCTGCCCAGCGACGCGCCCCTGACGCTGTTCGCTCTGGCCCGCTGCGTCGGCTGGCTCGCCCACATGCTCGAACAGCTCGCCAGCGGCCAGATCATCCGGCCGCGGGCGCAGTATGTGGGGTTGGGTCAGGCCAGTTCCCGAACCTTGGCCGTGACCGGGGCGCCGATCAGCTCCCCATAGAGGTTCTTCGGATCAGCCACATCCGGCACCAGATCCACCAGCTTCCGTCGATTTGCCGTCAAATCATGCACCAGGCGCAGTGCCGAGAAATCCTCGATAGCAAAGCCCACTGAGTCGAAAACCGTAATGTCCTCGTTACTGGTCCGGCCATCCTTGACCCCAGCCAGCACTTCCCACAGCTCCGCCACCGGATAGTCCGCCGCCGCCTGCTGGATTTCGCCCTCAACGCGCGTCTGTGGTGTGAACTCAACGAAATACTTGCCGACCTCGAGGATATCCCGATCCAGCTCGGTCTTGCCGGGGCAATCGCCGCCGATTGCATTGATATGCGTCCCCGGGCTCAGCATCTCGGCGCTGACCACGGTAACCTTGCCCTTCACAGCGGTGCAGACCGTCACGATATCGGCGCCGGCAACCGCCGCTTCGACCGAAGCCGACCGCACCAGCTTCATCCCGAAGCCGGCGGCATTGGCCATGAACTTGTCGACCGCCAGACCATCGGGGTCGTAGACCCGGATTTCCTCAATCCCCATGATCGCCTGGAACGCCAGCGCCTGGAATTCCGACTGCGCCCCGGCGCCAACAAGCGCCATAACCTTGCTGTCCGGCCGCGCCAGCACCGATGCCGCAAAGGCCGAAGTCGCCGCCGTCCGCAGCGCCGTCAGCAGCGTCATCTCGCTGATCAGCTGCGGGTAGCCCGTCGCCACATCGGCCAGCACGCCGAAAGCCGTAACCGTCAGCTTACCGGTCTTGGGGTTGGCCGGGTGTCCGTTGACATATTTGAACGTGTAAAGCTGCCCATCCGAAGTGGGCATCAACTCGATCACGCCGTCGCGTGAGTGGCTGGCCACGCGAGCGGATTTCTCGAATGCGCTCCAGCGTGAAAAGTCGGACCGGATATAGTCGGCCAGTTGGGTAAGAAAGCCCTTTGTGCCGGTGGACCGGACTAGCCTCCTCATGTCTTCGACCCCGATGAATTGCGTCATTTCAGGCGCTCCTAGATGCTTGTTACGTCGGTGTTGATATCCATGCGCGCGGTCTGCCGCGGCATGATCTGGCGGCCGAACAGGCTCGCCGCCAGGTCGACCAGCAGTCGGGCGCTCATGCCCGCGTGGTCGAGGTAGGGATTGAGCTCGACGATATCGAGCGAGCCCATATGGCCGCAGTCATGGATCATCTCCATCACCAGATGCGCCTCGCGAAACGTCAGCCCACCCGCCACCGGCGTGCCGGCGCCCGGCGCGATCGAGGGATCGACCGCGTCCACATCTAGGCTCACATGCAGGTGCCCGCCCACGGCTTCCACCTTGGCCAACACCTCGCGCATCAGCGCGACGACGCCCATTTCGTCGATACGGCGCATGTCGATCACCTCGACGCCGCGCCGTTCCAGCAACTGCCGCTCGGGCCGGTCGATCGACCGTGCCCCGAAGATCGTCACATTGCGTGGATCGACCTTGCCGCGCCAAGCGCCCTCATATTCCGGCCCGAAGTCCGGCTCGCCGCACAGCAGAGCCAGCGGCATGCCATGGATATTGCCGGTCTCCGAGGTCGCCGGCGTATTGAAATCGCCATGCGCATCGACCCACAGCACAAACAGCGGCTTGCCAATCGCCGCACAGTGCCGTGCCACGCCCGAGATCGTGCCCATGCTGAGCGAGTGGTCACCACCGACAAACGCCGGCAGGCGACCCGCCTGCATCGACACCCAGGCCCGCTCGCTGCTCTGGCGGGCAATGGCCAGCACCTCAGCCTTGCGCTCATCCGACAGCCGCCACGGCGTGCCGCCCGCCGGACGTCGGTCCCAGGCGATGTCGCCATGGTCCGTCGCCGCGTAGCCCAGCGTCACCAGAGTCTCGATCAGTCCGGCAACCCGCATGGCATCCGGCCCCATGCCGCTACCGCGGCAGGACGCACCGGCATCGCTGGGGATGCCGAACAGATCGATGGCTTGGGCGGCGTCATGGCTCATTGAACGGTCCTCGTTGTTGAGAGGAGTGTGCCCAAAGCCTGCATGTACGAATAGCCGGAATAGTGCTACATATGCGCAGCCAATCGCACATTATGATAAGCGAGTTCGCGCAAAATGATCCTCGACGATCTCGACTACCGTCTCATCGCACTGCTGCGCACCAACGCCCGCACCCCGGTCAACAAGCTGGCGCTCGACCTTGGCGTGTCGCGCGCCACCGCCAAGGCCCGGATCGATCGCCTGGTCGCTAGCGGCGCCATAGCCGGCTTCACAGTCGTCATGGCCGCGGCGCCCAGCCAGGGCATCCGCGCCATCACCATGGTCGAAGTCGATGGCAAGCACGAAGCCAGCGTCATGAAGCGCCTGCTCGCCATGCCGGAGATCCGCCAGCTCCACAACACCAACGGCCGCTGGGACATGGTGGCGGAGCTGGAGGCGCCTGATGTGGAAGCCTTCGATGATCTGCTGCGCCAGATCAGGCAGATCGACGGGATAGCCTCAACCGATACGAGCATTTTGCTCAAGGCTAGGCGCTCGGTTGGTTGATCACGAATGTCGTCCCAACCTCGATCGTCACCCTCGGGCTTGACCCGAGGGCTCTATACTTTGCCGCGAGCGAGATGCCTCACGATATTCAAGTGCAGAGCCCTCGGGTCAAGCCCGAGGGTGACGGGCGGTGGGTGGGGCGACATAGTGGCACCCTCCCCACATCCACCCTGCATCCAAGCCACAGCCCTGTTCCTGCCCGCTCGCACATATCTCCTGTGCAGTCACAGATTAACCGTCATATTTCGGTAAAGGTTGACTTGCGGCGCTCATAGGCGAACCTATTTATTAACCGGAATCAGCCCAGCCTTTACCTTCTGGAGCTGTCTATACGGGCGCGCACCTCTCCCTTCCTCCCGCGCGCCCCGGAAAGGATACGAGATGACGGACGTCAATCCCACGGGCGGCGACGCTAGCCGGGACCGGGTGTACCCAGTTCTCCCGCTGCGCGATATCGTCGTTTTCCCCGGCATGATCGTGCCGCTGTTCGTCGGCCGTGAGAAATCGGTCAAGGCGCTCGAAGAGGTCATGCGCGACGACAAGCATATCCTGGTCGTGACCCAGAAGAATGCGCAGGATGATGATCCGGCGCCGGACCAGATCTATGCAACGGGCACCATCGCCACCGTGCTGCAGCTGCTCAAGCTTCCAGATGGTACCGTCAAGGTGCTGGTGGAAGGCCTGAGCCGGGCCACCATCGATCGCTATCTGCAGACCGTCGATTACTTCGAGGCCGAAGCCTCCGTGCTCCCAGAGCCGGTTGAAGACGCTACCGAGATCGAGGCCTTGTCGCGTTCGGCTACCACCGAGTTCGAGAGCTATGTGAAGCTCAACAAGAAAATATCGGCTGAGGTTGTCGCTGCCGTCGGGCAGATCGAGAACCATTCCAAGCTCGCCGACACCATTGCCAGCCATCTGGTCATCAAGATCAACGAGAAGGAAGATCTGCTCTCGACCGTTTCGGTTGCCGAGCGCTTCCAGAAGATTCTTGGCCTGATGGAAGGCGAAATCGGCGTCCTGCAGGTGGAAAAGCGCATCCGCTCCCGCGTCAAGCGGCAGATGGAGAAGACGCAGCGCGAGTACTACCTCAACGAGCAGATGAAGGCGATCCAGAAGGAATTGGGCGACGGCGAAGAGGGCTCCAACGAGATCGCCGAGATCGAGGAGCGCATCGCCAAGACCAAGCTGTCCAAGGAAGCCAAGACCAAGGCCGAGGCCGAGCTCAAGAAGCTCAAGTCCATGAGCCCGATGTCGGCCGAAGCCACGGTCGTGCGCAACTATCTCGACACGCTGCTCGGCCTGCCTTGGGGCAAGAAGAGTAAGGTCAAGCGTGACCTGGTCCTCGCCGAAAAGGTACTGGACGAGGATCACTATGGCCTCGAGAAGGTCAAGGAACGCATCCTCGAGTATCTGGCTGTGCAGGGCCGTACCGGCACCCTCAAGGGTCCGATCCTCTGCCTCGTCGGTCCTCCGGGCGTCGGCAAGACCTCGCTGGGCAAGTCGATCGCCAAGGCGACCGGCCGCGAATTCGTGCGCATGGCGCTCGGCGGCGTCCGTGACGAAGCCGAAATCCGTGGCCACCGCCGCACCTATATCGGCTCCATGCCCGGCAAGGTCATCCAGTCGCTCAAGAAGGTCGGCAAGTCCAACCCGCTCTTCCTGCTCGACGAAATCGACAAGATGGGCCAGGACTTCCGCGGCGATCCGTCCTCGGCACTGCTGGAAGTGCTCGATCCCGAGCAGAACCACACCTTTGCCGATCACTATCTCGAAGTGGATTATGACCTCTCCGACGTGATGTTCGTCACCACGTCCAACACGCTCAACATCCCCGGCCCGCTGATGGACCGCATGGAGATCATTCGCCTGTCCGGTTATACCGAGCAGGAGAAGCACGCGATCGCCAAGCAGCACCTGATCCCGGAGACGCTCAAGGAAAACGGCCTTGCCCATGGCGAGTTCGAGCTTTCCGACGCGATGCTGACCGCCTTGATCCAGCGCTACACCCGTGAAGCGGGCGTGCGTAACCTCAAGCGCGAAATCGGCAAGCTGATGCGCAAGGCCGTGACCGAGATCGTCAAGACCAAGGTCAAGACTGTCGTTATCGACGAAGAGAAGCTGACCAAGTATCTCGGCGCCGACATCTACAAGCATGGCGAGATCGAAGCCGAAGCACAGGTCGGCCTGGTGACGGGCCTGGCCTGGACCTCGGTTGGTGGCGAGCTGCTGACCATCGAAGGCGTGATGACGCCGGGCAAGGGTCGTATGACCGTGACCGGCAACATCAAGGAAGTGATGAAGGAATCGCTGACTGCCGCGACCGCCTATGTGCGCTCACGCTCCATCGACTTCGGCATCAAGCCGCCAATGTTCGATACGCGCGACATCCATGTCCATCTCCCCGAAGGCGCCACCCCAAAGGATGGTCCGTCGGCCGGTATCGGGCTGGCCACTGCTATCGTCTCGGTCATGACCGGCATCCCCGTCCGCAACGATGTGGCCATGACCGGCGAGATCACGCTGCGGGGCAGGGTGCTGCCGATCGGCGGCCTCAAGGAGAAGCTGCTCGCAGCCCTCCGCGGCGGCATCAAGACGGTGCTGATCCCCGAGGAGAATGTCCGCGATCTCGCCGAGATCCCTGACATCGTCAAGGAAGGCATGGAAATCGTGCCGGTCAGCCGCATGGACCAGGTTATCGAGCGTGCTCTGGTGCGCAAGCCCGAGCCGATCGAGTGGAACTTCGAGGAAGCCACTCCTGCCGTATCGACGACTGTCGAGACAGCTCCAGCCGACGATGCAACGGCCGGCCTGCCGCACTGAGCGAATGGGCTGTGAATGATGACGGCGGTCCCAAGGGGCCGCCGTTTTCGTTTGCCCACCTGGCCCGTGGTTTGAGCCGTATCGCGTCGCCCTTGTCAGCCCTTATCGCACTGGCGATAGTGCAGCACCGAGCTGAGAACCGTCCCAGATGCGCAAACTCTGTTTCGCCGCCCTGCTGCTGCTCTGCGCCAATGCTCCGGCACTGGCCATCGAGTGGCACGCCCTGTTCCTGGCCGGAGACGACTCAATAGAGAACTTCGACAATGGACGTCGTGACCTCAGCGCGTTGCTGGACGAGATCGGAGATATCGAGGCCATTCAGGTAACCTCGTCTCGTCGCGTGGCCCGGCGCGAGGATATCGTCTTTGCCGATGAAGACGGTGTCGAGCAGGCCTTCGGTGGCCTGCAGGCCAGTAAGGGGCAGGGCTGCCTCATCCACCTGACCTCGCATGGCAACGAAGACGGGCTTTACCTGGCGCACGCGGCCACGCTCGACCCCGATCATTTCGCCCGGCTCGTCGACCGCGCCTGCGGCAAGTACCCAACGGTGATTCTGGTCTCGGCCTGCTATTCTGGCGTGTTCATCACCGACCAGCTCGAAGGCCCCAATCGCATCATTCTGACGGCTGCTCGCGACGATCGGCCGTCCTTCGGCTGCTCCTCAGACACCCGCTACACCTACTGGGATGCGTGTCTCCTCGAAAACATTGAGGCGGGTGCGCTCTGGCGCGATGTTTACGACAGGGTCAGGTCCTGCGTCCGCCGTGAGGAACGCGAGATTGGCGCCGATGCCTCCGAGCCGCAGGCCTTCTTCGGCGCCAAAGCCGGTGATTGGGCGGTGGTATTCTGAGCAAGGCGCATTCGACGCCGTCTCCTGTCGAATTCTGTCAGCACGATCCGTCATAGGGGTGCCGGGCTTGTAACGCGCCCGTGAACACCCTACGTCCCGGTGCCGGCTGGCGGCGCAACAGGAGCACTCCTTGAACAAGGCCCTCGTCGTCATTCTCGCCGCCGTCACGCTCGATGCCATCGGCATCGGCTTGATCTTCCCGATTCTGCCGGCTTTGCTGCGCGACGTCGGCCACCTCAGCGAGGTCGCGACACTGCTCGGCATCATGTTGGCGCTCTATTCGGCCTGCCAGTTCCTGTTTTCGCCAATCCTGGGCGTGCTGAGCGATCGCTTTGGCCGCCGTCCGGTCCTGCTGGTGTCACTGGCCGGGGCGGCGATCGATTATCTGGTCATGGCGTTCGCACCTGAACTCTGGATGCTGGTGCTTGGACGCGCCATTTCGGGCATCACCAGCGCCAATATGGCGGTCGCGACGGCCTACATCACCGACATTTCGACTGAAGAAGAGCGCGCCAAGCGCTTCGGCCTGTTCCACGCCATGTTCGGCATTGGCTTCATCATCGGTCCGGTGCTGGGCGGTATCCTCGGCGATATCTGGGTGCGCGCGCCGTTCATCGCGGCTGCCCTGCTGAACGGTGTCAACTTCGCCCTGGCCCTATTCGTGCTGCCGGAGTCGCGCAAGAACACGGCGGGCGCGACGTTTACCTGGGACACGCTCAACCCGTTCAAGCCGCTCAAATGGGCGCTCACCTTCACCGCGCTGATTCCGCTGATGGCCATCTTCTTCATCATGAATTTCGTCGGCACCATGTACGGCACGATGTGGGCCCTGTTCAGCGAAGACGCGTTCCAGTGGAATGGCCTGATGATCGGCCTGTCGCTGGGAGCCTTCGGCGTCTTCCATGCCGGCGCCCAGGCCTTCCTCACCGGTCCCGCTGTGGCCCGGCTCGGCGAGCGGTGGGCCTTGATCGTCGGCATGGCCTGCGAGCTGACAGCTCTGGCCATCATGGGCATAGCGACCCAAGGCTGGATCCTGTTCGCCCTGGCGCCGCTGTTTGCCTTGGGCGGCATCGGCATGCCGGCCCTCCAATCCTACACCACTACGCAGGTCGGCCCTGACAAGCAGGGCCAATTGCAGGGTGTTCTGGCCAGCCTGGTTAGCCTGGCATCGATCTTCGGACCGCTGTTTTTCAGCTTCACCTACTTCGCTATCCGCGGCACGTGGCCGGGCCTCATTTGGGTCGTCGGGGCCGGAATCTATCTCCTGGCGCTGCCGCTGATGCTCGGTATCCGCCGCAGGCCCGCGAGCATTCCTACGGCTGGCGAATAAGCGCCGCGGGCGCAGGAAAGCCCGGAAAACCGGGAAAAATGCGGAAACCGGACTTGTCGGGACGATATTTCCGGTCCATTAACAGCTTTGCACAGCCCGGCCTCGTAAGAAGCCCGGAAATCCTTGCGTTTCACGCAGAATCGACCAAGGGTTGCCGCGGTTTAAGGCTTCGCCGCGAGGGCGGGCAATTCACTGTGAGGAAACGCTATGAACAAGAACGATCTGGTTGGCGTCGTTGCCGACAAAGCGACGATCACCAAGGCACAGGCCGCTGAAGCGGTTGACGCAGTGTTCGAGGCCATCACCGGCTCGCTGAAGTCCGGCGAAGAAGTCCGTCTCGTTGGCTTCGGCACTTTCGCCGTTTCGGCCCGCAAGGCCTCGACTGGCCGCAATCCGGCCACTGGCGCCGAAATTCAGATCCCGGCCTCCAACCAGGCCAAGTTCAAGCCCGGCAAGGGCCTGAAGGACGCGATCAACTAATACCGGTCCAAAAGACCGGCATGGTGATCGGCCCCGAGCGCTTTGCGCCGGGGCCATTTCATTTGCGGGTTGACGATGGCGGGCGGGGCCCTTAATCAGGGCCACCTTGCATCGGGCCATCGGCCCTGCGGGCGATTAGCTCAGTTGGTAGAGCGCTTCGTTTACACCGAAGATGTCGGCGGTTCGAGCCCGTCATCGCCCACCATTCTCCCATACCCACCAATTGGCCGCATATTTGCTCAACGTGCTGTGTCACATCGAGTGGTGTGCGATTCTCTTCCACCACATCAGCTTTTGGCTGCTAGCGGCTGAGTTCACCTAGCTTTTCCACAGTGACGGCCTGCCTTCTTCAAAATGTCGCAACAATCGCCGTTTGCTCGCTTGACTTGCCCATAGGCGCTCGGTAAACGGACCCCACGTTGCGCGGACGACCTGTTCGCCGTCGCTGCGGGAGTAGCTCAGTTGGTTAGAGCGCCGGCCTGTCACGCCGGAGGTCGCGGGTTCGAGCCCCGTCTCTCGCGCCACCCTTCCCAGGGTTTGCGCATATCGGTCCCAATGAGTTTCAACTTTTTCGCTGACCGAGCTTCAACGTCTTGAAGTCGTTTGTTCTCTTCCCAAAAGTTTGCGCCCCCTCTTGCGTGCTTCGTCGGCTGCGCTGACGGCGACTGCAGCTTTCGGTTCTGATTCGATGGTATTGATCTTCTTGGCGGCCGTAGACTCTAGGGACGCGCCGCTGGCATTGGCCTCGACCACTCCAGTGCGCGAATGTCCATCAATCTACAGGTTTCGCAAGGCCCAATAGCTCAAGGTGCAGCTCACCAAAGTCGCTGACGGGCATATCCTTGGAATAGGCCACAGGCACGCGTGGGCAACCGTCCTTCTTGCCGGAACGAATCCCTACCAAGTCTCCGTGCGGCCCGCCGCGCCAACTTTGCGGATGGCCTTGTAAGGATCACCGGGCGCCGTTGCAGCAAGCGGTCTGGGCAGTAACTCCGTTCTTGAACAATCAGTTGGCCGGGGTCGCAGTGAGCGCGATCATCGAATAGGCCAGCATACCCAGGGCGCCATAGGAGGTGACAAAAGTCTCGTCACGCGGGATGGCGATGACGCGACCATTCTGGCAGGCGGTAAGGAAGCTGCAGAAGCCGGGGACCGCCGCTTCGAGCTGGTCATAGGCATCCTGTGCAGTCTCGCCCTGCTCGGCCCGGTAGGTCACAAGCACGAGGTCGGCATCCATCTGCGGCAGCATTTCCGGGCTGAAATCGGCATACTGGCCATAGGGCACGTCCTTGACAGCGTCGGGCATGTCAAAGCCGGCTTCGTCCAGCACGCGGCCCAACGCGGCGAAGTGCCGGTACGACCGCACCTGACCCTCGACGGCGGCGATGACATTGACCGAGATGGCCGGCGTATCGACGACCGCCTTGAGCTGGGCCAGTTGCTGCTCATAGCGCACCTTGAGCAGGGCCAGGTTGTGCTCGGTCCCGGTGATCTCGGCCAAACGGTCATAGAGGGCGAATTTGTCCGAGAGGTTGAAGTCCAGCAGGATGGTTGGCGCGATGCTGGCGAAAAGCTCCGGGTCTTGGTTGGTGGAGAGCACGATCAGGTCCGGTTCGACAGCTGCGACAGCCTCCGGATCGATCTCGGTGCCGGTGCCGACAAAGGTGATATCGGCCGTATCGAAATCGACGCCGGTCATCATCTTGGACGAGCGCATGAAGGGCTGAGTACCCTCACCATTGGAGCGGCCATGACTGCCCACCGGAACCACTCCGAGCTCGATTAGCGGCACGGAAAAGAAGAGGTCCTGCAGGGATACGATGCGCTGTGGATCGGCGGGAATTTCCACGACGCGACCCGCATCGTCGGTGACTGTGCGGGTGTCTTGGGCGAAGGCGGGGACGACGAGGGCAAGGATGGCGGCAGCGGCAAGGAAGTCACGCATAGGCATTTACTCAGGATAGTTGTTGCGGGGCGTTGGTCACCGGCTGTGCGCCAGCTGGGGGATGGGCATGCACATCATCCATGCACCAGCGCAGCACATCGTCCCCGCCGTCTTGGGCGACGGTAGAACAATTGCCCTGCACCCGGAATGACTGGGCGTGCATGTTGATGGAAAGGCGCGTCGCGCCGATTGCGGCGCCCAGGGTGATCTCCATGCCCTCGGCCGGGTCATCGAGGGGCCCCACCGCATCAAGGATGACGTCGGCAGGCGCATAGCCATGGTTCTCGGCCCAGCGCATGGCGGCCAGTTCGGCCACCTGCAACGGTTCGGGCTGATTGGTGCGGCCCTTGTAGGCGGGGAGATAGAGAGAACCCTGTTCGAGGGCAACAAGAAATGCCGGGACTTGCTCGGCGGTCATGCGGCCATAGCGCTGCCGGGCGGGCATTACGACGAGCGAAGCGGCGAAGCGGCAGCCCCCTATATGGGTGGCCTGAACAATGTTGACGCGCGTGGGATCGGCCTGGGCGGTCAGGGCCTTGTAGGTTGAAAAACCGTAGCGCGCGCAACAGGCGTCGCGGCGGCTGTCGGTACAGCAGAGGATGGTTGGGCGTGCGTCCTCAGTCCCGGTGAACACCGTGCCGGCAACGTAGGCTCGGATGGCGCAGATCAGGTCTGCCTCATCGGGGAAGTCGGCGAACACGTTCTCCGGCAAGGCATGCAGGGTTGGGAGGTTCCCTGCAGCTTCGACCTTGTCCACCAGCGCCACATGCAGGCCCTTCTGCGCGGCATCGTGCAACGCCTCGGTCAAGGCGGGGCTCATATCCACCGATTCCCATCTCGGGGTACGCCACTTGCCGCGTGGCCAGGCCAGCATGAGGATGCGCTGCGGCGCATCCCCAAGGCCTTCCAGCGGTTCGCCGCGCTCCCGGCACAGATCGGTGCAGAAGACGTGCTTGCCCATGACCTATTCTGCGAACGGTGTGAAGGACCGGCCAGCGACATGGGTCTCCACCAGGTCAAGGGCGAGTTCGAGCCCGGTCATGGTCGAACCGAAGGTTGGGCCGGGCAGCAACACGACCTGGCCGTTCTGGCAGGCCGTCAATGCCTGGCACCAGCCGGGCGCAAAGGTCTCATAGGCGGCAAAGACCGCTTCGGGGGTGGCGTCCGGCTGCTGGCGGTAGAAGCCGAAGATGAAGTCGGCATCGAGGTCCTGGATCAGCTCGGCACTCCAGGAGGCCTGGTTCTCACTGAGGGCTGCAACGGCCGCAGGCTGGGCAAAGCCGAGGTCGGACAGCAGCTGGGAAATGGCGCCAAGCCCGGTGCGATAGACCCAGAGTTCCTCGCCGGCCGGGAACATGAAGGTCATGGTCGCAGAGATGGCAGAGGTGTCACCGATGTAGGCCTTGGTGCGCGCGACATTGTCGAGATAGCGCGCATAGCGCGTCTCGAAATCGCCGGTCTTGCCGCTGACATCGGCCAGTGCCTTGAGGGTTTCGATGAGCCCCAGCGCGCCATTGTCGATGACCAGCGTCGGGGCGATCGTCTGCAACTGTTCGATCACTGCAGCATCGGTATAGGTGCCACCGATGATCAGGTCTGGCTGCAGCGCCGCGATCGCCTCGACATCCAGTTCATTGAAGCCGCCGACATATTCGATATCGGTATTCGCATAGTCGATGCCCAGCGTGTCCATGCCACCGCGCATGAAAAAGTTGCCGTCAGCATCTATGCGGCCCGCAGACCCGACAACTGGGGCGCCCAGTTCATAGAGCGGCAGGGCGACGATCTGGTCGTTGAGCGCCACGATGCGCTGCGGCGCGACCGGGATATCGAAGGTGCCATTGGCTGCGGTGAAGGAGCGGGTTTCCTGTGCGAAGGCGGGAGATGCGATAGCGGCCACTAGCGCGAGGGCGACGACGAGGTGCTTGAATTTCATCATGATTTCCGCGGATTTGGAGGCTTTAGAATGGTGGAGGCTATTGCCGGGCGTCCGGCACCACGGTTGTGGAATCTCCATCGGAAGCGGCTTCCAGCATGGGAACGAGCGTTTCCAGCACGACGGGAATGGAGAGCAGGGACACGCGGGCCATGGCGGCGACCGGCAGGTTTCCGAGGAAGACTTCGCCGCCGGATTTGCTGGCCTTGAAGAAACCGCGACCGGGTTCCGCCAGAACTTCGGCGACCAGATCGTCGGTGACGTAGTAGACGATGACATCCGCATCGATCACTTCAAGCTGCTCGGGAGACAGCTCGAGCCAGAACTCGCTCGGGTCGGCCAGGTCGGCCATGGCGGGGGTCTGTGAAAAACCCATTTCGTAGAGGAACTTGGCGCGAACGTCGTAACTGGAATAGGCCCAGGGTGCGCCATCGGTGATGCCACCCAGAACGGCCGTCTTGTCCGCCCAGTCCGGGTGGGCGGCAGCGATATCGGCCAGTTGGGTGCCGATAGCCTCGATCCTGCGCTCGGCCTCGGCCTCTTCGCCGACCGCGCGGCCAACCATGCGGGCGCGATCCTCCCAGGACAGGCCGTAGTCGCTAGAACCTTCCGGCACGGCCACCACCGGTGCAATGAGGCTCAATTTGTCATAGGCGGCCTGGTCGATGCCGGAATAGAGCGCAATAATGACATCGGGCTCGGTGGCGGCAATCGCCTCGAAGTCGAGATCATCACTGAGCAGCAGCGGTTCGGTCGTTAGCAGCGGGGCGGCCCAAGGTCCCGCAGTGTGCTCGAACCCGTCCATCGGCCGCCACTGGCGCACTGTCACCGGCGACACGCCGACGGCGAGCAGGTTGTCGATGCCGGCATAGTCGATGCTGGCGACGCGTTCTGGTTTGGCCGGAATGACCGTGGTGCCGAACTTGTGCTCGATGGTGAGCGGGAATTCCTGCGCCAATGCGGGCAGGGCCAGCAAGAGCGTGATGGCACTGGCGGCAAGCCAGGCGCGGATGGCCGTTTGGGACATGGGACACTCCAATCAATGAGAACCGGTGGCGCGGCTGCGCACCAGTAGAAGGACGAAGACGGGGACGCCGATCAGCGATGTGAGGATGCCGGCAGGGATCTGGATGGGGGCAAAGGCGGCACGGCCGACGAGGTCGGCCAGGCCAACCAGCAGCGCACCGAGCAGGGCGGTCAGCACAAGATGCAGGCCCATCCCGGCAGGCGCGAGCCGCTTGGCGGCATGTGGCGCGATCAGGCCGACAAAGCCGAGCGGACCCACAACCGAGGTGGCTATGGCGGCAAAGCCCACGGCAATGGCCAATTGCAGGTTGCGGACCAGTGCGACCGGCGCGCCCAGCCCAGTGGCCGCCGCCTCGCCGAAGCGCATGGCGCTCATGGCGCGGCTGAGCAGCATCAGTGACGCAAACAACACGGCGCTCCAGCTGCCCAACGTCCAGACATCGCCCCAGCTTGCCGCATTGACCGAGCCGGCCAGCCAGGCGAGAGCCGCCATGGCGCGATCGATTTCGCCATAGGTCAGAAGGATTGATGTCAGCGAGGAGATGAAGGCCGATAGCCCGATACCCATCAGGATAAAGCGGATGGTGCTGCCGCCCTGGCGTGTGTAGGAAAGCGCACGGATGGCGATAGCCACCAGGATTGATCCAACGAACGCGATCCAGGGCCGCAGGCCTGAGTTCAGCTCCGGGAACAGGACGGTGAGGGTGACGACTGCCAGCGCGGCGCCCTGGCTGATTCCGACCAGGGATGGATCGGCAAGGCTGTTGCGCGTGGCATTCTGCAACACACCGCCGGACAGTGCCATCATTGCCCCGACCAGGGCAGCACAGATGGTCCGCGGAAAGCGGAACTCCCAAACGACATTGTCGATCGCCTGGCTGATGGTGACACCGCGCAAGGTCTGCCAGATTTCGTCGAGGGCCACCCCATAACTGCCGGTCGACAGGCTTACGCAGGATACCGCAATTGGGCCAACGAGCAGCGACAGGGCAACGACGATGCCGCGTACCGGCAGACGAAGAGCAATGCGCTCTCGTGGGCTGCGCAGCACCACCTGGCGCGGGACACCGTTGGCGGACATCAGCGGGTCCTCCGGCGCACCAGGTGGACGAAGAGCGGCGCGCCGACGAGCGCGGTTATGATGCCGGTGGATAGTTCACGCGGCGGAATTGCCACCCGGGCCACGATGTCGACCGACACCAGATATGCGGCGCCAACCAAGGCCGAATACGGCACGATCCAACGATAGTCCGAGCCGACATAGAGACGGACGACATGAGGAATGACGAGACCGATGAAGCCGAGCGGGCCGGCCAACGCCACCGCGCCGGCCGTGAGGACCACGACAACAGCGAGCAACTGCGCCTTCAGCATGCCGGTCTGGACACCGAGCCCCCGGGCGACTTCGTCGCCCATCGCCAGAACGGTGACACGAGGCGCCAGCACTATGCCCGCCACCAGAGCGACCAGCATGGGCGGACCGACATACCACAGCAAGGCAAGGTCGCGGCCTGCCAGTGTGCCGGTCAGCCAGACGCGCAGGTTTTCGAACGTGTCCTGGTTAAGCAGATGAATGAGCGAGATAATGGTGCCAAGGAACGCGCTGACCGCAGCACCGGCCAGGGTCATGCTGAGCGGGGTGGCACCACCCGGCACCATGCGGGAAATGAAGAAGACGGTCACCGCAGCAGCGAGAGCGCCCGCCATGGCAACCCACGGCGTGGCCGCCATGGCGGAAAAACCGAAAACCGAATGGGCGACAACCACCGCAAAGGCGGCGCCGGCAGTCAGACCGAGCAGGCCCGGATCGGCCAGCGGATTGCGCGTCACTCCCTGCATCAGTGCACCTGCCAGTGACAGGCTGGCACCCACGACCACGGCCAAAACAGCGCGCGGCAGGCGCAGGTTCAGAACGATAACGTGGTTGAAGATTTCGGGGTTGAACCGTGTCAGTGCCTCTATGACCGTGCCGATCGGCAACGGCTTGGCCCCCACCGCGATGTGCAGGAGGAAGACCCCGACCAGGAAGGCGAGCAGTGCCGGGACACCGCTCCAGGCGCGAATGCGGTGCTGAGCCGCCACGGGCGCGGCGCTCGTGCTCACTGCACGACCTCGGCGACCCGACGGCGGGCGCCGAAGGGCACGCAGACCAGGCGCCCGCTGCTGGGATCACGCAGCACATTTGCGTCAAGATCGAAGATCTGTTTCAGGCGATCAGCCGTGAAGATATCATCCGGCCGGCCCGAGGCGACGATCTCGCCCTCCTTCATCATCACCAGATGATCCGCATAGGCAGCGGCGAGACTCAGCTCGTGCAGAACAATGACCAGGGTGCGCCCGCGCTCATGGGCAAGGCCTGTGAGCAAATCCATGAGATCGACCTGCACCTTGAGGTCCAGGAAAGTGGTGGGTTCGTCGAGCAGGATGAGGTCGGTTTCCTGCGCCAGGACCATCGCGACCCAGCAGCGCTGCCGCTGCCCGCCGGACAGCGTGTCAACGGCACGGTCGGCAAAATCGGTGATGCCGGCCGTGGCCATCGCTCCATTGACCGCGTCCTCGTCCTTCTGCGTCCACTGCCGCAGTAGCGATTGATGCGGAAAGCGTCCCTGCGTCACCAGTTCGCGGACCGTCAGCCCCTCTGGCGCAATGGGGCCCTGTGGCAGCAGCCCAAGGCTTGCGGCAACGGCTCGCGTGTTCAGCGTGTGGATGTCCTTGCCATCGAGCAGCACGTTGCCGCGTGACGGCTTGAGAATGCGGGCCATGGTCTTGAGCAGGGTCGACTTACCGCAGCCATTTGGTCCGATCAGGATGGTGACCTGGCCGTCGACAATGGCCAGATCGATCTCGTCGAGGACGGTGACATTGGCGTAGCCGGCAGCGAGACCGATAGTTTCGAGCCGGCTCATGCCATCGTATCCCCGCCTATCGGGTGGATGGGAGGCCGTATATGGCCTCGATGTCGTCGAGCAGCAGGTTGCCCGCGATAATGCCGCCGGCCGTATTCCAGACGGCATCGGACACTTCGCGGACTTTGCCGGCCCTAACTACGGCGAGGTTTTGCCAGAGCGGGTCGGCCAGCCAATCGGCTTCCTGTGTGTCGCCCTCGCCATTGCCCGTTTCGTAGGTGAAGTAGATCAGGCGATCGCCCTCGAATTCGGGAATACGTTCCTTGGTGATCTCCTCGGCGAATTCGTCCTTGTCCTGCGTAGCGGGACGATGGAAACCGAGTTGGGCCAGGATCAGACCGGAAAAACTGTCCTTGAACATGATGCGGGTCTGGGCCGCCATGAAGCGGGCGATGGAGATCTTCTCGTCCAGCGACGGGCCCAGCGCTGCGCTCAACGCTCCGACGCGCGCGTCGAAGGCGTCAAGTGCTGCCTGGCCTTCTGCTCCCTTGGCGATGGCGTCGGTATAGAGCGCCATGTTGATCTTCCAGTCGCCGCGCAGGCGCTCGGAAATCACGGTCGGGGCAATGGCCGAAAGCTGCTCGTAGATGGCCTCGTGGCGTTGCTTGTTGCCCAAAATCAAGTCGGGCTCGAGGGAGACCAGTACCTCCAGATTGACCGCCGACTCCACACCCAGAACAGTCACCTCGGCCATGTCGGCGGCAATGTGATCGTACCAGGGGTCGCCCAGCCAGGACTTGACGGCGCCAACCGGCGTGACGCCGATCGCCAGCAGGGCCTCGGTGCCTTCATTGGTCAACACCACGATGCGCTGCGGATTGTCAGGCACGTCCGTAACACCCATAGCATGGGTGATTTCACGGGCCATGGCGGTGCCCGAGAGCAGCATGGCGAGGGTGGAGGCGGCGACGATCGTTCGGATCATGGGCGTTGTCCCTTGTTGGTGATTAGCGGGTGGAAGCGAGACCATAGGCGGCCTCGATATCGTCGAGCAGCGTGTTGGCGGCGAACACACCGCCAGCCGCGACCCAGATGGCATCATCGACGCGAAGAGCATTACCGGCCTTGACGGCATCAAGGTTCTGCCAGAGCGGGTCATCAAGCCAGTCGGCCAGATTGGCCTCGGCCTCGGTGTCATTGGGATCTGGCGAGAAGTAGAAGATTCGATCGGCGGCCAGCTCGGGAATGCGTTCCTTGGTCAGATCCTCGGCAAACTCGTCCTTGTCCTGTGCAGCAGGACGGGAGAGTCCGACGGCGCTGATGACGACGCCGGGGAAGGAGTCCTTGAAATACATGCGCGTGCGTGCCGGCGAGATGCGGACCAGCGAGATGGTGTCGCCTGCCTTGTCGCCCAGGGCGTCGTGAATGGCAGCGGCGCGGGCGTCGAAAGCCGCGATGGCGGCCTGGCCTTCATCGGTCTTTCCGACGGCGTCGGCATAGACCGTGAGATTCTCCTGCCAGACCGCGCCAAGGGTTTCGGTGAGGACAGTCGGGGCAATTGCCGAGAGCTGCTCGTAAATCTTCTCCTGGCGCACCTTACTGCCCAGGATCAGGTCCGGTTCCAGGGTGGCGATCAGTTCAAGGTTCGGCTCACCCTCGGTGCCGAGCAGGGTTACCCCACCCATCTGCGGCATCAGGTAGTCATACCAGGGATTGCCCTTCCAGCTTTCCACGGCGCCCACCGGTGTGACCCCGACAGCCAGCAGCGCCTCGGTGCCTTCATTGGTCAGCACCACGATGCGCTGCGGATTGTCAGGCACATCGGCAACACCCATGGCATGGGTCACGTCGCGGGCCACGGCGGTGCCCGAGAGCAGCATGGCGAGGCTGGAGGCGGCGATGATCGTGCGGATCACGGGCGTTTCCTTAGAGTTGGAGTGAGGCCGTCAGGAGGCCGAACAAAACTTGACAATCCGGCTCTTAAATCGGATGGCTTCTCACCAGAATTTAACCTGACTGTCAATATCAGCAATTGGTGCCATCTTGACCGCGATAGCTGCAACCTATGATCGCGGAGCGCGGCGACGCATCGGCCGGGGCTCGGTCTATGCCGCCCTTGTCGTTGGGCTTGGAGCGGCGATGCTGATCAGCCTCACCCTGGGCTACAAGCTCTATTCGCTGGCCGAAGTCTGGAAAGCGCTCTTTGCCCATGATGGTTCTGAAACCGCCACGGTGATTGCCGGCCTCAGGCTGCCGCGTGCATTGATCGCGCCGCTGTCTGGGGCCGCCTTGGGCATGGCGGGCGTGATGGTGCAGACCCTGGCGCGCAACCGTATTGCGTCTCCCGATACGCTGGGCCTCAACGCCGGGGCCTCGCTGGCTGTCGTACTGGCGACGGTGGTGTTTGGGGTGCAGTCGCTGGTCGGCCTGTCGCTGGCCGCGGCCACAGGTGCCCTGTTGACCAGCGTCGTGGTGTTCGGTTTAGCGGCGGGGGCGGGCGGGCTGTCGCCGCTCAAGATCGTGCTGGTGGGCGTAACCTTTGCCAGCCTGGCCCATGCGGTGGTGGAGATCGTCCTCACAAGCAATGAAGCGCAGCTGCAGCAATTGCTGTTCTGGCTCTCTGGCGCCTTTGTCGACCGGCCGATCAGCCTGTTTTTCAACGGCCTGCCGGTGGTAGTGGCCGGGGCGGCGCTGGCCTTCGTGTTGACGACGGCGCTCGACGCCATGCAGGCCGATGACTCGACCGCTGCCAGCCTCGGGGTGCCCCTCGTGGCGGTGCGGGGGCTGGCCTTTCTCTCCGTATCGCTGCTGACCGGGGCGGCAGTGTCAATGGCCGGACCCGTAGCCTTCGTCGGCCTCGTCGTGCCCCATATCGCGCGCCGCCTCGTGGGTTTGCGTCATGGGCACCAATTAGCGGCGGCGGCGCTGAGCGGGGCGATCTATGCGACCCTCGCCGACGTTGCAGCGCGCTTCGTCATCTATCCGGTGGAGGCACCAGTGGGCGCAATCACCGCAGTCGTCGGGGCTGCGGCCCTGCTGGCCCTGTTGATGCGGAGGTTGGCATGACTGACGTCGCCCTTCCTCCGCGCCCGGCAGTCGTCCGCACAACTGCAACCGTGCTGGCCGTCGCGGGCATCTTCGCGCTGCTGGTCCTCGCCGGTGTCGGCTTCGGCTCGACCTGGATCCCGCTGGAAACCGTGGCCAGCGTGCTGCTGGGAGGCGGAGAAAGGACCGACAAGCTCGTGGTGCTGCAGTTGCGCCTGCCGCGCGTGGCAGCAGCCGCCCTGGCCGCCGGCGCAATTGCCTATGCAGGCTATCTCTTGCAGCGCATCACCCGCAACGAGCTGGCTTCGCCCGGCGTGCTCGGTGTGGTCGACGGCGCAGCGCTGGGTGTCGTGCTGTTCATGGCAATCTTTGTCGGCGAATCCAATTCGCTGACCGTGTCGGTGGCCTGGCAGCCGCTCGCTGCCGCGATTGGGGCCATTGCCGCCATTTGCCTGGTCTTCCTGCTTTCGGGCCGACAGGCCTCCTCGGCCATTCGCCTCCTGCTGTTCGGCATTGCCGTGGCGGCCGTATGCAAGGCGCTGACCACGATCTTCATGCTGATCGGGCCGATCTACCAGGCTTCGCAGGCGGCGCGCTGGCTCGCCGGGGCGGTCAACACCATCAACTGGACCGAAATCCAGCTCATGTTGGCCGTGCTCGTGCCGGTGGGGATCGTCGCGGCCATCGCGGCGCGGCAGCTGCCACCCGCCGATCTCGATGATACCTCCTCGCGGAGTATCGGTCTCAACCTGCCGGTCTATCGTATCTTCATCTTCTTCCTCGCCGCATTGCTGACCGCAGGCGCAGTGGCCTTTGTCGGCGGAGTGAGCTTCATCGGCCTCTTGGCGCCGCATCTGGCGCGTTTGTTGGTCGGGCGGGCGCGAGCTGCCGGGATCATCGTCTCGATCCTATTGGGCGCCATCATCCTGGTCGGCGCCGACCTGCTCGTCCGCGTGGCGTTTGCACCGCTCGAAGTGCCGGCGGGGACGGTGACCGCCGTGATCGGCGCCCCCTATTTTCTCTTCCTCCTCATGCGCAAGGACAAGACCAATGGATGAGCAGCTTGCCAGCCGCATCGAGGTCAAAGCTCTGACCCTTGCCTATGGCAGCGATGTGGTGCTGGACGCGCTGAGCCTCCCCATTCCCAAGGGACAGATTACAGTGCTGGCCGGGCCCAATGGTTGCGGGAAGTCGACCTTGCTGCGCGCCATCAGGCGGCTGCATGCGCCGCAATCGGGACAGGTGCTGCTCGACGCCGAGGACATCTCAAAATTCAACGGCAAGGCGCTGGGTCGCAGGATCGGCCTCCTCGCGCAAAGCCCCAGTGCGCCGCCGGACATGACGGTGGAAGAACTGGTGCGCTTGGGACGCTATCCCCATCAGGCCATGCTGCAACCCTGGAGTGCGGGCGACGATGCGGCGGTCGCTGCAGCCATGGCGGGAACCGGCGTTGATACGATGCGGCAGCGGCGCATCGGCTCACTCTCGGGTGGGCAGTTGCAGCGCGCCTGGATCGCCATGGTGCTGGCGCAGGAGACCGACACGATCTGCCTCGATGAGCCGGTCAATCACCTCGATATGGCCCATCAGCTTGATTGCCTCGACCTGGTGACCCGGCTCAACAGGGAGCAGGGGCGCACAATTGTCCTAGTGCTGCACGATCTCAACCTTGCCGCGCGCTATGCAGACCAACTGGTCTTCGTCGCCAACGGCAAGGTGCGCGAGCGCGGCGCTCCGGAAGCGATGATGCGCTCAGACCTCATTGCCGAAGTCTTCAGTGTCGATGCCGAGATTATCCTTGACCCGGTGCACCAGCGACCCATCTGCATTCCCCATCGAAGGCACAGGTCATAGGCGGTGGCGCGGATTCTACAATTCGACCGGCATCCATGAACACCACATGGTCCGTGACGCGCCGGACAAAGCCCATGTCATGAGTGACGATCATGGTCTTTCCGACCTCGGCCAGTGGTATCATTGTCTCCAGCACCTCCTTGACCGTCAAGTGCCGAAGTCGGATGGTCGAACAGCATACCTTCGGATCCATGCAAATGGCGCGCACAATGGCCACGCGCTGCCGTTGCCCGTCGGACGACTGGCCGGGTCATTTTTGCGCCGGTGGTGCGGGGTCGGACAACGCCTCTCGTGCCACCCGTTCCACATTGCTCAAGACGGTGTCGGTTCATTTCGCCGTGAAACGGCTGATCTGACGTAACCTTGGGAGCATATAGAGCGAACTGACGAGCAGATTGCTCAAACCAAGGTTCGCTCTCATGTCTATTTCCCGCACTATTGCTATACGCCGTCCGCTGGCCCGGCGCGCCGCACTGGCCTCCCTGCTTATCCTGCCCGCACTGGCCTTCGCGCTATGGAATCAGCCCATCACTGCGCAGGAAGCGCCGGTTGTCATTCCTGCACCGACCAAAGCCTTCTCGGAAACCGGCACCACCGCCACAGCGGTTTTCGCCGGCGGCTGTTTCTGGGGCGTGCAGGGCGTATTTCAGCACGTCAAGGGCGTGACCCGCGCGGTCTCTGGATATTCTGGCGGCGCCGCCGAAACCGCGACCTATGAGCTGACCGGCAGCGGCACCACCGGCCATGCCGAGGCCGTCGAAGTGACCTATGACCCATCGGTTGTGAGCTATGGCGAGCTGTTGCAGATCTACTTTTCGGTCGCCCACAACCCAACGCAGCTGAACTATCAGGGGCCAGATCGCGGCACGCAGTATCGTTCGACCATTTTCCCGGTGACTCCGGAGCAGGGTGAGTACGCAGAGGCCTACATTGCTGAGCTCGACGCGGCCGACCTGTTTGAAGGACCGATCGTTACGACAATCGAGCCCTTCCAGGCCTTCTACGCAGCTGAGCAATATCATCAGGACTTCCTGACCCTCAACCCGACCTGGCCCTACATCGTGGTCCATGACCTGCCCAAGATCGCTGCGTTGAAAGCAATTTTTCCCGACGCCTATCGCGACGAACCGGTGCTCGTTGGCGCCCTGTAGCGGGCAAAGGCTTGCACAGGCGGGCCGACTGACGCCCGCCTGTGACACATCTGCAACGCTCGACTGGTGCCCTATTTTCGCCCCCTGAGGGACCGGTTTTCGCCGGCTCACTCCAGCAAACGTGGCATGTCGGCTATTTCCGAAGCCCGGCTTTATCGGGTCGCCTACGGGGAATCGCCTCAACGACCCTGACCGGAACCGCCACACAATCCCGGCGTTTCCAGCTCAGACGGTCCACTAGTAGTAAGGAGAACGGCGATGAGCATGTTCAACAAACTGGCGCTATCGGCGCTTGCCACAACTCTGACCATGGGGACCGCGTTCGCGGCGGACCTGATCACCGTGCCGACCAGCACGCCCGTCGAGATGCCCGTCTATGAGGAGCCGGGTTTTGATTGGAGCGGCTTCTATGCGGGTTTCTACGGTGAGGCACAATCCAGCGCGGTAGGCGGAACCCAGTACGGTCTGGGTATCCAGGCAGGCGTGAATGCCCAGTTCGATTTTTACCTCCTCGGTGCAGAAGTGGCCGTGCATGGCCTGACCGGCGATGTTGGCAACACCAGCTATGGCCAGATTCTTGGCCGCGCCGGCCTGGTCGTTACCGATGATGTACTGGTCTATGCCGCTGGCGGTTACGGCATCGACCTGGGCCTACCGGATGAGCAGGACGCGCTGCTCGGCGGTGGCATCGAAGTGGCCGTAACTGATAACATCTCGATTGAGGCGCAGTATCTCCACGCCTTCCCTCTCACCGGCGGTAATGCCAAGGACCAGGTGACCGTGGGCGCAAACTTCCACTTCTAGAAATCGAATCGCCGACCAGGAGAACGGCCTCGCTCGCGGGGCCGTTTTTTTGTTTCCTGCGCCGCCACAATCGCTTGACGGCACGACTCGGTCAGGTCCAGATTGCGACACCTCGTCGCCCCTTTTGAGGGACCGATTAGTGGCATTTGTATCAAACTGGGCCAAAATCGCGGCATTGGTGCAACACCAGCCCCGGAATGGTCACCTAACGTTATCCGCACTGCCTAATTTGCGTAACTGAAGGGTTGTCACGCGCGTTGAGGTGATGCATCTAGTCGGTCGACTACGGTTAACTCTATGGGAGTGCAAGATATGTTTGTACGTTCGCTTTCTCTCGGTGTGGCTGCTGCCGCGCTGCTCGCCGGTGGTGCTCAGGCTGCTGACCTGATCATCCCAACGACCCCCGTTCCGATCTACGAAGCTGCCGGCTTCGATTGGGAAGGTCTCTATGCTGGTGTGCGTCTCGGCGGCCAGTTCGTCGGCACCGCTGCTTATGGCGGCATTGCTGCTGGTCCGGCCATCACCGGTGGTGTTATCGGTGGCGCCGTCGGCGTGAACTTCGTTCCGGCCGACCCGTTCCTGGTCGGTGTTGAAGTCACTGGCGACTACATCTGGTTCAACGGCTTCTCGACCGGCGAATTCTTCGCCAACCTGCGCGCAGGTGCCATCGTAACCGACCAGGTTCTCGTTTACGCCCTGGGCGGCGTTGGCGTTCAGTCGACCGGCGGCGCAAGCAACAGCATCTACCAGCTCGGTGGTGGTGTTGAATTCGCAGTGACCGACGCGATCACCGTTCGCGGTGAAATCGTTGGCCAGGGCGACTTCACCGGTGGCGACGACTTCTTCGAAGCCGCCAAGGCCACCGTCGGCGTGTTCTACCACTTCTAAGATTTGCAATCGGGCAGGGCGGTAAACCGCCCTCTCGACCCAGCGTCTTGCAAACCCAATTCGGCGAACCACAGTAGTGGTTCGCCGTTTTGGTTCAAAGGGCTCCGCCATGGCGGAGCCTTTTTGTTTTGTACCGATTGATTCTGCCTCCGCTCGCCATTTCTGGAGCAACGTTTTCGGCGCAACGGCTTGCCCTGAAAATCCCCGATGCAGCACGGCCATTCTCGCTTATGGCAACTTCTATATATGATGATTTTGCTCATATTTTCTTTCCCTTGAAACCGGATAGCCAAAGGTCTAAGCCCAAGCCATCAACTGTCGTGTCGGTTCGCTCGCCCCAATTGCCTGTAGAACTCTCGCGGCGCCGGTCGCCCGGACCGGTCTAGAACACAGGCTGCCGCATGACTGATTTGCTCAGCGAATATCTGCCAATTGTCCTTTTCATCGGCCTTTCGGCCGTTATCGGACTGGCTCTGCTGGTTGTTCCATTTCTCGTCGCCGTGAAGAACCCGGACCCCGAAAAGGTCTCGGCCTTCGAAGCCGGTTTTGATGCCTTTGACGATGCCCGCATGAAGTTCGACGTGCGATTCTATCTTGTGTCGATTCTCTTCATCATCTTCGACCTTGAAGTGGCATTTCTCTTCCCCTGGGCTGTGGCCTTCCGCGATGTCGGCTGGTTCGGATTCTGGTCGATGATGATCTTCTTGGGCGTGCTGACGGTTGGCTTTATCTACGAGTGGCGGAAGGGGGCTTTGGAATGGGATTGAGCGACACCAATACGCTGGTCGCGCCACACCCCACGGGTATGATCGATCCGCGTACCAACAAGGCCGCCGGCGCCGCCGATCCGTTCTTCACCGACGTGACCGACGAACTGGCTGACAAGGGTTTCCTCGTCTCTACCGTCTCGCAGTTGGTGAACTGGGCGCGTACCGGTTCGCTGATGTGGATGCAGACAGGCCTTGCCTGTTGCGCCGTCGAGATGATGCAGATGTCGATGCCGCGCTACGATATCGAGCGGTTCGGCACCGCGCCGCGCGCTTCGCCGCGCCAGTCGGACGTGCTGATCGTCGCCGGCACGCTGACCAACAAGATGGCGCCGGCGCTGCGCAAGGTCTACGACCAGATGCCCGAGCCCCGCTATGTCATCTCCATGGGCAGCTGTGCCAATGGTGGCGGCTACTACCATTATTCTTACTCGGTCGTGCGCGGATGTGACCGCGTGCTGCCGGTGGATGTCTATGTCCCCGGCTGCCCCCCGACCGCCGAAGCGCTTCTCTACGGCATCTTGTTGCTGCAAAAGAAGATCCGCCGCACCGGCACCATAGAACGATAGGGATCGCTCATTATGGATGATGCCATCCAGGTTGATCCGCTTGTGGACCTTGGCCAGCACATTGCTGGCGCTCTGGGCGCTGCGGTTATTTCCCAGGAAGTCGCTTTCGGCGAACTGACCATGACCGTGGAACGCGATTCGATCGTTTCCGTGGCGACCTTCTTGCGCGACGATCCGAAATGCCGGTTCATCGCTTTCGTCGACGTTTGCGGCGCCGATTACCCAGAGCGCGATGAGCGTTTCGATGTGGTCTACCATTTCATGAGTCCGCACCTGAACCAGCGTGTCCGCGTCAAGCTCTCGGCTGATGACGTGAACCCAGTGCCAAGCATCACCGGCGTCTTCCGTGGCGCCGACTGGTTCGAGCGCGAGACCTATGACCTCTACGGTGTACTGTTCTCCGGCCACGCCGACCTGCGCCGTATCCTGACCGACTACGGCTTTGATGGCCATCCGCTGCGCAAGGACTTCCCGGTCACCGGCTTCGTCCAGGTTCGCTACGATGAAGAGCGCAAGCGGGTCGTTTATGAGCCCGTGCGGCTGATGCAGGAATTCCGCACCTTTGACTATTTGTCGCCTTGGGAGGGTACTGACTACGTGCTGCCCGGTGACGAGAAGGCGAAACAATGAGCGTCGCTGAAGCAAACGTCCGCAACTTCACGATCAATTTTGGTCCGGTCCACCCGTCTGCCCACGGTGTGCTGCGTCTGATTCTCGAGCTCGACGGTGAAATCGTCGAGCGTGTCGATCCGCATATCGGCTTGCTGCATCGTGGCACGGAGAAGCTGATCGAGTCCAAGACCTATCTTCAGGCCATGCCCTATTTCGATCGTCTCGACTATGTCGCGCCGATGAATCAGGAGCATGCTTTCTGCCTCGCCGCAGAGAAGTTGCTGGGCATTAGTGTGCCGCGCCGTGGCCAACTGATTCGCGTCCTCTACTGCGAAATCGGGCGTCTGCTGGCGCACCTGATGAACGTGACCACCCAGGCCATGGACGTCGGCGCGCTCACCCCGCCTCTGTGGGGTTTCGAGCAGCGCGAAAAGCTGATGATCTTCTACGAGCGCGCTTCTGGCTCCCGTATGCACGCGGCCTATTTCCGCCCGGGCGGTGTCCATCAGGACCTTCCGCAGGCGCTGATCGACGACATCGAGACCTTTTGCGAGACGTTCCCGAAGGCCCTGGCTGACATTGACAGCCTGCTGACCGAGAACCGCATCTTCAAGCAGCGTAACGTCGATATTGGCGTGGTGAAGCTGGAAGACGCCTGGAACATGGGTTTTTCGGGCGTGATGGTGCGTGGTTCTGGCGCTGCCTGGGACCTGCGCAAGAGCCAGCCTTACGAATGCTATGCCGAGATGGATTTCGACATTCCGATTGGCAAGAACGGCGACTGCTTCGACCGTTATCTCATCCGCATGGAAGAGATGCGCCAGTCGACGCGTATCATGAAGCAGTGTGTGGACAAGCTGAACGCCGCCGATGGCAAGGGCCCGGTGTCCTCGCTCGACGGCAAGGTCGTTCCGCCCAAGCGCGGCGAAATGAAGAAGTCGATGGAAGCCCTGATCCATCACTTCAAGCTTTACACCGAGGGCTTCAAGGTTCCGGCCGGCGAAGTCTATGCCGCTGTGGAAGCCCCCAAGGGCGAATTCGGCGTCTATCTGGTCAGCGACGGCACCAATAAGCCCTACCGCTGCAAGATTCGTGCGCCGGGTTTTGCGCATTTGTCGGCCATGGATTTCCTGTGTCGCGGCCACATGCTGGCTGACGTCTCGGCCATCCTTGGTTCGCTCGATATCGTGTTCGGAGAGGTTGACCGCTAATGGTTTCGCGTCGCCTTGCGGACGAGTCGGTTCAACCGGCCCAGTTCGCGTTCAGTGCTGAAAACGCCAAGTGGGCGGAATGGAAGATCGGGCTTTACCCGGCCGGCCGTCAGCAATCTGCTGTTATTCCGCTGCTCATGCGGGCGCAGGATCAGGACGGCTGGGTCAGCCGCGCCACGATCGAGTCCATCGCCGATATGCTCGGCATGGCTTATATCCGCGTGCTGGAAGTCGCGACGTTCTACACGCAGTTTCAGCTGCAGCCGGTTGGCAAGCACGCGCATATTCAAGTTTGCGGCACGACACCGTGCCAGCTGCGCGGTGCGGAAGCGCTGATCGACATCTGCAAGTCCAAGATCCACCACGACCCGCACCACCTCAATGCCGATGGCACGATGAGCTGGGAAGAGGTCGAATGCGCCGGCGCCTGTGTCAACGCGCCGATGGTGACGATCTACCACGACACCTACGAAGACCTCACGCCCGAGCGCTTCGAAGAAATCGTCGACGCCTTCCACGCCGGCAAGGGCGACACCATCAAGCCGGGCCCGCAAATCGCGCGCCTGCATTCGTCAGCCGAAGGTGGCCAGACCACGCTGCTCGAAAAGCCGACTGCCAAGCGGGAGAAGTTCATTCCACCGGCTCCACCGCCGGAGGCTGCTCCCCCAGCGCCAGCCGCTGCACCGGCGCCGACCGCTGCAGCACCCGCTGCTCCGACCACGGCAGGCAAGCCCAAGGACGTTGCCGAAGAAAACGCTCCTGCGCTCAAGGGTACTCCTGCCAGTGCCAAGGTATCCGAGGCCAAGGCTGAAGGCGAGCGCAAGGCTGCCAGCGCTTCTGCCAAGGCCAATGGCAAGCCGAACAAGGCGATGCGCGAAGGCGCAACGGGTGCCGAGACCGATGCGGCCAAGGTCGATGGTGGCAAAGCGCCAGGCAAGGCAACGACTGAAGCTGCCGCCGATGGCGCCGCAGCGGCCGGTACCAAGAAGACCCGCACGATCATCGCGCCCAAGGCCAATCCGGCTGAAGTTGTGCCAACGGCCGAAAAGGGTGGCGCAGCTCCGCTGTTTGCCGCCCCCGCTGGTGCCCCGGACGACCTCAAGTTGATCTCAGGCGTCGGTCCCGTGCTCGAAGGCCGCCTCAATGCTCTTGGCATCACCAAGTGGAGCCAGGTTGCAGCGCTTACGCCCGAGCAGATCGACCAGGTCGAGGGCTCTCTGAACTTCAAGGGCCGCGTGGCTCGGGACAACTGGTTGCAGCAAGCCGACGTGCTCGCACGCGGCGGTGTTGACGAATATCGCAAGGTGTTTGGGAAGGATCCCCGATAAATGGCACTGGATCGCAGCAAGCTTACCGTCAAAGACTATGTCGTTGGTGCAGTGATTGTTGCGGTCTGCTTTATCGTGGTGTTTTTCCTGGCGGCATGGCTGGTTCCAGCTGCGCCGCAATGGATTTTGAGCGCGATCGCCGCTGTTATCGGCGTCGTGATCTGGACGAGAGTTGTGGGGCGGAATACGTAATGCTCGCTGACAAAGATCGCATTTTTACCAACCTCTATGGTCACCACGACTGGACGCTGGCTGGCGCGCGGGAACGCGGCGCTTGGGCTGGCACGCGTGAGTTCATCGATTCTGGTCGCGACTGGATCACCAACGAAGTCAAAGCCTCCGGCCTTCGTGGCCGTGGTGGCGCCGGTTTCCCGACGGCACTCAAGTGGACCTTCATGCCCAAGGTCAACGACGGCCGCCCGCATTACCTGCTAGTCAACGCCGACGAATCTGAGCCCGGCACTTGCAAGGACCGCGACATCCTGCGCCATGATCCGCACCACCTGGTCGAGGGCTGCCTCCTGGCTGCCCGCGCCATGGATGCGCACCTCGCCTTCATCTATGTGCGCGGTGAATTCATCCGTGAGCGCCAGCATCTTGAGCACGCGGTGCAGGAAGCCTACGACGCCAAGCTGATCGGCAAGGACAATATCCACGGTTGGGACCTGGACATTATCGTCCACCACGGCGCCGGCGCTTACATCTGCGGCGAAGAAACCGCGCTGATGGAATCGCTTGAAGGCAAGAAGGGCCAGCCGCGCCTCAAGCCGCCATTCCCGGCCGGCATGGGCGTCTACGGCAACCCGACCACCGTCAACAACGTCGAGTCGATCGCCGTTGTCCCGGAAATCCTGCGCCGCTCGGGCGCCTGGTTCGCTTCCATCGGTCGTGCCAACAATACCGGCACCAAGCTGATGTGCGTCTCTGGCCACGTGAACAAGCCTGCGACCTTCGAAGAGGCCATGGGCGTCACCTTCGAAGAGATCATCGAGAAGCATTGCGGCGGCATCCGCGGCGGCTGGGACAACCTGCTAGCCGTTATCCCTGGCGGTGCGTCTGTCCCTTGCGTGCCCGGAGCCAAGATCCGCAATGCGGTCATGGACTTCGACGGACTTCGTGAAGTGGGGTCTTCACTCGGAACCGCCGCCGTGATCGTCATGGACAAGCAGACCGACATCATCAAGGCCATCTGGCGCCTCTCGGCATTCTACAAGCATGAGAGCTGCGGCCAGTGCACGCCATGCCGCGAAGGCACCGGCTGGATGATGCGCGTCATGGAACGCATGGTCGAAGGCCGCGCCCAGAAGCGCGAAATCGACATGCTGTTCGAAGTGACCAAGCAGATCGAAGGCCATACCATCTGCGCCCTCGGCGACGCTGCGGCCTGGCCGATCCAGGGCCTGATCCGCAACTTCCGCCACGTCATCGAAGAACGCATCGACCAGTACACATATTCGTCCACCTCCGACGGCGCCGTACCGTCGATCGCGGCGGAGTAGGGACATGGCAAATATCAAAGTCGACGGCGTACTCGTCGAGGTTCCGGACTACTACACGCTGATGCAGGCGGCTGAGGCCGCTGGCGCTGAAATCCCGCGCTTCTGCTATCACGAGCGCCTGTCGGTCGCCGGCAATTGCCGCATGTGCCTTGTCGAGGTCAAAGGTGGTCCGCCCAAGCCGCAGGCAAGCTGCGCCATGTCGGTCAAGGACCTGCGTCCCGGCCCCAATGGCGAGCCGCCCGAAATGTTCACCAACACGCCGATGGTCAAGAAGGCCCGCGAAGGCGTGATGGAATTCCTGCTGATCAACCATCCGCTCGATTGCCCGATCTGCGATCAGGGCGGCGAGTGCGATCTACAGGACCAGGCCATGGCCTATGGCGTGGACAAGAACCGCTTTGCCGAGAACAAGCGCGCCGTCGAGGACAAGTATATTGGCCCGCTGGTCAAGACCTCGATGAACCGCTGCATCCACTGCACGCGTTGCGTCCGCTTCACCACGGAAGTCGCCGGCATTGCAGAAATGGGTCTGCTGGGCCGAGGCGAGGATGCCGAGATCACCACCTATCTCGAGCAGGCGCTGACCAGCGAGCTGCAGGGCAACGTCATCGACCTCTGCCCGGTCGGCGCGCTGACGAGCAAGCCCTATGCGTTCAACGCCCGTCCGTGGGAACTGATCAAGACCGAGTCCATCGACGTGATGGATGCCGTCGGATCGAACATCCGCGTTGACAGCCGTGGTCGCGAAGTGATGCGCATCCTGCCGCGCATCAACGAAGCCATCAACGAGGAGTGGATTTCCGACAAGACCCGCTTCATCTGGGACGGTCTCAAGAGCCAGCGGCTCGATCGCCCCTATGTGCGCAAGTCCGGCAAGTTGCAGGCAACGTCGTGGGACGAGGCTCTGGCTGCCGTCGCCGCGCGCATCAAGAAAGCCGGCAACAAGGTCGGCGCGATCGCTGGCGACCTGGCCGGTGTCGAAGAGATGTATGCGCTCAAGGCGCTGCTGACCTCTGTTGGCTCGGGCATGACCGACGTTCGTCCGGCCATGTCGGGCATTGATCCGTCCATGCCGCGCTCGGCCTATCTGTTCAATCCAACCATTGCCGGCATCGAACAGGCTGACGCCATCGTCATCATCGGCGCCAATCCCCGCAACGAAGCCGCGCTGATCAACGCCCGCATCCGCAAGGTGTGGCGCGCCAGGAACACCCCGATCGCTGTCATCGGCGAACAGGCAGACCTGACCTACGCCTATAGCTACCTGGGCGAAGGCTTCGAGTCGCTGGCCGACCTGGCCGCCGGCAAGGGCTCGTTTGCCGAGATCCTCGGCAATGCCAAGAACCCGCTGATCATCGTCGGCGAAGGCGCCGTTTCGCATGCAGCTCTGGGCAAGCAGGCGGGCCGCGACGTGATCGCTCTCGCCTCCAAGCTGGCCACCGGCGCCAATGTCGCCGAAGGCTGGAATGGCTTTGCGCTGCTGCACAACGCTGCCAGCCGCGTCGGCGGCATCGACATCGGCTTCGTGCCGCATGACGGTGGCGTCTGCTCGGCCGACCAGATTGCGCTGGCCGGCAAAGGCGAACTCGACGTGCTCTTCCTGCTTGGTGCCGACGAGTACGACACCGCTGCCATGGGCAAGGCGTTCGTGGTCTATATCGGCAGCCACGGCGACAAAGGCGCACACCGCGCCGATGTCATCCTGCCGGGTGCGACCTATACCGAAAAGTCGGCGACCTACGTCAATACCGAGGGCCGCGTGCAGGTGACCAGCCGCGCTGTGTTCCCGCCGGGTGATGCCAAGGAAGACTGGGCCATCATCCGCGCTCTGTCTGGCGCAATGGGCAAACCGTTGCCGTTCAACTCTCTGAACCAGCTGCGCGCCGCTATCTACGCCGAATTCCCACATCTGGCTCGTATCGACCAGATCGCTTCGGGTTCGGTGGCTGATGTGGCCAAGCTCGCCAAGGCCGCCATCAAGACCAAGTCGGCTAAATTCGTTCTGCCGGTTTCCGAATTCTATCTCAGCAATCCGATCGCCCGCGCCTCCGCCGTCATGGGCGAATGCGCTGCGACGGCCGCTGGCCTCAAGCAAGCTGCGGAGTAGGGAGCATAATGGACTTCGTACTCTCCGCACTCGACTACCTGCTCGGCATCCCGGTCCTCGGCTGGGGTGTGCAGGTTGGTTTTGTCTACAAGGCACTGCTGCTGCTTGTCGCGCTGCTGGTCTTCACGGCCTTCATCCTGCTGGCCGATCGCAAGATATGGGCGGCCGTGCAGCTGCGCCGTGGTCCGAACGTCGTCGGTCCCTTTGGCTTGCTGCAGAGCTTTGCCGACCTGATCAAGTTTGCGCTCAAGGAGCCGGTCATCCCCGGCGGCGCCGACAAGATTCTGTTCCTTGCGGCGCCGCTGATCACAGCGACACTGGCGCTCGCCGGTTGGGCTATTGTGCCTGTCGGTGCTGGCCTCGCCATCGCCAACATCAATGTCGGCATACTCTACCTGCTCGCAATCTCGTCACTCGGCGTCTACGGCGTCATCATCGGCGGCTGGGCGTCCAACTCCAAATATCCGTTCCTCGGCTCGCTCCGCGCTGCCGCGCAGATGGTGTCCTACGAAGTCTCCATTGGCCTGGTGATCATCACGGTGCTGCTGTGCGTCGGGTCGCTGAACCTCAACGACATCATCCTCGCGCAGTACGAAATGGGCCTGGCCCACATGATCGGCCTGCCGCAGCTGACCTTCCTCAACTGGTTCTGGCTGCCGCTGTTCCCGATGTTCGTGGTGTTCTACATATCGGCCCTCGCCGAGACGAACCGCCCGCCCTTCGATCTGGCGGAAGGTGAATCCGAACTCGTTGCCGGTTTCATGACCGAATATTCGGCCACGCCCTACATGCTGTTCATGCTGGGCGAGTACATCTCGATCCTCCTGATGTGCGCCATGACCACCATCTTGTTCCTGGGTGGCTGGACCTCGCCGATCGACCTGCCGCCCTTCACCTGGATCCCAGGTGTGGTGTGGTTCGTACTCAAGGTTTCCGCGGTGTTCTTCATGTTCGCCATGGCCAAGGCCATCGTACCGCGCTACCGCTACGACCAACTCATGAAGATCGGCTGGAAGCTCTTTCTGCCGCTGTCGCTTCTGATGGTCGTCATTGTTGCTTTCGTCCTCCAGCTTACGGGCTGGGGCTGGCATGGAGGGATGGCCTGATGCGCGCCGCCCAGTTCGTCAATACGCTGCTGCTCACGGAGCTGGTGAAAGCCTTCTTCCTGACCATGCGGTATTTCTTCACCGCCAAGCCGACGATCAACTATCCCTTCGAAAAGGGCCATGTGTCGCCACGCTTCCGTGGTGAGCACGCTTTGCGTCGCTATCCAAACGGCGAAGAGCGCTGCATCGCTTGCAAGCTGTGTGAGGCCATCTGTCCCGCCCAGGCCATCACCATCGAAGCCGGCCCGCGCCAGAATGACGGCACTCGCCGCACGGTGCGCTACGACATCGACATGGTGAAGTGCATCTATTGCGGCTTCTGCCAGGAAGCTTGCCCGGTCGACGCCATCGTAGAAGGCCCGAACTTCGAATTCGCCACCGAAACGCGCGAAGAGCTCTACTTCTCCAAGGAGAAGCTGCTCGCCAATGGCGACCGCTGGGAGCGCGAAATCGCTGCCAACCTGTCCGCCGACGCACCGTATCGCTGAGAGGGAAGAGCATGACCCTTCCACTGTTCTTCTTCTACCTGTTCTCGGCCATCGCCGTGGCCTCGGCCTTCATGGTGATTTCGTCCAGGAACCCCGTGCATGCCGTGCTGTTCCTGATCCTGACGTTCTTTAACGCCTCGGGTCTGTTCATGTTGGCCGGCGCCGAGTTCCTCGCGCTCATCCTTATCGTCGTCTATGTGGGCGCCGTGGCGGTGCTGTTCCTGTTCGTCGTGATGATGCTCGACGTCGACTTTGCCTCGCTGCGGTCCGGCTTCCTGCAATACGCGCCGATTGGCGCCATTGTCGGCATTGTGCTGCTCCTCGAACTGTTGCTGGTCGCTGGCAGCTTCGTGGTGTCGCCCGAGGTTGCAGGCGGTGCGGCTCTGCCCATCGATGGCAGCGTGGACAACATCCGCGCGCTCGGGCAGGTGCTGTATACGCGCTATGTGTTCCTGTTCCAGGGCGCTGCGGCAGTGCTGCTGGTCGCCATGATCGGCGCCATCGTGCTGACTTTGCGCCATAAGCCGAATGTGAAGCGCCAGGATACTTATGCGCAGGTCGCACGTCGGCCGGAGCAAACGCTGGAAGTCGTCAAGGTCAAGAGCGGGCAAGGGCTGTAGGAGGCAAACATGGGCTTGGGTATCGGGCTCGGTCACTACCTGACCGTAGCCGCAATTCTGTTCACGCTGGGCGTGTTCGGCATCTTCATCAACCGCAAGAACGTCATCGTCATCCTGATGTCGGTCGAGCTGATCCTGCTTGCCGTGAACCTCAATTTCGTGGCCTTCAGCGCGCAGCTCAATGACCTGCAAGGGCAGGTATTCGCGCTGCTGATCCTCACGGTGGCTGCGGCTGAGGCCGCCATCGGCCTCGCCATCCTGGTTATTTTCTACCGCAACCGCGGCTCGATCGCGGTTGAAGACGTCAACATGATGAAGGGCTAAGAACCACCGCTATGATTCAGGCGATTGTTTTCCTGCCCCTTATCGGCGCGCTGATTGCGGGCCTCCTGGGCCGCACCATCGGGCACCGCCCAAGTGAGTACCTGACCACAGGGCTGCTGCTGATCGCGGCTGTGCTGAGCTGGGTCGTCTTCCTGCCGGTTGCCTTTGGCGGCGGGTTGGTTGGCGCCGAGACGGACGGCCACACTGCCGTGCTCAAGGTTGAAGTCATGCGCTGGATCCAGGTCGGCGACGTGGATCTGCGCTGGATCCTGCGTGTCGATACGCTGACCGCCATCATGCTGGTCGTGGTCAACACCGTGTCGGCTCTGGTTCACGTCTATTCGATCGGCTACATGGCCGACGATCCGCATCGCAACCGCTTTTTCGCCTATCTCTCGCTCTTCACCTTCGCCATGCTGATGCTGGTGACGGCCGACAACTTCCTGCAGATGTTCTTCGGCTGGGAAGGCGTGGGCCTGGCGTCCTACCTGCTGATCGGTTTCTGGTACACCAAGCCATCCGCCACCGCGGCTGCAATGAAGGCTTTCATCGTCAACCGCGTCGGCGACTTCGGCTTTGCCCTCGGCATCTTCGGCGCCTTCATGGTACTCGGCCATGCTGACTTCGACGGCGCATTCCATGCGGCAGGAGAGTTTGCTACCACCGGCCTGCCGATCATGCAGTTCCTGGGCTGGCAGCTCGACGCCATGACCGTGATCTGCCTGCTGCTCTTCATGGGTGCCATGGGCAAGTCGGCGCAGTTCCTGCTCCACACCTGGCTGCCGGACGCCATGGAAGGCCCGACACCCGTGTCAGCGCTGATCCATGCCGCGACCATGGTGACGGCCGGCGTCTTCATGGTCGCCCGCCTGTCACCGCTGTTCGAGACCTCACCGACGGCCATGACCTTCGTGCTGGTCATCGGAACAATAACTGCCTTTTTCGCGGCAACCGTTGGCCTCGTGCAAAACGACATCAAGCGCGTCATCGCCTATTCGACCTGCTCGCAGCTCGGCTACATGTTCGTGGCGCTCGGGGCAGGGGCCTATTCCGCCGGTATCTTCCACCTGTTTACCCACGCCTTCTTCAAGGCGCTGCTGTTCCTAGGCGCTGGCGCGGTGATCCACGCCATGCACCATGAGCAGGACATGCGGAACATGGGCGGCCTCCGCCACAAGATCCCCGTGACCTATGCGATGATGATCATCGGCACGCTGGCGCTGACCGGCGTTGGCATTCCGGGCTCGGAATTCCTCGGTTTCGCTGGCTTCTTCTCCAAGGACTCGATCATTGAGGCGGCCTATGCCGTCGGCGGCAATGCAGGCACCTTCGCCTTCTGGTCGCTGGTCATCGCCGCTCTGTTCACCAGCTTCTACTCCTGGCGCCTGATCCACCTTACGTTCCACGGCACGCCGCGTCCGGCTGGGCATGGCCACGACGATCACGCTCACGATGACCACGCTGCCCATGCGCATGACGACCACACGCATGATGATCATGGCCATGACGACCACCACCATGGTTCGGCATACGACCATGCCCACGAGCCGCCGCGCGTCATGCAGATTCCGCTCTATGTGCTGGCTGTCGGTGCGGTCCTGGCGGGTGCGGTGTTCTACGGCATGTTTTTCCACGATGTGCAGCACATCGAGCACTTCTTCGCCGGTTCACTGGTCGTCGACCACGAGATCATCGAAGCGGCCCATCACGTCCCGCTTTGGGTCAAGTGGAGCGCCACCATCTCGATGCTCGTCGGTGCAGGCGTCGCCTATTTCATGTACATCCGCCGTCCGAACCTGCCGGGCAAACTGGCGGCCCAGAATCCGGGCCTCTACCAGTTCTTGCTCAACAAGTGGTACTTCGACGAGCTCTACAACGCGATCTTCGTCAAGCCGGCTCTGTGGATCGGACGCGCCTTCTGGAAGGGCTTCGATGACTGGCTGATCGACGAAAAGATCACCGAGGGCCTCGGCCGCCGGGTGCAAAACGTGACCTCCTGGGTCACCAAGCTCCAGTCCGGTTATGTCTACCACTATGCCTTCGCCATGCTGATCGGCATTGCGGCACTGCTGACCTGGGCCATTGCGGCCGGGGGACTGATCTGATGACCTTCGACAACACCATCCTCACAGTCCTCACCTGGCTGCCCATGGTCGGCGCCATCGTGCTGCTGTTCACGCCCAAGACCTCGCTCGACGTCATCCGCTGGTTGACGCTTGCGTTGACGGTTGTCACCTTCGTGCTGTCGCTCTGGATGTGGAGCGCGTTCGATCCGTCCAATGCCGGCTTCCAGTTTGTGGTCAATTACGCCTGGATCGGCGACACCATCGGCTACCGGGTCGGTGTCGACGGCATTTCGGTGCTGTTCGTAGTACTGACGGCGCTGCTGATGCCGTTCGCGATCCTGGCCAGCTGGGAAAGCATCGACACCAAGGTCAAGGAATACATGATCGTATTCCTGATCCTGGAGACGCTGATGATCGGCGTTTTCACCACGCTCGATCTGGCGATGTTCTACGTGTTCTTCGAAGGCACGCTGCTGCCGATGTTCCTGATCATCGGCATCTGGGGCGGCTCCAAGCGCATCCAGGCCAGCTACAAGTTTTTCTTCTATACCTTCATCGGGTCAGTCCTGATGCTCCTCGCCATCATGGCCATGTACTGGAATGGCGGCACCACCGACATTTCCAAGCTGCTGACCCATGATTTCCCCAAGGATTGGCAGCCTTGGCTATGGTGGGCATTCTTCGCCTCGCTCGCGGTCAAGATGCCGATGTGGCCGTTCCATCGCTGGCTGCCAGAGGCCCACGTGCAGGCGCCGACCGCCGGCTCGGTGATCCTGGCCGCCATTCTGCTCAAGCTCGGCGGCTACGGCTTCTTGCGCTTCAGCCTGCCGATGTTCCCGGACGCCTCGCTTCAGTTCGCCAACATCGTCTTCTTTCTCTCCGTCGCCGCCATCATCGTGACCTCGCTGGTCGCCCTGGTGCAGACCGATATCAAGAAGCTGATTGCCTATTCGTCCGTCGCCCATATGGGCTTCGTGACCATGGGCATCTTCGCCGGCAACGCCCTGGGCATCCAGGGCGCGATGTTCCAGATGATTTCGCACGGCATCGTCTCCGGCGCGCTCTTCCTCTGCGTCGGCGTCATCTATGACCGCGTGCATACCCGCGACATCGAGGCCTATGGCGGCCTGGTCGAGCGCATGCCGCGCTATGCCTTTGCCTTCATGGTCTTCACCATGGCCAACGTCGGCCTGCCGGGCACGTCGGGCTTTGTCGGCGAGTTCCTCACCATGATCGGCGTGTTCCAGGTCAATACCTGGGTGGCGTTCGGCGCCGCTTTCGGTGTGATCTTCTCGGCTGGCTATGCCCTCTGGCTCTACCGCCGGGTGATCTTTGGCGCACTGACCAAGGACAGCCTCAAGGGCATCCTTGATCTCAATCTGCGCGAGAAGGTGATCCTTTATCCGCTGATCGTGCTGACCATCGTCTTTGGTTTCTATCCGGCGCCGATCCTCGATACGACCGCCGCAGCCGTCAACAATCTCGTCTCGCACTACGCGACCTCGGTTGGGCTTGATCCGGCAGTCTCGCTGGCCGACGCGCGGGCACCGCTGGTTCTCGCTGAACCTGTTGCCGCCGAAGGCGAACACGCTGCTGAAGGCGAGCATGCCGCCGAAGAGCCGGCGGCCGCGCCGGCTGCCCACTAGGAGTATAGACCCGTGAACTCAGACGTTACCGATTTCGCGAGCCTGGCTCCGGCCTATCCGGAAATGCTCCTGGCCGTGGGCGCAATCGTGTTGCTGCTTGTCGGCGTAGTGATCAACAAGGAGCGCTCGCTTCTGGTCTCCTACGGCGCTGTTCTGCTGTTGCTCATTGCCGGCGCGCTGATCCTGTTTGCTCCGGCCGATGGCGTGCTGTTCAACGGCGTATTCATTGCCGACAGCTTTGCGCGCTACATGAAGGTCCTGGTGCTGGGCGGTTCGGCCTTCTCGCTACTGCTGGCGTTGCCGCGCGCCGAAGAGAACGGCACCCACAAGTTCGAATATGCTATACTCGTCGTGCTCGCGACGCTCGGCATGATGATGATGGTGTCGGCCAACGATCTCATGAGCCTCTATGTCGGCCTTGAGCTGCAGTCGCTGTCGCTCTATGTGCTCGCCGCCATCAAGCGCGACGACAGCAAGGCGACTGAAGCGGGCCTCAAGTATTTCGTGTTGGGCGCTCTCAGCTCCGGCATGCTGCTCTACGGTGCTTCGCTGGTCTATGGATTTACCGGCCACACCAACCTGCAGGAGATCGTTCTTGCTATCGCATCAGAAGGCCGCTCCATTGGCCTGATCTTCGGCGTGGTGTTCCTCCTCGCTGGCGTTGCCTTCAAGATTTCCGCCGTGCCGTTCCACATGTGGACGCCCGACGTCTATGAAGGCGCTCCGACCCCAGTCACTGCGTTCTTCGCCACGGCACCCAAGGTGGCGGCGATGTCGCTGATGGTCCGCCTGGTTATGGATACCTTCCAGGGCATCACGCATGACTGGCAGCAGATCGTCATCTTCCTGTCCATCGCGTCCATGGTGCTGGCTGCCTTCGCCGCCATCGGCCAGAAGTCGCTCAAGCGACTGATTGCCTACTCCTCGATCGGCCACGTTGGTTTCGCACTGGTCGGCCTGTCGTCTGGCACCCAGGTCGGTGTCGAAGGTGTCGCCATCTACATGGCCATCTATGTCGCGATGACAGTGGGCCTTTTCGCCTGCCTCCTGTCGTTCCGCACCGAGAACGGCTATGTCGAGAACATCTCCGATCTGGCCGGCGCGGCGCAGAACCGCCCGTTCGTCGCGGCCATCATGGCGATCCTGATGTTCTCGCTGATCGGCATGCCGCCGTTGGCCGGCTTCTTCGCCAAGTGGCACGCCTTCCTGGCCGCCATCGATGCCCAGCTTTATGTGCTGGCCGTCATAGGCGTTCTGGCTTCAGCGGTTAGCGCCTTTTACTACCTGCGCGTGGTCAAGGTGATGTACTTCGACGAGCCCGTGCACAAGTTCGAAGTCGTGCCGGCCGAGCTCAACATCATCATGGCGGTGAGCGGCTTCCTTGTTGTGACCTACTACTTCACGGTCGGCAGCCCGCTTGCAAGTTACGCGCACACCGCCGCCGGAAGCCTGTTCTAGGTGACGGACTTCTCTCTCGGACCCAAGGCGCGCGCGGCCGGATACCGGCTGCGCGGCTTTGACACCATAGGTTCGACCAACTCCGAAGCGCTGGCGGCGGCCGCTGCCGGCGACCATGGCGGCCTCTGGTTTGCCGCGCGCCAACAGACAGCGGGCAGGGGCCGTCGCGGTCGCCAGTGGGAAAGCCCCCACGGCAATTTGGCAGCGACCCTCTTGATGGTACCCGAGGCCGACCCCACTTTGGCAGCAACGCTGGGCTTCGTCGCCGGCGTTTCGCTCAACCGCGCGCTTTCGGCCATCCTTCCTGGTGGCATCGTCAAGATCGGTATCGACGGTGCCGACGGCGTGGGTGGCAACTCCCGTATTGCGCTCAAGTGGCCCAATGATGTGTTGGCCGATGGCGCCAAGTTGGCTGGCATCCTGCTCGAAGCCAGCAAGCTACCCGATGGACGCCACGCCATCGCCATCGGCTTTGGCGTCAACGCCGTTGCAGCGCCCCAGGGGTTGCCCTATCCGGCTACGAGCCTGGTTGATCTCGGCGTGGCCCGTGACGCCGAGGCTGTGTTCGAGGCGCTGAGCGACGCCTGGGTCGATACCTTTGGTCTTTGGGCCGATGGCCGGGGCATCGGCGATGTACTCAAGCATTGGCGGGCCGCTGCCGCTGGTATTGGCGCGCCTGTCGCCGTCAACCAGAACGGCGACGTGCTGCGCGGCATTTTCGAAACCATCGACGACGAGGGACGATTGATCGTTCGCGCCGACGACAACCGTCGCATCGCGATTACTGCTGGCGACGTGCACTTTGGGGCAACGGCCAGCGCCCGAAGCTGACCACAACTATTGCGCAGGCGACCGGCGACCAAAGATCGATCCGGCGTTGCGCTCGAAAGGACTGAACTGACCCATGGCTAAAAACCAAAGGGATGAACTCGTCTTCGTGCCGCTTGGCGGCGTTGGCGAGATTGGCATGAATATGGGCGCCTACGGCTTCGGCCCGGAGCGTTCGCGCAAATGGATCGTGGTCGATTGCGGGGTGACCTTCGGTGGGCCCGACCTGCCGGGGATCGAGCTGATCATGGCCAACCCCGAATTCCTCGAGGAACGCGCCGACGATGTGTTGGCGCTGATCCTCACTCACAGCCACGAAGACCACTACGGCGCCGTGCTGGACCTGTGGCCCGGCTTTGAAAAGCCGGTCTTCTGCACGCCCTTCACCGCGGCCATGCTGGCCGCCAAGCGGGCAGGGGACGGCATCGTCGAAAACGTCGACGTCACCATCATGCGTCCGGGCAAGCCATTCGAGATCGGCCCGTTCACCATCGAAGCGATCAACGTCGCTCACTCGATTCCTGAGTCCAACGCCTTGCTGATCAGCACGCCGATCGGCCGCGTGCTCCACACCGGCGACTGGAAGCTTGATCCCACGCCAGTGGGCAACGCTCCGACCGATGTCGCCCGCCTGCAGAAGATAGGCGAGGATCGCTCCACCCCGCTCGCCCTGATCTGCGACTCGACCAACGCACTCAAGGATGGCGAAAGCCCGAGCGAGGCTGAAGTCGCGGCCAATCTCGCCGCGATGATCGCCGAGGCGCCCAACCGCGTTGCCGTGACCACCTTCGCGTCGAACGTGGGCCGCGTCATCTCCATCGTCCGCGCCGCCGAGAAGGCTGGTCGCCAGGTCGTCATGTCGGGCCGTTCACTGCACCGCATCACCGGCATCGCCCGCGAACTGGGCATGCTGGAAGGCCTGCCGCCGCTGCTCGACCAGGACGCCTACAAGTCCATTGCCCGCAACAAGATCGTGCTGATCTGCACCGGCAGCCAGGGCGAAGCCCGCGCCGCCATCGCCCGAATTGCCCGCGGCGAGCATCCAGTGATCGATCTCAACGCTGGCGACCGCATGATCTTCTCGTCCTGGGCCATCCCCGGTAACGAGCGCGAAGTCATCGATATCCAGAATATGCTGATCGACAAGGGCGTCGAGGTCATCACGCAGAATGACGGGCTGGTCCACGTCACCGGCCATCCGCGCCGCGAGGAACTGCGCCGGCTCTATGAATGGGTGAAGCCAGAGGTGCTGGTGCCCGTGCATGGAGAAGCGGTGCATCTGACGGCCCACGCAAAGCTCGGCCGTGAATCAGGCATCGCCAATGTCATCGATGCGCGCAATGGTGATCTGGTGCGCCTGTTCCCTGAGCCCCTGGCTTTCCCAGCCGAAGTCCGCACCGGCGAGCTGTATCTCGACGGCCTCGTGCTTTGCACGCCCGAGGAGTCGGGCGTAAAGGGCCGTCGTCGTCTGTCTTTCGGTGGCCACGTCGTTGTCAGCCTTGCCGTCAATGGCGGTGGGCAGGTCGTGTCAGGCCCGGATCTGGTGATCGAGGGTCTACCGGAAACGGAAGACGAGTCGTTGAGTGACCTGGTAGAGGACACCATTGCCGGCGTGCTCAAATCCATGCCGCCCAAGCGCCGCAGCGACACCGAGGTGCTGAATTCGGCCCTGTTCAAGGCCATTCGCAACGAGGTCAATTCCTACTGGGGCCGCAAGCCGAACGTTTCGGTCTTCGTCCACCGGGTGTAGCCAACCAACGGGAGATTCCCGCGAAAGCGGGAATCTCCCTCGGGCTGCGACACTATGAAGGGAGATTCCCGCTTTCGCGGGAATGGCTCGGGGCGTATTGAAAGCGCATCGCAGCGTCAGGAAAAGCCATGCAGATCGGCTCCATCATCGCCGTCTTCTTCGTCGTCTGGTGGCTGTGCTTTGTCGCGGTACTGCCCATCGGCAACCAAAGCCAGGCCGAGGCCGGCAATGTCACTGCCGGGACAGACCCCGGCGCGCCGGTTGCACCACGCATGCTGCGCAAGCTCCTCTTGGCCACCGCACTCGGCATCCTGTTCACGGGACTGCTGTTCTGGGCCCTGACAAACGAAACCCTGCACCACTACTGGAACCGCTGACCCCCTGAGTATGGGGTGCCACCGGGCTGGCTTATGCTAGCGTGCGGACCTCGGAGGTGAATATGCGGGCTCTATCCACAGCATTGGCAGCCGTTGCGCTGACCGTTTTCACGACTGCGCCTGCATTGTCATGGGAGTTTGGCATCAGCGAAAGCGGCGACGTTTTTTGGACGATAGCCATGGACCAGACTGGTGAGACCAAGCTGGCTTTCTTCTGCAGCCAGGCCTTTCCGGGCGCCATCCTCACCCAGATTGCCATCGATCAGCCAGGTCCTTCCAGCACAGTGCCGGTCGAACTTGGGTTCGAAGTGGCCGGTCGGAACTATGGTCCGATTTCGGCCAATGCCGAGTCAGTGGATGGGAACCTTGTGGTGTCGTCCAACGGTGATACCGCGGCGATCGGGGAAGTCGCGCGGGCCGTCTATGCGCACGATGGCACCATCGTCCTGAACTACTACGAAAGCGTGTGGCGCTTCGAGGGGGCCGCCTACTCGGAATCCTTCGGGGCAATACTCGACGCCTGCGGTTAGGCCAATGCCTGTACGCTGCAGATTTCACCTCCTCATCGGACTGGTTGCCTTTGCATGTGGCGCCGTTCAGGCGTCTGCGGCCGAGTGGGACTATATGACCAATGGTCCGGGACAATATGACGGACATTCGACGGGCGTGCTGGACGATACCGGGACGGCGGTCATCGTCTTCAATTGCAACCTGGCGAATAGAGGCAGCATCACGTTTGAAATCGCCACAGGCACACTGGCTTTTGCCGACCAGGTGAACGCCGAAGTGCCTGTGGACGTCGATGACACGCGTTATGAGATTGTCGCCATGATGCTTGATTCGGACGGCAAGCAAATGGCCATGACCTGGGGTTCACAGAGCGCGGTCAACGACGCGGCCAATGCAATCTTCGAAAGCGCTGGCCCGGTTACCGTCGCCCTGGGTGAGCACGTCTATAATTTCGTCGGAGCTGATCGCAGCGAGAATTTCGCCCGCATGCTCGACACCTGCGGAGGGCGCTACTAGCGGCGCTTCTTCGGCTTGCCGACCGCATGGGCATGCGCCATTGCCAGCGCGGCAGCCAGATCATCCTCGGTGGCGTCGGCGAGCGTTATCGTGGTCCAGCCCTGGCGTTCCCAGGCATTGTCGATTGGGGAGAACACAGTTGGCGCCAGCATGCACTTGAACGCCTGTTCGTCCGGCGTGAATTTCAGGTTCGCCGTTAGCCCATCTGCGGCCAGCGTCGCATAGATGCGGTCGACCTTGAACGCTGCGCGATCGAAATGCGGCGCTTCGGTCGTGCCGGGCAGCGCGTGAGCTATGCGTTTCAGATCTGCCGCACTCTGGGGCATTTTGGGGCTCCGTCATTTCGTTCGACGACAGAAACAAAAAAGCGGGGCACAAGGCCCCGCTGAATTAAGTTTGTTCGACAATACGCTGGTCTTAGGCACGCTATACAGCGGCAGCCAACGCTCCTCCCTTGACGTTGTCGACGTCCGGCGGTTTGTGACCGCCTGTGCTTTATTGCGACGGACCCTAACAACAAGATTTGGCCCTGTCACGTAGATTCTGCATGCCTTCCATGCTTGCATCGGATGGACGAGTAGGATTTGAGTGGGCATCAAGAAATGCCTAGAGTCGTCGGCTGTTTTGCGGAGTTCACATGCGCCTGTCCCAATACTTTTTGCCGGTGCTGCGCGACGTTCCCAAGGAAGCCGAGATCGTTTCCCACCGCCTCATGCTGCGCGCCGGAATGATCCGCCAGCAGGCCTCCGGCCTCTATTCCTGGCTGCCGCTCGGGTACAAGGTCTTGATGAAGGTCCAAAAGATCATCGAGGAAGAGCAGAACCGTGCCGGCGCTATTCAGCTGCTGATGCCGACCATCCAGTCGGCCGATCTGTGGCGCGAATCCGGTCGCTACGACGCCTACGGCAAGGAAATGCTGCGCATCGAGGATCGCCACGAGCGCGAATTCCTCTATGGCCCGACCAATGAGGAGATGATCACCGACATCTTCCGCAGCTATGTGAAGTCCTACAAGGATTTGCCGCTGAACCTCTACCACATCCAGTGGAAGTTCCGCGACGAGGTGCGTCCGCGCTTCGGCACCATGCGTAGCCGCGAATTCCTGATGAAGGACGGCTACTCGTTCGACCTGACCAAGGAAGATGCGGTCAAGGCGTATGAGCGCGTGTTTGCGTCCTACCTCCGCACCTATGCCCGCATGGGCCTGACGGCCATTCCGATGCGCGCCGATACAGGTCCCATCGGTGGCGATCTCAGCCATGAATGGATCGTGCTGGCCGACACCGGCGAAAGCGCCGTGTTCTGCGATCGGCGCCTGCTGGAAAAGGCCATCCCCGGCAAGGACACCGACTTCCGCGACGACCTCAAGCCCATGTTCGACGACTGGACCTCGCTCTATGCGGCGACCGAGGAAATGGTCGATATGGCCGAGTATGAAGCAGCGGTGCCAGAAGAATTTCGCGTTTCGGCACGTGGCATCGAAGTCGGCCATATTTTCTACTTCGGGACCAAGTATTCCGAGCCCATGAAGGCCAGCGTCACCGGGCCCGAGGGCAAGGAAATCACCGTGCATATGGGCTCTTACGGGATCGGGCCGACTCGCCTCGTGCCTGCCTTGATCGAGGCGTTCCACGACGAAGCCGGCATCGTGTGGCCGGTGTCCGTTGCGCCGTTTGAAGCCGTGCTGATCAACCTCAAGGCAGGCAATGCCGAGGTCGATGCTGCATGCGACGCACTCTATGCCGAGTTGACCGCCGCTGGGCTCGATATGCTCTATGACGATCGTGATCAGGGGGCAGGGGCCAAGTTCACCACGGCCGACCTGATCGGCATCCCCTATCAGATCATCCTGGGACCGCGCGGACTGGCCTCTGGCGAAGCCGAGATCAAGCATCGCAAAACCGGCGAGCGTGAAACGCTGCCGATCGCGGCCGCCGTCGCGCGCCTCAAGGACTTGATCGAACCGCAGAGAAAGACCGACATTTGACCGATACGGCTGCGCCTGCGCTGAACAAGGGCACGCGCGCCTTTTCGCGCTTCGAATGGATTGTTGCTGGCCGCTACCTGCGCGCCCGCCGCAAGGAGGCGTTCATCTCGGTGATCGCCAGCCTGACCATGGTGGGTGTCGCTATCGGCGTGGCGACGCTGATTGTCGTCATGTCGGTGATGAACGGTTTCCGCGCCGAGTTGCTGACCAAGATTCTCGGCCTCAACGGCCATTTTACTGCCTTTCCGATCGAGCGCCAGTTTACCGACTACAAGGAAACGATCGCGTCTCTTCAGGAGATCGACGGCGTCAAGTTTGCCGTCTACTTCGTCGAAGGTCAGGTGCTGGCGTCCGGCAAAGGCAGTTCCACCGGCGTCACCGTCCGCGGCATGGACGAGGAAAACATCAAGAAGCTCGACCTCCTCTACAAAGCTAATATTGAGGGCGGATGGGATCAGTGGGACACGAGCAGGGGCGTGGCCATCGGCTATCGCCTTGCTCAGACCCTGGGCGTCTCCCTGGGCGACCAGGTGCAGATCATCAACCCGGATGGGGCCATGACCCCCTTCGGCACAACCCCGCAGATCAAGTCCTACCCGGTCAACGTCATCTTCGACCTTGGCATGGTCGAGTTCGACAGCTTCTTCATGTACATGCCGCTCGAGCCAGCGCAGGATTATTTCAAGATGTTCCAGGACGTCCTGAAGCCAGGCGCGGAACTGCCAAATCCAGGACCGCTTGATCCGCCACTGACCGACGAACAGATCGCAGCTGCCTATGAACGCGTCGGGCAGGCGACGGCCGCCGAAATCTTCATCGACGACCCAGATGCCACCAGCCTCATGCGCGAGCGTCTGCAGGCCGATCCGACGACACGTCCCATGGTGCTGACCGATTGGCAGCAGCGCAACGAGACGTTCTTCTCGGCCTTGCAGGTCGAGCGTGTCGTCATGTTCACCATCCTTTCGATGATCATCCTCGTCGCTGCCTTCAACATCATCTCCAGCCTGATCATGCTGGTGAAGGACAAGAGTTCCGACATTGCCGTATTGCGCACCATGGGCGCGACCCGCGGTGCGATCATGCGGATATTCTCGATCACGGGAACGACGATCGGCGTTATCGGCACGCTTGCGGGTACTGGGCTCGGCCTGATCGTTGCCGCCAATGCCGAGCCACTGCGCGCCTTTGTGTCCAACACGCTGGGCGTCGCAATCTTCCCGCCGGAAGTCTTCTTCCTGTCGTCACTGCCATCCAAGACCGACCCGGTCGAGGTGACGGTGGTCGTCTGCCTGGCCCTCGGGCTCAGCTTCCTTGCCACGCTCTATCCGGCCTGGCGCGCCGCCCAATATGACCCGGTCGAGGCCCTGCGTTATGAGTAAGCCGCATCTGGTCCTGACCGATGTCCATCGGCATTATGGGCAAGGCGATAAGATCGTCAGCGTGCTCGAAGCCGCCAACCTTACTGTCAAGAGCGGTGAACTGGTTGCGCTCGTCGCCCCATCGGGCGCCGGCAAGTCCACGTTGTTGCATCTGTCGGGCCTGCTTGAGAGCCCCCAGAGCGGCGAGGTGGAGATCATTGGCATACCCACAAGCAAGCTCGGTGACCGGGGCCGTACCCAACTCCGGCGTTCCACGGTGGGCTACGTCTACCAGTTCCACCATCTGCTGCCCGAGTTCACCGCACTGGAAAACGTCTCGATGCCGCAGCTGATCGCCGGCAAGTCGCAGCAGGAGGCCGACAAGCGCTCCATGGAACTGCTGGACCTGCTGGGCATCGCCCCGCGGGCCAGCCATCGCCCGGCGGAACTGTCGGGCGGCGAGCAGCAGCGTGTGGCCATTGCTCGCGCCGCCGCAAATCACCCCAAGGTCATCCTCGCCGACGAGCCCACCGGTAATCTCGATCCGGAGACCAGCGAGGTCGTTTTCGGCGCCCTGGCCGGCCTGATTAAGAACGAAGGCGCCGCAGCGCTCATCGCAACGCACAACCACGATCTCGCCCGGCGGGCCGATCGCGTCGTTACCCTGAAGAACGGATTAGTGGTCGATCACCAATTGTGATCGAACCGGATCGGCGTATGCTGTGTTCTCCTTGTCCAAGGAGAACGGCAATGACCCTGCTGATGATCATCGGGACTATGGCTATCGTAGGTGCGCTGACCGCCAAGAGCGGCGTCTGGCACTAGAGCGCCGCGGCAATCGCCTTTGCCAGCGCGGCCAGCTCCGCGTCGTCCGCCTTGCCGCCGCCATGGGCACCCAGTGCCACGCCTTCGTAAGCGGGGATCACATGGAAATGCAGGTGGAACACCGTTTGCCCTGCCGGCGCTTCGTTGAACTGCGCCACGCGAATTCCGTCCGCATTTGTTGCCGACTTGACCGCATTGGCCACCCGCTGGACCAAGGGTATCACCGCCGCCAGCGATGCCGGATCGGCATCGAGCAGGTTACGTGACGGCGCCTTTGGGATGATCAGCGTGTGGCCGCGCGATTGCGGAAAGATGTCCATCATCACCAGCGCGGTCTCGTCCTCGTAGACCTTATGAGCCGGGATCTCGCCACGCAGGATTTTGCCGAAGATGTTGGACGGATCATAGGTCATGGTTCACTCCGCCGGCTGCGAGACGTCCGGCTGGCCCTTCTGGAAGAAACGGAAACGGAAGTAGTTGAGCACCGCTAGTCCTGTCACGGTGACGGGCACGTAACGGAAGCCTCGGTGGATAAAGAACAGCGCGATGTTGACCGCCGTGTTGGCGCTCATCGCGCCCTTACCCATCGCCGACGTGAATGACGACGGCACGATGTGGCGGTAGATCAGCGCATCGGAGCGATAGTAGTCCAGGGCCTTTGCCGCAAACGCGCGCTTGGAAGCCGAGTAAGCCTTGAGCTCGTCCATCCCCATATCGCCATGAAACTCGACCTCCGAGCCCAGCGCCCAGACCTCGGGCGGCGCCAACCGGCTCTTGCCGATCTCGGCGAGCAGCTCTGTCAGGTCGCGAAACGTCACATAGTTGGCGTTCCAGCAATCCTCGCTCTTGGCACCATGGGACAGGATCAGCACATCCGCCCGTTCTAGCTTCTCGCGCATCGCCGCGTAGTCGCTGGCCTTGAAGTCCACTCCCGACTTCGCCGTTTCAACGATACCACCAAGCCTGGTCAGCTTTGCCACTATGGCTGACCCAAACGCCCCGCTTGCGCCGGTCACCAGGAACCGCCGTCCTTCGATCTGGCAGGTCGTGCCGGCGATCATGTCGAACACATTGGCAAACGACGAGAAGAAGTTGTGCGGATAGACGTGGTGCATGGCGTGGTAGTTGTTACCCACCCAAAATAGGCCCTGCTGCCCGCCGACGCGGTTCATCGACATGTGGTTGTAGTCCAGGCCCTCCTCACGCAGCGTCATCACCAGCATGACAGTACGGACAGCCGCCACCGCCGTAATGACGGGCCACGGTAAGACAACGAGAAAGATCAGCGTTCCCGCCAGCGAGGTCAGGTATTCGGGCAGGATGTGAAACCAGATATTGGCCCGGGCATAGGCCGGGTTGATCTGCATATCGAGGCCAAGGAACTTGTGATGCACCCAGTGCCAGGACGACAGCGTCCGCAGCAGCGGGATCTTCGAGCTTTCCCACTTGTGCAGCGTCCAATGCAGCGCGTCGAACAGCGCGGTCGAAACCACGAAGACAAGGGCGGCCTGCAGCAGGAAGACGATGATATCGACGATCATGAGTCTCTACATAAAGTGCCAGGGCAGGTGGGGGAAGTGGAGATGCTGCAACGCCCTCGTGGGTCGAGGCCCGCGAAGAGCTCGCACCTCACCATGAGGACTACTGATACTTCGCACTAACAACGGCCCTCATGGTGAGGTGCGCTTCTTCAGCGCCTCGAACCACGAGGGCGTGGCACTATCGATCCGTTCGCTCGCCCTTTCGAAACGGCGTGAACTGATCCAGCATCTCCTGATTGCGCTCCACCGATGCGCGCTCATGCTCCAGATAGTCCGCCACGGCCTCGCGCAGGCCGGGATGGGCGATCCAGTGCACTGAATACGTCGTTGCCGGCGCATATCCCCGGGCCAGCTTGTGCTCGCCCTGCGCCCCAGCCTCGACAACCGCAAGCTTGTGCGCGATGGCGTAGTCGATCGCCTGGTAATAGCAGAGCTCGAAATGCAGGAACGGCACCTCGCGGGTGCAGCCCCAGTTGCGGCCGTAAATCCTGTCCTTGCCAACGAAGTTGATCGCCCCGGCAATCGGCGTCTGCCCGTCATAGGCCAGCATCAGCACGATTCGGTCTGCCATGGTCTCGTTGAGCCGCGAGAAGAACTCGCGATTGAGATACGGCCGACCCCACTTGCGGGCGCCAGTATCCTCATAGAATTCGTAGAAGGCGTCCCAATGCTCCTCGCGAAGATCAGAGCCGCTGAGCCATTTGACCGTCAGCCCATCTGCCAATGCATCCCGCCGCTCGCGGCGGATGGTCTTGCGCTTGCGCGATGACAGCGTCTCGAGGAAGTCGTCAAAGCTGGCAAAGCCCTCATTGTGCCAGTGAAACTGAGTGTCGAAGCGCTTGAGCCAGCCATCGGCTTCAACCTCTGTGGCCTCCGCTTCCGGCACGAACGTCGCGTGGACCGAGGAGGCGCTGCGCTGAATGGCCAATTGCTGGGCCGTCGACAGCAGCGCGGCCCGGATCGCCGGATCGCCCGATGGCACCAGCAACTTTGGTGCGGTCACCGGCGTGAACGGCACCGAGCATTGCAGCTTGGGATAGTAGCTGCCACCGGCCCGCTCCAGTGCATCGGCCCAGCCGTGATCGAACACATACTCACCCATCGAATGCGACTTGAGAAACAGCGGCATCAGCCCGACGGCCTGCCCGGATTCTTCACTCAGCAGGACGTGTTGTGGTTGCCATCCGGTGCGTTTCGTCGCGCAGCCGGATTCTTCGAGCGCCAGGAAAAACGCATGATCCAGAAACGGGTTATCGGTTTTGCCGTCGGTCGATGGCACAAGCCCATTCCACACCGCAGCATCGATGCCGGCAGTGCTAGGATTGACAGTGGCGCGAAATGTAGGCTGGTCAGCCAAGGGAGGTCCCGGCGGGGTCAACAGGTCTGATAGAAATAGGACGGTTCGCCAGCCATTGTAAGGTTCCGATCGCGCCGGATCACGGAGATTTGGTGCCCCTGTGCTGCGCAGGCCCTGTCGAAATAGGCGGCACCGGTATCGGTGTACTCGATCTCCAGCACATTTGCGCCGAATACGGCGATGTAGTCGCTGCACTCGTCATAGACCTGGCACCCTTCGACGATGGCAAAGTCGAAACCAATAGCCCTGCCGCGATCCTCAAGTTCGGCACCATTCTTCTGCCCAAAGGCCAAGCCGAGCCGGTGCGCACGTTCGATCAGCGCTGACGCAAACGCCAGGTTGTCCTCCATGCTCAGCGCACCGTTTGAACGTGAATAGGTGTCGAGATTATCGGCTTCTATGGCGTCGTAGCCGTCAGCGGCACATTGGTCGATCCAGCCACCAACCACTGCCAGCAGGCCAGCCCGCTTGGCTTCGCTGCTGGTATCGAGCAGGATTTCCCCCGGCCAGTTCGGGTCCTCCGCCAACGCTTCATTGTTGTGCAGCAACAGGTCCGGATGGTTGGCCAGCCACCAGGCGGTTTCCTGAGGTTGGGTCTGGAAGGCATTGACGTAGCATATGTTGTAAAGCCCCTGCGCCGGTGGCGCCGTTCGGTCGCGGCTCACGATGAGTGTACCAGCAGGGGGCTGGTAGGCCCCACCGAGCTGCGAGTCGTACTGGCCGCGCGCGGGTGGAGGGACAACGTCCTGCACCGCCGCTGGGCCCGCCAGCAGCGCGGCGACCACAAGTGCCCAGCTAGGCAGGATCGAACCCCTCGAACACCAACTGGTCAACAAACGGCCGGGCCGCATCGGCTTCTGCCTGCGACCGGATGGTCCAGGCCGTCACCGGCTTGCCCAATGCCCGCCAGAAGATAATAGCCGGCAGCTCAAGCGCATCCTTTGCGCAGGAGATGAAGTCGAACTGAGTCTCGTGCCAATGCAGCAGGTGCCGCAGCGTGTAGCGTTGGTCGTCGGTGAGCTGCACGTCTTCACCTGCGTCGGCATAATCATACGTGATGATGCCGCGCTGACCGGTAAAGCCGAACTGGCGGATGGACGTCAGCAGGTTCGGATCAAACGACTCTATCGTCACCGGCCCGTCATAGGCCTTGAGGGCTTCTGCGACCGAGCGGGCCAGCAATTGCGTGCCCGTATTGTCGCGCTGATGCTTGAGCTCTATCTGCAGCAGCGTGCGACCGCCGATCTGCGCCAGGAACTCGGTGAAGCGCTGCGGCCGGTCACCAGCAACGCTGCCAAGCAAGGGCAGGGCGGTGATATCGGCCGCCGTGGTATCGGCAACAGCTCCAGCCTTGCCGAGCAGGCGACGCATGTCGTCGTCGTGGAATATCACCGGCACGCCATCACTGGTCAGCTGCACATCGCATTCGATGGCAAAATTGCCTGCAATGGCTGCCTCGAAGGCGCTGGCAGAGTTCTCAATGATGCCATTGCCGCGATTATGCAGGCCCCGATGCGCGATTGGACGGGGGAACAGAGCTTCGGTCATGACGGGCCTCGTCTTGGTTGAGGTGCCTGAGTGGCACCGGACTGTGACGATGGTGTTACGCGTCAGACTTCAACCACGGCCTCGATCTCGACGGCGGCGCCAAAGGGCAGCGAGGCCACGCCAAAGGCGGCGCGGGCATGCTTGCCCTTGTCGCCCAGTACGCCAACCAACAGGTTCGAACAGCCGTTAGCTACTAGGTGCTGTTCGGTGAAGTCGGGTGTCGAGGCGACCAGCACTGTCACCTTTAGGATGCGCTTGATCTCGTCGAGCGGGACGCCGCCCATATGGACGATTTGCGACAGCACGTTGATAGCGGCGAGTTCAGCAGCGTTGCCGCCCTGCACGACATTCATGTTTTCGCCCAACAGGCCGGTGACCACGCCGTTGGCGTCGGCAGAAATCTGGCCGGAGACATAGATGATGTTGCCGGTCCGGGTAACGGGAACGTAGCTGGCCACCGGCGCCTTGGGCGCGGGAAGTTCGTAGCCATACTCGCGGAGTTTCTCGATCGCACTGGTCATCTGGTCTCGCCTTCGCTTTGGTCGTCGTCTTGTTCTGCCGGCTTGGCCGGCGTCTTGTTGTAGAGCCTGCCCCGCACTACCGCCTCGCGGCCGAAGCGGGTACGCACCTTGTCCATCGCCCGCTCTGCCGCCGCCGCCTTGCGGGCAATCGCTGGCTCCAGCAAGTCCGCTGGATCGGTGCCATCGGCCGTATCGATACCCGATACACCGATTCCAATCAGCCGGAATGCGGTGCCGTCGACTTCGCGCTCGAGCAGCGACAGGCCGGTCTCGTAGATCACATTGGCTAGCTGCGTCGGGATCATCAGGTGCCGCGCCCGCGTACGCAAGCGGAAACCGGCGGATTTGAGCTTGAGCGTCACCGTGTCGCCGACAATGCCCTTGGCTTTGAGGCGTTCCGACAGGCGCTCGGTGACCTTCAGGAGTTCCGTGGAAAGCGTCTCCAGCGACGCAATGTCGGTGTTGAACGTCGTCTCCGACGAGACGGTCTTCATCTCGTCGTCGGAAGAAATCTTGCGGCTATCCTCGCCACGGGCCAGACGCGCCAGCCTGGCTCCGGTTTCGCCATAGCGCCGCATCAGGTTTTCAGGGGGCTCATCCTGCAGCTGTCCGATGGTGATGAGCCCATCCTTGCGCAGGGTCTCGGCGAACACCTTGCCAACGCCATAGATCAGACTGATCGGCTTGGGCGCGAGGAACGATAGCGTCTCCGTCTTGCCGATCACGGCAAAGCCCCGCGGCTTGTCGAGATCGGACGCCACCTTGGCGAGAAACTTGTTGTGGCTGAGGCCCACCGAGATGGTAACGCCGATCTCGGATTCGATGGCCCTGGCAAACCGGGCCAGCACCACGGCCGGCGGCGCCTTGTGCAGCGCCTCTGTGCCGGCGAGATCAAGGAAGGCCTCGTCGATGGAAAGCGGCTGTACCAGCGGCGTCAGCGCATCCATATGCGTGCGGATCTGTCGGCTCACATCCACATACTTGGCCATATTGGGCTTGATGATCACGGCATCAGGGCACAATTGCCTGGCTTTGAACATCGGCATCGCTGACCGAACGCCGGATTGGCGGGCGATGTAGCAGCAGGTGGAGACCACGCCACGCACGCCGCCACCGATGATCAGCGGCTTGTCGCGCAGGCTGGGATCGTCGCGCTTCTCGACCGAGGCGTAGAAAGCGTCGCAATCGACATGGGCGGTCGAGAGGGCGAAAAGCTCGTCATGGCTGCGCAGCCGCGGCGATCCGCAGGCGGGACACCGCAGGGGCGCACTGGGGCTCGATCCATGCTCCAGGCAGTCGCGGCAGAGCCAGGCGAGGGCCATCTTCTAGCCCGACGGATTGAGCCGATGCCAGACCCGCATGAATTGTTCGGGCGACAGCCCCATATTCGCGCAGAGGGCGAGCAGAATCGGTTCGTTTGAGGCAAAATAGTCGATGAGGCCGTGCTGCAGGGCAGGGGAACCCACTGACCGGCGCAGGGCATCTGGATCGAGACCGGCATATTGCATGAAGGCCAGCAGTTCCTCGGCGTTTTCCGCCAGATAGCCTAGGCAGGCATCGGCGAGCGAAGCTACGGAACTTTCGACTTTCTCGGAACGGGGCACAGCCGGGGCTCATTTGGTGTTTTGTAACAGATTCAATGCTAGCTGAATGATGCGGCAAAGCGAAGGGCCGCAGCGCCTTAGCGGCGCGAGGAAGGATCAATGCCCAAGACTGTAATGATCGTCGAGGACAACGAGCTCAATATGAAGCTCTTCAATGATCTCCTCGAATCGCGCGGCTACTCCGTCATCCAGACCCGCAATGGCATGGAAGCGCTTGATCTTGCTCGCGCCCACCATCCAGATCTGATCCTGATGGATATCCAACTACCCGAGGTTTCCGGGCTGGTTGTGACCAAGTGGCTCAAGGACGACGACGAGTTGGCCCATATCCCGGTCATCGCCGTCACTGCCTTTGCCATGAAGGGCGACGAGGAGCGGATTTTGCAAGGCGGTTGCGAGGGTTACATCAGTAAACCCATCTCGGTGCCTCACTTTCTGGAAACTATTGCCCGCTACATTGGACCAGCCTGAGCACCCAGAGCCGAGTATTCGGCCTGCGTGATCAAGCCGCTCGATGCCCGATGGTGGACGCCACGGGCCGGTGTACTGGTTCTGGGGCTCTGAGTGACCGCGCGCGTTCTGATCGTTGACGATATTCCCACCAATGTCCGCCTGCTCGAGGCGCGGCTGACGGCTGAATACTACGATGTCGTAACGGCGTCGTCGGGTCCGCAGGCGCTTGCCATCTGTGAGAGCCAGGACATCGACATCATCCTGCTCGATGTGATGATGCCCGACATGGACGGGTTCGAGGTCTGCAGGCGGCTCAAGGCCAATCCAAAGACCCATCACGTCCCTGTCCTGATGATAACCGCCCTCGACCAGCCCTCCGACCGCGTAAAGGGCCTCGAGGTCGGCGCAGACGATTTCCTGACCAAGCCGGTCGACGACATGCAGCTGATGGCACGCGTCAAGAGTCTGGTGCGTCTCAAATCCCTCACCGACGAACTACGCGCTCGCGCCATGACCGGGCAACAGATCGCTATCGAAGATGCCTTGCGCTCGATGGACAAGATTACAGCTAAGGGCGGCTCCATTCTGGTCGTCGATACCGATCAGCGCCATGCTGAGCGCATCAAGAGTTATCTCACGCCCGAGCACGACGTGGATATCTTGACTCAGCCGGCCGATGCCGTGTTCCAAGTCACTGGCGCGCATTACGAATTGGCGCTAGTCGCCATGGCATTGACCGATTTCGACCCGCTACGGGTCTGCTCCCAGATTCGCACGCTCGAGCACACGCGCAATCTGCCCATCATTCTGGTCGCCGACGAGAGCGACAAGCCCAAGGTGGTGCGAGCCCTCGATTTGGGGGTCAACGATTTCATCACCCGGCCCGTGGAGCGCAACGAGCTTGCCGCCCGCGTCCGGACGCAGATACGGCGTCAGCGCTACGCCCTGGAGCTTCGGCAAAGCGTCAACAATACCATGGCTTTGGCCGTGACCGACGACATGACCGGGCTCTATAACCGCCGCTATTTCGATCGCCATCTGGGCGTCATGCTGGGCAAGGCGCAGAGCCAGGATCGCGATATGGCGCTGATGATCCTCGACATCGACCACTTCAAGTCGGTCAACGATTCCTGGGGTCACGACATCGGCGATGCCGTGCTTAAGGAGTTCGCGGCCCGGTTGAAGCGGAACATCCGCGGCGTTGATCTTGCTTGCAGATTCGGCGGCGAAGAATTCGTCGTGCTGATGCCCGACACCGATTTCCGCCAGGCCGAAATGGTGGCCGAGCGGGTGCGGCAATCGATCTCCGACCGCGCGTTCGAGGTCGGTAACGGAAGGCCGCTATCCGTGACGGTGTCGGCCGGGGTGACGCTCAACGAGAGCAAGGCCGATACGCCGGAATCGCTGATCAAGCGGGCCGACGTCGCGCTCTATCGAGCCAAGCGCGAGGGGCGGAACCGGGTCGTGTTCGACGCGGCGTGATCGGAACGGCTGCCCTTGCGAAACCCGGCGCAATTGGACGCGTTAGGGTTATTCGTTATAATTAACAAAGGTTTGCCAGGCTGAAAGGCCCGGATTTCCTTGAGTTTCCAGCGACTGAGAGTAGGTTGCCTTCAACACCAGCACGCACCCCCAAAGAGTGCGCTGAAGGTTCCCTACGGCTCGTCTCAGGTCCGCCGCAACTCCTGAGTCCCGTAGGGCGGTTGGTCCGGAAGCGGACAGAGTGGCCTCTTCGACATGCCGCTCCGGACCAGCCACTCCACATTCGATGTGACGCCGCATACCAGGGCAAAATGCTCACATGCTGCGACGCCAGATCGCCTCAGGTTCCCGCTCCCGTTACAGAGCAACAAAAAGCCCCGCATCATCGATGCGGGGCTTTTCGATTCTCGGTATCGAGCAGGCGCCAGATTACTTGATCTTGGCTTCCTTGAACTCGACATGCTTGCGGGCAACCGGATCGTACTTGTTGTACGAGAGCTTCTCGGTCTGGGTGCGAGCGTTCTTCTTGGTGACGTAGTAGTAGCCAGTATCAGCCGTCGACACGAGCTTGATCTTGACGGAAGCGGCTTTGGCCATGGTCAGTCCTCACAATACAAAAGGCGCCGCGGAATCCCCGGCGCCGGAATTTGGCCGCAACCTACGGATTTTGGCCCGGAAGTCAAGCCGCAGTGTATTCTCACACCGTGCCACGCCCTCGTGGTTCGAGGCTCGTGAAGAACTCGCACCTCACCATGAGGGCTACGTTAAATTCGGCGCTCCAGTAGCCTCATGGTGAGGTGGGAGCGCAGCGACCCTCGAACCACGAGGCGTGGCAGAGTTAGTCCCGCTGCCCGGTGCCAAAGCCATACATGCCGTTGGCCCACTGCAGCCCGACGATGGCGCCCTTGATGGATGGCAGCATGGCCAGGGGCATGATCACGGCAAGCGGGATCAGGGTGTAGAGATAGGTCAACGGGTCGACGTGCCAGACCATGTCCATATGCAGCATTATGCCGACCAGCAGGTGGCCGACGATCATGATGGCGATATAGGGCGGGAAGTCGTCGGCGCGGTGCAGGTCGAGCTGCTCGCCGCAGGTATCGCAATGATCGGCGACCTTGAGGTAGGCCCGGAACATCTTGCCCTGGCCGCAATGCGGACATTTGCAGAGTGTGCCGCGCCACATGGCCTGACCGACGCTGCGTTGGGGAAGAGCCTTACCTGGCATCACATCACCTCTTCTTGCGGCCCTTTGGACCGTAAGACCTAGATGGGCGCTTCTTCTCCCGTCTCACAGATGACGGATTGACGCGTGCGCCTTCCGACAGGAGCTCGAACCGCAGGGCCCCAGCCACTGGGGCGGCCTCCAGCAGCCGGACGGTGACGCGATCGCCAAGCGCGAACTTCTCGCCAGTCTTGTCGCCGATCATGGCCTGCCGTTCTTCAACGTAGCGATAATAGTCCTGCCCCAGGGTCGAGGCCGGAATAAAGCCGTCAGCGCCGGTTTCGAGCAGGCGGACGAACAGGCCCGAGCGAGTGACGCCGGAAATGCGGCCTTCGAACTTGGCGCCGATCTTGGCGGCCAGGAACTGCGCCAGGAGGCGATCGGCGGTTTCCCGCTCAGCATTCATGGCCCGCCGCTCAGTGGCCGAGATGTGCTGGGCGATGCCGGGCAGCTTGAGGGCCTCATTCTCGGTCAGGCCATCGTCGCCGAGGCCCAAAGCCTTGATCAACGCGCGATGCACGATGAGGTCGGCATAGCGGCGGATCGGCGAGGTGAAGTGGGCGTAGCGATCGAGATTGAGCCCGAAATGGCCGACATTCTCGTTGTCGTAGATGGCCTGGGCCTGCGAGCGCAGTACCATTTCCGAAACCTGCTCGACGTTCCCCGCCTTGCGGGCCTGGCCAAGGATGCCATTGAAGTCGCTGGCGCGAACGCTGTCCGATTTCTTGATCGAGAGATCGAGCGAACCAAGGAAGTCCCGCAATGCCTGAAGCTTCTCGGACGATGGCTCGTCATGGACTCGATAGAGCAGCGGTGTCTTCTTCTGTTCCAGCGTCTCGGCGGCGGCAACGTTTGCCGCGATCATCATCTCTTCGATCAGCCGATGCGCGTCGAGACGTTCGGGAATGCGGATATCCTTCACCATGCCCTTGTCGTCGAGCACGATCTTGCGTTCGGGCAGATCGAGATCGAGCGGTCCACGCTGGTCCCGCGCCTTGGTCATGGCGTCATAGGCCGCATAGAGCGGGCGCAGGATGGGTTCTAGGATTGGGCCGGTCTTGTCGTCGGCATTGCCGTCGATCGCCGCCTGGGCCTGCTGGTAGCTCAGCTTGGCGGCCGAGCGCATCAGGATGCGATGGAACGTATGGCTGCGCTTCTTGCCATCGGCGCCGATAATCATCCGAACGGCCAAGGCAGCGCGCGGTTCGCCTTCCTTGAGCGAGCACAGCTCGTTGGAAATGCGCTCGGGCAGCATGGGCACGACGCGGTCGGGGAAATAGACCGAATTGCCGCGCAGATAGGCCTCGCGATCGAGCGCAGTCCCCGGCCGGACGTAAGCCGCGACGTCGGCAATGGCTACGGTGACGATGTGACCCTTGGGATTCGTCGGATCGGCGTCGGGCTCGGCATAGACCGCGTCGTCGTGATCCTTGGCGTCGAATGGATCGATGGTGATCAGCGGCACGTCGCGCCAGTCCTCGCGGCCCTTGAGATTGGTTTCTTGGGCTTCTTCTGCCTCGCGGATGACACTGGCTGGGAAGCGGTACGGGATTTCGAGATTGTGGATGGCGATCAGGCTGAGAGCGCCTTCCGACATTGGATTGCCGATGACGACAGTCACCTTGGCGCGCGGAATCATCAGCCGGCCGCTGAGCTTGACCTCGACCTCGACGAGATCACCATCCCTGGCATCCAGAAGGTCGCCCAGCGGAATGCGCATTTCCTTGTTTTTGCGATCGACCGGGATAAGCCGCGCACCGTCGTCGTCCATGCGGACGATGCCGATCTGGCCACGGCGCGGCTTGTCGAGGATCTTCATCGCCTTGGCGGTATAGACCGGGATATCGGCCTCGCCCGCGTCGATGCGGGCCAGGATGCGATCACCCGGCGCGGGTACGACGCGGGCATCGCGGCCCTGCAGCACAGCGACACGCGGCTTGTCGCCCTCTTCCTCGTTCCACTGTGCCGGGTAAGCGTGAAGATCGTCCGGATCGGCATCAGCAGGGATATCGAGCACGGTCACATGGGGCAGGGCGGCCGTGCGGCGTAAAGCCTTGCGGGTACGGGTGATGACGCCGTCGCCCTCAAGCTCTGCCAGCATCGCCTTGAACGGCCGACGCATGTCGCCGCGAATGCCGAACACCTTGGCAAGGTCGCGCTTGCCCTTGATGTCGGCCTGTTCGGCGAGGGCGGCAAGAAGTTGTTCGCGGGTGGGAAGTTCGGACGCCCGCGGCTTGAGGGCGCGCTTGGGGCCGGAGAGATTTTTGGGTTTTGAATTTGGTGGCTTGGCCATTGGGTCGTTTCTGAAAAGTTAGTGGATAGATAGGGCAATCCGGTGCGGATTGCCAATTTGGATTAGTGAGAGGGCGTTAAGCACCGGCGGGCATTGCACTGGCCGGAGCGCGGGCTGCGTGCTTCCTGAGCGCCACCATCAGATGGAGGCAATCGTGTACATTGTTCTTGGACTGCTCGGCGTGATCTGCACCGTTTTCGGCGCGGCCTTGTTTGGAATGCGGGTGTGGCTGGCATCGGTTGGCTCGTTCCCGGAGCCCTCGGCTACGCCCGGCTTCACACTAGGCCTCGGCCTTGTGTTTCTCTTCTTGGCCTTCAGGAGCTACAGGGCCCGTCGCGGCGTCTAGTCGGACCAGTCGAGCCCGGTGCTAGGATGGGCGGACCAAACGCCCGATTCTGAGGTTCATCCCATTGTCCGCCATTCCTTTCTTCGACGGCCACAACGACACCTTGCTCAAGCTGCTGGAGGTCGAGGGCACCGACAAGGAGCGGTCGTTCATCGAGGGTAATCCGGGTGGTCAACTCGATCTGCCGCGGGCGAAGCAGGCCGGCATGGCCGGCGGATTTTTCGCCATGTTCCCGCCGCCGCTGAAGAGCAACCTAGCCAAGGTCAGTGGCAGCACCGCCGGCCTCGATCCGAACCTGCCGCCGGAACTGGCGCAGACCGATGCATTGGCCGTCACCAATGGCATGGCATCGGTACTGTTCCGTCTGGAACGGGCGGGAGCGCTGGCGGTATGCCGTTCGGCCGCGGAGGTCCGTGCCGCGATCGACCGGCAACAGTTGGCCGCGATGTTCCACATCGAGGGCGCCGAAGCGATCGACACCGATTTCCGCTCGCTCGACGTGCTCTACGCGGCTGGCCTGCGATCCGTTGGCATCACCTGGAGTCGCGCCAATGCCTTTGGCACCGGCGTGCCGTTCCGCCACAATGTCGATCCCGACATCGGGCCGGGGCTGACCGATGCTGGCAAGGAGCTGGTCCGCGTCTGCAATGGCCTGGGCGTGATGATCGACCTCAGCCATCTCAATGCGGCGGGTTTCCGCGATGTCGCCTCCATCAGCACGCATCCGCTTGTGGCGACGCACTCCAATGTCCATGCCATCAGCCCGCATGCGCGCAACCTGGTGGATTGGCAACTCGCCGCCATCCGCGACAGCAAGGGCGTGGTGGGGCTGAATTACGCGACCGGTTTCCTGCAGCCCGATGGGGTCTTCCGCCCGGATACACCGATCGAACTCATGGTCCGCCATGTCGACGCGCTGGTGGAAGCCCTGGGCGAGGATGGCGTGGCCCTTGGCAGCGATTTCGACGGCGCGATGATGCCCGCCGAAATCAAGGACGTCACCGGTGTGCCCAAGTTGCTGCAGGCGTTGCTGGACAAGGGCTATGGCGAGGAACTGGTGCGCAAGATCGCACTGGGGAACTGGGTGGCGATGGTTGAGCGCGTGATGGGGTGAGGCGAACTACCCCCACCTGACCTCCCCCTGAAGGGGGAGGGACTGATCGAGTATCGGTTGCGATTTGGTCCCAACCCCAGCGCGGCTCCTCCCCCTTCAGGGGGAGGTTGGGTGGGGGCTCCCCTAGAACGGAACGTCTTCCGCCTTCACCGTCTTCTTCGGCGCCGCCTTCTTGGCAGCTGGCTTTTTCGCGGCGGTCGCCTTGGCGGCCGGTTTCTTGGCTGCGGCCTTCTTCGCCGGAGCCTTCTTGACCGTGGTGCCGGTGGCCTCGGCTCGCGCTGCGATCCAGGCAACAGCCTGATCCAGCGTCACATCCTCGGGCTTCACGTCCTTTGGAATCGTCGCGTTGATCTTGCCTTGGTTGACATAGGGGCCATAGCGGCCGGCGCGAACGGCGATAGGGCCGTTGTCGTGCTCGAAGGTCTGGATGGCGGCGATGGCCGCGCCGCCGCCGCGCTTGAAGCCGCCGGCAGCCTTCTGGGCCAGCAGATCGACCGCCCGGTTGATGCCGACGGTGAAGATTTCCTCGAAATCGGGCAGGTTGGCATATTTGCCGTCATGCAGGATGAACGGACCATAGCGACCCAGGCCCGCGACGATGGGCAGGCCACCATCAGGGTGCAGGCCCACATCGCGCGGCAGTGACAGCAGCTGCAGCGCCTTTTCCAGCGTCAGCGATGCAGCTTCCCAACCCTTTGGCAGGGAGCTTCGCTTGGGTTCCTTGCCGTCGCCGAGCTGGACATAGGGGCCGAAGCGGCCAGACTTGAGGAAGACCTCGTCGCCCGATACCGGATCGGTGCCGAGCACGCCATCGCCTGCGGCGGCTTCGCTGGACTGGCCGGAGGCCGCGTCCGAAAGCTGCATCGTGTGCTTACACTCGGGGTAGTTCGAGCAGCCGATGAAGGCGCCGAACTTGCCGAGTTTCAGCGAAAGCTGGCCGGTACCGCAGGTGGGGCAGCGGCGCGGATCGGACCCGTCTTCCTTGGGTGGGAAGATGCGGCTGGCAAGCAGCTCGTTGAGGGCATCGAGGACTTCGGAAACGCGGAGATCCTTGATCTCGTCGGTGGCGTGCGTGAAGTCCTTCCAGAAATTGCGCAGCACGACCTTGTAGTCGAGCTCGCCGGCCGAGACCTGGTCGAGCTGCTCTTCGAGGCCGGCGGTGAAGCCGTATTCCACATAGCGGGTGAAGAAGCTCTCGAGGAACGCCGTAACGATGCGGCCGCGATCTTCCGGATGCAGCGCCTTGCCCTCGAGACGGACATAGTCGCGGTCCTTGAGTGTGGTCAGCGTTGCCGCATAGGTGGACGGCCGGCCGATGCCGAGCTCTTCCATCTTCTTGATCAGGCTGGCTTCGGTGTAACGGCTCGGCGGCTGGGTGAAATGCTGCTCGATATCGACCTGCTGGAGGCTGGGCTTATCGCCCACGGCCAGCGGCGGTAGCTCGCGGCTTTCTTCATCCTCGTCATCCGGCTCGTCCGACTTGGCCTCAACGCCATAGAGCTTGAGGAAGCCGGGGAAGGTCACGACCGAGCCGACGGCGCGCAACTCGACAGCGCGGGCGGGGACGTTGACCGCGATATCGACGGTGGTGCGATCGATCTCGGCAGAGCGCATCTGCGATGCCAGCGTACGGCGCCAGATCAGGCCGTAGAGCTTGGACTGGTCGGCATCGAGGCTCAGCTGCTCGGGACGCTTGAACATGTCCGTGGGTCGGATCGCTTCGTGCGCTTCCTGGGCGTTCTTGGCCTTGGTCTGGTAGATGCGGGCCTTTTCGGGGAGGTATTCCTCGCCAAAATACTTGCCGATGACAGAGCGCGCCATGGCGATGCCCTCAGGGGCCATCTGCACGGCGTCGGTACGCATATAGGTGATAAGGCCGTCTTCGTAGAGCCGCTGGGCGATCTGCATGGTGCGATTGGGCGACAGGCCCAGGCGCGAAGAGGCATCCTGCTGCAGGCTCGACGTGGTGAAGGGCGCATAGGGATTGCGCTTGGTCGGCTTTTTTTCCACGTTGGAGACGTTGAACTGGCCGGCTTCGATGAGCTTCTTCAGTTCGGCGGCGTTCTCGCCGGTCTTGATGTCGAGCTTGTCGGTCTTCTTGCCGTCGACCGAGAACAAGCGGGCGAGGAAGCTCTTGCCGGACTGGGCCAGCTTAGCCTCGACGGACCAATATTCGTCCGCCTTGAACTTCTCGATCTCGGCTTCGCGGTCGGAGACGAGGCGCAAAGCCACCGATTGCACGCGCCCTGCCGAGCGAGATCCTGGCAGCTTGCGCCACAGGATCGGCGAGAGGGTGAAGCCGACGAGGTAATCGAGAGCGCGGCGGGCCAGGTAGGCATCGACCAGCGGCATGTCGATTTCGCGCGGTTTGGCCATCGCTGCGGTGACGGCGTCTTTGGTGATGGCGTTGAACACCACGCGTTGGACGGTCATGTCCTTCTTGATGGACTTCTTGGCCTTGAGCACGTCGAGCACGTGCCAGGAAATGGCCTCGCCTTCGCGATCCGGGTCAGTCGCCAGGATCAGGCCATCGGCGCCCTTGAGCGCATTGGCGATATCGGCGAGGCGCTTCTTGGAGGCGGTATCGACCTCCCAGGACATGGTAAAATCTTCGTCCGGACGGACCGAGCCGTCCTTGGCGGGGAGGTCGCGGACATGGCCGAAGGAGGCCAGGACTTCATAGCCCGAGCCCAGATATTTGTTGATTGTCTTGGCTTTAGCCGGACTTTCAACGACAACGACCTTCATGCCAATACCCGTTCCGCAACACTCGATAAGAAGTGGCGGAACATGGTGGAGCAGGGAACCCGTGTCAATGTGGGCAAATGGGCGGCCAATGCACTCTCTCTTAGAGAGAGAAAATTTCATTGATCGCATCAATCGCCATTCTGCGTCTTGCAACTGCCATACTAGATGTGCAGGAATGGTGCTGCGCGTTCTGCGCCCGCCCTTTCTGTGCATTGCTCCCTGATTGACCGGTCCGCGCCGTGGCGCCCGCCGTCCCTGAGCAACGCCGGGCGTTTCAGGAGGATTTTGATATGGAATATCGCAAGCTCGGTAATAGCGGCGCTATTGTTTCGGCCTACTGCCTCGGCACCATGACCTTTGGCGCGGAATCCGACGAGGCCACCTCGTTCCGGCTGATGGACGACTATGTCGCCGCGGGCGGCAACTTCATCGATACGGCTAATGTCTATAGCGCGGGCGTTTCAGAAGAGATCGTCGGCCGCTGGCTCAAGACCAAGCCGACCGGCCTGCGCGACCTGGTGATCACCACCAAGGGTCGCTTCCCTATGGGCGACGGGCCCAACCACCTGGGCCTGTCGCGCAAGAACCTGCGCGAGGCGCTCGATGCGTCGCTCAAGCGGTTGGGCGTCGAGCATATCGACCTCTACCAGATGCACGCCTTCGACGCGTTGACGCCATTGGAAGAGACGCTGCGCTTCCTCGATGACTCGATCGGTAACGGCAAGATTGCCTATTATGGCTTCTCCAACTTCCTCGGCTGGCAGCTGACCAAGGCGGTGTGGATTGCCAAGGCCAACGGCTACCAGCCGCCGGTGACGCTGCAGCCGCAATACAATCTGCTGGTCCGCGACATCGAGCATGAAATCGTGCCGGCTTCGCTGGATGCCGGGATCGGCCTCTTGCCATGGTCGCCATTGGGTGGCGGCTGGCTGTCGGGCAAGTACAAGCGCGACCAGATGCCCACAGGCGCAACGCGGCTGGGCGAAAACCCCAAGCGCGGCATGGAGGCGTTCGAGAAGCGCAATGCCAGTGCCATGACCTGGGAGGTCATCGGCGCAGTCGAGGATATCGCCAAGGCACGCGGTGCCACCATGGCCCAAGTCGCGCTGGCCTGGGTCGCCGCTCAGCCGGCTGTGACATCGGTGATCCTCGGGGCCCGCACGACCGAGCAGCTCGCGGACAATCTGGGTGCCGCCTCGCTGACCCTTGGCGGTGAGGAGATCGAGAGGCTTAGCGCCGCCAGCAAGCCGGAAATGTCGGACTATCCTTACGGCACCGGCGGTATCGGTCAGCGCAACCGCAAGATCGAAGGCGGCCGTTAACCGGCCCAATGCACGTTCGAGGCGGTTGGGCATTGCTCAACTGCCCCGAACAATGGTGTTTAGGCGCCGCATGACAGATCCGAGCCTCGCCTTGATTCCCGATTTTGATCTCTCGGCCCACAACACGCTGGCGCTGAGTGCCCGTTCGCACCTGGGCACCCGCATCACAGAGCCGGCCATGGTGCCACAAGTGATCGCCGAAGCAGCGGCGCTGGGCCTGCCGCTGCGTATCCTGGGTGGAGGCAGCAACGTGGTGCTGGCTCCCAGCTTTGACGGCATCACCGCACTGATCGCGATCAAGGGCCGGCGCGTGGTCGAGACGACGGAACAGGGCGTCCTGGTCGAAGCCGCCGCTGGCGAGACCTGGCACGAGCTGGTGACCTGGACGGTCGGGCAGGGGCTCGGCGGTATCGAGAACCTTGCCCTCATTCCGGGTACTGTCGGCGCCGCTCCGGTGCAGAATATCGGGGCCTACGGCGTCGAAGTGGCGGATGTGCTCGAGTCGCTGGTGGCTTACGACTGTTTCGACAAGCTGGAGCGCACCTTCCGCAAGGACGAATGCGCCTTCGCCTATCGCGACAGCATGTTCAAGCACGAGCCGGGCCGCTACGTCGTGCTGTCGCTCCGCCTGCGTCTGCCCACGCCATGGGTGCCCAAGCTGAACTTTGCGGGCCTGTCGGATATTGATGGCGAGCTGACGCCACAGGCCGTCATGGATCGCGTCGTAGCCCTGCGGAACTCCAAGCTCCCGGACTGGCGGGTCACGCCCAATGCCGGCTCCTTCTTCCAGAATCCGATCGTGTCGCCTGTTGATGCGCAGGCTGCGCTGACCGAGTTCCCCACGGCGCCAGCTTTCCCTCAGCCGGATGGGCAGTTGAAACTCTCAGCCGGCTGGCTGATCGAGAAAAGCGGCCTCAAGGGTTTCCGGCTGGGTCCTGTGGGGATGTCAGAGCGGCATGCGCTGGTGCTGGTCAATCATGGTGGCGCGGTGCAGGCAGACGTGGCTGCACTGGCCGAACATGTGAAGCGCACGGTGCGCGAGCGGTTCGGCGTGCAACTGCATGAAGAGCCGGTGTTCTGCTAGGCGTATTTCAACGCCACCAACTGCCCGCTCGACCATTCGATCTGCCCCGCCAGATCCAGCTCCAGGAGCAGCATCTGCATCGCCGAAGCTGACAGGCCCGACTGGCGCACCAACTCATCCACCTCGACCGGCGTAGAACTCAGCGCCGACAATAGGCGAGACTTGTCATCCTCGCTGGGTGGTGGCGTCTCTGGCGCCAGGTCTGGCTCCCAATCGCGGTCGAACAGGGCGCTGCGGCCGGGGTCGGCGCTACCCAGGGTCTCGATGATGTCGTCGGCGCAGGTGATCAGCTTAGCGCCCTGCTGGATCAGCGCATTGCCCCCCTCGGCACGCGGATCGAGCGGCGAGCCGGGGACGGCGAAGACGTCGCGGTTCTGTTCCAGGGCAAGGCGCGCAGTGATCAGCGAGCCACTGCGCTTGGCTGCCTCCACCACCACGATGCCAAGCGATAAACCCGAAACCAGTCGGTTACGCCTCGGGAAATCGCGGGCGCGCGGTTCCCAGCCAAGCGGCATCTCGGTCAGCAGCGCGCCGCCCTGGTCGAGAATATCGTGCGCCAGCGGAATGTTCTCATCAGGGTAAATCTTGTCGAACCCGCCGGCCAGCACGGCAATGGTGCCCGTTGCGAGCGTTGCTCTGTGGGCGGCAGTGTCGATACCGCGAGCGAGGCCCGAGACAACGGTATAGCCGCGTTCGCCCAGATCGGTCGCCAGCATGCGAGTCATCTTGATGCCGGCTGAGGAGGCGTTGCGCGCACCGACAATGCCGACCGTACGGTGCCAATCGAGGTTGGCCCCACCGGCCATGGTCAGTAGCGGCGGCGCGGCAGAGATATGGTGCAGGTGGTCGGGATAGTCTGGCTCGCAACTCGCCACCAGCCGCGCGCCGTACCGCGACAGGCCAGCGATTTCATCCTCGGCCTGGCTCTGGCTGGTGATCCGAACCGGCTTGCCGCCGCGCTTCATCAGCTCGGGCAGGGCCTCCAGCGCGGCCTCGGCCGAGCCGAACCTGTTGAGCAATTGGCGGAACGTGGCTGGCCCGACATTGTCGGTACGCAACAGCCGCAGCCAGGCGGTGCGTTGGGCCGGCGTCAGCAATGCGGCACCCGCTACAGGCGCCAAGGCTTAGGAGGCCTTCTTCTCGGAGCCGATCCTGGGCTCAGTGCCCTGTATCAGCCGGGCGATGTTCTCGCGGTGCTGGTAAAACAATAGCAGCGCCATGATCGCGGCGGCGCCGGCCAGCCATTCGTTGACGATGACATAGGCGAAGATCGGCGAGGTGGCGCTGGCCGTCAGCGCAGCCAGCGAGGAAAACTTGCGGGCAACGGCGATCAGCAGCCAGACGGCGCAGAAGATGAGACCCACCGGCCAGCTCAGCGCCAGCAGCGAGCCGATCGACACGGCGACACCCTTGCCGCCCTTGAAGTTGAGCCAGACCGGAAAGCAATGGCCGGCAAAGGCGGCGATGCCGGCCAGCATGGCGGCGTTTTCGCCCCAGTAGTAGCGCGCGATCAGCACCGGCACGGCGGCCTTGGCTGCATCGAGGATCAAGGTGGCCAGCGCCACCCAGCGATTGCCGGTGCGCAGCACATTGGTGGCGCCGATATTGCCCGAGCCGATGGTGCGGATATCGCCGAGGCCGGCGGCTCGCGTCAGAATAAGGCCGAAGGGTATGGAGCCGCAGAGATAGCCCAGGACGACGGCATAGATCAGGCTGACGGTCACGGCTTAGTCCTCCGCATGCGTGTGGACGGTTTGCCCGGCCACGATTGTGCGCATCACCTTGCCAGCAAGCCGCGCGCCTTCAAAGCTGGTATTGCGCGATCGCGAGCGGATTTCGCGCTCACTGACCTGCCAGGGATAGTCGAGATCGAACAGGATCAGGTCTGCTGGCGCCCCGATGGCGATGCGGCCCGAGGCGAGGCCAAGGATATCGGCGGGCCGGCTGGTCATGGCGCGCAGCACCGTCATGAGGTCCACGTCGCCGGAATGAACGAGGCGCAAGGCGGCGGCGAGCAGCGTCTCAAGGCCGATGGCGCCGTCCGAAGCCTCAGCGAAGGGCTGGCGCTTGACCTCCGTATCCTGCGGATCGTGGTCGGAATGGATGGTGTCGATAGTGCCGTTGCGCAGGCCCTCGATGACCGCCTGGCGATCGTCCTCCGATCGCAGCGGCGTCGACAGCTTGAAGAAGGTGCGGTAGCGGCCAATGTCGTTTTCGTTGAGCGCCAGGTTGTTGATCGAAACGCCAGCCGTAACATGCGGATTACGCTTCTTGGCCGCTGCCATCAGCTCGATCGAGGCGGCACAAGAGATTTGCGCGGCGTGATATCTCGTACCGGTAAGGGCGGCGAGCTGGAGGTCGCGGGCCAGCGGGATGGTCTCGGCCTCACGTGGAATGCCCTTGAGACCGAGAATGGTGGCGAACAACCCTTCGTTCATGACCCCGTCGCCCGTCAGGCTCGTGTCAGACACGTGGTGCACGACCGTCATGCCGTAATTGGCGGCATAGCTCATCACGGTGCGGAGCAGGGCGGTCGACTGGATGGAATGGCGGCCATCGGTGAGGCAGACGGCACCCGCTTCCTGCAGCAGGCCGAACTCGGTCATTTCCTGCCCAGCCAGCCCCTTGGTGATGGCGCCGGCCGGGAGGACATTGACCTTGCTCGTGGCCTTGGCGCGGCGGATCAGAAAGTCCACCAGCGCGCCATCGTCCACTACGGGGGCAGTATCGGGCATCATGACGAAGCTGGTGACACCACCAGCCGCTGCCGCATCGCCAGCCGATTGCAGCGTTTCGCGATACTCCTTGCCGGGCTCGCCGGTGAAGACGCGCATATCGATCAGGCCGGGCGCCAGGATCAGGCCCTTGGCGTTGATCACAACGGCATCGTCAGGCACGCCGATGGGGCCGCCGATGGCGATATGGGCAATGACGCCATTCTCGACCAGTACGGCACCCTTGGCATCGGTATGCGAGGCGGGATCGACGATGCGGGCATTTTCGATGAGAAGAGGCCGGGTCATTCTTCATTCCTCGCCGGCAGAAGTGCATCGAGCACGGCCATGCGGACGGCGACGCCCATTTCCACCTGCTCGTTGATGACCGATTGCACGCCATCGGCAATGGCCGGGTCGATCTCGACGCCGCGGTTCATCGGCCCCGGATGCATGACGATGGCGTCGGGTTTGGCGTGGCTCAGCTTTTCAGTGTCGAGGCCGTAGAAGCGGTAATACTCGCGCACCGAGGGGATCATGCGGCCATTGGCCCGCTCATGCTGCAGGCGCAGCATCATCACCACGTCAACGCCTTCCAGGCCTCGGCGCATGTCGGTAAACACCTCGGTGGCGAGGTGTTCGATACCCGCCGGCAGCAGGTTGCGCGGGGCAATGACGCGGGTGCGGACATTGAGCGCGCCGAGCAGCAGCAGGTTGGAGCGGACGACGCGTGAATTGGCGATGTCGCCACAGATGGCCACCGTCAGCCCGGAAATACGGCCCTTGTGGCGGCGGATGGTGAGGGCATCGAGCAGCGCCTGCGTCGGGTGCTCGTGCGCACCGTCGCCGGCATTGATCACCGCGCAGCCAACCTTCTGGCTCAGCAGTTCCACGGCGCCGGCAGCCGAGTGGCGAACCACGATGACGTCGGGCCGCATCGCGTTGAGCGTTGCGGCCGTATCGATCAGCGTCTCACCCTTGGAGACCGAACTGGACTTCACCGACATGTTCATCACCAGCGCGCCCAGGCGCTTGCCGGCGATTTCGAACGAACCCTGTGTCCGGGTGGAGGGTTCGAAGAACAGGTTGATCTGGGTCTTGCCTGTCAGGGTGGGGTGCGATTTCCGCTCCTGTCGCGACACCGGCACCATGGCTTCGGCGCGGTCGAGCAGGTCGATGATCTCATGTTGCTTGAGATCGGCGATCGACAGCAGATGCTTCTGGCTGAAAGGGGGAAAGTCGCCGGACGGACCGGCGGGCGTGTTGGTCTTGCTGGCGCGAGCTTGGGCCATGCGCTCCCATCCCTGATATTTGCTGCGGTCTAGCGGAGGGGGGCCGGGGATTCAACCGTTTGTTGACTTATCAACGACGAAGACGGTCGAGCGCGCCCTGCAGGATGTAACTGGCCGCCAGCTTGTCGACGACTTCGGCGCGACGATCGCGGCGCAAATCGGCCTCGATCATCATGCGGGTCACGGCGCTGGTGGAGAGGCGCTCGTCCCAGAAGGCGATGGGCAGTGTGATGCGCTGGGCCAGGCTGCGGGCGAAAGCCCGGGTCGACTGGACGCGCGGGCCTTCCGATCCGTCCATGTTCAACGGCAACCCGAGAATGATGGCGACGATGGCATTCTGCGCGATCAGCTCGTCCAGCCGGATCGCATCCTGCGTGAACTTGGTGCGCTTGATGATCTCGAGCGGCGTCGCCGAATAGCGCATGCCATCCGAAATCGCGACACCAATGGTCTTGGTGCCGAGGTCGAGGCCCATGATCCGGCCGGTTGGCGGGATCGATTCGAGGGGATTGGCGAAGTCTTCGGTCAATGGGGTCTCGCTTGCCACGGTCGGCTCGTCCTATAGGCTGCAGCCGGATTTGGCGACAGGAAACGATGGATGAAACTGACCTGGTTCGGCGGGACGACGGTGCGGATACACATTGGCGGATCGATTCTGGTGATCGACGCTGACCGTGCACCCGCCGGCATCGATGCGGCCGAACTTGTATCGGGTGCGGATACGGTGGTGCACGGCTTTGGTGCCGAGCTTGCCCTGGTCGATACGGCCGCATGGGCGCCTCGCAAGGCGCCGCGGGTGCTCGATGAGGCGGATCATCTGCCGGTCGTCGAGGTCTGGTCGGCCGGAGCCGGTGCAGTGCTCGTCGATGCGGTCGGTGAGCCGCCGCTGCTGCTGATTGCCGGCGAAGTACCGCCCCTGGCGCGCTGGGCGGAGAGTGCCGTCGTGGCGCTGTTCGGGGACGGCGCGGGCCTTTCCCGCATGGGTTTGGCGCTGCTGGCCGAAACCGCGCCGCGCCTCATTGCCTTGGCCGGAGACGAGGCCGCCATCGACGCGGCCATTAGTGCCATCCGTGGCGCCCTCGACGGGACCGGCGTCGTCTCGCTGGAAGCGGGGTTGGCTGTGGAAGTCTGATGCGTCGCATCAGCCATTTTCATTGTCTTTTTTGGCGCGCCGTTGCTAATACGCCATCAATACGCCTCGTATCGCTGGAGTTCTCATGTCCGTCGACGCCACCACCGTAAAGCGCATTGGTCGCCTGGCGCGCATTCGCATCGAAGAGGGCGAAGTTGCTGCCTACCAGGAAGAGCTCAATGCCATCCTGGGCTTCGTCGAACAGCTGGGTGAGGTCAATGTCGATGGCGTCGAGCCGATGACGTCGGTGACGCCGATGACGCTGCGCCGCCGCGACGACGTCATTTCTGATGGCGGCTACCCCGAACAGATCGTCAGCAATGCGCCGCTGAGCGAAGACAACTTCTTCATGGTCCCCAAGGTGATCGAATAGATGAGCGTCACGATCGCCATCGAGACCCCGCTGCAGGATGACGTTCGCGACCTCGTGGCGCGGCTCAACGATCATCTGCTGCCGCTGTCGCCGCTCGAATTCCAGTTCAAGATGACCGTGGAGCAGATGGCTGGCAGCGATACGACGCTGTTTGTTGCCCGCGACGAGAATGGTCGCGCCATCGGCATGGGTGCCCTCAAGGTGCATTCGCCCGAAATGGGCGAGGTCAAGCGCATGTTCACCGACCCCTCCGTGCGCGGCCAGCGCGTCGGCTCGCGCCTGCTCGATGCCATTGTCGGCTTGGCGCGTGACAAGGGCCTGTCCGTCGTCATGCTCGAAACCGGCACTGGCCCCGGCATGGCCGAAGCCCATCGCCTCTATACCCGCGCCGGCTTTGCGGTCCGCGGTCCGTTCCTCGATTATCCAGATAGCGAATGGTCGGCATTCTTCGAAATGCCGTTGCAGCAGGAGGTTGGCGTATGATTCGCGTTCTGGTTGGACTTGTCCTTATCGCCCTGTCGCTGCCGGCGGTCGCGCAGGAAGACTATGTCGAACCCCAGATCGACCAATCCAAGGTCTATGTCTCCGATCCGGCAGCCTGCCAGGCGCTGGAGCAAAATGGCGTCCAGGCTCTGTTCGAGGGCGAGGGCTTCACCATGCTCAGCTTCCCGCGCGGGATCGACGGCATGGAATTCAACTGCCACTTCTTCGACGTGAAGGAACGCAAGGGCAACCGGTTCCTGTTCGTCGACGCCGTCTGCGAACTGCCCGGCGAAGTCTATCCCGACACGCTGTCCATCAGCCCCTGGGACGAGACGCAAATCCAGGTGGTTTCCACCTATGACAGCATGATGGTGATGTCTGGCGGCATGGAACCGCCGGGCCCGACCACCAATCCCGGCGTGACCATGTACACCCGCTGCGACAATCTGAGCGAGATTCCCCGTTGACCGAACTGACGAAACTGAGCCTGGCCGATGCCCGCAAGGGCCTCACCGCCAAGAGCTTCACCGCCACCGAACTGACCGGCGCCTATCTCTCGGCGATCGAAAAGGCCAATCCCAGCCTCAACGCCTACGTGGCGGTGACTGGAGACCAGGCACTAACAATGGCCAAGGCCAGTGACGAAAAGCTGGCCAAGGGGCAGGGCGGTTCGCTCGAAGGCATTCCGCTCGGCATCAAGGACCTGTTCGGTACCAAGGGCGTCCATACCCAGGCTGCCAGCCACATCCTCGACGGCTTCAAGCCGGAATATGAGTCGACCGTTACGAGCAATCTCTGGCGCGACGGCGCCGTCATGCTGGGCAAGCTCAACATGGATGAGTTCGCCATGGGCTCGTCCAACGAGACCAGTTATTACGGCCCGGTTATCAACCCGTTCCGCGCCGAAGGCAGCAATGCCAACCTGGTGCCCGGCGGCTCGTCCGGCGGCTCGGCTGCGGCGGTTTCGGCTTGGCTCTGTGCTGGTGCCACGGCCACCGACACCGGTGGCTCGATCCGCCAGCCAGCGGCCTTCACCGGCACCGTCGGCATCAAGCCGACCTACGGCCGCTGCTCGCGCTGGGGCGTGGTGGCGTTCGCATCGTCGCTCGACCAGGCCGGGCCGATCGCCCGCACGGTGGAAGACGCGGCGATCATGATGACCTCGATGTCAGGCTTTGACCCCAAGGATTCGACCAGCGTCGATCTGGCAGTGCCGGATTTTGCGGCCGCTGTCGAACGCGGCGTCAAGGGCCTGACCATCGGCGTGCCGCGCGAATACCGCATGGACGGCATGCCCGACGAGATCGAAAAACTGTGGAGTCAGGGCCTCGAATGGCTCAGGGCCGAAGGCGCTACGGTCAAGGATATCAGCCTGCCGCACACCAAATATGCCCTGCCTGCCTACTACATCGTGGCTCCTGCCGAAGCCTCGTCCAACCTGGCGCGTTATGACGGCGTGAAGTATGGCCTGCGCGTATCCGGCAAGGATATCACCGACATGTACGAGCTCACCCGCGCTGCCGGTTTCGGCCGCGAGGTGAAGCGCCGCATCATGATCGGCACTTACGTGCTGTCGGCCGGCTATTTCGACGCCTACTACGTCAAGGCGCAGAAGGTACGGACGCTGATCAAGAAGGACTTCGAAGACGCCTTCAATGCCGGCGTCGACGCGGTGCTGACGCCCGCCACGCCGTCGGCCGCCTTCGGTGTCGGCGACGAGGCGCTCGCCGCCGATCCGGTTGCGATGTATCTCAACGACGTCTTCACCGTGACGGTCAACATGGCCGGTCTTCCGGGCATCGCTGTGCCTGCCGGCAAGGACGCCAAAGGGCTGCCGCTGGGCCTGCAGCTCATCGGCAAGCCCTTCGACGAAGAGACGCTGTTCGCAGCGGCGCGGGTTATCGAAAAAGCTGCTGGCGGGGATTTTGCGCCGAAGGCTTGGTGGTAGCGACGCCGTTCCGCGCGTGAGGCTACCCCCACCCTCATTCCCTCCCCACAAGGGGGAGGGAGGCCGCACCGAGGCCGCTAAACTCTCAGTCGACTACCTCCCCTAGATGGGGAGGGATCAAGGGTGGGGTGGGCAGCAAGCACCGGCCTGCAGTTTACCCCAAACTCCCACGCCACTTGATCCACAGCGCATTCCGCCTTATTTGGCGCCAATGCACAAATTGAAATTGGTTGTGACGTCGCCCCACGTGGCGTCCGGGCCGACAAGGGTTTCTCCGATGGCCGCTGACATTTTCTCCTCGCTCGACTGGTCCGAGCCGCCCAAGGATATGGGCAAGGCCCTGCAGGCTTTGTGGTGGCTCAAGAAGGGCGAGCTGCGCGTTGGTCCGGAATGGGAGCAGGCGCACAACATCGTCCAGGCGATGGAAGGCGTGCAGGCATTCGACTGGGTTCATGCATTGATGCACTGGATCGAAGCCGACATGGGCAATGCCGACTATTGGTACCGCCGCGCCGGCAAAAAGCGCGCCACCGCCAGTGTGGGCGCCGAGTGGGAACACATCGCTGCCGCGCTGAGCGAAGTCACGAAGCACTAGGCCGGAAATAGCCCCGCAAGATCAGCGCGCCGGCCACCATGTACCAGATGGTGTGCGGCCAGGCGGCGATGCGCTCCATGACGCCGCGGCCCAGGCCCAGGTAGATTTCGAGTGCATAGAGAATGAAGGCCAGCAGGGTGACCGCGCCCGTGGCCAGTGTGTATGTGGCGAAGGCCCGGTAGTCGCGCCACAGCACGGTCCCCATAGCTAGCATGCCGAAGCCGGCCACAAAGAGGGCCAGGATCGCGCCGACCATATGCAGTGGCAGGAAGACGTTCAGCGGAAACAGCCCGACAAGCATGCTGCCATCGCCGCCGCCAACGGCCAGCAGCCATAGCGCAGCCGTCGTCATCGCGCCGCGCGGCCAAAGCGTGCGGGTGAACCAGACGCCGAGCACGACCAGCACACCGTTCAGCACCATGCCGCCGTTGAAGACCCAATGCAGCGGCGAACAGTGCGGGACCCCGCCGTCCGGAATCAGGTCCCCACACGCTGTGAGGCCGAGATTGCTGATATCCTCGTGGATCATCGAATAAGCGGGCCACGCCTGCTGGGCGAGATACTGGGCAATGAAAAACTCGACGGTCAGCAGCCAGAACACGGCACCGAGGCGAATCTGGTTGGTCATGCTCGGCTCCCTTGCAGGCAGCAGTCAGCGGCGTGGCGCCGGATTTGTCAAATCACGCGGAAGAATCGGTAGCTCTACAGCTACCGATTGTCATACTCGCTCCGCACCAGCTCGAGACCGCGCCTTGTAATACGGTACGGCTGGCCGCCGGACGACTTGATCGCCTTCTTGGCTTTGAGCTTCCTAAACAGCGCCAGGCTGCAATTGCTCATCAGCCAGCCTTCGCGGTTGAAGAATTCGAGACCGGTGATCTTACCGGCGTCGTTTTTGAGCAGCGCAATGCGGCCGCCCTGCGCGAGTGCGTGCAGCACCCGCTGTTCGTCTCGGGAAATGTCCATTGTAAGTCGGATGCCTGTAGGCGGCGGATCATGGATCCGCGAACAAACTTGACCACCCGACGGCATCGCGCTCGGCGGGCAGCTGGTTCATTCATGCCCCGTCGCACGGACGGGGCTTCAGGCGAGCTCGGACTTGCTAAACATTCGGGTTTGATAGCGCCGGATAGACCAATTGCGCAAGCCGGGCGGTTGAAATCGCAGCCCGGTCGGTGCAAACCAGCAACAGCAAAACTGACTGGACCCTGCCGTGACCGCTCCCAAGCCGCCTGCCGAATGCCAAACCAAGGATGACGTCCGCGCCGAGATCGACCGGGTCGATCAGGCATTGCTCACCCTGTTTGCCGAGCGGCATCGCTATGTGACCCGCATGGCGCAGATCAAGACCGATCCGCACGAGGCCTATGACCCCGTGCGTATCGAGGCCATCATCGCCAAGGTCCGCGACCGCAGTTTGGGCCTTGATCTTGACGAGGATCAGGCCGAACTTGTGTGGCGGACCCTTATCGATTGGAACATCAATTACGAGAAGGGCATCATCGCGGCGCGGCGCCGCAGCTAGGCCCGTTGGGCCAAGGAGGCCCAGCATGCCAGGCATTTCCATTCGCAAGGCGGAAACATCCGATGCCCGCCGCCTCGCCGATATCGCCTACCGCGCCTGGGAAAGCGGCATCTATCCGCTGCTGACCGAGCAGGCGGGTGTCAAGGAAGCCGAGCAGCGCCGGCTGGCACAAGCGGTGAGCGAGACGCTGAGCCGGATCATCGTAGCCGAGGTCGACGGCATTGTCGTCGCCTGGTGTTCGCGCTCGTCGCGGCGTGCCTATATTCCGTTCCTCTTCGTCATGCCGGAACTGCAGGGCCACGGCCTCGGCTCGATGCTGCTGCGGCGCATGGAATCGATACTGGAACTGGAAGGCGCCGACCGCGTGCATCTCGAAACGCCGGCCGACAACGTGCGGGCTGTGCGGTTCTACGAGAAACAAGGCTATCGAATCCTGGCGCTGCGGCCCGACGGCCGCGCGGCGCACGAGCCCTTCATGAGCGTGCACCTGGAAAAGCAGCTGATGCCGTTTGAGGGCGATATCGACGACGAGGATTAGTCGTCTTAACAAACACGGTCGTCACCCTCGGGCCTGACCCGAGGGCTCTTCACTTATGAACGCACCGCAAGTGTAGACCCCTCGGGTCAAGCCCGAGGGTGACGCACGGTGGTTGGGCATTGCATCGCGCGCCGCTCATAAGTAAGCACTTACTCAACCTTGCCTCGCCTCAGGACGTCCAATTGACCCTCATCGACACGCGCACGCCCAATCCCAAGAGCTTCATCGCTGGCTCGACCGGTGACTGGGAAGTCATCATCGGCATGGAAGTTCACGCGCAGGTGACGTCCGAGAGCAAGCTGTTCTCCGGCTCGTCGACCGAGTTCGGCAATCCGCCCAATTCCAACGTTTCTTTCGTCGATGCGGCCATGCCCGGCATGCTGCCCACCATCAACGAGGAATGCGTGCGCCAGGCCGTGCGGACGGGGCTGGGCCTCAAGGCGCAGATCAACAAGCGCAGCGTGTTCGATCGCAAGAACTACTTCTATCCGGACCTGCCGCAGGGCTACCAGATCAGCCAGTTCAAGGACCCGATCGTCGGCGAGGGCATCGTGCTGCTCGACATGCCCGAAGGGCAGATCGAAATCGGCATCGAGCGCCTTCACCTCGAACAGGATGCCGGCAAGTCGATCCACGACCAGCACCCGAACATGAGCTTCGTCGACCTCAACCGTTCCGGCGTGGCGCTGATGGAAATCGTCAGCAAGCCCGATCTGCGCTCGTCCGAGGAAGCCAAGGAATATCTGGGTAAGCTTCGCACCATCCTGCGCTACCTAGGCACCTGTGACGGCAACATGGAGCAGGGCTCCATGCGCGCCGACGTCAATGTCTCGGTCCGCAAACCGGGCGGTGAATTTGGTACGCGCTGCGAGATCAAGAACGTCAACTCGATCCGTTTTGCCGGTCAGGCCATCGAATACGAAGCTCGCCGCCAGATCGATATCCTCGAAGATGGCGGCAGCATCGACCAGGAAACTCGCCTCTACGATCCCAAGACCGGCGAAACGCGCTCGATGCGCTCCAAGGAAGAAGCGCATGACTATCGCTACTTCCCCGATCCGGACCTGCTGCCACTCGAATTCGACGACGCGTTTGTTGCCAAACTGGCAGAGGGCCTGCCGGAACTGCCGGACGAGAAGAAGGCCCGCTTCGTTGCCGACTACGGCGTCACCGCCTACGACGCCATGGTGCTGACGCTCGATCGCGAAACGGCGGATTATTACGAGTCCTGCGTCGCCTTCGGCGGCAACAAGCGCGACGGCAAGGCCGTGGCCAACATCCTCAATGCCGACGTGGCGGCCTTTGCCAACAGCCAGGGCCTGGCTGTGTGGGAAACGCACCTCAAGCCGAGCCAGATCGCTGGCATCGTCGACCTCGTTGCCGCGGGGACGATTTCGTCCAAGGGCGCCAAGGACCTGCTGCAGGTGATCATCGCTGAGGAGCCCGAGGGCGAGCCGGCAGAGATCGTCGAGCGTCGCGGCATGAAGCAGGTGACCGACATGGGCGCCATCGAGGCCATTGTCGACGAGATCATCGCCGCTAATCCCGACCAGGTTGCCAAGGTTCTGGCCAAGCCGACCATGATCGGCTGGTTCGTTGGCCAGGCCATGAAAGCCTCTGGCGGCAAGGCCAACCCACAGGCGCTGAACGACCTGATGAAGAAGAAACTCGGCATCGAGTAGTCAAAAGAACGGCGCCACAGGGCGCCGTTCTGGTTTTCACATCCGCGTTGGGGGCTGGTCAGAACCCGGCCCCGGAACCGGTGCGGGCTGCCCCGGCGTTGGGTCTTCCACCGGTTGCGGCGTGTCGGGTAGTTCCTGCGGCTGCGGTGGCACTGGATCGACCGGCTGTGGCTGTGACGGTTCGGGCTGCGGTACGATTTCAGGGATCGGACGCGGATCGATATCGGGCCGATTGGGCTCTTGGCTCATGGGACGCTCCTTCGCATCAGGAACGCCCCATAGGGCCGTCTGTTCCGCTCAGGCTGCGGCGCGGCGCCAGAGCTTGCCGATACGGCCGTCGATCAGCAGCAGGCCGGCAAAGATCACGAACATCCCCAGGATCTGGATCGGCAGCACGGTTTCCCGCAGGATCGTCACGCCGAGGATGACCGCCGAGATCGGGGCGATGAAGGTGGTCGTGGCAAAGTTGGTGGCGCCGACGCGCGGCAGGATGCGGTACATGATCTGGAACGTGAAGGCGGTCGACACCAGGCCAATGGCAGCGGCGGCCAGCCAGGTTTCCGGGCGCACCATGATCGGCGTACCTTCGGTGATGAAGGCGACCGGAATGGCCACGATAGCCGCCCCGGTCAGCGCGATTGCGGCTAGGGCGGTGGGCTCGATCGCCTTGAAGCTGCGGGTGATGTTGAGCGATAGGGCGTAGCAGAGAGTCGCCAGCAGGCACGCACCGACGGCCCAGAGCTGCGACTGTCCACCCGAGGTCAGCGCGGGCGAAGCGAGAATCGCAGCGCCGACAAAGCCGACCGCGACACCGGCACTCTTGATGCGGCTGGCCTTCTCGCCGCCGACCCAGAAATGACTGACGATAACGGTCATGATCGGGGTCAGGGCATTGATGATCGCGGCGACGCCGCTGGCGAGGTTGGCCTGGGCCAGCGGGAACAGCGCAAAGGGGATGGCATAGGCCAAGACGCCCAGCGCGCCGAGCTTGAGCCACAGCACTGGATGGCGCGGGATGGGCTTGCGCAGCGCCACCATGACCGCCCAGCAGCCGACCGCACCGATGCCGACGCGAAAGGAGGTGACCCAGAGCGGCCCGATCTCGCGGATCAGCACGGCATTGAAGATGAACGAGCAGCCCCAGATGGCGCCAAGAAAGATGATCCAGAACCAGTCGCGACGATCCATGGGAGACTCCCGAGTTGAGCCGGGACGCTACGCCTGATGAGAACAAAGGTCGAACCGATTTTGACGATGGGTTCGATCAAATCTGGTGATGTCAGGCGTAGTTGATCTCGCCCGCGGCCAGCATCCGCAGGGCCTCGGGATAAAGCTGATGCTCCGCGACCAGCGTCCGCGCGGCCAGAGATTCTGCATCGTCACCGGGAAGGACAGGCACCTTGGCCTGCAGGATTACCGGGCCTTCGTCCATGCCATGCGTCACGAAGTGCACCGAGCAGCCGTGTTCGACGGCGCCATCGTCAAGCGCCTGCTGATGCGGGTGCAGGCCCTTGTAGAGCGGCAGCAGCGAGGGGTGGATGTTGATCATCCGACCCAGCCAGTGGTCGATGAAGTCATTGCCCAGAATGCGCATGAAACCGGCAAAGCAGACGATCTCGGCGTCCCAGCTCTCCAGCGTCTGGGTCATGACATCCTCGAACATGTCGCGGCTGGGGAATTTGCTCTGGGCGAGGGAGGCTGTGGCGATGCCATGACTGGCAGCAATGGCCAGGCCCGGTGCAGCGGCCCTGTTGGAGAAGACACCAACGATCTCTGCCGGATAGTCGGATGCCTTGGCGGCCTCGATCAGGGCTTGCATATTCGAGCCGCGACCAGAGATCAGGATGGCGACGCGTTTGCGGCTCACAGCGCCAGCTTGCCTTCGAAGGTTACAGGTTCGCCGCTGCGCACGGTGAGCGAGCCAACCACCGAGGCGATTTCCCCGGCGGCATTGAGATGATCCACCAGCGTCTGCGCATCATCGGGCGCCACGGCCACCAGCATGCCGACGCCGCAGTTGAAGGTGCGCAGCATTTCGCGCTCGGTCATGCCGCCGACATGGGCAAGCCAGCCGAAGACCTTGGGCACGGTGACGGCATTGAGATCGACATGTGCCGCCAATTCGTCGGGCAGCACGCGCGGAATATTGTCGATGAAGCCACCGCCGGTGATATGGGCCAGCGCCTTGATGCCGATGCCGGCCTTGAGGGCCGAGAGCAGCGGCTTCACATAGATGCGGGTTGGCGTCAGCAGGGCCTCGGACAAAGCCGTGCCCGGCTGGAAGGGCGCATCCATGAACCAGTCGAGACCGCTGAGCTCGACGATCTTGCGTACCAGGGAGTAGCCGTTCGAATGCACGCCCGACGACGCGATGGCGACCAGCGTGTCGCCTGCGGCGATATCGGGGCGGGGCAGGAGGGTGCCGCGCTCGGCCGCGCCAACCGCGAAGCCCGCCAGGTCATAATCCTTGCCGTGATACATGCCTGGCATTTCGGCGGTTTCGCCACCAATCAGCGCGCAGCCGGCAATACGGCAGCCTTCGGCAATGCCGGATACGATGGCGGTGCCCTGTTCGACGTCCAGCTTGCCGGTAGCGAAGTAGTCGAGGAAGAACAGCGGCTCGGCGCCTTGCACGATGATGTCATTGACGCACATCGCCACCAGGTCCTGCCCGATGGTCGAGTGATTGCCCGTATCGATGGCGATCTTGAGCTTCGTGCCGACGCCGTCATTGGCCGCGACCAGCACAGGATCGGTGAAGCCGGCCGCCCTGAGATCGAACAGACCGCCGAAGCCGCCGATTTCTCCATCGGCGCCGGGTCGGCGCGTGGAACGAACTGCCGGCTTGATCGCTTCTACAAGTGCATTACCAGCATCGATGTCGACGCCGGCCTGCTTGTATGAGAGCCCGTTTGATGTCAGGTTTTGCGGATCGGACATTGGCCTCGGACCATATTGGGGAAAGCGTGCGCAAAGCCTCGACCGGAAGACCAAGGCGGTTGCCAACTCCGGAGCCGGAAGCTAGACGGCCTGATAGCTTCTCCACCACACCGACGCAAGGCCCGCCAGGCACCATGACACTACGAAATCAAGTGCTGATCTGGACCGCGTTCCTCGTGGTGCTCATTCTGCTGCTGTGGCTGTTCCGCGGCATCCTGCTGCCATTCGTGGTCGGGGCGGCATTGGCTTACCTGCTCAACCCGCTGGTCAATCAGCTACAGAAATGGCGATTTAATCGCGGCTGGGCGACCGCGGTCGTGCTGCTGAGCGTCATCACCATCGTCGTCAGCCTGTTCTTCATGTTCGTTCCGTTGATCGGCCAGCAGATCATCGGCCTGATCCAGCGGCTGCCCGGCTATGTGACCGATTTGCAGGAACTGGTGGTCGTCTGGTCGCCAGAGATCAACGAATGGCTCGGACCCGAGCGCGCGGCGCAACTGCAAGCCAGCATCAGTGGCATGGCCAGCCAGGCGCTTGGCTTCATCGCTACGCTGCCGGCCGAACTGGTCAATATCGGGCTCACGGGGGCCGGCGTGATCGGCTTCACGCTCCTGACCCCCGTCGTCGCCTTCTACCTGCTGCTTGATTGGGAAGGCATGGTGCGCGGCCTGCAAGGCCTGCTGCCGCGCGACTCGCGTGGTGAAATAAACCAGATCCTCAACGACATCGACAAGTCGATGGCCGGTGTGATCCGCGGGCAGGGCGGTGTGCTGCTGATTGATGCGGCCTTCTACGCCACGGCGCTGAGCCTGATCGGTCTCAACTTCGGACTCGCCGTCGGCCTGATCGCCGGGCTGCTGAGCTTCATCCCCTATGTCGGCTTCGTGGTCGGCTTCGCACTGTCGCTCGGTATCGCCATCGTGCAGTTCTGGCCCAACTACTGGATGGTCGTGGCCGTCTGCGGCATTTTCCTGGGCTGGCAGTTCATCGAGGGCAATATCCTCTATCCCAAACTGGTCGGCGGCTCGATCAACATCAACCCGGTCTGGCTGATGTTCGCCTTGCTCGCCTTCGGCGCATTGTTCGGCTTTGTCGGCCTGCTGCTGGCCGTGCCGCTGGCCGCCATTGTCGGCGTGCTGGTGCGTTATGGCGTGGCCAAATACAAGGCCAGCACGCTCTATCTTGGGCAGAATGGTGGTCCCGGTGGCGACGCCAACGCAGCCTGAGGGCGACGGCCACAAGGGCCAGCTGGTCTTCGAACTTGGCCACACACCTGCCCATGGCGAGGCCGACTTCATGGTCGGCGAGGGCAATGCGCTCGCCCATGGCCGTATTCTCGCGTTTCCCCACTGGTCGGAACCCGTGACGCTGCTGGTCGGGCCGGCGAAGTCGGGCAAATCGCATCTGGCCCGCATTTTCGCCGATCGCAGCGGCGCTGGCTTTGCCGGCATCGACGATCTTGAAACCCTGGCGACGCAGGGCGGGCAGGGGCCCGTGATCGTCGAGGACGTAGATCGGCTCGACTATGACGAGGCCGGCCTGTTCCACCTGCTCAACCAATCGTTGCGCGACGGACGCCCGATCCTGCTGACGGCGCGAGAAGACGTTGCGAATTGGCCGCTGGCGACCGATGATGTGCGCTCGCGGGCCCGGCGGGCGACCGCGTTCACCCTGGAGCTGACGGACGACATTCAATTGTCACAGATGTTCGTGAAACTGTTCGGGGACCGGCAGATCAGGGTCGATCCCAAGATCATCGGCTATCTGGTGGCGCGCATGGAGCGCTCCGCCGAGGAAGTCGTGCTGCTGGCCGACCTCATGGACCGGCTGGCTCTGGGCAAGGGCACCGCCATCACCCGCAGCATTGCCGCACACGCTCTGGATCGCCGCCGCGCCGATCGCGGCGAAGCGAGCGGCCAACAGGATTGGGATATCGAAGACGATGAATGAAATGAGCGAGTTCAGCGAGACCGACGTTTCGGTCCCCGATATCGAAGCCTTGCGCAAGAGCCCGGCGCGCTTCGTCAATCGTGAGGTGAGCTGGCTGCAATTCAACATGCGCGTGCTGGAAGAGGCGGGCAACGAACACCATCCGCTGCTGGAGCGGCTACGCTTCGTCTCGATATCGGCCAACAATCTGGACGAATTCTACATGGTCCGCGTCGCGGGCCTGAAGGGCCAGGTGCGCGCCGGGCTCACCAAGCAGAGCGCCGACGGCCTGTCGCCCGCCGAGCAGCTCGAGGAAATCGCCACCCTGGCCCAGCACCTGCAACTCGAGCAGCAGGACCACTGGCAGGACCTGCGCGAAGAGCTGTTCGCCCAGAACGTGGTGATCCACGAGGCCGACGACCTGACGCCGGATCAGGTGAACTACCTGCAGAAGCTGTTCCGCGAAGAAATCTTCCCGGTGCTGACTCCCATTGCCGTCGATCCAGCGCATCCATTCCCGTTCATCCCCAATCTGGGTCTCGCACTCGCCTTCGAGCTGCGTCGCCCGGATAACGATATTCCGTTGACGGCCCTGGTCCGCATCCCCGGCAACCTCGACCGCTTCATCAACCTGCCCGGCGGGCTGGTATCGGAAGGCCGCAGCGAGGTGGTGACCATCGACACGCTGGTCAAGCTGTTCTTCCACAAGATGTTCCCCGGCCACGAAGTGGTCGGCTCCGGCGCCTTCCGGGTGATCCGCGACAGCGAAATCGAAATTGACGACGAAGCCGCCGACCTCGTGGTGGAGTTCGAGAGTGCCTTGCGGCAGCGCCGTCGCGGCCAGGTGATCCGCCTCGAAATCGAAAGCTCGATGCCGCGCGCGCTCAAGCGCCAGATCGCTGAGCAGCTCGGCGTCAAGGATGGCGACGTGTTCGAGGTGCAGGGCTTCCTCGGCCTCGCCGACGCCCGCAAGATTTGCGACGTCGACCGCCCGGACCTGAAGTTCACGCCTTATCATGCCCGCTTCCCAGAGCGCATCCGCGACTACAACGGCGACAGTTTCGCCGCCATCCGCGCTAAGGACATCCTGGTCCACCACCCGTTTGAAAGCTTCGACGTGGTGGCGCAATTCCTGATGCAGGCGGCACGCGACCCCGATGTCGTCGCCATCAAGCAGACGCTGTACCGCACCTCCGCCGACAGCCCGATCATCAAGGCGCTGGTGTTGGCCGCCGAAGCCGGTAAGTCCGTCACCTGCCTCGTCGAACTCAAGGCGCGCTTCGATGAAGAGGCCAATATCCGCTGGGCCCGCGACCTGGAGCGGGCTGGCGCGCAGGTCGTGTTCGGCTTCATCGAACTCAAGACCCACGCCAAGCTCAGCCAGGTGGTGCGGCGCGAAAAGGGCAAGCTGGTCAGCTATTGCCATATCGGCACCGGCAACTACCACCCGATTACCGCCAAAATCTATACCGACCTCAGCTACTTCACCATCGACCCGGCCATCACCCGGGACGTGGCCCGTGTGTTCAACTTCATCACCGGCTATGCCCGGCCAACCGAACTCGAAACCATCGCCGTGTCGCCGGTCAACCTGCGCCTGACGTTGCTGGACAACGTTGCGCGCGAGATCGAATTCGCCCGCAATGGTCAGCCGGCCAGCATCCTGCTCAAGATGAATTCGCTGGTCGATCCCGATGTGATCGACGCGCTCTATGACGCCAGCCAGGCCGGCGTGAAGGTCGATCTCATCGTGCGCGGCATCTGCTGCCTGCGGCCGGGCATTCCCGGTTTCTCGGAGAATATCCGGGTCAAATCGGTGGTTGGCCGCTTCCTCGAGCACTCCAGAATCTACTGCTTCGGCAATGGCGAGGCCATGCCCAACCCGCGCGCCAAGGTCTACATTTCCTCAGCCGACCTGATGGGCCGCAACCTGGATGGGCGTGTCGAAGTGATGGTGCCGATCCTCAACAAGACCGTGCACAAGCAGATCCTGGACGTGATTTTGGTTGCCTATCTGCGCGACAACCAGCAGAGCTGGGAAGTGCTGCCCGATGGTAGCTCACATCGTTTGCGCATCGGCGAAGGCGAAGAGGCCTTCAACGCGCATGACTACTTCATGACCAATCCGTCGCTGTCCGGACGCGGCAGCGCCGGCGGAGTCGAAGGTGACGAGGGTTCGGCTTGAATCAATTCTGGGGCGTCGACGCCGATCCGACGGCACAGGGGCGCATCAAAGGCGCCAAGCCTGTCGCCGTGCTCGATATCGGCTCGAACTCGGTTCGCCTGGTCGTCTATGAGCGCCACGCCCGGGCGCTGACGCCGCTCTACAACGAAAAGTCTGCCTGCGCCTTGGGACGCGGGGTCGGCCAGACCGGCCGTCTCGCTGATGCTAACGTCGCGCAGGCCCTGAACGCCATCAAGCGCTTTGCCCTGGTGGCCCGCATGATGCGCGTCGGCAAGGTCTATGTGCTGGCGACGTCAGCCGTACGCGACGCCGCCAACCGGCAGGAATTCGTGGACGCGGTCGAAGCGCTGATGGACAGCAAAGTCCAGGTGCTGAGCGGTGAGGAAGAAGCCCATTTCGCAGCGCTTGGCGCCGTGGCCGGCATTCCGGGATTCTCCGGTGTCGTTGGTGATCTGGGCGGCGGCAGCCTCGAGCTGTCGAGCATCCTTGGTGGCAGTGACACGGACGGCCAGTCGTTCGAGCTGGGTGTGATCCGCCTTCAGGACGACAGCAACGGCTCGCCCAGCAAGGCGGCCGGCATAGTCCGGGAACAGTTGCAAAAATCGTCGCTGACCAAACAGGGCAAAGGCGCGTCCTTTGCTGCCATCGGTGGTACCTGGCGCTCGCTGGCCAAACTGCACCAGATCGTGCGCGGCTATCCGCTGCACATGGTGCAGCACTACATCGTGTCGTCAGAGGACATGATCGGCTTTTGCAATGGCATCGTGGGCGCCGGTTCGCTCAAAAACTACCCGGGTGCCGACAATGTCAGCTCCTCCCGCCGCGAGCTGGTGCCATTCGGCGCCGCGGTTCTGGCCGAAGTCCTCAAGGCAGGCCAGTTCGCCAATGTGGTGTTTTCGGCCCTCGGCGTGCGAGAGGGCTATCTCTACGGCATTCTCGACAATCGCGAACAGTCGATCGACCCCCTGATCCAAGGGGCCGAGGAGCTTTCGGTGCTCCGCTCCCGCTCGCCGGCCCATGGTAGCGACTTGGTCGAATTCACTGGCCAGTTTTTGGCCGTGTCAGGGGCCACCGAAACGGCGGAAGAAGCCCGGCTGCGGACTGTGGCCTGCCTTCTCGCCGATATCGGCTGGCGGGCCCATCCGGACTACCGCGGCCCGCAAAGCGTCGACGCTGTGGCCTATGGCTCGCTGAGCGGCATCGACCACCCCGGCCGGGCCTTCCTCGCCCAGGTCATCGCTATCAGATATGACGGCCTCAAGAGCAAGTCAGCGGCCTCGTTGATGCCGCTCGGCAATGCCGAAATGACCCAGCGAGCCCGCCTGCTGGGCGCTCTGTTCCGCGTCGCCTATCCGATGACCGCCGCCATGCCCGGCATCCTGCCGCGCATCCGTTTCGAGGTGAGCGGCAACGACCTCGCACTGATCCTGCCTGGCGATCTGGCCTTTCTCGACGGCGAGCACCTACGCGGCCGGCTGGAGCAGTTCGTCGGTGTGGCAGGGCTGAAGACCGCTAAGGTGCGGGCGGAGTAGTTATTCAGCCGCAGCTGCCGCCTCTTTCACCGCAAACTCCACCACGCCCTTGCGCGTCGCGACCAGACCGACGCGGCCGTGCTTGATATCCAGGGCCTTCTCGCCGAACAGCTTGCGGCGCCAGCCCTTGAGGGCAGGGACGTCGGCTTCGTCGTCGAGCACCAGGGCGTCGATATCGTCTGATGTGGCAAGGATACGCGCGGCGACGCCATTCTGTTCGGCCACCGACTTCAGCAGCACGCGGATCAGGTCGCCAACCGCACCCTTTGGTGACGGGCCGCGATAGCGTTCCGGCATAACAGGCAATTCGGCCTTGCCCATATCCTCGACAACGCGCAGCAGCGTCATGATATCGGCGGCTGCCGAGCTGCGGCCGAAACCGCGCGGCACGGCGCGGAGCTTCTCGAAGGCATCTGCTGTCAACGGGCGCTGCATGGCCAGCTCGAACAGCACGTCGTCCTTGAGAATGCGGCTGCGCGGCTGATCGCTGTCCTGCGCGCGCTTCTCGCGCCAGGCGGCGAGCTTCTTGAGCGCTGCCAGGTCACGCGGGCGATTGATCTTCATCTTGAGGCGTTCCCACGCCTGCTCGGGCTGCACCACATAGGTATCGATGCTGCGCAGCACGCCCAGCTCGTCCTCGACCCAGTCCCAGCGCTTGGTCGCGTCTACCTGCTTGCGCAGCTCGCGGTAGATGTCGCGCAGGTGGGTGACGTCGGCAATGGCGTAGAGCCGCTGCTTCTCGGATAGCGGCCGGGCCGACCAGTCGGTGAACCGGGATGACTTGTCGAGTTCGACATTGGTGATGGCGCGCACCAGGTTGTCGTAGGACACGCTGTCACCAAACCCGCAGACGCTGGCAGCGATCTGGGTGTCGAAGATGTTGACGGGTACCTTGCCGGTGGCCTTGACGAAGATTTCGATGTCCTGCCGGGCCGCGTGGAACACCTTGGTTATGTTCGGGTTGGCCAGCAGATCGTAAAACGGCGTGAGATCAAAGCCGGGCACCAGCGGATCGATGAGCACAGCTTCGTCGTCGGTCGCGACCTGGACGAGACAGAGCTTGGGCCAATACGTCGTTTCGCGCAGGAACTCTGTGTCCACGGTCACAAAATCGAACTTCGCAGCGCGCTCGCAAAAGGCAGCGAGCACATCTGTGGAAACAATGAGGTCCATACCGGATTCCGTCTCAAATTCGTCAATATTGTTACTAGCAGGTGAAGCTGGTTCGCTCCAGACCGGATTTGTTGAGCTTTTGGACACGGTTAGCCGCGCCGGCACCGGGCAGGGTGGCGATGGGCCGTTCAGCTTGACAATCAGGGCCTCGCATGCGCTTTTCCGGCCCAAGATTCAGGCCTTTTCCAGAGCTTTCAAATGACTTCACATCGCTATCGCTCGCATACCTGCGGGGCCCTGACGGCCGCGCAAGCTGGTGAAACCGTCCGCCTCAGCGGCTGGGTGCATCGCATTCGCGATCATGGTGGGCTGCTGTTCATCGATCTGCGCGACCACTACGGCATCACCCAGGCCGTCATCGATCCCGATTCGCCCGCCTTCGCGCAGGCCGAAAAGGTGCGTTCGGAGTGGGTCATTCGCATCGACGGCGAAGTGAAGCTGCGCGACGCCGCGGCGGTGAACCCCAACCTGCCCACCGGCACGGTTGAGGTGTTCATCCGCGAGATCGAGGTACTGTCCGCGGCCAAGGAATTGCCGCTGCCGGTGTTCGGCGATCAGGATTATCCGGAAGACGTGCGCCTCAAGTACCGCTTCCTCGACCTGCGCCGCGAAAAGCTGCATGCCAACATCGTCAAGCGCACCAAGGTGATCGCGGCGATGCGCAATGGCATGACCGAGCAGGGCTTTACCGAATATTCGACGCCGATCCTGACGGCATCCTCGCCCGAAGGCGCGCGTGACTTCCTCGTGCCGTCGCGCATCCATCCCGGCAAATTCTTCGCGCTGCCGCAGGCGCCGCAGCAGTATAAGCAATTGCTGATGGTGGCGGGCTTCGACCGCTACTTCCAGATCGCGCCATGCTTCCGCGACGAAGACCCTCGTGCCGATCGCCTGCCGGGCGAATTCTACCAGCTCGACCTGGAAATGAGCTTCGTTACCCAGGAAGACGTCTGGAACACCACCCAGCCTGTCATCACCTCGATCTTCGAGCAGTTCGCCGAAGGCAAGGCCGTGACCAAGGACTGGCCGCGCATTCCCTATGACACGGCCATTCGCAAGTATGGCTCGGACAAGCCCGACTTGCGCAACCCGATCGAAATGCAGGCCGTCACCGAGCACTTTGCCGGTTCGGGCTTCAAGGTGTTCGCCGGCCAGATCGAAGCCGATTCCAAGGTCGAAGTCTGGGCCATCCCGGCCAAGAACAAGGCCGGCGCCGAGCCGATCGGCCGTGCCTTCTGCGATCGTATGAACGCCTGGGCGCAGGGCGAGGGCCAGCCGGGCCTGGGCTATATCTTCTTCAAGGATGGGCAGGGCTCCGGCCCGATTGCCAAGAACATTGGCGAGGAGCGTACCGCCGCCCTCAAGGCGCAGTTGGGCCTCGAGGATGGCGATGCCGTCTTCTTCGTCTGCGGTCGTCCCGAGAAGTTCTACAAGTTCGCTGGCGAGGCCCGCACCAAGGCCGGCACCGATATCGGCGTGGTCGACACCGAACGTTTCGCCCTGTGCTGGATTGTCGATTTCCCGTTCTACGAGTGGAGCGAAGAGGAAAAGCGCGTCGACTTCGCGCACAACCCCTTCTCGATGCCTCAGGGCGGGCTTGAGGCGCTGAACAGCCAGGATCCGCTGACGATCAAGGCCTATCAGTATGACGCCGTCTGCAACGGCTACGAAATCGCCTCCGGCTCGATCCGTAACCAGCTGCCCGACCTGATGGTCAAGGCATTCGAACTGACCGGCAAAAGCCGCGACGAGGTCGAGGAGCAGTTCGGCGGCCTCTATCGCGCCTTCCAGTACGGCGCTCCGCCACACGGCGGCGCAGCGTTCGGCATCGATCGCATCGTGATGCTGCTGTGCGGGGTCGCCAACCTGCGCGAAATCACGGCCTTCCCGATGAACCAGCAGGCCGAAGACTTGCTGATGGGCGCACCGAGCCCGGCATCATCAAAGGCCCTGCGCGAGCTGAGCATTCGGCTGAACGTACAGTCGTAAAATCTTGTAGTCGGCGTCTCCCTCCCCCTTGTGGGGAGGGTGGCCCGAAGGGGTCGGGTGGGGGGCTCGCCGCCAACGCGGTGTCGGGGGCCCACCCCCACCCTTGCTCCCTCCCCACAAGGGGGAGGGAGACGACTGCAACTCCAGCGTCCCCCTACCTCACCTCCTGCACATAGTCCTGCAGCCGATCGATGATCGGCCCTTGCTCCTCGTCGCGCCACTGCATGCGGATATGCCGCTCTTTGTCGCCGATCTCGACGAACAGCGAGAGGCCATCGTCATAGGGCAGGAAGGCCGAGCCGATATAGGTCCAGCTTTCGCCCACCGGATGCTCGCCGTGGTCGAAATCCTTGAATGCCTTGATCACCGCGTAGCGCCGGCCGCTCACCAGATGCTTGAAGTCGCGGGTGGGAAGTTCATAGGCCATGCTGTCTCGCAATCCCTGTCGTTTTCCGATGGTTAACCAGCATTAATGATCCGTTAAACGCTGATTGGTACCGATGAAGGGTGAAATTGGCCCTTTTCGGATTCGTTCATTGAAGTCCCGCTACTCCCATGTCCTGATGCTGCTGGGCGCCATTCTGGCGTTCCTGCCCATTGTGGCTGTGGACTATCTGCTGGACGCCTATGTTCGCGTCCGAGAGAAAACAACCACACAACAATACGTTGGCGCGATAACTTCGCAAATCGGTATCGGTGCGAACGACGCAATTGCCTCGCTCCGCACCATCCTGGCGGATAGCCCGTCGCTGTGCACGCCGACTTTCGTGGCCAATGTGCAGGTCGCAATCGAATCCAGCCTCAATATGAAGCAGGTGCTGGTCGAGAACGCTGATGGTGTCCAATATTGCGACGCTTTCGGCCGGACCGTCGTCTATTCGCCGATGTCGGAAAGTCTGCCTGTGCCCGGCCACACCGAAACGATTACGGTCGTGAAGCTGGGCGACATGGCCATGCCGGCGCTCAAGATCACCCAGGCCTTTGGCCAGACGCGCCGTGTGTCGGCTTTCGTGCCCCTGCTCGGACAAACCGAGGCGGCACTGGCGGAAGGCCTCGGCACCGGCGGCATGCTGCGGGTCACCTTGACCAACGGCACCGCCATCATGACCGTGGGCGACGCGACCGGTTTTGACCGTCGCACGTCCACGACCGAATTCGTCTATGCCCAGGGCTTTGCCGGCGAGCTGCCGCTCAAGGTCGAATATGCCATGCCCTTTGCCATGGCACGCGCCGGCTATACCGATCTCGATGTCGGCTTCACCATCATCGCCTGCCTGATGAGCGGCGCCTTCCTCATCCTGTCGCTGCACTATGTCCGCCGGTCACGCGTGCCGGCCTTCGACCTCGAACGCGCCATCGCTCGCGGCGAGATCAAGCCCTACTACCAGCCTGTCATCAACCTGCGCACCGGCCAGCTCGAAGGCTGCGAAGTGCTGTGCCGCTGGGAGAAAAAGAACGGCAAGGTCATCCCGCCCGGCGCCTTCATCGACTATGCCGAGGTGACCGGTCTTGCCATCCCGATGACGCTGTCGCTGATGCAGCAGGTCAAGGTCGATCTCGGCGATCTCTGCCAGCTGATGCCCGAGATGAAGGTCTCGATCAATCTGTTCGAGGGCCACTTCCGCGACGCCAGCATCGTCGAGGACGTGCAGGCAATCTTCGGCAATTCGCAAATCTCGTTCCGGCAACTGGTGTTCGAAATCACCGAGCGCCACCCGCTGGCCAATTCGACCGTGGCCGGCAGCGTGATCGCCGGCCTGCATGCTCTGGGCTGCCGCCTGGCGCTCGACGATGCCGGCACCGGCCACTCCAACCTCGCTTATCTGGCGACGCTGGGCTGCGACATCATCAAGATCGACCGCGTCTTCGTCGACATGGTCAAACCCGGTACGACGCAGGTTCCGGTGCTCGACGGCCTGATCGCCATGGCCACCGATCTCGATTGCGAAATCGTGGCTGAAGGCGTCGAGACCGAGGCGCAGGCGCTCTACCTGCGAGCCCGCGGCGTGCTGCAGGCCCAGGGCTTCATCTTCGCCCCGGCACTCAAGATTGGCGCCTTCCGCGAGCTGGCCATGGCCCTGCATGCCACCCAGGCGCCACGTAGCCGGATCGAAGCCATCATCGGCACCGACAACGAGATTATCGGCGAGGCCACAACCGTCGTCGGCAGCCGGGCCGCATAGTCGCTTTCGGCATCATAAGCTCTTTTCATCGCTCGAATTTGGTGGCACCAACGCGGACCCCCGCTTGTTCTTTCATCATATGAATGCGGGTTAGGAGGATTGCGTGTCCACTGACGTCAATGAACAGCGGAAAGCCCTGCGCGAAGCCGCGCTGCATTTCCACGAGTTCCCCAAGCCCGGCAAGCTCGAAATCCAGGCCACCAAGCCGCTGGGCAACCAGCGCGACCTGGCGCTTGCCTATTCCCCCGGCGTTGCCGCGCCCTGCGAGGAAATCGCGGCCAATCCGGAAACGGTGTCACGTTACACCTCCCGCCAGAACCTGGTCGCAGTGATCTCCAACGGCACGGCCGTTCTCGGCCTGGGCAATATCGGCGCGCTGGCCAGCAAGCCGGTGATGGAAGGCAAGGCCGTCCTATTCAAGAAGTTCGCCGGCATCGACGTGTTCGACCTCGAGATCGACGAGATCGACCCCAAGAAGTTCATCGATGCCGTAGCGCCACTCTGGCCGACCTTCGGCGGCATCAACCTTGAAGACATCCGCGCGCCCGACTGCTTCGAGATCGAAGAGACGCTGCGCGAGCGCATGCCTATTCCCGTGTTCCACGACGACCAGCATGGTACCGCCATCATCGTTGGCGCTGCCGTCCTCAACGGCCTGGAGCTCAAGGGCAAGAAGATCGAGGACGTCAAGATTTGCGCGTCCGGGGCAGGGGCTGCGGCCATTGCCTGCCTCAACGTGCTCGTGGCGCTCGGCGCCAAGTACGAGAATATCTGGGTCGCCGATAAGGATGGCCTGGTCACCCACAAGCGCAACGATGTGAATGACAAGTGGCGCGGCCAGTTCCGCCGCACCAGCGACGCCACGACGCTGGCCGAAGTGATCGACGGCGCCGACATCTTCCTCGGTCTGTCGGCTGCCGGCGCCTTGAAGCCGGAAATGCTGGCCAAGATGGCGCCCAAGCCGCTGATTCTGGCGCTGGCCAATCCGAACCCGGAAATTATGCCCGAAGTCGCCAAGGCGACGCGTCCGGACGCCATGGTTTGCACCGGTCGGTCGGACTATCCCAACCAGGTCAACAACGTCCTCTGCTTCCCCTTCATCTTCCGCGGCGCGCTCGATGTGGGCGCGACCACGATCAACGAAGAGATGAAGCTGGCCGCCGTCCGCGCGATCGCCAAGCTGGCGCATGAGCCGGGCTTGGAAGTCTCTCCCTCAGGCGCGCCGGCCGTCTTCGGGGCCGACCACATCATTCCCAATCCGTTCGATCAGCGCCTGATCCTGCGCATCGCGCCAGCCGTGGCGCGAGCAGCAATGGAATCGGGCGTGGCCAAGAAGCCGATCGCAGATTGGGACGCCTATATGGACGGGCTCAATCGCTTCGTCTTCCGCTCGGGCCTGGTGATGAAGCCGATCATCGATCGCGCCCAGGGCCAGAACAAGCGCATCGCCTTTGCCGATGGCGAAGACGAGCGCGTGCTGCGCGCTACCCAGGTGCTGCTGGAAGAAAAGATCGCCCGGCCGATCCTCATCGGCCGTCCCTCGGTCATCGAGGCGCGCATCGAACGCTTCGGCCTCAGCCTTAAGCCCGGCCGCGACTTCGACGTGATCAACCCCGAGGACGATCCACGTTATCGCGACTACGTCAGCGAGTTCCACGCGCTGGTCGGCCGCAACGGCGTGACGCCCGATACCGCTCGGCAGATGGTCCGCACCAATACCACGGTCATCGGTGCGCTCGCCGTGCGTCGCGGCGACGCGGATGCCTTGATCTGCGGCCTCCAGGGCCGCTTCATCCGCCACGTCCGCGACATCCGCTCGGTGATCGGCCTGCAGGATGGCGTTGCCGACGTATCCGCCCTGTCTCTGCTGATCATGCCGCGCGGCGCCTTCTTCCTCGCCGACACCTATGTGAACATCGATCCGTCGCCCGACGAGATCGTCGGCATCACCCTGCAGGCCCGCGACCATCTCAAGCGCTTCAATATCGAGGCCAAGGTGGCGCTGCTGAGCTACTCCAACTTCGGCTCGCGCGATGGCGACAGCGCCTACAAGATGCGCGAAGTCTATAAGAAGCTCAAAGCCATCGACCCCGGCCTCATCGTCGAAGGCGAAATGCAGGGCGACCTGGCGCTCAACCACGAACTGCGCGAGCGCTACATCCCCGACACCATCCTGGGCGGCGAAGCCAACCTGCTGATTTTCCCCAACCTCGACGCCGCCAACCTGTCGATGACGCTGCTCAAGGAAATGAACAACGCCCTGTCGGTCGGCCCCATCCTGATGGGCCCGAAATCGCCAGCCCATATCCTGGCGCCATCCACCACCAGCCGCGGCATCGTCAACATGGCGGCGATTGCGGCCACGGAAGCTATTGGAGCGCAGGAATGATCCGTCACAGCGTCATCTTCACCCTGAAGCATCCGGCCGGCTCGGCGGAGGAGGGGGCCTTCCTGCGCGATGCGAAGATCCTCGCCGCGATCCCAGGCGTCGAGAAGTTTGAGCAATTGCGTCAGGTCAGCCGCAAGAACGACTATGCCTTCGGCTTCTCGATGGAATTTGCCGACCAGGCGGCTTATTCGGGCTACAACGATCATCCGGACCATGTGGCGTTTGTCCGCGACCGCTGGATGCCCGAGGTGGAGCGGTTTCTCGAGATCGATTACGTGCTGATTTAGGATCGTGCCACGCCCTCGTGGTTCGAGGCTCGCGAAGAGCTCGCACCTCACCATGAGGTCTACTGGTATATAGAGGCGATCGCGACCACCCTCACAGTAGCCCTCATGGTGAGGTGCGCTTCTTCAGCGCCTCGAACCACGAGGGCGTGGCACGGCAACCCCATGTTAAACCCTTCTCACTCATAGTGGTCTGGTCCAAACTCGGTCCTGCCCATGCCCACCCGTCTCAAACGCCCCGCTATCTGGCGCCCGCTCGCCCTTACAGTGGCTTTGCTTGGCTTTCAGGGCTATCTCGGCTTTTCAGCGATCGGTGGTCAGTTCGGCATTGAGAACCGCACGCAGATCATGCTCGATATCGATCAGCTCAAGGGCAAGTCGGCTGCACTTCAGGCCGAGATCGACGCCTACCGACATCGTGCCACGCTGATGGATACCCGCCGGCTTGATCCCGATATAGTCACGGAACGGGCACGCGCCATGCTGAACATGGCCAATGCGGACGACGTGATCGTCATGGTCGACCCGCATACTGGTGAACCACTTTCCGGTAAATTCCGTGAATTAGCCTCAGATGAGTTAATGCAACTTATCGAAGCGGATTCAACGCTTTAGTCGGCGCCCATCGCTCCAGTGGAGCATTGCTTTCCGTCCATCGCTTGCACTATGATGCGCAACTGTGGCCAACTCGGGCCAAGCGGCAAATCCATTTCGATGCGGAGCGTTCCCCATGGCGCGTAAGGCTGTGGCCACCAAGGCCAAGACGCAATCCAATGTCCCTCAGTTTACCGGGGAACAAGACCTCGAAGCCTACCGCGAAATGCTGCTGATCCGGCGTTTCGAGGAAAAGGCCGGCCAGATGTATGGCATGGGTCTGATCGGCGGCTTCTGCCACCTCTATATCGGCCAGGAAGCCGTGGTCACCGGCATCACCATGGCCAGTGAGAAGGGCAAGGACGCCCAGATCACCGGCTATCGCGACCACGGACACATGCTGGTCATGGGCCTCGACCCCAAGGGCGTTATGGCCGAGCTGACCGGCCGCGAAGGTGGCCTCAGCCGCGGCAAGGGCGGCTCGATGCACATGTTCTCCAACGAACACCGCTTCTATGGCGGCAACGGCATTGTCGGCGCCCAGGCGTCGCTCGGTACGGGCCTGGCCTTCGCCGCCAAGTACAAAGGCGACGGTTCGGTGTCGCTGGCCTATTTCGGCGACGGCGCGGCCAACCAGGGCCAGGTCTACGAGAGCTTCAACATGGCCAAGCTGTGGAAGCTGCCGGTCGTGTTTGTCATCGAAAACAACAAATACGCCATGGGCACCTCGATCGAGCGTGCTTCGGCGACGACCGATTTCTCCCAGCGCGGCGCTTCGTTCGACATTCCAGGCGAACAGGTCGACGGCATGGACGTTCGCATGGTCTATGACGCTGCCCGGCGCGCCATCGAGCATGCCCGCTCGGGCAAGGGCCCGTATATCCTCGAAATGCTGACCTACCGCTATCGCGGTCACTCCATGTCCGACCCGGCGAAGTATCGCTCCAAGGACGAAGTGACCAAGTATCGGCAGGAGCGTGACCCGATCGAGCAGGTCAAGGCTCGCCTGATCGAGTCGGGCGCCCAGACCGAAGAGACGCTCAAGGCCATCGAAAATGACATCCGCGCCATCGTGACGGCAGCGGCCGACTTTGCGACCGAGAATCCGGAGCCGGATGCGTCCGAACTCTGGACCGACATCACCGTCAGCGCCTGAGGCCACCATGCTCATCCTTGCGGGTGTAATCGGGCTGTTCGCATCACTGTCCTGGATCGTCGCGGTGATCCAGGCGATCCGCATCGTGCAGCTAACGCCCAAGGGCGAAAAAATGGGTTCCTATTTCGCGCTCGGCTGGTGGAAGTTCGACCAGATCGCAGCCAAGGCCGGCCCTGCTTCGGTGCCGGTGCTGGAGACCTACAAGCGCGCCGTGATCGCCTTCCTGGTCTTCGTGATCCTGGGCGTGTTGCTCAGTGGCTGGATGGCCTCTCAAACGCCGCCGGCAACTGCCACCACCACCGGCCTGATCAACGATCCGCGGATCATTCCCGCTGAGTTTGCCTTCAATTCCGAATTCCGCCGCGTGGCTATGCCCGGCGCCTCAAATATCCTGGAGAGCTGATATGCCCCAAATCCTGATGCCCGCGCTCTCGCCCACCATGGAAGAGGGCACGCTGTCCAAATGGCTGGTCAAGGTCGGCGACAAGGTCAAGTCCGGCGACGTGCTGGCCGAAATCGAAACCGACAAGGCGACCATGGAAGTCGAGTCGGTTGATGAAGGCACCGTCACCGAGTTGCTGATCGAGGCCGGCACCGAAGGCGTCAAGGTCAATACCCCGATCGCCATGGTTCTGGCCGAAGGCGAAACCGCCGATGCTGCCCCGGTTGCCAAGACGGCAGCCGAGCCCTCTGAAGCGCCGGTCGTCGCCGCCGAAAAGGCCGCAGACGCAGCGCCATCGCAGGCGTCTGTTCCAGCCGCCCCCAAGTTCGAAGCCCAGAGCGATCCGGACCTGCCCGAAGGCGTCGAGATGGTCGAGATGACCGTGCGCCAGGCGCTGAACGAGGCCATGGCCGAAGAACTGCGCCGCGACAAGGACGTCTTTGTTATGGGCGAAGAGGTTGCCGAATACCAGGGCGCCTACAAGATCACCCAGAACCTGCTGCAGGAATTCGGCCCCGAGCGCATCATCGATACGCCGATCACCGAGCACGGCTTTGCCGGTCTGGCCGTCGGCGCCGCCTTTGCCGGCCTCAAGCCGATCGTCGAATTCATGACCTGGAACTTTGCCATGCAGGCAATCGACCAGATCATCAACTCGGCCGCCAAGCAGCTCTATATGTCGGGCGGGCAGGTCAAGGCGCCGATGGTGTTCCGCGGCCCCAACGGCGTCGCCTCGCGCGTCGGCGCCCAGCACAGCCAGGACTATTCGGCCTGGTACAGCCACGTGCCCGGCCTCACCGTCATCGCGCCCTATAGCGCCGCCGACGCCAAGGGCCTGCTCAAGGCGGCCATCCGCTCGCCCAATCCGGTGGTCTTCCTCGAAAACGAAATTCTCTACGGCTCGACCGGTCTCGTTCCCAAGATGGACGATTTCGTGCTGCCGATCGGCAAGGCCCGCATCGCCCGCAAGGGTGCCGATGTCACGATCGTCTCCTTCTCCATGGGCATGCGCTACGCCACCCAGGCCACCGAAAAGCTGGTCGCGGCCGGCGTCGACGTGGAACTGATCGACCTGCGCACCCTGCGCCCGCTCGACAGCGATACCGTCATCGCCTCGGTCAAGAAGACCGGTCGTCTGGTGACAGTCGAAGAGGGCTGGCCGCAGGGCGGCATCGGCGCCGAAATTTCGGCCCGCGTCATGGAACAGGCCTTCGACTATCTCGATGCCCCTGTCATCCGCGTCACCGGCAAGGATGTCCCCATGCCCTACGCCGCCAACCTCGAAAAGCTGGCGCTGCCGAACGTCGATGAAGTGATCGCGGCCGTCAACGCCGTGACCTACCGCTCGTAAGGAGAACCCGGATGCCGATCAATATCACCATGCCGGCGCTCTCTCCGACGATGGAAGAGGGCAAGCTCGCCAAGTGGCACGTCAAGGAGGGCGACAGCGTCTCTTCCGGTGACGTGATCGCTGAAATCGAAACCGACAAGGCCACGATGGAAGTCGAGGCCGTCGACGAGGGCAAGATCGGCAAGATCCTGGTCGCCGAAGGCACCGAGAACGTCAAGGTCAACGCCGTCATCGCCGTGCTGCTGCAGGATGGCGAAAGCGCCGACGCGGCGGCTGCGCCCAAGACAGAAGCACCCAAGCCTGCTCCTGCCGCTGAAGCACCCAAGGCGGAGGCCCCCAAGGCCGCCGCCGCGCCGGCCCCGGCCGCGACCAACAGCAATTCCGGCAGCAGCGCTCCTGCTGCCGCGCCCGCTCCGGCCAAATCGGAAGGCGGCAAGACCTTTGCCTCGCCGCTCGCCCGCCGACTCGCCAAGGAAGCCGGCATCGACGTTTCCGCGATTTCCGGCTCCGGTCCCAAGGGCCGCGTCGTCAAATCCGATGTCGAAGCCGCCAAGTCCGGCAAGACCCCGCTCAAGGCCGCTGCCTCGGCTCCTGCCGCCACGCCCGCCGCTGGCGGCGCAGCGCCATCAGGGCTGACCAAAGCGCAAGTGCTCGCCCTCTATCCGGAAGGCAGCTATGAGCTCGTGCCCAACGATGGCATGCGCAAGGTCGTCGCCGCACGCCTCACCGAATCCAAGCAGACCGTCCCGCACTTCTACCTGACGCTCGATTGCAAGATCGATGCGCTGCTGGCCGCCCGCGAGCAGATCAACGCCGCCGCGCCCAAGGGCAAGGACGGCAAGCCAGGCTACAAGCTCTCGGTCAACGACTTCGTCATGAAGGCCTGGGCCGTCGCCCTGCAGCGCGTGCCCACGGCCAACGCTACCTGGGCCGGCGACTCGATCCTCTACCACAAGCGCTCTGACGTCGCGGTTGCTGTGTCCGTGCCCGGCGGCCTGTTCACCCCGGTGGTCAAGTCCTGCGATACCAAGACGCTTCGCGAGATCTCCGAGGAGGTCAAGGATCTGGCCACTCGCGCCCGTGGCAAGAAGCTGGCGCCGCATGAATACCAGGGCGGTTCTACTTCGGTCTCCAACCTGGGCATGTTCGGCATCAAGGAATTCGCCGCCGTCATCAACCCGCCGCATGGCACCATCCTCGCCGTCGGCGTGGGCGAAGAGCGCGTCTATGCCGACGCCGGCCAGGTCAAGATTGCCAACTTCATGACCGTGACCCTCTCCTGCGACCACCGCTCCGTCGACGGCGCCCTGGGCGCCGAGGTGCTCGGCGTGTTCAAGGGCCTGATCGAAAACCCGGTGATGATGCTGGCCTAAGGGGCAGGGCGGATGAAAATCATTCTTGCTTACGGCGACAGCCTGACCTTCGGCGCCAATCCGCAACCCGGTGGTCCGCGCCATGCCTATGACGATCGCTGGCCTACGGCCCTCGAAAAGGGACTAGGCGGCAAGGCGCGCGTCATTGCCGAAGGTTTGGGCGGCCGCACCACAGTCTCCGACGACTGGTATGCCAATGCCGATCGCAACGGCGCCCGTATCCTGCCGACGCTGCTCGAGAGCCACTCGCCGCTCGACCTCGTCATCATCATGCTGGGCACCAACGACCTCAAGCCCGCCATCTGCGGCTCGGCGCTGGAGGCCTCGTTCGGCATGCGCCGGATGGTGCAGCTTATCCGGGGCCACTATGCGGGCAAGGGCGAAGCCGCGCCGCAGATCATCCTCGTGGCGCCGCCACTGCTCTGCGACAGCGACAATGCCGACATGATGGGCCATTTCGGTGGCTACGCCCATGGCCTCGAACAATCCAGCCAGTTCGCCACTCACTATGCGCGCCGCGCACAGGAGTGGAATACCGGCTTCTTTGATGCCTCGACGGTGGCAAAGGCCGATCCGCTCGACGGCGTCCATCTCGACGCGACCAACACTCGCGCGATCGGCGAGGGGCTCGTGCCGGTCGTCAAATCCATGCTCTCGCTCTGAGAGCCAATCGACTTTCTGGAGGCCCAAATGGCTGACCAATACGACCTTCTCGTCATCGGCGCCGGCCCGGGCGGCTATGTTGCCGCCATCCGCGGCGCGCAGCTCGGCATGAAGGTGGGCATCATCGAACGCGAGCACATGGCCGGCATCTGCTCCAACTGGGGCTGCATCCCGACCAAGGCGCTGCTGCGTTCGGCCGAAATCTACGGCCATATGAGCCATGCCAAGGACTATGGCCTGACTGTCGAGAAGTTCGGCGTGGACATCGACGGCGTGGTGAAGCGCTCCCGCGCCATCGCCGCGCAGATGAACAACGGCGTCCAGTTCCTCATGAAGAAGAACAAGGTCGACATCATCTGGGGCGAGGCGGTCATCACCAAGCCCGGCGAGGTCAAGGTCGCGCCAACCAAGAAGGCCATCCAGCAGCCGCAGGTGCCGCCGCCCAAGAATGCGCTGGGCGAGGGGACCTATAAGGCCAGGAACATCATCATCGCCACCGGCGCCCGCCCGCGCGTGCTGCCCGGCATCGAACCCGATGGCGACAAGATCTGGACCTATTTCGAGGCGATGAAGCCGGCTGCCATGCCCAAGTCGCTGGTGGTCATGGGCTCTGGCGCCATCGGCGTCGAGTTCGCCTCCTTCTACCGCTCGATGGGCGCTGAAGTGACCATCATCGAACTGCTGCCGCAGATCATGCCGGTGGAAGACGCCGAGATTGCCGGTCTGGCGCGCAAGCGTCTCGAGAAGCGCGGCATCAAGATTCTGACGGGTGCCAAGGTCGCCAAGGTCGAAAAGACCAAGGATGGCGTCACCGCCCATGTCGAACTCAAGGACGGCAGCAAGCAGCAGATTTCCGGCGACAAGCTGATTTCGGCCGTCGGCGTGCAGTGCAACATCGAAGGCCTCGGCCTCGAAACGGTCGGCGTCAAGACCGAGCGCGGCGCCATCGTCATCGACCACTATGGCGCGACCAACGTTGCCGGCATCTGGGCCATTGGCGACGTCGCCGGCCCGCCGATGCTGGCGCACAAGGCCGAGCATGAGGCGGTCATCACCGTCGAGAAGATCGCGGGCCTTAAGGTCCATGGCCTCGACAAGACCAAGGTGCCCGGCTGCACCTATTGCGAGCCGCAGGTGGCCAGCGTCGGCCTCACCGAAGCCAAGGCCAAAGAAGCCGGTCGCGAGATCAAGGTCGGTCGCTTCCCCTTCGTCGGCAACGGCAAGGCCATTGCGCTGGGCGAACCGGACGGACTGGTCAAGACCATCTTTGACGCCAAGACCGGCGAGCTGCTGGGTGCGCACATGGTTGGCGCCGAAGTGACCGAGTTGATCCAGGGCTTTGTGATCGCCATGAACCTCGAAACCACCGAGGAAGACCTGATACACACAATTTTCCCGCATCCGACATTGAGCGAAACGATGAAGGAAAGCGTTCTGGATGCTTACGGGCTCGCGCTGAATATCTAGCGCGGCCATCCCAAGGGCATCACACAAGGAGTTATCCACATGGTCAAGGCGATCCAAGTCGGCCTGGGACACTGGGGATTCAGCTGGACCAAGGAAGTTATCCCCAAAGTTCCCAACATTCACATGGTGGGCTACGTGGACAGCAATCCCGAGGCCATCAGGCGTGTCCAGACGGAACTTGGCATCGACGAGAAGCGCTGCTTTCTGAGCCTCGAAGAAGCGGCCAAGGGCGTCGAGGCAGATCTCGCCATCTGCACTTTGCGGACCGAAGCGCATTATCCGGTGGTCAAGCGCTGCCTGGAACTGGGCTTCAACGTCATCGTCGAAAAGCCCTTCGCCTCGACCATCGCCCAGGCCAAGGAGCTGGTCGCCATCGCCAAGGCCAATGGTCGCGTGCTGATGGTCAGCCAGAACTACCGCTTCCAGCCGGCACCGATTGCGGCCGCCGAGCTGATCGGCGCGCAGAGGTTCGGGCCAGTGAACCTGGTGTCCATCGATTTCCGCCGCCACGCGCCGAGCCAGGGCTATCGCTATTGGGACATGCCCGATCCGTTGCTGGCCGACATGTCGATCCACCATTTCGACCTGATGCGCATGGTGCTGGGCGACGAGCCCAAGCGCGTCTCCTGCCGCACCTGGAATCCAGATTCCAGCCCCTTCGGGCATCACCCCATCGGCGTAGCGACCCTCGAATTCGAGAAGGGCACCATCGTGTCCTACCGCGGCTCATGGATGAGCAGCGGCCCCGTGACACCGTGGGCTGGCGAATGGACCATGGATTGTTCGGAAGGCGAGATCATCTGGAGCTCGCGCGATCACTTCATGGGCAAGGCCGGGCCGGACAAGCTGAGCCTCCGCCAGCGCGACGGCGAAGCCGTGCCGTTCGCGCTGGAGCCGATCGAGCTCGCCGACCGCACCGGCACGCTGGGCGCCATTGCCAAGGTCATCGAGACCGGCTCAATTCCCGCGCGCTTCAGCTCGGGCGAAGATAATCTACATTCGCTTGCGCTGGTGCAGGCAACCATCACATCCGCATCACGCGGCGGCGAATGGGTCGAAATCGCGGAGATCATGCAATGATGCATGGTCCCAACCACGGTGTCGTTCCTACCCACGATGTCATTCCGGCGAAGGCCGGAATCCAAATCCGGTGGGTTCCGTTGACTCAGAGCATGGGGCTACCACCGGACATGGATCCCGGCCTTCGCCGGGATGACCCGGTGATTGACGAGCATTTGGAGCACAGAATATGAGCGTCGGAACACAAGAACTCCTGATATTCCTGGGCATCGGCCTCGTTGCCGGCTGGTTGGCCGGCCTCGTGCTGGGCGGCGGCGGCTTGCTGCGCAACCTGATCGTCGGCGTCATCGGTGCCTTTGTTGGCGGCTGGCTGCTGTCGGTGGCCAATATTTCGCTGCCTGTCGGCAATGTGCTGGTCAGCCAGATCATCACTGCCACGATTGGTGCTATTGTCGTGATTGCGGTCGCACGAGTCATCGCGCGATAAGGGCAGGGGCCTTGAAGCGGCGCGAGCGAGACGCGATATCTCGCGCGAGAGCTTCAGGGGACGAAACATGGCACTACCAGAACGGCAAACCACGGGCGGCGGCTTCACCATGGGTGGGAACAACAACAGGGCGATGATCTTTTTCGTCGCCATAGGCCTGCTGGCGGGGTGGCTTGCCAGCTGGATCGTCGGAGGCGGCGGCCTGATCACCTACCTCATCAGCGGTGTGATCGGTTCGTTCGTCGGAGGGTATCTGTTCACGGCGCTGCGGGTCGATCTCGGTATCCGCAACGATCTGGCCCGCCAGATCGTGACCTCGACGGTCGGCGCCATTATCGTCGTGATTATCGCACGGCTGATTGCATAAGGACTCCACTTCCGTGGTCACTCTGATCGACAATTCGGCGCTCAAGCCTCGCCATCCCGAAAAGGCCAACCGGCCCGACAGCGTGGTGCTGCGCAAGCCCGACTGGATCCGCGTCAAGGCGCCGGGCTCCCCGATCTACAAGGAAACCCAGCAAATCGTGCGCGAGCACGGGCTGGTGACGGTCTGCGAAGAGGCCGGCTGTCCCAATATCGGGGAATGCTGGTCCAAGAAGCACGCCACCATGATGATCATGGGTGAAATCTGCACCCGCGCCTGCGCCTTCTGCAACGTCCGCACCGGCATGCCCGGGCCACTGGATGCCAGCGAGCCCGAAAAGGTCGCCAGCGCCGTGCAGAAGCTCGGCCTGGAGCATGTGGTGATCACCTCGGTCGACCGCGACGACCTCGCCGACGGCGGCGCCCGGCATTTTGCCGACGTGATCCTGGCCATCCGCGCGAAGAATCCGCGCACAACCATCGAAATCCTGACGCCGGACTTCCTGCGCAAGGACGGGGCACTGGAGATCGTCGTGGCCGCCAAGCCCGACGTGTTCAACCACAACCTCGAGACCGTGCCATCCAAGTATCTCAAGGTCCGTCCGGGCGCCCGCTACTTCCACTCGATCCGCTTGCTGCAGAAGGTCAAGGAACTCGATCCGACCATGTTCACCAAGTCCGGCATCATGGTCGGCCTGGGCGAAGAGCGGAACGAAGTCCTCCAACTGATGGATGACTTGCGTTCGGCCGATGTCGATTTCCTCACCATCGGTCAGTACCTGCAGCCGACCAAGAAGCACTATCCGCTACAGCGCTTCGTGACACCGGACGAGTTCAAGTCCTACGCCACCGTCGCCACCGCTAAGGGCTTCTCACTGGTCTCGTCCAGCCCCCTGACCCGTTCGTCGCATCACGCCGGCGAGGATTTTGCCGCACTCAAGGCCGCCCGCATGGCCAAGCTGGGTCATTGATGAAACGCTTCTTCGAGCGGCACGTGCCGCACCTGCCGCAGCGCATGTTCGAGATCGTCGCCGACCTCGCCGACTACCCGCGCTTCATTCCCAATGTGAAGGGCATGGAGGTCCGGCCGGACCCGGCTGCCCACGGGGCCGACATCCGCCTCGCCAAGATGACGCTGTTCTTCGGCCCCATCACCCAAGCCTATACTAGCCGCGTGGTAGCCGATCCGCAGGCGCTGACCATCAAGGCCAAGGCGGTCGACGGCCCTTTCGCCTATCTCGACAGCGTCTGGAGCTTCGAGCCCGAAGGCATGGGCACCCGCGTCCGCTTCGAGGTCGACTTCAAGATTTCCAATCCGCTGATCGCAGCCGTGGCGGAGCCCGCTTTTGCCGCCAAGCAGGACGAGATCATGCAAGCATTTGCCGATGAGGCCGATCAGCGGTTCGGGGACTAGATCCGGGGCCACGCCCTCGTGGTTCGAGGCTCGCGACGGCTCGCACCTCACCATGAGGGCTACTGCTACTCCGAGCTAACAAAGGCCCTCATGGTGAGGTGCGCTTCTTCAGCGCCTCGAACCACGAGGGCACGATCGTCGCCTAGTCCTCGTCGCTGGTCAGCACCTGCACCACCAGCTCCAGCGCGGCCCTGACGCTGGCCTTGCGGATTTCCTCGCGGCCGATATCGCCGAAATTGTGCTCGATGACGACAGTGGCCAGTTCCGACGACACAGCGACATAGACCAGCCCGATCGGCTTTTTCTCACTGCCGCCGTCCGGACCGGCAATACCCGTCACGGCCACGGCATAGTCGACATGGGCAGTGTTGCGGGCCCCATCGGCCATAGCACGGGCGACTTGATTGCTCACAGCGCCATAATCGCGGATCAGCCGGGCCTGCACATGGATCATGCGCGACTTGGCGGTATTGGCATAGGTGACGTAGCCGCCATAGAACGCGGCCGAGGAGCCGGGAATGTCGGTTAGCGCCGTGGCAATCATACCGCCGGTGCAGCTTTCGGCAGTAACGATGGTTTCCTTGGTCCCCTTGAGGAGGTCGATGATCTGCTTTGCCGGATCGACGGCTTTCTCTGGTGCCTTGGCCATCAGTCGACCCTCGGCAGTTCAACACTTGCGCTTGCCATCGCCACGATACCTTCCTCCCGCCCGGTAAACCCGAGCTGCTCGCTTGTCGTTGCCTTGATCGCGATCCTTGTCGTCGCGATCTCAAGTGTTTCGGCAATGACCTCCCTCATCGCCGGCACGTGTTGAGCGATCCTCGGCGCTTCGCAGACGATTGTCACGTCAAGATTGACAATCCGCCCGCCGGCTTGCGCGACAAGACCTCCAGCATGCTTGAGAAACACCGTTGAGGCGGCACCTTTCCACTGCATGTCCGAGGGTGGAAAATGCACCCCGATATCGCCCTCGCCGATGGCGCCAAGAATGGCGTCGGTCAGCGCATGCAAAGCCACGTCTGCATCCGAATGCCCCTTAAGCTTGGCCTTGTGCGGAATGCGGACCCCGCCCAGCCAGACGGCATCGCCGGGCTCGAACGGATGGACGTCAAAGCCCGTGCCAACGCGGGTTTCCATGGGCAAATCTCCGGACAGGATGCGCTCGGCGCGAGCAAAATCTTCGGGGTGGGTAATCTTGATATTGTCGCGGTCTCCCGTCACCAAGGCGACGCGCAATCCTGCCCATTCGGCGATTTCGGCATCGTCGGTGAACTGCCGGTTGCGGATCGTTGAGGCCCGCATATGCGCCGAGAATATCTGGCCAAAGCGAAAGCCCTGCGGGGTCTGTGCTGCCAGCAGCTGCTTGCGATCTTCGGTCGTCGCTACCTGCTGCCCGTCGAGGCTGCGCTTGATCGTGTCCGTGACGGGCAATGCGGGCAGGGCGCCGTCGAATTCACCAAGCGCGGCAATGACATCGCCGATAACCTGCGGTGATGCGAATGGCCGCGCCGCATCCTGGATCAGCACGAAGTCGGGGCGAATAGGCGCCAGTGCCTTCAAACCCTCCAGCACCGACCCCTGCCGCGTCTCCGCGCCGATGACCGGCGGCATCATGCGCTCGTCGACGAGGCCAAGTTCTTCATATCGCGCCACGTGATCGGGATGGATGACCGCAACAACCCGAGAAATCTGCGGCAAAGCGAGGAATGCCTGGACGGTTTGCGCCAGAACGGGCTTGCCGCCAATCCTGCGATACTGCTTGGGATCAAGGGCGGCGCCAACGCTGGCCCGCTCGCCCTTGCCTGCGGCGACGATAATGACGGCTATAGATTTCTGACGCATGGAAGGCGGGAACTCGAGACTTGAAAACGTCATGTTTTCTTGGTCTAGCGCCGGTACCGGCATGCGGCAAGTGCAGGGCTGCCGCACCGTCGCTCTCGCCATTTAAGGTGTTGCGCTGGCAGTTGTTTTGACTATTGTGCAGGCAATCTTTTCGAAATGACCATTTCTGGGGCAGTTTGTGTCTGAAGGTGCCTTTAAGTTGAGCATCGGGAACCACGTGGTTCGCAACAATGCTTTCCTGGCGCCGATGGCCGGAATTACCGATGCCCCATTCCGCAAGGTCGCCGAGCGCTTTGGCGCGGGCATGGTGGTGTCGGAGATGATCGCCAGCAATGCTCTGGTGGTCGGCAATCAGGAAATGGCCCGTCGCCTGCGCAAGCCTAACACCTTGCCGCATATGGTGCAGTTGGCCGGCTGCGAGGCGGAATGGATGACGCGCGGCGCCAAGGTGGCGCATGACGCTGGCGCCGATATCATCGACATCAATTTCGGCTGCCCGTCCAAGCGTGTCACCAATGGCTTTGCGGGATCAGCGCTGATGCGCGTGCCGGACCATGCCATGACGCTGATCGATGCCGTGGTTTCAGCCACGCCGCTGCCGGTAACGGTCAAGATGCGGCTCGGGTGGGACGACGACAGCCTCAATGCCGCCGAGATGGCGCGCCGTGCTGTCGATGCCGGCGTTAAGATGATCACCGTGCATGGCAGGACCCGTCAGCAATTCTACAAGGGCACCGCCCGCTGGGAGCTGGTTCGCGCCGTGGTCGAGGCCGTGGATGTGCCGGTGGTGGTCAACGGCGATATCATCGACCTGGCAGCGGCTCGCGAGGCGTTGAAGCTGTCGGGCGCAGCCGCCGTAATGCTAGGCCGTGGCGCACAGGGCAAGCCTTGGGCCATTGGGCAGATCGGGGCAGGGCTGGCGTGCCAGGACGGGCCGGATGCGCCTGAGAGCGACGAACTGATCGCCATCATCTCCGAGCAATACGAGGACATGTTGAGCGAATACGGCATGGCCGTTGGCCTGCGCGCGGCCCGCAAGCACCTCGACTGGTATGCGGAGGCTGCCGGCATTGCGCTCGACAAGCCGACACGCACCGCTTTCCTCAATAGCGAGGCGCCGGCCGAGGTTCTCGGCATGATCCGCACCATCTTTTCCGGCGACTGGAAGGCAGCAGCATGAATTCGATGCAGAAGGCCGCTGCGGCCGACGCAATCCCTTCGATGTCGGTGCTGCAGGCCCTGCCGCAGCCCATCATCGTCTGTGGGGAAGATCACCAGATCGTCTTCGTGAACTACGCCGCCGAGGCCTTTTTTGGTGCATCGCTGAGCGTTCTGGCCCGGCAGAGGCTGGACGACCTGATTGCTTTTGGCTCACCGATCATCTCGCTGGTCGAGACGGTGGCGCTGCGCCGTGCGCCGATGACCGAATACCGTGTCCGCGTCGGCTCCTCCCGCTTTGGCGATGAACGTATCGCCGACGTCTTCGCCAGTCCGTTGTCCGACAGCGATGGCCGCGTGGCCCTGCTGATTCAGGAACGCACTATGGCCGACAAGATCGACCGGCAAATGGTGTCGCGGGGTGCGGCGCGCTCGGTGACGGGCCTCGCCTCGATGCTGGCGCATGAGATCAAAAACCCGCTTTCCGGCATCCGTGGCGCCGCACAACTGCTGGAACAGACCGTCAGCAGCGACGAAATCCCGCTGGCGCGGCTGATCCGAGAAGAGACCGATCGCATCGTCCATCTGATCGATCGGGTGGAGGTCTTTGGCGACGAGCGCCCGATGGAGCGCGAGCCGATCAATATCCACGTCGTGCTCGACCGGGTGAAACTGCTCGCCCGCAATGGTGTGGCGCGCGGCGTCGCCTTCTCTGAGGAGTATGACCCCTCGCTGCCGCCCGTTTATGGCAACCGCGACCAACTGATCCAGGTCTTCCTGAATTTGGTGAAGAACGCCTCTGAAGCCCTTGAACGGACACAGAAACCGGAGATCAAATTCTCCACCGCCTTCCGTCCGGGCATCCGCATCAGCGTGACCGGTGTTTCCGAGCGCATTTCGCTGCCGCTGGAAATCGTCATCGAGGATAACGGCCCAGGCGTCCCTCCTGACATCCTGCCCTTCCTGTTCGATCCTTTCGTCACCACCAAGCAGAACGGCTCCGGTCTCGGGCTGGCGCTGGTAGCCAAGATCGTCGGCGACCACGGTGGCGTCATCGACTGCGATAGCCGGCCGGGCCGCACAAAATTCCGAATTCTCCTTCCCGTTGCGAGCGGGGCTTTCCAGACACCTGTTGAAGAGGAAATGGCACCATGAGCCATGTCGTCCTGCTCGCCGACGATGACGCCGCCATCCGCATGGTGCTCAACCAGGCCCTGACCCGCGCCGGCTACGAAGTCCGCCCTACCGGCAATATCTCGACCATGTGGAACTGGGTCAGCCGCGGCGAGGGCGACATCCTGATCACCGACGTCGCCATGCCCGATGGCAATGCATTCGAGGTGATGCCCAAGATCAAGAAGCTGCGCCCCGATCTGCCAATGATCGTCATGAGCGCGCAGAACACCTTCATGACGGCCATCCGGGCGTCGGAAGTGGGCGCCTACGAATACCTGCCCAAGCCCTTCGATATCACCGAGGTTCTGTCGGTGGTGGCGCGGGCTTTGGCCGACGCCAAGAAGCCGACCACGGCCGAGCGCAAGGCCGAAGAGCCGGGCGAGACCATGCCGCTGGTGGGTCGTTCCACTGCCATGCAGGACATCTACCGTGCCCTGGCGCGGCTGATGCAGACCGACCTCACGGTGATGATCACCGGCGAGAGCGGCACCGGCAAGGAGCTGGTGGCCCGGGCGTTGCATGACTTCGGCAAGCGCCGCAATGGCCCCTTCGTCGCCATCAACATGGCCGCCATCCCGCGCGACCTGATCGAGGCCGAACTGTTCGGCCACGAAAAGGGGGCTTTCACCGGCGCCAATACCCGCTCCTCCGGCCGCTTCGAGCAGGCCGAGGGCGGCACGCTGTTCCTCGACGAAATCGGCGACATGCCGATGGACGCCCAGACCCGCCTGCTGCGTGTGTTGCAAGAGGGCGAATACACGATGGTTGGCGGACGATCCTCGATCAAGACCAACGTCCGCATCGTCGCGGCGACGCACCGCGATCTGAGCCAGATGATCCGCCAGGGCCTGTTCCGCGAGGATCTCTACTACCGCCTTAACGTCGTGCCGATACGCCTGCCGCCCTTGCGCGAGCGCGTCGACGACGTGGGCGATCTGGCGCTGCACTTCCTGCGCGTGGCGCAGCGCGAGGGCGAACCGGTCAAATCCATCTCGCCTGAAGCCATCAAGCTGATGCAGAACTATTCCTGGCCCGGCAACGTGCGCGAGCTGGAAAACCTGGTTCGGCGGCTCTCGGCGCTCTATGCCGACGAAAGTATCTCGGCCGAGATTGTGCAGAACGAACTCAACATCGCCGATCGTCCGTCTGCACCCGGCGTCGCGGGGCCGATGGATGTCTCGATGGCAGTGGAAACCCATGTCGGGCAGTTGCTGCGCGAATATGAGCCCAACCTGCCGCCGGCTGGCCTCTATCAGCGAGTCATCGATCGGGTAGAAGCGCCGCTAATCGCCATGGCGCTCAATGCGTGCGGCGGCAACCAGATCAAGGCGGCAGACCTGCTAGGCCTCAACCGCAATACGCTGCGCAAGAAGATCCGCACGCACAGCATCGAGATCGTCAAGCACAGCCGACGGAATGGGTGAGGGCCACAAGCCCATTCTCTGTGTCGGCGCGTTGACGCTCGACACAATCTTCCAGATGGCCGAGCTGCCAGCTGGCCCGGGCAAGTTCCTGCCGCTGATGGCGGTCGAGAATGCGGCCGGAATGGCCTCAAGCGCTGCAACCGCCATCGCCCGATTGGGCGGTCGGGCGGCGCTCTGGGCGTCCGTGGGTTCGGACGACAATGGTCGCCGTCTCATCGACGAGATCGTCGCCGAGGGCGTTGATTGCACGGCCGTTCGGATCGTCGAGGGCGCCAGGTCGGCCTTTGCCACCATATTGGTGGACGGCCAGGGGGAGCGGATCATCGTCCCGCGCTACGACCCCACTCTGCTCGCGCCGCCAGCGACCATGCCCGACGTCACAGCGCACTGCCACGCCGCTGTCATGACCGACGTGCGCTGGCCGCACGCTGCCGCCAAAGCACTGCAGGCCGCACGTGACGCTGGCATACCGGGCATTCTGGATGCCGATGTCGCGCCGCTGGATACGCTCAATCTCTTGTTGCCGCTGGCCAGCCATATCGTTGCGTCCGAGCCGGCTGCCGCCCGTATCACCGGGCTGGCGAATGCTGCTGACGCCGTCGTCGACCTCGCGCACCGCCACGGCGCCTTCATCGCGGTGACAGCAGGCCCCGATGGCGTCCATTGGTTTGACAGGGATTCTGGAGTCGCCATGCATGTTGCGGCGCCTCCCGTTGCGGTCGTTGACACGCTGGCGGCGGGCGATGTCTTTCACGGCGCCTTCGCGCTCGGCCTGGTTGAAGGCATGCCGATGTGGACCATCATGCGGTTCGCGGCCACCGCCGCGGCCCTCAAGTGCGAAACATTTGGTGGTCGACTGGGCGTACCTCGCCGGGCCGCCGTGCTGGCACGGATGGCCGATTAGGGCGCGTCGGTGATTTCCCGACGGTTGCGCCGTTCGCTGAGCGCGAGCGTCAGGCCAGCCGCGACGACGAGGAAGGCCCCGACATACACGGTGCTATCAGGCAGTTCTGCCCAGAACAGATAGCCGAAGATAAAGCTCCAGATCAGCGCACCATATTCTACCGTGCCCAGCACACTGGCCGGCACCCGCCGCGCCGCTTCGACGAGCGTGAACTGACCCAATCCGCCCACCAGACCCGCGGCGATACAGAGCGCGATTTCCCGCAGCCCCATACCCTGCCAGAACGGCAGCGAAACCGCGCCCATGATGACAAGCTGGATCGAACTTTGCGCGAAGACCTGGACCAGCGTGCGCTCGCTCCTGGAAATCGTCCGCATCAGGATCATCGCCACAGCCCAGCAGAGCGCCGCCAAGAGCACCAAAACCACCGGCCAACCGACGCTGAAGCCCGACGGATTTGCCGCAACCACAACACCGAAGAACCCGATGGAGGCAGCGCCGACACGAGCCAGCGTCAACTGCTCCTTGAGGAAGACTACCGCCAGGATGGTCGTCAGCACCGGCGCGAAATAGTAGAGCGTTGTCATCTCGGCCAGCTGGAGCTCGCGGCCGGCACTGTAATACATCACCCATGCCGCCATGGTCATAAGGCCGCGTCCCAAGATCAGCAGACGGTTCCGCGACCTCAGGAGCTCAGGAACGATGCCCGTCCCGCCAATGGCCAGGCACAGGGCAACGATGACGGCGCTGCGCACGAACAGGATTTGCGGCGCGGGCAGGGCCGTGATCACCCCCTTGATCATCGCGTCGTGCAGCGCAAACAGCGAATAGGCGCCGATGCCGAGGGCCATCCCCTTGAGGCTGGCGGCTTCGACGGTGGTTTCGGGGGCGGACACGGATGGACTCGAAGGAAGGAGCGGGGCACGGCCTGTGTGCGCCGGGTGCCGCGGGTTGTCCAGTGGAAGAAGATCGCGTTTGCGGCGCATCTGGGCCCTGCGCGCGTAGCGCTTCGGGCCTCAGTCGCGGAAAACGCTCCACCGGAGCATTTTCTCATCGCGACTGAGTGTCACATTTTGGCAACAATTGTCTTGAAGGGTCGGCGTTTATGGGTCAGACTCCGCCCTTCGTGGCGGAGATGGAGTGCCATCAGGCATTTATGAGTGAAGCGGCAACACTAGACGAGGGGGCACGGACGCCCAAAGGCGATGCGGGAAAGCCTGCTCGCTCGCCGTTTTTCAACGTCCGCAGCAATAATCCTCTGCGTGTGCTCGGCTTCGTCGTCGTGTTCGCCTCGGTGCTGATGTCGTCCATCTCATTCCTGATTCTGTCGGGAACGACCAATATCGAGCCATCGACCACGGTCTGGACGGTCATCTGGATCGTCACTGGCCTGCTGGTCCTGCTGATGATCGCTTTGGTGCTGACCGAAGCGACGCTGCTGATCCAGGCGCGGGTGCAGAAACAGGCCGGTGCCGGCATGCAGATCCGCATGGTGACCATGTTCGCGCTGGTCGCAGCGATCCCGGCAGCAATCGTGGCTGTCGTCGCCACCATCGCGCTCAATCAGGGGCTCGACCAGTGGTTCTCCGAGCGCACGCGCGCCATGGTAGAGAGCTCCCGCCTGGTGGCGCGCTCATACATGCTCGAACACGCCCAGGTGCTGCGCGACGATATCATCTGGACAGCGACCGAGCTGGAACAGGCGCATGGCACCTTCGAAGAAGACCGCGACCGCTTCCAGCGTATCCTGACCGCTCTGGCCGTAACCCGCTCATTGCCCTTCACGTCGCTCGTCAACGCCCAGGGCGAAACGCTGATGCGCGCCCAGATTGCGGTGCAGGGGGCGTATCCCAAGCTGCCCGAGGGGATCACCGAAGGACTGGTCGAAGGCATTCCTGCGGCCATTGCGCCAGGCCGGGTGAACCTCATCGGCTCAGTCATCAAGCTGCGCGGCTACGAGGACACGTACCTTTTCGTGGCGCGGCCGATGGAGGCCGAAGTCCTCGAATATATGCGACTGACCGACGAGAACATCACCGAATACCGCGAATATGCCTCCAATCGGCTGGTGTTCCAGATCACCTTCACCATCATGTATGTCGGCCTGGCCGTGGTGCTGCTGCTGGCCGCACTGTGGATTGGCATTGCCTTGGCCAACCGCTTCGTCGACCCCATCCGTAACCTGATGATTGCCTCCAATCGCGTCAGCGGCGGCGACCTTGACGTTCAGGTGCCGGTGCAGGAGGGCAGGGGCGACCTGCGTGACCTGAGCAACGGCTTCAACACCATGACGCAGCAGCTCAAGACCCAGCGCGAGGCGCTGCTGACCGCCAACGAGATGAACGAAAAGCGTCGTCAGTTCACCGAAGCTGTGGTGGAAGGCGTGTCTGCCGGCATTATCGGCCTCGATCCCTTTGGAACGGTGACGCTGGTCAATGCGCGCGCATGCGAGATGCTCAGTCGCAACGAAATCGCCCTGATGGGGGAGCGCATCGAAGCAGTCATGCCGCAGCTGACGCCGATTCTCGAGCGGGCCCGTTCGGCCCGCCGTGGCCAGGTGCGCGACCAGATCCACCTCGGCAACGAAACAGACCGTCGCATCTACCAGGTGCAGTTGACGCGCGAAGGCTCGATCACCGAGTCAAAGGGCTATGTGCTGACCTTCGACGACATTACCGACCTCGAATCGGCGCAGCGCACCAGCGCATGGGCCGACGTGGCGCGCCGCATCGCCCATGAGATCAAGAACCCGCTGACCCCCATTCAGCTGTCGGCGGAACGCCTGCGCCGTCGCTACGGCGAAAAGCTCGAAGGCGACCGCGACGTTTTCGACAAGTGCATCAACACCATCGTCCGCCAGGTCGGCGATATCGGCCGCATGGTCGACGAATTCTCGGCCTTTGCCCGCATGCCCGAAGCAGCGCCCGAGATGGCCGACCTGTCCGATACGGTGCGCCAGGCCGTATTCCTTGAAAGCGTGCGTCTGCCCGAGATCACCATCCATACCGAGCTGCCGGAAGACGCTATCCTGGCCTGGTTCGACAACCGCCTGATCTCCCAGTCGCTGACCAACCTGATCAAGAATGCCGTCGAGGCCTTCGAGTCGGTCGAACGAACCGAAGGCTGGCATCCGACCATCACGGTGCAGGGGCAGATTGAAGGCAACCACGCACGCATCGCGGTCTCCGACAACGGCAAGGGCTGGCCGAGTGAAAATCGCCAGCGGCTGCTTGAGCCCTATATGACCACACGCGAGAAGGGCACGGGCCTGGGCCTCGCCATCGTGGCCAAGATCATCGAACAACATGGCGGCATCGTCGAATTGATCGACGCAGAACCCGATCCAACTGGCCGGGTCGGTGCCTGCGTGACATTCACGCTGCCGTTGCAGTCCCCCATCAAGACGTCAGAGGCAGAAGAGCCGGCCGCCGCGGCCGATATATCTGTCCAACAGGAGGAACCGCTCGTACCAGCGGTGGTTCACAAGTAATGGCACTCGACATTCTCATCATCGACGACGAAGACGACATTCGCGACCTGATCGCCGGTATCCTGGAAGACGAGGGGTTTGAGGCCCGTCAGGCCCACGACGCCGATAGCGGACTCAACGAGATCGCGCGCCGCCGGCCAAGTCTGGTGTTTCTGGACATCTGGATGCAGGGCTCCCGCCTCGACGGCCTGCAACTGCTCGACGTGTTCCAGAGCCAGCACCCGGATATGCCCGTGGTGATGATTTCTGGTCATGGCAATGTGGAAACCGCCGTCTCGGCCATCCGCCGGGGCGCCTACGACTACATCGAGAAGCCGTTCAAGATCGACCGCCTGCTGCACATCACCCAGCGGGCGATGGAGGCGACTCGTCTGCGCAACGAGGTGGCGGAGCTCAAGGAGCGCTCGGCGACCAAAAGCGCCGACATGGTCGGCACCTCGCCCGCCCTGCAGCAGATACGCGGCACCATCGAGAAATCTGCACCCACCAATTCGCGCATCTTCATCTCTGGTCCGTCAGGCGCAGGCAAGGGCCTCGTCGCCCGCCTGATCCATCAGCGCAGCCCGCGGGCGGACTCGCCCTTCGTCGAGATCAACGCCTCGCTCTACGCGCCCGAAGAGGTCCCGGTGGTGCTGTTCGGCCGCGAGGCTCGCGAAAAGACAGGCATCCTAAAGGTCGAAGTCGGCGCCTTGGAAAAGGCTCATGGCGGCACGCTCTACCTGTCGGAGGTCACGACCCTGCCGCAAGCCACGCAGGCGGCGCTGCTCCGCACGCTGGTGGAAAACCGCTTCAACCGAGTCGGCGGCACCCAGGCCGTGCCCATTGATGTCCGCATCATCTCGGCCAGCTCGCAGAATGTCGCCGCGCAGATCGAGGCCGGCGAGTTTCGGTCCGACCTGTTCCATCGGCTGTCCATCGTGCCACTGCCGCTGACCCCGCTCAAGGAGCGCCGCGAGGACGTTCCGCCGCTGGTCAATGTCTTCATCGAACAGGTCTGCCGCATGCACAATCTGCAGCGCCTGACGGTCGGCGAAGATGCCATGGCCGTCCTGCAGGCACAGGAATGGCCCGGCAATGCGCGGCAGTTGCGCAACTCCATCGAGCGCCTGCTGATCCTGATGAAGGACCAGCAGCCCGAGGATGGTGTGATCTCCGCCGCCATGCTGCCATCCGATATCGGCGAAGTTCTGCCGACCGTTGGCGATACCGACGCCTCGGCTCACCTGATGAGCCTGCCGCTGCGCGATGCGCGTGAAGTGTTCGAGCGCCAGTATCTGCTGGCGCAGATCGAGCGGTTCGGCGGCAACATTTCCAAGACGGCCGAGTTCGTTGGCATGGAGCGCAGTGCATTGCATCGTAAGATCAAGTCTCTTGGGCTTTGAAAATGCTCTGAAAATTTACGAGGTGCCATGCAGTTGGCGCGGGTAGGCACCCCCTTCGATCTGTGCCATAGTGCTTAATGTGTGATGAATGACACTGGCGGGGACTGGGCGGCAGTCCTGCTGAATGGCAGCAAACGCAACGACAAAACAGCGACAAGCAATGCCGCGAAGAAGAGGCCTAAATGGCGAACGAAAAGCAACAAAACCTTCAGGACTCCTTTCTCAATCACGTTCGCAAGCAGAAGGTGCCAGTCACAATCTTTCTCGTGAATGGTGTGAAACTGCAGGGCGTGATCACCTGGTTCGACAATTTCTGTCTGCTGTTGCGTCGCGATGCACAGTCACAGCTGGTGTATAAACACGCCATCTCGACCATCATGCCTGGCGCACCAATCCAGCTGTTCGATCCTGAGCATAGCAACGACAGCGACTAACGAGACCATATGAGCGATTTCGACGACGACGAGGCCGTCCACAAGGGCGGCCCGCAGGCATTTGTGGATCACCAGCAGCATCAGACCCGCGTGGGTCTGGTCGTGCCCGACGTGCGCGGGCTGATGTCCCAGCACTCGATCGAGTCCCGCAAGTCCGAATTCGAAGGATTGGCCGGGGCGATCCACCTCGACATCGCCTTCTCCGAAGTCATCAAGGTCCGCGAAGTCAAGCCGGCCACCTTCATCGGCGGCGGCCATACCGAAACGCTGGCCAAGCGGGTGAAGGCTGAGGATATCGACCTGCTGGTCATCGATGCATCCCTGACAGCGATTCAGCAGCGCAATATCGAAAAGGAAACCGGCGCAAAGGTGCTCGATCGCACCGGGCTGATCCTTGAGATCTTTGGCGAGCGCGCCGCAACCCGCGAAGGCGTGTTGCAGGTCGAGCTGGCCCATCTCAACTACCAGAAAGGCCGGCTGGTCCGCTCCTGGACCCACCTGGAGCGCCAGCGCGGCAGCGGTGGCTATGGCTTTATGGGCGGCCCCGGCGAAACCCAGATCGAAAGCGACCGTCGCCAGATCACCGACCGCATCGTCTTGCTCGAAGACCGGCTGGATAAGGTCAAGAAGACCCGCGCCCAGCAGCGCAGCCAGCGCAGCGGCACGCCGGTCGTGGCACTTGTCGGCTATACCAATGCCGGCAAGTCGAGCCTGTTCAATGCGTTGACCGGCTCGGAGGTCTTCGCCAAGGACCTGCTATTTGCCACGCTCGACACCACCGTGCGAAAGATGGAACTGCCGCATGGCCGCGAGATCATGCTGAGCGACACCGTCGGTTTCGTCGCTGACCTCCCGACTGACCTGGTCGCCGCCTTCCGTGCCACTCTTGAAGAGGTGCTGGACGCCGACGTGATCCTGCACGCACGCGACATCGCCAACCCAGACCATCTGGCACAGGCGCTCGATGTGATGAAGGTGCTGGGCGATCTCGGTGTTTCGGCTGAAAAGACACCGATCATCGAGGTCTGGAACAAGGTCGACCTGCTCGCGCCAGAAGGTCTGCCGATCGCGGACTTGCTCGCCGTCATCAGTCCGACCGGCAAGGTCGCCGGTATAGTACCGGTTTCGGCGGTGACGGGGCAGGGGCTCGACGACCTCAAGCTGGCCATCGAGAAGGCACTCGGCGAGAAGAGCCGCACCTACCACGTGCATGTACCGCACACGGCCGGCGCCGATATCGGCTGGCTGCATTCACATTCGGAAATCATCTCGCGGGATGAACCCAATGAGCAGGGCTCGGGTTTCGTGGTGCGGATCGATCCGCGGCACAAGGCAGCCTTCCTCGAACGCTTCAACGGCCGGATCGAATTGTCGGAAGCTTGAGCGCTTCCATCAAGGACGCGATTTCTCGAGCCGAATTTCAGTACCGTCGACATCCGTTTCATTGCCCCAACCAAGGTGGCGATAGAAACCTGCCGCACGTGTTGTCTTGCCTGTCTTGAGCCATGCGACCTGATGGCGGGCAAACAGTGCATCCTCAGCCGCTTGGACGAGCTTCCTGCCGAGTCCCTTTCCCTCGTAGGAGGGCAATACGAACGCGGCAAAAAGCGATGCTTCGTCGACGTCAATCATCGAAAAGCCAACGACTTTCTCGGCATCCACCGCCACCCAGGCACACGGAGCGCTCAAGATCATCTCGGTAATCGACGCTTTCGTTATGCCAAACCCGGCAAGTTGAGTGACTGTCAGAACATTTTCAGTGACCGAGGTTCTGACATGAAAGATGCTGCCAACATCGTTTGGCTCTGCCGACCGAATTGAGACCGTACCAGGTTGCTTATCCGCGGCCCGGATTTCGTTCCAATACCCATCCAGCCGCTCCAAACCGGCATCCTTGGGCTCGATCCCATCCTCTCGGCAGCGCTCTTCGACATAGTGGAACCGGCGGGTGAACTTGAAATTGGCGTCCCGAAGCGCACCTTCGGCATCGACACCGGCCTTGCGGGCGAGATTGGCGATGGCGAAGAGTAGATCCCCGATTTCCTCATGTGTAGCCGCCTGATTGCCGCTCGCCTGGGCCTCGGCGACTTCGGCCAGTTCCTCCTCGACCTTGGCTTTCACCGCGGCAAAGTCCGGCCAGTCGAACCCGACCTTGGCGGCGCGTTTGGTGAGCTTTTCAGCGCGGGCGAGGGCAGGGAGAACATTGGGGACGTCGTCAAGGATCGACGGCGTCGTCTCGCCCTTGCGGGCGGCCTTGGCGGCACGCTCTTCGACCTTGATGGCCTCCCAGCGGCCCTTGGCCATTTCCGCGTCGCGCGCGGCCTGCTCGCCGAACACATGCGGATGCCGGCGGATGAGCTTTTCGGTGATGCCGTAGATCACGTCGCCGATATCGAAATGCCCGGCCTCCTGGGCCATCTGCGCGTGGTAGATCGGCTGCAACAGCAGATCGCCCAACTCCTCGCGCAGGTCGCCCATGTCGCCACGCTCGATCGCGTCGGACACCTCATAGGCTTCCTCGATCGTGTAGTGGCGAATGGAAGAGAAGTCCTGCTCCAGATCCCACGGACAGCCGCCGACCGGATTGCGCAGGGCGGCCATGATTTCGATCAGCCGGGAAATATCGCGAGAGGGTTGCATGGCTACGCTCGCTCTTCCCAGACGCGCGCAAGCTCGACCAGCGTCTTGACCGCCTTTTCCATGTCTTGGCGGCTGATCCATTCCAGCGGCGAGTGGAAGGCGTGGCCACCGGCGAAGATATTGGGGCAGGGCAGTCCCATGAACGACAGGCGCGAACCGTCGGTGCCACCACGAATGCTGCCGCGCTTCGGCTCCATGCCCGCCCGACGGATCGCTTCCTCGGCGTTGGCCACGATCTCCGGGTGCTTGTCGAGCACCTGCTTCATATTGCGATACTGTTCCTTGACCGTGAACTGATAGGACGAGCGCGGAAACTCCTGCATCACCTCGCGCACGATGGCTTCGAGCAAGGCTTCCTTCTCGACGAGCCCGGCAGTGTCGAAATCGCGAATGATGAAGCTCAGACTGGCCTTCTCCATCGACCCACTGACACCCACCGGATGGATGAATCCCTGACGCCCCGACGTCGTCTCGGGCCCCATGTCACTGGGCAGGCGGCTCAGTATCGTCCCGGCGATCTTGGCTGCGTTCTCCATGCGGCCCAGGGCAAAGCCCGGATGCATCGCAACGCCGGTTAGGCTGATCTCGACGCCGTCTGCCGAGAATGTTTCGTCCTCAACATCGCCCGCAGTTTCACCATCCACGGTATATCCGAACTGTGCGCCGAGCTTGCTCAGGTCCACCTTGTCGACGCCGCGCCCGATTTCTTCGTCTGGCGTGAACAGCAGCTTGATCGTGCCGTGCCGGATGTCCGGATTGTCGATCAAATATTTGGCAGCACTCACGATTTCAGCCAACCCGGCCTTGTCGTCTGCGCCGAGCAGGGTGGTCCCATCAGTCGTGACGATCTCATTGCCAAACTGGTTCGCGAGCTCGACATGGTCGCTGACCCGGATTACCCGCGTCGTATCGCCAACCAGCGTGATGTCGCCACCGGCATAATTCCGCACGATCTGTGGCTTGACGTTCAGCCCGGAAGAATCCGGCGCCGTATCCATATGCGAGCAGAAGCAGATGACCGGCACCGCTTTGTCCGAATTGGACGGCACGGTGCCATAGACGTAGCCATGCTCGTCCAGATGCGCATCGGCAACGCCGATCTCCAAAAGCTCCGACACCAGCAAGCGACCAAGGTTCTTCTGCTTTTCCGTCGACGGCTGGCTTGCCGACTCTGGATCGGACTGGGTGTCAATGACGACATAGCGAAGGAAGCGGTCAAGGACAGTATCGGTCAAGGCAAGGCTCCGCGAATTGGTGCCGGAACTCTATCGCAATCGGCTGGCGCCGATAGAGAGGAGGCGGCGTTTTTCCCGCGCCGTAGCCGATCCACACAGCATTCCACCATTCGCATAATATATATTATGGAACTATTTTGGATACAGAATCCCAAGGAATGCCTGGGTTTTCGCATTTATCGGCCGGCTGTCGCCTCGGCCACTGCGATATCGGCCATCGCGATCGCCGCTTCGCGCGTCTTGGCGGCGGCAACGAACCGGCCGTTGTGGCAGAAGCTGGCACCAGCCACGCCGCTGACCTTTTCGAGTTCGGGACCCGTCAGGCCGGCCCAGCTTGCCGGCAGATCGGCGCGCACATCGAAGCCGTCATCCGATGTGCGGATCGTGGTCAGGCACCAATCCTTGTCCCGCGGATGCACGACGAACAGCAGATGATCGGCACCGGCCTTCTGGATGGCCGGACGGAACGGCATGCCCATCGGCAGTTCCAGCACGCGACCCTGCCCGGTTACTTCAATAGCCCGCCGCACGACCGACTCGGCGCGAAGCTTGGCAGCCCGACGACCGACGCCGGCCTCGACGAAACTGCGTGCTACCGCCAGCGCGGCCTGAAATGCGCGGTCGTCCGCGTCCGGAGCGACGTCATCAAAGTCAGGCTTCAGCGTTTCGAGCAGCGACGACAATGACAGCCCAGCCAATGGACCGGACGGGCTGAGTGCACCATTGTCCACGAGGTCGATGGGCAGCACGAAGTTGCTGTCGAACGATGCATGCACGTCCTCGATATGAGGCGTCGGAACACCAGCTACCGCCAGATAGTCGCGACCATAGTGCTTCCAGATCAAGCCAAACGAGCTGTAAGGCTGCCCATCTTCACGCAGCGGCGCGCCACGCTGATGATGGTCGAAGATTCGCGCTTCGGCGTCATAGGCGCCACCGACATCGTAGATGATGCGGTCCGCGGCGGGCATAATCCACTCCGGCGCCCGGCTGCGCACGATCTTCGCCTGCGGGAACAGCCGCGTCAGGACAACGCTCGACAGCAGTTCGTCGGCATGGAAGCCACCGGAATGGGTGACGAGAAACTGTGGATTCATGCCGCAATACGCCCTATCTATCCCGCTTGACCGCCGACGCGGTGGCTCCAGATAGCCGCAGACGGCAGCCACCTCAACCCGGCATGCGCATCATGCACGAATCCGATGGACAATTTTGACCATTTGGTCAAAAGTACGTCAATGCCACTGAGCATTTGGGAGAATGGCCGTGCGCTTCGGATACAAGGCTTCGGCCGAACAGTTCGCCCCCACCAAACTGCTCAATTTCGCCGTCGAGGCCGAGCAAGCCGGCTTCGATTCGGTGTTTGTCAGCGATCATTTCCAGCCGTGGAAGCATACAGACGGCCACGCGCCGTTTGCGCCTGCATGGATGGCTGCCGTACTTGCCAAGACGGAACGCGTTGTTCTCGGCACGTCCGTGCTGACGCCAACCTTTCGCCTGCATCCATCCGTCGTCGCCCATGCTTTCGGCACGCTTGGCGCCATGTTTCCCGGCCGTGTGATCCTGGGCGTCGGTACCGGCGAATCGCTCAACGAGGTTCCATCCACCGGTATGGTCTGGCCCGAGCTCAAGGAGCGTTCCGCCCGTCTGCGTGAGGCCGTGACGCTGATCCGCAAGCTATGGAGCGAAGAGCGCGTCACTTTCGACGGCGAGTTCTACAAGACGCAGAACGCGACCATCTACGACAAGCCCGACGAGATGGTCCCGATCTATCTGGCTGCCGGCGGACCGCTCAACGCCAAATATGCCGGCCGCGCCGGCGATGGCTTCATTTGCACGTCGGGTAAAGGCGCCGAGCTCTATGTCGACCAGCTGCTGCCCAATGTGGATATCGGTCGCGCCGAGTCCGACCGGTCCGACAAGCCGTTCGAGCGCATGATCGAGGTCAAGGTATCCTTCGACACCGACCCCGAAGCCGCACTCAACAATACGCGCGGCTGGGCCGCTCTGTCGCTTTCGGCCGAAGAAAAGCACTCGGTGGAAGACCCTGAGGAAATGGAGCGGCTGGCCGCGCAATTGCCGATCGAGCGCATTGCCAAGCGCTGGATCGTCTCAAGCGACCCCGACGAGCATGTGGCCGCGATCAAAACCTATATCGACTACGGTTTCGACCACCTGGTGTTCCACGCGCCAGGTGACGACCAGAGCCGGTTTCTGCAGCTCTACGCTCGGGACATCCTGCCCCGGCTGCGAGCACTGTAGACGGCCCCTGCCCCACGCGGAAATTCATCATGTCGATACCGAGATACACCGTCTGGGGCGTAACAGGGCTGCCGGAGATCGATGCGGGTGATGATCTCATCGGCCTGATTGCCGATGCTGTTGCCGCCCAGGCCACTGACGATCCCGAGTTGGCCCTGCGTGACGGCGATATTCTGGTCGTTACCAGCAAGATCGTGTCCAAGGCCGAAGGTCGGCAGGTGCCCGCCGCCGATCGGGAAAAGGCCATTGCCGCCGATACCGTGCGCGTCGTCGCCGAACGCGTGCATCCGGGCGGCGTGACCCAGATCGTCGAGACGCGCCAGGGGCTGATCATGGCGGCCGCTGGCATCGACACATCCAACGTGCCCGACGGCATCGCGCTGCGGTTGCCGGAGGATCCGGATGCCTCCGCGCGTGCCCTCTGTACTGGCCTGCGCGAACGGCTGGGCGTGCAGCTTGGCATCGTCGTCACCGATACGCTGGGCCGGCCATGGCGAGTCGGACAGACCGACGTCGCCATCGGCGCCGCCGGCATCATCGTCACCGACGACCTGCGTGGTGGTGTCGATGCCAATGGCCGCCCGCTGCAGGTAACGATAACCGTGCTGGCAGACGAACTGGCCGGTGCCGCCGACCTGGTCAAGGGCAAGGCTTCCGGCATCCCGGTGGCCGTCGTCCGTGGCCTGGAGCGACTGGTGACAACAGTCGACGCCCCGGGTGCCCGCACGTTGGTGCGCTCGGTGGATGACGACATGTTCCGCTTTGGCTCAGCCGAAGCCTACCGCCTCGGCTATGATGCCGCGCTTGCCGAATTGCGCGACGGCGACCAGACCCCACCAAAACGCGTCACCCAACAGCAGGATTGATCCATGCGTCTCCCATCCAGCGTCGCCGGCCTTGCGCTTCTGGCACTATCGTCCGGCGCGGCCTTCGCCCAGGCCGCCTACCCACTGGCTTTTGACAATTGCGGCTTCACCGTTGATCTGGGCGCCGCACCCAAGCGGGTGGTCACTATAAAGTCCACCGCTACCGAAATGCTGCTAGCGTTGGGCCTGGAAGATAGGATTGTCGGTATCGCCTTCCAGGATGGTCCGGCTCCGGAGCCTTGGAGCGCCACAGCGGCCAACCTCCAGGTGCTTTCGGACAAGCTGCCCTCGCAGGAAGTGGTGCTCGAAGTCGAGCCCGACTTCGTCTATGGCGGCTGGGAAAGCAATTTCGCCGCCGACGGCGCCGGGGAACGTGCGACGCTGGCAGGTCTGGGCGTCAACACCTACGTCTCGCCGGCCGCCTGCCGTTCGATCAAGCCGGCCAAGTTGACTTTCGACGAGCTGTTTGACGAAATCGCCGAAGTCGGCCTTATCTTTGAGGCCACTACCGCAGCCGATACACTCATCGCCGCGCAGAAGGCAGAACTGGCCGCCATTGCGCCGGATACGCGCGGCCTGACGGCACTCTGGTACTCATCCGGCACCAAGGCACCCTATGTCGGCGCCGGCAGCAATGCTCCGGCCATGATCATGGAAGCGCTGGGCCTCAACAACATCATGTCCGGTGTAGACGACGGCTGGGTGGCAGCCAGCTGGGAAGCCGTCGTCGATGCCAATCCTGATGTGATCGTGCTGGTCGACGCCACCTGGAATTCCGCCGAGCAGAAGAAGAAACTGCTGGCCGAAAACCCCATCACCAGCCAGCTCAACGCCGTGGTCAACGAGCGCTACCTCATCCTGCCATTCCCGGCCTCCGAAGCCGGCGTCCGCAATGTCGGCGCAACGGCCGATATGGCCGCGCAACTCGCCGCGCTCAGCTTCTAGCCATGGCACCAGGCCGGCCCACGCGATTGCTGCTTGGTGCCGGCCTGTGGCTGTTGCTCGCTGCGAGCCTGGTCCTGGCGGTGACGTTCGGGCCTGCCGACATTGCGCCAACCGAAGTCTGGCAGACCATCGCCAACCATCTCGGTTTGCCCGTCGAGAAAACCGTCAGCCGCCTGCGCGACGCCATCATTTGGGAGCTGCGCCTGCCGCGCGTGCTGGTGGCGGCTGGCGTCGGCGCCGGCCTGGCCCTCTGCGGCGCCGTCATGCAGGCTATGACGCGCAATCCACTGGCCGATCCGTATCTATTGGGCCTGTCTTCGGGCGCATCACTCGGCGCTGTACTGTTCCTGCTATCAGGCGCCGCGCTGCTGATGCCGCTGGGCGCCTTCCTCGGCGCCGGTGCCGCCATGGCGCTGACCCTGCTGGTCACAAGCATGCTGGGTGGAGCGACGCCATCCCGCGCCATCCTGGCCGGCATCTCCATCTCGGCCTTGGCCGCCGCGGCGACGTCATTCCTCATCTTCTGGTCCGCCACCGGCGATTCCTACCGCGAAATCCTGAGCTGGCTCATGGGCTCGCTCAGCGGCGTGGTCTGGGTCGACGCCCTGATCGTCCTCGGCGCGACTCTGATCATCGGCCTGCCGGTGTTGTTGAGTGGCCGGTCGCTGGATGCGTTCGCCTTTGGTGATGCAGCCGCGGCCACGCTGGGCATCGATGTCGAGCGCCTGCGCTGGCTGCTGCTCGGCGCCACGGCATTACTGACCGGCGTGCTAGTATCGATCGGCGGTGCCATAGGCTTCGTTGGCCTGATCGTGCCCCATATTGTGCGGCTCGCAACCGGATCGCACCATCGCACTCTGCTGCCGGTCTCTATGCTGCTGGGCGCCAGTTTCATGATCTGGACCGATACAGCCGCGCGGAGCCTGTTCGAGCCGCGCGAATTGCCAGTCGGCATCATCACCGCCTTACTCGGTGCCCCGATCTTTCTCCTCGTCCTGCTGCGCTATCGGCGGATGACATGAGCACAGGATTGGCCGTCCGGGGCATCAGGGTCGAAATCGGCACGACAATCCTGCTCGACGACATCAGCCTTGCGGCGCCCGCCGGTTCGCTGACCGGACTGATCGGCCCCAATGGCGCCGGCAAATCGACGCTGATGCGCGCCGCCCTAGGCCTCGTGCCGCTGAGTCTGGGGTCGATCACCTTCGACAATGCGGACCTGCTCGGCATGCCCCGTCGCGACAGAGCCCGGATGGCTGCCTTTGTCGAGCAGAGCGGCACGACCGAGGCGCGCCTTTCCGCCCGCGAAGTGGTCGCGCTTGGCCGCATCCCCTTCCAGTCCGTCTGGCAATCCGCCCCCTCCCCCGCTGACGCTGCTGCGGTGGAGGAAGCGCTTGATGCCGTGGGCATGTCTGGCTTCGCTGAGCGTCCCTACCACACGCTGTCGGGTGGCGAACAACAGCGCCTGCAGATCGCCCGCGCCCTGGCCCAGCAGCCGCGTCTGTTGATCCTGGACGAACCCACCAATCACCTGGACGTGCATGCGCAACTGGCCGTGCTGGGTCTGCTGCGCCGTCGGGCACAGGCCGGCGTCACGGTCCTCCTGGCGCTGCACGATCTCAACCTCGCGGCCGCCTTCTGCGACACGCTCGTCGTGCTCGATCAAGGCCGCCTGGTCGCGTCCGGAACGCCGGAAACGGTGCTCACCCCTGCCCTGCTGCGATCGGTCTACCAGGTCGATGCTACCCTGCTCCGCCACCCCGTGACCGGTCGCCCGACGATCGTCTACGACTTGCCCTCGGAATAGCGATTGACATTCGAGCGGCGGCAACTCAAAATTTTGATCGACTGGTCAAATTTCTGATCGCGGCAGGCGGAGGGCACTATGGAATTCGGCATCACCTTCAAGGGTTTCATCGAAGCCGAACGGGCACGCTACCTGGTTCGTGCCGCCGAATATGCCGGCTTCAGCTATTGCTGGTTCTACGACAGCCACATCCTTTGGCGCGACTGCTACGCTGCCATCGCCATGTGCATGGAACACACCACCGACATGCGCTTCGGCCCGCTGGTGACCAATCCAGACGTCCGCGACTGGTCCGTCGCAGCCTCCATTTTCGGCTCCCTCTCAAAGCAGAGCGGCGGCCGCTTCGATCTGGCTGTTGGTCGTGGCGACAGCTCCATGCGCGTCATGGGCAAGAAGCCCGCGACGCTCGCCCGCGTTGCCGATTTCATCGCCAAGACCAAGGCGATGGTACGCGGAGAAGAAGTGACCTATGGCGAAATACCCGCCGCCGTGAAATTCCCATGGGCCGTGGGCCACGAGATGCCGAGCTGGATCGCAGCCTATGGCCCGCTGGCTCTCAAGACCGCCGGCGAACACGCCGACGGCGTCGTGCTGCAGCTTGCCGATCCCGGCCTCTGCAAGTGGTTCACCGACCAGTGCATCGACGCCGGCAAGGCAGCGGGCAAGGACATGTCAAAGTTTCGCTCGATGGCCGCCGCCCCCGCCTATTTTGGCGACAAGGCTCGCGCCATCGAAGCCACCAAGTGGTTCCCAGCCATGGTCGGCAACCATGTCGCCGACATCGTCGAAAAGTACGGCGCCGACAGCGACAAGGTCCCAGCCAGCCTCACCAGCTACATCGAGAAGCGCCGTGGCTACGACTATGCCAAGCACGGCCAGTCGGATAACCCGTTCCTCGATTTCATTACGCCCGACGTGGTCGAAAACTTCTGCGTCCTCGGGGAGCCGGAAGACCACATCGCCAAGATGCACGCCCTCAAGGAAGCGGGCGTCACCCAGTTCAACATCTACCTCGATAGCGGCGACGAGGAAGAAATCATCGCGGGCTATGGCCGGCATGTGATTCCGGCGTTTCGGTAGCCGATAGACGACTTCGTCACCGATGCCTCAGTCGTCCACCCTTCCCCTTGTGGGGAGGGAAGCGAGATAGGGGGGACCGATCCGAGAGCTCGGTGGGCGTGGCCACCCCCACCCTTGATCCCTCCCCACAAGGGAGAGGGTATCGACTGAGCAACCTCGGACCAAAGCGCACTACCACACCACCGGATGCGTCTCCCCCGTCGCCACGTTGACGAACCCCTCGGGCGCCAGGGGCGACGGCGCGACCAGAACCCAGCGCCATGGCGCGCAGGTCAGGGTGGCAAAGGCCAGTCGCTCGGGAAAGCCCGGCCACCAACGTGGCGAGAATGTCGGTTCATACATCCACTCTACGCTCGCGCCTTCGCGATAGAGCGTCTGCATCTCCGCATCCAGTTCATGCGCCGGACGGCAGGTCATCAGCCCGCCGACCTCGTAGCGCACAGTCGCAACCAGTTTGCCGCGCGTCACTAATGCCCAGCCGCCCTGCGTCTCACGCAGCGCGTTGACCGCCTTGGCCATAGCCGCGTCCGACGAGCCGACGACCCAGATATTGTGCTTGTCATGGCCCATCGAGCAGGCCAGCGCCGTATCCTCGGTGCTGGGCCCGGTCCCCAGCCAGAACATCCGCGACGTTTTCCCCTCGCCCGAAAACCGATCGACGATAGCGAACTTGGTGATGTTGCGGCCGGAGTCGCGCTGCACCACACCGTCCACCACTGGTAGCTCGGTCGTGATGAACGCATCGGACCAATGGAACGGCCGCAGCAGCGCGGCGCTGACTGTATGCCGGCCTTCAGGCGCGGCGATCGCAAAGTCGGCCGCCGCCAGTTCCCGATCGATCCTGACGGTTTGCGTCGCCCAGCTTGGCCAATCGATCTTTGGCACCGGCTTGGCATAGTCCCTGCCCCGCGACACCTGCTCGCCGTCTGCCCAGACCTCGGCGATCGACAGGCTCGCGACATCATCCAACAGCACCAGATCGGTAAAACGCCCCGGTGCGATCGAGCCCACCCACGGCGTCAGCCGCATATGCCGCGCCGGGTTGATCGTCACCAGTTGGATGGCGATTTCCGGCGACAGGCCCGCCTCAATAGCCAACCTGACATTATGGTCCGTCGCCCCAAGCTTCATCGTGTCCGAGCAGGACCGATCGTCGGTACAGAGAGCGAACTGGCTCCAGTCCTCCTGACCGTTGGCCAGCAGCCCACCCACGATCTCCTTGAGCGAATGCGGACGTATCTCCATGAACAGTCCGCGCCGCAGCTTGTCCGCCACTTCCTCGGGCGTCCACGCTTCATGGTCTGATGCCATGCCGGCCGCCGCAAAGGCATTGATATCGTCGATGGCGCGCATGCCCGCCGCATGCCCCTCCACCACACCGCGCTGTTCGAACGTCGCCCGGATCATCCCCCAAAGCCGCTCGTAGGACGGATTGTCCGGGTTCCACACCGCCGGCCAATCCATGACCTCATCGAGCCCAGCCACCATCATCTGGCTAGTCAGGAATTCGCGCTGCTCGTCATAACCGAAATGGCCCCCGCCCCACTCATAGGCTGTTGGCGGCACGGCCGAACCCGGCAGCGGGAATATCTTCATGGGCGACCCGGCGAGCCGTGCCGTCAGCCAGAATTCGAGGTTGTTCGGCCCGTTGACGTTGGAGAATTCGTGGCTGGCCTCGCAGGTCCAGGTGCAGCCATGTGGCAGCACCAGCGCCGCCTCCCATTCAGGCGTCAGGTGGCTGGACTCGATATGCTTGTGCACCTCGCCAAAGCCAGGCACCGCCGCCAGATGTGACCGATCCACCCGCTCATCAACGGAGCCGGGATACTTGCCCGCCGGGCCGACCCAGGCGATGCGGCGCCCAGAGATCACGATCTCCTGGTCATTATGCCAGCGCCGACCATTCACATCGAGCAAACGCCCGACCCGGACTGCGCGCGTCGCCGGACGCTTGCCCAGCGCCACAAGCGCCAGATGCTGGCGGATGCGGACCTCGTCGGCGGCATTGATGATGAGATCGTCAGGCAATTCTCTCACTCTGAACACCCACCGACGACGGAGTGCGTTTGTTGAAGCGTTTTATAAAACAATGCGTTGAACAACATTTCTAAGACGTCACCTGACAGCCATGCGTAGGGAGGGCTTGGTTTGGCGCTGAAACCGATTTATCAGCTTTGCACGTTCATCCGATCTTGTCTTGAGACCGTGCCCATTCCAAGCGGCGCGAACAAGATACCGAAGCACAATAATCTATACCGTACAATGAGATACCATCTCCAATTGAAGCGGTGCGAAAGGTAATGCAATTGACCAAGACCAAACTGATCCTGGATACCGACGGCGGCGTCGATGACGCTCAGGCGCTGCTGATGCTTATCGCCGGCGGCCGCGCGCCCGACGCCATCACCACGGTCTTCGGCAATGTCGGGCTGGACGCTGCCACGCGCAATATCCTGTCGACCCTGGCCGTCGTCGGTGCCACCATTCCGGTCCACAAGGGCGCCGGCCGTCCGCTGACGCAGCCCGTGATCGATGCCAAGTATATCCACGGCGAGGATGGCCTGGGTGGGGCACCGCGTCCGCTCCACACCGCGGACGTAGCCAGCGACGACGCCATAGGCTTCCTGCGCACGACCTTCCGCGAAGCAGGCGATCGCGGCGAAAAGGTCGATATCTTGATGATCGGGCCGCTGACCAATCTGGCCCTGGCTTTACGACTGGAGCCGTCCATCATCAACGGCATCGGTCAGCTCACCATCATGGGCGGCACCGTCTATGGCCGCGGCAACACGACACCGGCAGCCGAGTTCAATATCTATGCCGATCCCGAAGCCGCAGCGATCGTCTTCAGCGCCGATATCGAGATTGTCGTCGCCCCCTGGGAGCCCTGCGTCACCCACAATATGAGCGGTGCCGACGTGGACAAAGCCTTCGCCAACATCTCCAGCGGCCCAGAGAAAGCGTTCTCAGAAGCGCTGGCCCACCACGCGCGGCGCACCAACGAGAGCTACGGTGGCGGCGACGTCTTCCGCTTCGTCGACCCGCTGGCCGCCGCTATCGTCATCGAACCCGGCATCGTCATCAAGTCGATCCGTGCATCGGTCGACGTTGCACTGGCTCCTGGCATCACCCGTGGCATGACCGTGGTCGACCCCTCGGGTCGTCTCGGCACGCCAATGGTCACACTGGTCGAGGAAGCCAAGATCGACCGGCTCGTTGCCCTCTACACGGCCTCGATCGCCTACGTGCCCACCAGGAACTGACAGCCGGCGAATAAACCGGCCCACCAGTCACTTAGCCTAAAGATTGGGCTTGCGGTTGCATCGCCGCAAAAATAGGCTTCGGTAACTCGGACCTGTGGACGCAAAGGAAGCTGCTATGAAGAATGTCATCATTACCGTGTTGGCGGTTTCGGCCGCTGCCCTGCTGTCGGCGGTACCGGCCTCTGCCCAAGGCAAGACGCTGACCATTTCCTGGTGGGGCTTCAATGGTGAAAAGCTCGAAGCGATCGTGCTGGCGCCATTCCGCGCACAATGCGGCTGCGAGATCGTGTTCGAAACCGGCAATAATGGCGAGCGCCTGAACAAAATCCAGATTCGCAACGGCGCCGGCGTGGACGTAGCCTATTTCTCCGACAGCTTCAGCCAGCAGGGCATTGAGGCGGGTCTGTTCCAGAAAATCGACCCGTCCAAGCTGCCCAACCTCGCCGGCATCTACGACCTAGCCAAGGATCCGCAAGGCGGATATGGCCCCGCCTACACCATCGGTCGCGTCGGCATCGTCTACGACTCGGCCAAGGTGACGACCCCGATCACCTCATGGAACGATCTGTGGCGCGAGGACCTCGCGTCGTCCCTCTCCCTGCCCGGCATCACCACTACGGCCGGTCCAATGGTCGTGATGAAGGCCGGCGAACATGCCGGCGTCGATGCTTTCGCCGATCCGGATGCGGCCTTTGCTGCGGTCGATGCGCTCAAGCCGAATGTGGTCAAGAACTACAATACCGGCTCTGAGATGATCAACCTGTTCTCGACCGGCGAGGTTAGCGCCGCCATCGCGCAGGACTTCACGCTTGGCCAGATTCAAGCTGCGGTTCCAACGGTGGTCTGGGCCGACCTTGCCGAGGGTTCGATCGCCACACTCAACACCGTCAACATCCCGGTCGGCGCCGCCGAACCTGAGTTGGCGTATGAGTTCATCAACTTCATCCTGTCCCCGGAAATCCAGCAGCAACTGGCCGAACAGGGCGTCGATGCGCCGGTCGTGACGTCTGTCACCCTGACGCCGGAGCAAGCGGCCCTGTGGACCTATGGCGCCGACCTCATCGCCGGGCTGCAACGTATCGACTATGTCCAGATGAACGCCGCCAAGGGCGGCTGGGTCGATCGCTGGAACGAAATCTTCGGCATGTAGCCGCCGTGGCGGGGCTGCCATTGCTGCCCCGCCGTTCTCACGTCCAAGGCCCATTTCCATGAAACGCTTCGCCGGCTGGACCCTGGCCTCCCCTGCGACAGTTCTGGTCGTGGTTTTCCTCGTCCTGCCGGTCCTGGCGACCATCGTCACCACCTTCACCACGCCAGACGGTCCCTTTGCGACCTATGCTGCGTTCTTCGCCAGCAGCTTCCGCCGCACCGTCCTGTTCCGGACGATCCAGATTTCTCTCGTCACTACGGTCATTGCGTTAGTGGTCGGTTTCCTAACCGCCTACGTTGTTTCGCGTGCGCCCGGCTGGCTCAAGTCCATCCTCATCATTGCGGCCGTTTTCCCGCTCCTGACCGGCGTCGTGGTGCGCTCCTTCGCCTGGCTCATCATCCTGGGCAAGAACGGCATCCTCAATTCCACGTTGCTGAACCTGGGCTTGATCGGCGAGCCGCTGACCATGCTCTACACTCAGGGCGCCGTTATCGTCGCCATGGTCTACCTCTTCGTGCCGTTGATGATCCTGACCCTCGTCGGCGTCCTCGAATCCATCCCCGACGACCTCATTCAGGCCTCCGCCTCACTCGGCGCCAAGCCGATTGCCACCTTCATGCAAGTCACCCTGCCGCTGGCCGTACCCGGCCTTATCGTGGGCGCCGTCCTGGTCTTCACCGGAAGCTTCACCTCCTACGCCACGCCCCAGCTGCTAGGCGGCGAACAGGTGATGATGATGGGAACCCTGATGTACCAGCAGGCCATGGTTACCTTCGACTGGGTCGCCGCCTCGACCATTGCCGCTGTCATGGTCGTGATCACCATCGCCATCGTGCTTCTGATGACCCGCGTCGCCCGCCGCCTCAACCCGATGGTCACGTAATGACGCGTCAGATCCATCCGCTGCTGATAGCAGGCACCGTTCTCGTCTTCATGTTCCTGGTCGGTCCGCTGATCATCGTGCTCGGCGCCGCATTGAGCGACACAACCTACCTGACCTTCCCGCCGCAGGGCCTTTCGCTGCGCTGGTTCGAGAACATCTTCCAGATCGATGCTTTCCGTCGGACGATCCTCACCAGCTTGCAGATCGCGCTACTCTCGACCACGATCGCCCTGATCATCGGCATCCCGGCCGCCTATGCCCTTAACCGCTACCGCATCCAGCTGCCCGGCTGGCTCTCGACTCTATTCGTACTGCCCGTCCTCGTGCCGGAGCTCGTACTCGGCTTCTCGCTGCTGAAAAACCTGGCTGTTCAGTTCAACAGCCCGATCTACATCGCGCTGCTGTTCGGTCACGCACTCTTGGTTTTGCCCTATGTGGTGCGGGTAATCGGCGCTTCGCTGGCCTCGTTCGACTTTTCCATCGAGGAAGCAGCGATCAGCCTTGGTTCGCCACCGCTCAAGACGTTTTTCACGATCCTGCTGCCCAACGTGCGCTCCGGCGTCATCGCTGCCTTCATCCTGGCGTTCATCACCTCGGTCAACGACGTGTCGATCTCGATTTTCCTGACTGGGCCGGGATTGAGCACGCTGCCGATCCAGCTGCTGGCGCATATGGAGCAGTTCTTCGACCCCACCGTGGCATCGGTCTCGGTATTGCTGATGATCCTGACCGTGGCCGTGATGGCCATTGTCGAGCGCACGCTCGGCCTGACCTTCCTAGCCAAGTAGAACCATGACCCAGGCTCTCACACTGCACGAGATCACTGCCCACTACGGCACCACCCAGGTGCTGGAAAAGCTATCGTTGAGCGTCGCAGAGGGGGAACTCGTTTCGCTCCTCGGCGCCAGCGGCTGCGGCAAGACCACGACCCTCCGCCTGGTCGCCGGCTTCCTGCAACCGACATCGGGGACCATCACCCTTGGCGGTCGCGACCTGACCCGCCTGCCGCCGCATCAGCGCGACATCGGCCTCGTCTTCCAGAATTATGCCCTGTTCCCGCATCTGTCGGTGGCCGACAATGTCGGCTTTGGCCTCAAGCAGCGCGGCATTTCCGGTGACGCCAAGGCCAAGCGTGTCGGTGCCATGCTCGACCGCGTCGGGCTTGCACAACTGGCTGATCGCCTGCCGGCCGCGCTGTCCGGTGGCCAGAAGCAACGCGTTGCCCTCGCCCGTGCCCTGGTCATCGAACCGCCGCTGCTGATGTTCGACGAGCCCCTGTCCAACCTCGATGCCAAGCTGCGCATCGATATGCGCGTCGAAATCCGACAACTGCAGCGCGCCAATGGCACGACCTCGGTCTATGTGACGCACGACCAGGAAGAGGCGTTCTCGATCTCCGATCGCGTCGCCATCATGCATCAGGGCCGCATCATGCAGCTCGACACGCCGGAACGGCTCTATCAGCGCCCCGCCAACGCCTTCGTCGCCCGCTTCGTCGGCTTCGAGAACCTGATCCCCATGAGCGTGGTGGCGCGCGATGGCGCGAAGATCACCGCCGAAGCCGCAGGCGGTGTCAGGCTGACGCTGTCGCTTGAGCAGTTTGGCACCATCCCCGACCGTTTCGTGCTGGCTTGCCGGGCCGACGGCCTGGCCGTGACCGACAATGCCGGCATGGAGGGTGTTCCAGCCAATCTGGGACTTCGCACTTATCTGGGCCGCGCCTACCAATACCAGACAGAGACGCCAGCCGGTGCGCTGGTGGCCAATGGCCCCCTCACGCGGCCGCTGGAGCCCGGCACCTTGGCCAAGCTCGTGCCGGTGCCCGAGCAATGCACCATCCTCGCGCCGGAATGACAACGCTGCTGACGAATGCCTGGCTGCTGACCATCGACGACGCCATGACCCAGCACGCCAATGGCTGGCTGCAGATCGACGGCACAACCATCACCGCCCTCGGCTCCGGGGCACCGCCCACTGTCTCCGGTGCCGAGCTCATCGACTGTGGCGGCGATATCGTCATGCCCGGCATGATCAATACCCACTGCCATATGGGCATGTCGGTGTTCCGCGGCCTGGCCGAAGATATCGATGATCGCCTCTATCGCTACATCCTGCCACTGGAGCGCAAGTTCGTCACGCCGGAGATGGTCCGGATCGGCTCTGCCCTGGCCGCGCTGGAGCTGATCGAGGGCGGCGTCACCACCGTCGCGGACATGTACTATTTCGAAACCGAAGTCGCCAATGTCGTAGCGCAGGCTGGCCTGCGCGGCATTGTCGGCCAGACACTGGCCGACTTCGACCCACCCGACCACAAGAGCTTCGACGAGGGGTTTGCCCGTGTCGAGCAACTCGCATCCGAATTCGGCACCCACCCGCTGGTGACGCCGTCCATCGCCCCGCACGCCCCCTACTCCACCGGGCTCAAGGTGATGGAGCGGGTCGCCGACTGGTCGCATGTCCATCCTGACATACCGGTGCAGATGCATCTGGCGGAGAGCGCGCTGGAGGTCAACTGGGCGCGCGAGACGCACGGCAAATCCACCGTCGCCGTGACCCGCGATGCAGGCCTGCTCAAGCCAAACCTCATTTGCGCCCATTGCCTCCAACTTGACGATGCCGACATCACCATGATGTCCGAGCATCAGGTCTGCGTCGCCACCAACCCGCGCTCTAACGGCAAGGCCGGCCGCGGCATCGCGCCGGTCGATAAGCTGCGCAATGCCGGCCTGCCTGTCGGCATTGGCAGCGACGGCGCCATGAGCGGCAACACGCTCGACCTGTTCAGCCAGCTTGCCCCGGTCTCGATGTTTGCCAAGCTGCTTGGCGGCTCGCGCAAGCCGCTGCCGGCGATCGACGTGGTCCGCATGGCAACCATCGAAGGCGCGCGCGCTCTCAGCCTCAATCTCAAGACCGGCTCGCTCGAAGCGGGCAAGCAGGCCGACCTGATTCGTGTCAGCCTTGTTGCGCCCCGCCTGCACCCGATCTACGACCCCTATTCAATGCTGGTCTTCGCCGCCAGCCCGAGCGACGTCACCGATGTCATCGTCGCTGGCCGCTGGTTGAAGCGCGATGGCACCGTGCAGACGCTGGAGCCGAAGAAAGTCTTGCGCGACGCCATGCAGATCGCCCATGCCTTCCAGACCGAAATGAAACTGATCGACAGGGGCGGCCCATGACGTCAGCTTGTAAAACCTGCCGAAATCGGGCTGGCTCCGCGTCATGAACAGACGAGTCGTCATTGACACAGATCCCGGCCTCGACGATGCGGTCGCCATCCTCTTCGCGTTGAACAGCGGGCGTTTCGACGTTCTCGGCATCACTACGGTCGCTGGGAACATCGGCCTCGAGCGGACGACGCGCAATGCCGGCGGGCTGCTGGCGCAACTAAGTCTCAGCGACATCCCCGTGATCTCGGGCTCCAGCGAGGCCATGCTGCGCACCAATATAGACGCCCTGGTCATCCATGGCAGCGATGGCCTACGTGGCGTCACCTTCCCCGAGCCGCTGACGCCGCCGCGCACTGGCGCCGTGGCCTGGCTCGCCGAGACCCTGGTGAATGCACCGAGTGGCTCCATCGACATCCTGGCGCTGGGACCGCTCACCAATATCGGCCGGCTGATCAACGAGTATCCCGAGGCCGCCGCTCGGATCGGCCGGGTTATCTGCATGGGCGGCACCATCCATGAGCCGGGCAACGCCGGCCCCGGCTCGGAGTTCAATTTTGCCTCCGATCCCGAAGCGACGGCAATCGTGCTGCATGCCGCGATCAAGTGCGTGGTCATCCCGCTCGACGTGACACGCAAGGTCCGCGCTAGCGCTGCCTATGTCGAGGCCCTGCGCGTCACGCAGGCCGGGACCGTGGCAGCCGATCTGCTGCTGGCCTACATGCAGGACGGCAAGCAGAGCCGCCCTCTGCACGACCCCTGCGTCATGCTGTTGGCCTTGGCGCCAGAATTGTTTGACATCGAAATGCGTCGCCTGGCCGTCGATCTCAGCGACGGTGCGGATGCCGGTGCCTTGCTGGAGCGATCCACTGGCCAGCCGGTGTCCATTGCCATGCGCGTCGATGCGGATGGCGCACTCGACCTCCTGGCCAGCGGCTTCCGCTAGCGCAACTGCTGCTCGACCAGGGCCGTCCAGCAACGCGCACCCGTCATGATGGCGGCATCGTTGAAGTCGTAGCGCGAATTGTGATGCAGCGCGCCATCCACAGCCGGACCATTGCCTAGCCAGACGTAGCAGCCCGGCACACGCTTGCTGAACTCGGCAAAGTCGTCCCCGGCCGTGGATGGCGGAAAATCGGTAACGATGGCTCCACCTGTTGCGGTCTGTGCCGCTGCTAGTGCGGCGGCCGTGGCCGTGGTGTCGTTGACCACAGGCGGGATACGGCGCTGAAAGCTATAACTTGCGCTGATGCCGAAAGCGGCGGCGATGCCTGTCGCCAGCAGGCCAATTTCGGCTTCGAGCTGATCCCGCACGGCGGCTGAATAGGCACGAGCCGTGCCGCCGATGCGGACATCATCAGGGATGACGTTGAGCGCCCGGAAATCGCCCGCAGCAATAGCGCAGGCGCTGACGACAGCCGGCTGCAGCGGATCGACGCGGCGGGCAACGATGGTGTGGAGTGCGCCAAGGAACTGGGCAGCCGCCGTGATCGCGTCACGCCCCAGATGCGGCTTGGCGCCATGCGTGCCGACACCATGAAAGGTCACCTCCCAGCTATCGGACGATGCCAGTTGCGGCCCGGCAACCACGGCCATTTCGTCAGGCGCCAGACCCGGCATATTGTGCAGACCATAGACGGCGTCCGTTGGGAAGCGATCGAAGAACCCATCTTCGATCATCGCCCTGGCGCCACCGCGCCCTTCCTCGGCAGGTTGGAAGATGAAATGCACCGTGCCGGAAAACCGCTTCGTCCGCGCCAGATGCCGCGCGGCGGCCAGCAGCATGACGGTATGACCATCGTGGCCGCAGGCATGCATGGTGTTCGGCGTGGTCGATTTGTAGGCCGGCTCGCCGAGTTCGGGCATGGCCAGCGCATCCATATCCGCCCGCAATGCGATGCGACCGCTACCGTCACCTACCTTGAGCGTGCCGACGACACCGGTCTTGCCGAGCCCCAGATGCACCTCGATACCCGCCTCGGCCAGAAGCCTGGCGACAATCTCGCTGGTCCTGTGCTCCTCGAAGCCGAGCTCGGGATGGGCATGCAGATCACGCCGCAGTGCGATCATCGCCTCCAGCTCGAATGGATCGTTGTCGCCATGGGCCATCGGTTGCTAAGCTCTTGAAAATCCAGTCGTGCCAGCATCCCTCATTTGCCGGCGAAAGCCAAGGAAGAGCAGCCTTTGCCCCTCGAACCGCACCAGTTCTGGCAAATCATCGAGCCACCTGGCACGTTCGAAACTGCCCCACCGGAAGGGTTCGCCGATGGCTACCCGGCCACCCTGCCCGACGGCCGGCAGCTCCTGCTGCCGATCCGCGAACTCCCCGGCGATGGCCTGTCGGCTGTCGCCTCGCTCATCATCAACCAAGCCAGCTTTGCAGTGGAAGACGATTTAGCGAGTGCGCTGGCGCAATTGCTGCAGCCATTCGCACCCGAGGTGATCGTCGGCGTACCGACCCTGGGACTGCCGCTGGCAAACAACGTCGCGCGCCGGCTGGGCCATGGGCGCATGGTCGCCCTCGGGACTTCGCGCAAATTCTGGTATCGCCAGGACCTATCGGCCCCGATCTCCTCCATCACCAGCCCCGATCAGCAGAAAACGATCTTCCTTGATCCTCGCTCCCTGCCGTTGCTCGCGGGACGGCGGGTGGTCGTAGTCGACGACGTGATCAGTTCCGGCACATCCATGGCCGCCGTGCTGACGTTACTGGACAAGGCCGGCATTGAGCCCGTGGCCGTTGTTGCGGCCATGCTGCAGGGCAGCCGATGGCGCAGCGGACTGGCCCATTGGCAGGAACGCATTGTGGCGCCGTTAGCCTCGCCGCGACTGGCACGGACCGACACCGGACGCTGGTTGCCTACCGATTGAGGATCGTCCCGGTCAGCACGTCGATCTGCAAGCCATCGAAAGCCGGCGTCACGCTATCCGGCGTTTTGGCCTCGACCTGCCGGTAGTCCAGGTCGATATGCATATTGGTCAGCACCGCCTGCTTTGGCGCGAACCGCTCGATCCAGTCCAGCGTCTCGGGCAGGCTCAGATGGCTCGGATGTGGCGTGGGCCGAAGCGCATCAATGACCCAGAGATCCAGCCCCGAAATGGCTGAATAAGAGGCCTCAGGAAACCCCGATAGATCACACGAATAGGCGAAATTGCCGACGCGGAACCCCAGCGACGTGATGTTGCCATGCGTCTGCTCGAAAACCATGACGGAGATGCTGCCGCCAGGCCCGTCGATTTCGAGCACATCACCAGAGTCGATTTCATGGGCGTTGAGGATCGGCGGATAGTCGCTGCCCTTGGGCGCCTCAAAGCAATAGCCGAACGCTTCTCGGATACGCGCGCCAGCGGGCGCCGAGAAATACACATCCACCCGCTTGCGATTATGCAGTGCGAGCACCCGCAGGTCGTCTATCCCGTGCGTGTGGTCGGCATGCTCGTGGGTATAGAGCACTGCCTCGACGCGATCGACAAGGGCATCGAGCAGTTGCTCGCGAATGTCGCAGCCGGTGTCTATGACAATGCGCGTCGGCGCCTCGCTGCCCTCGGTCCAACCCTCAAGCAGCAGCGCGCAGCGGCGGCGGCGGTTGCGCGGTTCATCGGGGTCGCAGGCGCCCCAGACGTTGCCGATGCGCGGAACGCCGCCGGACGAACCGCAGCCCAGGATGGTCGCAATGATCCGTTGGGCCGCGGGCATAACTCAAGCCAGCCCAGTCTTGGCGAACAGTCGGGCGAAATTGGCGGTAGTTTCGGCACCCAGCTGCTCAAGGCTAATGCCGCGGACCTCGGCGACCTTCTCGGCCGTATGGCGCACGAAGCTGGGCTCATTGGATTCGCCGCGATGGGGTATCGGCGCCAGATAAGGTGCATCAGTTTCAACGAGATAGCGGTCGGCCGGAACGAATTTGGCGACGTCGCGGATTTCCTCGGCATTGCGGAAGGTGATGATGCCGGAGAACGAGATATAGCCGCCCAGGTCGAGCGCCGTGCGAGCCAGGTCTGCCCCGGCGGTGAAGCAATGCAGCAGAAACGGGAAGGCCCCCTGCCCGGCTTCTTCCCTGAGGATGGCGGCCATGTCGTCGTCGCATTTTCGGCTGTGGATAACCAGTGGAAGACCGGTGATCCGGGCAGCCGCGATGTGGCGGCGCAAGCCGGTGGCCTGCGCCTCGCGCGGGGCGTTGTCGTAGAAGTAGTCAAGCCCGGCTTCGCCGATAGCAACGCAGCGTGGATGGGCACTTAGCCGGACAAGATCATCCGTTGTGATATGGAGTTCCTGATCGGCATGGTGCGGATGCGTCCCCACCGAGCACCAGACGTTCGCGAAGCGTTCCGCGAGCGCGGCATAGGTGGAGAACTTTTCCACATGTGTGGATATCGTCACCATTCCGGTGACGCCGGCTGCAGCCGCGCGCGCCATTACCCCATCGATATCATTGGCCAAGGCCTCGAAATCGAGGTGGCAATGGCTGTCGATCAGCATGGCTACTCGGCCTTGCGTTCGATGCGGGCAAACACGCCCTGCGGCACCGGCAATTCGGTCCCCGGCACCAGCATGCTGGACGTCTTGCTGTCAGCGAGCAGGCGCTTGTCTTCCGGCACGGCGAGCTGGTCGAGCAGCCGCGCCGCCGACGCCGGAACGAAGGCGAGCATCGGGATAGTGAGGCGACGAACCGTGTCGGCCGTAACGTAGAGTACGGTCGCCATGCGCTCGGGATCGGTCTTCTTCAGTGCCCAGGGCTCCTGCCCGGCGAAATAGTTGTTGGCGGAGCTCAGCGCCGCGACGATGGCGCCGGTCGCTTCATGGACGAGCTGTTCGTCCATTGCCCGCTGTGCTGCCTCGATGGCCTCGCCCACTTCGGCGATGATCGCCTCGTCGGCCTCGGTCAGCGCGCCGGGCTGCGGCACCTTGCCGTCGCAGTTCTTGTTGATCATCGACAGCGAGCGCTGCGCCAGGTTGCCCAGGTTGTTGGCGAGGTCGGCATTGACGCGGTTGGTCAGCTTTTCGCGGCTATAGTCGCCATCCTGCCCAAACGAGACTTCGCGCAGGAAGAAGTAGCGCGCTGCGTCCTGGCCGAACTCTTCGATCAGCTCGAACGGATCGATCACATTGCCCAGCGACTTGCTCATCTTGTGGCCGTCCACCGTCAGGAAGCCATGGGCAAAGACGCGATGCTGCACCTCGATGCCGGCGCTCATCAGGAAGGCCGGCCAGTACACCGTGTGGAAGCGGATGATGTCCTTGCCGATGACGTGCAGGTCCGCGGGCCAGAACTTCTTGAACAGCTCGCTGGCCTCATCGGGGAAGCCGACGCCGGTAATGTAGTTGGTCAGCGCATCGACCCACACATACATCACGTGACCGGGCGCACCGGGAACCGGAATGCCCCAGTCGAAGGTGGTGCGGGAGATCGACAGGTCCTGGAGGCCGCCCTTCACGAACGAGATGATCTCGTTGCGGCGTTCCTTCGGGGCGATGAAGTCGGGGTTGGCCTCGTAGAGATCGAGCAGCTTCTGCTGATAGGCCGAGAGGCGGAAGAAGTAAGTCGGCTCTTCGACCCAGCTGACTTCGGCGCCCGAGGGGGCAAACTTCTTGCCGTCCTTGTCAGTCAGCTCGTCCTCGTCGAAGTAAGCCTCGTCGCGGACGGAATACCAACCCTTGTAGGTCGACTGGAAAATGTCGCCATTGTTGCTGGCGGCCATCTTGTTCCAGATCGCCTGGCTGGCCTCGTGGTGGCGCTGCTCGGTGGTCCGGATGAAGTCGTCATTGGAAATATTCAGCGCCTCCGCCAGCTTGCGGAACTCGGCTGAGTTGGTGTCGGCCAGCTGGCGCGGCGTCACGCCCTGCGCGGCGGCCGTCTGCACCATCTTGATGCCGTGCTCGTCGGTGCCGGTGAGGAAATAGACCTCGCGGCCCTCCAGCCGCTTGAAGCGGGCAATGGCGTCGGTCGCGATCATCTCATAGGCATGCCCGATATGAGGGGCGCCATTGGGATAGGAGATCGCGGTCGTGACGTAGAAGGGCTTGCTGGTCATTGGGGCTCGGCGGAAACAGGGGCAGTCAGTGAAGCATGCTTCCGGATCGCGTCGAAAATCGCGACGAGGGTCTGCTTCATGTCCAGATTGATTTCATCGGCCTCGGTGAGGAGGGCATGGGCCTTGTCCCATAGCTCGTTTGCCGAGGCAAGGCGCATCCGGTTGCCCTTCTGCATGGCCGCGTTGCGGGCCTCGTCAGCAATCCAGTCGTCGAGCATTTCGCGGGCGAAGGACAGTTCCGGGCTCTGCGTGTTGGCGCCGAGCGCATCGGCCAGCGACAGCGCGACGCTGGCAGGATGCTGACTTGGATTGAGCAGCCAGGCCTGCAGGGCGCCGAGAGCAGACTCCGGCTCCAGCGCCAGCGTCTCGAAGGCCCGGCGCGGACGGCCTCCGGAGAGGGCAACGGCTCGATCGAGCTCGGCCTGACCCAGCGACGGATCGTGCTCCGTCAATACCGCACGCACCAGATCGCTGGCGATCGGTCGCAGGGCCAGGTTGTGGCAGCGCGACTTGATGGTGGGCAGCAATTGGCCTGGGCGATGTGACACCAGCAGGAACGTCGTATCGGCCGGGGGCTCTTCCAGCGTCTTGAGCAGCGCATTGGCGGACGAGGGGTTGCAGTCGTCGATGCTGTCGATGATGGCGACGCGGTGCCCGGCCCGGCCGCGGGTGTGATGCAGCGAGTCCCTGATATCGCGGACGTCTTCCACCCGAATGACGGTGTAGTAGCCTTTGCCGTCCTTGGGCCTGCGGCGGAGCAGGAAGAGATTGGGGTGGGAAAGCGCCCCGACCTGTTCCTCGACCCGATGGCCGTCTTCATCGCCCGTGGCGGTCAGGATCGCTGCTGCGAGTTCGAAGGCAAACGTCGCCTTGCCGATGCCCTGCGGTCCATGCAGCAGGATGGCGCCGGGCAGCCTGCCACTGGCAATCTGGCTGCGGATAGCGCTGCGGGCGGCGTCATGCCCCTTCGCCCGCTGCCGGCGCTCCGGCGGCGTCGCGCCCTCGATGGCATCGGGATCAGTCACGCCTGCGAACCGCGCAGCAGCTCGGGGAACCGCTGGCTCACGGCCTCCCAGATGGCCGCCTCAAGCGATTCCTCCGACTGCGCCGCCGAGATGACGATGCAACGATCGGCATTGTCCCTGGCGATGGCCAGAAAGCCATCACGCAGCCGCTTGTGCCACTCGAGCTCTTCCTTCTCGAAGCGATCACCGGTCAAGGCGAGGCCATCTTCGACGGCGCGTTCGGCGACGCGCTTGAAGGCGTCCTCGGGATCCATGTCAAGAATGATGGTCAGGTCGGGCGCGTGCCCGTCGAGCGCCAGCGTTTCGAGCGCGGCGATAAGCTTATCGTCGACGCCCCCGGTCAGGCCCTGATAGGCGCGGGTCGAATCGTGAAATCGATCCGACAACACCCAGGTGCCGTTGCGCAGATTCGGCGCGATCAGCTGATTGACGTGGTCAAGGCGAGCGGCAGCGAACAGCACCGCCTCGGCCCCGGGGCCCCAGCTTTCCGAGCGGCCCTGCAGGATGAAGGAGCGGATGGCTTCGGCCTTGGCGGTCCCACCAGGCTCGCGCGTGCGTACGGCCTCGACCGCATGCCGCTGCAGGTTCTGCAGCAGGCGCTTGACCTGTGTGGACTTGCCGACACCTTCACCACCCTCAAAGGTGATGAAACGGGCGCGACTGGCTTTGGGCGCTTCGAGCATAGGAGCGTTGTATCCGAGTCTCAGAGCCAGCCAAGGGCCAGTTGCTTGAGCGCATCGGTGGCCTGGCGAACGATATCGCCCTTTTCGACGCTTTCGGCGGCATAGAGGGGCGCGACCTGCACCAGTTGCTCGTCGCAGAACACGCGAAGCTCGGCAACCTCATCGCCCTGCGCGACCGGCGGCAGCAAGGGTCCGCTATACACCACCTGCGCGTTGAGGCATTTGCGCGAGCCACGCGGCAGATAGAGCGCAACCTCGCCCTGCCCGACCAGCCCGACACTGCCGGTGACGCCGCCATAGACGTTTGCATAGGCCACGACCGCGCCATCCGGGTAGGCCGCGACGCGCTCGAAAGCGCGGGCGCCCCAGGTGATCAGCTTGCGTCCTTCCTCGGTGCGCTCGGCCATCGAAGTCAGCCCGTGGATGACGGCAACCAGACGACGACCGCCCTCTGCAGTGGAGATGACCGAACCATAGCCCGCAGCTTCGGTATGACCGGTCTTGAGACCATCGACACCGATCCCGAGCTCAACCAGCGAGTTGCGGTTGGCCTGCTTGATGCCGTTCCACTCCATCTCGGGCTCTGAGAAGTAGTGGTAATATTCGGGGAATTCGCGAATGAGATAACGCGCCAGATCGGCCAGGTCGCGGGCGGTGACATACATGTTCGGATCGGGCAGCCCGACCGGATTGGTGAAATGCGAGCCGGTCAGCCCGATTTCCTCGGCCAGTTCGTTCATCATCGCGGCGAAGCTGCTTTCCGATCCGGCAATGCCTTCCGCCAAGACGATGGCGGCGTCATTGCCCGACTGGATGATGACCGAGCGAACCAGATCCTCCACTTTGATCTTGGAATTGAGATCGGCAAACATGGTGGAACCGCCCGATGAGGCACCACCGGTGCGCCAGGCGTGTTCGGAGACAAAGAACTCGTCGGTGAGCTTGACGCGACCGCTGCGGATTTCATTGAAAACCACCGCAACGGTCATGAGCTTGGCCATGCTGGCCGGCTCCATCGGCAGATCGGCATCCTTCTGGAAGATCACCGTGCCGGATTGCTCGTCCATCAAAATGGCGAACTTGGCCTTGGTGTCGAAGTCGGCCTGCGCGGCGGCCGGCGCCACCAGCGAGAGCATTGCCGCCAGAATGAGCCAGATCCGTTTCACGTCGCGCCTATCCCGTCTATTGCCGGCATTCTTGCCAGCCATAAGAACTAATAGAGAATTATGTCATTGAGGCCAAGTTGCCGTGCCAGGTCGAGAGCGTCAATTCTGGCCACGCCGGGCTTCAAATGTGTGAGAGTGAGCCGTGTCGCCGGCTTGCCATTGACGGTGACTTGTTCTTCGTCGACCGAACCAAGCAACGCAAACTGTTCTGCCAGGGCCACCGCATTGGTCTGATCGGCGAAGATACCGAGGCCAAGCTTGATGTCGCGGGCGTCAACATCGACCGACTGCACCCACCCGTCGAGACTGCCAGTCTGCGCGGCCACGGCATTCACTGCGGCGAAGGCTGTACCGATATTGGCATCCTGCGCCTCGGGCGTCGTGTCGGCGTAGGAGAACAGACCACCAAAGAAGTCGCCTGCCATATCCGTCAGGCTGTTGGTGCCGTCGGCATAGCGGGTCGTGCTTTGCACCGGCGGACCGGAATAGCTGGCCAACAGCATGCGCGTGTCGTCGCCTTCCAGCGGCGCGCGGCCCACATACTCGGCCTTGATCGAGGCATGGCCATTGTTGACATAGCCCAGCATCTCGGCGGCGCGATGCGACAGATCCATGATGCGACCGGGCATGTAAGGCCCACGATCATTGACGCGGACAATCACCGAGCGGCCATTTTCCTGATTGGTGACGCGAACATACGACGGAAGCGGCAAAGTCGGGTGAGCGCCAGTAATGGCGTTAGCCGAGAATATCTCGCCATTGGCCGTCCGGCGGCCGTGGAAGTCGGCGCCATACCACGAGGCATCGCCGGTCGCGACATAGCCCGGTTGCTCGGCGGGCGTATAGACGCGGCCATTGACGGTGTAGGGCCGTCCAACCTGGTAGCGTCCGCCGCCCTTGGGTGGATTGGGATTGTTGGTCACGCGCGGCGAGGACGAGCCGTATTCGGAGCCGAAGGCCGCACGTTTCACAGTGGCGCCCAGACCACCCCCGCCGCAGGCTGCGATCATGGGTGCGACAAGGGCCGCGAGGGCGACAAAGCGGATGGCATGGCGCCAAGGGGTCGTCGTCACGGTACGCATTACTCTTACGCTGGTCACAGATGAGAATGCCCATGATATCGCGATCACGCGGCATTCGATCCTAAAGAACAGATTTCTGGTTTCGGTCAGGTTAAGGGGAACAAAGTGTTAGCGCCGCGAGTCGCATTTTCAGCAGCATGGCGGCCGAGAGCTGATTGCTGGAAAGCGTGACCGCAACCTTGCGCTAAGCGGGATATAAAGATATCTTTATGTCATCGGATAACCGATCGAACCGAGGTGAATGGCGATGAGCCCTTCTGACAAGCTGCCCCACATCCCCGACTGGAACGAAGTCCGTGCCACGTTGGCGCAGACGATGCGCGAGCGCATCCTGATCCTGGACGGGGCCATGGGCACCATGATCCAGCGGCTCAAGCTCGAGGAAGAGAACTTTCGCGGCGACCGGTTTAGGGATTGGAAGCTGCCGCTCAAGGGCAATAACGACCTGCTGATCCTGACCGAGCCGCAGCGGATCGAGGACATCCATCTCGAATACTATCTGGCCGGCGCTGACATCGTCGAGACCAACACCTTCTCGGCCACCTGGGTGGCGCAGGCCGACTACGCCTGCGAAGAAGCGGTTTATGATCTGAACTATCACGGCGTGCTGGTCGCACGTCGCGCGGCCAAGCGGGCCGAGGCCATCGACGGCAAGCGCCGCTATGTTGCCGGGGCGCTAGGGCCAACCAACAAGACCTCGTCCATGTCGACGGACGTCAACAGCCCGGGCCATCGGGCGATCACCTTTGACGAGTTGGTCGACGCCTATGGCGAGGCGATCCGCGGCCTGGTCGATGGCGGCGCCGATCTGCTGCTGTTCGAGACCATCACCGACACGCTCAACACCAAGGCCGGCATTTTCGCGGCGCAGCGGCTGTTCGAAGAGCGCGGCATCGACGTGCCGATCATGATTTCGGGCACCATCACCGACCTGTCCGGCCGCACCCTGTCTGGCCAGACGCCGACAGCGTTCTGGTATTCGGTGCGTCACGCCAATCCGCTGACCATCGGGCTCAACTGCGCACTCGGCGCCGACCTGATGCGCGATCACATTGCCGAGCTGTCGGCTGTCGCTGACACGTTCATCTGTGCCTATCCCAATGCCGGCCTGCCCAACGAATTCGGCGGCTATGACGAGACGCCCGAACTGATGGCGGCGCAGTTGGAAACCTTCGCCCGCGAAGGCCTGCTCAACATCGTGGGCGGCTGCTGCGGCTCGACGCCCGACCATATCCGCGCCATTGCCGAGATGGCCGAGCAGCACAAGCCGCGCCAGGTGCCGGAAATCGAACGCCTGCTGCGCCTGTCGGGCCTCGAAGGCTTCACGCTGACGCCGGAAATCCCCTTCGTGAATGTGGGCGAGCGCACCAATGTCACCGGCTCGGCCCGGTTCCGGAAGCTGATCACCGCGGGCGACTATAATGCCGCGCTCGAAGTGGCGCGCGACCAGGTGGCCAATGGCGCCCAGATCATCGACATCAACATGGATGAGGGCCTGATCGACTCCAAGCAGGTGATGATCGAGTATCTCAACCTGCTCGCCGCCGAACCCGATATCGCCAAGGTGCCGCTGATGATCGACTCCTCCAAATGGGAGGTGATCGAAGCCGGTTTGAAGTGCGTCCAGGGCAAGGCGCTGGTCAATTCCATCTCGATGAAGGAAGGCGAAGAGCAGTTCCTGCACTATGCCCGGCTGGTGCGGGCCTATGGCGCCGCCGTGGTGGTGATGGCATTCGACGAGCAGGGCCAAGCCGATACGCTGGAGCGCAAGGTCGAGATCTGCACCCGCGCCTACCAGCTTCTCACTGAGGTCGTCGGCTTCCCGCCGGAAGACATCGTATTCGACCCCAACGTCTTTGCGGTCGCCACCGGCATCGAGGAGCATAACGGTTATGGCGTCGCCTTCATCGAGGCGACCAAGATCATCACCGACACCCTGCCCCATGTGCATATTTCGGGCGGTATCTCCAACCTCAGCTTCTCGTTCCGCGGCAACGAGCCGGTGCGCGAGGCCATGCACGCGGTGTTTTTGTACTATGCCATCCAGAACGGCATGGACATGGGCATCGTCAATGCCGGGCAACTGGCGGTCTACGAATCCATCGATCCGGAACTGCGCGACGCCTGCGAGGACGTGATCCTCAACCGTAACCCTGAGGCTACCGATCGCCTGCTGGCTTTGGCCGAGCGCTATCGGGGTACGGCGGGCAAGGATGTTGCCGCCAAGGATTTGAGCTGGCGCGAGAAGTCAGTCGAAGACCGCATCGCCCATGCACTGGTCAACGGCATCACCGAATATATCGATGCCGACACCGACGAGGCCCGCCTCAAGTCCGCACGACCGCTGCATGTCATCGAAGGCCCGCTGATGGCGGGCATGAGCATCGTCGGCGACCTGTTCGGCTCGGGCAAGATGTTCCTGCCGCAGGTGGTCAAATCCGCCCGCGTGATGAAGCAGGCCGTGGCCTTGCTGCTGCCCTACATGGAAGCCGAGAAGAATGCCGACGGCAACGCCACCGGCCGCAAGAGCGCCGGCAAGGTGCTGATGGCGACGGTCAAAGGCGACGTGCACGATATTGGCAAGAACATCGTCGGCGTCGTCCTGAGCTGCAACAACTACGAGATCATCGATCTCGGCGTAATGGTGCCGACTGCCAAGATCTTGCAGACGGCCAAGGAGCAGAATGTCGACATCATCGGCTTGTCCGGCCTGATCACGCCGTCGCTCGACGAGATGGTCCATGTGGCCGCTGAGATGGAGCGCGAGGGTTTTGACATCCCGCTGCTGATCGGCGGGGCGACGACCAGTCGCGTCCATACGGCGGTGAAAATCCACCCACGCTACGAGCGCGGCCAGACCGTCTATGTCAACGACGCCAGCCGCGCCGTGGGTGTCGTGGGCAACCTGCTGTCATCAGACACCAAGGTCGCGTTCATCGAAGATATCCGCGCCGAATATGCCAAGGCGGCGGCGGCGCACCTGCGGGCTGAGGACGAAAAGCAGCGCATTCCGCTGGCCAAGGCTCGCGCCAACGCGTTCAAGGCCGATTGGGCGAGTTACACCCCGCCCAAGCCGAGCTTCCTTGGCACCAAGGTTTTCGAGGATTTCGATCTCAAGGAGCTGTCGAGCTTCATCGACTGGACCCCGTTCTTCCAGACCTGGGAACTCAAGGGCCGCTACCCAGCCATTCTCGAAGATGAGCGCCAGGGCGAGGCCGCACGGCAGTTGTTTGCCGATGCGCAGAAGATGCTGGCCCAGATCATCGACGAAAACTGGTTCAAGCCACGCGCGGTCGTTGGCTTCTGGCCGGCCAATGCCGTGGGCGATGACATCCGACTCTACACCGACGAAGGCCGCGCCGAGGAACTGGCCACGCTGTTCACCCTGCGCCAGCAGCTGACCAAGCGTGATGGCAAGCCCAACATGGCGCTCAGCGACTTCGTGGCGCCGGAGGGCATCGATCGCCCCGACTATATGGGTGGGTTCGTCGTCACCGCGGGCATCGAGGAAGTGGCGATCGCCGAACGCTTCGAGAAGCAGAATGACGACTATTCGTCCATCCTGGTCAAGGCGCTGGCCGACCGTTTCGCGGAAGCCATGGCCGAATACATGCACCTGCGCGTCCGCAAGGAGTTCTGGGGCTATGCGGCCGATGAGACGCTGAGCAATGATGACTTGCTCGGCGAAACATATCGCGGCATCCGTCCAGCCCCCGGCTACCCTGCTCAGCCCGATCACACCGAGAAGACGACGCTGTTCCGCCTGCTCGACGCCGAGAAGAATGCCGGCGTAACACTGACCGAAAGCTATGCCATGTGGCCGGGTTCGTCGGTATCGGGCGTCTATTTCGCTCACCCGGACGCGTACTATTTCGGCGTCGCCAAGGTGGAGCGCGACCAGGTGGTGGACTATGCCCAGCGCAAGGGTATGGCGTTGGCCGAGGTCGAACGCTGGCTCGGGCCGATCCTGAATTATATTCCGGGTCCGGCGATCGTCGCGGCGGAGTAGCGTTCTTAGCGCCCCCACCTAACCTCCCCCTAATAGGGGGAGGAATCCGGGCGGTGGCTCTGGCGTGATCGTGCCAGACACTCGATCAGTCCCTCCCCCTTCAGGGGGAGGTTAGGTGGGGGTATCCTTACTGTGGCACGCATTGAACCCATCCCCGTGACCGTCGTCACCGAACCCCGTCGCCTGCTCGCGCTCGACGCCGATACCGCCCTGCTCCGCCTGCCCGCCAATACCGGGCATGGCCACGAGGACGGCGGCAACTGCATAGCCTGCGCCACGCGGACCGATGTCCGGGCGCTGCTCTACGACATGCTGGAAGGCGCCAAACTGGGCTTGCGGCCGGCGTTCAAGCGCGTCGTGGTGGATGCGAGCGCCGTGCCGGATACGTCAGTGGTGATCGCGGCTTTGACCGGCAAGCTGCCAGCCCAGGCGCTGCGCGACCACACCGTCGCGCGGCTCTTCTATCTGGCCGGAGCCGCCTAGAGGTTCCAGCGCACACCGACTGATGCCGCGTTCGCGCCATCGCGCATATTGCCCAGGCTCTCCCATCCGCCTGAGCGATGATGGACGCGGGCAAAATACTCGAGGTCAGGATTGTTGGCGAAGGACACGCTGACTTCCGGCGCGAGATAGTACAGCAACGTGGAATCGCCACCCATTTCAATTTCGCGCGCGCGCTCGATGCCGATTGTGTCCGTTGTGACCGACAGTCCGGCCGTGACGCTGACGGAAACCTTGACCTGATGGGTCTGAATGAGCCCATCGGCGCGGAGGACCGGACCAACCCAAAGCTCACCAGAGGTCTGGTTACCCAAACGCAAGGCGGCGCCCAGCTCAACGCCCAATTTGAGGCCACCATCATGCCCTAGCGCGAACTGCTGGTAGCCTGCGCCCAAGACATAATTGTCCTCGTAACCCACCGTGAATGGGTTGAACGTGTATTCAAAATACTGATTGGTGTAGCGGCCGCCGAAAGCGAAAATGTTCTGCTCATCGGCAAAAGCGTGGCCCGTGGCGGCCGCGACGCAGCACGCCAACACACAGCGATAAATGTGTCTCAAAATTCAACCTCTCGCCGCCCCCGGCAAGAGGCCAATGGTTCGAGGCGTCGATAGTTCCCAGCTTAAGTGCTGATGTGATCGGGATATTTAATGAGCGGCGTATCGGTCCGCAGGTAGAGCGGATGCTTGGGCGAACCATCAGCATTGGTGCCGAAACACCAGAGCTCAACCCCGTCGGCCCGCAGCGCATCGACCACCGATCGTCCCCCAGCAGCCAGCGCCTTATTGAGCTTGCCGTGGCACAGCACCACCCTGTCCGCCCTTGCGGCCGCCGCGCGGATTGCGGGCAGATTGGCATCCGACACCGCCACCACGCCAGGCGCCAGCAGCACCTTGGGGTCGGTGGCGCGATAGTCTCCGACATTGGCCTTGACCATAGCTGAATAGCCCTCACGCTTGGCAAAGGTCCATTCCCGCGCACAGGTCGGATCGTTGACCGTGGCATCGGCCGTGCTCGGATTCATCCCGATGAACATGATGTAGCGATCGGGGAATGCATCGCCCGTCCAGCGGCGCATCAGCTGGCGATGTTCCCTGTCGCTGAATACGGCGTCACCCTTGACGCCAGGCATCAAGGGCAAGCGGACCTTGCCGCCTGGGTCGTGCCCGACGCCATCACTCATGCGGTGAGGTCGCTAGGCGGCACGAGACCGTTGATGAGCGAGGCGGTGGTGACGGTATTGGCCAAGAGGCAGGCAATGGTCATCGGGCCGACGCCGCCGGGGACCGGCGTGATGGCGCCTGCGACTTCCTTGGCCGAAGCGAACTCGACATCGCCCAAGAGGCGCGTCTTGCCCGCGCCGCGCTCCGGCGCATCGATACGGTTGATGCCAACATCGATCACCGTGGCGCCCGGCTTGATCCAGTCGCCCTTGATCATCTCGGGGCGCCCGACGGCGGCGATGACGATATCGGCCTGCCGGATGATGTCAGGCAAATCCCGGGTGCGCGAGTGCGCCATGGTCACGGTGCAATTCTCGCGCAGCAGCAATTGGGCAATCGGTTTACCGACGAGGTTGGAACGGCCCACCACGACGGCATGCAGCCCGGACAGATCGCCAAGCACATCGCGCAGCAGCATCAGGCAACCCAATGGCGTGCAGGACACCGGACCCGGTAGGCCGATGGCGAGTTTGCCGACGCTTGCCGGCGTGAAGCAGTCCACGTCCTTGGCGGGGTCGATCGCGTTGATGATCTTGAGCGGATCGATCTGCTGGGGCACCGGCAGTTGCACCAGAATACCGTGGATGGCCGGATCGGCATTGAGCTTCTGCACTAGGGCCAGCACGTCCGCCTCACTGGTGTCCTCGGGCAGTTCATACTTTTCCGAATGCATGCCCATTTCAACGGTCTGCTTGGCCTTTTGCGCCACATAGACCTGACTGCCGGGATCATTGCCCACAATCACCACGGCCAGCCCGGGTGTGATCCCGTGATCCGCCTTGAGGCGCGCCACATGGGCCGCGATACGGCCGCGCAGGCCCTGGGCAAAGGCTTTGCCGTCAATGATCGTGGCTGTCATGGGGGCTCCGGGTCGGAATGAACTGAGTGCGACGCACCAATAGAAAAAGCCGCGCCCTTCGTCCACAGCCCCTCGGCATTGGCCGCAAATAAAAGGACCGCAGTGACTGGGTCACTGCGGTCCTGGGGAATGCCGGCCTGCCGCGCTGTTGAGGGCTTGGGGGACAAGCGGCCTGCACAGCACTCCTCGCTCACCGGTTGCATGGGTCGCTTGCCGTGCCAGTGAACTGCATAGGAAGATGGTGGCGAAATGCGGCGAGAAAAGAGCCCATCACTGCCTTGTGAAATGGGCACCCGCTCAGCCCGTCAGTTGATGCCGCGTCGGGAAGCTGTCATTCAAAGAGGCTAGACGCAGCGCGACATGCAACGCGATTCCGCCGATGGCGGGCTCAATCCGGAGCCCGCATGATGATGAAAGAGAAACATGACCACGATCAGTCCGCCCCGTCTCGAAAAGCAGTCCTTCACCGACCCCGAGCAGGCATGGCAGTACCTGGCCGATCTCTATCATCGCAATACCGGCTTCATCCGCCAGCACCTGGCCGACCTCGCCAAGGGCGTCGTGCCAGAAGGCCGTGTGCGGGCCTGCTACCCGCAGGTTGAGGTGCGCTCCACCAGCTTCGGCAAGGGCGAGAGCACCCTGCCCTATGGCTACCTGCACACGCCGGGGCTGTATCGTACCACGGTGACAGCACCCGATCTGTTCAAGCAGTATTTCCAGGAACAGTTCACCGTCATCCTGAAAAACCACGGCGGCACGATCGACATCGCCGAGAGCGATACGCCGATCCCGTTGCATTTCGCGGTCAATCCAAGCGAGCGCATCGATGGCGAGGCGCTCAACGCCCTCAACATCCCGCTCCGCGACGTGTTCGATGCACCAGACCTCGGCAATACCGACGACGAGATCGCCAATGGCACCTTCGTGCCCCCCAAGGGCGGCCCCTACCCGCTATCGGCGTTCACCGCGCCACGGGTGGACTACTCGCTGTTCCGGCTGAGCCACTATACCGGCACCGATGCCAGCCATTTCCAGAACTTCGTCATCTTCACCAATTACGCGTTCTACGTCGAGGAATTCTGCCGCGTGGCCAAGCGCTACATGGCGGATGGGCATCCGCATTACGAGAGCTTCATCGAGCCGGGCAATGTCGTCACCGACAATGCGCTGAAGGGCGGCAATACGGCGGGCTCAGCGCCGGTGCGCGCGCCTCAGATGCCGGCCTATCACCTGACGGCCGATCGCGGGCGGGGCATCACCATGGTGAATATCGGCGTAGGCCCATCCAACGCCAAGACGATCACCGACCACATCGCGGTGCTGCGTCCGCATGCCTGGATCATGCTGGGTCACTGCGCCGGCCTGCGCAATTCGCAGGAGCTGGGCGACTATGTGCTGGCCCATGCCTATGTGCGCGAAGACCACGTGCTCGACGCCGACCTGCCGCTGACCGTGCCGGTCCCGGCCTTGGCCGAAGTACAGGTGGCGCTGGAGCAGGCGGTGGAGGAGATCACCCAGACCGAGGGCATCGAGACCAAGAAGATCATGCGCACCGGGACCGTAGCGACGTTTGATAATCGCAACTGGGAACTGCGCGACCAGGCCGAGATCACCCAGCGACTTAGCCAGTCGCGCGCCGTGGCGCTCGATATGGAAAGCGCAACGATCGCGGCCAACGGGTTCCGGTTCCGCGTGCCGTATGGAACGCTGCTGTGCGTGTCGGACAAGCCGTTGCATGGGGAACTCAAGCTCCCGGGCATGGCGTCGGACTTCTACCGCACGCAGGTCAACCGGCATTTGCAGATCGGGCTGCGGGCGATGGAAATCCTGCGCGATCAACCGGCGGAACGGCTGCATTCGCGCAAGCTCAGGAGCTTTGCGGAGACCGCGTTTCAGTGAGCGCGGCTTAGCTCGAAACAGACAACGTCGCCATCTTCCGGGTCGTGCCGCAAACCCGTTTGGCCAAAGCCGCAGCGGCGCAGCACCGCCTGTGACGCGACGCCGTCCAGCAACGTTTCGGCGCGAATTGCGGTCACTCGCTGATCGCGAAAGGCGCGCGCCGCAAGCAGCTCCACGGCCTCGCTGGCAAAGCCACGGCGCTGCGCCTCCGGGATGACGGAATAGCCGATCTCGACGCTGCCATCGTCACCCGGCGGCCCCTTGAAGCCGGCCGTGCCGCAGAGCATGCCGCCGCCGACGATAAACCACGTGTTGTAGCCCGTTTCGCCGGGGTACTGCTCGATCAGCCTGCGCACCCAGGCAAACATGGACGCGTCATTGTGTTCAGGCGGCCACGCAACCGGCGGCAGCGCACCGATAGCCGCAGCGAGCTCGTCACCACGCTCGGCAATATCGAGCAAAGACAAGTTCGCGGCGACAATGGTGACATTGCCGCCGCGTTCAATGATGAGATCGGTCTCTACCGGCAAGGGCCTAGCGGCCCTTGACCACCGAGTAGCCAGCATACTTGGCCGAGGTGCCGAGCTGCTCTTCGATGCGGATCAGCTGGTTGTACTTGGCCAGGCGATCGGAGCGGCTCAGCGAGCCGGTCTTGATCTGACCGCAGTTGAGCGCCACGGCGAGGTCGGCGATGGTGGAGTCTTCGGTTTCGCCCGAGCGGTGCGACATCACCGAGGTGTAGCCTGCGCGATGGGCGGTATCGACGGCATTGAGGGTTTCGCTGAGCGAGCCGATCTGGTTGACCTTGACCAGGATCGAATTGGCAACGCCCATCTTGATGCCCGAAACGAGGCGCTGGGTGTTGGTGACGAACAGATCGTCGCCCACCAGTTGCACCTTCTTGCCGATGGCGTCAGTCAGGGCCTTCCAGCCATCCCAATCGTCCTCAGCCATGCCGTCTTCGATCGTGATGATCGGGTAGCGGGCAGCGAGGTCCGCAAGGAACGCAACATTCTCTTCCGATGACAGCGACTTGCCTTCGCCGACCATCTCGTATTTGCCGCCCTTGTAGTATTCGGTGGCCGCGCAGTCGAGGCCGAGGAAGATGTCCTCGCCCGGCTTGTAGCCGGCCTTTTCGATCGAGCGCATGATGAAGCCCAGCGCGTCATCGGCCGACTTCAGGTTCGGCGCAAAGCCGCCCTCGTCGCCGACAGCGGTGTTGTGGCCCTCGGCCGAGAGGCCCTTCTTGAGGGTGTGGAAGATTTCCGAGCCGATGCGGACGGCGTCAGCCAGGTTCTCAGCGCCGGCTGGCAGGATCATGAATTCCTGCATGTCGATCGGATTATCGGCATGCTCGCCGCCATTGATGATGTTCATCATCGGCACAGGCAGAACATGGGCGTTCGGGCCGCCGATATAGCGGTAGAAGGGCAGCTCGCTGGACTCGGCAGCGGCCTTGGCCACGGCCAGCGACACGCCGAGAATGGCATTGGCGCCGAGGCGCGACTTGTTCGGGGTGCCGTCCAGCTCGATCATCGCCTGGTCGACGCCGAGCTGGTCGAGTGCGTCCATGCCCTGGATTTCGTCGAAGATCACCGAATTGACGTTCTCGACGGCCTGGGTGACGCCCTTGCCGTTATACTTCTTGCCGCCATCGCGCAGTTCGACGGCCTCATGCGCACCCGTCGAGGCGCCCGAGGGAACGGCGGCGCGGCCGAAGCTGCCATCATCGAGCACCACATCGACTTCGACCGTGGGATTGCCGCGGCTGTCATAAATCTGGCGGCCGGTGACGTGGATGATCGAAGACATGGAAAGCCCCTTCCCTGGCGGGATTGCACAGTGTTTGCGACTGTCTAGACGCAGAGTGTGACAAGGAAAAGGGGCTGTCGGCAAATAATTGCCGGGCCCGATCGCTACGCCGGCTCCGGCGCCTCGACCTGGCCATCTGATATCAGCCAGGTGACCGCCTCCTGCACCGCCTCGAGCGAGGTATAGCGCGGCACATAGCCGAGCAGCCGGCGCCCCTTCTCGATCGAGCAATTGGGCGAGCGGGCGACATGTTCCCAGGTTGCCTTGGCCTCATCGGCGTCCTGGGTCTTCGCCCATACGTCAAAGCCGGCAAAGCTGAGCTTGGGCGCATGGCCGAACCAGCGATACATCGCCTCGGCATAGCCGCGAAGGCTCACCGCTGCGCCGGAAACCGCGTGAAAGCTCTCGCCGATGGCGGAGGAGCGATTGTCTATGGATCGCATGACAACCTGTGCCACGTCGTCGGCATGCACGTGATGCACCGTCTCGAGGCCGAAATTCGGCAGCGCCAGCGTCTCGTTGCGGGCAATGGTGCTGAAAACGGCCGGATTGAAATGCCCCGCCGGATTGAGCGGCGCCCAACCGGGTCCGACGATATGTCCGGGATGGACGATGGTCGCCGGAAAGCCCTCAAGATGCGCGCGACGCAGCAGGTCGGCCTCGATAGCCGCCTTGGCGACACCGTATTCGCCGAACGGGTGCTTCTCGCCCGATTCCAGCGTCGGCACGACGGCGGCGGTTCCATGCGTCCAGATGGTACCGATATGGACGAAATGGCTCACGCGACCGGCCAGGGCATCGGCGAGCTGCCGGTTGCTGGCTTCGGTGAAGCAGATCAGGTCAATGACGATGTCGGCTTCAAGCGAAGCGATGGCTTGTCCAAACCGGCCAGCGGCCTCCTCGGCTGTGCGATCCAGCACGACCGCCTTCACATGCCGCCACACCGCGCTTTGCTGGTACGGCGAGGCGACGCCACGGCTGACGACGGTCACATCGTGGCCAGCCATCACCAGCCTTGGCACCAGATAGGTCCCGATATGGCCGGTAGCCCCGACAACGACAACCTTACTCATGCGTCTCATCCTTCTTGTGGCCATCGATATGCTTGTCGGCCAAGGCCCTCTCCGCCGCCTGCTGCAACTTCTCGGCCTTGGTGCGTCCGAACAGCACGCGGTTCTGCTGCGCCTGCGCGTCCTTGTCGGCGCGGGCCTTCTGCTTGCGGACGTTGCGAAGATTGATGATGTCGGCCATGGCGGGACTCGTGGTTCGTCCCACCATTCATAGCACAAGGTAGCGTCAGTAGATGAAGAGGCAATAGACCGGAATGATGTCGCCCTTCTTGGTCCGGACCTCGACCGCGTAGGCGAATTCATCTTCGAGCATCCGGGCGCCTTGCACGACGGCGCCGAACGAAATGTGTTCGGTGAACGCATCGTCGAACTTCACGTCGTCCGGGTTGGAAAGGTCCAGTGGAAACCAGGCATCCACGGTGGCCGCCTGGGTGAGGAAGCCAAAGCTGGTGGGCTCCTCAATCCGAGGTGTGCCTTCGTAGGTTTCGGGGCCTTGACGGTCGGATACGCATTCGAAATCGCCCAGCAGCGGCGCGGCATTCGCACTGACGATCGCGCCCGTCAGGATACTGGCAACAAGCAAGCTACGGATCATGAGACCTCTCCTCTTCGGTCGGACCATGGGCCGGCGCAGCCTGTCCGGCTACCCCTGTTCCGGGGGACGGGACAGTGCGAGATAGATGCTGTCGCACCATTCGTCGCCTAGCAGGAACGTGCGCTCGGCACGGCCTGTTTCCGCGAAACCGAGACGGGCCAGGACACGCAAAGATGCGACGTTGCGGGGATCGACATCGGCCAGCAGTTCGGTAGCGGTTGTGTTACGGAATGCGTAGTCGATGAAGGCACGCGATGCTTCTGTGGCAAACCCCTTGCCCCAGCAATCCTGCCGCAGCATGAAGCCAAAATCGGGCAGGCGCCCCGCCCCGACATCGCCGATGACGCGACCTTCATGCTCGATGATGAAATCCTCGCCGCCTGCGGCGGTGCGGGCGATCATCCGTTCCAGCCAGGGCCGCGTGACGTCCTTGCTGGCATGGGGCAGCGTCGACCAGTAGCGCATGGCCAGCGGGTCGGACATGATCTCAAACATGGCGTCGAGATCGTCCATACGCGGACGACGGAGCAGCAAACGATCGGTGGTAATCACGGGAGGCATGATGAAATCCTCACACGAGGCCGAGGGCGAGATGATATCTCGTGTAGGTCTCGAACCTGGCCACAGACACGAAGCCGACGCGCTCCAGTAGCGCGCTGCTCCGCAGATTGCCATGTGTCACCCCGGCGTAAAAATCGGACATGCCGGCATCACCTTGAGCAAAGACTATCAAGGCACGCAGCGCTGCGGAGGCATAGCCATGCCCTGTGGCATTTTCGGCCAACCAGTATCCGATGCCGTATCTGGGCGGATCGACAGCGATAAGGTCCACCCTGCCTATCAGCTGCCCTTTGAGCAGGATGCCAAAGCGCAGATGGTCACCGCCGTCGCCCGACAGCTCGGTTTTAAGGTCCGCGCGGGACAGCGCAACAAGATCCATGTAGTCGCCATGACGCGTAAGGTGCGTCGCGTTTTCTGCAACGAGGCGGTGGAGCAGAGGTGCGTCCGCAGTCGTCAGAAGTCGTAGCTGTAGATTAGGCCGGTCGGTTTGGAGCGAGCGGGCCGAAGGCGCACCTTTGGCCTGCACCATCTTGTTCTAGACCAACCGGCTCTGGTCCATCGCCGCGGCAATGAAGCTGGCAAACAGCGGATGTGGTTCGAATGGCTTGGATTTGAGTTCCGGATGGAACTGCACGCCGATGAACCACGGATGGTCGGTGCGCTCGACAATCTCGGGCAGCTTGCCATCGGGCGAAACGCCGGAGAACAGCAGGCCGTTCTTTTCGAGCAGCTTGCGATAGTCCATGTTCACTTCGTAGCGGTGACGATGGCGCTCGGAAATCCGAGTGGAGCCGTAGATATCGGCAACGCGGGAACCGCGCGTGAGCTGGGCAGGATAGGCGCCGAGGCGCATGGTGCCGCCGAGATCGCCTTCGGAGCTGCGCTTCTCGGTGTCGTTGCCCTTCACCCACTCGGTCATCATGCCGACGATCGGCTCCTTGGTCGGGCCGAACTCGGTGGACGAGGCATTCTTGATGCCAGCGGTGTTCCGCGCCGCTTCGACGCAGGCCATCTGCATGCCGAAGCAGATGCCGAAATAGGGCACGTCCTTGACGCGGGCGAAGCGGGCCGCCTCGATCTTGCCGGCTGAGCCACGCTCGCCGAAGCCGCCGGGCACCAGGATGCCGTGGACATGCTCAAGGTAGGGCGCGGGATCATCGCGCTCGAAGACCTCGGAATCGATCCACTGCAGGTTGACCTTGACCTTGTTGGCGATGCCGCCATGGGTCAGGGCCTCGGACAGCGACTTATAGGCATCCTTGAGGCCGGTATATTTGCCCACGATGGCAATGTTGACCTCGCCCTCGGGATTGTGGAGGCGGGTCGACACATCCTGCCAGGCGGCGAGGTTGGGTTCAGGCGCGTCCTTGATACCGAAGGTGGCCAGGACTTCGCGGTCGAGGCCTTCCTTGTGATAGGCCAGCGGCACATCGTAGATCGAGCCGACGTCGAGCCCCTGGATCACGGCGCTTTCACGCACGTTGCAGAACAGGGATAGCTTCTTCTTCTCGCCATCCGGAATTGGGCGGTCGCAACGCACCAAGAGGATATCCGGCGCGATGCCGATGGAGCGGAGCTCCTTGACCGAGTGCTGGGTCGGCTTGGTCTTGAGCTCGCCGGCGCTGGGAATATACGGCATCAGCGTCAGGTGCAGGTAGCAGGTGTCGCCGCGCGGCAGGTCGTTGCCAAGCTGGCGGATCGCCTCGAAGAATGGCAGGCCCTCGATATCGCCGACGGTGCCGCCGATTTCGACCAGCACGAAATCGAACTCGTCATTGCCTTCGATGACGAAATTCTTGATGGCGTCGGTGACGTGCGGGATGACCTGCACGGTGGCGCCGAGATATTCGCCGCGCCGCTCCTTGGCGAGGATGTCGGAATAGATGCGACCGGTGGTGATGTTGTCACGCTTGGTCGCGGCCCGGCCGGTGAAGCGCTCGTAATGCCCCAGGTCGAGATCGGTCTCGGCACCGTCGTCGGTGACGAACACCTCGCCGTGCTGGGTGGGCGACATGGTGCCCGGATCGATGTTGAGATAGGGGTCGAGTTTCCTCAGGCGGACCTTGTAGCCGCGCGCTTGCAGGACCGCGCCGAGCGCCGCCGATGCAAGACCTTTACCCAATGAGGAGACCACGCCTCCGGTGATGAATACGTACCGAGCCATGGGCGTTCACCTTAATCACATCAGCGTCGATTCGTAGAGCTGGCAAGCGGCTCTACACAAAAAGAAGAAGGGGATGTTTCCATCCCCCTCTTTGGTCTCGCCTCGCGGCGCTTAGTTCGTCGTCGGCGTAGCCGGCGACTCTGCCGGAGCGGCCGGTGTTTCGGTCGGGGCCTCGGGCACCGGCAGATCGCTGCTGGTTGCCGGGGCAGCCGCATCGGCAGCAGGCGCAGTTTCAGTGGCGGGAGCCACGTCTTCAGTCACCGGGTCAGTGCCGGCAGGTGCAGCCGGGTCACCAGCCGGAACCGGCAGGTCGGTGGTTGTGCCGCCATTGAGCGAATTGAGGGCATCGAGCACGCTGGTCGGCGCCGTACCGTCTTCGGTTGCCGTGGCACGATCGAGAATGCTCGATGTGCCGCGATCCAGTTCACTCAGAATCGTCAGGCCGATCGCCGTGGCAAAGAACAGGGTCGCCAGGATCGCCGTGGTCCGGGTCAGCAGGTTTGCCGAGCCGCGCGCGGTCATAAAGCCACCGCCACCGCCACCAATGCCCAGCGCGCCGCCCTCGGAGCGCTGCAGCAGGATGACTGCAATCAGCGCCAGGACGATCAGCAGATAGGCCACAATCAGGACATTCGCCATCGTGTCTCAGTCTAAAAAGCTATGCAAAAGATGGCGCGTCATACACGCCTCGCATGGCAAAGGCCAGAGCCCAGCCGGAATTTCCGGCCGGTCTCGGGTTTGCGGTTGAACTACACCGCGGAGATAATGGTGTAGAAGTCCTTTGCCAAGAGGCTGGCACCACCGACGAGCCCACCATTGACGTTCTCGACCTGCAGGATCTCCCGCGCATTCTGCGGCTTCAGCGAACCACCATAGAGAATGCGGACCGTAGCGCCCTTGTCGCCGAAGCGCTCGACCAGCTTGTGGCGGATCGAGGCATGCATCTTGGCGATGTCGTCATTGGTCGGCGTGCGACCGGTGCCGATAGCCCAGACGGGCTCATAGGCCACGATGACTTCATGCTGGCTGGCGGCATCGGGAATCGAGCCGGCGAGCTGACCGGCCACGATAGTCTCGGCCTGCCCGCTGTCGCGCTGCGCTTCGGTTTCGCCCACGCAGATGATCGGCTTCAATCCGGCGCCAATGGCAGCCTCGGCCTTGAGCCGCACCAGGTCGTCGGTTTCCGCGTGATTGGCGCGGCGTTCGGAGTGACCGACGATCACATATTGGGCACCCGCATCGGCCAGCATGCCTGCCGCAAGATCGCCGGTGTGGGCACCCGACGCCGCCGGATGGCAGTCCTGCCCGCCAGCCTGAATGCCGGCTGACGCACCCTGCCGGGCGACGGCCGCAAGGATGGTTGCAGGTGGGCAGATAACGACCAGGGCGCGCGGGGCTTCCCCCGTGGTGAGCATGCCGGCCAGGGCCGTCAACTCGTCGAGCGAGGCCCGGGTACCGTTCATTTTCCAGTTGCCCGCGATCAGCGGCGAGATTGTTGTCGTCACTCTTTGCTACTCCTGCCTCTTGCACCGGAACTGGGATTGCCCTAACCCCGGCAGTCAAATTGGATTACTAGTGCCTTGCCGCCATTGCGGTAAAGCCTGGGTTGCTGAACGGAACGTCTGAAATGCTCGATAGTTTGCGTGGTTTTGCAAAATCCTGGCCCGGCAAGATCATGGGCGGCTTCCTTCTGGTGGGTATCGCCGGATTCGGCATCAACAATGTGATCACCGATCTGGGCACCAATACCGTCGCGCGCGTTGGCAATGAGGAGATCAACTCCCGCCAGTTTCTGCGCGCCTATCAGAGCCAGCTCAACGAAGTCGCCCAGCAGATCGGCTCCGTGCCGACCACCGAGCAGGCAACCAGCCTCGGCATCCCCGGTATGGTGCTGCAGAATCTGGCGCAGGACGCGGCCCTCGATCAGATGGCCGACACTTTCGGCCTCGGTGTCTCGGACGACAAGCTGAGCGAAATGCTCCGCGCCGATCCATCCTTCCAGGGCACTCTGGGCACGTTCGATCCCAACGCCTTCACCCAGGTTCTGCAGATGAGCGGCCTCACCGAGGCCGAGTATTTCAAGGACCAGGGCGACGCCGCCCGGCGCCAGCAGCTGATCCTGAGCCTGTTCGGCGATACCGAGCTGCCGGCAACGGCATCGCAATTGATCAACCGCTACTCGGCCGATCAGCGCACGGTCGACTATTTCGTGCTCGACTCGTTCAACATCGAAACGCCCGCTGCCCCGACCGAAGCAGAGCTTGCGGCCTACCTGACCGAGCACCAGACCGAGTTCCGCACCGTCGAAACCCGCTCCGTGCAGATGCTGCGCCTGTCGCCCGCTGACCTCGCCAAGAACAAGGTCATTTCGGACGACGCCATCGCCGCCGAATATGAGCGCACCAAGGCCAACCTGACCAAGCCTGAGCGCCGCACCATCCAGCAGGTCGTACTCACGCCCGAGCAGGTCACCGCCTTCGAGGCCGGCCTCACCGCCGGCACACCATTCGAAACCCTGGTGACCGATGCCGGCCTCACCGCCACCGATCTGGGCACGCTGGCACAGGCCGACATCACCGATGCGAGCCTCGCCACCGCCGCCTTCGGCGTGGCGCAGGGCGGTTTCGTCATCATCGACGGCGCGACCGGCAAACGCGCGATCCACGTCTCCGCTATCGAGGCCGGTGGCGTGCCGACACTGGACGAAGTCCGCGACCAGATCGCGCAGAACCTGGCGCTGACCGAAGCCCGCAACGAGCTGGCCGACGTGCAGGACGGCATCGAGGAACTGCGCGCCGCCTTCCGGCCGCTGTCCGAAATCGCCGAGCGCTACAAGCTCGACCTCTATGAGGCCAATGTCACCGCCAACGGCACCGAGCTGGCCGTGCTGCCCGACCTGGCCGCCGAAGACACGCCGCGCGTTTCGCAGGCCATCTTCAAGGCCACCGAGGGTGCCCTCACGGCTGCCATCCCGCTGGCCGGCAACGGCAACCTCTATTTCGACCTGACCAAGGTGGAACCCGCCCGCGACCAGACCCTGGACGAAGTCCGTGATGCAGTGACCGAAGCAATGACCACCGAACGCACCAATGACGCGATCCTGGCGGCCACCGAAGAGGCAGTAAAGCGCCTCGACGCCGGTGAGGCGCTGGCCGATATCGCCGCCTCCTACAACGTGTTCCCGCAGCTCAGCGCCCCCTTCACGCGCTTCGGCGCCGCCGATGGCAGCATCGATGGCACGGTGGCCTCTGCGGTCTTTGCCGGTGACGCCACCCATCACGGCTCGGCTGTGAGCGGCAATGGCGAGTTCATCGTGTTCCAGGTCGTCGATCTCGTGCAGGCCGAAGGGCCGCTCGAAGCGGCGGCCAACGATCAGCTCGAGAACGAAGTGCGCATCGGCCTCTATGGCGATTTCGTTTCCGCCGTCCGCGACGAAGCCGGGCTGCGCATCAACCAGCAGGCTTTGAGCCAGGCGCTGGCACTCACCACCGGCCAGTAGTCACTGGCCGGACCACCCTCGAAACTGGACACAACACCGATGGGCGACGACGTCTTTCAGCGCTTCTCCGAGCAATATGCTGCTGGAAAGTCGCAGATCGTCTGGCGTCGCATCGTGGCCGACCTGGAGACGCCCATCGGCACCTATCTCAAGCTCGCCGAGGGCCGCAAGAACACGTTCCTGCTCGAATCCGTGCAGGATGCGGCGGTGCGGGGTCGCTATTCGATCATCGGTACCCAGCCCGACGTGATCCTCAAGGTCGAAGCCGGGTCCGCCGCCATCAACCGCTCGGCCCAGATCGACGAGACCGCATTCGAGCCCCTGCCCGATCTGCCGCTCGATGCGCTGCGCGGCCTCGTGGCCGACAGCAAGATCGATGTTCCCGCCGGTCTGCCGCCGCAGTCCGCCGGCGTCTACGGCTATCTCGGCTACGAGATGGTCCGCTACATGGAAGTGCTGCCCGACAGCAATCCGGACCACCTGCAGACGCCCGAAGCGGTATTGATGCGGCCATCGCTGCTGGCCATCTTCGATACGCTCAAGGACGAGCTCTATCTGACCGCGCCTGTTTACGTTCGAGACGGAGTCTCAGCGAAGCAGGCTTACGAGGCTGCCGAGGCGCGCATCGACGATGCCATCGGTCGGCTCGGTCGAGCCATGCCAACCACGCCTGCCCTGCCCGATCTTGAGTCTATCGCGGTCACCAGCAACACTTCGAAAGACCAGTATTTCGCGATGGTCGCCAGGGCCAAGGACTACATCACGGCCGGGGATATCTTCCAGGTCGTACTGAGCCAGCGCTTCTCGGCCGATTTCACCCTGCCCCCGACAGCGCTCTACCGCGCCCTGCGCCGCACCAATCCCAGCCCCTACATGTATTTCCTCGATTTCGGTGGCTTTGCCGTTGCCGGATCGAGCCCGGAAATCCTGGTGCGGGTGCAGGATGGCGAAGTCACCATCCGCCCCATTGCCGGCACCCGCAAGCGCGGCTCGACACCGACCCGCGACCAGGAACTGGCGGCAGAATTGCTCGCCGACCCCAAGGAACTGGCCGAACACCTGATGCTGCTCGATCTGGGCCGCAACGATGTCGGCCGCGTCGCCAAGACGGGCACCGTCAAGGTCACCGACAAGTTCTTCCTGGAATACTATTCCCACGTCATGCACATCGTTTCCAACGTCGTGGGCGTGCTCGATCCGAAATACGACTTCGTCGACGCTCTCTCCGCCGGCTTCCCCGCCGGCACCGTCTCCGGCGCCCCCAAGGTGCGGGCCATGGAGATCATCGACGAGCTCGAAAAATCCCGTCGCGGCATCTATGGCGGCTGCGTGGGCTATTTCGGCGCCGACGGCACCATGGATACCTGCATCGTGCTGCGCACCGCCATCCTCAAGGACGGCAAGCTCTATGTGCAGTCCGGCGCCGGCATCGTTGCCGACAGCGTGCCTGAACTCGAGCAGATGGAATGCGAAAACAAGGCCCGCGCCCTTTTCAGCGCCGCCGAGGAAGCGCTACGCTATGCCGGCGAGGCGAGGATCGGGCAATGATGGCGCAGCCAGTGTTTCAACATCGATGGCGGAACTGGTTCTGAGCACTGAACCCGTTTCCCACAGCCGCGCTGGAGCCACCAAATGACCCGCACGCTCGTCATCGATAACTACGACAGCTTTACCTACAATCTCGTCCACTTCCTGGGCGAACTCGGCGCCGATATCACGGTGCACCGCAACGACAAGATCACCCTCGACGAAGTCGCGGCCATGGCGCCCGACGCCATCGTGCTGTCGCCCGGTCCCTGCACGCCGAATGAGGCCGGCATCTGCCTGGCACTCATCGAGCGCTTCGCCTCCACCACACCGATCCTGGGGGTCTGCCTCGGCCACCAGGCCATCGGTCAGGCCATGGGCGGCGACGTGATCCGCGCGCCGCACCTGGTGCATGGCAAGACCAGCAAGATCCACCATACCGGCAAGGGCCTGTTCCGCGGCCTCAACAACGATTTCGAAGCGACACGCTATCACTCGCTGATCGTCAAGCAGGACACCCTGCCCGCGACGCTCGAAGTCACGGCCACAACCGCTGACGGCCTGATCATGGGCATGCAGCACAAGACGCTGCCAGTCCACGGCGTGCAGTTCCACCCCGAAAGCATTGCCAGCGAAAACGGCCATGCCCTGCTGCAGAACTTCCTGAACCTCGCCCGCGACTTCAACCAGAAGCGAGCAGCGTGATGGATATCAAGGCAGCCCTCCACAAGATCGCCGACCGCCGCGACCTGACCGGCGAGGAAATGCGCGGCGTCATGCGCGTCATCATGGCGGGCGAAGCAACGCCCAGCCAGATCGGCGCCTTCCTGATGGGTATGCGCGTCAAGGGCGAGACTGTGGTCGAGATCGCTGCGGCCGTCTCGATCCTGCGCGAGCAGATGGTCCCGGTTTCGGCCCCCGAACACGCCATCGACATCGTCGGCACCGGCGGCGATGGTGCCGGCACGCTCAATATATCCACCGCCAGCGCCATCGTGGTTGCCGCATCGGGCGTTCCCGTGGCCAAGCATGGCAATCGCGCCTTGTCGTCCAAATCTGGCGCATCGCAGGTGCTGGAAGCGCTTGGCGTCAAGCTCGACCTGACCCCGGAGCAGATAGGCGCCTCGATCGACAAGGCCAGCATCGGCTTCATGTTCGCGCCCAGTCACCACCCGGCGATGAAGCATGTCGGCCCGTCACGCGCCGAAATGGGCACGCGCACACTGTTCAACCTGCTTGGTCCACAATCCAACCCGGCCGGCGTCCGCCGCTACCTGCTCGGCGTCTATGACGAACAATGGGTCGAGCCCGTGGCCGCGGCCTTGCTGGCCAACCGGGCCGTCAAAGCCTGGGTTGTCCATGGCAGTGATGGCCTTGACGAAATTACCACGACAGGGCCGACGCATGTTGCCCAGATCGCGGGCGGGAGCCTCACCACGTTCGAGATCAGCCCCGAGCAGTTCGGCCTGCCCCGCGCCACGCTCGACGACCTGCGCGGCGGCGATCCGGCCGACAATGCGCTGGCCCTGACGGCCCTGCTCGATGGTGCGCCCGGCGCCTACCGTGATATCGTCCTGCTCAACAGCGCCGCAGCCTTGTTCGTGGCGGACCGTGTAGACACCATAGACACCGGCATTGCCCTGGCGCGCGCCGCCATTGATTCAGGCAAGGCCAAGCAGACCCTCGCCCACCTCGTGGCGGTATCCAACGGACGAGATTGATGACCGACATCCTCAAGCAGATCGAAGCCTATAAGCGCGAGGAAATCGCCGCCGCCAAATCCATGCGCCCCTGGGCCGAAGTGGTGGCGCAGGCGCATGATCAGCCGCCGACGCGGGGCTTCGTCAAAGCCATCAAGGCCAAGCGCGCCCAGGGCAAATATGCCCTGATCGCCGAGGTGAAGAAGGCAAGCCCGTCCAAGGGCCTGATCCGCGCCGATTTCAATCCGTCCGAGATTGCCCGGTCCTACGAACTGGCAGGCGCCGCCTGCCTCTCCGTGCTCACCGATCGCCCCAGCTTCCAGGGCTCGCCCAGCTATCTGATCGAGGCCCGCGCTGCCACTCAGCTCCCCGTGCTGCGCAAGGACTTCCTCTTCGAGACCTACCAGGTCGCCGAAGCCCGCGCCTGGGGCGCAGACTGCATCCTTATCATTCTCGCTGCCGTGGGTGACGACGTCGCCCGCTACCTGCTCGACGCCGCCGAAGAGTGGAAGATGGACGCGCTGGTCGAAGTGCACGACCAAACCGAGCTCGATCGCGCCGTGGCGCTTGGCGCGGAGTTCATCGGCATCAACAACCGCAACCTGCGCACCTTCGAGACCACGCTCGAAACCTCGGTGAACCTGGCCATAGGCGTGCCGAAAAGCACGCTGCTGGTCAGCGAGAGCGGCATCGTCAATCATGACCATGTCGTGATGCTCGACCAGCGCGCCGGCATCGGCACCTTCCTCGTCGGCGAAAGCCTGATGCGCCAGGAGGACGTCACAGCCGCTACCCGCGCCCTGTTGATGGGCGCCCCGCAGGCCGTCCGCTGATGGCCGCAGGCCTGACCCATCTCAACGCCAAGGGCGAAGCCCATATCGTCGATATCGGTGACAAGGCGGTTACGCGTCGCCGCGCGGTGGCCCAGGCCCGCATCGTCGCCCGGCCCGAAACCGTCGCCACCATCATGGCCGGCGGCCTCAAGAAGGGCGACGCTCTTGCTGTGGCCCGCATCGCCGGCATCATGGCCGCCAAGAAGACATCCGACCTGATCCCGCTCTGCCATCCCATCCCCCTGACCAAGGTCAGCGTCGAGATCGAAGCGGATGGCACCGAGGCGATCCTGATACACGCCACCGCCGAAACCACAGGCCAGACCGGCGTCGAGATGGAAGCGCTCGTCGCTGCCTCCACGGCTGCGCTCACGCTCTACGACATGGCCAAGGCCATCGACCGCGCCATGGTGGTGACCGACATCTGCCTGCTGGAAAAATCCGGCGGCAAGTCTGGCGACTTCGTCCGCGCATGAGCCTGCTCCCGGTCGACGACGCCATCGCCGCCATTCTTGACCGAGTGCCGACGTCGCAGGCGGAGACAGTACCGCTGACCGAAGCCATCGGCCGCGTCCTGCTCGAGCCCGTCATAGCCACCCACGACCAGCCCCCCTTCAATGCCAGCGCCATGGACGGCTACGCCATGCGCGCCGCCGATGTGGTGGACGGGCACCGCCTCGCCGTCATCGGCACCTCGCAAGCCGGCATGGGCTTCGAGGGCACCGTCGAGCCCGGCCTGGCCGTCCGCATCTTCACCGGCGCGCCGCTGCCAACCGGCTCCGATACCGTGATCATGCAGGAAGAAGCCCGCGCCGCCGACGGCTTCGTCAGCTTCACCGCCCCTGCCCGCCTTGGCCACAGCGTCCGCCCTAGGGGTAACGACTTCGCTACCGGTCAGGAACTGCTCGCTGCCGGCACCCGCCTCACCCCCATGCAGATCGCCGTGGCCGCCGCCGCCAATGCCGCCCACCTCACCGTCGCCCGGCGGCCGCGCATCGCCATCCTGGCCACCGGCGACGAACTCGTGCTCCCCGGCTCCCCCCTCGGCCCCGACCAGATCGTCGCCTCCAACAGCATCGGCCTCGCGCCGCTCCTCGCCCCCTATGCGGAAGAGATCGTCGACCATGGCATTGCCCGCGACGACCGCGATCACCTCCGCGCCAAGTTGACCGCCATCTTCGCCACCGAGCCCGACATCGTCATCACCACCGGTGGCGCCAGCGTCGGCGATCACGACATCGTCCAGCAGCTGCTCGTCGAACTGGGAGTCGGCGTCGATTTCTGGCGCATCAACATGCGCCCGGGCAAACCGCTGATGTTCGGCACCCGCGGCAAGACGCTGATCTTCGGCCTGCCGGGCAATCCCGTCTCGGCCCTTGTCACCGCCCATGTCTTCATCAAGCCGGCTTTGCGGCACTGGCTGGGCCATGCCGAACCGCAAGCCTGGCAGTTGCCGCTGGCCAGCCCGACGCCGCCCAACACCGCCCGCCGCCACTTCATGCGCGCCCAGCTCGTCCACACGCCCTCGGGCCCCGAGCTGCAGCCCATCTCCCAGACCGATAGCGGCCACACCTCGTCCCTAGCCCATGCCGACATGCTGATCGTCCAGCCGGAAAACGATCCCGGCCAGGCCGCCGGAACGATCGTCGAAGCCCGCCCCATCGACGCCTTCTGATATCGGCGGCATCTACTACGCGGTGTTTCTTGGGATATTGCAGAACATAACTAGAACAAGTATAACTGTTCTGCCTACGTTCCGATTCTCTCCCCGAGGGGCCCATGCTAACGCGCAAACAACACGAGCTGCTGATGTTCATCCACGAACGGATGAAGGAAAGCGGCATCCCGCCATCGTTCGACGAGATGAAGGATGCGCTCGATCTGGCGTCCAAGTCGGGCATTCACCGGCTTATCACGGCGCTGGAAGAACGCGGCTTCATCCGACGCCTGCCCAATCGGGCGCGAGCCCTCGAAGTGGTGAAGCTGCCGGACTCGATGAACCCGTCGCTCGGCGGCCGCAAGGCGCGCTTCGAGCCATCGGTGATCGAAGGCAATCTGGGCAAGGTGGCGTCACCGCCATCCCGCGTGACATCCATGGACGACTATGCCCGTCCGATCGCCATTCCGGTCATGGGCCGCATCGCGGCCGGTACGCCGATCGAGGCCATCCAGACCCATTCGCACACCATCATGGTCCCACCCGAAATGCTGGGATCAGGCGAACATTATGCGCTCGAAGTGCGCGGCGACTCGATGATCGACGCCGGCATCTTCGATGGCGACACCGTGCTCATCAAGAAGCAGGACGCTGCCTCGACCGGCGAGATCATCGTCGCTCTCGTGGATGATGAGGAAGCCACCCTCAAGCGCCTGCGCCGCAAGGGCAATACGGTTGCCCTCGAAGCCGCCAACCCGGCCTACGAAACCCGCATCTTCCCGCCTGATCGGGTCAAGGTCCAGGGTCGGCTGGTCGGGTTGCTGCGCAAATATTGATGTAGAAAGGCAAGGCCACGCACCAGCGTGGCCTTTTTGTTTGCCTAGTCCCGCGCATCCGGTGGCGGCACGTCTGAACTGACCTTGCACTCGATCAGCCACACATCATAGACGGCATGGTCGACCGCATTCAGCGCCGGGCTGTCGGCGAACATCCAGCCGGTGAAGATGCGCCTGGATGTGCCGGTCAGGCTGCGCTGGTCGACTTCAAGAAAGGCCGACACACGCTGGGTCTCGGTTGGCGGGCGGCTGTAGCAGGCCCGTGGCGTGATCTCGAGCGCGCCGAACAGCACCGTCTCATCGATATAGACATCGAAGCGGGTGATGCGGCCGGTGATCTTGTCGAGGCCGGCAAAGGTCGCCACCGGGTTGGCGATCGGCTGCGCCATAATGGGAACGACAAGGCCAGACACCGCCAGCGCTGCCGACAGCGCCAGGCCCTTCAGCATTGAAAACGGGGCGATGCGGCGCAAGGCGCCGTCCTTATTCCGGCGACCAGGCGTCGTAATCGCCGGTCACGCGCGGGCGCTCGCCGGATTTGAGCAGGCTGCCTTCCGGGCGATAGGCGGCGGCCGTACCGGTCAAGTTGGCCTCATGCGGCTTTTCCCAAGCCTTGGCGACATACTTGGCCTGGCTGGGAACGACGTCCGTGCGGTGGTGCATCCAGCCGTGCCAGCCCGCGCCAATGGTCGAGGCATCGGCATAGCCGGCATAGGTCACATAGCGCCGGTCGGCCTTGCGATCCTGGTAGTATTTGTTGCCGAACTCGTCGCTGCCGACATAGTCGCCGAAGCGCCAGATCCACAGCCGCGTCCCCCAGGTCTGCCCGCTCCACCAGGAGAAGATTTCAGTGAGGAACTGGGTGATACCGGATTTGGCCAATTGTCGATTCCGCCGTCGAGATATTCGAGTTGAGGCGGTTTAGCATGGTCGCTCCCGTCAGCATAGGGCCGCCGGGATGGTGTGATCCGGAAATCATGCCTGCAATCTCAGTCGCCCCATGACCTTGGCCGGTACGGTCAAGTCTGCGACAAGGCAACACGCACCTGGGAGGCAATGATGCAGGGTATCGAGCTGTCGCGCCACTTCTACGTCGATGTCGTCTGCCCATGGCTCGACGCAGCTGCCCCTAACCTCCAGCATGCGGCCGCGCTGATCGGCTACGGTTCAGAGCTCCTCGGCTTTGACGACGAGATGTCACAGGACCACAATTGGGGCGCCCGGGTGCATCTCTTCCTCTCGCAGGATGACTTCGATGTGCATGCCCATCGCTTGGTCGATGCTTTCACCACCGAGGCGCCCAGGCAGTTTATGGGCGAGCCGATCCAATGGCGCAGTCGGCCCCATCCCGCGGCCAGCGGACGCTGGGCCGCAGGCGCGGTAGAGCACGGCCTCGAAATTCACACCATCGAGGCGCGCCTTGCCGGGGGTCTGGCCCTTGAGTCCGTGGATTCGATCACGCCGCTGCAATGGCTCGGCCTGTCCGAGCAACGCCTTCTCGGCTTCACGGCGGGTGCCGTCTTTCATGACGATGGCGACCGCCTCGGCAAGGTCCGTTCGGCCCTGTCCTACTTTCCCCGCGACATCTGGCTGTACAAGATCGCCTGCCAGTGGCGCCGCATCGGCGAAGAGCAGGCCTTCGTGGGCCGCACGGGCATGGTGGGAGATGAAATCGGCTCCCGCGTCATCGCGGCCCGCCTGGTGCGTGATGTGATGCGCATGGGCTTTCTGCTTGATCGTCGCTATGCGCCCTACCCCAAATGGTTTGGCAGCGCATTCGCCAGGCTGCCCATTGCGACGACCCTGTCGCCCCTGCTGGAACGCGTCCTGGTGGCGCCCGACTGGCAGGAGCGCGGCGAGGCCCTGGCCGCCGCTTACCTCGCCTTGGCGAACCGCCAGCGGGCCGACGGCATCGGTGATGTGTTTGAGCCGGTCATTGGGCCGTATCACGAGCGTCCCTTCGCGACGATCAACGTGGACGAGATCGGCGCGGCGACGGCAAGACCAATCGAGGATCCCTTCCTCAAAGCCCTCCCCATTGTCGGCTCATTGGACCAGGTGACGGACCTGACGCCTGTGATCGAAGACCCGGCCGGCGCACAACGGATGATGCATGCTCTGCTTGGCCCTTCTTGAGGGGAAATAGTTTGATGGGGACCGATTCCATCGTTCGCCTCGCCCCTATGTTGCCAGCCCGGCTGGCGCATCTGGCGGACTGGTCCTGGCATCAGGTCACGCTCGGCCGCTCCGATGCGACCGTCTGGCGCGCCGACAAGGGTGACGATCGGGTGTTTCTCAAGATTGCACCAATCCACCTGCTGAGCGAGATGCCCGGCGACATTGCCCGGCTGCAATGGCTGGCCACCGCCACGACCATCAAGGCGCCCCGTGTTCGCGAGGCCTTTGATGCGGATGGCTGCCACTGGTTGCTGATGAGCGCCCTGCCCGGCAGCGACCTCAGTCAATTGTCGGACCGGCCCGATGATCTGATCCTAGCCTTGGCGAGCGGCCTTCGCGCCCTGCACGACCTCGACATCGCCACCTGCCCCTTCGATCACGCCCTCGATGCCAAACTTGCAGCCGGCGCTGCCAATGTCGCTGCCGGGCTCGTGGACGAAACCGATTTCGACGACGCCTTCGACGGCTGGACCGCAACGGCCGTGCTCGACTGGCTGCTGGCACACCGACCCGCCGCCGAAGACCTCGTCGTCTGCCATGGCGATGCCAGCCTGCCCAATCTTATGGCCGATGGCGCTAACCTCACCGGGATCATCGACTGCGGCCGGCTGGGCGTTGCCGATCGCTGGCAGGACCTAGCCATTGCCTGCCGCAGCATCATCTGGAATTGCGGCCAGGAGCATGTCGCCCCGTTCCTGGCAATCTACGGCGCAGCCTGGGACGAAGACCGCTACCGCTACTATTGCGCGCTCGACGAGCTGTTCTGATGGCGATGCGGCGGTTCCTCGGCACCTACTACGCCTATGTGTTCCTCTTCGACTTCATGCTGGCCTACGCCATCTACACGGCCTTGTTCGAGCTCAAGGGCATATCGATTGCCGAGATCGGCATGCTGCTGGCCTTCTGGTCGGCGTCGGCCATCGTGCTCGAAATGCCCTCCGGCGCACTGTCCGACCATTTCGACCGACGCGTGCTGCTGGTCATCGCGCCGCTCCTCAAGGCGTTGACCTTTGTCTGCTGGGGCGTCGCCAATGGCAATTTCTGGCTCTATGGCCTGGGCTTCCTGTTCTGGAGCGCCGGTCAGGCCCTGCAGTCAGGGACGCGTGAGGCCCTGCTCTATGAGCGACTCGCCGAAGCCGGCCGGAGTGACGAGTTCGACAATATCCTGGGGCGCGACGCGGCGGCGGAGGGCATTGGCATCGGTGCCGGCACATTGTTCGGCGGCCTCGTCGCCCACTTCAATATGGATTGGGCCATCTGGCTTTCCATTCCGCCTTTGCTGCTGGGCGCGGGCCTCGCGATCGGCCTGCACGACAATCGCCGAACTTACGCGGCAGACGACGGCGAAACCCCCACCACCTATCTCTCTCACTTTGCCGACGCTATCGGCGAGTTTCGGCGCCACGCCGACCTGCGCTTCGTCACGGTCTATATGGCCGTCGGCCTCATCACCTTCGAGCTGCTGGAGGAATTCGACCAGCTCTACTATTTGGCCGTGGCAGTGCCGATCTGGCTGTGGGGCGTGTTGGGCGGTGCGGTGGAACTGCTCTACGCGGCAGCCAGCGTCTGGGCACACCGCCTGTCCGGCCGCCCGTGGCTCGCCTGGGCCTTGCCGCTGCTGGGCGGCGCCTTGCTGGTCGCGGCCTCGCTCGGCGACAACCCGTGGTATGTGCTGCTGCTCGAACTGGCCTATGTCGCTATCGCCCCTGTAGCCGTCCTGGCTGAAGCCCGTTTCCACCGCATCATGGATGGCCGCAGCCGGGCGACGACCACGTCAGCGCTGGTGGTCGCCCAGAATGTGGCGGGTATCGCCGCCACGCTGATGTTCGGATTTGTTGCCGATTGGCTCGGTATCCTGCCAGCCTATGGCTGGGCCGGCTTGGCCATGTTGCCCATCGCACTCTGGGTGTGGCTCGGGCAGCGCCGGGGTATGCGCGCCATCGACTAGTGCCACGCCCTCGTGGTTCGAGGCGCTGAAGAAGCGCACCTCACCATGAGGGCTGTTCTTAACTCGGTATACTAGTAGTCCTCATGGTGAGGTGCGAGCTCTTGCGAGCCTCGAACCACGAGGGCGTGGCACGATGCGCCTATGGCGCTAGTACTAGCGCTAGTGGTCAAACCCACAGGTGCCACTATCTTGCCAAAATTTCTTCGCTTGACACCCCCTGACCGTCGCGATTCTGTCATCTGCGACCATGGTTACCACCCCGTTAAGGCGCATCGGCAACAGGCGATCATCAAGGATTCCCGTGGCCTTAGCGGCACTTTCTCGGCTCACATATCGCCACTTCACGCACCGGCTCAAGGCACATAAATCGCGCCTCGCAACACCGCGTTTTCCTTGCAGTTTGTCCCCGTAATCCACATATTAGGCCTACTAGTGGTTGTCGTGACGAGCACCCCTACCACTAGACCTTGTGATTTCTGGCGTTGACGCGTCGTTTGAATCGGCAGAGTGTTTTCGACGGCCCCCAGCACTCCCTGTTGTGGGCAAGTCCTCGGTAGGAGCGCTGGCATTTAGACCGGCGCGCATCGGGGCACAGGCAAGATTTTGGGTCCGCCACACGGGCCCGGTTGGTGAAGCGTCAACACAGATTTGGATGAGAAGCCGGGTTCCGGCTCGCGGGCATTTGTGTGCCCGTCATATTGGGGAATACGACGACAATGCGCATTGAACGCCGCTTTACGACCGCCGACCAGGATCGCTACGGCTCGATCGAATTCCGCTCGGCCACCAGCGAGATTCGCAATCCTGATGGCTCGGTGGTCTTCAAGCTCGAGAACATCGCCATCCCCTCGACCTGGAGCCAGGTCGCGGCCGACATCATTGCGCAGAAGTATTTCCGCAAGGCCGGCGTCGCCAAGGTTCTGAGGAAAGTCGAAGAAAACTCCGTGCCGTCCTGGCTGTGGCGCTCCGTCCCCGACGAAGCTGCGCTCGCCAAGCTGCCGGAAGCCGAACGCTACGGCTCGGAAATGGACAGCCGCCAGGTGTTCGATCGCCTGGCCGGCACCTGGACCTATTGGGGCTGGAAGGGCGGTTATTTCGCCTCCGAGGAAGATGCCCGCGCCTTCTTCGACGAACTCGCCTTCATGCTCGCCACCCAGCGCGTTGCCCCCAACAGCCCGCAATGGTTCAACACCGGCATGCACTGGGCCTATGGCATTGATGGCCCCGGCCAGGGCCATTTCTATGTCGACCCCTTCACCCACAAGCTGACCAGCTCCAAATCGAGCTACGAGCATCCGCAGCCGCATGCCTGCTTCATCCAGTCGGTCAATGACGACCTGGTCAACGAAAACGGCATCATGGACCTGTGGGTTCGCGAGGCCCGCTTGTTCAAGTACGGTTCGGGCACCGGCACCAATTTCTCGGCCCTACGCGGTTCGGGCGAAAAGCTCTCCGGCGGCGGTCGCTCGTCGGGCCTGATGAGCTTCCTCAAGATCGGCGATCGCGCTGCTGGCGCCATCAAGTCGGGTGGTACCACCCGTCGCGCCGCCAAGATGGTCGTCCTCGATATCGATCACCCCGATGTGGAAGAATACATCAACTGGAAGGTCAAGGAGGAGCAGAAGGTCGCCGCGCTCGTGACCGGCTCCAAGGTCGTCTCCAAGCACCTCAAGCTCATCATGAAGGCCGCCGTGAACTGCGAAGGTTCGGGCGACGACTGCTTCGACGTGGCCAAGAACCCCGCCCTCAAGCGCGAAGTCCGCGCCGCCAAGAAAGCCCTGGTGCCGGAGAACTACATCTTCCGCGTCATCCAGTTCGCCAAGCAGGGCTATACCGATATCGAATTTCCGGTCTACGACACCGATTGGGACAGCGAGGCCTACCTCACCGTCTCCGGCCAGAATTCCAACAATTCCGTCCGCGTCACCGATGATTTCCTGCGCGCCGTCGAAGGCGACAGCGACTGGAACCTGACCTCCCGCAAGGATGGCAAGACCGTCAAGACGCTGAGGGCCCGCGATCTCTGGGAACAGGTCGGCTATGCCGCCTGGGCCTCGGCCGATCCCGGCATCCAGTATCACACCACCATCAACGAGTGGCACACCTCGCCCGAAGCCGGTCCGATCAATGCATCGAACCCCTGCTCGGAATACATGTTCCTCGACGACACCGCCTGCAACCTGGCCTCGGTCAACCTGCTGCCCTATCGCAATGCCGATGGCTCGTTCGACACGTCATCCTACGAGCACACCGTCCGCCTCTGGACCATCGTGCTCGAAATCTCGGTGATGATGGCGCAGTTCCCGTCCAAGGCCATTGCCGAACGCTCGTTCGAATACCGCACGCTGGGCATCGGCTACGCCAATATCGGCGGCTTCCTGATGACCTCAGGCATTCCCTATGACTCGGCCGAAGGCCGCGCCATTGCTGGTGCCGTGACCGCCATCATGACCGGCGTCAGCTACGCCACCTCGGCCGAAATGGCCAAGGAGCTCGGCCCGTTCAAGGACTACAAGCGCAACGCCAAGCACATGCTGCGCGTCATCCGCAACCACCGCAACGCCGCCCACGGCAATGCTGATGGCTACGAGAACCTCAGCATCAATCCGGTGCCGCTCGACCATGCCAGCCTGATCGACGGCGCTCTCTCCGAGCGCGCCAAGGCCGCCTGGGACAATGCCCTCGCCCTCGGCGAGAAGCATGGCTACCGCAATGCGCAGGTCTCGGTGATCGCCCCGACCGGCACGATCGGCCTGGTCATGGATTGCGACACCACGGGCATCGAGCCCGATTTCGCCCTGGTCAAGTTCAAGAAGCTCGCCGGTGGCGGTTACTTCAAGATCATCAACCGCGCCGTGCCGCCGGCTCTGCGCACCCTCGGCTATGCCGAGCACCAGATCGCCGAAATGGAAGCCTATGCCGTCGGCCATGGCAACCTGAACCAGGCTCCGGGCGTCAATCCCTCGACCCTCAAGGCCAAGGGCTTCACCGACGACAAGATATCAGCGCTCAATGCCGCGACCGCCTCGGCCTTCGACATCAAGTTCATCTTCAACCAGTGGACCCTGGGTGTCGATTTCCTCAAGTCCCTCGGCGTCACCGAAGAGCAGATGAACGACTTCTCCTTTGAGCTGCTGCCCTTCCTGGGCTTCAGCCGCAAGGACATCGAAGCCGCAAACCTGCACGTCGTCGGCGCCATGACGCTCGAAGGCGCGCCGCACCTCAAGGCCGAGCATCTGCCGGTCTTCGATTGCGCCGCCCCCTGCGGCAAGATCGGCAAGCGCTCGCTCTCGATCGAGTCGCACATCCTGATGATGGCTGCCGCTCAGCCCTTCATCTCGGGCGCCATCTCCAAGACCATCAACATGCCCAATGATGCGACGGTGGAAGACGCCAAGGAAGCCTACATGCTCTCCTGGCGCCTGGCCCTCAAGGCCAACGCGCTCTATCGCGACGGCTCCAAGCTTTCCCAGCCGCTCAACTCCTCCGTTCTCGCCGCTGCTGACGAGGACGACGATGAGGATCACGTCGAAGAGCTGATGAGCATGAATGCGGCCGCCCGCGTGCCGCAGATTGCCGAAAAGATCGTCGAGCGCATCATCGAGCGCGAAGTGGAAGTCCGCTCCCGCGAAAAGATGCCCGATCGCCGCAAGGGTTACACCCAGAAGGCGGTCGTTGGCGGCCACAAGGTCTATGTCCGCACCGGCGAATATGACGATGGCCGCATCGGCGAGATCTTCATCGACATGCACAAGGAAGGCGCCGCCTTCCGCGCCATGATGAACAATTTCGCCATCGCGATTTCGCTGGGCCTGCAATATGGCGTGCCGTTGGACGAATATGTGGAGGCCTTCACCTTCACCCGCTTCGAGCCTGCCGGCATGGTCATGGGCAATGATCGCATCAAGAGCGCGACGTCGATCCTCGACTACGTGTTCCGCGAACTGGCCGTCTCCTATCTGGACCGGGATGACCTCGCCCATGTCAATCCGGACAGCCCGACCTCGCTCGGCAAGGGCGTTGCCGAGGACAAGGCCGCGCGCATCGCTGCGCCCGCCCCTGCCCCGGTGCCCGCCGAGCGCTTTGTCTCCCGCGGCATGACCCGTGGCCGCGTCGCCAACAAGAACCTGATGATCGTCTCGGGCGATCACCAGACCTACAATCCCGTCCAGGCGATGCAGACCTCAACCGTGACGGCGCTCCGCTCCGCCACCGCATTGAAGCAGGAAACCCAGCTCGCCCCGGCAGCGTTTGCTCCCGCCGAACTGAGCCCCATCCCAAGCCCACCCCCGGGCAAGGACACAGGCCTGCTCCGCGCCGAAGCCCAGATGAAGGGCTACACGGGCGACCAGTGCACCGAGTGCCATAACTTCACGATGGTGCGGAACGGCACGTGCCTGAAGTGCGATACTTGTGGGACGACGACTGGGTGTAGCTGAGGGTCGGAGTAGTAACAACAGAGAGCTCCTCCGCCGCAGAGATATCAAAATTCATGCCCGGGCCAAACGCCCGGGCATTGTCATGCCGGGATGCCAAAAGATGCTTGAGGTGATCTCAGACCTTGCTTCCATAGCGACCGCGTTAATCGCAATGGCAGCGTCTGGACTGTACTTAGTCGACAAGCGGAAGAAGCTGCGCCGGCTGGAGAGCTACTTAAAGGAACAGAAGACCAAGCCACTAGGCAGTGCCGATCAAGGCCAAAGAACCTTGCTTCACCTTGTAGCCAATTTAGGCATGACGGAGGGTGAAGTGATGGACGCGAGTTTCAGAAGAAAAAAAATACGACGATTGGTCGGCCAAGATGCTCGTGGTTACGCAAGCCACCTTCTTCTAGAGTATTATGAGGTGCCTAAAGAGAAGGGCTAGGCGGCAGGCACCATCGCGCCCTCCTGCTGCTGAATCTGCCTCTTGTGTTTCGCGCTGCTGTAGATCTGTTTTGGCTTTGCAAGCCCATCAGAAAATATCATGACCTCTTGCCCCAGACCGTGATTCCTAGCGCTATAGCCAATAGCAAATTGCTCCTGCACGTATTCACTATACAGGTCGCGAATGGCCTCGGCGTTGTCGTACGATGTAACCCAACGATGCGTAAGGCCGTCAATGGCAGATTTAAGAATTGCGTGATCCCACGATGAGTAGTTATTTTCGTAAAGGTAAGCACCCTTAACAAAATACGGCGGATCAATGTATACGAAGCAATCATCCTCAACGTGATTTAGGGATGATATAAATTCGGCTGCATCTCGATTGCTGACATGTATTCTCGACGAAAAAAATCCAATTCTGGCTATCTTGGATATCAAGGCGGACTTGTTGAATCTGCAATCAAGTTTATAGGTTCCGGCCTGATTCAAGCCGCCAATCATCCCGCCATTTAGGATGCCAGATTGGTTGGTCCTATTAAGGAAGAACGCCGCAAATCCCAACTCCACACGGTCGGAACCCATTGGATTGCGCTTCACTTCTCGTGCAGTTAGCCAGTTTTCAATCGTGACTGGTGTTTCCGCTATTCTAGAAATCAACCGGTCAGTTTGATGCACTGCACTATGCCAAAAGGCGAAAACAGCGGGATCGATATCGTTGATATAGATGTGCGAAACCCGTTCGGAAAACAGAAGGTCTAGCGCAACGCCAGCGCCCCCAGCAAACGGCTCAGCGTATCTTGACCCCAACAGCCCGTTTAGTTCCAGAATCTCGGTGAGGTACGGCCCAAGCTTGCCTTTTCCGCCTGGATATCGCAACGGCGACGCGTTTCTCATAGAGACCCTCGCAAGTCCGCCAGGGTTTTGGCGGTCGAGAGCAATCATGGCTTAGACTTTTCAATAGCTTCGAAAAGCTCGTGGAGATATGGGTGAAAACGATCCCATATGGTTAGTATTTCACTTCCTGCCGGTAGGTCTGCGTGATCATGAATGGCACGGTTTAGCTGGTCGAGCGTATGAAGTCGCCCATGCACACCATTGGCGACATCACGTGCCGCGGCCAGCTTCGGCGCACTGCCGGATGGATCAATCTGCCTTAAAGCAGTCGCGACCTTGTCCTTCAGTTTCACGCCGTAGTCGTGCCAAGTAGCGCCTGCCGTGGTATTCAGTGTAGGGACGCTCATCTCCTCCAAGAACAGCGTTGTCGCCTTCTCGAGGAAGACTCGAACAACCGCTGCGCAGACGAAAGGATTCTTCTGTACAGAGAGCTTTCGCAGCTCGGCATAAAACTTATTTAGGCCGGAGTTTGAGATCCGCAGTCCCTTGTCGGCCAAGTATTTTCTTGGAGCCGACGGCTTTGACTTCGACGATGTCGACGCTGGCGTGGTGGTTGCCGCTGGCTGCGTGGCGGTTGTCGTTGCAGCGGTGCCGCCTGTCGCGGCCGTCGTAGAAGCCGTTGTGGTAACGGGATCAGGCTTTTTTACATTTAGATGTACAAACTTCTCCAGCCACTCCCTTTGTTGGTCGGCAGTGCTAACCACCGTCTCTTTAAACGTACTCTCGGCCATGGCCTGCAACATAGCCAAAAGCAGCTTTAGGGCAGCCTCGTCGTCACCATTCTCCGGCACCAAACTGCCGTCTGTGCCAAATTGCAGACCCAAGAGCGTCGACATCTGGCTAGACAAAAGGACGCGTTCGACTGTGGTTGTCTTACCTGCAATTCGGTCCCGAAGATCCTCGGCGTCGGTTCCATGGCTTTCGACGAAAGCCAAAGAGGTCATCCACCTCGAAAATCTACCCTCGCTGGCATCACTCCGTGCGGTCGCTACGGCGTTCCAAGCCATAGTGCCTCGGCCACCCATACCCTTGTAATGCTTGCGCTTGATCCAAATTGCTGCATCAGTGCGGCTCAGCAACACGCACTCCACCTTCTTGATGTTCAGCGCAAGAAATGGATCGTGCAATTTTTTGAAGGTCTGGTGAACGGGCAGTCCCTCGGCCAGCGCAGGCGTCATCATCGTTTTAAGCGCAGTGATCCTACGGTTACCCTCGAGTGCGACATACTCGCCCTCGCGATCACCGTTTGTGACAATGAGGAGAGACGACGGATCAAGCCCCCTTTGGTCAATGATGTCTTGGGCCAACTCCGAGACTTTGTGTACCTTCTCGTCACCGAGGAGCATACGGATTGCGTCTCGCTCGTGCGATACTTTGGCGTGCCGAAAATTGGCCACATCAAGTGAAATTGCTGCAATGTCGACTTCCATTGGCCCCTCAGTCGAATCGTTGTCGGCCGAGGCAATATACACTTGCATTGGATGGAGCCCCGGTCCTTTTCGATCGTCAGCGCGCCAGCGAGCATCTCGGCCCCCAATAGCGCGTTGGAATCCCAACTCCGGCGAAAGGCCCGCCCCATGAACATCTCCGTCTTCGGCACCGGTGAAGTCGGCTCCGCCGTCGCCACCAAGCTCAAATCCCTCGGTCACGCCGCCGTCTTCGGCTCGCGCCATCCCGGCAGCGACCGCGACGGCATCCCCGTCCTGAGCGATGCCAATGCCGCCGCGCATGGCGAAGCTGGTGCCGCTCTACCTCGCCGGCAAGCTGCCGGTCGATTTGGGCAACCGGCGCTCCGCCATCGACAGCTGATCTCACCACGCTTGCCACAACCACCCCTCCACCCCACATACACATCGCGCCTGCCTTGGCGCTGGGGGATGACATGCGCTTTGCGGGGAACGTGATCTGGTTTGTCCTGGGCGGCTGGTACATTGCCCTGCTGTGGTTGCTGGGCGCGGCGCTGTTCGCGCTGTCCATCGTCGGCATCCCCCTGACCATTGCCGCCCTGCAAATGGCGTCGCTGTCGGCCTGGCCGTTCGGGCGCGAAGTGGTCCATGTCCGTGAACTCGACGGCCGGGGCGTGTCCGCGACAACGGCGGTGACCGGCACGATCGGCTTCATCGTCAACGTGATCTGGGCCCTGACCTTCGGCTGGGTGCTGTTCCTGGCCTACCTGGTCGCCGGCCTGCTCTGCTGCCTCACCCTCATCGGCATCCCCTTCGGCCTCCAGGCCTTCAAACTCGCCGGCATCTCCTTCTGGCCCGTCGGCCGCCGGGTCGTCACCTCGGAACTGGCGACACTGGCGCGCGAGCAAGCCGCCAAGGCCAAGTTCGCCAGCTATCGCGGGGCCACGACCTGACCCACACCCACCATGTCATTCCGGCGCAGGCCGGAATCCATCCTGAGATGACAGGGCGGACGGTGGACGCGGAATGTCCTCAGGATGGACCCCGGCCTTCGCCGGGGTGACACCGTGGGTGAGGCAAGCATAGAGGCTGATAGGTCCACCGCGCGCTCAACACCCAGCGTGTCATTCCGGCGAAGGCCGGAATCCATCCTGAGATGCCTCACCCCGTGACAGCGGCAAGACCTCAGCCTGCGCCGGGATGACATCGGAATTGGGGCGGCGTCAGAGACCGACATCACCAGACAAATCCCGCCAGTCCGGGTTCATCGCCTCAATGAGCCGCTCCTTCCAGGGACGGTGCCAGTCCTTGATGCGCTTCTCGCGTGTGATGGCCGCCGCGACATCCCCATGCACCTCGTACCAGACCAGCTTGTCGCAGCCATAGCGGTCGGTGAAGCTGCCCTCAAACACATGGTTCTTGTGCTGCCAGACCCGGCGCTCGGGAAAGCCGGTCACGCCGGTATAGATCGCGCCATGCTTGCGATTGGCCATGATGTAGACGAGGTAGGTCTTGCTCATGTGCCGAACAAAGCATGAACAATCCATATTTTCAACACTCACGGTGTCATTCCGGCGCAGGCCGGAATCCATCCTGAGATGATTGGACGCGTTGCGGCCGTGGAAAAACCTCAGGATGGATCCCGGCCTGCGCCGGGATGACATCGAGGTCATGCAAACACCAGCGTGAGCGACCCGTCCACTTGTCCCCGTCCCCCCAACACCGCGCTACACTGGCCATGTCACTGGGGGACGACAATGACGGCACCACTGGGTCCGCGCACCATCCGCGCCTATCGCCGCTTCGCCAAGCCGCTCGCCGCCTTGATGAAGGTCACGCGCGGCAAAGCCGCGGGTCCGGTCGGGGCGACCACGGTGGCCCGCTGCAATGCCCTCATCGTCGCCGCCAACAGGCTCTTCGCCCGCGAGCCCGATATCGGCCGCCTGCCGCCGCTGCCAGCCCATGCCACCCTGTCCGCGATCGATCTGGCGCTGGTGGTCGATGAACTCACCATCGCCACCCTGCGCTTCGAGGAACGCTATCCCGAACTCGATTCCCACAAGCCGCCGCCGCTGCCCCGCTGACGCCCAAAAAACTTATCCCCGCCCCTTGTCGCCATGGCATCATCGGTTCATTCCCGCCGCTCACGCGGTGCTGACGAGGCATCGGGCGGGGAGATGGGTGGATCGGGGTCGCCTGGTCCAGGCAGGGGGAACCCGGCAGCTGCGCTTGCGATACAGCGTACCTGATCCGAACCTGCCCAAAACCCCAGTCGTGTGAAGCGGCTTTCGCCTCTTCAATAACCAATGTGGCGGCGCAAGCCGTCGGGGCGAAAGCCGCTTTACACCGTGTAACCGCAGGCGCACGCGCCATGCGGACAATTGGCATGCGGCGGACTGGGCTGAGCGCCACAAGCAAAGCGACGGGCCGCAAAGGCCCGCCGCGCAATCGTCACGCCGCCTGGACGATCTCGACCAGTTCGACATCGAACACCAGGTCCTGCCCGGCCAGTGGGTGGTTGGCGTCAACCTTGACGATGCTGTCATCCACTTCGACCACCGTGATCGGCAGCAGGCCGCCATCGGCGGTTCGGGCCTTCAATTGCGTGCCGGGCCGCACATCGATGCCCGATGGCACCTTGGCGCGGTCCAGCGTCTGGATGGCCTCCTTGCGATGCGGGCCATAGGCCTGGTCGCAGGGGATGGTCACGGTGGACTTGCTGCCCGGCTCCATGCCGGCGACCTGGGCTTCGAGCCCCTTGATCACCTGGCCCAGGCCAATGGTGAATTCGAGCGGCTCCTTGCCCGACGAGCTGTCGAACTGCGTCCCGTTGGTCAGGCGGCCGGTATAATTGATGCGAACAACGTCGCCCATCTTGGCTTCCGTCATGGCTGTTTCCTTCTGTGAGTGCGGGCGGAAAAATCGACGCCCTTCCAGTCAAGGCCGCGCACATCTGCGCACGACAGCGAGGGTCTAATGTAGGGACTGAGCCCGGGATGTAAACCGCAGCGGCCAAATTAGGCCCTTCGCTCCGTCGGCTGAAAGCGGCCTAGATTATCCGCCGGGCACCCGCAGTCCCGTTTGCGTCCAGCGAAAGCCCGATTTGCCCGCTCCGGATTCGAGCACGTCGCAGTGGCCCGCCATCAGCAGTTCGCGCGGTCCTGTGCGCCGGGATGGTACGAGTGCGGACTGATTGGCCGCCCCAAGCCGAAACCAACCCGCAATTGCAGCCGCCCAGTATCGCCCTAGGCGGCTAGAGGTTTCTAGACCTGATAGAAGCCTGGTCCAGCACATGACTGACAATCGGTTCGGTCTCATTCCAGCTGTTCAGCTGTCGTCCGGCCTGGGCTGACAGCCTGGACATCTCTTGCCGTACCGGCGTCTGGGTCAACACCAAGCGGAGAGCTTGGGCAAATCCGTCGACATCGTCCACCGCGACAAGAATGCCTGCGCCCTTTGCAACAGTATCTGGCACAGCACCAGTGTTGCAGGTGACGATGGGAAGACCGTGCAACATGGCCTCACCCAGCACGATGCCGTAGCCCTCGTAGCGCGTGGCCAGGGCAAATAGCGTGGCCTGCCGATAGTGTTCAATCACCGCCTCGTCGCTCAGAAGGCCGGAAAGGATGATGCGATCCTCAAGGCCCAGATCCGCTATCTGCCGGCGCAGCGCTCGTTCAACTGATGCATCATGGGTCTTGCCAACAATCGCCGCCTGCCAATCAAGCTCCCTGATGCGGCCGAGTGCGGCGACCAGGACATCATGCCCTTTTCGCTCGGCCAATATCCCCACGGACAGGATCAGAGGCGGCGACTGTGGCCTGTGCTCGGGGTCAGCAGCACGAAAGCCGGGTGGCGCCACGGTAATCTTGCCGTCGGGGACATTGAACTGTTGCACCAGGATGCGCGCCGTGTGCGGGCTGGGGACCAGTACGGCCTGCGCCAGTTGCAGGTTATCAGCCTCGCGCTCCAGCAGAAATTGCGCCGGCGCCGGCGCCAACCCCGTTTCGAGCCCGAGCGGGTGATGGATCATGGCGATGATGGGTGCCGCGACAGTGCGCAGTCCAGCGGTGTCGATGGACCCATAAACCAGGCCATCAATGATCAAAGGCATATCCGGCGGGAGAGCCGCCATGGCGGCGATAGCGGCAGCAGTCTCATCGGCGCTCGGGTTTGGAAAGCCGGCGCCCAGTTCCAGATGGTGCATTGTGCGCCCACTACGGCGCAGGGCCTGCAGCAGCTCATACTCGTAGATATAGCCACCGGTTTTCTGCGTGGCATCGCCGGGAATGGCGAAGGCCGCGGCTGTGAACATGGGCGCTGGTTCGGTCATAGGGCTAGTTGCTCGCTGGCGAAGGTTTTGAGGATTCGGCGTTCGAGACTTTGCAGCAGCGCATAAAGCAGGCTTGCCGTAAGGGCTAGGAGCACGATGGCACTCCACAGCATGGCGTAGTTGGAGGTCGAGGCGGTCATTGCCATGAGGCTCCCCATGCCCGTGCCTGTCGCCAGCCATTCTGCAGTCGTTGCAGCCAGTAGTGCCGCGGGCACCGCCATGCGAGCCGAAGCGAAGAAGGCCGGCAGCATAGCCGGGATCTGTGCGTGGATCAGCTTCTGCCACGACGAAGCGGCGTAGCTCGCAAACAAATCGAGCACCGGCTGCGGTGTGCGGCGCATGCCTTCAAGACAAGCGGCGAGCGTTGGCAAGAAGATCATGACGGCGACGATCGTTATGGTGCCAACGGCGCCACGACCGAGTGCCAGCACCAGAAGGGGCGCTGTCGTCACAATCGGCACGGAGCGCAAGGCAATGGCGATCGGCAACATCCCTGCAGCTACAGCTGGTCGCAGCACCAGCACAATGGCAAGGCCGACACCCAGTCCGAGGCCGGCGACGTAGCCAGGCAAAGTCAGCGACAAGGTCTGCCAGAAAGTACCCAGAAGTGTTGCGCGGTTGGCATCGGCCGCAGGTTCGGTGAAGAGGAAGACAAGGACGTCCTGCGGTCGCTTGGCAAAGAATGGAGACAGGCCGAACACCTGCATCAGCCCAAGCCATAGAGCCAAGATGACACCGGCGAGAAGAGCCAGGTTCCCGAGGCCATGCATCAAGGCAGATGATCGAGATCGGATCGGATCCTGCCGATGGGCCGCCAACAGCAAGGGTGGCGCCCCTGCCCCAAGACGGCGACCGAGCCAGCCAAAAAGCCAGAAGGCCACTGCCGACACGCCGGCAGCCAGCACGGCGATGGCCCAGGTCATATCAGCGTCGAGCCCGCGCATTGCGCGAATGCTGAGCACGCCGAGGCCGCGTTCGGCTCCAGTGAACTCGCCCACCATGGCGCCCAGAAAGGCTGCGGGCGCGCCGATTTGCAGACCCGCCGTGAAGTATGGAAACGAAGCCATGGCGCGAACATGCACAAGTTCGGTCACCCGTCCGCGCCCATAGCTGCGCACGAGATCCAGCCAGCTGGCCGGCATGGCGCGGAGGCCAACCAGCAGACAAAGGTATGTCGTGTAATATGTCGCCAGTGCCGCCAGGGTGACCTGCGGGCCTTCGCCGACGCCGTATACGACGCGCAGAATGGGACCGGTGGCGACGAACGGCAGGCAGAAAGGAACCAGTACAATGCCCGATATCAGTTTCTCAACACGCGGCATTGCCAAGGCAACAATGGCCAGCGCCATAGCCGCCGCATTACCCAGAACAAACCCGACGGCGGCAGACCTGAGCGTGACCCCGAGGGCGCCCACCAGCAACGGCGCCTCCGCAACGAGTGTAATCACGACCGATGCCGGACCGGAAAAAACGAACATGCCCTGCGTCAGGCTGGCGAGGACCTGCCAGATCGCCAGTATGGCAACGACAGCCAGAGCGGTGGGCAGGACTGCAGCCAGGCGATGCCTCACGGCGTCAGCAATCCGGCACTGGCTGCGGCCAATGTGTCTGATATCGTAGCCACGAGCGCGCGCCTCGCGGTGTCGTCGCCACGTGGGCCTTTGAAATCGCCGATAACCCGCGCCGGGCGTGGCGAGAAGACGATCACGCGATCACTGACCTCGACAGCCTCGGAAATCGAGTGGGTGACCAGAAGCGTGGTGGTGCCGCGCCTTTGCCAGAGCGCTGGCAGCTCCTGATTGAGGCGGGCCCGGGTCAATTCATCGACGGCGCCGAAGGGCTCATCGAGCAGCAGGAGGCCCGGTTCGGTCACTAGGCACCGAGCCATGGCGGCGCGCTGGCGCATGCCGCCCGAGAGCTCTGCTGGCCTAGTATCGGCAAACTGGTTGAGCCCGACAAGATCGATGAGTTCGGATACCCGGCTCTCATCCCTTTCACGACGGGCCAGCTTCAAGGCAAGGGCGACATTCTGACGGACCGTCAGCCATGGCAGCAGTGCGGCGTCCTGAAACGCGAAGGCGAGGCCTGCCCTTCTGGTGACCGCGACAGGTGCTTCACCTCCGATCTGCACAGAGCCCGCGGACGGTTCTTCAAGTCCGGCGATCAGGCGAAGCAGGGTCGACTTGCCGCAACCGGAGGGCCCGACCAGGGCGGTCGTCTCTCCGGCGCTGAACCGCAGATCGATGGCGGCTATGGCGTTTATCGCCTTGCCACCACTGTGAAAGGTCTTTTCCAGTTCCCGACAGGTTACCTCTGGCGGCTGTGATGCCTCAGACTTGGGCATGCACTTCCTCAAGGATGGATCGGTCCCAAAGATCGGCAGTGACGCTGCGGCCGAGCAGGCCAAGGGTTTCCACATTCTGCTCGACGGTTTCATCGGTGAACCAGCCAAAGCCGAATTGATCGGTCAGCGCTGAGAACATCAGCGGCACTTGGCGCTCGGCCTGCAATTGCTGGGTCGGCAGATCCAGACCCTGGTCCGGATAGAGCTCAAGCGTCAACGAGGCAGCTGCCTTCGGGTCTGCCTTGTAGTCGTTCCAGCCGTTCACTTCGCCCCGCATGAGGGCAACGAGGTCGCTCCGGCGATTGGCAAGACTATCGTCGGTGGCGATATAGGTCTGCGAATGTACCGCATAGCCGTGATCGGCCATGAGCATGGTCACACTCTCCACCCCCTTGATGGCCATAGCCACTGGAAGGTCGGTTTCCCAGCACAGCAGGCAATCCACCTGGTCGGCAAGCAGCGGCGCAGCGTCATACTGGGTCGGCACGATCTCGATCTGGCTGATGTCGACATTGTTGATGGTGCAGAGGGCCTGCAGCACAGGCGTATTGGCAAGGGCCATGCCGATACTCTTGCCGACCAGATCTGCCGGGGTGTTGACCGGATTGGCGGGAAGCGAAGCGATGACGAAGGGATTTTTCTGCATGGCGACGCCAATGATCTTGAAAGGCGCACCCTGCTCCACCGATGCCGAGGCATAGTCTGCTGCCGAAATACCAACCAGGGCCTGCCCCGTGACGACGGCTGGGTCGACTGGCGCGTTGGGGCCGCCGGGATTGAGCGCCACGTTGAGCCCGGCGTCCGACCAGTAGCCCTTGGACTTGGCGATGTAGCTGCCACCGAACTGCACCGAATGGAGCCAGCTCAGCTGCAAGGCGACGTCCTTGGTCTCCTGGGCCAAGAGACGCGGTGACAGAGCGGAAAGGCCAAGCGTTCCAAGGCCGGCACCGACGAACTGGCGGCGAGAAAGACTGAGTTTGGACATGACGATCTCCAGGGGTTAGGCGGGTTTGGGAGGTTGCCGAAGCAGAACGAACAACCCAGGCAGGCTGGCAGCAAGGATGATGATGCCAAACGCGATGCTCGCCGCAAAGCCGGCGGCCGCAGTCGCGCCGGCCAGCGGGAACAGGGCAGCCGCGGCGCCCTCTCGGAAACCCCATCCCGCAACTGTCGTGGGGATGAGCATGGCGCACAGGATCAGCGGCACCAGAACGACAATGCTCTCCAGGCCAAGCGTGGTGCCAGTAGCCAGGGCACAGAGCGTGAAGCTGGCAAGGTTCAAGGCCACGATCAGGCACGCCAGAGGAAGCTGTTCTTTCCAGGCGCCTCTGGCAAAAAGGGCCGTTGCAATAGACGCTCCCAAAGGCCGTCGCCGATGTCGGCGGGCCAAGCGCGACGCAACCAGATAGAGCGCCACCACGGCCAGAAGCACGAGCGTTCCGGCCATCAGCTGCTCCGGCCCAAGCGCAAGTGCCAGTCCACGTGGATTGAAAAGCGCCCAAACAAGGGCGACCGTCAGAAGACCAAACATCGCGATCTGTCCTGCCAGTCGTTCAATAATGACCGCTTTGGCAGCGATGCCCAAACCGACCTCGTGCCGGGCCCGAACGGCACGCGCTGCATCACCCAGCACACCGCCGGGAAGCGACTGATTGACCAGTTGCGACAGGTAGTACTCGGCCACAGCATGGCCAAACGGAATGGTCTGCCCCAGCCGGGACGCAACACGATGCCAACGCCAAGCCGAAGCAATGGTCTGCAGGTTGACAGCGACGAAGGCCAGAAACAGGTTGCGCCAATCAGCTCCGGCCAGAAGTGCCAACGCACCGGGGCCGTCAGCGAGGCTCCACAACAGCCCGATAATCACCACGGGCGGCGCCAGCCGAAGCAGCAACGGCCACAGGGACCTTGCCCATGTGCGTCGTTCGAGTGCGGCCGCCGTCATGGTGCCACCACTTCCGAGGATAATGCCTCGATAAAGCGATCGCGAAAGGCACTCATCGGCCAGACCGGAGCCGAAGCGTCTGGCACAAGTCCTTCGGTAAAGCCCCATGCGTCGAACGCTGCCAGGGCCGCATCCGTGCCGACCAGGTGCACGGGCACGTCCTGCCCCTCGATTTGGGACACACTTTGGGCCGGCGGATGGTCGCCCAGAATGACCAGCAACCAATCACGGCCCGCATGGCGAGCGGCGAAGTCGAAGACGATCTCAAGCGAATAGTCGAGAGCGAGGCGATATTGTTCGCGCATGAGATCGCGATTGGCCCAGACGTCGCCTGCAGGCGGGCCGACATGCTGGTTGGCATTGAAAATCGTGCCGTCCCCCACCGCATTCCAGTCGACAACGCGCGGCACCGGCGTCCAGGGCGCGTGCGACGACAGCAGCGCCGTCATGGCGAAATCGGGCGTTTGATCTGCCGGTAGAATGCGATCGACCGTGCTCAAGGTGTATTGATCCGGCATCGTGGTCCAGTTGAACGCCTCGCCCTGGTAGTCGAGATCGACAGCCTCATAGATGGCGTTGAACCCCATAAACTGCGCCTCGGGCCACGGCAGCGTTATGGCCGGCATGATGGTAGTTGTCCGGTAACCCACCGTCTGCGCCAGATCGTAGAGTGACGGGCGCGAACTCGCCAGCATGGCCCGGTAGCGCGCCTGGTTGTCGATGGAGAGACCTGAGGCGACCGTCGCATGGGCGAGCCAACTCTGCCCACCGGCCACCGGCGATGTGAGCCACGCCGAACGCATGGCGAGCCCTGCGGCAGCCAGTTTGCCCTCTGCCTCCTGCAACCGGGCCAGATGGGTCGGGGCGTAAAGGGGCAGTCGATGGGCGGCCTGCCCATAGCTTTCGATGAAGATGACGAACACATCCCGCCCGGACAAACGCTCGAAGAGATTGGCGCGTCCGGCGAAGGGATCGGTCTGCGCCTCAGTCTCGAAAGCCGCAAGATCGGCATAAAGCGCCCGGTAGGTCGTGGTCCGATTCAGGGCAAGTTGCGTTGAAAAACTCTCGCCGGGCAGATCGAGCGGCAGGGTCCAGGCCTTCTGCGACGCGCCGACCTCCGCGACGATGCACAGGCATGCCGCAACGCCAAGAACGCCAGCACCAAGGCGTGCTCGCCTATCCGGTTCGAAACGGTTGATCCTCCCCGTACTCCACCAGAGCAGCGCTGCTATCCCGAACGGTATGAGGGCGATAGCCACCGCAAGGACGATCGCCAGTGGCCAACCCACCGAGCCTGCTGCCAGCCGTAAAGCCGCATCGGCGAGTGGCAGGTCCATGAGCGGGTTGAATGCGCGGTTGAACGCCGTGAAGGTCGCGAGATCAGCGAATTTGAGCACCGAAACGAGCGTCAGAACGACGACGAGCGCGGCCCGCGTGGCATAGCTCAGGATACTGCCCGCCGGTAGTGCCACCACCAGGGCAACGATCGCGAACCACTCCAGCGGCAGCTGCAGCAGCATGGTCGGGACCAACGCGTCAGGGTGGTTCGGTTGAACGAGAACGGCATAGATCGCGAGGCCGGCAATCAGGAGACTGACAATGCCAGGGCGCATCCGGGTCAAGAGCGATGCCTCGCCAACCAGACGACGTCACGGCCAAAGGAGAATGTGAGAAGCGAGGTGCCGACTGCAGCAATCGTCCAGGACAGCGGCCCGCTGATGACGGGCGCCAGCAACGCAATCAACACCGCTATCTGCACGACACAGATCGCCTTGCGGCTAAACCGTTCTGGCAGCGGTGCCAGAAGCCATGGCCAGGCCAGCGCCGCAGCCAGGAACAGATACCGCATTCCGCCGAGGATCAGAACCCATGGCCCGGCCTTGCCCGATTGCCAGCATAGGAGGGCGAGCAGGAGGCCAAAGACAGAGTCGATCTCCATATCGAAGCGCGCGCCAAATCCTGAGGTTAACCCCTGCCGACGTGCGAAGTAGCCGTCGACGCCATCAAGGCTGAGCGAGAAGATGGCGATAGCAAGAACGGTCCAAGCCAGTTGATCGCTGGCGGCCAAACCCCCAGGCACCGCCAACAGTCCGCACAAACCCGCGATGATGGCGCTTCTTGCGAGCGTGATGATGTTGGCAATGCCCAAGCGATCATGCGGATAGTGGCGCTGCAGGCCGTACCCCGCGGTGCCCGCCATAGCCGCAAAGGCCAGGAGCGCCGCAGCAGCACCCACGCCTGCATCCGTCAGCTTCAAGCCAAGTGCCAGCGCCGCTGGTGCAAGCATGAGACAGGCGACCAGGTACCGGGCGAACACTGACATGCGCCCTCGAAACCAGGCCTTGGGTATGCGTCGCGATGTTTCCGTTTCAATCATGCCGGACCATGTCGTCGAACTGCGACAATCATGTCATACTACGAAACACGGGCCCGTGCGGTTCAATGAAGCATGGAGACGGAAAGTGACCGATGCGGGTGCCTACAAGCCTCTCGCCAAAGTCTTTCATTGGCTGACTGTCCTGCTGGTTCTGCTGACTATTCCCGCAGCGTTGATCATGCTGACACCGGGGATCGAGCGCTGGCTTCAAGACCCGCTGTTCATATTTCACAAGAATATTGGCGTAGTGCTTCTGCTGCTGGTGGCCGTGCGACTGGCCTACCGCCTGCTTAACCCCCCGCCGCCACTACCCGACAGCATTCCCCATCTACAGCGGAATATCGCCGAGGCCACCCACTGGCTGCTCTATGGCCTGCTCCTGGCAATGGCGATCTCCGGCTTCATCCGCGTCGCAGCCGGCGGCTTCCCGCTTGAGGCCTTCGATCGGTTTGGCGTGCGGAACCTGGTGCCGCGGTCCGATAGCCTGGCGAACACAGCCAAGCAACTTCACGCCCTATTACGCTTCCCGCTCATTGCGCTGATTGCACTCCACATCGGCGCCGCACTTTATCATGGCCTGATCAAGCGAGACGGCATCGCCAAGCGGATGATGCCCTAGAGACCGCAAGAAGGTACAACGTGTAGGTTCGTTCTCCGAGCGTTCAGGTGCCCAAGGATACCAGCTTCAGTTGCTCATTGTCGACAAGTTCGCCCAGCCGTCTTGGCCTCCTGAGCTCAAACGTGCACCTCATCTGCACCTCGGTCCTTTCCACGCAAACTGGCCGCTCCCAAGGCCCCGTAGAAGCAGACCACCGCCACCACCACGATCCAGCCTGCCACTGAGCCGATGGAGGCGTGGCCGACAATCGTTTCAACAGATCGCATGGGATCTAAAGCAGCGCCCGCCTGAAGATCGGGAGATCCGATCTTGACCATCCAAGCGAGCAGCAAGATCAAGAACATCCAGATATAGTTCCGTCGTAACCGCCGCCGAAGCGCAAGTGCCAAACTGATCCGGAACTTGGGATGTCGCAAGTCCTGGGCCAACATGACCAGCCACGGTTCTGGGCCGCCCTGCGGATCGGCCTGGAAGAACTGGCCAAAGTAGTGCCGTTCAAACTGCCTGATGCGCATTCGATAGACATCATAGAATCGGTAGCGACGTCCTTCGACGAAGAGCATCAGCAGAATGATCAACATGGCGAACAGGATGAGCCCGTGATGAGCGCTCGGGTTGGACAGTGACACGGACAACAGGCCTGCCACGACGGTGATGGCCCAGTTGCTTGTGAGATCCAGTCGCGCGCGCCACGCATTCATGCGGGTCATCTCGGCCCGATAATAGTGGATCATCAGATTAGTGGCCTCGACCGAATTGGTCGGTAGCGTCGGTGCTATGATGGGCGGCAACTGCTCGGTCATGGCTCCACTCGATCGGCCGTTACGCCATCGCCTTCGCATTTTCCCATGCACACCGAAGTCGGCGCCAACCAAATGGTTGCCGCGGCAGTCACCAGCTGAGTGAAAAAATCCTGGCTACCTAGAGCGCCTTTCGTCATCAGCAACGTTGAGGTTTCGTTCTGGAGACAAATGCATGACAACCCCACAGCTTCTTGCCTTCGGCATCATCTTTCTCATGATGGTCGCATTCGTTTGGGGCCGGTGGCGCTACGACCTGGTCGCTGCAGGGGCCTTGCTGGCGGCCGTCACGGTGGGAATAGTCGCGCCAGAGGATGCCTTTTCCGGGTTGTCCGACGACATCGTCGTGATCGTCGGCAGTGCACTCATTGTCAGCGCCGCTGTTGCTCGCTCGGGCATCATGGAGGTTGCTGTCCGGCGGTTCGCGCCAAATGTGAGCACTCCACGTGCTCAATTGATCCTCCTGGTTGTGATCGTCACGGTGTTGTCGGCGTTCATCAAGAATATTGGCGCCCTCGCTATCATGATCCCCATCGCATTCCAGATGGCGCGTAATTCGGGAGTGTCGCCATCGCTGTTCCTGATGCCTATGTCGTTTGGTTCGCTTCTCGGCGGGCTGATGACTCAAATCGGCACGTCACCCAACATTATCGTTTCCCGCGCTCGAGAGGATCTCACCGGGATCCCCTTTTCCATGTTTGACTTTACGCCGGTGGGCGCCGCGTTGGCTCTCGCTGGTACGATCTTTCTGGCACTTTGCTACCGCCTGCTCCCGGAACGCGCAAATCAGAGCGCTTCAATGGACAAAGCTATTGAGATCAAGAACTACACCACTGAGGCTCGTGTACCGGCGGACTCGCCTAGCATCGGCCAGACTGTAGCCGAGGTGCAGCGGTTGGGTGGCGGTCAGGCCATGATAACCGGCATTGTCGCCGCCAACGGAAAGCGCCGATTGCCGCTTCCTGATTCCATTGTGAAGGAAGACGAGCTGCTCCTGCTGGAAGGTGAGCCGGATGCACTCGATAAAATCGTTGCGCAGGGAAAGCTCGCCTTCTCCAAGCGTCGAGATGCCAAGCTGGCTTCTGATAGCACCGGGGTCGTCGAGGCCATCGTCGGCGAGCAATCCAGCCTTATCGGCCGTAGCGCCCGCGAATTGACCCTGTTCGACATGACGGGCCTCAACCTGCTCGCCATCAGCCGCCGGGACAAAAGGTTCACCGAGCGCCTTGCCGAGATCAAGTTTCAGAACGGGGATGTCATTGTCCTTCAGGGAAACCTGAAGGAATTACCCGAGCTTTTGCGACAGTGGGACTGCCTCCCGCTGGTTGAGCGCAATCTAAAGCTTGGAACAGTCCGAAATGGCTTGGTGCCTCTCGTCATTCTGGCCTTGGCAATGGGAAGCACGGCACTAGGCCTCGTCTCGGTACCGCTCGCCTTCTTCGCGGCAGCACTGCTGATGGTTCTTACGCGAACTGTGCCAGTGCGCGACGTCTATTCACATCTAGACGCGCCCATTTTGATCATGCTCGCCGCGCTTATACCGGTCAGCGATTCCTTGCGAACCACGGGCGCTACGGACCTTATTGCAGGCTGGTTGTCGGGAACCGCGAGTGTGCTGCCATCCTTTGGGGCCATAGCCTTGCTTATGGTGACAGCCATGGCTGTCACGCCGTTTCTCAACAACGCGGCAACTGTGCTAGTCATGGCGCCGATTGCGGCAACCTTTGCTACGGACCTCGGCTATCAACCAGAAGCCTTCCTGATGGCCGTTGCCATTGGCGCGGGATCCGACTTCCTCACGCCCATCGGCCATCAGTGCAACACACTCGTTATGGGTCCCGGAGGGTATCGGTTTGGCGATTACTGGCGCCTCGGCCTCCCCCTCTCTTTCTTGGTCGTCTTGGTGGCAGTTCCAATGCTGTTGTTGGTCTGGCCGGTTTAGGAAAAGCCTAGGCCGGCCGCTCCACAGCACCACGACGCTGCAGCAAAGCGGCCACCGTGCTGCATAGCAATGCCCACGCCGCCCCAAGCGACCATCCGGCCAACACGTCGCTGGGATAATGCACTCCCATATAGAGACGGCTAACACCAACGATGACCGTCAGAAACAACGCTGCGGAAATGCTCAGGATCTGCAAGGGGCGCGTGGGTGCAAAGCGTGCCATCAATGCTCCAAGCGTCAGGAAAGTGACAGCCGACAGCATGGCGTGGCCGCTGGGAAAGCTGGCCGTGAATTGATGTGACATAGTGGTGAGATCGGGTCGGGGGCGGTTGTAGCTCATCTTGAGGAGCGTGCTGAGAATGGTGCCGCCGATCACTGAAACGAGCACAAGCAGTGCAGCTTCACGCATCTTGGCCAATAACAGGTAGCTGCATACCGCCAGGACTATGAGCCCAAGCAAGGAGAAACTGCCCAGCGCCGTGACGTCCCGAACCATCTCCTGTACCCATGCCGGCCCAACCACCTGGTCGATGTCGGCGGGGTCACGGAACAGCATCAGGATGGATCGGTCGAATGCCTCCATCTCGCCTTCGACCATTTCGTCGGCAATCTGCAGGAAGGCCAAAATCAGTCCGCCGATGATGGCGATTGCCGCCAGCAGGGGGGCTTCCCGGGTAACGAAGGCATGTGCCTTTTGGACATGACGTGAACTGACCAGTCGGTTGAACATTTTTCGACGCTTCCTGAACCAGAACGCAACGTACTGGAACCAGACACGTTCCGGACATGCACAGTTTGGTGCGGGGCCCGATTATCATGACTGTCGCTTCCTTCTACGTCATTCTCAATGCCAACGCGGGAACAGCCAGCGCCAAGGGCGTCACGGCTGATGCCCTTGGCGCGTTATTCGAACTCCACGGCCTCCAAGCAACCATCGATGCCCGCTCCGATGTCAGTCTGGAACTGCGCATCAACGATGCGATGGCCAGTGGTGCGGCGACCATTGTGGCTGCCGGTGGCGATGGCACGATCACGGCGCTCGCAGCAAAACTTGTCGACACCGACAAAAGCCTTGCCATCCTGCCGCTCGGCACCGTCAACGCGCTCGCAAAGGATCTGAGCGTTCCGCTTGACCTGCCGGCGGCCGTTGCAGCCCTGGCGACGGGACAAAGCCACCGCATCGATGTTGGCGAGGTCAATGGTCGTGTGTTCCTGCACAAGGTGGTCGTCGGGTTGATCCCCGGTGTCGCTGCCGGGCGCGAGCATATTCGGGGCAGGCAGGGTACGGCTGCCAAGATCGGCCTCTTGCGCTATTTCTTCCGTCGGCTGGCGAGAGCCAAGCGTATCCCGGTGGTGATCGATCCGATCGACGGCCTTCGGCGCATTGAGCGCGTTCAAGCCATCGCGGTGGCGAGCAATGCCTATGATGAAGGCCTCGGCCAGTTCTTCTCACGTCACAGCTTGGACCGTGGGACGCTGACACTGTACGTTCTGCGGCACTTTACGCTGCGCGATGTCCTACGCCTGACGACAGGGATGTTGCTGGGAAACTGGCGCAATGACGAGGCGTTGAGCGTCGAGAGCGTGCGCGCTGTCACCATCGATATGCGCAAGGACCTGATCAAGGTCATGTTCGACGGTGAGGTAGAGACTATGCAAACCCCACTCGAATTCACGATCAGACCCAAGGCTCTGTCCGTGATCGTACCCGCCGCTACGGCCGCATCGGCGGTGGCAGCATGAAGATCCTGCATATATCCGACCTTCATTTCGGCCATCACGACCCCGCACTCGCCGAGGGCTTCGCCGATGACATAAACGCGCAGGCGCCCGATCTGATCGTGGCGAGCGGTGATTTTGCCCAGATCGGCACGAAGGAAGAGTTCGAGCAGGCTCGCGCATTTCTCGACAAGCTGAACGCACCGGTATTCGCCGTTCCCGGCAACCATGACGTTCCGGCGGTCAACATCCTTCGTCGTTTCATCAATCCCTATGGCCTCTACCGTCGCTACATTTCGGACGACCTTGAACCGTTTCTCGAAATGGATGGCGTGGCCCTTGTTGGCATGCGTACGTCTCGCCGGGCCCGACTGGAGTGGAACTGGGGCCATGGCACCATTTCGCGGGGGCAGTTGGAAGACCTGGAGCAACGCTTCGACAAAGCCTCGCCAGATGCCGTTCGCGTCATCGTGGCGCATCACCCTCTGCTGTTCCCAACCCAGCCTATGCTGCAGAAAACCAAGCGGGTAAAACGCGCGGACGACGCGCTCGAGACCTTCGCAAGTCTGGGTGTCCGGTTGGTCCTGTCAGGCCACTTCCACCTGTCCTACGTGCGAAAGCACGAAAGCAAGGCCGCAGCGCGTGAAGGGCAACCGATGGGACTGAGCAAGTCTACGGTGGCACCGATCCTGATCGCGCAGGCATCGTCGGCTATCTCGACACGTCTACGCGGCGAACCCAATGCGTATAACCTGATCGACATTAATTCCGAGCGCATCGCGGTGACGGTACGGGAGTGGCGTGATGACGCCTGGCACACACGCGACAAGGCGACAGAGCCGGTATAGAGGCGGGTAGCATCGCTGGTCGCACGATTGCCGAGCCTAGATGACCAGGCGGCGCGCACTCTCTGCGTCGAAGAAGTGGCTGCGTGGCGCGAGGAACTGCAGGCCGATCTGCTGGCCGGGCGTAATTGCCACCCGGTCGTTGCGAACCAGTGTCACGCCCTGCCCCGCGGCCCGCGCCATCACATGGGTTTCGGCTCCCGTCGGCTCGACAATGCCGACGGTAGCCGTGAGGCCACCATCGGGGACGATCTCGATGTCCTCGGGGCGGATGCCGAAAATGACGTCCTTGCCGGCCAGCGCCGCCGGAAATGCGCGCACCTCGACCACAGAACCGTCATCAAGGCGCAGTCCCGGCCGTTCGCCGGCGACGAGTGTACCCCGGATGAAATTCATGGCTGGCGACCCGAGGAAGCCGGCAACAAAGACATTGGCAGGGCGGTCGTACAGTTCGAGCGGGGCGCCGGACTGTTCGACATGCCCGCCCTGCATTACCACGATCCGGTCGGCCATGGTCATCGCCTCGGTCTGGTCGTGGGTGACATAGACTGTGGTGATCTTGAGCTGCTGGTGCAGCGCCTTGATCTCGGCACGCATCTGCACGCGTAGCTTGGCATCGAGATTGCTGAGCGGTTCGTCGAACAGGAACACCTGCGGATCGCGCACGATGGCGCGCCCCATGGCAACACGCTGCCGCTGTCCGCCCGACAATTCGCGCGGATGGCGTTCCAGATAGGGTTCCAGGGCCAGGATTTGTGCTGCTCGCAGGACCTGCCGGTCGATATCGGCCTTGGCGACGCCGCGCAGCTTGAGCGAGAAGCCCATATTCTGCGCCACGCTCATATGCGGATAGAGCGCATAGCTCTGGAACACCATGGCGATGTCGCGATCCTTGGACGCGACATCGTTGACCACCCGCCCGTCGATGCGCAACGTGCCGTCGGTGATGGTCTCAAGCCCGGCCACCATGCGCAGCAGCGTGGACTTGCCGCAGCCCGAGGGCCCGACCAGCACCACGAATTCACCATCGGCGATCTCGATGTCGACGCCGTGGACGACCGGCACATTGCCGTAGGATTTATGAACGCCTTCGAGCGTGATCGCAGCCATGTCAAAACTCCAAATTCTCAGGCGACGCCGCCGCCTTCGTGATCCACGGCGCGGCGCTGGCCGGTGGAAAACATGATCAACGCAAAGACGGGTTCGGGTCCCAAGGCGCGCGCCCAATGCCGGACGTCTTGCGGAATGCGGATAACGTCCCCTGCCCCCAGCAACACCGTGTCGTCGCCCAGCTTGTGCTCGCAACTGCCCGAAACGATGTAGAGGAACTCCTCGCAGTTCGGGTGCGAATGCAGCGGATTGCGCTGGCCGGGATGGATGAAGCAGGTGCCAAAGGTCATCTCGGCGCCAGCCATGTTCTCACCGGTGATCTTCCAGTTGAGTTCGCCCCAGCTGGTGGGCACGCGCTCGCCATCAACCGCCCTGGATACAAAACTATCGGCACTCATTGCTCAAATGCTCCTTGCGCTCAGATCGCCTTGGTGACGCCTTCGGGGGTCTGGCTGTAGAAATCGAACAGCTTCATGATCTCGAGGGCCGCTTCGAGCGTGCCCTTGCCCAGCGGCCTGTTCTCCAGCACCGCCTCGCAGAAATGCAGCACCTCAGGCGCATAGCCGAGCGAGAACATGTTGTTGTTGTAGAGCTGGCCCAGCGAGAATTCGGGCTCGTAGAGCAAGGCCGCGCTCTCCTCGGGCTGGATCCAGCTCGATGCGCGCCCATAACTTGGCAGGTCCGCCTGCCGGTAGTGGGTCAGCTTGACCCCGTTCTCGACGATGGCGTGGCTCCACTCGCCGATGGCTTCCACTCGCTCGAACGGCGCCGCCCAGCTCTGCGCCGCCGAGAAATGCAGCGAGCCGATGGCGCCGGACTTGAAGCGCAGAACCGCGACGGTCCCGCCGGTATTGGCCGCCCATTCGAAGGTCGCCCGTTCGATCGGCCCGCCCAGGAAATGGATGATCGAGCCCGGATGATAGATGTGGTCAAGAAAGCTCTGCATGGCGACCAGATCGCGTCGCTCGCTCGGCTTTGGCAGGCTTTGCGGATAGCGCACGGTCAGCGCCGACAGCGTGCCGAAGCCAGGGGATTCGATGATATCCTTGAGCTTTTCGATGGCCGGGAAAAAGGTCTTCTTGAGCCCGGTCATGACCTTCATGCCGGTTTGCGCACTCAGCGCCTGCAGCGCTTCGACCTCGGCGCGGCTCGCTGCGGTGGGCTTTTCCATCCACACATGCGCTCCTGATAGCACGCAGTCACGGGCCAGTTCGGTCGCGCGAACGTGGCCGTCCTCGGTATAGTTGGTGACGATGAACACCACGTCCGGCTTCTCGGCAGCCAGCATCTGGTGATGGTCGGTATAGGTCCGTTCGCCGCCGAAGACCCGCGCGAAGCCTTGAGCTCGCGCCGCGTCGAGATCGCAGATCGCGGCCAGGTCGACCGGGGCATAGCGGAAAGTGGGGTAGACATTGCGATAGGCGTGGCCCCCTGCCCCGATGAAGCAGGCCTTGAGCCGCCGCTCATATTCGAAATTGTAGCGGATTTCCCGCGGGACGTGATGCGGCATCGGTCAGCCTTTCAATGCGCCTTGGGTGAGGCCCTCGGTGAAGCGCCTCTGGGTGATGAGGTAGAGCAGGATGATCGGCAGGAAGGTGATCACTGTCCCCGAGAAGACCAGTCGGAACTGCGAGGCATAGGTCGAAGCAAAGCGCACCAACCCCAGCGGCAGCGTCTGCACATCCGGACTAATCAAGACGATCAGCGGCAGGAAGAAATCGTTCCAGGTAGACAGCGCCGAGATGATCACCAGCGCCTGCAAAGCCGGCGTCGAGAGCGGCAGCATCACTTGCAGCAGGATCTGGAAGTGGTTGGCCCCGTCGATCTTGGCGGCCTCCACCAGCTCGTCGGGCACGCCGATGAAGAAGCTGCGCATCAGGAAGATGCCGAAGGGGATGCCGTTGCTCACCTGCGCCAAGGTGATGCCGACCAGTGAATTGATCAGCCCCAGGTTGAACAGCACCTGGTAGAGCGGGATAACGATCGCCTGGACTGGAATGGTGAGCCCGAAGATGATGGCGTAGAACATCCATTCTCGCCCGGGAAACCGTATCTTGGCCAGCGCGTAGCCCGCCGGGGCGCAGGTGATGAGTGTCAGCGCCACCACACCCGCCAGGTTCATCAGGCTGTTGACAATCAGTTCGCCAAAGCCGCCGATCTGCCAGGCATCGGCATAGTTCTGCCACATCAACTGCGCCGGCAGGGCGAAGGGATTGGCCTGTCCGATCTCGGCCTCGGTCTTGAGGCTGGACATCAGCAACCAGCCGAAGGGCCCCAGGATGATGATGAAAACGGGCAGCAGCGCCAGCGCGACCGGCCACTCGCGTTTGCGGACACTCATCGTGCAAGCCTCGCGCGCCAGCGGTTGAAGGCAATGGTGATGGCGATGGCCAGCACGCTGAGCAGGATGCACAGCACCGCCGCCAGGCCATGATCCTGCGCCGAAAAGGCGAGGCGGTAGATGTAGGTGGTGATCAGCTCGCTCTGGTAGAACGGCCCGCCATCGGTCATCACGAAGACCGTGGCAAAGCCCTTGAGCCCGTTGATCAGCGCCAGCGACACCACAAAGGTCATCACCTCGGCCAGTCCCGGAAGAGTGACATAGATCAGCTTCTGGAAGGCGGTAGCGCCGTCGATGTCTGCGGCTTCATAAAGCGAGTGGTCGATGTTCTGCAGGCCGGCGATGAAGAGCAGCATGTAGAGCCCGAAACCCTGCCAGGAACTGGCAACATTGACTGAGAACAACACCAGCAGCGGATCCGAAAGCCAGCCCTGCGTCCAGTTGCCGAGGCCCATCTGCTCGAAGCCGGTATTCAGCAGGCCATAGAAGGGATCGTAGATATTGGCCCAGATGACCCCTACCACCGCCAGCGACACCAGATGGGGCAGGAAGAACGCCGTGCGAAAGAATACATGCGTCCTCCTGAGCCGCCCGATGGCAAGCGCCAGTCCGAGCCCCAGTCCGACAGCCAGCACAAGGTGATAGAGCAGCCACAGGAAAGTGTGGCCAAGGCTTTGCCAGACGATCGGGTCGAACGCGGCGCGGCGGTAATTGTCGAGGCCGACGAAGCTGGCACTGGTGTTGAGCCCGCGCGAGTCGGTGAAGCTCAGCCACAGCGTCAGGGCGATGGGGGCGAGCGTGAACACTGCGTAGACCGCCAGCGCCGGCAGCATCAGTGGCAGCGCCGAGAGCAGACGATCCTGCCCGGCAGCACCGCCCGGTCTGCGCCGATGGACGACACGGGCGGCGTGGCCGTCCGTGTCCTTGCCGATGGTTGGAAGAGGAGTCATGAGAAAGTGGGCCCGCCAGGTTCACGCGTTCGGGGGAGAGGCGCTATTGCGCCTCTGCCATCTTGGCCTGGATCTGCGCCATGCCTTCTTCACCGGTGATCTGGGCGCTGATCAGCCCCTGGATGACCTGGAAGTAGGTATCGACCACGCTCGCCGGCAGATAGACGCTGGGATTGTAGCCGACCCCGCCGGCGGCCGTGCTGAAGATTTCAGCCAGGATCTGCGTGGGCGGATTGTAGTCCTTGATGGCACGCGGATAGAGCATGGTGCTGGCCGGATTTTCGGCCCGGCGCTTCATCACGTCTTCGGACAGGATGAAGTCGATCCATTTCATGGCCAGCTCCGGCTGCTTGGAATTGGCGGGGATCATCCAGCTCCAGCCAACGCCACCGGTGGGCATGGCCGCCCCGATATCGCTCGGCATTGAGGCATATCCGGCATTGGTGAGGTCATAGCCGGCATTGCGGGCATTGGCGGTGAACCAGGGCCCGGCGACGAACATCGCCGCGCGCTTGTTGAACCACAGGCGGGCCGCGCCATCGAGATCGAGCGCCGCCATTTCCTTGTCGATGTAGCCGGCATCCACCAGCTCACGCAGTCGCACCGCGCCCAGTGCGATCGAGGGGTCGGTCCAGTCCAGCTCGCCGGCGATAGCCTCGCCCACAACAGGGGTACCGCTGGCGGCCTGCAGCAGATTGCCAAACAGGTGCCCGGCGCTACCGGCAGTGCGCGGCCCGATGGCGATGGGGTTGATGCCCTTTTCCTTCATCTGGCCCATCAGCGTCAGGAAATCGGCATAGGTCGCCGGAATGGCCCACTGGTTTTCCGCGAACATGTCCTTGTGATACCAGATGCCCAGGGCATCGAGCCCATCCGGCACCTCGTAGATTTCGCCGCCGCGCTGCGACTTCAGCTCTTCATAGAGCCATGGATAAATCTGCTGGGCCCAGCCGCGCTCGGTGTAGGCAGCCGTCAGTGGCGCCACAAGGGCAGCGTTGACGACCGTGGACACGCGGGCAACGCCCGAATTGGTCAGCATCACGTCCGGGCCGGCATTAGACTGGATCGCCGCCTGCACGGCTCCGTCCGAGATATTGCCGGTCGGCGGCATGAACTCAACGGTGACGCCGGGATTGGCGGCCTCGAACTCGGCCTTGATGCCGTTCCAGAGTTCAGCGACCAGTGGCTCGGTGATCTGTTCGGGCCCCCACATCACCAGGGTCTGCGCCTGGGCAGCGGTGACGGTGCCGAGCGCGCCGGCAGCAGCGAATGCCGCAAGGGCAGACGCCATTAATACTCGTCTTTGCATTTCATCCTCCTGTTGGGCGTGCCGTTTTTCGGCACTGCGTCTTGGTGCATTCTGGATGCCGGCTTTGCGGCTAGGCTTTGTTCGCTTCTTCTTGGCGGAAGCGTTCGAGAACGGCGCGCTGAACGTCGGAAATGTGGATATCCATCAGCGCAGTGGCGCGGGCGATGTCGCGGGCACGGAAGGCCGCCAGGATCTCGTCGCGCTCCTCTGCGGCGCGCTTGGCGAAGTCCTTGCTTTCATTGGCAATGGTGCGGCCGATCTGGATTTGCAGGGCCAGTCGGTTGAGCGTTTCGATCAGCGCCGCATTGCCCGAGAGTTCGGCAATGGTCTCGTGGAACACCCGGTCGCGAGCGCCATAAACCGCCAGGTCGCCGTCCTCCAGCGCGGCCACGGCTTCGTCGAGAATGCGCTCGAAGGTCTGGATATGCCGGTCGCTCATATGGGGCACGGCGAGCTGGACGGCGAAGCATTCCAGTGTCTTGCGCAGCTCGTAGAGGTCCTCGACTTCCTTGCGCGAGAAGCTGCGCACATAGAAGCCGCGATAGGGCTTGATCTCGATCAGGCCTTCCTTGGCCAGGGTGCCTAGTGCCTCGCGGAACGGCGTCCGGCTCACCTGCAGCTTTTCGGTCAGCGCCTTTTCGTCCAACGGGGTGCCACTTGGCAGTTCGCCCGACACGATCATCCGTACGATTTCCTCGTAGATGCGCTCGCGCAGCGTCAGGTGGCGGGGTGCGTTCATGGTCGTTCCGGTCTCTCGTTGCGCTATTGCATACAATATTTTGAAGAGTATACAAGATGGAAAACGCCAGTTAAGAATTTTGCATGCTCAGAACAAGGCGCCGGTACAGGCGTCGCAGGATGGGAGGAACGAGGATGGCCAGGGTTTACGTGGTCGGGACGATGGACACGAAAGGGCCTGAACTGCGCTTTGCCGCCGAGGCGGTGCGCCAGGCGGGCGCCAGTGCCATCTTGCTCGATGTGGGCACGCAGGGCGTCGGCGGCGGCGCCGACATTTCGGCACTAGAGATTGCCGCCCACCATCCCGCGGGCGCCGCCGCGGTGCTGGGATTGACCGATCGCGGCCGGGCGGTCTCGGCCATGGCCCGCGCCCTCACCGCCTATCTCGCGACCCGAACCGATATCGGCGCCGTGCTGGGCCTTGGCGGCACCGGCAATACCGCGCTGGTCACCGAGGCGATGCGGTCGCTGCCCATCGGCATGCCCAAGCTGATGGTCTCCACCGTCGCCTCGGGCAACACCGCGCCCTATGTGGGGCCCAACGATCTAGCCATGATGTATTCGGTGGTCGACGTGGCAGGCCTCAACGCCATCTCGCGCAAGGTCATCGGCAACGCCGCCCATGCGGCTGCCGGCATGGCGCTCCATCCGGTCGTCGCTGCCGCCAGCGACAGGCCGGGCCTGGGAATGACGATGTTCGGCGTCACCACCGCCTGCGTCACATCAGTGCGGCAGATCATGGAGGCCAGCCACGAAGTCTACATCTTTCACGCGACCGGCGTCGGCGGGCAATCGATGGAAAAGCTCGCCGATAGCGGCCTCGTTGCCGGACTGATCGATGTGACCACCACCGAGGTACCGGACCTGCTGGTCGGCGGGGTCTTTCCCGCCACCGAGGACCGCTTCGGCGCCGCGATCCGAACGGGTCTGCCCTATGTGGGCTCGGTCGGCGCCGTGGACATGGTCAATTTCGGTGCCCGCGAAACCGTGCCCGCCCAGTTTGCCAATCGCAAGCTGCACGTCCACAATGCCCAAGTGACCCTGATGCGCACCACGCCGGAGGAGAACCGCGCCATCGGGAATTTCATCGTCGCGCGCCTCAACCGCATGGAAGGTCCCGTCCGGTTTCTGCTGCCTTTGCGTGGCGTCTCGGCCATCGATGCGCCGGGACAGCCCTTCTATGATCCGGACGCCGATGCAGCTCTGTTCGACGCCATCCGCTCAAGCTGGGTCGCTGCGCCGAACCGCCGCCTCGTCGAACTCGACCTTCACATCAACGACCCGCAATTCGCCGCCGCCTTAGCCGACAATTTCCGCCAGATCGCCAATGGATAGCCTGAATATGACCCGCCCGACCAAGCCCGAAATCCTCGCCCGCCTCCGCACCAAGATCGCGGCGGGCCGCCCCATTATCGGCGGCGGCGCCGGCACCGGCCTCTCCGCCATGGCCGAAGAGGCCGGTGGCATCGACCTCATCGTCATCTACAATTCGGGCCGCTATCGCATGGCCGGGCGCGGCTCGCTGGCGGGCCTGCTCGCCTATGGCAATGCCAATGACATTGTCGTGGAGATGGCACACGAAGTGCTGCCCGTGGTCCGCCACACGCCGGTTCTGGCCGGCGTCAACGGCACCGACCCGTTCATGCTGCCCGATCAGTTTCTCGACCGGCTCATCGCCCTCGGCTTTGCCGGCGTGCAGAACTTCCCTACCGTCGGACTGATCGACGGGGTGTTCCGGGCTAATCTGGAAGAAACCGGCATGAGCTATGACCTCGAGGTCGAGCTGATCGCCCGCGCGGGGGCCAAGGGTATGCTGACCACGCCCTATGTCTTCAGCACCGACGACGCCACCAAAATGGCCAAGGCCGGCGCTGATATCATCGTCTGCCATCTGGGCTTGACCACCGGCGGGGCCATTGGCGCACAGACCGCTAAAACACTGGATCAGTGCATCGCTGAGATCGACGCCTGGTCCGCGGCCGCCCGCAGCGTCAATCCCGATGTCATCGTCCTCTGCCACGGCGGCCCCATCGCCATGCCAGACGATGCAGCCTATGTCCTGGCCCGCACGTCACTGTGCCACGGCTTCTACGGCGCCAGCTCGATGGAGCGCCTACCCACGGAAACCGCCATCCGCGAGCAGGTCGCGCGCTTCGTCGCCATCAAGGACGACCCAGAAGATCGGCAGCGATGATAAGGCCGAAAGGTAAGGTCGTCTCTGAACTGCTGGCCCCGATGCGGCGCGGATGGTTTGGGCGAAGTGGCCGAAGCGGCGCGATCTCAATAGCCGCTACGCCTCCGGCCGGGCGGCGTTTTGTCATGCCGCGCCTTGGCGGCGATCAGCCCACCGCCGCCTTGCGCTCGGCGCTCGGGCTGTGGCCAAAACGCTCCAGGTAGCTCTGTGAAAAATACGACGCTGAACTGAAGCCGCTGGCCATGGCCACGTCGAGGATGGGCATGCGGGTCTGCCGCAGCAGCTGGCTGGCATGGGTGAGGCGGATGCCGATGTAGTGCCGGTTGGGCGAGGAGCCCAGATGCTTGAGGAACAGGCGCTCGAGCTGCCGCGGCGACAGCGCCACGCTGCGGGCGAATTGCGCGATGGTCAGCGGCCGCTCGATCGATCGCTCCATCAGCGCGATGACCCGCAGCAGCTTGGGATCGGCCACGCCCAGCCGCGTCCGCAAATCCATGCGCTGCCGCTCGCTGGCTTCGCGGATACGATGGTGGATCAGTTGGTCGGTCACCGCGCTCGACACCGCCTCACCGTGATCGCGCTTGATCAGCGACAGCATCATGTCGGCGGCGGCCACCCCGCCCGCACAGGTAAAGCGATCCCGGTCGATCTCGAACAGCTCGTCGCCAAAGTCGAGATCGGGGAAATCCGCCTGGATGCCGGGCCGGTTCTCCCAGTGGATGGTGCAGCGGAACCCGTCGAGCAGCCCCGCCTTGGCCAGCACGTAAGTACCGGTACACACCGCCCCCAGCGCCGCGCCGAACTTATTCAACCGCCTGATGACGGTGATGAGATCGCGGTGGTCGATCAATTGCACATCGACGCCGGCGCACACCACTACCGCGTCCATGTTGGGAGCATCGCGGAACGACCTGTCCACGCTGACCGCCACCCCGCTGGAGGCCACCGCACTTTTGCCGTCGGCCGAATAGAGTTGCCACTCATAGAGTTTCCGGCCGGCAGCCCGATTGGCCAGCCGCAGCACCTCGATCGCTGCCGTGAAGGCGATCAGCGAAAACTGATCGGTCAGCATGAAGCCGAAGACCTGCGGACCGGAACTCTGCTGCACCACGCCACCCCGACGAATATAATGTCGCAAAATCTAAAGGAGCTGTCGCCCCGCATCAAGACAAAGCCGCAAAAAGCGGGGACTTTGCTGCTCATCTCGGTTGAGGAGAGATCAGCATGCTCAATAAGGTGTCCACGCTGGAAGCGCTGGTCCAAGGCCGCAAACCCGGCCACAGCCTCGATGCCCCCTTCTACACCTCGCCCGAGGTGTTCGAAGCCGACATGGAAGCCATCTTCTACCGCCACTGGATCTATGTCGGCATCGAGCCGGACGTGCCAGAGCCGGGCGATGTGGCCACCGTCAATATCGGCAAGGCCTCGGTCCTCATCATTCGCGACGACGACAACGAAGTCCGAGCCTTTCACAATGTGTGCCGCCATCGCGGCGCGCGCCTGATCGACGAGGAAAAGGCCACCGTCGGCAACCTCGTCTGCCCTTACCACTCCTGGACGTATGGCCTCGACGGCCGCCTGATGCACGCGCCCCATATGGGCGCCGACTTCGATGCCTCCTGTAAGGGCCTCAAGCCCGTGCACCTGCGCTCGCTTGAGGGCCTGCTCTTCATCTGCCTCGCCGAAACGCCCCCCGAGGATTTCGACGACGTCGCCAGCCGCATGGCACCCTATATCGCGCCGCACAAGGTGCGCGAAACCAAGATCGCCTATCAGAGCGACCTGATCGAAATGGGTAACTGGAAGCTCACCATCGAGAACAATCGCGAGTGCTACCACTGCGAGGCCAATCACCCCGAACTGACGGTGCCGCTATTCGCCTATGGCTTCGGCTTTGCACCCGAAGAGATGGACCCGCTCGATCTCGAAAACGCCCAGCGCTACGACGCCTTGCGCAAGACCAGCCATGCCGAATGGGAAGGCATGGGCCTGCCCTCTCGTGAGATCGAGGAACTCGACAGCCGCGTGACCGGCTTCCGCACCGAGCGCCTGCCGCTCGACGGCAATGGCGAGAGCCACACCATGGACACCCGCGCCGCCTGCCGCATTCCGCTGGGCGCCTTCACCAATGCCAAGCTGGGCGGCCTGTCCTTCTGGACCCAGCCCAATTCCTGGCACCACTTCCTGGGCGATCACATCGTAACCTTCACGGCCCTGCCGCTCGATGCGGGACGCACCCTCGTGCGGACCAAGTGGCTGGTCAACAAGGACGCGGTGGAAGGCGTCGACTACGACATTGCCAACCTCATCGAGGTGTGGACCGCCACCAACCAGCAGGACGCGGCCTTGGTGGAAATGTGCCAGCGCGGCGCCGAAAACCCCGCCTACGAGCCCGGCCCCTACTCCCCCAATACCGAAATGCTGGTCGAGAAATTCCAGCGCTGGTACATCGGTCGCATGGCCGCATATCTGAGTTCGTAAAGCATGACATCGTCACTGGGCGACGCAAACCGGCTTGAGCTTGCCTCCAACCTTTGGGATAGCGAGGCCGACGATACGCTTGTCTGTCGCGCGGTGCGGCAGGAAACGCATGACGTCAAAACCTTCGTGCTGACCCCAGCGACGCCAGGACGGTTCAACTACCAGCCCGGTCAGTTCATGACCTATGCCTTCGATATCGGCGGCGAGACCATCCATCGCTGCTACACCATCTCGGCTGCACCGACACGGCCCAACGCCATCTCGCTCACGGTCAAGCGGGTGCCGAATGGACCGGTTTCCAACTGGCTGCACGACAATCTCAAGCCGGGCGTATCGGTCAAGGCGCTGGGGCCGATGGGAAGCTTCACCTGCTTCGCCCATCCAGCCTCGAAATACCTGTTTCTCTCCGGCGGCAGCGGCATTACCCCGCTTATGTCGATGGCGCGGACCTATCACGATCTGGCCGAGCCCAAGGACATCGTTTTCGTGCACTCGGCGCGCACTGTGACCGACATCATCTTCCGCGAGGAGCTGGAGCTGATGGCGCGGCTGTCGCCCAGTTTCAAGTTCGCAACGATCTGCGAAGCGGCCAACCCGCTCGCGCTCTATAGCGGCATGATGGGGCGGCTGTCGCTGGAGCAGCTCAAGCTGATCGCACCCGATTTCATGAGCCGCGAGATCTTCGTTTGCGGCCCGGCGCCCTATATGGCGGCGGTGCGGACAATGCTTGCGGCTGCGGACTTCGACATGACGCACCACCACGAGGAGAGCTTCAACTTCGAGACCCTCTCCGCCGCCGAGCAGGCCGAGGCCATCGAGGGCGAAGTCGCACTGGATGCGCCCGATACGGTCAAGACCTACTCGGTCGAATTCACCAAGACACGCCGCAAGATCGACGTGCCAGAAAATATGACTGTGCTCGAAGCGGCAAAGCGCGCCGGCATGCGCCTGCCCTCTTCCTGCACCCAGGGTCTGTGTGGCACATGCAAGTCCAAGAAGGTTTCGGGCACGATCGACATGCACCACCAGGGTGGTATTCGTCAGCGCGAGATCGACGCCGGCATGATGCTGCTGTGCTGCTCCAAGCCAACCAGCGATCTGGTGATTGAACGTTAGAACGGAACCGCCTTGTCCAACCCGTCCGGCTCGAAGTCACCCTACCTGCTTCTGTCGGCGCTGTTGGTCAGCGAGGCCCTGTTCGTCACCGGCTATGGGTTGCAGCTCATGCTGCTGCCTATTCGCGGCGGCATGGAAGGCTTCTCTGCCGTCGACCTGGGCCTGCTGGGCTCGAGCTACTACCTGGGCTTTGTCGCCGGCTGCCTGCTGACCCCTGTTCTGCTCAGCCGGGTCGGCCATACGCGCACCTTCGCCGCTTTGGTGTCGATTACCGCGGCCGTGTCCATCTGCTACCCCATGCTGGCGCAGCCGCAATTCTGGGCCCTGCTCCGCTTCATCACGGGTATCTGCCTTGCCGGCCTCTATTTGATTATCGAAAGCTGGATCAATGACCGGGCGACATCGTCAACACGTGGCACGATGATCTCGATCTACGTCGCCTTGAACTACATTGCGACTGCTGTCGGGCAGATGATGATTACGCTCTACGACGCCTCGTCCTTCATGCTCTTTTCAGTGGCATCCATCGTCATTTCCAGTGCCGTCGTACCCTTGGCCCTGTCGCAGTCGCCCGCTCCGCAGCCGCCAAGCCTGGTCCGGTTGCGGCCGCTGCACCTGTTCAAGCTGTCGCCCGCCGGCACCACCGCCATCTTCCTGACCGGCATGGCCATCGGCGCGCTCTGGTCGTTGGGCCCAGTCTTTGCGCTTTCCAAGACTGGAGATTTGGCGTCCGCCGCTCAGTTCATGAGTGCGGTGGTCATCGGCGGCGCACTTGCGCAGTGGCCGCTCGGCAAGTTGTCCGACCACTTTGACCGGCGCCACGTTCTGATCGGGATTACTCTCGCCGCCACCGTCGCCTCTGTCACCGTCGCCCTGCTGCCACAGCTCAGCGGAGGATGGTTGATCTTCGCTGCCCTGTTCGGCGCAACGGTTCTGCCAAGCTACGCCGTCGCCTCGGCGCATGTCTTCGATGTGGCCGACCGTAGCGAATACGTGCAGGTGTCCGGCGGGTTGCTGCTGCTCTATGGCGTCGGTTCGGCGATGGGCCCAATGCTCGCCGCCGTGGCGATACAGTGGTTTGGTCTCGCCGCGCTGGCGGCCTTTGTCGCCGTCGTCCAACTGGCCATTGTCACCTTTGTCGTTGTCCGCATGCGGTTGAACAAACTCCAGGTTGTCACCGACAAGCAGGCCTTCGACATGACCACGGCTGCGCCAGTCGTACCAGCGGGCTTTGGCGCACCATCAAGCGGCGAGCGCTTCGACGCCAGAGCAGACGACTAATGTGTTCCGGCGCCTGGTCGGGCCGGCTTGGCGCGGAGCGCCGCCACGATATTCTGGTTGAAGATACTCCCCACCAATTGCCCATCCGGCCCCCTGACGCACACGGATGGCGCTCCGGCCGACAACTGCTCGATTACGCCGCCCAGCAGGCTGTCTGACGCCACCGCATTCACGCCGCTGCCGATTTGGGGCGTCATGATATCCATGGCGCGCAGCACGTTGAGCGGATTCATGTGGGCTACGAAATCCTCGACATAGTCGTTCACGGGATTGGCGATGATCTCCTGCGGCGTACCGCATTGCACGATGCGCCCGCCCTCCATCAATGCGATGCGGTCACCGAGCTTGAAAGCCTCGTCGAGGTCATGGCTCACGAAGATGATGGTGCGCTTCAGCTTGGCCTGTAACTCAAGCAACTCGTCCTGAAGCCGTGAGCGGATCAGTGGATCGAGCGCAGAGAACGGCTCGTCCATCAGCAGGATCGGCGCTTCGGTCGCAAACGCCCGGGCGAGACCCACGCGCTGCTGCATGCCGCCGGAAAGTTGGCCCACATTGCGATCAGCCCAATCGGTCAGCCCGACCAGTTCCAGTTGCGCCCGCACCTTGGCATTGCGTTGCAGCTTGGACAGGCCATCCAGCTCAAGGCCCAATCCGACATTGTCGAGGACAGTCCGCCAGGGCAGCAGGCCAAACTGCTGGAACACCATCGCCACGGATTTGCGGCGCAACTGTAGGAGTTCCTGGCGCGTGCAGGCGGCGGGATTGACCGACCTGCCCTGGTCGATGACCTTGACCGCCCCCCGAACCACCGGATTGAGCCCGTTGACGGCCCGCAGCAACGTCGACTTGCCGGACCCGGACAGGCCCATAAGCACCAGGATTTCGCCTGTCTTGACGGTCAGCGAGCAGTCATGGACACCAAGGATCTGCTTGGTCTCCTTCTGGATCTCCTGGCGTGTCTTGCCCTGATCCATCAAAGGCAGTGCCAGCCCCGGATTGGTGCCGAACACGATATTGACCTTGTCGAAGATGACAGCGTCTTCCATGGCTCTAATCCTGCCTGATGCGCAGCATGCGGTCGAGGACAATGGCCACGACAACGATGATGAGGCCGCTCTCGAAACCGAGCGCGGTATTGACCGAATTGAGGGCTCGGACGACAGGAACGCCCAGGCCGTCGGCACCGACCAGCGCCGCCACCACCACCATCGACAGCGACAGCATGATGGTCTGGTTGAGGCCGGCCATCACCTGCGGCAGGGCATAGGGTAGCTCCACCTTCCACAGCTTCTGGCGCGGCGTACCGCCAAAGGCCTCGACAGCTTCCAGCAACGCCGGAGGCGTCGAGGAAATGCCGAGATGGGTCATGCGGATGGGCGCCGGCAGCACGAAGATCACCGTCGCGATGAGACCAGGCACCATGCCGATACCGAAAAACACAATGGCTGGAATGAGATAGACGAATGTCGGCAAGGTCTGCATGAGGTCGAGGATCGGCTGCAGGAACCGATACAGCCGAGGACGATGCGCCGTGGCAATCCCGATCGGCACGCCGATAGCCATGCAGACAACGCAGGCCGCGATCACCAGCGTCAGGCTCTCGGTGGTTTCTTCCCAATAGCCCTGGTTGAGAATGAACAGCATGCCGAGCAGCGTGAGCAGGCAGGTGGCCCAGCTCCGCTGCAGCCACCATGTGATCCCCACGAAGATGGCCACGATAATCAGCGGATGAGGCGTCTGCAGCAGCCAGAGCATGGCATCGATGAGCGCCTCGGCTGCCTCGGACATGGCGTCGAACACGCCGCGAAAATTGTCGCGCAGCAGAATGAAGAAGTCGCTCGCCCAGCGCCCCACCGGTATCTTGTATTCGGTCAGCCAATCCACCGTTCACGTCCCCCAGAAAAGCAGAACGGCCCGGTCGTTGCCGACCGGGCCGTGTGGGTTTTCTTAGCTGTCCAGCAGAGCTTTCACAGCGGCGGCGCCATCACCGCCATCGAGCGTCGTCACCCCGTCGACCCAGCCCAGGGCCGTGTCGGGATTGGCCTTGAGCCATTCCAGCGTAGCATCGGCCGGATCGGCACCATCATTGAGGATCTTGCCCATGATCTCGTTTTCCATCGGCAGCGAAAACTTGAGGTTCGTCAGCAGCTTGCCGACATTGGGGCATTCAGCAGCATAACCCTTTCGCGTCACGGTATCGACAACGCCTTCACCGCCGAAGAAGTCCTCGCCACCGGGCAGGTACTTGAGCGGGAACTTGGCGTTCATCGGATGCGGCTCCCAGCCTAGGAAGACAACGTCCTTGTTATCCTGCACGGCGCGGTCAACTTCGGCAAGCATGCCCTGCTCGGAGCTTTCCACGACCTTGAATTCACCCAGGCCATGCGTGTTGGCATCGACCAAGCTGATCAGGTAGCCGTTGCCTTCATTGCCCGGCTCGATGCCATAAATGGTGCTGTCGAGTGATTCCGCGAACTCGGCGATCTTGGAATAGTCAGTCAGGCCCTTGTCATACGTATAGGCCGGCACGGCGAGCGTATACTTGGTGCCTTCGAGGTTGGTAGCGACCTTCTCGACTTCACCGCTGTCCAGATACGGACCGATGGCGCCCTGCTGAGCCGGCAGCCAGGTGCCCAGGAACACGTCAACGTCGTCGCTTTCGAGCGATGCGTAGGTCACCGGCACCGACAGCACCTTGACGTCGACCTTGTAGCCCAGGGCTTCAAGGATGTGCTTGGTCGTCGCCGTCGTCGTTGTGATGTCTGTCCAGCCGACATCGGAGAAAATCACGGTATCGCATTCGGCTGCATAAGCGGTGCCCGCCAGCAGCGACAGCGCCAGCGCGCTGGTCAGAGTGAGGGTGGTCTTTCTCATATTCTGTCGTCTCCTGATTGCGGGTATTTGGTGCAGAGTCTTTTTCTTGATTGACGGCTCAATCAAAAGCGAGACAATCGCAAATGTAAACTCAAATTATGAGCAGGCCCCAAGAATGCCGAAAATCGGTGCAGGTGCGATCCGGCGGAAGGCGATGGTCGAAGCGGCTATTGTCGAGATTGGCGAGGCTGGCAGCCTCGACGTCACCGTCAGCCAGATTGCGCGCCGCGCCGGCATGTCGCCAGCCCTGGCGCATCACTATTTTGGCAGCAAGGACCAGATGTTTCTCGCCGCCATGCGGCACATTCTGAGGCTTTACGGCGAAAGCGTACGTCGCCGCATGGCCGACGCGAGCACCCCGATCGAGCGCATCCACGCCATCATCGATGCCAGCTTCGCCCCGGACCAGTTCCAGACCGAAGTTGTGGCGTCCTGGCTGACCTTTTATGTCCGCGCGCTGCAATCGGAAGAAGCGAGCCGACTGCTGCAGGTCTATGCGAAGCGGCTGCATTCGAACTTGGTTTTCGACCTGCGCCAGATCGTCGATGACGAAACTGCGCAGTCGATCGCCCAGGGATTGGCAGCGATGATCGATGGATTTTATATCCGCCACGCCCTGCAGGATTTTGCGCCCGCCCAACCGGAAGTGCGCAGCATGGTGATGGACTATCTCCAACTCTGCCTTGCCCGGAGCGCGCGTGTCTGACCGCCCTAACATCCTGATTTTCATGGTCGATCAGCTCAACGGCACGCTGTTCCCCGACGGGCCGGTGGAGTGGCTGCATGCGCCCAATCTCAGGGCCCTGGCCGGGCGCTCGACTCGATTCGCCAACACCTATACCGGCTCGCCGCTCTGTGCCCCGGGCCGCGCCAGCTTCATGTCGGGCCAGTTGCCACGCCGCACCCGTGTCTATGACAACGCCGCTGAATTTGCGTCCGATATTCCCACCTACGCCCACCACCTTCGGGCCGCCGGCTACGCTACAACGCTCTCGGGCAAGATGCATTTTGTCGGGCCCGATCAATTGCACGGCTTCGAGGAACGGCTGACCACCGACATCTACCCCGCCGATTTTGGCTGGACACCCGACTATGACAAGCCCGGCGAACGCATCGACTGGTGGTACCATAACCTCGGCTCGGTCAAGGGCGCCGGGGTGGCCGAGATCACCAACCAGCTCGAATATGACGACGAGGTCGCCTTCAACGCGGTGCGCAAGGTCTATGACCTTGGCCGACGGCTCGAACAGCGCCCCTGGATGCTGACGGTGAGCTTCACCCACCCGCACGATCCCTATGTCGCGCGGCAGAAATACTGGGACCTCTATGCCGACTGCGAGCACCTGTCCCCGCAGGTTGCGCCCATCGCCTACGAGGATCAGGACGCCCATTCACAGCGGTTGATGGATGCCTGCGACTTCCGGGCGCTCGATATCACCGAGGACGATATCCGGCGGTCGCGCCGCGCCTATTTCGCCAATATTTCCTATGTCGATGACAAGATCGGTGAGGTGCTGGAGGCCCTCAGGGGCACCAGACAGGTGGACAATACGATCATCGTCTTTGCCTCAGATCACGGCGATATGCTGGGCGAGCGCGGCCTGTGGTTCAAGATGAACTTCTTCGAAGGCTCAGCACGGGTTCCGCTGATGATCGCGGCTCCCGGCCTGCCTGCCGGTCGGATCGATACGCCCATCAGCACCATGGATTTGACGCCAACCCTTTGCGATCTCGCGGGAATTTCCCTCGACCGCATCGCGCCGTGGACGGACGGGGAAACACTGGTCCCGCTCGCCAATGGCCATGAGCGCACCAGCCCAGTGCGCATCGAATATGCCGCCGAGGGTTCGGTGGCGCCGATGGTCTGCCTTCGCGAAGGCCGCTGGAAGTATACCCGTTGCGCCGCCGACCGGGGACAACTATTCGATATCGCCAATGATCTCAACGAGTTGACCAACCTGATCGACGACCCCGCTTATGCCGAAACGCAGACGCGGCTGGCGGCCATGGCGGCGGAATACTGGGACCTTGGCGCCTATGATTCCGAGGTGCGTGCCAGCCAGGCGCGGCGCCATGTGGTCTACGGCGCGCTGCGCAATGGCGCCTACTATCCGTGGGATTTTCAGCCCCTGCAGCAGGCATCCGAGCGCTACATGCGCAACCACATGGACCTCAATGTGCTCGAAGAGAGCAAGCGTTTCCCGAGGGGCGAATAATGCGCGACGTACAACCGGCGGCCAGCCATTTCATCGACGGACGCTATGTCGAGGACGTGGGCGGGGATTCGATCCAGAGCATCTTTCCGGCCAATGGTGCGGTCATTGCGCGGCTCCACTCCGCCACACCTGCCATCATCGAGCAGGCATTGAGCTCAGCGGTGCGGGCGCAGAAGGAATGGGGTGCGCTGAAGCCAGTCGTTCGTGGCCGGGTTCTGCGCAACGCGGCCGATATCATCCGCGAACGCAATCAGGAATTGTCGGAGATCGAGACGCTCGATACCGGCAAGCCGATTCAGGAGACATTGGTCGCCGATGCCAGCTCGGGCGCGGATGCGCTGGAATACTTTGCCGGCCTGGCTGCCACGCTGACCGGTGAGACTGTCCCGCTCGGTGGCGACTTCGTCTACACCATCCGCGAGCCGCTCGGCGTCTGCGTCGGCATCGGCGCGTGGAACTACCCCACCCAGATCGCCTGTTGGAAAGCGGCCCCTGCCCTCGCCGCCGGCAATGCCATGATCTTCAAGCCTTCGGAGATCACTCCGCTCGGTGCGCTGAAGTTGGCCGAAATTCTGATCGAGGCCGGCGCTCCGCCCGGTCTGTTCAATGTCGTGCAGGGATATGGCAATGTTGGTGCGGCGCTGGTCACCGATCCGCGCGTAGCCAAGGTCTCGCTCACCGGCTCGGTGCCGACGGGCAAGAAGGTCTATGCCGCCGCTGCGGCCGGCATGAAGCACGTCACCATGGAGCTCGGTGGCAAGTCGCCGCTGATCATTTTTGAAGATGCCGATATCGACAGCGCCGTCAGCGCTGCAATCAATGCCAATTTCTACTCCTCTGGCCAGGTCTGTTCGAACGGCACCCGTGTCTTCGTCCATGACGCGGTCCGCCCGACGTTCCTCGATCGGCTCGTGGCTCGTACGGCCAATGCCATCATCGGCGATCCCCTGGACGAGACCACGCAGGTCGGCCCGCTGGTTTCAGCGGCCCAGCATGACAAGGTGCTGCGCCATATCGAGATCGGCAAGGCCGAGGGCGCGACGCTGTTGATCGGCGGTCGGGTGCCGCCAAGCCAGAACAGCGGCTTCTATGTCGAACCCACCGTCTTCGCCGATGTTACCGACGACATGACGATCGCCCGGGAGGAAATCTTTGGCCCGGTGATGTCCGTGCTCGGCTTCAGCGACGAATCCGACGTCGTCGCCCGTGCCAATGCAACCGAGTTCGGACTTGCCGCCGGCGTCTTCACCGCCGACCTCGCCCGCGCCCATCGTGTGATCGCGCAGCTCGATGCGGGCACCTGCTGGATCAACACCTACAACATCACGCCGGTCGAAGCGCCGTTCGGCGGGGTGAAGCAGTCCGGCGTCGGTCGCGAGAATTCCCGCGCCGCGCTCGACCATTATAGCCAGATCAAATCGGTCTATGTCGCAACGGGCCCGGTTGCGGCTGCCTACTAGGAGCGTCCGGCATGGAAGCTGATTTCGTCATCATCGGTTCGGGTTCAGCCGGCGGCGCCATGGCGGCACGCCTGAGCGAGGACTCCAGCAATACCGTCATCGTGCTGGAATTCGGCGGCTCCGATTTCGGGCCACTGATCCAGATGCCGGCGGCCCTGAGCTATCCGATGAACATGCCGCGCTACGACTGGGGCTTTCGCAGCGAGCCAGAGCCACATCTGGGCGGTCGCACGCTGGGCGTGCCGCGCGGCAAGGTGATCGGCGGTTCGTCCTCGATCAATGGCATGGTCTATGTGCGCGGCCATGCCGGCGACTATGACCACTGGGTGGAAAGCGGCGCTGCCGGCTGGGGCTATGCCGACGTGGTTCCCTACTTCAAGCGCATGGAAAACTGGCATCCCGGCCCGCATGGCGGCGATCCGGACCGTCGCGGCAAGATCGGGCCGCTGCATGTGACCCGCGGCAAGCGCGACAATCCGCTGTTCAAGACGTTCGTCGAGGCCGGCAAGCAGGCCGGGTTCGAACTGACCGACGACTATAATGGCGAGAAGCAGGAAGGCTTCGGGCCGATGGAACAGACCGTCTGGCAAGGCCGCCGCTGGTCGGTCGCCAATGCCTATCTCAAGCCTGCGCTGAAACGCCCAAACCTCCAACTGGTCAAATGCTTTGCCCGCAAGGTGGTGATCCAGAACGGTCGCGCCGTCGGTGTCGAAATCGAGCGTGGTGGACAGATCGAGGTCGTGAGGGCAAAGCGCGAGGTGATCGTCGCCGCCTCCTCGATCAACTCGCCAAAAATCCTGCTGCTGTCCGGCATCGGTGCCGGCGCGGAGCTGGCCGAGCACGGCATTCCGGTGGTGGCCGACCGTGCTGGCGTCGGCGCCAATCTGCAGGACCATATGGAGCTCTACATCCAGCAGGCCTCCATCCAACCGATCACGCTCTACAAATACTGGAACCTGTTCGGCAAGGCGCTGATCGGCGCGCAGTGGCTGTTCTTCAAGAATGGTCTGGGCGCCTCCAACCAGTTCGAAAGCGCGGCCTTCATCCGCTCCAAGGCCGGCGTCAAATACCCCGATATCCAGTTCCATTTCATCCCGATCGCCGTCCGCTATGACGGACAGGCAGCGGCCGAGGGGCATGGCTTTCAGGCCCATGTCGGTCCAATGCGCTCGGCGTCACGCGGGGCGGTGACGCTGCGCTCGTCAGACCCGAAGGCACCGCCGCGCATCCAGTTCAATTACATGTCCGACCCGCAGGACTGGGCCGACTTCCGCCACTGCATCCGCGTGACCCGCGAGATTTTCGGACAGAAAGCATTCGATCCCTATCGCGGCAAGGAAATTCTGCCAGGCGAAAAATACCAGACCGACGACGAACTGGACGACCATATCCGCCGCCACGCCGAAAGTGCCTACCATCCCTGCGGCACCTGCAAGATGGGCAAGGCCAGCGACCCCATGGCCGTGGTCGATCCGGAACTGCGCGTTATCGGCGTCGACGGCCTGCGCGTCGCCGACAGCTCCATCTTCCCGCGCATCACCAATGGCAATCTCAATGCGCCATCGATCATGGTGGGTGAGAAGGCCTCAGATCACATCCTGGGCAAGCGCCCCCTGCCTCCGGACAATAGCGTTCCGTGGATCAATCCGCGGTGGGAAACCTCGGATCGATAGCGGCGGTAGCGATAGGTAGCCATGCCGATCCCGATGCAGACGTCACCGACTTTGCTGCGCCACCTGGTGGCCGGCTATTTGCTCGACCCGCAGGGAAAATCGGTTCGAGTTATCGATATTGTGCTGACGCCCCAGCAGCCGGACCTATGGGACGTCCAGGATTTACTGCTGGCCAAGGCGCAGCATGATGGCCTGGCGCTTCGTGCCGGATCACCGCTGGCCCGCGATCAGGTGATTCCCCTGCCGTCCATTCCGCGTCCTGCAAGTGAAGATAGGCGCCCGCTGAAGGCCTGGGCGGTCAGCGTCTATATCGTTGCCCACGACGTCAAATTTGCTGGCTACAGCCGGGGCGTGTTCCACTGGCCGGACGAACCTGACGGCACGGCGCTAGAAGCCATACTGGACGTGCTGGTAGCCGACGCGCTCACGCCGATTTTCCTGGAACCGGCCGAGAAGATAATGGTCGAGTTACACAGCGTTACCGTTGAGCCCTCGCTCGTCCAACCAACCACCTACCTCTAAACATCAACACTAATCGCGCCCGCACCTCACGCTGTCGACACAATGACGACAGCTTTGGTAGAAACGTCCGCCGTTGATTTGACCCGGCCGGAGGATTCGACCATGCGGACAGACCTTTCCTCCACGCCCCGTATTGAGCGTTTCGTGCCGGTCGACCATTCCAGGGTCGACTTCACTGGCGGCTTTTGGGACAGCTGGACCGAGACCGTACGCAAGGTCACTGTGCCCAGCCAGCATCGGCGCCTCGACGAGGAGGGCTTTCTCGAAGTCCTCAACTTCCACCTGCCGCCCGCACCTCTGGTCCGCCCGATCCAGCCGAGCGGCCTGTCGATGCAGCACTTTTTCGACAGCGACTTCGGCAAGTGGATCGAAGCGGCCAGCTATACGCTGAGGGCGCATCCCAATCCCGAACTCGAGGCCAAGATCGACGATATCGTCGAGCGGCTCGAACAGGGGCAGATGGCGGACGGTTATCTCAACTCGTGGTTCATCCGCCGTGAGCCGAACAAGCGCTGGACCAACCTGCGTGACCTGCACGAAATGTACTCAATGGGTCACCTGCTGGAAGGAGCCGTCGCCTATTTCGAGGCCACCGGCAAGCGGCGCTTCCTTGATGTCATGATCAAGGCGGTCGACCACATCATCGATACCTTCGGTTGCGAGCCAGGTAAGCTGCGCGGTTACGAGGCCCATGAGGAAATCGAGCTTGCGCTGATCAAGCTCTACCGTGTGACGCAGGAGCCGCGACATCTTGCCCTGGTGCAGTATTTCATCGACGAGCGCGGCCAGTCGCCGGCCTATTACGACGAGGAAGCGCGCCGACGCGGTGACGATCCAACGGACTATGTCTACGCGGACTATTCCTACAGCCAGGCCCATATTCCGGTGCGCGAGCAGACCAAGGTGGTCGGCCACGCCGTGCGGGCCATGTATCTTTTTTCAGGCATGGCCGATCTGGCGGCGGAAACCTCGGACCTGACCCTGCTGGCGGCTTGTGACCGACTGTTCGACAACCTCACCAGCCGGCAACTCTATGTGACCGGCGGCCTCGGGCCTTCAGGCACCAATGAGGGCTTCACCCGCGAATACGACCTGCCCAACCACACAGCCTATGCCGAAACCTGCGCTGCAGTAGCCCTAGCCTTCTGGAGCCATCGCATGGCGCAGATCGACCTCGACAGCCGGTTTACCGACCATGTCGAGCTGGCCCTCTACAATGGCGCACTATCTGGCATCTCCCGCGATGGCGAGCACTATTTCTACGAGAACGTGCTGGAGAGCCACGGCGACAATCGGCGCTGGAAATGGCACTATTGCCCCTGCTGCCCGACCAATATCGCCCGACTGATCGATTAGGTCGGCAGCTATTTCTACACCAGCAAGCCGGGTGAACTGGCCGTACATCTCTACGGCCAGAACACTGCTTCTCTCGATATCGGCGGCGAGACCGTGCAGGTCGCGCAGCAGACGGCCTATCCCTGGGACGGCGATATCGCCCTGACGGTGACACCGTCCGTGTCACATCGCCTGAAGCTGCATCTGCGTATCCCAAGCTGGGCGCGCTCTGCGCAGTTCGGCGTCAATGGCGAAGCAATCGTCCCCTCCATCGCCAAGGGCTATGCCACCATTGATCGAGAATGGGCCCCAGGCGACGTGGTGCGCATCACCTTTCCAATGCCCGTCGAACGCCTCTACGCCAATCCCCAGGTCGGCGAGGATGCCGGGCGCGTGGCGCTGAAGCGCGGGCCAGTGGTCTATTGTCTCGAAGGCCTGGACAACGACGCTGCGCCGCAGCAACTGCGCATCGCTCCCGACGCGGAGATCACGGCTCGCTTCGATGCAAACCTGCTCGGTGGCGCGACGGTGCTCGAAGGCCCGGCCGAAATGGCGCAACTGGAGGGTTGGGGCGAAACGCTCTATCGGACGGCTCCGGCGCAGTATTCGTCAACGCGTTTCCGGGCCATCCCCTATCACCTGTGGGCCAATCGCGAACCCTCCAGCATGCTGGTCTGGATCCGCGAGGCTTGAGGCCTACTGGAAGCGATCGATCGAGAATGGCTTGAGGTCGATATCCGGCTTGCTGCCAGCGATCAGCGATGCCACGTGCCGGGCGGTCACGGCGCTCAGCGTCAGTCCGAGATGGCCGTGACCGAAGGCATGGACAATGCGATCGTCACCAGGATGCAGGCTGATGACCGGCAGGGAATCCGGGGTCGACGGGCGCCGACCCATCCACTCCTTGCCACCCTCGGGCAGACTGGGCACATAGCGCCGCATTTTGGTGCGCATGGCCTTGGCGCGCTCGAAGTTCGGTGGCGTCTCCGGCTTGGCCAGTTCCACCGCACCACCCACGCGCAAGCCGTCGACCAGTGGGCTGGCGACGAAGCCATGATCAGCAAAGCCGACTGGGATGGCGAGATTCCAGTCGAGGTCCGTGAAGGTGGTATTGTAGCCGCGCTCATTCTCGAGTAGCACCTTGGCACCCAGACCGCGAACCAGGTCGCGTGACCACACGCCCGAGGCGACGACCACCTTGTCGAACAGCAGTGCCCCATTGGTCGCATGGACGCGGACACCGCCCGGCTCCTGAGACAGGCGCTCGGCCTTTAGGGGCACGAGTGTTCCCTGTGAAAAGATGTGTTCCTGATAAGCTCGCAGCACAGTCAGAGGGTTGGACACGGCCCAGTAGATGGGCTGATGGACCGCACCGACAAACGCGCCTTCAAGCTGCGGCACACGCGCCCTCGCCTCGGCAGGGGACAGCCGCTCATAGTCGAAACCCAGAACCTGCTTGACGGACTCAACATCACGCAGGGCCGCGGCAACACTCGCCTCGCTGTCATGCACGGACAGGTAACCGGTCTTGCGGAGGTAGCCCGTATGCCCGATGGCCATGCCCAGCGCCTCGTGATCCTGCAGCGCCGTTTGCATCAATTGCGACAGTGCCACGCGGATGATCTTTCCACGCGCGGGCGTTGCTGAGCCCAGGAACGCAAGCAGCCACGGCAGCAGCGCAGGCACGTCCGTCCAGCGCACGGTCAACGGCCCAAGCGGGTCAAGCAGCCATTTGGGCACCGCCGACAGGATGCCCGGGCTGGCGATAGGCGCGATTTCCGGCAGGGCGATCAGCCCGGCATTGCCTGTCGATGTTGGAAGGCCCCTGGGGTCGGGCTCGTATGTGGTGACGTCGTGCCCATCCTGGATGAGACGGGCCGCAGCGGTGGCGCCAACGATGCCTGCCCCGATAACCGCAAGCTTTGCCATCAGGAGCGATCCGGGCCGAGTGCGATTCCAGTCACCGTCGCGCGCGCAATGTAGCTCTGAATTTGCGCGACGATCTGGGCGGCATGCGCGGCAGCCAGTTCATCGGCCTTGTCTGCGTCTCTGGCCTGGATGGCGCGAACCATCTCTTCGTGTTCGTCGACGTAACGACGTGGCAGGTTGTCGTCGAACGAGCGGTAGTAAAGCCGCAGAATGCGCCGGCCTTCGTCGAGCAGGCGCCCGAACAGTGTCGTGAAGTAGGCATTGCCGCCGGCCTCGGCGATGGCCATGTGGAAGTCCCGATTGACCTGGATCATGCCCAGCGGATCATGCTGCTTTACCGCCTCGCCATACTGGCTGGCCAGCTCTCGAATTTTCAGCAGTTGTTGATCCTGGCGATGCACGGCGGCGGACCGTGTGGTGACACGATACATCAGCGTCAGCGCCTCGAAATAGACCGGGAGCTGCTCGAAATCGATGGTGGCGACGACGGTATTGCGGTTGGGCAGCGTCTTGGCGAGACCCTCGGCGACCAGCCGCACCAGTGCCTCGCGGATCGGCGTGCGCGACATGTCGAAACGCTCGGACAGCGTCACCTCGTCGAGGGGACTGCCGGGTTCGAGCTGAAGCTCCAGGATAGATTGGCGCAGGGTGTCGTAGACAGTTCGTGCGCCAAGGCCGCGGACACGCGTCTTTGCTTCGGTTGCGGTCGATATGGCCTTGGCTTTCGTCATCGTCCCCTCATCAGGCCCGGTACTGCTGAACGGCTCCAGGGAGCTGGCTCCACGCCGCGTACCAGGACTTGAACTGCTCATACTGAACCTTTGCCCAGGCCCGCTGGCTAGGCGAGAGCTCGTCGGTGGCATTGAAGTGCAGCTTGTAGGCCGCTTCGCCCTGCAGTTCGAGCATGTACTTGTAATACAGGACCAAATCCGTGCCTTCGTCCCACGACGACAGCACCTCGATGGCCTCGCTGAGCTCGCGCGCCCTGCTGCGGGCATCGAGATCGCCGGCAGCTGCAGCCCTACACAGTGCAACCAGGTTGAGGACTTCACGTGGCAACGCATTACCGATGCCGGTGATCGCGCCGCTGGCGCCGGCTTTGACGAAGCAATGATAGACCCCCGTATCGACGCCGGCCATCAACACCACGCTCTTGTCAGCGCTAGTGATGTGTTCGGCCGCGTAGGTCATGGCCGCGGTCGAACCAAATTCCTTGAAGCCAACCAGGTTCGGGAAGTTTGCGCGCAGCGCGAAGAACAGGTCGGCCTTGGTCTCGAAGCCATAATAGGGGCTGTTGTAGATGATCGCCGGCAGGCTGGGCGCAGCGCCCAGAATGGCCTCGAAATGATGGCGCTGGGCCGCAGGCGAGGATCCGCGCGACAATACACGTGGAATGACCATAAGCCCGGCAGCACCAACCCTTTGGGCATGCGCCGCATGCGCTACGGCCGACGCGGTGTTGATCGCACCTGTGCCCACGATTACAGGCAAACCGGCCTCCACGAGTCGCTCGACGCCTTGCTGGCGTTGCGCGTCCGTCAGCAGCGGCCAATCCCCCATCGACCCGCAATAAACGACGGCCGACATGCCGACCTCGACAAGTTGCCTGGCTTTGCGCACCAGCTCATCAAAGTCCGGCGTGCGGTCCGGCAAGCATGGTGTCATGAGTGCGGGGATGACGCCGGTGAAGATGTCGTTGTTCATCGAAACTATCCTGATTGTGGGATCGCTCGGCGCACATTCACCGAATTGCGCTATCACTAACGCCGTTGTATGCTGTTTGTCGACAGGAATTGAGTTGAGCTTGCCTCGACCTTGCTGCTTCTCGCCTAAGACTGGTACTGACGAGACGTCCCGACGATCGGTGCCCATCTGGGATGCTGATCTATTTTAGAAACGAACGAGCCTAACTCCATGTCCCGTCATATCTTTACCTGCCTCGATGGTCACACCTGCGGCAATCCGGTCCGCTTGGTGGCCGGCGGCGGCCCGCTCCTAAAGGGCAATTCGATGATGGAACGGCGCGCCGATTTCCTCGCGAACCATGACTGGATCCGCAAAGGCCTTATGTTCGAGCCGCGTGGCCACGACGTGATGAGCGGCTCGATCCTCTACCCGCCGACGCGCGAGGATTGCGATATCGCAATTCTCTTCATCGAAACGTCGGGCTGTCTCTACATGTGCGGGCATGGCACGATCGGCACTGTGACCATGGCCATCGAAAACGGGCTGATGACGCCCAAAACACCGGGAGTGGTGAACCTCGACGTGCCCGCCGGAAAGGTGGTCGCCGAGTACACGATGAATGGCGAATATGTGGAGAACGTCCGGCTGACCAATGTTCCAAGCTTCCTTCACTCGTGCGACCTCGAAATCGACGCGCCTGGCCTGGGCAAACTCAAAGTGGACGTCGCCTACGGCGGAAATTTTTACTGCATCGTCGACCCGCAGGAGAGCTTCACTGACATTGCCGATGTGACGGTCGGCGATCTGCTGCGCTGGAGCCCGGCGTTGCGCACGGCGATGAATGAGCGCTACGAGTTCATCCATCCGGAGAACGACAACATCCGCGGCTGCACCCATATCCTGTGGACCGGCAAGCCGACCAGCTCGAAAAGTACCGCCCGCAATGCCGTATTCTATGGCGACAAGGCCATCGACCGCTCCCCCTGCGGTACCGGCACCTCGGCCCGGATGGCACAGTGGTATGGGCGTGGCAAACTCAAGGTCGGCGACGCGTTCAACCATGAGTCGATCATCGGCTCAGTGTTCAATGGCCGCGTGGAGCGGGCGGTGAAGGTCGGCGACTATGACGGCATTATCCCGTCGATCGCCGGCTGGGCCCGCCAGACCGGACTCAATACCATCTATGTCGACGACCGCGACCCCTTCGCCCACGGCTTCTCGCTGGTCTAGCCGAGGCGGACGATCTCCAGCTCGCCACCAGCTACGGTGGCTGAATCGCCAGGTGACTTGCCGAGCAAGGCTCGGGCGATGGGCGAGGCGAAGGAGATCGAGCCAGTTTTGGGATCAGCCTGGTCCTCGCCAACGATGCGGTAGGTCTGCACCCGACCGTCGTCGCGTTCGAAGGTCACCGTGGTGCCGAAGGCGACAATATCGCCTGCGGCAGGCGGCACGACCTGAGCGGTGCGCACGCGGTCGGCGAAGTAGCGCAGGTCGCGCAGTGGACTGGCAGCCTGTCGGCGCTTTTCGTTGACGTCCTCGATCAGCATGGCGGCATCGTACGCTGTCCGCGCATCGGCCAGCTGTAGCTCCAGCGCCGCAAGACCTTCGGCCGTGACCAGGTTCGGCCCCTCCGGCACTGGGCGATCTAGCAGCAGGGTCTCTGATGCTGTCTCGGCACTGTCTTCCTTGGTGAAGGCTACGCTCATTCGAATCGTCCTATGCTTCGCCCGCCCATAGCGAGGGGCGGCGTTGCAAACACTTCAGTCCTGCAATGCCACTCGGGCCATGAATCAAGCCAAACGCAGCATACAGACAACTTGCGGCGCAGGGACCGGTAATGCTCAGGTGCGGCGATTCATCAGTGAGACCCAGCATGACCAACCGCCCATTGAACAAGGTAAGCCTCAAGTGGGGCATGGTGGAGGAGCCTGGACTGTCGATAATAGACAGGTTCCTGCTGTTGGCCGACCTGGGCTTCGACGGCGTCGAACTCGACGCTCCCAACGACCTGCCCCTGGCCGAAATCATTGCGGCGCGCGATCGCAGCGGGCTGGCCATTCCCGGGGTGATCAATTCGGTGCATTGGAAGGCGCCGCTGACCGATCCTGATCCGGAGGTGCGCAGGCGCTGTCTCCAGTCGATCCGCACGGCGCTCGACAATGCGCGGGAGTACGGCGCCAGCACGATGCTGATCGTGCCAGGTGTGGTCAATGCCGCGACAAGCTATGCCCAGGCCTATGAGCGTGCCACTGTCGAGCTGAGCAAGGTGCTCGAGCACGCGGACAAGACCGGGGTTTCTATCGCTGTCGAGAATGTCTGGAACGACTTCCTGCTCAGCCCGCTGGAGGCGGCGCGGTTTGTGGATGGTTTCAACCACCCGCGGATCGGCTGGTATTTCGACGTCGGTAACGTGCTGCGCTACGGTCGTCCGGCGCACTGGATCGAAGCACTGGGCAAGCGCATCCTCAAGATCGACGTCAAGGAATTCAGCCTGGAGCGGATGAACACGCTGGGCCCTTGGAAGGGCTTTGACATGGAACTGGGCGAGGGCGATTGCGACTGGGCCGCGGTCAACCAAGCCCTTCGTCTGGTGGGGTATTCCGGCTGGGCCTCGATCGAGGTACCGGGCGGCGATCGCCACCGCCTCAGGGATTTGAAGGCACGGTTCGACCGGCTCGCGGCGCTTTAGGCGCCGCGGATGTCGCCGAGCATACGGCGGATATTGGCGAGGCCAGTTTCGCAGCCGGACAGCGTCGGCTCAGCGCCTTCATATTCGAGCGAGACGAAACCGTCATAGCCTGAGGCAACGACGGCTTCGAGAATCATCCGCGTTTCGAGATCGCCAAAACCAAAGACCGAGCCACGGATGAATTGCCCACCCAGGGTTTCGAGCCAGCCCGGGCCGGGCGACGTGCGGCGAACATAGAAGTCCTTGAGATGGACGAAGCTGGCATCGGTAAGGCTGGCGCGGGTGGCGACCACAGCGTCTTCATCGACGCAGAGGAAATTGCCGACATCGACGGTGAACTTGAAGTTGGGGCGATCGACAGCGTGCAACAGGCGTTGCACCCGGCCACTGCCGTTCATGAAGAAGCCGTGGTCCTCCACGCTGGTGGTGACGCCCTGCCCGGCCGCGAAATCGGCAATCTCCTGACAGGCATCGACGATGCCGGAGAAGTTGTCCTCGAAATCAGCGGCACTGGTCAGCCGCTGCGACCACAGGACGACGTCATGACGGAGGAAGCCGACTTCGAGTCGGTTGCACAGTTCGACGTGCCGTTTGACCTGATCGATCTGGGCCCGTCGCTCTGCATCGTCGACGAAAGCGAATTTGGCACCCATGCAGATGCCTGAAATCGGAATGCCGGTTCGTGCAGTCTCGGCCCGAATGCGACCCAGTGTCTCCGCATCTGCGACCAGATCATATTCGGCCTCATGGCCGGGCTGAGAAAACGAGAAAGTCGCGATCTCCAGATGTTCGGCGCCGTTGTTGCTCATCCAGTCGAACATGCTCTCGATCGTTAGCCCGCCATTGGCCAGCAGAGGACGGAAACTGTAGGATGACATGCCGAGTTTCATGCGAAGCGCTCCGGTACGACGAGAATATGTGGGTTGAGCCAACTGTCTGTCAGCATGGCACAAAATCCACCCTTTACGTACCAATAAAGTACCATTAATACCATTTACATACCAGTTCCTTTGATGCGGTGAGGCATTGCTGATGCGTGAGGAATCCCCTGATGTCGTGATCGTCGGCAGCGGTCCGACCGGCTCGGCCTATGCCAGGATCATCCGGCGCGATTGGCCGGAAGCGCGCATCCTGATGGTCGAGGCGGGACCGCAGATCCTGCCCAAGACCGGCGCCCACCTGGACAACGTGCTCGACCTCGATGAGCGCGGCGCGCTGGAAGTCCAGGCGCAGGGTGGCGACCGCACGCCGCGCCAGCCGATCAGCAAGGAAGAGTGGGAAGCGCGGCGCGCGGGCGGCTTCGATGCGTCGCAATTGCGCCGTTCGGGCCTGTTCATCGCCAACGATGCCGACCCGGTCGAAAACCTGTTTGCCGGTTTTTCGGCCGCCAATGTGGGCGGCATGGGTACCAAGTGGTCGACCGGCACCCCGACACCGTCGCAGGCGGAGCGTGTCCCATTCATCCCGGCAGAAGAGCTAGAAGCCGCCATCGGCGTCGCCGAATGGCTGCTTGGCACGAACAAGGACCCGCGCGCCGGCGACGTTACCGCGGCATCCCTCCGCGACAGGCTTGGATCCGTGTTCAATGCCGGCCGCACACCGGACCGCTTCGTGCAGCCGATGCCCTTGGCGGCAACACCGGAAGGCGACGACGTGCCGCTGCGCTATCACGGCACCGACGTCGTGCTCGGACCAATGGTCGACGAGCCGCCGGAGCTGTTCCGCATTCAAGCAGAAACGGCCTGCCGCCGCGTCGTGCACGAGGGCGGCAAGGTGACGGGCGTCGAACTCGCGACGCCGGGCAGCGATGACACCTGGTTCGTGGCCGCTGGCACGGTGATCGTCGCCTGCGACGCGCTGCACTCCCCGCAGTTGCTCTACGCATCGGACATCCGGCCCGAGGCGCTCGGGCGCTATCTCAACGACCACTACATCATCTCGCAGATATCGGAGATGCAGACCAATTTGCCGATGAAGGCGATGAACTGGATACCGGCGACCGACGACTTCCCGTATTCCGTTACCATTGCGCCGGCTAGCCTCAACACCATGCCGATTTCAGGCGATATTGTTGGACAGCCGGTCGGTATGGGCTTTTTCGTGCCGGGCGATATCAGCCCCGACAATTGCGTCACCTTTGACGATTCCCGTCTTGATTGGATGGGCCTGCCGGCGATTTCCATCCATTGGCGCCAGTCCGAAGCAGACAAGGCACGGCTGGAAACCGCCAAAGGCATAGCGCGCAGCATTTCCGACATTATCGGCCGCCCTGCCCCTGGCTTTGCCACCATCGTGCTGCCGGTCGGCAGTTCGTTGCATTATCAGGGCACCATTCGCATGGGCGCGGCCGACGACGGCACCAGCGTTTGCGATCGCAACAGCCGCGTCTGGGGTTTCGAGAACCTCTACGTCGCCGGCAATGGCGTGATCCCGACAGTGACCGCCACCAATCCGACGCTCTATTCCGTCGCCCTGGCAACATTTGGCGCCCGCCAGATCGCGCAAGCCCGCCGCAAGGCCTGACCTGAACCGGAGCTATCGATGACCGAACGCAAACTCAAAGTCATGGTTGTTGGCCTGGGCCAGATGGGCCGCAGCCACGCTATCGCCTACCACACCCATCCCGGCTTCGAGATTGTCGCCCTGGTCAACCGGTCGACGCCAAATCTGCCTGACGAGTTGACTGGTTACCCGATCCGCAATGACTTCGCGACCGCGCTGACCGAGTTCAAGCCCGACGTGGTGTCGATTGCGACCCACACCAACACCCATGCCGACTACGCCGTCGCGGCGATGGAAGCAGGCGCCCATGTTTTCGTCGAAAAGCCGCTGGCGGCAACAGCCGAGGATGCAGAGCGTGTCGTCGCCGCGGCAAAGGCCAACGGGCGCAAGCTGATCATTGGCTATATCCTGCGTCATCACCCGTCCTGGATGCGGCTGATCGAGGAAGCGCGCGGGCTGGGCGGGCCTTATGTCTTCCGCATGAACCTCAACCAGCAATCGAGCGGTACAGCCTGGGGCATCCACCGCCAGATCATGCAGACCACCTCGCCCATCGTCGATTGCGGCGTGCACTATGTCGACGTGATGTGCCAGATCACCGATGCAACGCCGGTGGAAGTGCGCGGCATGGGCGTGAAACTCGCCAAGGGGCTGACTGAAGGCATGTACAACTATGGCCATTTCCAGGTGCTGTTCGACGACGGCAGCGTCGGCTGGTACGAGGCCGGCTGGGGTCCGATGATGTCGGAGACGGCTTACTTCGTGAAGGACGTGATGTCGCCTGGCGGCTCGGTTTCCATCGTCATGGATGGTGGGGTGAGTTCGTCCGATATCAACGCTCACACCCAGACGTCGCGGCTGCTGGTGCATCACGCCGAAACCGATGGTAGCGACGCCTTCATCCGCAAGGACGACTGGCTCGACATGCATGACGAGCCGGGCCACCAGCAGCTCTGTGATCGCGAGCAGGACTTCGTCTATCGCGCAATCACCGAGGACTACGACCTCACGCGGCACATGAATGATGGCGTGACCTCGCTGCGCATCTGCCTGGCGGCGGACGAGAGTGTCCGCAGCGGTCTGCCCGTCCGGCTCTGATGGCATTGGCGGGCGCTTGCATGCCCGCCAACAATGTTACTCCCAGCATGTCGATTTCCGCGTCTACCGTTCGTCTATAGTGTGAAAACGCGCGGAGGCGGAACTATGGAAAATCGGTATGGCTGGGTCATCGTGGCAGCGGGGGCGCTGATTACCTGCGTAGCCATGGGCGCCATGTTCGCCCTGCCCGTCTACCTGCAACCGATGGCCGACGAGACCGGCTGGGGCCGGGCCGGCATTTCCATGGCGATGACCATCGCCTTCATCGTCATGGGCATTGCCGGCTTTCTCTGGGGCACGGTCACCGATCGCATCGGGCCGCGCCCGGTAGTCCTGATCGGCTCGATCATGCTGGGCGTGGGCCTGCTGACTGCCAGCCAGACCAAGGACCTGCTGCTGTTCCAGATCGCCTATGGCGGCTTGTGCGGCGCGTCGGTGGGCGCGTTTTTCGCACCAATCATGGCGACAACGCTGGCCTGGTTCGACAAACACCGCAGCCTGGCGGTGTCGCTGGTTTCGATCGGCGGCGGCGTTGCACCGATGGTGGTCACCCCGCTCGCAACACTGCTGATCGCGACCTATGGCTGGCGCAGCGCCATGCTGATGACGGCAATCGGCGTCTGGGTCATCCTTATCCCGGCCACCTTCCTCATCCGCCGCGCGCCCGCGGCATTGGCAACTGCGATGCCCGTTGAGACCGCAACTGCTGATGCCGTCCCTGCGCCGCGGTCCGATCTCGGCCCGATATTGCGGTCGCCGCAATTCATCGTTCTGGCAGCCGTCTTCGCGCTGTGCTGTGCCGCGCATTCCGGCCCGATCTTCCACACCGTCAGCTACGCCATGATCTGCGGCGCCACGGCATTGCAGGCGGCGAGCATCTATAGCGTCGAGGGCGTGGCCGGGCTCTTCGGTCGCCTGGCTTTCGGGCTGATGGCCGACCGTTTCGGCGTCAAGCGGATCATTGTCGGTGGTCTGGTGCTGCAGGCAGCCGGTATCTATGCCTACATTTATCTCAGCGAATTGAGCCACTTCTACATGCTGGCTGCGGTGCTGGGCATGGCCTATGGCGGCGTGATGCCACTCTACGCTGTGCTGGCCCGCGACTACTTCCCGCCGCGCGTTATGGGGACGGTCATCGGCGGCATCACCATGACGTCAAGCCTGGGCATGGCGATCGGCCCCATCGGCGGCGGTTGGATCTTCGATACATTCGGTGACTATCACTGGCTCTATGTCAGCTCGGCCGCCATCGGCCTGGGTGCAGCGTTGGTGGCGCTGACCTTCCCCGGCCCCACGCCGCCCGAGCGGATGACCCAGTTGCAGCCCGCCTGACTGGGCCGCCCTACCGGTCGTCACACAGTCAGGCTAGGCTATGCCAGACGCAGTAGAGGAGTTCCGTCCATGACCGTCCGTCTCAACCCGTATCTCAACTTCGTTAGCTCAGCCGAAGCAGCGCTGACGCTCTATCAGTCCATCTTCGGCGGTGAGCTAACGCTGTCGCGCTTCGGCGAGAATGGCATGGCCCAGGATCCTGCCGATGCAGACAAGATCATGCACGGGCAGCTGGAGACGGCCAACGGCTTCACGCTAATGGCCTCCGATGCCCCACCCGGCATGCCGCTGAGCGAAGGCAGCAGCATGTCGGTATCGCTTAGCGGTGACGACGAAGCCACCTTGCGTGGCTACTGGAACGGTCTGGTCGCTGGCGGCCAGGTAACTGTGCCGCTGGAGAAGGCGCCTTGGGGCGACACCTTCGGCATGCTGACGGACAAGTTCGGCATTGCCTGGCTCGTCAACATCAGCGGCACGCCGTCCTGACGCTCAGGCGGCCGGGCTGGTCTCGGCCGCCTTTTCGTCGTTGTCAGGTGCACTGGCATAGGCCGCGGACAAGTCGCGATACTGCCGCGAATTGAGTGCCAGGATCGTCACGATCACGCCTACGACGCCGGCGATCGTAAAGACCAGCGCGATACCGCGCGCCGGCCCGGTGCCGAACCACCCACCAATCGCATCGGCGCCGGCCCCATCCGTCATGAACGGAATGACCACGAACTGCGTAAGCGGTCCGATGAGGAAGGCCGTCAGCGGCGATGCCGCCTGCTCGATTGACTGGGCAAAGCCGAAGACGCGGCCCTGCCGCTCCAGCGGCACCACCTTCTGCAGCGTCGTGTGCTCGGCCGCCTCGGCATAGGGGCCCAGCAGCATCCAGACGAAGCAACCGGCCGCCAGCAGCCAGAACGATGGCTGGATGGTGAAAACGCAGCAGACAGACCAGGTTATGAGGTTGACCAGCAACAGCGTCCGCAGCGGATTCTTGCCCAGTCCAGTGCGGGCGATGATGATGCCGCTGAGGATGAAGGCGGTGGACAGCACGCCGAAGGTCAGGCCCCAGACCTGTACCGACACCAGCGACAGCCCATAGGCATCGAGCAGCGCCATGAAGATGCCGCCCAGGAAATTGTTGAAGGTGGCAAAGAAGATCAGCGCGAAGAGGCCTGGAACGGCCGCGATAACCGCGATCGTGCCCTTGATATCGACATTCTTGGGCGCCTCTGGCTCGCCCGGCTCGGGAGCAACCCGCCCCTCATCGATGTGGACGATAAACAGGTGAGCGAACGCCGCCAGCGTCAAGACTATCGCCAGCAGCAGCGTCGCCAGCATGCCGCCCCAGGCGACCAGAAAGCCGCTGATAACCGATGTGGTCAAAAACCCAATGCCGCCGACCATGCCGACCAAACCATTGGCTTTGTCGCGACTGTCCTCGGGGATGAGGATGGTCACTAGCGTCGGCAGCGCGATGGCGCGGATATTGCCGGCGATGACGCCCAGCATGATCAGGAAAACGAAGGCCCATAGGTACGGACCATAGGGATTGGTAAAAGCGCCCTCGGGCTCGAGCAGCACCATGACGAGTGAGATCACATAGAATACCAGGGAGACCAGGCTCGATCCCTGCATGACCAGCTTCTTTGCATTGTGGTCGACTATGCTGCCGAACCAGAAGCCGAAGGCGGCGGTGAAAACAAGGTAGATGCCGGCGATCATGCCGGTCGCGAAGACCGACTGCGTCTCGATATAGACCCAGAAGGTCAGCGCAAACCAGACGGTGAAATTGGTGATGTTGGCGACGAGATTGTTGCCAAGGATCTGATGAAATGGGTTGCTCATTGCCGCACTCTTGCTTGCGCAAAGGCTGGAGACTAACCGCAAACCGGCCAATCCCCAACCCTCGGGGCCAATCCCCTAGGTCGAACAAGGACGCGTGCGGCTCGTCATATCCGACAACGCAGGAATTCCGGCGCGACGTCGTTCACGCTCCCTCAACCATAAAGGTGCAGGCTGTCTGCCAGCAACGAATGGAGACCGTGATGGAAGACCAGATCAGGCAGCGGGCCTACCAGCTTTGGGAAGCCGATGGCTGCCCCGAGGGACAGGATCAGGCCTATTGGTTCAAGGCCATGGCCGAAATCGCTTCTGCCGCCATCGCCACGATCAAACCGCCGCGCAAACGGACGGTAAAGCCGAAGGCGGCCAAGGCCGCCTGATCAGCCAAGCCCTAGCGTAATCTAGAGGTCGAGCATTCGCGGCCAATAGACGTCGCTGTCAAAATCGTCCGGGATTGGCGACAGGCGGGAAATTGCCTGGGCAGCAAACTCGACCTGCAGGGCATAGTGCTTGATATCGTCAGGCATTGGCCGACCGGTGATGAACTCGCGTGCGCGCCATTCCTGGAGCTTGATTGATCGAAGTCGGCGCCGGGCTTCAGCCTCGACATCTTCCACCAGCACCGCCACCGACACAGTCCGCGAAACCTGCCGCAACGGCTCGGTCCACTCCCTGCCACCCTCGATAACCGCGAAACGCACCTTGGTCCCCTGCAACCTGCGGCCGGCCATTCTGGCGCCGCCCTTCATCAGATTGTCACGTCACTCTTACCGAACCGGTAATGATCCGCCTTGGCAAGCGGCGGGGCCATGCTAGTTTCGCAGTCATGACCATCCTCTATGTCATGGCTGCACAAGCCGAATATGGCCCCTTCCTCCGCGCCCGCATCCAGCCGCTCATAACGGGTGTCGGCCCGGTCGAAGCGGCAGTGGCGGTGACGCGCGCTCTGGCGGAGGCGCGGCCCCTGCCCGATCTGGTCGTATCGCTGGGGTCGGCGGGCTCACGCACGCTCGAACAATGCGGGCTCTACCAGGCGACCTCTGTGAGCTATCGCGACATGGATGCTTCGGCGCTGGGCTTTCCAAAGGGGCAGACGCCGTTTCTCGATCTCGACCCCGTACAACCACTTCGACCGCTGCTGCCCGGCCTAGCCGGCGCCACGCTGTCTACTGGCGCCAACATCGTCTCGGGCCCAGCCTATGACGATATCGAGGCGGACATGGTCGACATGGAGACCTACGCAGTGCTCCGGGCCTGTCAGGCCTTCGGCGTTCCGCTGCTGGCGCTACGCGGCATTTCCGACGGGGCGGCCGAGCTTGGTCACGTCAGCGACTGGACGCAATATTTGCATATCATCGACGAGAAGCTCGCAGCTGCGGTCGATCTGGTTGAAGCGGAAGTGAAGGCCGGTCGGCTTTAGTGCTGCGCAGCATTGCGGTCGCGGCGAGCACGGCTCCAGGTCGCCCATTTGCGGCTGCCGCGCAGGATCGCCGTATTGACCGGCCCCTGCAGGAACACCAGGTCGAGCGCCAGCAGCAGCAGGCCGAGCGGCAGCATCCAGATGCCGAGGACCGGCAGGAAGCTGAAGACACCACCCAGAAGCAGCAGGAAACCAACCGGGATGCGCACCCAGCGCGCTTGCGGTCGGCGGATCCAGGCCAACCAGCCTGAGGCGAAATTGGGTACGCGACGCTCTAGTCGATCGAACTGGCGGTTCAGGCGGGCGCTGCTCTTGGCCATGGATGGTCCCCTCGGATCAGTCTGTCGGTGAAGTGCAGATGGGAACGCCGCCGTACCGGTCCAAGCCCCTCGGCGGTCACAATGCCGCGCAATCGGCCTTGAAATGTCCGTCCGACGTACCGATGCGGGAACCTGTGGGCGTAGCCTGAGTTAAGCAGACACACATCAATCGGAGCGTCATCATGGCAACGGCAGCAAAACGGGCAATCAAGCGAGCGGAAGACACTGGCGAGGACTTGGCCGATAGCCTTTCCCAGCAGATCGCCGCCCTGCGTAAAGAGATCGCCTCGATCGCCGACGCCGTCAGCGATTATAGCGGACACACTTTCGACGACGTGCAGCACAACGCCGTCGCACTTGCCAAGGAAGTCCGGCATCAGGGTGCCGTGGTTGCTCGGCAGGTCAGCCGTCAGGCTAATGTCGCAGGTAAGGCCGTGCAGGAAAATCCCGTGCCGGTCATCGTCACGCTGGCGACCATTGCACTGCTTTCAGCCCTTTTCTTCACGCGCGACTGACACTCCTGACCGGTTAGCGTTTTGCTAACCGTTCGGCTCAGACCTTCCTTAAGTCTGTTGGGTCATTTTCGGTTTCAATTGCACAATTGCAACAGACCGGAGATGACCCATGCGTTTTTCGACCAAAGCAGTGCTGCGTGCTGCTGCCGTTGTCGTGGCCGCGTCGAGCCTCGGCGGATGCAGCTTTCTCGGCATGAACCTGGGCATGGCGCAGCTCAGCGAAAAAGAATGCCTGATGCGCGCCATGTATTTTGAATCCAACCGCTCGAGCTCCGAAGGCATGCTCGCCGTCGGTACCGTGGTAATGAACCGGGTGCAGGACGCGCGCTATCCTAAGTCGGTTTGCGGCGTGGTCGGGCAGAAGAACCAGTTTGCCCAGGGCGTGTTGACGCGGAAGATGACCGATAGCGGCGCGGTGCTGGCTGCGCAGGTCGCCGACCAGGTCATGCGCGGCGCACGACATCCCGGCGTGCAGAATGCTCAGCATTTCCATACGGCCGGGCTGCGGTTTCCCTACAACAACATGTATTACGTGCTCGAAGCGGGCGGCAACGAGTTCTACGAGAAGCGCACCCCCGGCACGTTCTAGTTACTTCGCCTGAACCAATGCGCGGCTGAGGAAGAAGCCATGGCCGTCTTCGCGTGCACAAGTGAGACCCTTGGTCTCGGACAGGCACTGGAACGGTCCAAGTGTCACGATGTGATTGTACTCGAACTTCTGGTTGAGCGAGCAGCAGCTCGCATCGCCGACGTCGTCAAGCACATAGCCCTCTTCCTGACCACCCAGGATGGCGCGGACATAGTTGGGCTGGACGCGATCGCACTGGATTTCGGCAAGACCATCCCAGGTCTCGTAGACCGAGGTGCCACCGGCCGGCGTATAGACGCAGCCGATATTGCCCGACGGCATGGTGAATTCCACCTGGCCTTCGTCATTGCTGTACATGTTCTGGATTTCGTACGCCTTGGCCGGCAGCCCGAATACCACGATCAATGCTGCCATACCGGCGAAGATCGTTGAATTGCGGACAAAGGCACGGCGCTGACGATTGGTATAGAGCATGGCCATGACCCTCATTGGCGTTGCGATGATGAGGGTATGTCAGGACCGTACTGAACGGGCGCTGGGGCGCCCATTCAGATTTCGTTTAGAATTGGGTCAGAAGTCGCCGCCGATGTCGAAATCGCCGCCGCCATCGTCGTAGTCGCCACCAGTATCCTGTTCGTCAGAACCCTGGTCCTGGTTCGAATTGTGTTCCTGCGCGTGGGCACCACCGGTCAGCATGCCGGCAATGGCACTGCCGAGGAGCACGCCACCGGTTACGCCCAGTGCGGTCTGCGCCGCACCTGCGAGGAAACCGCCGCCCTGCCCGCGATTGTCGTCCTGCTGACCCCGATCCCATGGGCCACGCCGACTACGCGCTGGCTGGCGTTGCGGCTCGTCGTTGAACAGGCCACCGAGGAAACCGCCACGCGGCCGGCTCTGCGCCTCAAGCTGCTCAATCCGCTCCTGCGCCTGCCGCAGCGCCTCTTCCTGCATCAGGATGGTCTGGGCCATATAGTAGGGCGCCGGCGGGAAGTCGCGGAGCCGCTGCTGGATCAGCGCCTCGGCGTCGCGATCACGCGGCTGGCTGTTGCGGGCAACATCCTCGATGCGATCGAACAGGCCATCGATGGCTTGCTGGTCTTGCTGGTTGGGCATTGTCGGCTCCATGAGCGTTCAGTCTGCCAGATGAAATGGGTGGGCGCTCCGGACGTTGCAATGCCCAGCTTTCCGATTTAGCGACGAGCGCTCGTGCGCAGCACATAGCCGATGACGATAGCCACGGCCTCGTAGAGCTCGATGGGGATCGTGTCGTCGATCTCGATGCCAGCAAGGGCCTGGGCCAGGACCGGGTTGGCCTCGATGATGACGCCGTTCTCCTCCGCCAGCGCCACGATTTTCTCGGCGACGAGGCCGTGCCCTTTGGCGACGACGCGCGGGGCCTCGCGCGATCCCTTTTCATATTGCAGCGCCACCGCAAGCGCGCGTTCCTTGGGCTGATCGCTCATGTGCTAGCATCCACGAAATGGCCCGAAGGCGCGGGCGGCGGCGCGGGTGGTTCGCCGTGCCGCACGATCACCGCTCCCGGCTTGAGGCCGACGGCAGCCAGGGTGTCGCGCAGCGCAGCCGCATCTGCCTCCAAGGCCTCCGATGTGCCGCGCTCGGCGGCCCAGAGCATGACGCCAGTATTGCCGCCCCGCAGCGACACCTGGGCGCCCACCTCACCCATTCCAGGCAGATTGATAGCGAACCGCATCTGCCACCCGCGCTCGGCCGCAGCCTCGCTGCCATTATGCTCATCGCGATGGATCTGCATTTGCAGCAGCGTCTGATGCTGCCCCACCAGCACCGGCACGTCCATGCTCCAGTCGGCAGTCTTGGCCACTGGATCGGGCAGCGAGGCGCCCTGATGCAGCCGAACACGGGAAAGAGCTGCCTCGGTGCGCTCCAGCAGCTGCTTGCCCACCTCTTCCGGCGCGACGCGCGGATCGATCGGCGGCGCATCGGACAGCCTTGCCCGCGGGACATGCCCACGGATGGGCGGGGGTATCTGCGCAGCCGGCGTCAGCGGCGCCTGCTGGCCCAACCAAGTCGTCAAGGTCTGTCGCAGGGCCAGCAGCGAGGCCTTCATGTCGGCCTGTGGGGTCAGTAAAGGCGTGCCACCCTTCGCCAAGCTGGCCTCCTGGAAAATGCCGGAGCGCAGGACGGCCTTTTGCAGTGACGCGGCATCGAAGGTATCGCTATCGATGGGCACACGCCCCGCCAGGACCTGCTGGGCAACCCGCACCACCGGCTCCGGCAACACCAACTTGCCGGCGATGCTGGTCAATGCCTGCGTCAGGCTGGTGACGCTATCCTGGCGCGGCAACGCGGCCTGAACCATCTGAGCGAGCGCGGCCTGTGGCGTCGCGGCCATGGGTGGAGCCGTCGGCTGTGCTGCCGCGACGATAGGTGCGGCGCCCGCAGTTGGTTGAGCAAGGAGCGTAGAGGTGGCAACGGCCGGAGGAGACGGCACCGGTGCGACCGCCTTTGGCGCGGCGGTCGGATAGGGCTGCTGCGGTAGCACCAGCGTTGGTGACTGTGGCGATGCGGTTGCGGGTGCAGTGGTCGTTGCCGCAACTGGAGGCGGCGCAATGGTTGGGCCCTGCGTGGCAGACGTCGCAGTTACAGCAGCTTGAGGCTGTGAGGAACTTGGCGCCACGGCGGTATGCGTGGGACCAGTCGGCGCCGGAGAAGTCGCTGGCTGAGCGGTTGGAGCCGCTGAAACAGTGCTGACCGATGGTTGGGGGGATAGCGCTGGCGGAATGGCAGGCTGACCGTTCACCGGCGGCGGGACAGGTTGCGGCGCAATCGTGACCGCTGGCGCAGTTGATTGACCCGCCGAAGTGGGCGCTTGGGACAACGTCGCTGGGGCTTGTGGGGCGGGATGAGCGGCGGGCCCTGCAGCAGGCACTGGCAAATTGTTGGGTTGCGCCGGAACGGGCGGTGGGGAACCGGCAGGCAGGGCGGTCGCCGTAGCCTGCGGCAGCGCAGGTCGCAGCGCCAGTTTGATCTGTGCGCCGCTGCCCTGCACCTCGAATTTCAGGGTCTCACCGGCTTTGGCCAGCGTCGGCAACAGCAGATTGAGCATCTGCCCGCCGATCTGCACCTGCGTACCGCCATTGGGCGCAGGGCCGATGACTTTGCCCTCGAGCATCTGGCCGGCCTGCAAGGCAAGCGCCTGCAGCGCGCCGCTGCGAGCCGCGGCAACGATTTGGGGAAGCTGACTGGGGATCGACATGACGTTCCGGCCCCTGCCGCACCACGCGGCACACTAGTCTAGCGCAGACACCAGCATCCGATGATTCCCCTCGGTTGGGAAACTTAACGTGGACTAACCGAATGCCAGCGTTATGCCGAAGACGCTGCCCAGCACGAACAAAGCGCTCCACAACAGAGCTAGCATCACGCCCCAGACGATCACCACGGCGCCCACGGCACAGGCGATGCCGATGCCGATCCATAAGCCGTCGCGCTCCAGCACACCCAAGGCCAGCACACAGATGGTGAAGGCCGGAAGCATGTTGCCGAGCGGAATCGGCAGGAAGAGGATGATCGACAGCAGCAGGCAGATTGCGCCGATCAGATATTCGGCCGGCGGCTTGGCCAGGAATTCGAAGCGCGGCCGCATCAGGCGCTCGGCCTTTGCCAGCCAGGGCGCCGTGAGGTCGACTACCTTCTCGAAATCGACGCGCGACAAGGATCTGTCGGTGATCAGCTTGGGCAGCCAGGGCCGCCGGCCAATCATCAACTGAAAGGACAGGAATATCAGTGGAGCCCCGAGGACTGCCGACACACCCGGCGGTACCGGAATGGCGTTCGGCACCGCAAAGATAAACATCAGCGCCCCAATGGCCCGATGCTCAAGCGCGTGCAGTAGGTCAGCGATCGAGATTCGCTCGCGGTCTTGACCTTTGGCGATGGCCGTCAGGATAGCGGAAAGGCGATCGGCGCCCTCGCTGGGCGGCACCTCGTGGATATCGATGGTCGGCTCGTCTTCGGCCATGCATTCATCCCGGTCGGTTCGCAATTTGGCATGCAACAGATATGACGGCTTGCGGCTCTAAGCTACCAAAACCACCATTACCAAATCGGTAGGCACCGATCACAGATCAGTCAGGGCGGATATCGGTATAGTTCTTGGTCGCCGGCTTGCCGCGGAAGGTGACCCAGAAAAAGTTGAGCGTATAGGTGCCCGCTGTTCGGAAAACACCTTCCTTTTCAAGGCGGCGGCCAGACGTTTTCATCTTCAACGCGAAAGTCCACTTGACGCCACCCACCTTGGACAGACGCACCGCCACATCGGTGTCCTCGCCGAAGAACTGAATCGAGCGATCATAGCCGCCCACCTGCTTCCAGGCCTCGCGCTTGAACACAAAATTGCCCCCCTGCACCACCGAACCGACGCGCAGGATGAAACGATTGACGACGTAGATCAGGTAGGTGAGGCCGTAGAAAAGGTTCACAAGAAACCGGCTCCACAGGCTCATGTCGTAGTAGACATAAGGCCCGCTGAGGCAGACCAGTTTGGGGTCCTGCGCAAACTCGCGATACACGGTATCGAGCCAGCCCGGTGGCACGATGGTGTCGCTATCGATATTGGCGATGAGATCGAAGCCTTCGCTCGCGGTAAACCCCGCGTCGCGGGCATTGACCAGCCCCTTCTTGGGCTCATCAACCACGCGCACCGTGGGAAAGCTGCGGGCAATCTCGCCGGTGCGGTCAGTCGAGGCATTGTTGACCAAGATGATTTCGGCAGCGGTGCCCGACCGGGCAATTTCGGCGACCACCGACTCCAGGCATTTGCCGATCAGCGCCTCTTCATTATAGGCCGGGATGACGAATGCCAGTTTCATTGCTGCCTCTTACCGGGCCGGGAACGGGCCTCAATCCGCTGCAAATAGCCTCTGAACCGGCGAACGGCAACAGAGGAGGCTGCTTTTTCGGCCCCATGCGCCGTTGTATGCCGTCCCGCGCCGATACTGCCGAAGCGCCTTCCGCCGTCGGGGAACTATCTGCTAGGGTTCGACAATAACGACCGTCATTCATTTTGAGTTCAGCGGGGATATGCGATGCAACGGGCCATGAGGACACGTTTTTACAGCATTGCGTTGGCGTTCGTCTTGGCCGCGGCCTCGCCTGCGGCGTTTGGCGCCAGTGAGGGCACAGCAGTCGGGGTTGATCCCGATGCGGTGGCGCGGATCAATTCGCAGGATCGAATCCTGGAAGCGGGCACCGACGTTTCCGTGGGCGAACTCATCGTCACTGGGCCTTCTGGCCAGGTCCAGATCGTGTTCGATGACGACACCAGGTTAGTGGTCGGCCCAAGCAGCTCGCTCAAGATCGAAACCTATCTGCTGGCCAGCAGCAATGTGGCGCAGAAGCTCACAATCAATGCACTGGGCGGCAGTTTCCGCTTCATCACCGGCAACAGCCCCAAGCCCGCCTATTCGATCAACACGCCAACGGCGTCGATCGCGGTGCGCGGTACCAAGCTTGACCTACTGGTGGGCTCAATCGGCACGGGCGTGATGCTCTACGAAGGCGCGCTACAACTGTGTGCGAAGTCGTCCGCCTGCGTTGAGCTGACTGATCGCTGCGAGATCGGGACGGCGGTGCGCGGCGGTGCCGAACTGATCATGCGTGCGAACCCAGAGCATCCGCCACTGGCAATGCAATTCCGCTATGCGCGCTTTCAAACGCCGCTACTGAATCCATTTCGCATTAATGGTGCGAGCAACTGCGTCGCTGCACAACAGGGCGGCGCGCCCAGCACCATCATTACCGAAAGCGGCGGGTCTGAAACAGAGACTCCAACGCCCAGACCCACTCCGACCCCTGTTCCCACACCAGGTAACTGACTAACCCGGTAGGCCCGCGTCGCGAAGTTGGACGCCAAGGCTCTCCAGCATGTCCCAGTACGCAGGATACGTCTTGCCGGTGCAGGCGGGGTCAAGGATCACTATCCCAGGGATCATCAATCCCGCCAGGGCGAAGCTCATGGCGATGCGGTGATCGTGATAGGTCTCGATCTTAGTCCGCGCATTGCGCCCGGCCAGCTTCGTTGCCAGTTGCGGATCTGAGGCCACCAGAAGATCATCGCCATCTTCCGTGCCAAGCCCCGGCAGGATCCGGTTGAGCTCATTGGCGACCGCACGGATGCGATCGGTTTCCTTGACGCGCAGATTGGCAATACCGACAAACCGCACCGGACGATTGTTGAATGCGGCAAGCACGGCCAGCGTCGGGACGGCGTCCTGCATCTGCGAGCCATCGATGACTTCGGGCATATTGGGAAACTGGGCAATAACCCCCTGTGCTGCCGCGTCCGGCTGGGTAAAGGCATCTGCGGCGACACCGAGGTCGATGCTGCCACCGGTAAGCGCCGCTGCGCCCCAGAGGTATGTTGCCGCTGAGGCGTCCGGCTCAATCAGGAAGTCGGTCGCAGTATAGCCGGTGGGTTGCACCTGCCAGGTGCCGGCATCGATCTGTTCGACCGAGGCACCGAAGCTCCGCATAGCGGCGAGCGTGAGGTCGACATAGCCGCGGGCGCCGATATCCTTGCCCGTGAGAGCCACTTCGATAGGCCCATCGCCAAGCGGCGCCGCCATCAGCAAGGCCGAGACATACTGGCTCGAAAGACCGGCATCGATCTCGACACGACCCGAGCCAAAATTGCCGCGGCCGTGAACCGTAACCGGTGGACAGCCAGTGGGACTTGTGGCGTCGATGCCCAACGATTGCAGTGCCGTCACCAACGGCCCGATCGGACGTAAACGCATTTCGTCGTCGCCATCGACAACAACTTCGCCGTCGACGGTCGCAACTGCAGCAGCAAGGAAACGCGTTGCCGTCCCGGCATTGCCCAGAAACAGCGGCTTCTCTGGCACTTGCAGCCGACCGGTGCTGGTCACAACGAAGCTCGTCTCGTCAGGCTCGTCCACCGTCACGCCCATTTGCCGCAAGGCGGCCGCCATGAGCGTCGTATCCTTGCTCTTGAGCGCACCGGTTAGCCGGCTGGTCCCATTGGCCAGCGCGGCCAGAAGCAAGGCGCGATTGGTAATGGACTTGGAGCCCGGCGGCGAAACACGGCCGATCAGCGGACGATTTGGCGGGATGATGGTGAGAGCAGGCGGGAGCGGATTTGGCATGATGCGCGGATCAATGCCTCACAGGCACGCTCCGCGCAACTGGATATAGATCAGGCCCCTGCCCGTGCCTCGGCAATCGCCTTGAGGTCGGCTGGCTTGAGCTGGACGCTTTCGCCGCAGCCGCATTCGCCGGTCTGGTTGGGGTTCTTGAAGGTGAAGCCCGAACTCATCTTGGACTGTTCGAAATCCATCACCGTGCCGAGCAGGAACATCGTCGCCTTGGGCTCGATATAGACCTCGACGCCCTTGTCACTGACATGATCGTCGCCCTTCACCGGCTCGGCGACGTAGTCGAGTGTGTAGGCCATGCCGGCACAACCGGCATTCTTTACGCCGACGCGAACGCCAAGCACCGGCTTGTCGGAATCTTCGATGATCTCGTTGATGCGCTCGGCAGCGGCATCGGTCAGCGACATGATCTTGAAGGCCATGGACAAACTTTCTATCGGCGTTTCACGATATATAGGACAAAACGCGTCAGATTACCACCAGTTCAATGCCACCTGAGCCTCTTCGCTCATGCGCGAAGCGTCCCACGGCGGGTCGAACACCATATTGACCGTGACGTCCTGCACGCCTTCAACGCCACGAGCGGCATTCTCAACCCAACCGGGCATCTCACCGGCCACCGGGCAGCCGGGAGCTGTGAGCGTCATGTCGATGGCCAGCTTGCGGTCGTCGTCGAGATCGACCTTATAGATGAGCCCCAGCTCGTAGATATCGACCGGAATTTCCGGATCGTAGACCGTCTTGAGCGCTGCGATCAGATCGGAGGTAATACGCTCCACCTCGGCCTCGGGCAGCGCACCGGAAACGTTGGGCGTGATGCGATTTTCCGGAATGGTCGGTGCGGGCGCGATCTTGGATTCGTCGATCTCGAATTCGTCGGTCATAGCAGTCCTCGCTTACGCGAAAAATTTCTGGGCGCGTTCGATGCCGTCAACCAGCGCGTCCACATCGTCCTTACCGTTATATAGGGCGAACGAGGCGCGGCAGGTAGAGGTGACACCGAAACGTTTGAGCAATGGCATGGCGCAATGCGTGCCGGCACGGACGGCAATGCCGTAGCGATCGAGAATGGTCGAGACGTCATGGGCGTGAGCCCCCTTCATCTCGAATGAGAAAATACCGCCCTTGCCGGGCGCCGTGCCGATCAGGCGGAGCGAATTGATGCGACTCAGGCGTTCATGCGCATAGGCAGCCACCTCGTGCTCGTGAGCCGCAATGGCATCGCGCCCGAGGTCGGTCATGTAGCTCAGCGCCGCGCCCAGACCGATCGCCTGGACGATCGGCGGTGTACCGGCCTCGAAGCGGTGCGGCGGTTCGTTGTAGGTGACCGTATCCATGGTCACGGTGTCGATCATCTCGCCACCACCCTGATAGGGCTGCATCTCGGCGAGCAGGTCATACTTGCCGTAGAGCACGCCGATGCCGGTCGGGCCGTAGAGCTTGTGGCCCGTCATGACGTAGAAGTCGGCATCCAGCGCCTGTACGTCCACCGTGGTGTGCACAGCGCCCTGGCTGCCGTCGATCAGCACCGGAATACCGCGGGCATGCGCGATCTCGATCACGTCCCTGATCGGTGTCACCGTGCCGAGCACGTTGCTCATATGCGTAACCGCGACCATACGGGTTCGATCGGTCAGCGCAGCGGCGAAAGCATCGAGATCGAAGCTGCCGTCGTCGCGGACATCGACCCACTTGATCACCGCGCCTTTGCGCTCGCGATGGAAGTGCCACGGCACGATGTTGGAGTGGTGCTCCATGATCGACAAGACGATTTCGTCGCCCTCGGCGACGCGTGGGCCAGCGAAAGACTGGGCAACCAGATTGATCGCCTCTGTGGCGGAACGGGTGAAGATGATCTCTTCCGAGCGCGCCGCATTGAGAAATTTCTGCGCGGCGTGGCGACCGCCCTCATAGGCCTCGGTCGCCCGGTTTGCCAGCGTATGCAGGCCACGATGCACGTTGGCGTATTCGTGCCGGAAGGCATAGTCCATGCGGTCGAGCACCTGCACCGGCTTCTGGGCCGAGGCACCGCTATCGAGATAGACCAGCCGATTGCCGTGGATGACCTCGGACAGGATCGGGAAATCGGCACGGACTTTGTCGAGCTCGAAGGTCATTGCGTTTGGTCCCGTTTTCTTCACCTCTCCCTTTGGGGGAGAGGTCGACCCTCTTGGGTCGGGGGAGGGGGCCTTCCCCAAAACACCGAGCCAACTAAAGGCCCCCACACCCGGCGCTGCGCGCCGACCTCTCCCCCAAAGGGAGAGGTGAAGAGGGCGTCACCACCTACTTACCCAGCAGCCAGCCGTCGATTACCCCGTGCAGGGCTTCAGCCAGGGCCTCATCCTCGATCGGATCGACGAGTTCCTCAAGGAAACCGCGGACCAGCATCGTCTCGGCTTCTCCCTTGGGGATGCCGCGGCTCATCAGGTAGAACATGCTGTCTTCGTCGAGCTTGCCGCAGGTCGAGCCGTGGCCGCAGACGACGTCGTCGGCATAGATTTCGAGCTCGGGCTTGCTGAGGATTTCCGCCTCATCCGACAGCATCAGGCCCTGATGCATGAACTTGGCATCGGTTTTCTGCGCATCGCGCGCCACGACTAGGCGGCCCTGCACCACCGATTTGCCGCGACCGCGGGCAATCGACTTGAACAGCGGCTGCGACGAGGTGTGCGGCACCGCGTGGCTGGCATCCATGGTGATGTCGGCATGCTGGCCGTCGGAGACCAGGTTGAGCCCGGTGATGAAACCATGCGCCCCGGCGCCCTCATAGCGCGGGAAGAGCTGCGTGCGGCTGAGGCCGGCACCGGCATGGATCACCAGCGTGCGTAGCTGTGCCCCTTCGCCAACGTGATATTCGTTGGTGGCGAAATGCGAGGTCCCGCGGGACGAGAGGTCGACCGTGACATGGGTCACGACGGCATTCTTGCCCAGTGCGATGTAGGTAGCATGGTTGCCGACATGAGCGGCGTCCGAACCCGAGAAAGTTTCGAGGATTACGGCAGAGGCACCGTCGGCCACGAAAATCTTGAGTGAGTCGGCGACGTGGCCGGCCTCGCCTTCGCTGCGACGGTCGATCTGGATCACCGGGTCGACGCTGCTTTCCAGCGTCAAGGTCAGGCTTTCCTTGGCGAGCGCGCCATTGAGATGCACCAGGACGTCGTCGCGGGTGCTGAGCATGCCCCCCTGCGCCTTCCCGACAATGACCCCAGCGGGGGCTGTCGAGGCGGATTGGATAACGCCATTGGCGATCATCAACTGGTAGGCACCGGCCACGCGCAAGGCCGGCGCGCTGGCCTCATTGGCGGCGACTGCTAGCGGCGGCACGGCCTTCAGCAGCATCTTGAGGTCGGTATAGTGGTAGCTCTCGACGCGCCGCGTCGGCAGACCGGCAACAGTGATGCGCTCAGCATCGGCATGGGCGCCGACGCTCTTGAGCTGATCGATCAGCGTGTTTTCGGCAGCGCCGAGGCGGACGGGGACAGGAAATGCCATGGCTCAAGCCGCCGTCGCGTCGAAGTCGGCATAGCCCTTGGCTTCGAGCTGCAGCGCCAAGTCCTTGTCGCCGCTCTCGACGATCCGGCCGTCGCTGAACACATGCACCACGTCCGGCACGATGTGGTTCAGCAGCCGCTGATAGTGGGTGATGACGAGCATCGAGCGGTTATCGTTGCGCAGGGCGTTGACGCCCTTGGACACCACCTGCAGCGCATCGATGTCCAGCCCTGAATCGGTCTCGTCGAGTACGCAAAGCGCCGGCTTGAGAAGGGCCATCTGCAGGATTTCGGCCCGCTTCTTTTCGCCGCCCGAGAACCCGACATTGAGCGGGCGCTTGAGCATCTCCGTATCGACATTGAGCTGCGAGCCCGCCTCTTTGACGGCGCGCATGAAGTCTGGCGTCGACATTTCGCCTTCGCCGCGCGCCTTGCGCTGGGCGTTGATGGCCGCCTTGAGGAAAGTCATGGTGGCGACGCCGGGGATCTCGATCGGGTACTGGAAGGCCAGGAACACCCCGGCGACAGCGCGCTCAGCAGGCTCCATCTCGAGGATATCAACGCCATTAAGCAGGATTTCGCCCTCGGTGACCTCGTAGTCTTCCTTGCCGGCCAGAACGTAGCTCAGGGTCGACTTACCCGAACCATTGCGCCCCATGATCGCGTGGACCTGTCCGGCAGGGATGGTGAGATTCACCCCTTTGAGGATTTCGCGCTCTTCGATGCGAGCATGCAGGTTGCGGATTTCAAGGATCGGGGTGGTCATATCAGTCTCCAGAAAATCTTTGGCGCCGGGCGCCGAATGGATAGGTGGCGCCTCAGGCGCCCGGTTCGCCGTCCCAATAGTCGACGGCCTTGCCGTCGCGGATCAGGTGGCGGAGAGAAGATTTGTCGGTCGGATTGCCGGTCGTGCGGCTGAACACGCCGAACTTGCCGGAATCCGGATACTCGCAAACCTCGGTCGCGGCCATGGTCGAGACGCCGATATAGCGGAGCGTCTGGCTGCCGGTATTGATGATCTGGTGCGCCGTACTCTGATCGCCTGCAGGTGCTACCAGCACGTCGCCTGCCTTGAAGACATGGCGGTCCGAGCCAAAGCGGTAGGTCCCTTCGCCTTCCAGCACTATGAACAACTCATCTTCCTGATGGTGATTGTGGAACGGACAGCTCGACTTGCCTGGCGGCACTTCATTGTAGCTGGCGCCAAGATTGCGCAGACCCGTCAGCCGACCGAACGAAATGTCGGCTGACTTATACAGGCTACCCTGCTCCCACGCATCGAGCGTGAGATCAGCAAGGCGAACCACCGGGCTGCGCGGCGCGTCAGTCATTAGCCGACGCTGCCTTCGAGGCTGATGGCGATCAGCTTCTGCGTTTCGACCATGAATTCCATCGGCAGGTGCTGCAGCACGTCGCGGACGAAGCCGTTGACGATCAGCGCCACGGCGTCCTCTTCGCTGAGGCCGCGCTGCTGGCAATAGAACATCTGGTCGTCGGAAATCTTGGATGTGGTCGCCTCGTGCTCGAACACCGCTGTGCCGTTGCGGCTCTCGATATAAGGCACGGTGTGTGCGCCACACTTGTCGCCAATGAGAAGGCTGTCGCACTGGGTGAAATTGCGGGCGTTCTTGGCCTTGGCGTGGGCCGAGACCTGGCCGCGATAGGTGTTGTCCGAGAAGCCGGCGGCGATGCCCTTGGCGATGATGCGGCTGGAGGTGTTCTTGCCCAGATGCAACATCTTGGTGCCGCTATCGACCTGCTGGTGACCGTTCGAGATGGCGATCGAATAGAACTCGCCACGCGAACCGTCGCCACGCAGGATGCAGCTCGGATATTTCCAGGTGATGGCCGACCCGGTTTCGACCTGCGTCCAGGAAATCTTGGAATTGTCGCCACGGCAATCGCCGCGCTTGGTGACAAAATTGTAGATGCCGCCCTTGCCGTCCTTGTCGCCGGGATACCAGTTCTGGACGGTGGAATACTTGATCTCGGCGTTTTCCAGCGCGACCAGTTCCACCACGGCGGCATGCAGCTGGGCTTCATCTCGCATCGGCGCGGTGCAGCCTTCGAGGTAGCTCACATACGAGTCGGCTTCGGCGATGATGAGCGTGCGCTCGAACTGGCCGGTCTTCTTCTCGTTGATGCGGAAATAGGTGCTGAGCTCCATCGGGCAGCGAACGCCCTTGGGGATGTAGACGAAGGAGCCGTCGGTGAAGACGGCAGAATTCAGCGTCGCGTAGTAGTTGTCCGAGACCGGAACCACGGAGGCCAGGTACTTTTGCACCAGCTCGGGATATTCGCGGATGGCTTCCGAGATCGAGCAGAAGATGATTCCGACCTTGCTCAGCTCTTCGCGGAAGGTGGTGACGACGGAAACCGAGTCCATCACCGCGTCGACGGCCACGTTCGGGCGCTCGACACCAGCAAGGATTTCGCGCTCGCGCAGCGGCACACCGAGCTTGTCATACATGGCGATCAGCGCGGGATCGACCTCGTCGAGGCTCTTTGGCGCCGGCGACGATTTGGGCGCGGCGTAGAAGTACATGTCCTGCAGGTCGAGCTTGGGATAGTGCACCTTGGCCCAGGTCGGCTCGGTCATGGTCAGCCAACGCGCATAGGCTTCCAGGCGCCAGTCGAGCATCCACTGGGGCTCGTTCTTCTTGCGGGAGATGAAACGGACGGTATCTTCGCTCAGGCCCTTGGGAGCCATGTCGGATTCGATATCGGTTTCGAAGCCATACTTGTACTTGTCGACATCGAGCGAACGGACGGAGTCCACGGTGGCGCGATCGATGTTTTCCTTGAGCGTCGGGATATCGGCGTAGTCATTGGCCATTGCGGCGTCTCCTATTGCCCGACAGCGATTCAAGGTCGCCGCGAGCCGTCTAAACTGTTGCGGCCTAGGCCGCCTGCCCCTGCCGCGCCCGCTGGCGCTCAAGGATCGATTGGTAACCGGCGACGAATGCATTCACGTCGTCAACCGTGGAATTCCAGCCCATGCTGATGCGCAGTGCGCAATCCGCCAGTTCGGGCGCGACACCCATGGCAGCCAGCACATGGCTCGGACCAACCTTGCCGGACGAACAGGCAGAGCCGGATGACACCGAGAGACCCATCAGGTCCAGAGCCATCATCGCGGTGGCATTCTTGACGCCCGGGACAGCAAAGTTGGTGACATTGCCCAGCCGGGTGGCCCCAAAAATCGCTACACCGGGAATCGCCGACTTGAGGTCGGCCTCCAGGCGATTGATCAGCCGCGGAACGTCGGCGGTCGCGTAGCGAGCACCAATGGCAGAAGCTGCTGCACCGAACCCGGCAATCAAGGCAGTCGCCTCGGTACCGCCACGGCGCCCCTGCTCCTGCCCGCCACCTGGAATAAGGCGAACCACATCGGCATGCGCCTTGACCAGCAGCGCACCGATGCCAGCAGGCGCGCCGATCTTGTGGCCGCTGATGGCCATCATATCGGGGGCTGAGGTGGCAAAATCCAGCGGCAGCTTGCCGAAGGCCTGCACGGCATCGATGAACAGGGTGTGACGGGTGGGACCAACAATCGCACTGATCCTGCCGATCGGCTGCACGACGCCGGTCTCGTTGTTCACCCAATGCAGCGCGACCAGAAGATTGCCTTCGGCGCCGAAAATAACGTCGGCCAGTTGATCAAGATCAATGCTGCCGTCCGGCAGCAGGCCGATGGTGATGACAGGGAGGCCGGTTGCTTCCGCCGCTTTCGTCACGGCAGCATGTTCGCCTGCGCTGACGACGATAGCGGTGGAGGCGAAGGCCTTCGCCCCACCGACGATTGCCTGGGTGATGGCTTCGGTTGCCGAGCCGGTGAACACCACCTGCTTGCGCTCAGCGCCGGCAAGCGTCGCGACCTGGCCACGGGCCGTATCGATGAGATTGCGCAATGCACGGCCATGGCCATGCACCGATGAGGGATTGCCCATCAGATCGAGGGCAGCGACGAGCGCCGACCGCGCTTCAGGCAAAAGCGGGGACGCGGCATTGTGATCGAGATAGATCGCCGGTCTCGTCATCGGATTCCCATGTGGCGCATGCGCACCGATCATACCATCCATGCCCGTGGCGGAGCGCCGTTGCGCCCTCCACCTCAAACACTTCTTGAAATCTGCAGCCCAACTTCATTACAAGGGGCGCTCTTGCAGGCCGCACAACGGCCTAAAACCGAGTTTCGAACAATTCTAAACTAGATTTTGTGAGCCATGTTTTAGGAGCCTGTACCGGCTTAGTCAAGCCGCACGGCGCTCGATGGCACCAGCGAAATCCCACCAACAGAGCCGAAGCGGCCGAAAGAAAAGAGACCATGCCAGAAGTGATTTTCAACGGACCCGAGGGTCGTCTGGAAGGCCGCTACCAGCCCGGCAAGGAGCCAAACGCTCCGATCGCGATTGTGCTGCATCCGCATCCACAGTTCGGCGGGACGATGAACAACCAGATCGTCTACAATCTCTTCTACATGTTCGCCCAGCGCGGCTTTGCGGTGCTGCGCTTCAACTCGCGCGGTGTCGGCCGCAGCCAGGGCATGTTCGATCACGGTGTCGGCGAGCTCAGCGACGCAGCATCAGCGCTCGACTGGCTGCAGGTCATCAATCGCGAGTCGCGCGGCTGCTGGATTGCCGGCTTCTCCTTCGGCGCCTGGATCGGCATGCAGTTGCTGATGCGCCGCCCAGAGGTGGAAGGTTTCATCTCGGTGTCGCCGCCGGAAAACCTCTATGACTTCTCGTTCCTGGCGCCCTGCCCGTCGTCCGGGCTGATCATCCATGGCGACAAGGACCGTGTGGCACCGCCAACCTCGGTCCAGAAGCTGGTCGACAAGCTCAAGACCCAGAAGGGCATCACCATCGAGCAGCAGATCGTCGACGGTGCGAACCACTTCTACGAAGGCAAGATCGACGAACTGACCACCCGCTGCGCCGATTATCTCGACCGTCGCCGGCAGGAGATCGCCGCCGGCGGCGGGCGCTAAGTCAAGGGCGCATAACTGCGATCATTCCTACCACGCCATCCCACCCACGGCGTCATTCCCGCGAAAGCGGGAATCCACTCTTGGCGGAAGTCGCATGAAGAATGGATCCCCGCTTTCGCGGGGAGGACGCCGAGCGGAGGTTGGTCCCAATACCAAATCGACCCGGATCGCACCCGATGACCAAGTTCAAATCCGACTTCCTGCGCGTTCTCGATGAGCGCGGCTTCATCCACCAGATTTCCGACCCGGAAGGCCTCGACGCTCTGGCGCTCAAGGGGCCGATCACGGGCTATGTCGGCTACGACGCCACGGCTACGTCGATCCATATCGGCAATCTGATCACTGTCACCATGCTCTACTGGCTGCAGGAAACCGGCCACAAGGCGATCAGCCTGATGGGCGGGGGCACCTCGATGGTGGGCGATCCTTCGTTTCGCGACGATCAGCGCAAGCTGCTGACCGTTGAGCAGATCCAGACCAACATCGACTCGATCCAGCGCGTCTATGGCAATATCCTCAACTATGGCGGCTCCAACCCCGCCATCATGGTCAATAATGCCGATTGGCTGCTCAAGCTCAACTATGTCGAGTTCCTGCGCGATGTCGGCCGCCACTTCTCGGTCAACCGCATGCTCAGCTTCGACTCGGTCAAGCTGCGGCTCGACCGCGAGCAGTCGCTGAGCTTTCTCGAATTCAACTACATGATCATGCAGGGCTACGACTTTACCGAGCTCAACCGGCGCTATGGCACCGTGTTGCAGATGGGCGGGTCGGACCAGTGGGGCAACATCATCAACGGTGTCGACCTCAACCACCGCATGGGCGGCGAGCAGCTCTACGCGCTGACCACGCCGCTGTTGACCAAGTCATCCGGCGAGAAGATGGGCAAGTCGGCATCTGGCGCCGTCTGGCTCAATGGCGACCTCTTCAGCCCCTATGACTTCTGGCAGTACTTCCGGAACACGGAAGACGCCGACGTGGTGAAGTTCCTCAAGATCTTCACCCGCCTCCCGATCTCGGAGATCGAAAAGCTGGGCGCCCTCGGCGGCAATGAGATCAACGAAGCCAAGAAGGTTCTGGCAACGGAGGTTACGGCTATCGTCCATGGCCGCGATGCCGCCATTCAGGCAGCAGCGACTGCCGCCAATACCTTTGAAGCCGGTGGCATCGATCTGTCGCTACCCACGGCAACCGTGACCCATGCCGAGCTGACCAATGGTATTGGCATTCTGGCAGCGCTGGTGACGGCGGGGCTGGCAGGTTCCAACGGCGAGGCCCGCCGGCATATCCAGTCCGGCGCCGTACGGGTCAACGACGCAGTGATCGAGGATGACAAGCTCAGCATCGGCGACAATGCCTTGCTGAGCGAGGGCGTCATCAAGCTCTCAGTCGGCAAGAAGCGCCACGCGCTGATCAAGCCGGTCTAATTCCGGCTCTACAAACTTATAGCCCTGCCTTAGAGATCATCCGAGGCAGGGCTATTTGAACGCTACTGCGCCGGGGCCGGTTGTTCCTTGGCCCGGAACTCGAACAGTTCGCGGAATGCGCCCGGCACCAGCATCGACAGAGGGTTGATGCGGAATTGCGGGTTATCCAGCGGACCCTGCACCGCAAAGGTGACGCCGACCAGACCCTCGCCATCACGCCCGCCCAGCAGCGGGCCGAGCAGCGGAATTTTCTGGAAGGCGCTGTTGAGGCCGAACAGCGGCACATAGGTGCCGGTCAGGTCATACTGCTTCTGGCCAGTGTAGATGTACCCGCGCATCGTGCCACCCACAGTGTCCCCGGTGAGCATGGCATTGGTCACTTCCACCCTGTCGGAGCGCCGCAGGAAGTCGACCTGAGCGACATCGAAGTCGAGCCGGTTCTGCTGGGCGATGGCCGAGCGAGAATCGGAGTGATTACCCAGCACCTGGGCGACATTGGCCTCATCGACGATGGAGAAGCCGCGCATCACCAGTTGGCCAGCCTCGACATCCTGCGTGCTGTCGGTCGTCAGCACGAGATTGCCCGATCCACCGGCAAGCTGCGAGTAGACGCCAAGCAACCGCAGGATCGTCCCGGCATCGTTGAACGCCACCGACAGCGTCCGGCCATTGGGTGCGGGATTGGTCGTGACGGACAGGCCGTTGCCATCGCTGAACTGTGCCGTGAGGTTGGCACGGCGCATGGTGCTGCCGCGCAGCAGCAGGTCCAGATCGAGATTGAAGGCGGTGGTCGCGTAATAGCCCAAGGCGCGATTGAGCTTGGCCTTGAGCGCAATGGTCTGGGTGAACTGGGTGGACTGCACGCCACCGGCACCATCACCCAGGCTGAAGAACTGCCTGAGCATTGGTTTGAGGTCGAGCTGCTGGCCGGTGATATCGACCGAATATCCCCCGTCGATCGGAGCCAGCCGCAATTGCGCGCTATCGCCTTCGCTAAGGCCGAACTGGCTGAACTCGGCGGAAACGAGACCGTTCGTCGCGTGATACTCGATGCCACCCAGCGCTCTAACAGTACCAAAAGACAAGTCGATATCGGTGAGCTCTGTTAGTTCGCCATCCTGCCGGATTGTCGCGCTGACTGTTCCACTGTTACCGGCTGGTTTGCTGATGCCAATGTCCTTGATATCTAGCGCAGCATCCTTGAGGTCCACCGCCATCTGCAGCGACCCATCCGGCATCGGCTGAGCCACGAAGCGCACAGTGCCGGAGAGGAAATCGGAGGCATCGAACCCCATCTTGGCCAGGTCGGCCACATCAATGGTCGATGACAGGCGGAATGTCGGATCGGTCGTCGGGGTGCCCGAGATGTTGACCTCGGCCTCCATGCCATCGAGGGCGGCGGTACCGCCGAGCTGGTAGCTGTCCTGCGAGGCGCTGAACATCAGCTGGCCATCGTTGATCGTGCGGCCCTGGATCGGCACAGAGCTGGCAAAATCGGCGACGGTCCCGTTGAGCACGTAGTCCAGGTCCATCGGCTTACCGCTCGCCTCGTCAGCCAGATGGATCGTCGCGACCAGTCCCAGATCGATCACACCTGTCAGCGCCCCGATATCGATCGGCAGGTCTGCACTGGCCAGCGCATCCGGTTGCAGGTCCTTGGTGATAGCCAACAGAGCCGGTATGGACCCGGTGATGTCGCCGGATATTTCGGCGATACTGTCGCCGGGCGTCGAATTGTCCATGATCAGCGCTGGGTTGGAGACGGTGATGTCACCAGCCGCTGTGCTCAATGTCCCACCGGTGGCGGAAATGGTCACATCGGAATCGTTGACCTGGAGACGGGTCTCGCCCTCGACGGCGATAGGCGCCATTTCGGCGGTTGGCTTGATGGCCACGCCGACGCCAACCATGTCAATCTGCATGGCGCCATCGGGGATAGGCTTACTTTCCCCGTCAAGGGCCATTGAACCAACGGGAAACTTGAACGCCATCCGCGAGCGCGCCACTGTCCCTTCTGTGACATTGGCAACGAACCAGTCCCGGCTCTCGCCGCCCATGATGTACGGCCATAGGCGCTTCAGATCATCGGCGGTGACGCCGTTGCCTGCCACGGTCATATCGATGCCAAGACCCGCACGAAGCATGTCGACCCGACCGGTGGTTTCCACCCTGGAATCCCCCTTGCGGGCGATGAACCTGTCGATGCCCAGGGCACCGTAGAGCGGAGCAGACCAGCCGGAAAACTCCATCGTCTCGAAGGGCTGCTCCGGTGCCGCCATATCGTTGGGATGCAGCACGACGTCTTGCGCCTTGAGCGAAATGCCGATCGTCGGGCCATAAACCGGATCAAGCCCCATGGCGAAGATGCCTGAGATGCGAGCTGAGCTCTGCCCGATCTGCAGCGCAGCATCTTCAAGTACGAACTGCCCGTTGGCCGGATCCCAGACGATGTCCATGATGGAACTGGCGATGGGGAAATAGGCATCGGCAACACGCAGGTCGAGCCCGGTGAGGTCGACCTTGAAGCGCCCATCGATCAGCTTGCCGCCGGCGGGCGAAAAGTTGACATCGATCGACAAAGCCCCTGCCCCCCGCATCGCCGCGACGCTGGTGGCGTCATCGATGAAGGGCAAAAAGGCAGCGAAGTCGATGTTGGTGACATCGGCCTCAAGCCGCGAATTGCCAGCATCGTCGACGGTACGAGACAGGCTACCCGTCATGGTGCGTCCGCCCAGCGTCGCCGAAAACGTACCATTGGTGGCGCGACGGTCCGGCGTGGGACCGATTTCGAGGTCTATGCGCTCGAAGCGGCGAAACAACCCATAGACGGAGTCATTCATGTCGATAGTGCCGTCACGAATGCGAAGCCGGGAGAACCTGCCTTGCGCGGCTTGCTCGACGATGTCGGCAATGCCCTGTTCGCTGGCTTCGAGATTGTAGATCAGCCAGTCATTGTCCGAGCGCATGGCAATCGGCTCGGGCATGTCACCCAGATCAATGCCCTCCGAACCGATGTCGATGGTCGGAAACGCATCCTCACCCTCCTGCACGCGCACCGTCGGCGGCCCACCGGCGGGGTCTTCCACCAGCTCGAAACTGGTCACGCGGGGCCCGAACAGATCCTGCACGATCTGGATATGCGGTCTGACGATAGTGACCGTGGCGCCGGGCTGGCCGAACAGCGCCCGAGCTGGCGAAAACCCAACCTCCAGCGCGTCCATGGCGACCCTGGCACCGGTTTTGCCATCGGTAAGAACCACTGGCGAAAACTGGATAACCGGCCAAACGCCATTCTCCAGCGCCAGCGCCATCTGGCCGAGTTGCAGGCGGCTGGTGGGCGGCAACGCCGCGCGCGCCACAGCCTGGGCTGCTTCGGCACCAAACGGCAGCCGCACTGGCGTGATCAGTAGGACGATATAAAGCAGAAGCGACAGAACGGCGGGAACGCCAAAAACCCACACAGCCAGCTTGGCCGCGCGTCGCATCCGGGTCCGCTTGCGGGGCGCAGACGCCAAAACTGGAATGTCTGCGGGTAAGGTTGACGCGCTCACTTGCTTCCAGGACGGGGCTTGGCAGTAATCTGCTGTCACCACTGAGAATCAACCGCAGAATGCGGTCTATTGCCCAATGATACCGGCTGGAATATGGCACCGACACCCACATTATTGTGGGCTAAACTGTGGACAGGTGTGCAATGACCGACCTGCGCGAAGGCGACCCCGCCCCCGACTTCACCCTGCCACTCGATGACGGGACCAGCTTCCATCTGGCGGCGCAGCGTGGTCAGCCGGTGGTGCTGTATTTCTATCCCGAGGACGATTCGGGCGGCTGCACCGACGAGAACAAGGAATTCTCCGACCGCATGTCGGCCTTTCAGGTGCTCGGTGCGCGATTGGTCGGCATTTCCCCAGACAGCATCGCGAGCCATCAGAAGTTCCGCAAAAAATACGGACTTGCTTCCCCACTTGCGGCCGATCCGGACCATCTGGCTATCGAGGCCTACGGTCTGTGGAAGCTCAAGAAGCTCTATGGCCGCGAGTTCATGGGATTGATCCGTACCTCGTTCATCATTGGTGCAGATGGCAAGGTTGCCCGCATTGTCCGGGCGACGCGAATACTTGGACACGCCCAGAAGATGCTGGAAGCTCTTGAGGCGCATGTAAGTGGAAAGACGACCAAATAGCCCTTTGTTAACCATGCATCGCCATACTCTGCTCACCATGTTGAGTGGCGTTGTGGGGAATGTTGCGTGCGTAACCAGGCCAGTTTTGGGCGAACCGACAAGGGCCTGACCCAGGCCGGAAAACCACTGCGGCAAGGGATCCACCCCGCGCTATTCTACGGCATGTTTGCCCTGCTGCTCGGCGGCAACGGCCTGCTCGGTACGGCGTTCCTGCTGTCCCCCGACATTGCCAGGCTGCTCAACGGGCAGACGGAGCAGGTTGTGGAAGCCTATGAAGATCGAATCGCCCAGCTCCGGGTCGAAGTGGACCGCTTGCATTCGCGCAGCTACGCCCAGGCCGGCGACATCAACCTGCAACTGCAGGAGCTGGCGCAGCAGCAGGAAGTGCTGCTTGAGCAGCATCAACTGGTCAAGGTTCTGGTCGACAAGGCCGGCGAGCTCGGAATCGAATCGGCCGCCCTGCCCGCTGCCACCGTGGACAATCTCGCAGATGCTGGCCCAATCATGGTCAGCGGCAACCCCGACATTGACGCCACGGCAGCCGCCGTATCGCAGATGATGGGCGAGACCCAGTTCGCGATGACCTCGATTGCCGAAACCGCCGTGGCACGCACCGATACTATCGTCGCCGAACTGTCCGACCTTGGCATCAGCGTCGACCTGCCGCCGGTCGAGGACGGCATGGGCGGGCCTCTGCTGGCTGCCGTAGCCGGTGCCGATGCTTCGCCCATGATCGACGACGCCAACGCCGTCATGGCAGCGCTCATCCGCTACAAGGCGGCACGATCAAGCATTGATGGCGCCCCCATCCATATGCCGATCACAGGCAATTTCCGCCAAAGCTCAGGCTTCGGCAACCGAACCGACCCGTTCTCGGGTGGTCGCGCCTTTCACTCGGGACTCGACTTTGCTGCCCCCAAGGGCACGACGGTGTTCAGCGCCGGCCAGGGCGTAGTCAGCTTCGTCGGCACCAAGTCGGGCTATGGCAATGTGGTCGAGGTCACCCATGCCAACGGCCTCGTGACCCGCTATGCCCACCTCTCCGGCTTCCTCAGCGAAGAGGGCCAGTCGGTCAACACCGGCACACCCATCGCCAAGGTTGGCTCAACCGGCCGTTCTACCGGTCCGCACCTGCATTTCGAAGTCCGCAAGGGCGACACTGCCATCAATCCCAAGGCCTTCCTTGATGCTGGCAAACGCCTGCTGGCCATGCTGGGCTAACGGTCAGTCCTCTGCCGAAACGTCCGTCGCTACGCCCACACGCTGGGCTAGTGCGGCCTCCATGAACTCATCAAGATCGCCATCGAGCACCACGGATGGCTGCCCGCTTTCGACACCGGTCCGCAAGTCCTTGACCATCTGGTAGGGCTGCAGCACGTAGCTTCGGATCTGATGCCCCCAGCCGATATCGGTCTTGCTGGCAGCTTGCGCGTTGGCGGCTTCTTCACGCTTCTGCAGTTCGGCCTCGTAGAGACGCGACTTGAGCATCGCCATCGCCGTCGCACGGTTCTTGTGCTGGCTGCGCTCCTGCTGGCAGGCCACGATAATCCCTGAGGGAACGTGGGTAATACGGATAGCCGAGTCGGTGGTGTTCACGTGCTGCCCACCGGCACCGGAGGCGCGGTAGGTATCGACCTTGAGGTCGGCTTCGCGAATCTCGATGTCGATGGAATCATCGACGACCGGATAGACCCAGCAGCTCGAAAAGCTCGTATGTCGACGCGCGGCGGAGTCATACGGGCTAATGCGCACCAGGCGATGCACGCCACTCTCGGTCTTGAGCCAGCCATAGGCATTGTGGCCCGAGACCTGGATGGTGGCCGACTTGATGCCGGCTTCTTCGCCGTCATGCATTTCGAGCACCTGAACCTTCATCTTCCGCCGCTCGGCCCAGCGCGTATACATACGCAACAGCATATTGGCCCAATCCTGGCTCTCGGTGCCGCCGGCGCCGGAGTGGATTTCGACGTAGCAGTCGTTGGCGTCGACTTCGCCGGACAGTAGGGTTTCGATCTGCCGGCGGCGGGCCCCCTGCTTCAGCTCGACCAGCGCCTTTTCGGCGTCCTTGACGATTTCGGCGTCGCCTTCGAGCTCGCCCAGCTCGATCAGTTCGACATTGTCGCGAATGCCGGCTTCGAGTTCACGCACCGCCTTGACGGCAACGTCCAACTCATCACGCTCGCGCATCTTCTCGCGAGCTTGCTCGGGATTGTTCCAGAAATCAGGAGATTCGGTTTCGGCGGTCAGCGCGTCGCGGCGCAGCTCTGCAGTATCCCAGTCAAAGATGCCTCCTCAGCAGGGTCAAAACCTGCTCGATTTCGGCGACGGTCTTTTCGATTTCCGTACGCATGGTCAGTTCCTTCAATAGCGCGACCCGTGTAGCCGACGAGCCGATCGTGATCAACCGGCTCATCCGCAGCGGATGCTACTGGAGGCGACGCAGCGAAGCCGGATCGTAGATTTCCATGGATTTGCTTCCGTCTGGCTGCTCGACGAAAGCACGCAAGCACCCGTTCCAGCGCTCGACCGTGACTGCCGGCACGCCGGCGGCGCGGAGGCGTTGCCGGTCCATGGACTTCTGAAGTTCCACATCGGTCATCAGCTTGCCTTCATTGTCGAAGGTCTGGGGCGCCATCGGCCCTTCATTGGTGCAGAAAGCGGCCCAAGCCGGCATTGGCGCCACCACCATTGCCGCCACAAGACCCATCGTCGCCAACCTAACCAGTTTCATGCTTTGCTCTCCATTGTCTGACCGCCAAAGGCACTTCAAAAGTGGCAAAACTCGTACATTGGCAACAGTTTGACCGCCTACCGCCGCAGGCTTTTCTCGAACTTGCGGATCGCCGTGTCTCGCTTGATGCGCGAGAGGCGGGAAAGGAAGAATACGCCATTCATCTGATCGATCTCGTGCAGGGCCACCCGCGCCACGAAATCCTCAAATCGCGCCGTCTCTTGAGTGCCGTCGGGCGTGTCATAAGCAATCTCGGCCCAAATCGGCCGGTCTATCGGCACTTCTATGCCGGGCAGCGACACCGAGCCTTCGGCACCAATAACGCTTTCAGGTCCGACAAGAACAACTTCAGGATTGAAGAGGATTCTATAGTCGCGTTTAGCCGTCTGACCGGCGACGCTGACCACCACCAGCGGCTCGCTCAAACCGAGATGCGCTGCGGCAAGTCCATGAGCCTGCACCTCTTGTGCCGCCGACCGCAAGGTCTCTCCAGCCGTCAGCATTAGTGCATCAACGGGGCGTGTCGGAGCTGGCACACTCAGACGGGCATCAGGATAGATGACAAATTCGACCACCTAAAACAGGCCGCCCCGCCCGGCATTGGGATCATAGGTACCGTTGATCCGTGCGGTGGGGTCAACATAGCCGCCGTTATCCGGCTGAGCGGCCGGCTGCGTCGCGAAGCCAGTACCATACTGCTGCTGCATCTGCTGCTCGCGCTGGATAGCGTCGAAGGCGGCGACGTTAAGGCCGATCACCGAGCTGGCCAGATTGGGGCCTGTCCCCGGTTTGAATGACTCTTCGATGGCCGGCCCACCCTCATAGGCCGCCACACCCGAATTAGGGTCGATCCAGTCGGTCGTCATGCCTGGCGGCACGGTAAATTGCGTCGCCGGCTTGCCGGCCAGTGCCTTGGCCATGAACTCGGTGAAGATCGGCACGGCGAAAGTGCCGCCGGTAACGGAGCTACCCATAGAGCGCGGCTGATCGTAGCCAACATAGACACCCACGGCCAGTTCGGGTGTAAATCCAACGAACCAGGCGTCCTTGTAGTCATTGGTGGTGCCGGTCTTGCCGGCGACAGGACGGTTGAGCACCCGCGCAGCGGTGCCAGTGCCGCGCTCCACCACACCCTCCATCATCGACGTGATCTGGTAGGCGGTCATCGGATCGAGCACTTGCTCTCTGTTATCGATGATCAGGGGTTCGCCCTGCCCCTCCCACGCCGTCGCCTCGCAGGCCTGGCACAGCCGCTGGTCGTGCCGGTACACCGTGACGCCATACCTGTCCTGCACGCGGTCGATCAGCGTCGGCACAATCTTGCGACCGCCATTGGCGATCGTGGCATAGGCCGCTGTCATGCGCATATCGGTGGTTTCGCCGGCTCCCAGCGCCATGGCGAGGACCGGCTGCATCGAGTCATAGACCCCGAACAGCCGCGCATACTCGGCTACCAGCGGCATACCGATATCCTTGGCCAGACGCACCGTCATGACGTTTCGGCTGCGCTCGATGCCGCGCCGCAGAGTCTGCGGGCCGTAGAATTCCTGCGCATAGTTTTCCGGACGCCAGATCGAGCCGTCGCCGTTGCGGATTTCCACGGGCGCATCCAGCACCACCGAGGCCGGCGTGTAGCCATTGTCCAGCGCTGCCGCGTAGACGATGGGCTTGAACGACGAGCCTGGTTGCCTCAGCGCCTGCGTGGCGCGGTTGAACTCGCTGAGCGAATACGAAAAGCCGCCGACCATGGCGAGAACGCGCCCGGTACGGGGGTCCATGGCAACAAGCGCGCCTTCGATTTCAGGCACCTGCTCGAGAGTATAGGTACCGGTCTTGCCTGAGACCGGCGAGACGTAAACCACATCCCCCACTTTAAGGATGTCCTGCAAGGGCTTGGAAACCCACTTGATCTCCGGCCCGGATAAAGTGCCTTCGACACGATCGTCGGCCACACCGCCATCGGCGATACTGTCCGGGCGGAGCCCGATCCTGGCTTCGTTCGACCCCATTTCGAGCACAACGGCGAGTTGCCATTCCGGCACGTCGCTCAGCGGGATGACCTTGGAGACGTCGACCCCCCAGTCCTCGCCGAGTTCGATCGTCGCAACCGGCGTCCGAAAGCCCTTGGAATGATCATAGGCGATTAGCCCATCCATCAGCGCGCGCCGGGCAAATTCCTGCAGCTTGGGCTCGAGCGTCGTGCGCACTGAAAGCCCACCGCCGTAAAGCTGGTCTTCGCCATAGAGCTTGGCGAGCTCGCGGCGCACTTCCTCAGTGAAATACTCGGCAGAGTAAAGCTGGCTGCCGCCAGCTCGCGGAATGACGTTGAGCGGCTCTTCCTTGGCCAACTCGCCTTCTTCGAGCGTCGCATAGCCATTCTCCACCATGCGATCGATCACCCAGTTGCGGCGCTCGATGGCAGCCTGCGGGCGGCGAAACGGATGGTAATTGTTCGGCCCCTTGGGCAGCGCCGCGATATAGGCCGCCTCGCTCAGATTGAGCTGATAAAGCGCCTTGTCGAAGTAGTTCAGCGCAGCAGCCGCAACGCCGTAGGAGTTGAGGCCCAGGAAAATCTCGTTGAGGTAGAGTTCGAGGATCCGATCCTTGGAAAATGTCGACTCGATCCGCACGGCCAGCAGCGCTTCCTGGATCTTGCGATCCCAGGTCTGTTCTGAGCTAAGCAGGAAATTCTTGGCCACCTGCTGCGTGATCGAGGAGCCGCCGCCCTGGATCGACGAATTGCCGTCCATGCGGGCAAGAAGGTTGTCGCGCAGGGCACGGAATACACCGTCAATGGCGATGCCACCGTGGCTGTAAAAGTCCTTGTCCTCTGCAGAGAGAAAGGCATGCAATACCAGCGGCGGCACCGTCTCAATCGGCTGAAACAGCCGGCGCTCGCGGGCAAATTCGGCTAGCAGCGTACCGTCGGCCGCATGGACGCGCGTCGTCACGGGTGGCTGATAGTCCTTGAGCACGGTATAATCTGGGAGCTGGGCCGAGACGGTCGTGAGATAAATGGCGCCTACGCCCACGGCCGCCAGGGCCATGAACATACCAAAGCCAAACAACCAGCCCAACAAGCGCAACATTAAGTCAGTCTCTCCGCGGCGCCCGCAGGCGCCAGCATATCGATTCGGCCGCGCTTGCGCGACGCAAGTCGATGTTGGCCAGAATCATAGCAGAGAGCGGGCGCAAAGTGGATCACAAGCCCGCAAGCCTGCCCTTCTGCGACAGCTTTGCAATGGAGGTGGCCGATCTGCCACATCACTCCGCAGGCGCCAATCCGTCGAAGTACGCCGAGATGCCACGCGCCAGGGCATCAGCCGTTCGATCCTGCCACTCACCCCGCAACAGATTGGCCATGTCGTCAGCATTGGAGAGGAACCCCAGTTCCAACAAGACCGACGGAACATCGGGCGCCTGGAGCACGAAAAAGTCGGCCTGCCGCACCGGGAAGCGACGTAGTTCGACGCTTGGTTCAAGCTGATGGACGATGGCCTGCGCCAGCGTGAATGACTGATGCCGCATCTCTCGCCGCATCAGGTCCAGCAGAATGTCGACCACCTCGGGCGCCATCTGCGGCATGGCGAAGCCGGCGATGACGTCGGTCTTGTTCTCGCTGTCGGCCAGCACCTTGTCGAGCACGTCGGTGGCATTCTCGTCGCGCGTGTAAACGCTGGCGCCCCTGATATCGGGCTGCTGGAAGCTGTCGGCATGAATCGAGATGAAGATGTCGGCCTTGTTGCTGCGCGCGAGCTGCACGCGCTCCTCCAGCCTCAGGAACGTATCATCCTCACGAGTCAGGGCGACGTCGAACCGCCCCGAGGCGACCAACAATTCCTGCAGCTTGAGGGCAAAGGCCAGGACGATATCCTTTTCCTTGATGCCGCCGGCCGTCTCGGCGCCACTGTCGATACCGCCATGCCCGGGATCGATGACTACCAAAGGACGGGTAGCGATTGGAATTTCCGAACCGCCCGCCGGGGTGGACGTGTCGGCCACCACAGGCGTTGCCGTGCCGGACCCAGCCATATCCCTGGCAACATTGGCCGCAAATTCCTCGGCCGTAGCAGGGATGATATCGACGACAAGCCGGGCCGGCTGGTCCTCGAACGGATCGAGCATGTAGGCCTGCTGCACCTGTGCAGGCGCTGAAAGGGTCAGGGTCGTGCGGACACGATCGGGTCCGGCCTGCTCCACAAGATAGTCGGAGACAACACCGGGCTCTTCGCCAGAGGGCTTGCCCGCGGGCTCAGGGACGGAAAAGGTCGCGGCGCGCACGTCGATCGCCAGACGGTCAGGCCCAGCCAGCGACACCAGCGCGAATTCCGTCTTGGCTGCGAGGTCTATGACCAGGCGTGCACGCTCAGGCGTGACGGTCACCCGAACATCCATGACATTGGGCAGCGCGACGAGCGCGGCCGCCGCGGCAGCAGGTGACGGCGCGTCCTGCGCCCTCACGCCAGCAGGCACCGATGAAAACGCAAGGGCGGCCAGAACTATCGGCAGCAAAATCGTACGGATGGATTTCAACAAGCGCAGACCGGCCCCCGACTCTTACGTCGCATGTGTCACCAGGATTGGGCGATTCTGCGGCGCGTGGGCTCTTATGCAGCGATTTGCAGGAACGGCCAATAAAGCACCGCTAAATTGGTACAGCCCCTCACTTTCGGACTTTCCTGTTGCCATTCGGTCGCAACATCCCTACACGCTAGTAGTGAAGTGCAAGCTTTCCCATGACCAGCATGCGTTGCCCCTGGGGCTGACGACGGCGGTCTGGAAAGTGGCCGGGCGAAGGGGACGAAGAGACCCTCGGATCCCGGATCAGATGCGGCAAATCCTGCGCTTCAGTACGAATTTCGGTCCCATTGGACCGGACGGTTGCCCGCCATCCTCGGACGCTGGCAACCCAATAGGAAGAGGTCAGATGGCCCGCAGGCGGACAGAACGCGACGCGATCGAACAAGACGATTGCCGCTTTGCCACGCTGCATCTTCCGGCCCTGACCACCCATATCGGCGCGCTCAAGGCAGAGCTTATGCGCGCACCCACCTCACAACCATTCGCCTCGCACAGCGCCACCAGAAGGATGCCGGTTTTCCGGCGGCCTCTTGTCGGCGCGCGAGCGCGCGGAGTTTACTATGGCTACCAAGAGAATGCTGGTGGATGCCATCCACCCGGAAGAAACACGGATTGTCGTCACAGCGGGTAACAGGATCGAGGAGTTCGACTTCGAGTCGGCCCAGCGCCAGCAGTTGCGAGGCAATATCTACCTCGCCAAGGTGACGCGCGTAGAACCGTCCCTGCAGGCCGCCTTCGTCGAATATGGCGGCAACCGCCACGGCTTCCTCGCCTTCAGCGAAATCCACCCCGACTACTATCAGATTCCGGTTGCCGACCGCGAAGCCCTGCTGCGCGATGAAGAGGCCGAAGACGAGCACCACGACGAGGCGGCTGAGGAGAACATCTCGCTGCCCGAAGGCGTGACCGAGCCCGACGCCGAAGCCGATCCGCAGGAAACCGAAGACGCCAGCCATATCGAGCAGGCGCCGGCCAATTCCGAACCGGTCGAATCGATCGGTGGCGCCGATGCCCTCGAGGAAGTCCCCGAGCGTCGCCGCCAGAGCCAGAACCGCCGCCACTACAAGATTCAGGAAGTGATCAAGCGCCGGCAGGTTATGCTGGTGCAGGTTGTCAAGGAAGAGCGCGGCAACAAGGGCGCAGCTCTCACGACTTACCTGTCGCTGGCCGGTCGCTATTCGGTGCTCATGCCCAACACCGCCCGCGGCGGCGGCATCTCCCGCAAGATCACCAATGCCGCCGACCGCAAGCGCCTCAAGGAGATCACCTCGGATCTCGAGGTGCCACAGGGCATGGGCGTCATCCTGCGCACGGCCGGTGCCTCGCGCACCAAGGCCGAGGTCAAGCGCGACTTCGAATATCTGATGCGCCTGTGGGAGAGCGTGCGTTCGCTTACCCTCAAGAGCCAGGCGCCATGCCTGGTCTATGAGGAAGGTTCGCTGATCAAGCGCACCATTCGCGATCTCTACAACAAGGAGATCGACGAGGTCTTCGTGGCCGGTGAAGAAGCCTACCGCGAAGCCAAGGACTTCATGCGGATGATCATGCCGAGCCACGCCAAGAACGTGCAGCTCTATACCGAAGATCAGCCGCTCTTCTCCAAATACGGCATCGAAGCCCAGCTCGATTCCATGTTCTCGCCGACGGTTACTCTGCCCTCGGGCGGCTATATCGTCATCAACCCGACCGAAGCGCTGGTCTCGATCGACGTGAACTCGGGCCGCTCCACCAAGGAGCACAATATCGAGGACACAGCGCTCCAGACCAACCTGGAAGCAGCTGAAGAAGTCAGCCGCCAGCTGCGCCTGCGCGACTTGGCCGGCCTCATCGTCATCGACTTCATCGACATGATGGAGAACCGCTCCAACCGGGCCGTCGAGCGCAAGCTCAAGGATTGCCTCAAGGACGATCGCGCCCGCATCCAGGTTGGCCGGATCAGCCATTTCGGCCTGATGGAAATGAGCCGCCAGCGCATTCGCTTTGGCGTCGTCGAAAGCTCGACCCACAAGTGCCCGATCTGCGACGGCACGGGCCTCGTGCGTTCGGTCGAGTCGCTGGCGCTGATGATCATGCGTCACATCGAAGACCACGTGCTGCGCCGCCAGGGCCAGTCGGTCAATGTGCGCGTGCCCGTTGAAGTCGCGCTCTATATCCTGAACTTCAAGCGCGAGACCCTGATCTCGCTCGAGATCCGCAACCAGCTGTCGATCACCATCACAGCTGACGGCAAGATGACCGGGCACCAGTTCGCCATCGAGAAGGGCGAAGCCCGGGTCATGGCCTACACCGACACCCGGGTCACCGAGCATGTGCGCGTCGATAGCGCCATCATCGAGGACAGCGCCGACGACGAGATCGTCGATGAGGTCGAGGACGAAGAAGTCGAAGAGACCAGCGAGCGCCCCTCTCCTGCTGCAGCCGAAGGTGGTGAAACAGACGGCCGCAGCCGTCGCCGCCGTCGCCGCCGTCGTGGCGGGGCCGATCGCGGCGAAGAGAACGGCCAGCGTCCACAGCAGCAGCGCGCCGCACAGCCCCCGCGCGTCGAGTCCGAGGCAGGCGCCGAAACCGATGAGGATGGCGAAGGCGACGAGGGTGATGAGAATGCCGCCCGTCCAAACGGCGAGAGCCAGGCAGACGGCGACACCCGCAAGCGTCGTCGTCGGGGCCGTCGCGGCGGCCGCCGCAATCGCCGGGATGGCGAAGAGGGTGCAGAACGCGCACCGTCACCCGCTGGCGACGAAGGCCTAACGCCTGCTGCTGTCAACGAAGTCGCCGAGACTCTGCTCGCGCAGGACGAAGTCGCTGCAGCTTCCGACACCGTGGCCGACGCCCCGACTGAGAAGCCCAGGCGTTCGCGCCGCAAAAAGGTCGTCGAGACCGAGGAATCGGCACCTGCCGAAGCCGCACCGGTCGAAGCGGCGCCTGTCGAGGAAGCGGCTGTCGCCGACGAGAAGCCAAAGCGCAAGCCGCGGGCTCGCAAGCCCAAGGCCGAGGCGACCGAAGCCGTTGCTGCCGAAGCTGCGCCTGCCGCAAGCGTCGCAGAAGCGGCTCCGGCGCCGATTGCCGAAGAGCCTGCGCCGAAGTCACGCCGCGTGAAGAAAGAACTCCCCGCCGAAGGCGTCGTGGTTTCGTCGAGCGCACCGAAGACGGAGACCGAAACGACCGACGAGGCCGAGCCGCCAAAGAAGAAGGCCGGCTGGTGGCAACGCCGCCTGGGTCTAGGCTAGATACAAAGAGGGCGGCCTTCGGGCCGCCCTTTCCATTAGCCCGAATAGATTCCGCTCCTACTGCAAGAACCGTCCCATCCGTTCCAGAGCCTGCTCAATGCTTTCGCGTTTGCCGGCATAGGACAGCCGGACGAATCCCTGACCATTCACACGGTCGAAGTCGACGCCCGGGGTGACGGCGACGCCAGCCTCCTCCAGCAACCTGCCGCAGAAGGCAAGCGAGTCGTTGGAGAACCTAGAGATACCGGCATAGGCGTAGAAGGCTCCATCGGACGGACTGCCGATGTCGAAGCCCAAATCGTGCAAACCCTGGTTGAGCAACAGGCGGTTGGCGGCATAACTGGCCTTTTGCTCTTCGGAATAGTCGCGCTCGCCCAGGGCAACGGTCGCCGCGACCTGGCTTAGGGTGGGCGCCGAGATGAACAGGTTCTGCTGCAGAATTTCGGCACGGCGCTCAAAGTGCTCGGGCAGCACCATCCAGCCGATGCGCCAGCCGGTCATGCAGTAGTATTTCGAGAAGCTGTTGATGACGATCGCCTGGTCGGTCATCTCCAGCGCGCTGATGGACGGCCCGCGGTAGTCGAGGCCATGATAGATTTCGTCGGAGATGAAGGTAACGCCCAGCCGCTCGCAGGTGGCAATGATATCGGCGAGCCCTGCCCGATCGACCGCCGCGCCGGTGGGATTGGCCGGACTGGCGAACAGCAGGCCCTCGAACGGCTCGCGGGCGTGCGCCGCTGAAATATCGGCGCCGGTCAGATGCCAGCCGCTGGCCGACGTCACGGGGATCTCGGCGACACCGAAACCCAAACCCAGCAGCGTATTGACATAGGCTGGGTAACCCGGGCGGGTGATGGCAATGCGTGCACCGGGTCGAAACGCAGCGTGGAAGGCGATGATGAAGCCGGCCGACGAGCCCATCGTGCACAGGATCGAATCAACGTCAACGCTGACCCCATGTTGGGTCTGGTAGTAAGCAGACAGCCCTTCACGCAGGCTCAGCAGGCCCTTGGCATTGGTGTAGCCCTGCGCCTCCGGCAGGGCGCGCGCGACGACTTCGAGCACACGCGGCGCCGGCGGCGCACCCGGCTCGCCGAGTTCGAGATGGCATATCGACCGCCCTGCCGCCTCCAGCACTCGGGAGCGCTTGAGGATTTCCATGGCCTGGAACGGCATCAGGCCATCGGTGGAGATATCGGTCATGGCGTTTCCTGCGTAACCGCCTTGAAGGCGAAGAGCTGTTATCCGCCTAACCCGATCCGCACCCGCCCTCAACAACAATTGATGCCGTGGCCAAGCTGCCATTCACTCCTGGCTGCCAATCTGTGATTGCGCCTGCTATGAGCAGGTAACTTGCCGTCGGAGCCACCAGTCCATGTCGCGCGTCACCCTCGCTCTCGTCGCCCTTGTGGGCATACTTGCCGGCGCCCTCGGCTATTCGACTTTGAACAAGCCGGCGCCGCGCACCGACGAGGTCGCCGTGCAGGCGCTGATCAACGAGGCGATATCAACCTATGACGCCAAGCGCCTGGCCGAACAGGCCGCGGCGCCAGTGGAAGAAGTCGCTGCCGTCACCCAGGATATGATCAACCCGATGATAGAATCATTCCTGATGGCCGACCCCAAGATTTTGCAGCGCATGTCAGTTGCACTCGACACGACGATACGCGCCGAAGAGCAAGCTGCAGCAACCACGGCCATTGCCTCTATGCAGGATGCCATCTTCAACGACCCCAAGCAGGTCGTGGTTGGCAATCCGGACGGTGACGTAACGCTGGTGGAATTCTTCGACTACAACTGCGGCTATTGCCGTTCCGCGCTGCCCGACCTGGCGACACTGTTGGCCGAAGACCCCAACTTGCGGGTGGTCCTCAAGGAATTCCCTATCCTGTCCAACGAATCCATCGACGCAGCCCGCATTGCCGTACTCGTGGGCGATGCCGACGTCGACTACTGGGCCTTTCACGAGGCTCTCTTCACCAGCCGCAGCCAGGTGGACAAGCAGGTAGCGCTCGATGCCGCCGCAGAGTTGGGGCTATCTCCGGTCACACTGGAACTCGATATGGGCACTGAGGCGGTGTCCGAGACCATTCAGACCTCATACGAGATTGCCAAGGCTCTCAACATCACCGGCACGCCCACCTACATCATCGGCAACGAGATCATCCCCGGCGCGATCGGACTGGACGAGCTGCGTGCCCGCATCGCCAATATGCGGGCCTGCGGCAAAACGGAATGCGAGAGTTAGGCGGAAAGGCCCAACTTCCGCCGCGTTCTTTGCCTTTTCAGTGCAATTCGTGTAACCGCGCTTGCGCCGGTACGAAGAGCCGGGCACAAGGCAAAAATCATGGCAAAGCGCGTTCTCGTCCTCAACGGCCCGAACCTCAATATGCTCGGCACCCGCGAGCCGGAAATCTATGGCGCGCAGACCCTCACCGATGTCGAGGAGACCTGCAAGCAGGCTGGCGGGGAGCTGGGCCTCAACGTCGATTTTCGCCAATCGAACCACGAGGGCGAACTGGTGACCTGGATCCAGGACGCCCGGAAAACCGCCGATGCCATCCTCATCAACCCGGCCGCCTATTCGCACACATCCGTAGCCATCCACGATGCGCTCAAAGCTGTTGGACTGCCAGTCGCCGAGGTCCACCTCAGCAATATCCACCAGCGCGAAGCCTTCCGGCATCATTCCTACGTATCCGCAGTGGCATTCGGTGTCATTTGCGGCTTTGGGGTGACCGGGTATAGACTGGCGCTTATAGCGCTCGCCGAAAAACTCAAATAACGATCAACGCGTAACGCGCGGGAGACCGACAAGAATGACCAAGTCATCGCAAGTGGATCAGGATCTGATCCGGGCCATTGCCGAGCTGCTCAACAAGGAAAATCTCGCCGAGATCGAGATCGAGCAGGAGGACTTTCGGGTCCGCGTCACCCGCTCCTACGCCAATGAGGGCGTGACCTACGCCGCGCCGCCGCCGCAATATTACGCGCCGCAGGCCGCCGCTCCGACGTCCATTGCTCCTGCTGGCTCTGTGCCCGCCGCCGTCCCGGCCGCTGCCGAGGACCTGGCATCGAACCCAGGCACGCTGACCTCCCCCATGGTCGGCACAGCCTATCGCTCGCCGGAACCGGGCAAGCCGACCTTTGCCGAAGTCGGCACCAAGGTGACCGAGGGTCAGACCCTCCTCATCATCGAAGCCATGAAGACCATGAATCAGATCCCGGCACATCGCTCGGGCACCGTCACGCGCATCCTCGTCCAGGATGCCCAGCCGGTGGAATACGGCGAGCCACTCGTCGTCATCGAGTAAGGGGGACTTCATGTTTCAGAAGGTCCTCATCGCCAACCGTGGCGAAATCGCCCTGCGCATCCTGCGCGCCTGCAAGGAACTGGGCATCCAGACCGTTGCGGTGCATTCCACCGCCGACGCCAACGCCATGCATGTGCGCCTCGCCGACGAGAGCGTCTGCATCGGCCCGCCCGCGGCCAAGGACAGCTATCTCAATATTCCGTCGATCATGGCCGCCTGCGAGATCACCGGCGCTGATGCGGTCCATCCGGGCTACGGCTTCCTCTCGGAAAACGCCCGTTTTGCCAAGATTTTGACCGAGCACAAGGTGACCTTCATCGGTCCCTCCTCGCATCATATCGAGATCATGGGCGACAAGATCACGGCCAAGAAGACTGCTGTTGAGCTTGGAATTCCCGTGGTGCCCGGCTCGGCCGGCGCTGTCGAATCCGACGAAGAAGCGCTCAAGACCGCCAAGGAAATCGGCTATCCGGTCCTGATCAAGGCGACCGCCGGTGGCGGTGGCCGCGGCATGAAAGTGGCGCTCAACGAATCCGAAGTGCTTGTCGCCTGGTCGACGGCCCGCTCGGAGGCTAAGGCCGCCTTCGGCAACGACTCCGTCTACATGGAAAAGTATCTCGGCAAGCCGCGCCACATCGAAGTCCAGGTCATGGGCGATGGCCAAGGCAATGCCGTGCATTTGGGCGTGCGCGACTGCTCGCTGCAGCGTCGTCACCAGAAGGTTTGGGAAGAGGCCGGTGGCCCCACCATCAAGCCTGACGAGCGCGACAAGATCGGCGAGATCTGCGCCGCCGCCATGCGCAAGCTCAAATACTCCGGCGCCGGCACCGTCGAATTCCTCTACGAGGACGGCAATTTCTACTTCATCGAGATGAACACCCGCCTGCAGGTGGAGCATCCGGTCACCGAGCGCATCACCGGCATCGACATCGTCTATGAGCAGATCCGCGTTGCATCGGGCGAAAAGCTCTCGATGACGCAGGACAAGGTGCAGTTCTTCGGTCACGCCATCGAAGTGCGCATCAATGCCGAGGATCCGCAGACCTTCGCGCCCTCGCCGGGCACCATCACCTTCTACCACCCCGCTGGTGGCGTCGGTATCCGCGTCGATTCGGCGGTGTACCAGGGCTACAAGATCCCGCCCTACTACGACTCCCTGATCGGCAAGCTCATCGTCTACGGCCGCAACCGCGACGAATGCCTGCAGCGCCTGCGCCGTGCCGTGGACGAGTTCGTGATCGATGGCGTCAAGACCACGCTGCCGCTGTTCCAGCGCCTGATCAAAGAGCCGGATATTCTCAGCGGCAATTACGACATCCACTGGCTGGAGAAGTATCTGGCTGAGAACAAGGTCTGAGACATCGAGGGGCGCTTTTGCGCCCCTTTCCTTTCAGCCGGAATTGCCATGGCCCGCCGCCAAGATCCCTTCGACATCGAGATCACGCCCGAACTGATTATCCGCGCCTATCGTGCCGGCATCTTTCCGATGTCGGAGGATGCCGAGGATGAGGACCTGTTCTGGGTCAGTCCGGAAATGCGTGGCATCATTCCGCTCGATGGCTTTCGTCTGTCCACCAGCCTGCGCAAGGCAATCCGCAAGTCGGGGTTTACGGTCAAGGTCGATACAGATTTCGAGGCCATCATCGACGGTTGCGCGCAACCAGACCAGGGCCGCGAGACCACCTGGATCAATCGCACCATCCGCAACGTCTATGGCGAGCTGTTCCAGCGTGGAGTGGCGCATACGGTGGAAGTATGGGACGGCGCGGAGCTGGTCGGCGGGCTCTATGGGCTTGCCATCGGCGGCGCGTTTTTTGGCGAGTCGATGTTTCACCGCCGCACCAATGCCAGCAAGATGGCCATGGCCCATCTGGTGGAGCGGCTCAACGCGGGTGGGTTCGTTCTGTTGGATACGCAGTTCGTCACCGACCATCTAGCGTCGCTCGGCGGCGTCGAAATCCCGCGCAGCGACTACGAGGAGCGCCTTGCCGCAGCGCTCCTCGTGAATGGCGACTGGAACGCCTGGGACCAAGCCGCTACTTAACGCGGAAGGCGATTTCCGTTACCGGATGACCCGAAGGGTCCTCGCCAGGATCCTTGTGGTAGATTTCGAGGCGGGTGGCTCCGACAAAGTTGTCGCCTTCGACCTTGCCGGCGAACTCATAGCCTTGGGCCCTCGCCCATTCGTCGAGCTTCATGTTCGCATCGTGCAGCTCGTGATAGGGCACAGTCGCGGTGATCGAAGCGTATTTTCCGCCAGGAATGGCGCCAGTGGTGAAGCGCCCGTCAGCCGGCAAAACGGTAGTCGTCGGCATGCCGGCCTGCATTTCCATCCTGCCACCGGGGAAGAAGCTCACATAGTTGAAGTATGGTGGGCCAGCGAGTTCGCCGCCCTTGCTCTTTACCCACGCGATGACATCATCGATCAGCGGCGGAGCCTGTTCCGATATCTCCGGCTGAGTGAGCGTCAGCAGGATGGCAGCGTAAGGTTGGTCGGCTCGTTCGACAATCTTGGGTTCAGTTAGCATGTTTTGTACTCCTCAGATGGCTCCACCCTGCCCCAAATCAGAGCGTTGGACTTGATCGCGCTTGCTAGTCGATCAACGCCCCACCTGTGGCATTGGCAAAAGTGGCCGTCATGCCGGCAGCCAGGTCACTTGACAGCAGTGTCACCGCATCGGCCACCTGTGCCAAGGCTGTGACCCGGCCCAGTGGAACACCGCTCCCCCACTCCTCGGACAATTCCTTGAATGTCTTACCCACGGCCTCAGCATGCTGCATCCAGGCATCGCGCACGCCAGGCGCATCAGGCGATCCCGGTGACCGAACCCAGCAAACGCGGACGCCCTTGTGGCCTACTTCTTGTCCGAGCTGACGCAGGAAGTTCTCGACGGCCGCGCAAGCGATACCAAAACCGCCGACATTGGCCATGGTAACCCGCCCGACATTGGCGGTGATGCCCACGATCACGCCGCCCGCGTGCTGGGCCATGTGGTCAGCCACGATAGTCCCGGTATGAAACCAGGTCCGCATCCCGCCGAGGATCGGCGCCATGACGGCGTCATAGCCCATCTCGGACATGTGGCTGCCCTGCACATCGTCCCAGTAGATGCCGTTGAACATGATCTGGACCGGCCCCAGTCGACCGGTCACCTCGTCGAGGTGCGCTGCGATCGAGGCGGGGTCGCGGGCATCGACCAGGGTGACATCGACCTTACCGCCGACGGCCCGAATCTCCTCGGCGACCGCATCGAGCGGTGCTCGGTTGCGCGCCGCCAGCACCACATGCGCGCCCTCGCGTGCATAGGCTCTGGCCACCGCTCCACCAACCGCACCGCTGCCACCATAGATGAGCGCGGTCTTGTTCTTGAGCAACATCAACATCCTCCAAGCTGTTTCGCCGCCAAGGACGCGGCGTGGCCCCTGGCACCGACATTGGCGCAAAAGAAAAGGCCCGCCAATGGCGGGCCTTCCTGATTTTTGACCGATAAGATCAGTGGTTGTCGCGCGGCACGCCATTGGTCTGGGCGATGCGCTGGTACTTCTCGGCCGGCTTGAGAATGGCGCCATCGCCGAGCTGGCCGACGATGCCGCGCTGGATTTCCTGCCACGGGGTCTGGTGCTTGGGGAACTTGTAGCCGCCCATCGATTCCAGATCAGCGCGACGGGTCGCGATTTCCTCATCCGAGATCAGGATATTGGCCTGGCCCTTGTTGAGATCGATCCGCACCATGTCACCCGTGCGCAGGATGGCAAGGTTGCCACCGGCAGCCGCTTCCGGAGACGCATTGAGAATCGAAGGCGAACCCGACGTGCCCGATTGGCGACCATCGCCGATACAGGCCAGGGCATGAATGCCCTTCTTGATGAGGTAGGCCGGCGGCCGCATGTTGACCACCTCAGCCGCGCCCGGATAGCCGATGGGGCCGGCACCGCGCATGAACAGCAGCGTGTTTTCGTCGATTTCCAGGGACGGGTCGTCGATGCGATGGTGATAATCCTCCGGACCGTCGAACACCACTGCCTTGCCCTCGAACATGCCCGGATGCTCGGGATTGTTGAGGTAGCGATCGCGGAACTCGGTCGAGATCACTGATGTCTTCATGATGGCGTTGTCGAACAGGTTGCCGCGCAGCACGAGGAACCCGGCCTCGGTCTTGAGCGGGTTATCGAAGTGGCGGATGACCTTGTCGTCCTGAATCGTCGTGTTCCGGCAATTCTCGCCAATGGTCTTGCCGTTGACGGTGGGCGCGTTCTCGCGGATCAGGCCCTGCGTCATCAGCTCGTTGACGACAGCCGGCACACCGCCGGCATGGTAATAGTCCTCGCCCAGATACTCACCGGCCGGCTGCAGGTTCACCAGCAGCGGCACCTTGTGGCCATAGGTCTGGAAATCCTGCAGTTCCAGCTCGACGCCAATATGCTTGGCGATGGCCTGGATATGGATCGGCGCATTGGTCGAACCACCGATCGCCGAATTGACGACGATGGTATTGATGAAGTTGTCCTTGGTCAGGATGTCGGACGGCTTGAGATCTTCGTGGACCATATCGACGATGCGCTTGCCCGTGCGATAGGCCATTTCCTGGCGGTCGCGATAGGGTGCAGGAATCGCGGCCGAACCGGGCAACTGCATGCCCAGCGACTCGGCCAGCGAGTTCATGGTCGAGGCCGTGCCCATGGTATTGCAGTAGCCGGTAGAGGGCGCCGACGAGGCCACCAATTCGATGAACTGGGCATAGTCGATTTCGCCGGCCGCCATCATCTGGCGGGCCTTCCACACGATGGTGCCCGAGCCCGTACGCTCGCCCTTATGCCAGCCATTGAGCATCGGTCCTACCGACAGTGCGATGGCAGGAATATTGACCGTCGCGGCGCCCATCAGCATGGCCGGGGTCGTCTTGTCGCAGCCGATTGTCAGCACCACGCCGTCGAGCGGATAGCCATAGAGCACTTCGACGAGGCCGAGATAGGCCAGGTTCCGGTCGAGGCCGGCCGTTGGGCGCTTGCCGGTTTCCTGAATGGGATGGACCGGGAATTCGATGGCGATGCCGCCTGCTTCGCGGATGCCTTCTCGCACGCGTTCGGCCAGCACGATGTGGTGGCGGTTACAGGGGCTCAGATCCGAGCCGGTCTGGGCAATGCCGATAATCGGCTTGTCCGACTGCAGCTCTTCGCGCGACACGCCGAAGTTCATGTAGCGCTCGAGATATAGCGCGGTCATGTCCGGATTGTCCGGGTTGTCGAACCAGGCGCGAGAACGCAACTTCTTGGGCGCGGAACCGCCGTTACCTGCCGTCATTTTCATCTTTCCTTGCTGCTACCGGCGCGCGCGAGCAGCGTCGGGTTTGACAGGTTCTAACATGGCGAGCGGTCTTGTGAATGCGATTCCGCATAAAAAATCATACTTATGGCTGGCGAGCTGGAATTCCTTGGTCTATGTGGCGGTTCGCGGAACCAGCCTTACCCTGAGAGGGGACGTGTTAGCGTCTGACGGCTTTGGTTTCAGCGGCGCAACACCAGCCAGAATCGGTCTGGCTGAAACAGCGTTCAGCGATTAGGGTCGCGCCCGAAGCGGGGCGGCGGAGAGGAATTCGTGACCGACATCGTAGACTGGATCGCCGTCGATTGGGGCACCTCCAACCTGCGGGCCTGGGGCCTTGCGCCCGATGGCACTGTCGCGCTGGAGCGCAGCTCGGCCAAGGGCATGGGCAAGCTGACGCGTGAGGAATTTCCCGGCGCTTTGACGGAACTGCTCGATGGCGTTGCGTCATCCCGCGGCGGTCCGCTCGATGTGCTGATCTGCGGCATGGCCGGAGCCCGCCAGGGCTGGCTCGAGGCACCCTATCTCGAAGCCCCCACCGATCTGCGCGGCCTGCTCGATGGCGCGGTGCATCCCCAGATGCCCGATAGGCATATCGCGCCTGCCATCCTGCCCGGCGTGTGCCAAAAAGCAGGCGCCGACAACGTCATGCGCGGCGAAGAAACCCAGCTGCTGGGCTATGCCGCACTCAATCCAGGCTATACCGGCGTGGTCTGCATGCCGGGCACCCATTCTAAATGGGCCCAGCTCTCAGGCACCCGCATCGAGCACTTCTCCACCGCCATGACGGGAGAAATGTTCGAGATACTGCGCACCCATTCGGTCCTGCGCCATTCGCTGACCGGCGATCTCGATGGTCCCGGCCGGGCCGAAGGTTTTGCCGCTGGCGCCGTTGCGGGACTCGAGCATCCGGAACAGTTGCTCGGTACGCTGTTCCAGGTGCGCGCCGGATCGTTGCTGTCAGGTCGTCAACCGGACTGGTGCGCGGGCTATCTTTCGGGCCTGCTGATCGGGACGGAAATCGGCAGCAATCGTCATCTCATCGGCGACCAAGCCGTGCCATTGATCGGCTCGCCCGCACTGTGCGCGCTCTATGCACAGGTACTGGGCATGATCGGCGCCGCCGGCGCGCCGCAGGACGCCACCCAGATCGTTCTCGCCGGCCTCAAGGCCGCGCGGAGCTTCGCCGCATAGGAGTATTTATGGACCACCGCCATCTCATCGCTATCCTGCGCGGCATCACGCCCGGCGAGACCATTGCCGTCTGCGAGGCGCTGATAGAAGCCGGCATCACCATGATCGAGGTGCCGCTCAACTCGCCCGATGCGCTGACCAGCATCGCCATGGCGTCCAATTCGCTGGGTGACAAAGCCGCAATCGGCGCCGGTACCGTGCTGACCAAGAAGAACGTCTGGGCCGTATCGGATGCCGGCGGCACATTCATCGTCTCGCCGGACACCAACAAGCAGGTGATCGAGGAGACGGTGCGGCTGCAGATGCTGTCCTATCCTGGCGTGTTCACCCCCACCGACGCCTTCCGCGCCATCAAGGCAGGCGCCACGGGGCTGAAGTTCTTCCCCGCAGAAGTGCTTGGCCCCAAGGGCATCAAGGCGATGAAGGCCGTGCTGCCGCCGGACATGCCGGTCTATGCCGTGGGCGGCGCCAATCCCGACAATTTCGGCGAGTATTTCGCCGCGGGCTGCACCGGTTTCGGCCTTGGAACCTACATCTACAAGCCCGGTATGGACGCCGCGCAGGTCGCAGAGCGCGGCGCTGCCGCCGTCGCCGCCTATGACGCAGGGAAAGCGGTATGACTCAGACCGCTAAGCTTCTGCTTGATTGCCAGTGCCAGCTGGGCGAAGGCCCGATCTGGCACCCCGGGCGCCAGCAGCTGTTCTTTTTCGACATCAACGAGCAGACCCTGTTCGCGGTGACCGCGGCCGGCGAGATCGCCGATAGCTGGCTGTTCAATGAGACGATCGCCGCCGCAGCTGTAGTCGACAACCACACGCTGGTGCTGGCGACCGACACCGGCCTCAAGGAATTCGATCTGGCGACCGGCGGCATGAACCGGATCAACGAGATCGAGGCCGACCAGCCCGAGACGCGGACCAACGACAGCCGCGTGCATCCATCCGGCGCGTTCTGGATCGGCACGATGACGCGGGCCGAGGACAATCCCGGTGGCGCTGTCTACCACTACCGGTCGGGTGCACTGACGACGCTCAAGACCGGCGTCAAGATACCCAACGCCACGTGCTTCTCGCCCGATGGCCGGACCGCCTATTGGACCGATACGCCCACCAAGAAGATCATGAAGATCGCCACCGACCCGACCACCGGCCTGCCAATCGGGGAATGGTCGCTGTTTGCCGACGTGGAAGGTCATCGCGGCTGGCCCGATGGCGCCGTGGTCGACAGCGAGGGCTATCTGTGGAACGCCCGCTGGGGCGGCTCCTGCGTGGTGCGCCACGCCCCTGACGGTTCGATCGACCGCATCGTCGAGGTGCCGGTGAGCCAGGTCACCTGCCCGGCTTTCGGCGGCCCCGACCTCAAGACCATGTTCATCACCACGGCAGCCAAGAATATGAGCGCCGAACAGCTGGCGGCCGAAAAGCATGCTGGCAGCCTGTTTGCCATAGACCTCGACGTTGCCGGTCAGCCTGAACCATCCATCACCCTCTGAGATCCGTCATGTCCACCCCTGCCCTCGGCGTCTGCTATTATCCCGAACACTGGCCCGAGGACTGGTGGGAACGCGATGCCCAGCGCATGGCCGAAGTCGGCATCAGCTATGTGCGCATCGGTGAATTTGCTTGGTCGAAGCTGGAGCCCACCCCGGGCAACCTGACCTTCGACTGGCTGATCCGCTCGATGGACGTACTGGGCCGCAATGGGCTCAAGGTCATCTTCGGCACGCCGACGGCAACGCCGCCGCGTTGGATGGTCGACAAGCATCCCGACATGCTGGCCGTCGACAAGAATGGCAATCGTAGGGGTTTCGGCTCACGCCGGCATTACGATTTCAGCCATCTCGGCTATCGCGAGGAATCCGCGCGCATCACGAGGCTGCTGGCCGAGGCCATTGGTAACCACCCTGCCCTTGGCGGTTGGCAGACCGACAACGAGTACGGCTGCCACGGCACGACCTATTCTTACTCGCCAGCAGCCAAGGAAGGCTTCCAGCGCTGGCTGGCCGACAAATACGGCACTGTCGACGCGCTGAACGGGGCCTGGGGCAACGTATTCTGGTCGATGGAATACAACCGTTTCGACCAGATCGAGCTGCCCAACTTGCTGGTTACAGAGGCCACGCCAGCCCATGACCTCGATTTCCGCCGCTATTCGTCGGACATGGTCGCGGCCTTCAACAAAGTGCAGTACGACATCCTCAAGGCCAAGCGGCCGGACCTGCCGGTCATCCATAATTTCATGAGCCGCTATACCGAGTTCGACCACTATGACGTGGCCGAGACGCTCGATATCGCCAGTTGGGACAGCTATCCGCTGGGGCATCTGGCAGTCAGCGACGAGTCAGCCGAGCTTAAGCGCCAATACATGCGCCAGGGCGATCCTGATAATGCAGCCTTCCACCACGACCTTTATCGCGCCGTCGGTCATGGCCGCTGGTGGGTGATGGAACAGCAGCCAGGCCCGGTGAACTGGGCACAGTTCAATCCCGACCCGCTGCCTGGCATGGCCCGTCTCTGGGCGTGGGAAGCCTTCTCACACGGCGCCGAAGTCGTGACCTACTTCCGCTGGCGTCAGGCGCCATTCGCACAGGAACAGATGCATGCGGGCCTGTTGCGGCCCGACAGCGAGCCGGCGCCGGCCTATCATGAGGCGACGCAAGTTGCACAGGAACTCAAGGCAGTCGGCATTGAGGGCAATGCCACCAAGGGCCGCGTCGCCGTGGTATTCGACTACCAAAGCGAATGGGCATGGGAAATCCAGCCGCAGGCCAAGGGCTTTTCGCATGGCGCGCATGTGAGGGCGCTTTACTCCGCCTTCCGCAAGCACGGTATCGACATCGACGTGCTGCCGCCCAGCACCAAGAGCTTTGCCGGTTATGATATCGTCGCCATCCCGGCGCTGTTCGCCTGGAATGACGACCTGCGCACGGCGATTGCCGAGTTCGAAGGCCATCTGCTGATCGGCCCGCGCTCCGGCTCCAAGACGCAGGACTTCGCCATCCCGGCCAAGCTGGCGCCCGATCTGCCGAGCAACCTGCTCGATCTCAAGGTGACGCGCATCGACAGCATCGATCCGTCGCTCGAAATCGAGGTCAAGGGCAGCGGCGGCGTGCATCTCTGGCGCGAGCGCATCGAAACCAAGGCCAATGTGGTGATCGAAGATGTTGAAGGCTGGCCGGTGCTGGTCAACCAGGGCAAGGTCTACTATCTGGGCGCGACCGGGACGAAGGCACTGGTGCAGCGCGTTGTCGACTACTTGATCGAAGAGGTCGACCTGCCGGTCCTCAACCTGCCCGCTGGCGTTCGCTGCCGCACCCGCGATGGTTTCCGCATCTACGTGAACTACGGCACGGGCGCCGCCACTCTGAACCAGGCCAGCGACGAAACGGGTTATGTGTTGGGCACGGCAGAGCTGGCAGCAGCCGGTGTCACGGTGGCACGACTCGCCAGGGCCTAGTCAGGTTCGGGATGGCGGTGCGGATATCGAACCGCGCCGCCGCCGCGTTCCATCGCAACCAGTGCACACCGCCGGCCGCCAGATCGTCGACGTCGATGATCTGGCCGCCATGACAGGTCGTCGGCGCCCGGATACGAGCGATCAGCAGGTCGTGCAGGCCGCAATCCTCGGCAAAGGCAGCGGCATTCTTGACTGCAGCGATGGAAAATTGCGGCGTCTTTGCGATGCAGCCCAGACCGTCGCAATGCAGGCTAGACACCGTACTGGCGATAACCTCCTGATAATGCTCGCTCCAGGCGTCGACGGCGAAACTACCGGTTTGGCCGGTTACCAGCCCCACGCCATCGGCCGAGCGCAGCGCGACCGCCTGCGTCGTATCGGCGATGAGTAGGTCCGGACGCTGGTCGAAGCCGAACAGCAGGAGCAACGGCAGCGCCATCCCGGGTCCAAGAAGCCGCCACCAGTTGTTGATAAAGGCGAACCAGGCCAGTGCAACCAGGCCAATGATCAGAGCCACACCGGTCAGCAACGGGTTACCGGTCAAGCCAGCGCTCCAGCCCGCTACGAGCTCAGCGCCATCGACCATCCGGTCGATCCCCCACCCCATGATTGAGACGAATGGCGCCTCAATGCCGAATGGCATCGCCAGCACTGACAGCACTGCGAATGGCATGATGATCAGGCTGACGACCGGCAGCACCAGGACATTGCCGACAACGCCCAGCGGCGCCGTCTGCTGGAAATGATAGGCGGAGAATAGAAGCGTGGCGCCGCCCGCGATGAAGCTGGTGACCGCCGTCGCCCAGATCGTCGCCCATAGACGCTGACCCCAGTTGCGCTGCTCTGTCGGCGCCCCACGGGGCATCTCGTAGATCCCGATCAGCGCCACCACCGCGGCAAATGAAAGCTGGAAGCTGGCGCGGAACACGCTGGCCGGATCGATGACGATAATTGCCAGGGCGGCGATAGCGACGTTGCGCATGGTGAGTGCCCGTCGTCCGGCCAGGACCGCGCCAAAGATCAAACCGAGCATGATGGCAGACCGTAAAGCCGGCACGTTGGCGATGCCACCGGCCAACATCATGTAGCCCGCGGCCGCCAACAGCCCTGTAACCGCGGCGATCTTCTTGACGGGCCAGCGCGTCGCCGCAGCGGGGATAGCCGCCAGGGCCCAACGCATCAGCCAGAACATGCCGCCCGCCACGATCGAAAGATGCAGGCCCGAGATCGAGTAGATATGCGCCAGCCCCGAAGCCGCCATAACCTCGCGCGTCTCATCGGTGATGGCGCTCTGGTCGCCCATCACCATGGCCCGGCCAATGGCCGCGGCATCGTCGTCTAGCACCGCATCGATCCGGGCTCCGATGGCCATGCGGGTGGTCTCGATGCCGCGCGTGATATCCAGGTTGGAGCCGGCCGAGACCAGTTCGAAATTGCCGCCCGTGACAGTGCCATAGGCGCCCACGCCAGCGAAATAGGAGTGAAACTGCCCGTCATAGGCACCGGGCAGGATCGGGCCGGGCACGGGCGCCAGCCGCAGCGTCGCACGGATGATGTCACCCGGAGCCAGGGGCGGCTCAGGCGGAACGACCAGCCGGGCCCTCGCGATGGTCACCGGTCGATCGCCAGCAGTGGGCGTCAACCCGGAAACCACGATGCGCCGCGCCTCCGCCGTTGCCGACACGATTTCTTCGACCCGTGCTTCGAAGGCGCCATAGGCCGGCCGCGCCAGCATGCTCGTACCGAACCAATGGCCGTGGATCGGCAGCAGGCAGACACCGATCCAGAAGGCGGCAGCCAGCGTCGCCAAAGGCAATGCGGCGGAGTTGCGTACCAATATCAGCAGCACAATGATCGCTACAGCACCACCCGCCAGCGCCCATGCATGTGGCTCGACCGGCAATTGTGCGTAGACGATGAGCCCGGCAATCATGGCGAAAGGCAGCAGCACAAACAACCGGCGGCCCGCTATCGCATTGTCCACCGCCGCCATTATGGTAGCGGCAACGTTACGCTTTTCCGGTATCCGCTGCCCTGGGCGAAGCCGCGCCGGCAGCGGCGGCGGCCGTTCAGGCGCTGCCGCGGCATCCGCCGCCCGATCGAGAATTTCCGCCCCCTGCACCGGCCTTGCCCCTGCCCTTGCGCTCGTGCCGCGCTATGCTACACACGGCCCACAAACTCTCCAAGCATTCCGGTCTCATGTCCCAGGTCGTTACCCGTTTCGCCCCCTCGCCAACTGGCTATCTCCACATCGGTGGTGCCCGCACAGCCCTGTTCAGTTGGGCGTATGCCAAGAACCAGGGCGGCAAGATGTTGCTGCGCATCGAGGATACCGATCGCGAACGCTCGACCGAGGCGGCCGTCGTGGCGCTGATCGATGGCCTCAAGTGGCTGGGCCTCGACTGGGACGGGGAGCCGATCAGCCAGTTCGGCCGCGCTGCCCGCCATGCCGAGGTCGCTCATGAACTGGTGAAGATGGGTCACGCCTATTACTGCTACTGCTCGCCGGCCGAGCTGGACCAAATGCGCGAAGAGGCCCGCGCCGCCGGCAAACCGCCGCGCTACAACGGCTACTGGCGCGACCGCGATCAGAGCGAAGCTCCGGCTGGTGTTTCGCCGGTGGTGCGTATCAAGGCGCCGCTGTCAGGCGATATCGTCGTGGACGATCACGTTCAGGGCAAGGTCGTATTCAAGACCGAGAACCTGGACGATTTTATCATCCTCCGCTCGGACGGCACTCCAACCTATATGCATGCCGTTGTGGTCGACGACCATGACATGGGCGTAACCCACATCATCCGTGGCGACGACCACCTGACCAATGCCGCCCGCCAGATCGTCATCTACAATGCCATGGGCTGGACCGTGCCCGAGATGGCGCATATCCCGCTGATCCATGGCGCCGACGGCGCCAAGATGAGTAAGCGCCACGGCGCGGTTGGCGTAGAGGCCTATCGCCAGATGGGCTACCTGCCCGAAGCCATGCGCAACTACCTGTCGCGCCTGGGCTGGAGTCACGGCGATGACGAAATCTTCTCCACCCAGCAGATGATCGAGTGGTTCAGCCTCGATGGTCTCAACAAGGGCGCGGCGCGCTTCGATTTCGTCAAGCTTGAGAACATCAACGGTCACTATATCCGCGAGGCCAAGCCGGACTACCTCTACGACGTCATGCTGGCCACCGCAGAGGAGCTGGGCCGGCTGACCGATGTCGATGGCCTCGTCGCCAACAAAGACACAGTACTCGCCGCACTGCCCGAGGTTCAACCCCGCGCCAAGACGGTGCTCGAACTGATCGACCTGTCGCAGTTCATCTACGCGTCACGTCCGCTTGGTATCGACGCGGCAGCAACCGCGCTGCTGACGGACGAAAGTCGATCGGTGCTGGGCGACATGGCGGAGGTGCTGCGCGGGCTAAACGACTGGTCTGTGCCAGCGATCGACGCCGCTATGCGCGGGCTTGCTGAAGCTAAGGGCCTCAAGCTCGGCAAACTGGCGCAGCCACTGCGCGCCGCCTTGACCGGACGCACCGTGTCGCCAGGCATTTTCGAGGTTATGGTGCTCATCGGGCGGGACGAAAGTATGGCTCGCCTTGAGGATCAAATTCGGGCTGTCTAGTGCTAATAGGAGGGTAAGCCTTGCTTACCCATTGGTTGCCTCGGATGGGGAAAAGCTGATACTTCTCTGAGGAAATGTGACTACCGAAATATACGGCCCCGCCCCGCCGAAACTTCCTTCCAAACGGGGTTCGGAGCCTTCGAGGAGAGCTCAATGACCGACAAAGTCGCCAAACTCGTCATCGGGGACCAGACCCACGAATTCCCGGTTCTGTCCGGCTCGGTTGGACCTGACGTCATCGACATAAGGTCGCTCTATGCCAAGACCGGCATGTTCACCTACGATCCCGGTTTCACCTCGACGGCGGCTTGCGACAGCGCCATCACCTATATCGACGGCGACAAGGGTGAACTGCTGTATCGCGGCTACCCCATCGACCAGCTTTCCGAAAAGAGCAGCTATATCGAAGTCTGCTACCTGCTCCTTTACGGCGAACTGCCAAGCAAGGCGCAACTGGCCGAATTCAGCGAACTGGTAACGCGCCACACCATGGTGCATGAACAGATGCACTATTTCTACCGCGGCTTCCGTCGCGATGCGCATCCGATGGCCATCATGACTGGCGTGGTCGGCGCCATGGCCGCCTTTTATCATGACTCGACCGACATCACCGATCCGCAGCAGCGCGAGATCGCCTCGATCCGCATGATCGCCAAGATGCCGACAATCGCGGCCATGGCCTACAAATACTCGGTCGGCCAGCCCTTCGTTTACCCGCGCAACGACCTCGATTACGCGTCGAACTTCCTGCACATGTGCTTCTCGGTTCCGGCCGAAAACTACAAGGTGAACCCAACCATCGCCAAGGCGATGGACCTGATCTTCACCCTGCATGCCGATCACGAACAGAACGCCTCGACCTCGACCGTGCGCCTCGCCGGTTCGTCCGATGCCAACCCGTTCGCCTGTATCGCGGCAGGCGTGGCCTGCCTCTGGGGCCCGGCCCATGGCGGCGCCAATGAGGCGGCGCTCAACATGCTGAAGGAAATCGGCACTGTCGACCGCATTCCCGAGTTCATCGCCCGCGCCAAGGACAAGTCCGACAGCTTCAAGCTGATGGGCTTCGGTCACCGCGTCTACAAGAACTTCGACCCCCGCGCGACGGTGATGCAGAAGACCGCCAAGGAAGTGCTCGACCTGCTCGGCGTGCACAACAACCCGACGCTGCAGGTGGCGCAGGAGCTGGAAAAGATTGCGCTCGAGGACCCCTACTTCATCGATCGCAAGCTCTATCCCAACGTCGATTTCTACTCAGGCATCATCCTGGAGGCGATCGGCTTCCCGACCTCGATGTTCACCGTGCTGTTCTCGGTGGCCCGTACCGTTGGCTGGATCAGCCAGTGGAAGGAAATGATCGCCGATCCGCAGAAGAAGATCGGTCGCCCGCGCCAGCTCTATGACGGAGCGCCGCTGCGCGACTATGTCGGGCTGACCAGCCGCTGATAACCCTGCCAATGGCTGAGGACCCGGTCCGCCGGGTCCCGCCGCGGAAACTCGGGCTCGCCGGTTTCCATCAGATGCGCAAGCTCGCCAAAGGCCTCGATCTGGTTCTGGCGGGCTTTTTTGTCGTCAAGCAGCGCGCGCAGCGTATCGGACAGCGCGACGGGATCTGCCGGCGCCTGTACCAGTTCCGGCACGACCGGACGGCCGAGGATGATGTTGGGCAGCGATACCGCTGGTCGGCCATAGCGCTGGTAGGCCGACGCCTGGTGGTTGTCCATCACGTAGCTCACAACCATCGGCAGCTGCGCCAGCGCCAGCTCCAGCGTCGCGGTGCCGGAAACGGCTAGCGCCGCAACTGCGCGACTGTAGAGATCGGCCCGCTGGCCACGATCGGCGATGACTGTCACCGGAACAGCCCAGTTGCCGACCTCTGCGCGGATGCGCGTCAGGAGAGATGGCAGAGTGGGGATGACAATCTCTTCGACCGCTGGATGGCCCGCCAGACTCTCCACCACCTCACGGAATGCTGGAAGATGCCGCCTGAGTTCGCCCTCGCGGCTTCCCGGCAGCAGGATCAACGGCCCGTGGTCGCGCGCCGCTCTGCCCTGCAAGGCCTCCGCCAGTGCTGGGTGACCAACATAGCTGGTGGGTGGCCCACCAAGGCGCTGCATCGCGGCCGGTTCGAACGGCAGAACGGCCAGGACTTCGTCGAACAGCGGCTTGAGTTTGGCCGCCCGCTCAGGATGGCGTGCCCAGACCGAGGGTGACACATAGAGGATGCGTCGGCCGGCATAACCCAGGGAGCGCATCCGTTGAGCCAGCAGCTTGGAAAAGTCCTGCGCGTCGATGAGGACGACAATGTCCGGTCGCAACTTGCAGATGGCGCGCGCCGTTTGCTCGATTCGCCACAACAGCAGTGGTAGGCGACGCAGCACGTCGCTTATGCCCATGACCGCAAGATCGCTCATCGGGTAGAGCGATTTGAGACCATCCGCAGTCAGTTCGTCACCGCCCACACCATGGACGTCGAGCGGCACGCGGGACCGCAGTCGCGCCAAGAGGTCGGCACCAATGCGGTCGCCGGAGGCTTCACCGGCCAGAATGAACAGCTTGAGCGGATCAGCCATGATCGAGGCTGATGGCGCCAGCGCCGGCAAATAGCGATAGACGCCCGGCAGCCTTGGCCATTATTCGGCGGTCTGGCCGTTGCGCGGCATCAGGATTGGCCGGTCCGAGGCGGCGGCAATAAAGGCCACCACGTCCTGCACCAGGGCATCGCCTTTGAACAGCGCGCCAGCATCCTCGACGCGCTCGCGCAACGTACCTTCGCTGGCAAAGATAAGCCGATAGGCGGCGCGCAGCCGATGGATGGCTTCCCGATCAAACTTGCGACGCTTCAGCCCGACCAGATTGAGCCCGGTTAGCGAAGCCCGGTTGCCCACGGCCATGCCATAGGGAATGACGTCGCCATCAACCATCGACTGGGCGCCGATAAAGGCATGCGCGCCGATGCGGGTGAACTGATGGATCACGCAGGTACCACCGAAGATGACATTGTCCCCGATCTGGCAGTGACCGGCGATGCCAACATAGTTTGCCATGATGACATTATTGCCCAGAATAGCATCGTGGGCCACGTGCGCGCTGGCCATGATCAGGCAGTCATTGCCGATCTTGGTCAGCATGCCACCGTTCTCAGTGCCGGGATTGATCGTCACCGACTCGCGGATGACGCAGCGCTTGCCGATCACCAGGCGGGAAGCCTCGCCGTGATACTTGAGATCCTGTGGCTGATGGCCGATCGAGGCGAAGGGGAAGATACGCGTCCCTGCGCCAATTTCAGTATGACCATCGATCGACACATGCGAGACGAGTTCGACATCGTCATGCAGCACCACACTATCGCCGACAATGCAGTAGGGTCCGATCTTGACGCCCTTACCAAGCCGAGCCAGCGAGCCGACTATGGCCGTCGGGTGAACGGTGGCGTTGCTCACAGAGGCGCCTCGACGATCATCGCCGTGATTTCGGCCTCCGCAATTACCGTGCCATCGACAATGGCCTCGGCTTTGTAGCGGCCGACATTGCGCCGTCGCTGAATCTTGGCGATGTGGAACTCAATCGTGTCGCCTGGCCCGGCCGGCTTGCGGAACTTGGCCTTGTCGACGCCCAGCATCAGCACGATGTTCTTCCGGCCGCTGGTGGAGTCATGCTTGATGACGATGGCGCCGGCAGTCTGTGCCATGCCTTCGATGATCAGCACGCCCGGAAAGATCGGGTTCTCGGGGAAGTGGCCCTGGAAGATCGGTTCGTTGAACGTGACGTTCTTGATACCGACCGCGGTCTCGTCGCCGTCGATCTTGATGATCTTGTCGATCATCAGGAACGGATAGCGATGTGGCAGGCTCTTGAGGATTTCGGCAATGCTCATCGCGGTGAGCGTAGTGCTCTCGTTGGCGTTGTCGTTCATCCTCTTTTGCCCCCTTTGGAAAGTTTACGCATGGTGGCGATCTCTCGCCAGAAATCTCGAATATCCTGAGCCGGCGCACCGGCCAATTTGCTGCCGGGCGGCCAATCTTTAGTGACAGCGGCCCGACCATGCACCACCGAGCCGGCGCCGATGGTCATATGCCCCGACGTGCCGACGCCGCCGCCCATCAGCACGCCGTCTCCAACAATGGTAGAGCCCGAGAGCCCGCTCATCGCCGCAATGAGACAATTGCGCCCAATACGGCAGTTGTGTCCGATCTGGACCAGATTGTCGATCTTGGTGCCCTCGCCGATCATGGTATCGCCGAGCGCACCACGGTCGACCGTAGAATTAGCGCCGATCTCGACCCTATCCTGGATCAGCACCCGGCCCAGTTGCGGCACCTTGCGATTGGACACGCCGAAGTCGAGCCAGCCGAAGCCCTCCGTGCCGATCCGCACGCCCGAATGGATGACCACGTCATTGCCGATATGGGCACAATCAATGGTGCAGTTGGCGGCGATAGTCACGTTGCGGCCTAGAGTGACGCCTGCCCCAATCACGGTATTGGCTCCGATGATCGTGCCGCGCCCGATCTCGACGCCCGGTCCGATCACGACGTTGGAGCCGACTGAAACATCACGCTCGAAGATCGGTGCGCCAAGGTCATCGCGCCCCTGGGCGATAACGCCACGGGTACTCGCCGGATAAAGCTGATCGAGCAGTTCCGCGAACAAATGATGCGGTTTGTCGCTGACAAGCGCCATGGTGCCGCTGGGGACCACGTCGCGCAGTGAGGCCATAACGATGACCAGACCGGCCGACGTGCCGCGCAGCTCCTCAATGTAGTCAGTATGGGCGGCGAGAGCCACATCGCCCGGCCCAGCCAGCTCCAACTCGGTCACCCCCGTAATGGTGAAGCCCGGATTGGCAACGGCCGACAGCTGCTCCTGGCGCCCGAGCGCAGTCAGCAGAGAGCCGATTGTTGCAGGGCCGGCAAAACGGTGAAAACGGGTGTCGACCATGGTGTCACTTAAAAGCATTGAGCCGCGGCGCTACCGCCCCGCGGCTCAATGAACTGTTTCACGCCAATCCTGCTAGAGCAAGGTCTGGATTGTCAGCTGGAACAACTGCGTACGATCATCAGTAGACTTGTTCAGGACGTGAGCGAAGTCGCCACGCAGCGGGCCAAACGGCGAGTCCCAGATGAGCGACGCACCGATCGAGGTCCGCAGCGGCACATCCGTGCTTCCGCCATCGACCGGCACAGCACCGATATTGGGCAGGCCATCGACCCAGGCCGCGTCGGCCCAGATGGCGCCGCTCAGGCCATAGCTTTCCGGAATACCGGGGATCGGGAAGGCGATTTCAGCCGAGAGACCAGCATACATGGTGGCACCGAGGTATTCGCCGCTCGTCAGGCGCGGGCCGTAGCCGCGACCTTCGAAGCCACGGATAAGCGTGCCGCCAGGATTGAAGGCTTCCACAGCATGCACACCACCACCCAGCGAATTGATCACGCCAGCCTGGCCCTTGACGCTCGCCACGATCCCACTGTCTTCGACCAGCGGCATGAAGTAGCGAGCACGCGCTTCGGTACGGATCAGATTGTGATCCCAGCCGATATATTGCTGCGTGAAGGTCGCATAGAGGCCCTCTGTCGGCTTCTTGACGTCATCAACACCGTTCCAAGTCAGCGTATAGCCAACAAAAGCCTTGTTGAACTCGTCACCATCGTTGACCAGCGACGACTCCGCTGCAGGATTGCCTTCGACGTCCACAATAGTTTTGCGCTCGTAGCCGGCGAAGATAGTGGCCGACAGGTCGGAGGTCAGAGGGATACCGGCACGGAGCTGACCACCCGTCGACTGCGAACCGTAGAAGCTCGTCGACGTTTCGTCGCTGATGCGGTGATAGGCATCGAGACCGGCCGACACCTTGAGACCCATGAAGCGAGGCTCGGTGAAGGAGAAGTCGAAGGTACGGCCCGACTGCGAAGCGCCGATGGCGGCACGCAGATACTGGCCACGACCAAGGAAGTTGCGCTCGGTCAGCGAGACTTCACCCAGTACGCCATCCACGGTCGAGTAACCGGCGGTCGCGCCATACTCACCCGTAGAGGTTTCGGTCACGGCGATGTTGATGATCACCTTGTCCGGCGCCGAACCAGGCGCCGTCGTCACTTCAACGGCCGAGAAGAAACCCAGCGCATCAATGTTCTGACGGCCACGCACCACAAGCGAACGGTTGAAGGGGTCGCCTTCAGCGAACTCCAGTTCACGACGGATCACGAAGTCACGGGTCTTGGTGTTACCGGTGATATTGACGCGCTCAACATAGATGCGCGGGCCCTCATCAACCAGATAGGTGACCTTGAACGTACCGTTGGCAACGTCACGATCGAGGCGAGCACGGACATCGGCGAAGGAATAGCCCTGCGCAGTTGCCTCATAGGCCATATCCTCGATCGTACCCTGGAGGTCGGAGGCCGAGTAATTGCTACCATCGTCGGTCTGCACAGCACCCTTGAGGGCGTTGGTGTTAAGGCCGGCAATGCTGGTCTCGATGCCAACGCCGGCAAACTTGTACTTCTGACCTTCATTGATGGTGAAGTTGATGAAGTACGCGTTCTGCGATGCGTCGTACTCGCCGACCGAGGTTACCTGTGCATCCGGAAAGCCACGGTTAGCGTAGTAAAGACGGATACGCTCGCGATCGACGGCAATCTTCTGCTCGTCGTAGCCGTCATCCTTGAACAGCCAGCTGAGAATGCCGGTTTCCTTGGTCAACAGGGCACCCTTGAGGTTGCCGCCGTTGATGGAGTTGTTACCGGTGAAATTGATTGCCTTGATCCCGGCGCGGTTGCCTTCGTTGACCACAAAGGTAACGCGAACGCGGCCATCGGCCGTCGCTTCGGTACGCGCAGTCACGGAGACTGCGAGGAAACCGTCACGGTCATAGGCCTGGCGGATGCTCTCGATATCGGAAGCGAGCCGGTTCTGCGTGAAAATGCCAGAGGCGGAGATATCAACCATAGCCAGGAGCTGAGAATCCGAGAAGCGCCGGTTGCCCTCGAACAGGACGGAGCCAACCAGCTGCTCCTGAGCCTGAGCCGTCACAACGCCAAGAAGCGGAATGCTGGGGCCGGCGAGCGGTGCTGCGCCCAGTATCGCAAGCGCCAGGAAGGCGCCGCGCATCAGCTTGGTTGGGTGGATCATATTATTATTGCCTTCTGCGACCAGGCCCAAAGAATCGCCATGCATAGCGCTCCCCCAGGCTAACTCCATTGCACCGTTTTACCGCACTTTTAACCAAGGACAAGGCGTAAGCCTCGACGCAGTTAGCAAATGCTTGGTGCTCTTGTATTCCTGCAACACCTTACGAACCAAGGTTAACAGCACGTTAACTCAGGGTTCGCAGATAGGCGAACAGCGTGTCGTTGAAGAGCGTGAACACCATGAGTGCCAGGACAAGGGCAAATCCGAAGCGGAAGCCGATTTCCTGAACTCTCATGCTGAGCGGACGCCCTCGCACGGCCTCAACCAAATAGTACATGAGGTGACCGCCGTCGAGCATAGGAACCGGTAAAAGATTGAAAATACCGATATTTAGCGAGAGCAAAGCGGTGAGATTTATGAGTGCGACAATGCCGAGTGTCGCCACCTCCCCCGATACCTTGGCAACCTTGATCGGCCCACCCAGCTGCTCAACGTCGCCGCGACCCACGAAGAAGTCGCCAAGGAACGCAGCCGTTCGCTGCACCAGGAAGCGTATCTCCTCAAATGTCATGCCTACGGCCTCGATCGGGCCAGGACGATACAGCGTCACCGCCACAGCCTCGGGCTCTCCGGGGCTGATCCCGATTCTCCCGATGGTCCGAACGCTACCCACCCGATCCTCGACCTCGACGGCCTCCGGCTCAAGCGTAACGGTCTGACGTTGCCCTGCGCGCTCCAGTGCAATGGTGATGGGCTGCCCCGGCTTGGCGACAACCAGCTTCTGGAAATCCGAGAAGTTACTCACCGTCACGCCGTCGACAGAGATGAACCGGTCGCCTGCCTGCAGTCCGGCTTTCTCGGCCACGGTGTCCTTGAGCACTTCGCCGACGGTCGCCGGCAGAACGAACGGATAGACTCCAGCATTGCCGATGCGCTGCGTATTGCCGAACCGATCCTTGTACTCAACGGCGTCGGGCACCAACACGACAGTCTGGCTCTCGCTGCCGCGATCAAGCTGGATGGTCACGGCCCGCTCGGGGCTGGTGGCGATCAGGCGGTCGAAATCCTCAAAGCCGCGGACAGCGAAGCCATCCACCGACACGAAGATATCGCCGGGCTCAATGCCCGCCTCCTCCGCTACCGAACCAGCGATGACCTCGCCGACCGCCGGAGGCGTGACATAGCGGCCATAGCCGAGCAGCAGGGCGTAGAGAATGACGAAGGTGAGGATAACGTTGGCGAGAGGACCGGCGACCACCACGGCAATGCGGCGCCAGACGTTCTTGTTGGCAAACAGCTGCGGCGCCAGGTCCGGGCTGGCATTGGCAATGACCTCTTCATCCGGTGTGCTGGCCGCGTTCATGTCGCCAACGAAGCGGACATAGCCGCCCAGCGGGATCGCCGAAATGCGCCAGCGTGTGCCGTGCTTGTCGTCCCAGCCGACCAGTTCCTTGCCGAAGCCGATCGAGAAGGTCTGGATGGCGACGCCATTCCAGCGGGCCACCAGATAGTGTCCCATCTCGTGCACGAAGACGATGACGGTCAGCACAGCCAGGAACGGCAAGACATAGGACAAGAGCCAATAGATGAATTCGAACATGGTCTTCCTTGCTCAGCCCGCGGGCCGGCTTACCAGTAGAGCAGCCCCTCGGCGACCGAGCCGAATCCGAGATGCAGTGACCCGACGAGCAGCACCAGCAACACGCCGAATGTGAGGCTGTCGAGCCGATCCATCAGGCCGCCATGGCCGGGAATGATGTCGCCGCTATCTTTGATGCGGAAATGCCGCTTGATGGCGCTTTCGCTCAGATCGCCGAGCTGACCCAGCACACTGATCGACGCGGACAAGACAAGTCCGATCCACCACGGGGAATCGGTGGCGATAACCCAGAATAGGAGCCCTGCCCCGGTCCCCAGCGCCAGTCCGCCCAAGGCGCCCGACCAGGTCTTGGACGGCGAAATCTGCGGCGCGAGTTTCTCGCCCCCGATTTGACGCCCGGTGAAGAATGCCGCGGAGTCGGTCATCCAGACGACAATACCGAGATAGACGCCGGCCCAGACACCGGCAATCGTGTCGCCACGCATCGCCAAGGCGGCAATGATGATCGCGCCGTAGATCACCAAACCGAGTACGCGCCACCACATGCCCTCGCCACGGGCTCCAATCGCAATGGTGCAAGCCACGGCTATCAGCGCGATGGTGCAAAGCGGACCGAAGAACGGAAATACCAGTCCAGACAGAGCCACGAGGCCAATCAGTACCATGCCGGTGCTGGTCAGCGGCGCGCGGGACACCATGCTTTCCCACTCACGATAGGCACCAGCAAAGACCGCGCCGACCACGGCCGCAAACACATAGCCGCCGACGTAGAGCGCCGTCGCCGTCAGCGCGATAAGCACCGTGGCCGAAATCAGACGCGGGCCAAGATCTGACCAGAGGCGCCGGCGGCTGGTTGCAGGTTCAGACGCGGGATCGCCCGGTGTGCTCAAGGTTGCGCCGCCCCGATGCCGCCAAAGCGCCTGTCGCGCAGGGCAAACGTCTCGAGCACCCGCACGAAGCTGGCCTCGTCGAAATCGGGCCAATTCTCATCGACGAAGACGAATTCCGAATAGGCGGCCTGCCACAGCAGGAAATTGGAAATCCGCTGTTCGCCACTGGTGCGGATAATGAGATCGGGATCAGGCAGGCCGGCGGTGTAGAGCGCCGCCTCAATGGTGGCCTCTGTAATCTGCTCTGGCGCCAGCCGGCCGGCGGCAACTTCGCGGGCAATCCGCCGCGTTGCCTCGGCGATTTCTGCCTTGCCGCCATAGTTGAAGGCGACCACCAGCACGAGGCCGGTATTGGACAGGGTCTTGGCTTCGACGTCGTCGATCAACCGGATCAGCGAGGGCTCCAGACCCTCCCGCGTACCGATGATTCGAACCCGCACATTATTCCGGATCAGCCGCTGCAAGTCCGACGCAACAAACCGTCGCAGCAGATTGAAAATGAACGCGACTTCTTCGCGCGGACGCGTCCAGTTCTCTGACGAGAAGCTGAACACAGTCAGGTGCCCGACGCCGTAGGTGATGCAGAGTTCGACGAGGTTGCGGAGCGCCTTGACGCCCTCGATATGCCCCTCGGTGCGCCGCTTGCCGCGAGCCTTGGCCCAGCGACCGTTGCCGTCCATGATCACGCCAAGGTGTGCCGGAATGCGCAGCCGCGGACGCTGCGCAGGTTCGACTGATATGGCGGGATCAACAGACATCTACGCGCTCCTGGCGCAGTTTGCGGGTCTCAGACCTGCATGATTTCCGCTTCTTTGGCAGCAACGACCTGATCGATCTCGGCCACCGCAGCGTCGGTCGCCTTCTGCACCAGATCGGTTTGCGCGCGCGCATCATCCTGCGCGACATCGCCATCCTTCTCGGCCTTCTTGAGCGCATCCATACCGTCACGCCGGATGTGGCGCACAGCCACGCGGGCCGCCTCGGCATAGTTGTGGGCGACCTTGGCCAGTTCCTTGCGACGCTGCTCGTTGAGCTCGGGCAGCGGCACGCGGATCACCTGGCCCTCCCCCATCGGGTTGAGACCAAGACCGCTGTCGCGAATGGCCTTCTCGACAGCCATGGCCAGCGAGCGATCCCACACCTGCACGCTCAGCATGCGCGGCTCCGGCACGGTCACGGTGGCCAACTGGCTCAGCGGCGTACGCGAACCGTAGGCCTCCACAGTCACCGGCTCCAACAGGCTCGCGCTGGCACGGCCCGTGCGCAGGCCAGCGAGTTCTTCGCGGAGCGAAGTGATCGACTTCTGCATGCGGGTTTTGAGATCAGGGAGGTTGTAGGCCATGGTGTCAGTCCTTCTAGGCTAGAGCGGCTTGCCGACGCGCGTGCTGCGGACGCGCCCGGCCAGAACGCCGGACAGACCTTCCTTGTCGTCCAGCGAATACACGATTATCGGCAGGTTATTGTCACGGGCAAGGGCGAAAGCCGCCGTATCCATGACGCGCAGGTTCTGCTTGATGACATCGTCGTGGCTGATCTGCTCGTAACGCGTCGCACTGGGATCCTTCTTGGGATCTGCTGAGTAAACGCCGTCGACATTGGTACCCTTGAGCACCACATCGCATTGCAGCTCGATGCCACGCAAGGCGGCAGCAGTGTCGGTGGTGAAGAATGGATTGCCGATGCCGCCGCCCAGCACGACCACGTAGCCGTCTTCGAGCGCCGCCTTGGCAGCGCGAGCGGTATAGGTGTCGGCGACCGATGGCATGGTGGTGGCGCTGAAGACCTTGGCCTTGACGCCGGCATTGGTGAGGGCGCCGGCCAAGGCCAGGGCGTTGATGACGGTGCCTAGCGTGCCCATCATGTCGGCGGTGACGCGATCGCCGCCATTGGCGGCCACGGCCATGCCGCGGAAGATGTTGCCACCACCGGTGACGACCGCAATCTGGATGCCGGTCTTGGCCACGCCGGCAATCTGTTGGGCGACGCCATCGAGGAATTCGGGCTGGATGCCGAACTGCTGGTCGCCCGACAGCGCTTCGCCCGAAACCTTGAGCAGAATGCGTTTGTAGGCAGGCGCCATCGGCAAACCCCTTTTCTGAACAAATAGACGGGGCACCGAATCCGGCGACACCCGACAGACATTAAGGCAAAAGCAGCTGCCGCCGCCAGTCGAATTCAAGCTTTGGCGGGGTCTTTGCGCTCGATCCCCGGCCAAATCAAGGCCATCGGGGAGAGCAGCGAGCGGACCCGTGGGTCCACCCGCAGAATTGGCAGGCGAGAGACTTACGCCTTGACGCCGGCAGTGGCCGCGACTTCGGCAGCGAAGTCGGTCTCGACCTTCTCAATGCCCTCGCCCAGTGCATAGCGCACGAACTTGGTCAGCTTGATCGGGGCGCCAACGGTCGCCTCGGCATTCTTGATCGCGACGCCGACCTTGGTCTCGCCATCGATCACGAAGGTCTGGGCCAGGAGCGTCACTTCTTCGAAGTATTTGCGCATGCGGCCATCGACCATCTTCTCGGCGATCTCGGCCGACTTGCCCGATTCCTTGACCTGCTCGAGGATGATGGCGCGCTCGCGGGCCACAACGGCAGGATCGAGGTCAGCCGGATCGATCGACAGCGGATTGGTCGCTGCGATGTGCATGGCCAGCTGCTTGCCGAGTGCCGACAGGGCAGCCTTGTCGCCGGTCGATTCGAGAGCCACCAGAATGCCGATCTTGCCCAGGCCAGCCTTGACGGCATTGTGGACATAGCTTTCGACAACGCCGTCGCTGACCGAAAGGGTCTGCGTGCGGCGCAGGTTCATGTTCTCGCCGATCTTGGAAATGGCTTCGGTCAGTTCGGCCGAAACCGAATGGCCCGAACCGGGGAACGGCATTTCGCCAAGCTTGACGACATCGCCGTCCGCATCGAGCGAGAGCTTGGCAATCGAGCCGACAATGTTCTGGAACTGCTCGTTGCGGGCAACGAAGTCAGTTTCAGAGTTCACTTCGACGACCGAAGCCTTGGTGCCCGAGGTGGCAACGCCGACGAGGCCTTCAGCGGCAACGCGGTCGGCCTTCTTGGCGGCCTTGGCGAGGCCACGGGTGCGCAGCCAGTCGACTGCTGCTTCCATGTCGCCATTGGTTTCGGCCAGGGCCTTCTTGCAATCCATCATGCCGACGCCGGTGGAGTCGCGCAGCTGCTTGACGAGGCCTGCAGTAATTTCAACCATGATAACACCTTTCGGCGGCCCCTCGATTGGGGCCGCATGGTTCAGATCAAGACGAAGTCCGAATAGCGGACTTAGTTGACGGTTGTTGCTTCTTCAGCCGGAAGGTCTTCGGCCGGAGCGCGCTCGGACGCACCGAGGTCAGCGCCGTGACCCGAAGCCGAACGGCCGATGCCGTCGATCGCAGCACGCGAAACCAGCGACACGTAGAGTTCCAGAGCGCGCGACGCGTCGTCATTGCCGGGGATGGCATAGTCGACGGTGTCGGGATCGGAATTCGTGTCGACGATGGCGATGACCGGGATACCCAGACGACGGGCTTCCTTGATCGCGTTGGCTTCCTTGTTGGTGTCGATGACGAACAGCAGGGACGGCAGGTTGCCCATGTCCTTGATACCGCCCAGGTCACGCTCAAGGCGTTCCTGCTCGCGGCTCATCATCAGGCGTTCCTTCTTGGTGCGCAGAGCCAGCTGGTCTTCGCCCATCGATTCGAGTTCGCGCAGGCGCGAGATCGAGTTCGAGATGGTCTGCCAGTTGGTCAGCGTGCCGCCGAGCCAGCGGGAGTTCACGAAATACTGGGCCGACTGCTTGGCAGCATCGGCAACCAGCGGTGCGGCCTGGCGCTTGGTGCCGACGAACAGCACGCGGCCGCCGTCAGCGACGGTGTCGCTGATCAGCTGCAGGGCGCGGCTCAGGGCCGGCACGGTCTGGCTCAGGTCGAGAATGTGGATGTCGTTGCGAACGCCGAAAATGTAGCGCTCCATCTTGGGGTTCCAGCGGTGCTTCTGGTGACCAAAGTGGACGCCTGCTTCAAGCAGTTGACGCATAGAAAAATCGGGCAGTGCCATGGTGGCTGCTCCTGTTTACCGGTTGATGCCGCCACGAAGCCTTGCGACGGTCTCCCGCCACCGGATGGATTCTCGGTCGCCCGAAAAGCCTGCTTCGTGTGTGAAATCGCGCTGACGCGCAGTCAAACGCAGGGGCGATATAGGGGAAGCGGGGCTAAAGAGCAAGAGGCGCACCGCTCACGCGCTTGTCAGGCAACGCCACGACTGCCGGTGCATTGTTCAATCATGGACCCGCGCCTGGACGCGGGGACAAGGGTGAAAGCCCCGATCAGGGAGAGGATAGGCTCCGGCTCGCCTCTCCCGCCCATTTCCCTCCATCTCCCATCGCTAGACGCATGCCAGGGCGCCGCCTGCAACGCGGTTGTCGACTGTTTGTGCCTGCCAGGGTGGCAGGAAGCGGACCCCGAGACGGCTTTCGCCTCTGAGTTTAGTTTTTAGTGAGACGGAAGCCGTCTCGGGGTGCCGGTTTTTGGAACGTTTCCGGCGGCGGGAGGTCATAGCCTCTCACGGCCGAAACGCGAACCTGTGGGAGAAGGCAAAATCCCCACCCGGCTCACCCCACCACTGTTCGCCTGCAGGCCGCCGTGTGGGGTGATAGGGGGAGTGTACGGGAGGATTTGGGGTCGGGGATAAGATGGATAGGCTTATGTCAGGGACAGAATGGCCACAACGGGGTGGATTGCGGACATTCTGCTCCCGGGAAATGCAGCTGGAAAAGCAGACGTGATTCCGGTTTGCGAACTTGGCCAGTAGCGGACTGACCGCTTTCGAATCGACGTCGAGGGAGCGACCTTCCTGTCGGGAGGTCGCATATTCGCCATAGGACCAACGGCCTAGGTGGGATGCTCAATGGTCCGGGGACGATACCGGCTCCGCTTCGGTTCAGTCAGGGTCGTGTGGTCGGTTGCAGAGGCAATCGGCCAACTCGAAATGGAGCTCAATCATGAAGATCACACTCTCCCTGCTGACCGTGCTTGCACTAACCGCCGTGAGCCTGCCTGCTTCAGCCAACACTGGCACATTTAGCGCAGCAGCGACCGTTACGCAGTCCACTACGAAGACCGGCGCAGTGATGGTCTTAGCCCGTCATGGCGCTGATGATCCCGCCACACACGACCAATTCGACGACAAGGGCGGCAACCGCCCCAACAAGGGTGGCAAGGGCCGCGGCGGCCGCGACGATGGTCCGAACCACACCTGATACCAGCTTGGGAGGCGGAGCATTCACGCCTCCCCTTTCCTCCACACCTACAGGTCGGGCAGAATGCTGCTTGGTCTGGTAGTATCGGGTCCAATGAACGTCATTTCTATCCTCTGCAAATCCGGGTTCACCGCCGCACGCTTGCTGGCGATTGCCATCGGCATGACATCGGTCTGCGTCATCTTTGGGCTGCCTAGCCTCAACGCCACGGAGGTGATGGCCAAGGATGGCGAAGACGATGGTGGTTCGCACGATAGCGACGACGACCATGGAGGGGATGACCAAGGTGCCGACGACAACAGCGGCTCTGGAGGCAATGATGACCCTGCTGACCCATCGGGGTCAGGGTCGGGATCGGCTTGTGAGGATGCTTCGGTCAGTCTCGACCTGCAATATGCCGACGGGTTCCACGAACATGTTTCGGATTGCACATACACCCTGACCGACCAACTGGGTCGAGTGGTGGTCACGCGCTCAGCCACGCACCGGGATATGGAGCGTCTTCAGAAGCTCACGCCTTAGGTTCGCGGCGCCGCGTCGCGCAGCAACAACGCGGCCTCCGTGCGATTGCGGACCTTGAGCTTGTTGAGGATGCTGGTCATGTGGTGCTTGACCGTCTTCTCCTGGATGTCCAGGTCGATCGCGACATGCTTGTTGCTCATGCCCTTGGCAACGAGCCGCAAGATTTCATCTTCCCTGATCGTAAGAGCCGACAGCAGGTCGCCAGGTCCGCTCACTTCCGGACGCTCACGCAATTCCACCCACAATCGCGCTGCCAGGGATGGCGACACGTAGCTTTCCCCTGCCATTATGCCCCTCAGAATTTCTGCCAGCTCGACAGAGCCCACCCCCTTGAGCACATAGCCGTGGGCGCCAGCCTTGAGCGCGGCCATGATATCGTCGCCCGACTCCGACACCGTCAGCATGACCACCTTGAGATCCGGCGCATGAGCACAGATCTTCTGTGCTGCGACAATGCCGCTGCCCGGCATAGAAATGTCGACCAACGCCATGTCCGGACGGTGGTCCTGCACAAGGCGAATTGCATCCGCGGCGCTGCCGCCTTGGCCAACGATTTCAAAATCGCCCGCCTCCTCGAGGCTGCGCAGCACACCCTCACGGAAAAGCGGATGATCATCGACTAGGATTATTCGTATCATGACATTCTCAGAATGGTGCTGCGTGACTTCGGCAAGGTGCAGACAGTGGATGTGCCGAGGGGCGACGATGAGATGTCCATTCGCCCGCCGAGGCTCGCGATGCGTTCCCGCATGCCCTCCAGGCCCAGTCCGGTACGTGGCTCGCTAGTATCGAATCCGGGACCGCGGTCGCGGACGGTCACAACGAGCGATCCGGGGCCATCCTCGACTTCAACCCGTAGTCCCACACCATTTGCGTGGCGACTGGCGTTGCTTAGGCTTTCTTGAACGAACCTGTAGATGCAGATGTTGGAAACGCGATCAAGCTGGGTAGCGAGACTAGGAACCAGCAGTTCAACCGTGTTGCCCGTTCGCTCTTCATGCGTCGCCACCACAGAGCGCAACAGGTCCGGCAAGGCCAGCGTCTCGACCTCCGGCAACACGAGCCCCCTGGAAATACTACGAATTTCCGCCATTGCATCGCCAAGAAAGCCCCGAACCTGGTCCAGTTCCTCGACCCCACCGCCGGTCGTTGTCGCTCGGCCAAGCCGCATCTGCGCCAGTGCCAGCAGTTGTGCCGGACCATCATGGAGATCCGCCCCAACCCTGCGCATGAACTGCTCGTTCAGCGCCAGTGATCGGTCGGTGGCGGCTTGCAGGGAACCTCGCAGCAACTGGTTCTGCACAAGCAGATCTGACAATTCGCCGACACGATCCTCCAGTGTTCTGCGCTGCCGGTCGATCAGTTTGCTGCCGCGCCGTACGATTAGATACAGCGCAGCTAGCATGGACGATGTCGTGAGCGAGACGATGGCCCAACTTTGCAACCGTGCCGCAGCCAGTCCTGCCGCGAGGCCGTCGGCATTCTCGTAGAATTCCGCCACCGCAATAATCTCGCCCGACCAGGCTTGTCGCACCGGGCTGTAGATCTCCAGCAAGGGGGATTCGTGGCCGCGCTCCGGCGCATTTTCAGCGTCCGCGAGCTGATCGAACTCGGCGGTCACCGCGCCAGCGAACGCTTCGCGCAAGTGATCGCCTATGGGAAATCTCTGCCCGATCTGGGCGGGATCGCTGGAGTAGGCAACGGAGCCGTCAGGCAGCCAAATCTTGAACACCACCAGCCGTTCGCCCAAGGTGCCCTGACCGAGCACTTCGTCTAGCGCTCGATCCGCCCCTTCGCTCAACGTTCCGTTCTCCGTGAAGTTGTCGAACAGCGGCGACACCACGCTGTCGACATAAAGTGCGGTCGCCGCAGCACTATTGGCGATAACGCCCTGCTCGATCTGCCCAGTGACCCAGATGCCGATCGCCAACATGCCGCCAAGCAGCACTAGTGCGCCGACCGCCAGGAATTGCGCGGCTAAGTCGAAGCGATGCCAAATGGCCTTCGTCCATACCAAGAGGTGCCAGGCCGCAGGATAAAGGGCCTGCGGCCGTTCGTCGCTCCTGCTGTCAATGGTCCGGCGATCGGTCATAGTGCTCACCTTTACGGGAGCTTACCGGCTCGCATAACTTGCGCAAAGGGTCCTAGGACTTATGGCGGTGCTGAAGCTGCCAAGCACTCAAGATGCGAACGCTAGACGCCAACTTGAGAGGCACTGAGCCGCCTCCAGCACCTACGGTTGATGGCAGCTTTCGGGAGGTCGCACTCAGGGCGTGAATGACCGCAGTGGGGTCGGAAGCGGCCAAGCGCCCCTCAGTTCAGCCTCACATCCGTAACCCCATCCAGCGCCTTGATCCCGCCGGCCACCTCCGCCGTCAGTCGATACGCCCCCGGTAGCTCGATCTCGTATTCCCGCGCGCCGCCATCGCGGATGACGACGAAGTTCACCTTGCCCTCGCCGCCCCGCTTGAGCTGGGCGTTGATGGAACCCAGCGCCTTGGCGTCGGCTGCAAAGACCGTGAGGCGGCGTTCGATGGTGTCTTCGATGCCTTCGATGGCCTGGGCGGAGAGCAGGCGCAGGCTGACGCCTTCGGCGCGTTCGTCGGCGCCGACCTGCAGGATCACCGATTTGCCGGGCTGCAGCTTGGCGCCGAATTCGTTGATCTGCTCGGAAAAGGCGATGACTTCGAAGCTGCCGGACTGGTCGGACAGCGTCAGGATCATCATCGGCGTGCCCTTGCGGGTGCGGCGATCCTGCCGCCCGCTGATGGTGCCGGCAAGGCGCCCGGCCGAGGCGCCGTCCTTGACGGCGCGCTCGAAATCGCTCCAGCGCTGCACGCGCAGCTTTTCGAACAGGTCCGAATAGGCATCGAGCGGATGGGCCGAGAGGTGGAAGCCGATGGCTGACAGTTCGCGGTCTGCGCGCTCGGTGGTGCTCCAGGCGGGCACGCCGGCCGGCAGGCGGACCGGTTCGGGCTCACCGAAATCGAACATATTGCCCTGCCCCACGCTACGCTCGTCGGTGAGCGAATGGGCCATGCCGACGACGGCGTCGATGGCGGCAAAGGCCACTTCGCGGCGCGACACGATAGCGTCGAAGGCGCCGGCATTGACCAGCGTTTCGAGCGTGCGCTTGGAGAGAATGCGCGGATCGACCCGGCGGGCGAAATCGCCGAGATCCTTGAACGGCGTATTGCCACGCGCCTCGACGATATGCTCGGCCACCTGCCGGCCGACGCCCTTGACGGCGCAGAGGCCGTAGAGAATGCGCTTGTCCTTGACCGAGAACACCACCTGGGAGGTGTTCACGCAGGGCGCGACCAGCTCGATCTTGTGGCGCTTGGCCTCGCTGCGGAATTCGGCCAGCTTATCGGTATTGCCCATGTCGAGCGTCATCGACGCAGCCAGGAATTCGTGCGGGTAATGCGCCTTTAGATAGGCCGTCTGGTAGCTGACCAGCGCATAGGTCGCGGCGTGGCTCTTGTTGAAGCCGTAATTGGCGAACTTGGCCAGCAGATCGAAGATCGTGTCGGCCTGACCCTGCTTGAGGCCATGCTTGATGGCGCCCTCGCGGAAGCGCTCGCGCTGCGCATCCATCTCCACCTTGATCTTCTTGCCCATGGCGCGGCGCAGCATGTCGGCTTCGCCGAGCGAATAGCCCGACAGGAGCTGGGCGATCTGCATCACCTGCTCCTGATAGACGATGATGCCATAGGTTTCGTCGAGCACGACGCTGAGGTCCTGGTGGGGATATTCCACCTCCTCGCGGCCATGCTTGCGGTCGTTGAACAGCGGAATATTGTCCATCGGACCGGGCCGATAGAGGGCCACCAGCGCGATGATGTCCTCGAAACGGTCCGGCTTCATGTCGACCAGCGCGCGGCGCATGCCGGCGCCTTCCACCTGGAACACGCCGAACGTGTCGCCCTTGGAATAGAGATCGTAGGTCGGCCGGTCGTCGATCGGGATATCCTCGATGCGGAAGCTGCCGCCATCGAGATTGACCATGTTGACGGCATATTCGACCGTGGTCAGCGTCTTGAGGCCAAGGAAGTCGAACTTGACCAGGCCCGCCGCCTCGCTCCACTTCATGTTGTACTGGCAGACCGGCATATCCGAGCGCGGATCGCGATAGAGCGGCGCCAGATCCTGCAGCGGACGGTCGCCGATGATGATGCCGGCGGCATGGGTCGAGGCGTGGCGGAACAGGCCTTCGAGATTGCGCGCGATGGCGACGAGATCGGCCACCGTCTCGTCATCGTCGGCCATCTGCTTGAATTGCGGCACCTCGTTCATGGTGCGCTCGATCGAATAGGGATCGGCCGGATTGGCCGGCACCAGCTTGCACAGCCGATCGACCTGGCCATACGGCATCTGCAGCACGCGGCCGACGTCGCGCAGCACGGCGCGGGCCTGCAGCGTTCCGAAGGTGATGATCTGCGCCACCTGGTCGGTGCCGTATTTCTGCTGCACGTAGCGGATCACCTCTTCGCGGCGATCCTGACAGAAGTCGATATCGAAATCCGGCATCGACACGCGTTCCGGATTGAGGAAGCGCTCGAACAGCAGGTTGTAGGCCAGCGGATCGAGATCGGTGATGGTGGTCGTATAGGCGACGAGCGAGCCGGCGCCCGAGCCACGGCCGGGACCGACCGGAATGCCCTGCGACTTCGACCAGCGGATAAAGTCAGCCACAATAAGGAAATAACCGGGGAACTTCATCGACTGGATGATGCCGAGCTCGAATTCCAGCCGGTCCCAATAATCCTGCTCGGTCTTGCCAGGCGCTGTGCCCACGGTTTCGAGCCGCTTGCGCAGGCCATCCTCGGCCATGGCGCGCAGGGCGTCGGCCTCGGCCTGCAGCGCATCGGCCTCGCTGAGATCGGGCGCGGCGGCAAATTTGGGCAGGATCGGGCTGCGCGTCTTGGGCCGGTAGGCAATGCGCTGGGCGATCTCGATGGTGGAATCGAGCGCTTCGGGAATGTCGGAGAACAGGTCCGTCATTTCGGCGCGGGTCTTGAAATAATACTGGTCGTTGAGCTTGCGCCGCTCGGTCTGGGCCAGCACGGTGCCGCCGGCAATGGCCAAGAGCGCATCATGCGCCTCGAATTCCTTGGCCGATTTGAAGAACGGCTCGTTGGTGGCGACCAGCGGAATGCCCTTGCGATAGGCATAGTCGATCAGCCGCGGCTCGACATTGGCCTCCTGGATGCGCCCATGGCGCTGGAGTTCGATATAGAAGCGGTCGCCGAAGATTTCGGCCAGGCGGTCGAGGCGGCGGATCGCATTGGCATCCTGACCCTGGGCGAAGGTCATATCGATGGCGCCTTCCGGGCCGCCGCTGAGACAGATGATGCCCTCGAGGCTGTCGCGATCGAGCCAGTCGAGCTTGGCTCGTGCCGTGCCGCTGCCATCGCCCTGGAGGTAGGACTTGGACACCAGCCGCGACAGGTTGCCGAAGCCGATTTCGCTCTGCGCCAGCAGCACGACGCTGGATTTGCCGGACCAGGCCACATGCCCGCGCTCGCTGACCCGCTCCTCGGCGGCGGCGAAATCCACCGCCAACTCGACGCCGACCAGTGGCTGGATGCCCTTCTTGCTGGCCTTCTCGGAGAATTCCAGCGCCCCGAACAGATTGCCGGTATCGGCAATGCCGAGCGCCGGCTGATCGTCGGCGGCGGCGAGCTTGAGAATGGTCTCAAGCTGCAGCGCCCCCTCAAGCAGGGAATAGGCCGAATGGACGTGAAGATGGATAAAGCCGGGACCGTTCATGCGCTAGCCTTATCACCTGCCACCGAGTCCGCCCAAACCGGCTCCCCCGCAATCCACAGGTCACACGAGCCTGGTCAGCACATCCATCCAGGTGAGCGACCCGATGGTGAAGGCGCCGAGCGTGACGAATGCGGCGAAGTCCTTGATGAAAGTGAGCATCTGCATCTCCGTGTTGCTATAATGTTCTTGTAAGTTCTTTGTTTGTTCTTGTCGAGGAACAAGATCGGGAACAGCGGGGATTGGCCTGGACTGGTTAGCGAAGTGTTAGGAAGTGTTCACGGAGCGTTAGCATCGACAGCGCCAAACCGGGCTCAGGGTGTCACGATCACCTTGATTTCGCCAGGCTGCGGCGGCGCGCCGACAATCGCCGCGACGGCGTCGAGGCCGACCTGGTGCGTCACCAGCCGATCGAGTTCCAGCACGCCGCTCGCCACCATAGCCGCTGCACGCGCATGGGTATGCGGATTGAGATAGGCGGCCTCCAGCCGGATCTCGTTGACCAGCAGGTCGAACGGGCGGACGGGCACCGCGACGCCATCAGGCGTCACGCCGAACAGCACCAGCGTCCCGCCCTTGCGCAGCATCTTGAGCCCCTGTTGCAACGTCTCGGGCACGCCGGCGCATTCGAGCACCACGTCCACGCCCTGCCCGCTCATTCGGCGCACGCTGGCAACGACATCGCCGGAGGCAGGATCCACCGTCGCCGTGGCGCCCAGCTCCATCGCCAGCGCCCGCCGCGCTTCCTGTCTGGTGACGAGAAACACCTCCCCTGCACCTGCCACCCGCGCCAGTTGCACCATGAGCAGCCCGATCACCCCGCCACCAAGAATGGCCACACTGCCGCCCGGCACGATCCGGGCGACATCCAGCGCATGCAGGCAACAGGCCAGTGGCTCGCTGAAGGCGCCATGGACGGGGTCGAGCCCCGGCGGCAACAGGTGCGCCTGCAAGGCCGGAACAGCGACGAACTCGGCAAAGCCACCATCCCGGAACACGCCGATCGCCAGGAGGTTGTCGCAAAGATTGGGCCGCCCCTCATGACAGGCCCGGCAGGCATTGCAGGCGATGTTGGGGTCCACCGTGACCAGTTCGCCCCCATCGAACCCCGTGACCGATGCGCCCACAGCCTCGACCACACCGCAGAATTCATGCCCCAGCGTCACGGGCCGCCCGGTAGGGTACTCACCCCTGAACATATGCCGGTCGGACCCGCAAATGCCGGCGGCAAGCACGCGCACCAGGATTTCGCCTGCACCAGCGGTCGGCCTTGGGATCTCCCGCATCGCCAACGCCCCCAGCGCCTCGAGCCGCACAGCACGCATGTTCTCTCCCCGGGCCGGTTCCCGCCTCGTTGCCAATCGGCCATCGAACTGTACGACTTGCATCCGGGCGCACAAGCATCCTTGCATCCATACCCTACCCTTGTCAGTGTCCTGTTCGTCTCCCGGAGATCGCCTTGACCCCAACGCCTCAACTCAGCCTTGGCCTGTTGCTCACTGCGGCCGCCGGATTCGTCGACGTGGTGGGGTTCATCGAGCTGGGCGGGCATTTCACCTCGTTCATGAGCGGCAACATCACCCAACTGGGCGATGCGCTGGCGCTGGGTGCCTGGCCGGTGGCGCTGATCACCGCGTCACTGGTGGCGCTGTTCCTGCTGGGGAGCCTTGCCGGCTCCCTGCTGGCTTTGCTGGCAGGCCCGCGCTGGGGCTCGTCCGCGGTGACGGGCTTCGTCGTGGCCACGTTCGTCGTGACGCTGGGCCTGGCCTTTGCGGGATTTCAGCCCAACCAGTTCATGCTGGCTCTGGCAGCAGGCGCCGGCGCCCAGAACGCCATCCTGCCCTCGACCGGCTCGGTGCGCCTGGGCACGACCTTCGTCACCGGCACCTTGTTCGCAGTCGGACAGGACCTCGCCCGCGCCCTTTACCGCCTCGCCCCACCCTGGCGCTGGGCCCAGCACATGCTGGTCTGGATATCGCTGCTGCTGGGCGGGTTGCTGGGGGGATTGGGTTACAGGGTCCTGGGGATCAATGCACTGCTGGTGCCAGCCGTGCTCTATATCGGCTTCCTCGTCGCGTTCCTGCTGCGCCGCCCCAGTAGCGTAGTGACCTGACCGAACCAGCCGCAAAGCCAGCTTGCATATCACCAAGCCTTCGCTATACTGAACTACATGGTTCAGTATAAACAAACCCACTTTGACACCTCGTTTGCTGCGCTTTCCGATGCCACCAGGCGTGGTGTGCTCGAAAGGCTCGGGCGTTCCGACGCCTCGATCTCCGATCTTGCCGAGACGTTCCGCATGACCCTGACGGGCATGAAGAAACATATCAGCGTCCTCGAACAGGCAGGGCTGGTTACCTCAGAGAAGGTCGGGCGCGTGCGCACCTGCCGGCTCGGCCTCAGCCGCCTTGAGCAGGAGGCGGAGTGGATCGAGCAATACCGCCGATTATGGGATGCCCGGTTCGACCGGCTGGACAAGATTGTCGAAGACCTCAAACGCAGGGAGAACAATGATGGACAATAGGCAGGAAAATGATGTGGTCGTGAGCGATGGTCGTACCATCGTGAAGCGCACGTCCGAGCGCGAAATCACCGTGACGCGCACCTTCAATGCCCCAGCCCGGATCGTGTTCGAGGCCTGGACCAATGCCGGGCTGTTCGCGCAATGGTGGGTGCCCAAATCCTTGGGCGTCCCACTACGCTCCTGCCAGATGGATGTGCGCACCGGTGGCACCTACCGCCTGGAATTCGGCCAGGACGCCGAAAACACCTGGGCCTTCTTCGGCAAATATATCGAAGTGGTGGTGCCGGAGCGGATCGTCTGGACTAACGAAGAAGGCGAGAACGAGGCCATCTCCACGGTGACCTTCATGGAGCACGACGGCAAGACGCTGCTGACCTTCAGCGAAGTCCATCCCAGCAAGGAAGCGCTCGATGAATCGCTGGGCGGGATGGAAGGTACGCCCGAACAGTTTGCACAACTGGACGAACTGTTGATCACGCTAGGCGCCGGCGGGGGATCAGCGCGCTGATTGTGCCTGAACGGTATATCTGGCTTGTGGTGCGGCGACCGGCCAACACCGTGCCCGACGCCCTCAAAGGGGGCCGCCTCGCCCATTTTGCAACGATCGAAGGCTGACTTCGACGCAGTTTCGGACCTCTTGCGCGTGTTGTCGGCGCAAAAGCAGACCCAACGCTATCGGTGACTATGCCCGTGTCGGTGGTGCAGGTCCGGGTAATGCGGATGCCTGTGCCACATAGGTTCATGCCGGTGCCAGTGCGCGTGCGGTTCGGTGACCGATCCGTCGTGATCATGCCGATGGTGCTCGTCATGGACGTGGGCGTGGTCGTGCTCCAGAGCCTCGTGGTGATGCTCGTGATCATGTCGCTCCGCTAAATGCAACCATAGCCCAATGGCCATGAGAATACCGGCTCCGACCAACTGCCAGGTGATGGCGTCGCGAAAGATAGCGATGGCCAACACAGCGCCGATGAACGGCGCCAACGAGAAGTACGCCCCTGTTCGAGCAGTCCCCAGATGGCGCAAACCGAGCATGAACATGACAAGACTCACGCCGACGCCGAGGAAGCCGACCAGCGCGCCTGCACCAATCAGAGCAGCACCGGGTAGTGACGCCCCGAGCGACAAAGCCAGCACAAGATTGGTCGAGCCGGCGACAAACCCCTTAATCATCGCGATCTGCACCGGATCAGCGGATGACAGCTTACGCGTGAGGTTGTTGTCGATGCCCCAACTCAGGCAGGCCGCGGCGATGAACATGCTGCCCGTGTCAAAGCTCAGGCCATCGCCGGTCCATGACAGCAGCACCGCTCCAGCAAGAATGGATGCCGCACCCAGGACGAGTTGCCGGTCGACGTTCTCCCTGAACACGATCCAGGCAATAGCCATGGTGGCTAGGCCTTCAAGGTTCAGCAGTAGCGATCCCGATGAGGCGCTGGTCTGCGACAGACCGAGCATCAAGAACAGGGGAGCGACCATGCCACCAAATACGATCACTGCGGCAAGCCATGGCAGGTCGGATCGGCGCAGCGGCGCCTCGAGCGACGGCAGTCGTATCAATGGGCGACCGACATGGATGATGGCCAGTCCGAGGCCAGCTCCGAGGTAGAGAACACCCGCCAGCAGCCACGGATCGACCGAACCGATCAGAAGCTTGGAAAGCGGCGCGGAAGCGCCGAAGAGGACTGCCGAGCCGAGAGCAAGTGGCACTCCAGGCCAAAGAATAGACGCTATAGTCATGCCTCAGACTAGCGGAACGTCGGCAATCTGCCAACGGAGCTGGTTGGCTGTGGGGTGCCAGGGAGATAACCAGAAGGTTGTAAGCTTCAGTACCGATGCGCCGATAAGCTGTCAGTCCGCTAGCGCCCATAAAAGCTTATCGCCAACAAAAAAAGGCCCGGATCGCTCCGGGCCTCTTATCTTAGCTCTTGTCCGCCGTCGCCTTGGGCTTCTTCGGCTTCGGCAGCGCCTTGGGCTTGGCCGGCCGCGGCGGCACCGCGATCAGTTCCAGCTTGGCTTCGCTGCCTTCGCCGACAACCGCCACGGTGACCGTCCCGCCATTGACCAGTTCGCCGAACAGCACCTGATCGGCCAGGGGCTTCTTGATGTATTCCTGGATCACGCGGCCCAAGGGACGCGCACCCATGCGTTCGTCGTAGCCGCGTTCGGCCAGCCAGTCGGCGGCTTCCGGCTGCAGAATGATCGTGACGCCGCGTTCGGCCAGCTGGCCTTCGAGCTGCAGCACGAACTTTTCGACGACGCGACGGACGACTTCCCGCGGCAGCGGCGCGAAGGAGATGATCGCGTCGAGGCGGTTGCGGAATTCCGGTGTGAACAGGCGGTTGATCGCCTCTTCGTCATCGCCCTGCTCGCGCTTGCGGCCGAAGCCGATCGGCGCCTTCTGCAGGTCCATGGCGCCCACATTGGACGTCATGATCAGGATGACATTGCGGAAATCCACCGACTTGCCGGTGTGATCGGTCAGCTTGCCGTGATCCATCACCTGCAACAGGATGTTGTAGAGATCCGGATGCGCCTTCTCGATTTCGTCGAGCAGCACCACGCAATGCGGGTTTTGATCGACGGCGTCGGTCAAAAGACCACCCTGGTCGAACCCGACATAGCCCGGCGGGGCACCGATCAGGCGCGACACGGTGTGGCGCTCCATATATTCGGACATGTCGAAGCGCTTGAGCTCGACGCCCAGCGTATCCGCCAATTGCTTGGCCGCCTCGGTCTTGCCGACGCCGGTCGGGCCGGTGAACAGGTACGAGCCGATCGGCTTTTCCGGTTCACGCAGCCCGGCACGGGCCAGCTTGATGGCCGACGAGAGGGCGGTGATGGCCGCATCCTGGCCGAACACTACGGTCTTGAGATTGCGCTCGAGACCGCTGAGCAACTCGGCATCGGACTTGGAGACCGACTTGGGCGGGATGCGGGCGATCGTGGCGATAGTCGCCTCGATATCCTCCACATCGATGATCTTCTTGCGCTTGTCCTCGGTCACCAGCATCTGGCTGGCGCCGGTTTCGTCGAGCACGTCGATCGCCTTGTCGGGGAGCTTGCGGTCGTTGATATAGCGCGCGCTCAGCTCTACCGCCGCCTTGAGGGCATCGTCGGTGTACTTGATCTTGTGGAACTCTTCGAAATACGGCCGCAGACCCTTCACGATCTCGATCGCATCGGGGACGGACGGCTCGTTGACGTCGATCTTCTGGAAGCGGCGGACCAAAGCCCGGTCCTTCTCGAAGAACTGACGGTATTCCTTGTAGGTGGTCGAGCCGATGCAGCGGATCGCGCCGGAAGCCAGCGCTGGCTTCAGCAGGTTGGACGCATCGAGCGCACCGCCCGAGGTCGCGCCGGCGCCGATCATGGTGTGGATTTCGTCGATGAACAGCACCGAGTTCGGCAGCTTTTCGAGCTCCTTCATCACGGCCTTAAGGCGTTCCTCGAAGTCGCCGCGATAGCGGGTGCCGGCCAGCAGCGAGCCCATATCGAGCGAGTAGATAACGGCTTCCTTGAGCACCTCGGGCACGTCGCCCTCGATGATCTTGCGAGCCAGCCCTTCGGCAATGGCCGTCTTGCCCACGCCGGCATCGCCGACATAGAGCGGATTGTTCTTGGAGCGGCGGCACAGGATCTGGATGGTCCGGCGCAGTTCGGCGTCGCGACCGATCAGCGGGTCGATCTTGCCGGCGCGCGCCTTCTCGTTGAGGTTGACGCAGAAATCGGCGAGCGCCGAACTCTTCTTGGCTTCGGCTCCGCCTTCGTTATGGCTCTCGCCATCGTCGGCACCACGCACCTTGCGCTCCTCGCTGGGACCGGACTTGGTGATCCCGTGGCTGATGAAATTGACCGCGTCTAGCCGGCTCATGTCCTGCTGTTCGAGGAAATAGGCGGCATGGCTCTCGCGCTCGGCAAAGATGGCCACGAGCACATTGGCCCCGGTCACTTCTTCGCGGCCCGATGACTGGACATGGATCACCGCGCGCTGGATGACGCGCTGGAAGGCGGCCGTCGGCCGCGCATCCTGGCCGTTGGCCACGATCAGGCTGTCCAGCTCTTCATTGATGAAATCTTCGAGGTCGCTCTTGAGCGCGTCGACATCGACGTCGCAGCCGGTGAGCACGGCGATCGTTTCACGGTCGTCGGTCAGGGCCAGCAGCAGGTGTTCGAGCGTAGCGAACTCATGGTTGCGCTCACGCGCCAAGTTCATCGCCTGATGCAGAGCCTTTTCAAGTCCGCGGGAAAATGAGGGCATATGATGTTCCTATTGCTTTTCCATCACGCATTGCAGCGGATGCTGGTTCTTGCGTGCCGTATCCATGACGCGGGTCACCTTGGTTTCGGCGACCTCGTATGGATATACGCCGCACTCACCCACCCCCTTTTGGTGAACGTGCAGCATGATCTGCATGGCTTCTTCACGTGGTTTGTTGAAGACGTCCTGCAAGACCAGAATGACGAATTCCATCGGCGTGTAGTCGTCATTGAGGAGCAGCACCCGATAAAGGCTTGGGCGCTTGGTTTTGGGACGGGTTTTCGTAATCGTCCCGGTTTCGGTGCCGCCTTTGCCTTCCCTGCCACCCTTGCCGGGATCGTCCTCCTTTGGCCCCGCATGGGCAGGCATCGGCTCCAGGCGCAACGCGACTGGGGCCTCATCGGTCAAAGCGAGGAGGTCATTGGCAATCATGGATGGCATTCTGTCGTGAGGAAAACGAAGCAGCATGGTGAGGAGCAGTATGTAAGCAAAAGATGGTCGATGTTAAGGGGTGATGGTTCGCGATTTTGTGACTGGACGGTTTAGTTTGGTTGGACCGCTTGCAGCAGCACTCGATCGTCACCCTCGGGCCTGACCCGAGTGCACTTCACTTAGCCATCTCACCGAAAGTGCAGAGCCCTCGGGTCAAGCCCGAGGGTGACGGCCGTTGGGTGGGGCGTGGACCAACGGCTAACACTAAGGGGAATAGTCAGGCTGCGCCTCGGGGCGAGCCGCCGCGAACGCCGGCAGGTCCGCGCAGCGCGCCTCGACCTCCAACAACAGCGAATACGCCGCAAGTGGCACACTCAACCGTCTTGCCGCAGCCATCTGCGGCACTAGGTGCAGGTCGGCCCAGCCAGGCGCCTCGCCATAGCAGAACGGAAACGCCGTCTCGCGTCGGGCCAGAAGGGCTTCAAGTGAGGCAAGGCCCAGACCCTGCCAATGCAGAACCCACTCGACCACCCCCTCCTCCGACACGCCCAGTGTTGTCAGTCGCTTGCGAACGCGGTTGACGGTCAAGGCATGCATCTCCGACGCCACGATGGCACCAAAGGCTAGCGACTGTGCACGCAGCACCGGATCGGAGGGCAGGATCGGCCGCTCGGGAAAGCGGTTTTCCAGGAAATCGAGAATGGCAGCCGATTGCGTGATGATCGCCCCGTCGATCTCAAGCGCCGGCATGAGGCCTTGCGGATTGATCCGCGCATACTCGCCGCGAGGCAAGCCACCAATGCCAACATACTCATAATCCAGCGCCTTTAGATTGAGCGCTATCCGCACCCGCTCGCCTGCCGAATTCTGAGCCTTCGTATAAAGCTTCATCGTCACCCCTCACCCATCCGTGACCACCTTTCCACACCCAGGCCAAATTCGTTCGCATTTTACGGAATGGTAACGGCGGGCCGGTATTCTCTCCGCGTTACTGGATCATTCGGGCGCGTGGGGCTCAACCCGGATCATCCATGCTTTGTAGTTGCGTAAGGGCACAGAAGTGCCCGAGAGTAAAATTGGAGTACCGGGTGGCTTCCCAGGCGAAAACCCCATGGCGCGTCGTTTTGATCCGCGCCTTTGCCGCACTTCTCGTTGCCGTAGCAGTGACGGCGCATGCAACAGCGCCCGCTCAAGCCATTGAAAACCTTCGCAGATATGCCGGCATCGTCGTCGATGCCAAGTCCGGCCAGGTGATGTACGAGGAAAATGGGGACAGCAAACGCTACCCCGCCTCCGTCGCCAAGGTGATGACGCTCTATGTTCTGTTCCAGGAGCTGAGCGCTGGCAATCTGCGTCTCTCCACCAAGATGACGGTGTCGCGCCATGCCGCCGCCGCCGTACCCACCAAGCTCGGCCTGCGTGCCGGCGCCGAAATCTCCGTCGAAGACGCCATCAAGTCGCTGGTGACGCTGTCGGCCAACGACATGGCCCGCGTCATTGCCGAGCATATCTCCGGTTCGGAAGAAAAATTCGCCGAGCGCATGACCGCGACGGCCCGCGCGCTGGGCATGCGCAACACCACCTATCGCAACGCCTCGGGCCTGCCCGATGGCGGCCAGCTGACCACGGTGCGCGACCAGGCCATCCTGGGCATCGCCATCTACCAGCACTTCCCCGACTATTACGAGTTCTTCCAGACCCGCAGCTTCAGCTACGGTCGCTCGACCTATGGCAACCACAACCGCGTGCTCGGCTATATGGGCGCCGTCGACGGCATCAAGACCGGCTATATCAACGCCGCCGGTTCCAACCTGCTGACCGCCGCCCGCAAGGATGGCCGCCACATCGTCGTCGTCGCCTTCGGCTTCAATTCGGCCGGCGCCCGCGACGAAAAGGTGCGCCAGCTCGTTGCCAACTACCTGCCCAAGGCCCGCAGCGGCACCTATCTCGCTCAGATCCCGATGCCCGGTCGCCAGGGCGGTGGCAATGTGCAGGTCGCCGTGGCGCAGTCGCCGTCGGCAACGCCGGTCTTTGTCATGCCCATGCCCCTGCCCGGCTTCCGTCTGGCCCAGCTGGTCGCCGCCAATGGCGCGCAGCCACAGGCACCCGCTATCCAGGCCATGCCTGAAGAAGTCGTCGTCGCCACTGCCGCGCCGGTTCCGGCACCAGTGCCAGCCGATCTGGGCCTGCAGCCTGCCGTCGCTGCCGCCAGCGCCCTCGCCGCGCCAAGCCAGGCCCCCGTGCCAGCCTATCCGAGCCAGGACGTTATCGGCGCCTGGCTGAGCGACACCTACAATCTGGGCGCCCCGCCCACTGCTCTCGGCCAGACCGTGCCCTCTGCGCCGCTCGGCTACGTGCCGACCCCACCCGCTGGCCAGGCCCCTCAGCCTGTTGACCTGATGACGTCGGGCTCGGTGCAGACCGCTGATGCCAGCGTCGCACCTGGTGGTTGGGTCGTGCAGATCGGCGCCGGCCCCTCCGAGGAAAGCGCCCGCGCCATGCTGGCCGATGCCGCCGGCAAGGCCGGTAGCCTGGGTGACTTCCGCTCCTATGTGGAGCGGTTCGAAAAGAACGGCCAGGTCTTCTTCCGCGCCCGTTTCGTCGGCTTCGGCGGGCGCGACGACGCGACGGCCATGTGCAACCAGCTCAAGCAGCAGAATCTGAGCTGCCTGGCCATGCAGAGCTAAGTCGAACGAAAAACGAGCCGGGGTCCATGGGACCACCGGCCACCCCGGGGAAGCAAATTGGTGCCTGTGTTTGGAGTAGCCCAATGAGCGAACGTACTGCCCTGACCGAGCTGGCCAATTTTGTCGGCCGCTCGAGTCTGTTGACCGACGACATGGCCGCGCGCAATCGCGTCTTGGCCGGAATGACCGGCCGCATGCTGCCCAAGAAGCGGACAGTGGGCGACCTGCTGGGCGTCGTGCTGGCCCTGTCTGCCCGCACCCGCCGCATGGTGCAGGAGCCGGTCAGCGTCGATATAGACGTCTTCGCCCCCGGCGGCGCCCGCGCCTTGCGCATGAGTTTCGGCCCGCGCTGAGCAGTTTGCTTCGGCACCACAATGAACTAGCCTCCGGTATCTCCGGAGGACAGCATGCGTCTGATATCAGCCACCTCGATCCTTCTGCTGGCCACTGCGCCCGCCTTCGCCGATTGCGACGCCTATGGCGATATCCGCGCGCCGGACTTCGCGCCCGAAGCAGCGACCGTCAGCGAGCTCAGCACCCTGGTGATCCTCGATAGCGGCATGGCGCTGTCGAGTGGAGACCGGGTGATCGTCACCTCGCAGCTCGATGACCAATTCTCCTGCGTCGTCCGGCCCGGATCGACCTCCGGCTACCAACCCGATTCCGGTATGGTGCTCACTACTCTGCTAGAGCCCGACAACCAACGCGGCGACGATTGGTTGGGCGAATGGCAGGGCAATCCCGAGCAGTTCCTGACCATCGAGCAGGCCGAGGACATTCTCGACATATCAGGCAACGCCACCTGGGGCATGTCCGACCCGGAGCGCGTGGAAAGCGGCGGAATCAATGTCGGCGAGTTCGTTGCCTCAGCCAGACCCAAGAAGGGCCGCATCGCCTTCACCCTGGACTATGCCGAGGGACAGACCCTGCCCTATGACCCCGAGAGCGACAGCTGCTCGGTGCGACTATGGCTGGCTGGCGAATTCCTGGTCGCCTCGGACAATGACCGCTGCGGCGGCATGAACGTGACCTTCACCGGCTATTACAGCCGCAAGTCCACCGACTAGACGTCGCTCGCCATGTGGACAAAGCGCTCTGCGTCGCTGGCTTGAACCTTGCTCGATGCCAGCGCCTTGCGTGCCTCGGCACGCTCGCTGGTCGGCAGGTTGAGTGCGGCCACGAGATTGCGATACTCCAGCCGCGCGCTCATATGCGACATCGAGGGCACGCCACCCAGCATCGCGTCGTCGAGCGGATCGAACACTGTCATGCCCATCGGGAACAGCGAGCGGAAAATCACCCGTTCGGCAATGCCATCGGCAACCCGGCAGCCCAGCCGCAGCGCGATGCGTTCGAGCATGGTCTGCACCTGCCGCATATTGCGCGACGACAGCATGGAGATGCGGTTGCGCACCAGTACCCAGTCGATGGTCCTGCCGTCGATTGCCATGCGCTCAGAGCGGGCGCGCTGCACCAGTCTGGCATAGTGGCTCATCTCGCGCGGTTCGCCCGTCACCGGGTCGATATGGGCCATGACGTTGAGGTCGATCAGGCTGTCATTGACCGGCGTCACCAGCGTATCGGCCAACGAATGTGCCAGGCGCGTCAGGTTGGTATCGAAGCCGGGCGTGTCGATCACCAGGAAATCGGCATCGTCCTCGACCTCGGCGATGGCCTGCCGGAACAGGTCGAACTCGACGCGATGATTTTCCCGCAGCGAGTCGCCGCGCGCCACCGGCAGGTGGAAATGCGTGGTATGCGGCATCTGCAGGCCGCGGTTCTTGGCCCAGTCGCGTCGGTTGCGCACATAGTGGGTCAGCGTCTGCTGGCGGCTGTCCACATCGATGGAAGCGACCTTGAAGCCGAGATAGAGCAGGTAAATGGCCAGATGGAAGGCCGTGGTCGACTTGCCCGACCCGCCCTTCTCATTCCCCACCACAATGACATGCACGCCCTGCCCGGCCACAACAAGCTCCATCCCTGGGCTGAATTGTCCGGCTTGTGCGGGTCGCTGGCAAGGCGAGAATGGTGAATAATAGTTAAACGCTTAACGCCGGCGGATCAGTGTGGCACGCCTTCGTGTTTCGAGGCGCTGAAGAGCGCACCTCACCATGAAGGCTACTGGAACATCGCACCAACAGTAGCCCTCATGGTGAGGTGCGAGTTCTTCACGAGCCTCGAACCGCGAGGGCGTGGCAAGATCAGGCCGACAGCCGGATCGGCTCCTGTGCGCTGCGGATCGGCAGGTTGAGCGAGGCCACCAGGTTCCGGTATTCCTGTCGTGCCGCGACATGGGAGACGGTCGACATTTCTCCGCCCTCTTCCTCGAAGGGATCGAACACGGTCATGCCGCTTGGGAACAGCGAGCGGAAGATGACGCGCTCGGCGATCCCGTCGGCCACCCGGCAACCGAAACGGGTGGCGATAGATTCGAGTGTCGTATGCACCTGGCGGGCGTTGCGCGAGCCGAGTACGGAGATGCGATTGCGCACCAGCACCCAATCCACCGCCTCGCCGGTTGCGGCCAACCGCTCGGAGCGGGCGCGCTGCACCAGCCGGGCATAGTGGCTGGTCTCGATCGGCTGGTTGGTCTCGGGGTCGACGCGGGCCAGCACGTTGATATCGATCAGGCTGTCATTGACCGGCGTCACCAGCGTATCGGCCAGCGAATGCGCCAGCCGGGTCAGGTTGGTGTCGAAGCCGGGCGTGTCGATGACCAGAAAATCCACCTGGTCTTCCACTTCCCCAACGGCGCGGCGGAACACGTCGAACTCGGCCTTGTCGTTTTCCCTGACGGAATCGCCCCAGGCCGAGGGCAGATGAAAATGCCGTGGACACGGCAGCTTGACGCCGCGCTCCTGCATCTGGGCGCGGCGGTTGCGGACATAGTGAGTAAAGGTCTGCTGGCGGCTATCGACATCGATCGTCGCCACGCTATGGCCGGCATGCAGCAGATAGACGGCCAGGTGGAACGCCGTGGTCGACTTGCCAGAGCCGCCCTTCTCGTTTCCCACCACAATGACATGCGCACCGCCACGCGCCATCGCCGCCCCCCAAATCAGTGTTGCACCACTGATGTCTAACAACGGCCGGTATGGTTAATGGGGAGTTAAGAGAAGGCCTCCGGGCAGTTGGTGACGCCGCGCTAAATCAGCCCCAGCTTGGCCAAATCTGCCGCCAGCGCCAGCGACTCGGCATTTTCGTTGGCTCCGACATCGGGCGGCGCATCCTCCGGCCGCAGATAGCGCCAGCCCTGAAAGGGGCGCTTGGGATAAGGCACCGTGCGGATCATGTCGCGGGACATGATGATATCGCAGTAATCGATGCCCTCGGCATTGGTGTAGCGCGCCAGCCGCAGGATCGGCTGCCGGCACACCACCTGCCCCGCGATCACCCAGTAGATCGAGGATAGACCCTCCATCTCGGCGGCCCGCTTGGGCATCATGCGGGTGCGATGGACGTGGACATCCTCGCCATAGTCGGCATCCCACCAATGGGCCCGCTCGTCGCGATAGCTCTCCAGCTCTTCGAGGCTCGAAACGCCCACGCAGAGCTTGATCATGTGGATCATGCCAGCGTTCCCGGCTTGACCCGGCCCTGGATCACGTCGATCTCGTCGTCGTCGACAATCCATGGCTCCTTCAGCGCTTGCGCCAGCCAGTCCTGGAAGGCCGGCAGGCCGTAGATCGCCTCGACATAGGCTGCGACGACATCGGACACCGGCAGCGCATAGGTGCGGATGCGCGTCGCCACCGGCGCGAACATGGCATCGGCGGCGGTGAAGGCGCCAAACAGATACGGACCGCCCGAGCGCGCCAGCAGATCGCCCCAGAGCGTTTCCAGCCGATGCAGGTCTCTGGCGATGCTATCGACACTGACCTTGCCTGGATGCGACGCCCGCAGGTTCATCGGCGCATGGCTGCGCAAAGCCGCGAAGCCCGCATGCATTTCGGCGGCCGCCGCGCGCGCCAGCGCCCGCTGCTGGATATCGAGAGGCCATATCGCCTTGCCCGGGTGGAGATCGGCCACGTATTCGATGATGGCAATGGTCTCCGGCACAGCGAGATCACCATCGAATAGCACCGGCACTCGTCCGGTGGGTGAGCGGGTGGCGAGATACTCACGAAACCCTTCGGCCCCAAGTTGCACGACCTCGTCGGAGAACGGAATCTCGAAATGCTTGAGCACCAGCCAGGGCCGCAGCGACCAGCTGGAATAATTGCGATTGCCGATCAACAGCTTCATGACTGCCTCCTGCCAAACAAGAAGGGCGCCCCAGTGGCCCGGGCGCCCTTCTGAACCTTATGAGTGAAAAACTCTAGCGCCTCAAAGCGCGATCAGGAAAAGTTGGAAGACTTTTCCGCTTCGATCGCGTCTTTAGACGCCAGCAACGACGGAGAAAACCAATCCCATCGACAGCAGACAGACCAGGGTCCAAGTCGCTGCCCGCCACAGATTTGTGGCCTTCGGTTGACTTCGCATATATCGCTCCTTGTCAGCCGTTCACTCCGGAAACTGTCTGGTGTTACCCGCACACAGCACCCGGTGATGAATCGTTAACTGCGTCATAAATGCGTTGCAAGCAGCAAAGTTGCCACACTCCACAGGAGCGTGATCGAACGCGGTTAAGACCATGACCGGGTAACCGATGGCATTTTCTGCACCACCTAAATCTCGGGTGGCGCTAGGATTGTCGGGTGAGTCCAACAGCCAAATTCACCGTCAGAAGACGACCAGAACCTGGGGAAAACATCTTCCTCATCGGACCGGGCGGTGTCGGAAAATCGACGCTGGGCGCCAATCTGGCGCGGCTGAGCGGCTATCCGCTCGTCGATCTCGACCTCGAATTCTGCCAGCGCATCGCCATCATCGGCCCGTTCATCGTCGAACACGGCTATGAAGCCTATCGCGCCGCCAATCTTGCATTGGCGCAGGAACTGGTGGGCGGCATCGAGCGGCCTTCGATCTTCGTCACATCTTCGGGGTTCCTGGTCGCGCCGCCGCACTCAAGCGACTACCAGGCCGCCGTGGCGCTTATTGGTACCGGCTACAGCATAGGACTTCTGCCCTCGCTCGGTATCGCTGAGGCCACCGACATCGTCGTCGGCAGGCAACTTGGCCGCGGCTTTGGATTGGAACGCGAAACTGAGGTCACGAAGTTCCAGAAGCGCTTCGCCATCTACAGCGTCCTAGGCGACATGCATGTGGTCTCGGCCGCACCGCCAGACCGGATCACGAAGGCCGTCACTACCGCTCTTTGCTGGCCAGCCGTGCAAACACAGAGTCGCCGGTCCGGGACGTCCAACTGTCAATGATCGCAGCCACGTTCTCTGCTGCATCCCTGTCGGATTGAACCTCGAAGTCATACGACAGGCCGCGGTGGATGGTCTCGAAATCCCTGGCTGCACTGCCGACCGGCCTGTCCCCTCGCAGGGCCTCGCGGCGGATCAACTCGTCGAGTGGGCAATGGACGCCCACGAAGAACACATCGAACGGAGAAAGCAGCTCAACAAGCTGCTCCAGCCAGCCATTGGTATCGAGAATGTGCTCAAGGATCAGATTGTTGCCAGCCGCGACATAGGCCGCCAGCGAGCGGTGGAAACCATCGAAGAACGGCGCCCGCGCGGCTTTCCAGTCGAACTCACCGCTCTTGAAGCGCTGCGTCGGCAACACGCCGGCATCGCGGAGATGGTCAATCGAGATATGCCAGAATGGCAGAGGCAAATTGGCCTGCAAGCCAGCCGCAATGGTCGACTTGCCGCTGCTTGAAGCGCCATGCAGGAAGATGATGCTGGCCGTCATTTCAGAACAGCCCGAACCACAGCCCAGCAATCCCCAGGAACGCGAAGAACCCAACCATGTCGGTGACGGTCGTCACGAAAACGGCGGAAGCGATGGCGGGGTCGGCCTTGAACTTGTCGAGGGTCAGCGGGATCAGGATACCCGCCGTGCCGGCCACGACGAGGTTGATGACCATGGCCAAGGCGATGACCACGCCCAGTTGCAGGTCATTGAACCGCACCCATGTCACCAGGCCGATCAGGATAGCGAAGATGACGCCATTGGCGCAGCCAACCACCATTTCGCGGGTGATGAGACGCCGCAGGCGGCGGCCGTCGAGCTCGCGCATGGCCAGCGCCCGAACGGTCACCGTCATGGTCTGCGTGCCGGCATTGCCGCCCATCGACGCTACGATCGGCATCAGCACGGCCAGCGCCACCATCTGGTCGATGGTCGCTCCGAAGAGGCCAATGACGAATGACACGGCGACGGCCGTGATCAGGTTGATCACCAGCCAAGGCACGCGGCTGCGCACCGTGTCGACGGTGGAGTCCGAAATGTCCTCGTCGCCCACGCCGGCGAGCAGCTTGATATCCTCATCCGCCTCTTCGTGGATGACGTCGACGATATCGTCGATTGTCAGCACGCCCACCAGACGCTTGCTCTCGTCCACCACACCGACCTCGACCAGGTCATAGCGCTCGAAGTCGCGCGCGGCCTCTTCCTGGTCCTCGTTGGCATAGACGAGCACGAAATTGGTGTTCATCAGCTCTTCGATCGGCGTGGCGCGCTGCGCCCGCAGGAACTTGTCGAGCGGCAAAGTTCCGAGCACCTGGTAGGCCGCATCCACCACATAGATCTGATAAAATTCGTCCGGCAGATCAGCCTCGCGCCGCAGATAGTCGATGGTCTGCCCAACCGTCCAGAACGGCGGAATGGCGATGAAATCGGTCTGCATCCGCCGTCCGGCGGATTCTTCCGGGAAATCGAGACTGCGCTTGAGGCTGAGGCGCTCGAAGGTCGGCAGCTTGGCCAGGACTTCGTCCCGGTCCACCTGCTCCATGTCCTCGAGAATGGCCACCGCGTCGTCATTGTCGAGGCCCGAAACGCCGCGCGCGATATCCGCGTTGGGCAATTCCTCCATCAGCTCGACGCGGACGGATTCGTCGACCTCGGTCAGCGCCGAATAGTCGAACCGATCACCCAGAATCCGCACCAGGCCAAGCCGCTCGTCGGCATCGAGCGATTCCAGCACATCGCCCACATCGGCGGCATGCAGCGGCTCCATGACCGTGAAAATGTCCTCGGAGCGGTGCGCAGCCACGAACGCCCGCAGCCGTTCGAGCCACAGAGGACTGATGCGGTCTTCGCTGTCGCGAAGCGCATTGGGATCAATCCCGGCCTCAGGGCCAGGCTCAGTCTCGGTATCTGTGCTCATCGGGAGCCCTTTGTGTGTCAAAGGTTTCGGGGGCGAGCCAAGCTGTAGCCAATCGCCCCGCGATGCGCCAGACTAAGCCGAGGCGATTTGAAGCGGTTAAGCGGAATTCTTCAGAATACTGAGGAGCAGCGGACCATGCCCACCCAACCTGATCTGGACGACGTCTTCACCCGCGTCGAAGCGCTGGCAACAGCGCGCAACCTGCCCGGCATCACCCGCGCCACCAGCTACGGCACGCCCTCGCTCAAGGTGCGCGACAAGAGCTTCGTCCGGCTCAAGGACGCCGCGACGCTGGTGCTGCTCTGCCCATCCGAGCAGAAGACGCTGCTGATGGAAATCTCGCCCGACATCTATTTCGAGACCGACCACTATGTCGGCTATCCGGCCGTGCTCATTCAGCTGGCAGTCATCTCCGATGAGGAATTATCGCTACGGCTGGAAGATGCCTGGCGCTTCAAGGCGCCCAGAACGCTTGCCGCCCAGCGCCCGATGACCATTCCGGAATCCCACTGACCCATGCGCACGCTTACCGCCCTGCTTCTGCTGCCGCTTTTGGCAGCGCCCGCCCTTGCCCAGAGCACCAGCATCGAGCTGACCGACACCGTGCCGGGCTTTGCCGGCCTCACCTACTTTGACCTCGCCCGCACGATTGCGCCCGATCTGGAACAGGTCGACGGCCATTATGAGGGCGTGATCACCACGCCGGTGCGCAACCTTGCCTATGCCGACGAGGCACCGATACCGGCCCTGTCGGTGTCGTTCTACCGCGGCAACGTCGTGAGCTTCAGCAGCGACGGCATCGAGATGCTGGCGCTGATGGTGTCGGCCAACGCCGCGGAAACTGGCACGCCGGGCGCGGCCGTCCTTGCCATCTTCGACCCGGCGCATCCCGGGTCGCCGATCGACATCGCCGACGTCGCATCCGACCAATTCACCGGCTTCGACGATCCAAGCACCGTGTCGCTTGGCAATGAGGAAGACGGCTTGATCGTCTCCAGCTCGCATTTCAATTCCAGCCAGGGCTATCGCATGTCCGCAGTGATCGCCCTGGTGGACGGGAAACTCACCGAAATGACCGAGGTGTTCACCTTGAACGAGAACTATTGCGGCATACGCCGCGAACAATTGCATTCCATCGCCCCGCTGATCAGCGATAGCGACGACCGCTGGCACCCATTTGTCGTGACAGTAACCGAGGTCACCACGGTCGGCGTCACCGACTGCGACCCAATGCCTGTCGCCATGACTGGAACCCGCGCCGTGGCTGCGACGTTCAGTTGGTCTGCCGAGTCCGGCCGCTATGAACCCGATTCGACTGCCCTGGACGATCTGAACGCCGAGACAGAAGCCCGTTTCTAATCGGCCCCATCTTCGCCCTATTGCAGCGATTAGTTCACAGACGTTTGAACACCAAGATCGACAACAAGAATCAAAATCACAGGAGATCCTATGTCCAAGACCCTTCTCGCGCCCATCGCGATCGTCGTTGCGATGGCCCTCGCCGCCTGCGGCGGCAGCGCCCCGGCCGACACTGCTCCGGCTGCCGAACCTGCAGCGCCGGCTGACACAATGGCTCCGGCTGAGCCTGCCGCGCCTGCAGCCGATCCTGCAGCACCCGCTGCTGACCCGGCTGCCGCTCCGGCAACCACCACGCCATAAACGAAAAGGGCCGCCCCGAAGGGCGGCCCTTTTTCTTGCTCATCCAGAGGATGATTTGGTGCGGTCGAGAAGACTCGAACTTCCACGTCTTGCGACACAGCGACCTCAACGCTGCGCGTCTACCAATTCCGCCACGACCGCACGCTTGGTAGAGCTACGCCCGGAGGCGAAGCGAGTGGGGATGTAGCAAAGGTCTACCCCAACCTCAAGCGGTTAAATCGAGATTTGCTCCAGGACTGTGGAGAGGCAAGCCCTGAATTGCCCACCCAGCCTCAGTCGTCACCCTAGGGCTTGACCCGAGGGCCCTTCACTTGCTGCGCGCTTCGTAAGTACAGAGCCCTCGGGTCACGCCCGAGGGTGACGGCCGGTGGGGCTGGACAATCAGCGGATGACTACCCCCGGCGGAACACCTTCTCGGATATCTGCACCCGCAGGTGGCCGTCTTCCACGCTCACCTCGCCATGGGCGATCAGAGTGTTGTTGGCGTAGATGTTGAGCGGATCGTTTTCCGTGGCGTCGAGTTCGATCACCGCACCACGGCCCATGCGCAGCAAATGGTGGATGGGCATGGTCGTCGCGCCGAGTTCGACGGTGATGTCCACTTCAATATTGTCTAATGTGCTCATAGATAGATAGCGAACCCCGGCGCGGCCGAAACGATACGACCGCTGAATCTGTTGTGAGTGATCCTCTGGTACCCATGGTTATGGAAGCGTTAACGGCAAGCGATCCAGCCTGCGAAAGTCGTAACAAACTGGCACGCATCGATGCTCGCCCGGTCGAATGGATCATTTCACCCACACCGGTGCCCTACCCCGTGGCGCTGGAGGCCATGCGCGCCCGTGCCGCAGCCATTGCCGTCGGCGAGGCCGAAGAGGCGGTGTGGCTGCTCGAGCATCCGCCGCTCTACACGTCAGGCACCTCGGCCAAGCCGGATGACCTGCTGTCGGATCGATTCCCCGTCTATGACGCTGGCCGTGGCGGCCAATACACCTATCACGGCCCTGGCCAGCGGGTTGCCTATGTCATGCTCGACCTGACCCAGCGCGGCCGCGACATCCGCTGCCTCGTGCAGGGGCTGGAAGATTGGGTGGTCGATACCCTGGCGGCCCACAATATCGCTGCCGAGAGCAAGCCGGCGCCGCGCATCGGTGTGTGGGTCAAGCGGCCTGACAAGGGCATGCTCAGGGAAGACAAGATTGCCGCCATCGGCGTGCGCGTCTCCAAATGGGTGACCTTTCACGGCGTTTCGCTGAATGTGTCGCCCGATCTCACGCACTACGACGGCATCGTCCCCTGCGGCATCACCGACCAGGGCGTGACCAGCTTTGAGGATCTGGGCCATCTGGTCTCGATGCCGGAGGTCGATTCGGTGCTAAAGAGCTGCTTCGAGCGTCGCTTCGGCCCAACCATTTCTGCATCCGAGGAAAGCCTTGTCAGGGCTATCCCGGCTGGCCAAGTTGCGTAACAGTCGAATCGAGCCTTGGAGAGAGCGATGACCCTGGACGATCTGAAGCGCCTGTTTACCCGCCAGACCCTGTTCCGGCTCGACGCGATCCTCTCACCCCGGCTGGTGCCGATCCTATACGCACTTGGCCTGGCTGGCATCCTGCTCTGGGCGGTCAGCCACCTGTTCTGGAGCTTCGGCTTCGGTTTTGGCAACGGATTGTGGGGCCTGCTCGAAATCGCCGTGTTCGGCCTGCTCTCGCTGGTGGTGCTGCGGATTTCCTGCGAGGCGCTGCTGGTCTGGTTCAAGACGCATGAGCAGAGCGGCGATACGGTCAACCGCTCGCGCTATTCGGCCTCCCTGCTCGATGAAGTCCGCGACGCCATTCGCGACCTGGCCGAAGAAGGCGAGGATGTCGACTATGCCGAGGCCGACGAATACATCACCCCGGCAACCGAGCCGGCGCCCTATGTGTCGCCATCAGGCACGATCGACCGCGAGCCAGCCTCCGCACCTGGCGAGAGCTTCAAGCCCCGCCGCACAGCAAGGCGCACCCCGCCGCCGAAGAATGTGACCTGACGCTGGGCCACGGAAAAACGAAAGGGCCGCCGTGACACTGTCGCGGCGGCCTTCTTCATTCCAGCGGGGCCAGAAACTTACTTCTTGTTGACGCTCCAGGCGCCGGGGCCGACGAAGACCAGATACAGGAACACGAAGCAGAACAGGATCGCAGCGTCGCCGCCATTGTTGGTCGGGATCAGGCCGCCCATGCCGACATGCACCATCCAATAGGCAACGGCCATAGTGCCCGATGCGATGAACGCGGCGGGACGGGTGAAGAAGCCGACGAGGATCAGGATGCCGGTGACGATTTCGATGAGGCCCGCAGCGCCGAACAGCGTCATCAGCGGGGGCGTGCCGCCTTCCATGGCGGGAAAGCCGATGACCTTCTGGGTGCCGTGCAGGATGAACAGCAGGGCAGTAACGATACGCAGCACGGCGAGGGCCTGCGGCGCGTAAGCGGAGAGACGATCGAACATTGTGGCTCCTTTGAGCATTGGGATGCTGCGCCACCCCAATCGGCGCACAGACGAAAGCCCCACTAAAGCAATCGGTTGCATCCCGGTACCGGCCCGATCATGGACGCACTGTTCACCCGCGTGAACGTTCAAGTCCCCGTGTTCGCCATAATGGGAAGGCCAGCCCCGCGTCCGGCGGGAGACAGTCACATTGCGTAACCGTCAAACTTTCTGTATGACGCCGCCAACAAATCCAACATTGGAATTCCCGCTCATATGAGCCAAGCGCCAAAAATTGGCCTCGTCAGCCTCGGCTGCCCCAAAGCCCTCGTCGATAGCGAACGCATCATGTCTACGCTGCGCTCGCAGGGCTATTCGTTCAGCCGCGACTATGCCGGCGCCGACATCGTCCTCGTCAATACCTGCGGCTTCCTCGATTCCGCCAAGCAGGAATCGCTCGAGGCCATCGGCGAAGCCCTCAACGAAAACGGCCGCGTCATTGTCACCGGCTGCCTGGGCGTCGAAGAAGAACTCATCCGCAAGACCCATCCGTCGGTGCTCGCCATTTCGGGCCCGCACCAATACGAGAACGTCGTCGCCGCCGTACACGAGCACCTGCCGCCCGTGCCCAACAAGTTCGTTGACCTAGTACCGGAAGCCGGCCTCAAGCTGACGCCGCGCCACTACGCCTATCTTAAGATTTCCGAGGGCTGCAATAACCGCTGCTCGTTCTGCATCATCCCGCAGATCCGCGGCGACCTGGCCTCGCGTCCTGCGGCAGGCATCCTAGGCGAAGCCGAGGGCTTGATCCGCTCGGGCGTCAAGGAACTGCTGGTGATCAGCCAGGATACCTCAGCCTACGGCATCGACATCAAATATGCCGAGAGCAACTATCGCGGTCGTCCGGTCAAGGCGAAGTTCTATGACCTTGCCAAGGAACTCGGCCAGCTCGGCGCCTGGGTGCGCCTGCACTATGTGTACCCCTACCCGCATGTCGATGCGGTGATGGAGCTGATGGCCGATGGCCTGGTGCTGCCCTATCTCGACATCCCGTTCCAGCATGCGTCTCCCAAGGTGCTCAAGGCGATGCGTCGCCCGGCGCATCAGGAAAAGACCTTGAATCGAATTCTCGACTGGAAGCGTCAAGTCCCTGATCTGACTGTGCGTTCCAACTTCATCGTCGGCTTCCCCGGCGAAACCGAAGACGATTTCGAGATGATGCTCGACTTCATCGAGGAAGCCGAGATCGACCGCGCCGGCTGCTTCAAATACGAGCCCGTCACCGGCGCCCCGGCCAACGAACTCGACGGCATTGTCCCAGACGATGTCGCGCAGGATCGCTGGGAACGGCTGATGGAAGTGGCACAGACCGTCTCGGCCGGCCAGCTCGCCAAGAAGGTCGGCCGCACCATCCAGGTGCTGGTGGACGACGTGCAACCCGAGACCAACAAGGCCATCGCCCGCTCCAAGTGGGATGCCCCCGAGATCGACGGCCAGGTGATCATCGCCAATGCCAATGGCATCAAGCCGGGCGACATGATCGACGTGGTGGTGACCGATAGCGACGAATACGACCTGTTCGCCGAGCCGGCCAAGCCGCTGAACTAAGCGAGTTCGTGACAAGTGCGCAGTTATGCGCAAGTTTACCCGGCATTTGGGGGAGTGCCGGGTAGCGCGAGCTGCCGGGCAAGGTTTCAGTGAAGCGCATTGCCATCTTCTGCGACGGCACATGGAACACTATGGCCTCGCCCGAGCCGACCAACGTCGTCATCGCCGCGCGAGCGGTGCAGTCGGTCGCCGCCGATGGCGTCACCCAGGTTACCTACTACAACGAGGGTGTCGGCACGACCTATCTGATCGCGCCGGGACTTGAGGCGCGCCTCGCGGGTGCCTTCGGCTTCGGCCTGTTCGACAAGATCGCCGATGCCTACCGCTTCCTGGTCCTCAACTATCAGCCCGGCGACGACATCTACATTTTTGGCTTTTCCCGCGGGGCCTATACAGCGCGGTCGCTGGCCGGAATGATCCGCAAATGCGGCGTGCTGCGCAAGGAAAACGCCGCCCAGATCGGCCGCGCCTTCAGCTTCTACAAGAGCCCGGATGTACGGCCCAGCGGCGTCGAAGCCCACCGCTTCCGCAACGAACTCTCTCACCCCGCTGTGCTCAAGGTCCGCAACCGTACCGGCGAGACCGGGCGGGCGGATGATGGCGACTTCTCCATCGCCTATCTCGGCGTATGGGACACCGTCGGTGCCCTGGGTATCCCGAGCTATCTGCCGCTGTCCGGCCGACTGAACGGCGTCAACCGCTACCGTTTCCACGATGCCGAACTCAGCTCACTGATCGGATCGGCGCGCCATGCCCTGGCCATCGACGAAAACCGCCGCCCCTTTGAGGCCACCCAGTGGAGCAATCTCGACCAGCTCAACGCCATGCCCGGCCGCGCCGGAAACTATCAGCAGCTCTGGTTCCCCGGTGATCACGGCTCGGTCGGCGGCGGTGGCGATATCAGAGGGCTGTCCAACGAGGCCCTGATCTGGGTTGTCGAAGGCGCACGCGAAGCAGGGCTCGGTCTTGACGACCGATCCCTTGCGCCGTACGCCGCCACGCGCGATTTCCGTGCACCGACGTCCAATATCAGCACCATCCTCGGCCTGCGCCAAAGGCTGATCCAGCAGGTCATCTACCCCCGCGCGCCCCGGCAGGTCCCCAAGGACAAGAGCGTACTATCCCAAAGCGCCATGCAACGCCTCGCCTATCGCTCCGAGGATGCCAGCTGGAAGCCGTATCGCCCGTTCAGCCTGTCGGCCCTGTTCGCCGATCTGGGCCTCGACTAGCAGCGGAACGAGGCCACGGCGGCTGGTGGTAGGGTGGTAGCCTCTCCCTCGGGCGGAGCTCTCATTCTGGACTCATAATCCATCAACCGGGTCATTCCGGCGAAGGCCGGAATCCATGTCCGTCAGACACCGCAGACTGAGCGTCCTTGGCGACATGCGGACATGGATCCCGGCCTTCGCCAGGATGACGTCCCGAAAATCGCACGATCAAGGCGTCTAGAGCGAACACTCCCCACAAGGAGTAAGAAGGCTCAATGCCAGCTCTTCAGCCCCAGCAGCTTCTCACCCAGCGGCGTCAGCTTGGCCGTCGTCGCATTCTTCTTCTCCCACTCGCGGGGATCGCCGGGAAACGCATCACGTTGCGGGTGGTCAAGCTCGCGCCACAGCCGGATACGCTCGGTGCGCTCGACGACGTTCGCCTCGTCAGCCGGGAACATCGAGATATATTGCGCCATCCGCACCCGGTCCTTGGAGTGGTTCGGCCGCACGCCATGCGCCAGCAGCGTGTTGAAGATCATGAGGTCACCCGGCTCCATCTCGATATTGGTGATCTTGAGCCCCGTGGTGTCGGGATGCATCGGATCGCGGTCGGCCGGCTGGGTCTTCACCCAGTTATCGAAGTCGTAGAACAGCTCGGGGATGCACTGGAAGCCGCCGACATCGCCATCCTGCTTGACTAGGCTTAGCACGCCCTGCACGCCGATGGGCAGCGGGTCGAGCGAGGTATCGCTGTCCCAGTGAATAAAGCCGTTGGGGTTACCATGCACCTTTTTGGGCACATTGAGATTGGCCCGGTCGATGCTGGTCCACAGCTCTTCCATGTCCCAGATGTCGACGAAGGCGTCATAGATGCGCTGCTCTTGTCTGTTGTCCCACAGATACTGGTGGTTGTAGATCTCGACCATGCCGGTGCCATTGAGCTCCTTCATGATGTGGTCGCGGCGCTGCGGCGCGTACCAGGTGGTCTGGTCGCCGGGATCCTTCTCGTCAAACTCCCAGAGCAAAGCCTTGAGCCGCTCGACATTGTCCGGCGGCACCGCACCGCGAACAATCACATAGCCTTTCGTCACCCAATGCTCCCAATCGGCGGGGCTCAGCACCCGCAAGGGCAGCTTCTTGACGATGTCCTTGAGCTGGGTGGTCACCACCTGCGTGGTCGGATGGCTGTCGCGTTTGGTGGTCGGCTGCATGTCTCGCTCCCATTTGCGGTCCCCTTCGGGCTTGCTGATGGGATGAAGTTAGCTGCGTCATGCCAGACTGGCTTGCCCATGGCTGGCCGGTATTGATACTATTCTGGCGTCATTGAGTAATCACGCGCCATATGAAGCCCTATCTGGAGCATCTGACCACTGACGAAGGCGCCTCCTGGGCCACGCTCAACCGTCGCCTCGACGATGGCATTCCCTTCCAGTGGCATCATCACCCTGAATTCGAACTGACGCTGACCCTCAATTCCAGCGGCCAGCGCTTCATCGGCGACCATATCGGCCGCTATGAGCCGGGCGACCTGGTGCTGATCGGCCCTTACCTGCCCCACACCTGGCATTCGCTGGACCGGCCGGACCCGGCCGAGCCACATATCGCGCTGGTCATGTGGTTCCTGCCCGAATGGGCCGAACGGCTCACCGCCAATGCGGAGCTGCGCGCCGTCGCCGCCATGCTGTCGCGCGCCGCCAATGGCCTGCAATTCTCTGCCAATACCGCCCTGGCCGTCCGGCCACAGATCGAGGAACTGTTCGCGCTGCCGCCGGTGGAGCGTTTCCTGCGCCTCGTCACGGTTTTGACGCGCCTGGCCGACGACGAGGCCATGCCGCTCTCCGCAACCGCGCCCGAACTGGCATCGGCTTCGGTTGATCGCGGCCGCATCGACCGCGTCCTCAACCACATCCACAACCACTTCGCCGAGCCGATCACCATCGCCCAACTCGCCGACATCGCAGCCCTGAGCCCTTCCGGCCTGCATCGCACCTTCCTGCGCCATACGCGGCAAACGGTGAGCCAGTATCTGATCCGTCTGCGCATTGGGCGCGCCTGCGCGCTGCTGTCATCGGGCTCGCTGCCGATTGGCACCATCGCTGGCGAGGTGGGCTATGACTCACTGGCCAATTTTAATCGCCAGTTCAAGGCGCTGAAGGGGACGACGCCGCGGGCGTATCGGGCGGCGTTCCTCTGACTGTGTGGGCACTAGCTACCTACCCACCCACCGGCCGTCACCCTCGGGCCTGACCCGAGGGATCTACACTTGCCGGACGGAGGGTAAGTACAACGCCCTCGGGTCAAGCCCGAGGGTGACGATCGAGTTTTCAATGGCGTCGCGTGCTACCGCGCAAACGCCGCGAACGGGTTGTCGTGCGTCAGTCGCACAATCGTCGCCTCATCCACCCCGGCAGCCCGCAGCTTCGGCAGCACGCTCTCCACCAGATGCGTATACGGCTTAGGCACCCCGCCACCCGGCAAGGCCGGGTCAAACCAGCCCATGTCGTGGCTGAGCAGCAATTGCCCGCCCAGCCCGGCCTCCAGAGCCCGCAGGATGCGCGGCACACTCTCTTCGTCGGGTACCCAGCCCAGATTGTCATATTCGACCCACGCACCGCGCCCAGCCACTACCTTGTGCATCTCGAAGTCCGGCTCTGCCTGGGTATGGATCGAGATAAACCGGCTGGCGGTGTAGCCCTCGGCCTCGATGATATCGAGCTGGTCCATCACCACTCGGCCCTTGATCGTATGCGATCCGATCACCGCACCCGTTGCCTTGCCGGCTCGCGCCGCCGCCCGCAGGATACGTGCCTCGATAGGCGTAATGCCATCATCGCCTGCGCTGATCTTGATCCACGCGGCCCTGACGCCGGTATCGCCAACGCCGTCGTTGAGATCGCGCAGCATGGCCGCTTCAAGCTCGGCTTCGCTGGCCTTGCTCACCCACTCCGGAATCCAGGGCTCGCGATAATTGCCCGTCGGCACCACGATCGGAAAATTCGTCGCCTTCGACACGGCCAAGTCGAGATCGACCCGCAACCCCACGCCGCCAGTGGAGCATTCCACCAGCGCCGTGATCCCCTGCGCCTTGATCGCCTCGATCTGCGGCGCCATCAGCGCCACCACCGCTCCCGCGTCGGCCTCTGCATAGCCGGGCTGATCGGGCGTCCGCAGGTCGACGAACACATGCTCGTGCGGCAGGATCATCCCGAGTTGGTCCTTGGTCATTGGCCCAAGGGTGGTGAAAAGCTGCTTCATCAAATCCTCCTACCATTCGACTTTTATACGACTACCTAGCACGGCCTCATGGTGCGACAAGCACCAAGAGGCCTACTCTGGCGCTGGTTGTTCGAGTAGACCTCATTCTGGGCCTGTCGAAAGACGGGGCGTCACCACGAGCTGCCATGCATACCAACCACACCATCGCCCTGCCCGACCGACCACCGTTGATCCTCGGCCAAACAGCCCTGGTCATGGGTATCCTCAACGTCACGCCGGACAGCTTTTCCGATGGCGGGCAGCACAATCTGGTGGCCAGCGCGGTCGCGCATGCTCGGCAAATGATCGCCGAAGGCGCCGACATCATCGATATCGGCGGCGAAAGCACGCGGCCCGGCGCCGAGACGGTCGGCGTGCAGCAGGAGCTCGACCGCGTCATGCCGGTTATCGACGCACTGGTGGCTGCCGGCATCACGGCACCAATCTCGATCGATACCTACAAGCCACTGGTCGCCGACCAGGCCATCCAGGCCGGCGCCTGCATCATCAACGACGTTCACGGCCTGCAGGGGGCACCCGAGATGGCCGACGTCGCGGCGACCTATGGCGTCCCCGTCATCGCCATGCACTGGCAAAAGGACCGCGACCGCTCCGTTCCGCTGGTCGACGACATGCTCCGTTATTTTGCGGCCACGATAGCCCGTGCGGAAGCGGCGGGGATAAGTCGGGCCAGTCTGGTGCTCGATCCCGGCTTTGGCTTCGGCAAGACGCTTCGCGAGAACTACGCGCTGCTGCAAGACCTCCAGCATGCTTGCCCGGAAGGGTTTCCCATCCTCGTCGGCACGTCGCGCAAGTCGATGATCGGTAAGCTGTTGGAAAATCAGCCAGAACAGCGCCTGGCGGGCACAATCGCCACCAATGTGCTCGGCTATGTCAATGGCGGGCATATCTTCCGCGTGCATGACGTCAAGGCGAACCGCGACGCCCTTCGCGTGGCGCAGGCAACGCTGTATGGTCCACCCGCGCAACTGGAATAGCACATGGCCGAGCCGTACACAGGCGACCGTATCATCCTGAAAGACCTAGGCTTTTACGGCTACCACGGCGTCTTCGCCGAGGAAGCCAAGCTCGGGCAGCGATTCTTTATCGATCTCGAACTGGGCACCGACCTCACTGCGCCCGCCGTTACCGATGACCTAGCGACGGGGATATCCTACGCCGACATCTACGACGTGGTGAAAGCCGCTTTCGAAGACCAGCGCATGAAGCTGCTGGAGGCTGTCGCACAGAACGTCGTCGAGGCGATTTTCCAGCGTTTTGATGGGGTTACCTGGGTCGTCATCCGCCTGCGCAAACCAGAAGCGCCGATTGCAATGGTTCGCGGCGAAGCCGCCATCGAACTGCACCGGAAACGTCAATGACCTCAAAGGCTTGGCTCAGCCTCGGCGCCAATATCGGCGATCCCCCGGCTCAACTCGCCGAAGCGATCCGTCGCATAGGCGAAAACCCTGATATTGCCGTCGCCGCACAGTCATCCGTGCTGATCACCAAGCCCTGGGGCAAGACCGATCAGCCCGACTTTGCCAACATGGCCATATCGATCGAGACGACACTCAAACCCATTGATTTGCTTGACGTTTTGCTTGGCATCGAGCTTGCCATGGGCCGCGTCCGCGACGAGGTTTGGGGCCCAAGGCTGATCGATATCGACATCATCGCCTATGACCGTATCGAGCTCAAGACCCCACGCCTGACCCTGCCCCACGCCCATGCCCACGAGCGCAGCTTCGTCCTCGATCCGTTGCGACAGATCGACGAAAATGTGGCCGATTGGGTACTGGAAAGCGCCGCACGACCGCGCTAGGCGCGCAGTGCCTCCAGCACGGCGACGGCGATATCGAACTCGACGCGACGCATGGCGCGACGCTCGGCGGCCTCTTCGTCCTGACCCCATTGCGAGATCTGGTAATCCTCGTCGACATGCGCAGCCGTCCAGACCTGGTCGGGCGAAAACAGCTTGTTCCACAAGCCGATAGTCAGAAGTCCTGAACCGGTAAGTCCGGTAATCGACACAAGTGCGGTCAGCACCAACAGGTTCTCATCAACCAGCGACTCGGCAAGCCGATCCAGCGTCGACTTCGGCTGTGGCTGATGGCGAACACCCGTCGTGGGCTGGAAGCTGACGCCGAAATGGCGGGCCAGAACAACCAGCGCCTTGTCCCAGGCCAGCTCCTGCTCTGATACCAGCTCCTGCGGGCTTTCGGCTCGGTACAGTAGCAGGTCGCCGGCGGCGAATTTTATGATTTCCTCGCGGAAGGCCGGGACGCTGGCTTCGCCGCTCTCGATGGCGGAGTTGATCAGGCGGACCATCGGCATGGTGGCGGGGTTGATGAATTCGCCCTGCGCCGCCCATTCTTCGGCCATGGCGGTAGCAATCGCAGCGGCCGGGACGACTACTGGCAGCTTCTTGCCCGGCGTGCGGACCGGTCTTCCGTCCAGGGTGACGACAAAACCGCCATCAACCGGGCCGGCTGCCACGTCCTTGTAGAAGCGCTTGGGCAGTTCGACCCTGTTGAGGTGCTGGGCCCGGCCGTAGCCGTCATCGAGATGTTTCTGGATATCTTCCAGCTGGTCACGCATGGGCTTTTTCTTCCAGAACGCGTTCGATGGTGTCGTAAAGGTCTTCGAAGCTGTCGACGCTGGCGGTGGCACCGGCGACACGCAGGGCATCGACCGGTTGCAGTCCCCAGGACACGGCAATCGAGCGCACGCCGGCCGCATTGGCCATTTCGATATCGAACACGGCGTCGCCGATCATCACAGTCTCCTCCGCCGCAGCACCCACGGCTTCCATCGCGGAATGCAGCATACCCGGATGCGGCTTGGAGGGGTTGTTATCGGCCGACTGCAAACTGACGAAATAGTGGCCGATGTCGTTCTGCGCCAAGGTCTTGTCGAGCCCAACCTTGCCCTTGCCGGTGGCAATCGCCAGCATTGTCTCCGGCCGCTGGCTCAGCCGATCCAGCAAGGCACGCGCGCCGTCGAACATCGGCATCTTGCCCGGACCGGAAGCGTTGGCAGCGGCGCGGTAGGCGTCGAAGAGCCCCTGGATGATCTGGGGATCATCACTACCCGACACCGCACTCAGATAGATTGGCAACGACAAACCGACATTGGCACGGATCGCCTCCAGCGACGGAGCAGGCAGACCCATGACCGCGAATGCCTTCAGGACGCGCGCTGCAATCTCAGCTCCGCTATCGATCAGCGTTCCGTCCATGTCGAAGACGACCAGACTCATGCACCATCCTCCGGATCGCCGCTGACGTCGTAGCGATCAGGGTCGAAGCCGAGGGTTTCGAAGCTCTGGCGCATATGCGGTGGCAGCGGCGCCGAGATATCGAGCCGCTTGCCGTTGCGCAGCGGGATGGCGATGCGGCGGGCATGCAGATGCAGGCCCTCGGCCAGGCCGGGAGCGCCCTGCCAGTTCTCGATGTTGAAGTAGCGCGGATCGCCGATGATCGGCGTGCCGAGCTGCGCCATGTGGACGCGCAACTGATGCGTGCGCCCGGTGACAGGCTTGAGCGTGACCCAGGCGAAGCGTTTGCTGGCGGTATCGGTGGTCGAATAGTAGCTCAGGGAATGCTGCGCATTGGGCGCACCATTCCTGACCACCACCATCTGCTCACCATCATCAGTGCTCTGGCGGGCGAGGAAGCAGGAGATTTCGCCCTGCTGCGGATGTGGATTGCCGGCGACTATGGCCCAGTAGATTTTCCGCGCCGAGCGCGAGCGGAACACATTGCCGAAATGGCTGGCCGCCTGCTTGGTCTTGGCGACGACAAGGCAACCCGAGGTATCGCGATCGAGACGATGCACCAAACGCGGTGGTTCGCCCTTCTTGTTGGGCAGGCTTTTTAGCATACCGTCAAGATGGCGCGTCTGCCCGCTGCCGCCCTGCACGGCTAGGCCATGCGGCTTGTTGAAGACGTAGATGTCATCGTCCTCGTAGAGGATCAAATCCTTGAGGAACAGCGCATCGGCGTCATTGAGTTTGACCGGCTTGACGGTATCGGGATCGTCGATCGGCGGAATACGAACGGTCTGGCCGCCGACGAGGCGGGTGCTGGTGGTCACCTTGGCCTTGTCGACCTTGACCTCGCCATTGCGGATCAGCTTCTGCAGCCGTCCGAAGCCGAGCTGGGGGAAATGCGTGGCGAACCAGCGATCCAGACGCATCCCGTCTTCGTCGTCATTTACCTGCCGCTGTTGAACGCCACTCATGCCACGCCTCGGGTCACCAAAAGCCCGAGATAAAGCCCAATGAGACAAACCACAACCGACAACAGCACATAAGCGCCCGCCATCAACCATTCGCCGCGCTCAATCAGCACGATGGTGTCGAGCGAAAAGGACGAAAAGGTGGTGAAGCCTCCGAGAATGCCGACGGCGACGAACAGACGGGCGTTTTCCTGCCAGGCGGGGAGGAAGCGCGCCATGAGGCCAACAAACAGCCCCATGGCGAGGGAGCCGATGATGTTGATCAGCATAGTCGCCAGCGGGAAGGACATCGGCCAGAGGCGGCCGACGAGGCTGCCAACACCGAAACGCGCCATGGCGCCAATCGCGCCGCCAGCGCCGACGAGGAGGAAGGGATACATGACGGACCGTCTCTTTTGACACTATCTCTCAGTCGATACCCTCCCCCTTGAGGGGAGGGATCAAGGGAGGGGGTGGGCCAAGCGCACCGAGTATGCGGAACCATACCCCCTTCCTGCTCGATTCAACGGACTTAGCAAACGCTAAGCCCTATCTCGCTTCCCTCCCCGCATGGGGGAGGGTGAACTCCACTCTTAGCCCTCGCTGCCAGGCGGATGGGCGGATCTATTGCCCCTCAGACTCCCGCTTGGCTGCCCTTAGCCGTTCGAAATAATCGATACGCTTCTTCAAGTCCCGCTCGAAGCCTCGCTCCACCGGCTCATAGAATTTCTGGCGGCCGATCTTCTCGGGAAAATACTCCTGGCCGGAGAAGGCCTCGGGCGTGTCGTGGTCGTAGATATAGCCGTCGCCATAGCCAGAGCCCTTCATGAGCTTGGTGGGGGCGTTTAGGATGACCATGGGCGGCATGGGTGAGCCGGTGGACTTGGCGACGCTCACGGCGCCCTTGTAGGCCGTGTAGACGGCATTGGATTTGGGAGCGAGCGCAAGATAGACGACGACCTGCGCCAGCGCCAGCTCGCCCTCGGGCGAGCCCAGCATCTGGAAGGCATCGCGCCCCGCCACCGCTTGCGGCAGAGCCTGCGGATCGGCCAGCCCGATATCCTCCACCGCCATGCGGATCAGCCGGCGGGCGAGGAACAGGGGATCCTCGCCGGCGTCGAGCATGCGGGCGAAATAATAGAGCGCGGCGTCGGGATCGGAGCCGCGGATAGTCTTGTGCAGGGCCGAGATGAGATTGTAGTGGCCGTCCTGCGCCTTGTCGTAGATCGGCGCGCGGCGCTGCACGACCGTCAGGAGGCCAGCCGCATCGAGGATTTCGTCCGGCTTGGCAGAAGCGAGCACTTCTTCAACCAGGCCTAGCAAAGCCCGGCCGTCGCCGTCGGCGAGAGTCAGCAGAGTGGTACGGGCCTCAGGCTCCAAAGGGAGCGCAGCTCCGGTCAGTTCCTCGGCGCGCTGCACCAGCTTTTCGAGGTCTTCGGGGCCAAGCGACTCGAACCGCAGCACCTGGCTGCGGGAGAGCAGCGCCGCATTGAGTTCGAAGGAGGGATTTTCTGTAGTAGCGCCAACCAGAACGATGGTGCCGTCTTCCATCACCGGCAGGAAGCCATCCTGCTGCGCCCGGTTGAAACGATGGATTTCATCGACAAACAGCAGCGTCTTGTGGCCACTGAGGCGCTCGAAGCGGGCCTTCTCGAATACCTTCTTGAGGTCAGCCACGCCCGAGAAGACAGCCGATATCTGCACGAACGTATAGTCGATCTGGTCGGCCAGCAGCCGCGCTACCGTGGTCTTGCCGGTTCCGGGCGGTCCCCACAGGATCAGCGAGCCGAGCCGGCCAGTGGCGATCATCCGGCGCAGGGTGCCATCAGGGCCAAGCAGGTGGGTCTGGCCGATGACCTCGTCAAGCGAACGCGGCCGCAGCTGGTCGGCCAGCGGGCGTGCAGTGTCGTTGTCGGTGGGATCGGCGGCGAAGAGGTCGGACATGAGTGGATTCTAGCGGATTGGAGATTTGACTTACACCTTGAACGCGTGCGGTGTCACCTGAACCAGAGGAGCCAGGGCCGTTCAGCCAATCGACAGCTTCGATGTTCTAGGCTCTACTCTCTCCATTGCAAGTCAGGGTCATGTCTATGTCGATGCTTCGCCTCGCCGCCGCCGTCGTTGTCTCATTCGGATTGGCTGCACCGGCCATGGCACAGGACATTGAGGACTATCTCGACATCCCCGGCCCGATCACCTTCGAAGGCACCGATTTCGAGCTGGCCTGGACCAGCCACCCAGCACCTGCCTATTACAAGCAGGAATACGTGCCGGCCGGCCAGGTCGTGGAAGCCTATGTCGAGATGTTCATGATCGACGTGCTGACCGAGGGCCAGGATCCGGAAAGCGCGGCGGCAGGGATGATTGCCGGGCTGGACGAGCGCAAGGCCAATGGCGACCCCGTGATCAATTACGACATGATCTCCAACGAGGCGACCGGCGAGCTGATCCTCGATTTCCTGATTAGCGACACCAGCAGCGGCGAGATTATCGTCGAGTGGAATGCCTATCGCTACTCGCCCACGGCGGACGGTTCGGGCCTGACCCTGTTTGCCATCAGCCGTCGCGGCTATGGCGAGGATGGCGCCACCCAGTTCCTTGAGGGGCTGACAAGCTGGCGCGAAACCTCGATCCAGGAACTGGCCGTGATGGACTTGCCGCCTGTCACCATCGTGGCGGACTAGTCAGTAGCAACTGTCCACTAGCTCATCGACGTGGAGCGTCGTGCCTTCCTCCTCAATGATGAGGTCACCGCGGATGACCCAGCAGGTCGGGCCGTCAGTGGGATCGTTCATTGCGGCGATGATCTTCTTGGACGCGACAATCTCGGGTGGCACCTCGTCGCTCCAGATAACGACGCCATCGGCCGCCGGACTTTCGGCGGCCAGCACGAAATAGTTCGGGCATGGAGTCGTAACGCATTGAACCGGCTGGTATTCGTAGCGCAGGTATTGTGGCGCGTCAGGCGGGACCACCCGAGTGATCTCGCCAAATTCGTTGACATAGACGGTCGTCTGGTCCTCGGCCATGGCCGGCTGCATGAGGGCTACGACGGCGATGACAATGGCGATCGGCTTCATTGGGTGTTCTCCGCAGGGCGCAGTCCCTGATCCTGACATGCACGCGTAACGCCGCGTGGATGTACGCACCCTGAACGCGCCGATTGGCCCAGCCGCTGCCGATACAGCGCGTCACCCGCCCATCGCGCTGCAGGATGATCTTCCGGGCGCGGTTGGAGGCAGTGTGAAACGCCCGGGTTCCGGCGTGAAAATGGCGTCACGCAGACGTCGCAATTGCCGTCCAAATAATTGTTTGCGTGAGGGGTCGCATGGCCCTATATGCAGCGCTCCTTTTTCTTGCATCCCAGCCCCGAAAGGCCAGTCGTCCAATGACCACCGAGCCGAAGCACGTCTATCCGAACACCTCCGCACTGATTGCGGCGGAAGAGCCGGATTTCCCGGCATTCCTGTTCTCCGAGCGCGAGCTTCACAAGGCCACGAAGGTCTTCCGGAAGGGCTTCGACGGGCTGCTGACCTATGCCGTCAAGTGCAACCCATCCCCGCACATCATCGCCCAGCTGCATCGCGAAGGTTTGAAGGCGTTCGACGTCGCCTCCAACACCGAGATGGAGCTGGTGCGCGACAATGCCCCTGGCGCGGCGATGCACTACAACAACCCGATCAAGAACAAGCGCGAGATCGAGCGCGCCTACGAAGAGTTCGGCGTCCGTAGCTTCACCATCGACCACCCCCAGCAGCTCGACCAGCTCGCTGCCGTGGTGTCGCCCTCTCGCGATGTCGAAGTGACCACCCGTTTCAAGGCCGGCAAGGCGCTCAAGTCCTATGACTTCGGCATCAAGTTCGGCGTGATGGAACAGGGCGCGGCGGAAATCGTCAGCGCCGTCGATGCAATGGGCTTCACGCCCAGCTTGTGCTTCCACGTCGGCAGCCAGTGCGAAGACGCCTATGCCTATGAGCGCCACATCGCGGCAGCCTCTCGCATCGTCGAAGAGAGCAAGATCGAGCTCAAGCGCCTCAATATCGGCGGTGGCTATCCGGCCCCCTACCCGACCAGCGAAGCGCCGCCGATGGATTATTATTTCGAGACCATCTCGCAGGCCGTGACCGACCATTTCGGCGACAAGAACAAGCCCGAGCTCATCATCGAGCCCGGCCGTGCGCTTGTCACGTCATCGACGTCCCTCCTCCTCCGCGTCAAGCATCAGCGCGGCGGTCAGTCGGTCTATGTCAATGACGGCGCCTATGGCAGCCTGATGGAGGTCAAGTTCATGCACTTCACCCCACCGGTGCGCGTCTGGCGCGGCCCGCGCGTGCATGACAACAACCAGGAATTCTCCGAATTCACCATCTGGGGCCCCACCTGCGACAGCTATGACGTGCTGCCACAGGTCTTCACGCTACCGGCCGATATCGACGAAGACGACTGGATCGAATTCGGCCTGATGGGCGCCTATACCCAGGCCTCGCTGACCCCCTTCAACGGCTTCGACCGCCGTGACCAGTTCTGGGTCGAGGAAGGCTATACCGGCAAGGACCAGCAGCCGGAGTAAGCGGACTACCACTCAAGCACCACAATCCCCGCTTCGGCGGGGATTTTCGTCTCTGCCAGACCAGCCTTTCCACCCCGATCCCTCCAAGACATATCGGAACTGAAATGCACCCTGTCCTTCCCCTGGCGGATCTCGGCCGTCGCATCGTCATCTTCGGGCCATCCAATGCCGGCAAATCAACGCTGGCCGAAGCCCTGGCGCGCAAGCTCGGCGTCCCGGTGGTACATCTCGATCAGTTGCACCACACCCCCAATACCGACTGGGTACCCCGCCCCAGAGACGAGTTTCACGCGCTGCAGCGCGAGGCCATAGCCGGCGATGCATGGGTGATGGACGGCAACTACAGCGCACTGGTCGAAGAGCGACTGGCGCGGGCAACCGGGGCAATTGTCCTGGACGACAATCACTGGCTGCGGCTGGGCCGCTATTTCAACCGCACCTTGTTTCAGCGCTATCGACCCGGGGCGCTCGCAGGCAACAAGGACAGCATCAAGTGGTCGATGATCCACTGGGTCGCCATCGCGTCAAGACGCAATGCAGCGCGCTATCGCCAGATGGTGGAAGCGACAGAGCTTCCTCGGGTGTTTTGTAGCTCGATGGGTGAGGTCAAATCATTGCATCGCGCATGGGGGCTGTCCTAGCCACAACGCTACCCCTGCTTGGGGTTAAGCAGTCCAAGCCGCACAGCGCTCTCCGCTGATGCCAAAATCGCGTCCTGGCCCGAGATAAACGGCCGCCCCAACAGCTTTTCGCCCTTGTCGCGCGAATAATGCTTCTCGTTACCGATGTCGTTGATGATCTGGCGCGTCGGGCCGCCGAAGCGGGCGAGCAGCTTGATGATCCAGTCGGGCACGATCTTCTGGGTGATCTGGCGATCGGGGTACGCCTCGGCGAGAATGCGCCCCACTTGCGGGAATGGCACATAGTCCGATGTCGCCAGATAGCGATGGCCGACGGATGCCGGCTGCTGCAGCGCCGCGACATGCATCGCCGCCACGTCCCTGACGTCGATAATCGAGAAGCCGTTGCTGGGCAAAGCCGGCATGGCGCCATCAAGCAGACCGGTGACCATGCCCAGCGAGATGCTGGCGTCATCGTCGAGCGCCGGTCCAAGAATGGCGCCGGGATGGATTGTCGTCAGATCCAGCTCTTCAGAGCGGGCATAGGCCCAGGCAGCGCGCTCGGCCTTGGTCTTGCCGATGCAATAGGCCCAGGTGAACTTCATGGCGTCGAGGTTGGTGAAGTGTTCCTCGGTATAGATGCGCTTGCCAATGGTATGGCCGTGACCATAGCCGACAGTGGCGATCGATGAGGTCATGACGATGCGCTTGACCCCGGCCAGGGTGGCGAAGCGCATCACGCGTTCCGTGCCTTCCACAGCAGGACCGATCACCTTCTGCGGGTCCTTGGGCTCCTCTGCGAGAATCTGGGCCGCCACGTGGCAGATGGCGTTGATCCGCAGCATGGCCTCCAGCCAACCGTGATCGCGCATCAAGTCGAGCTTGGCGAAGGTGAGCTTGTAGAGAATATCCTCTCCCAGCTCGGCCCTTACCGCCGCCCGCACCGCCTCGGCCTTGGCCTCGGACCGGACCGTACCGCGAACGCTGAAGCCCGCGCGCAGCAACTCGATGACGGTCCATTTGCCGACAAAGCCACTCGCACCCGTAACCAGAACCTGACCAGTTCGCATTTCAGTCCCCACGCGCCAAAACAAAAGGGCGGCCACGGAATGAACCGCAGCCGCCCTGAAATGTCTATCCGAATAGAGACCCCGCTTACGCGGCTTCGTATTCGTCCTCGTCGCGCGCCTGCACCGGGCCGCTGTCGAGGCCCTTGGCGTTGACGTCGCGATCGACGAACTCGATCACGGCCAGCGGGGCATTGTCGCCGTAGCGGAAGCCAGCCTTCATGATGCGGATATAGCCGCCCTGACGTTCCTTGTAGCGCGGGCCAAGCACGGCGAAGAGCTTCGCCACCTGACCTTCGTCACGGATCTGGGCAATCGCCTGACGACGAGCGTGCAGGTCGCCGCGCTTGCCGAGGGTGATCAGCTTCTCGACGATCGGACGCAGATCCTTCGCCTTGGGCAGGGTGGTAACGATCTGCTCGTGCTTGATCAGCGCGGCCGACATATTGGCGAACATTGCCTTGCGGTGGCTGGCAGTCCGGTTGAGTTTGCGGCCTGAATTACCGTGGCGCATGGTTGTCTCCTAAAGTGCTTGGCAGCGCGCGATCAATAATGATCTTCGTAGCGCTTGGCGAGGTCATCGATATTCTCGGGTGGCCAGTTGGCAACGTCCATTCCGAGATGAAGCCCCATCTGTGCCAGGACTTCCTTGATTTCGTTGAGCGACTTGCGGCCGAAATTCGGCGTCCGCAGCATCTCGGCTTCCGTCTTCTGGATGAGGTCGCCGATATAGACGATGTTGTCGTTCTTGAGGCAGTTGGCCGAGCGGACTGACAGTTCGAGCTCGTCGACCTTCTTGAGCAGCGCCGGGTTGAAGGCCAGTTCGGGAACCGAATCCTGGGCCTTTTCCTTGCTGGGCTCTTCGAAATTCACGAAAACCGACAGCTGATCCTGGAGGATGCGCGCGGCATAGGCCACGGCGTCTTCCGGCGAGATCGCGCCGTTGGTCTCGACCTGCAGGGTCAACTTGTCCTTGTCGAGGCTTTCGCCCGCACGGGTCGCATCGACCTTGTAGCTCACACGACGAACCGGCGAGAACAGCGAGTCGACCGGGATGAAACCGATCGGCGCGTCTTCAGGACGGTTCTTGTCGGCGGCAACGTAACCCTTGCCGGTATCGACGGTGAACTCGATGTTGATCTCGGCGCCGTCGTCGAGGTGGCAGATCACCAGCTCGGGGTTCAGCACTTCGATATCGCCGGTGACCTTGATGTCGCCGGCCGTCACGGCGCCCGGACCCTGACGGGACAGAGCAAGACGCTTCGGGCCTTCGCCACCCATCTTCAGCGCAATTTCCTTCACGTTGAGGACGAGGTCGGTAATGTCTTCCCGCACGCCCGGAAGCGACGAGAATTCATGCAGGATGCCGTCAATCTGGATTGCAGTCACTGCCGCGCCCTGGAGCGACGACAGCAGCACGCGACGCAGGGCGTTACCAAGGGTAAGCCCGTAACCGCGCTCAAGCGGCTCGGCAACTACCGAGGCCACGCGCGCGTTGTCGCTGCCCGAAACAATCTCCAGCTTGGTCGGCTTGATCAGTTCTTGCCAGTTCCTCTGGATCGTCACGGTTATGTCCTTTCAAAATCGCGGCTCCAGCCCGAGCCGCTCCGCCGCAAACGCAATAAGACTCCCGGCCCATTCAATCGGCCGGGAGACTTTCTAGTCTGTCTAAATTAGACGCGGCGCCGCTTGCGCGGGCGGCAGCCATTGTGCGGGATCGAGGTCACGTCACGGATCGAGGTCACGTTGAAACCGGCGGCCTGGAGAGCACGCAGCGCCGATTCACGACCCGAACCCGGGCCACGCACTTCGACCTCAAGGGTCTTCATGCCGTGTTCCTGAGCCTTCTTGGCAGCATCTTCAGCAGCAACCTGGGCTGCATAAGGGGTCGACTTGCGCGAGCCCTTGAAACCCATGACACCCGACGAGGACCACGAAATCGTGTTGCCCTGCATGTCGGCGATGGTGACCATGGTATTGTTGAACGAAGCATTCACGTGGGCAACGCCCGACGTGATGTTCTTGCGTTCCTTGCGCTTGACGCGCGCGACTTCAGCTTTAGCCATTGTATTCCTCTAGACGATATCAGCGCTGCCGTTAGCGAGATGCCCCAGCAGCTACATCGAAGAACCCGAGACGGGTTCTTACTTCTTCTTGCCGGCGATCGGCTTGGCCGGACCCTTGCGGGTGCGGGCATTGGTGTGGGTGCGCTGGCCACGGACCGGGAGGCCGCGACGGTGGCGCAGGCCACGGTAGTTCCCGAGATCCATGAGCCGCTTGATGTTCATCGCCACGTTGCGGCGAAGGTCACCTTCCACGACGTAGTCGCGGTCGATGGTCTCACGGATCTGGATGACTTCCGCGTCGGTCAGTTCGTTGACGCGACGATCGGCAGGAATGCCAACCTTGGTGCAGATATCCTCGGCGAACTTGTCGCCGATCCCGTGGATATACTGCAGCGCGATAACGACGCGCTTATTGGTCGGGATATTGACGCCAGCAATACGTGCCACGTCTGCTCTCCTTCAGTTGGCGCGAACCATCACGGCTGGCGCCCTTATAACAACAAGGGACCGAATTCGACCCCCAACTTCCTGAGGAACCGAATCCAGCCCAATAATCCATGAGACTGAAGCGGTTCTTTAAGGGCTCGATTCCGCGGAGTCAACCGCGAAGTCAAGCCCCCAAATTCTAGTGCGTGATCGCGGCCTTGATGGCTGCAGTCACTTGCTCGACCGGCTCCATGCCGTCGACGGTCTTCACCAGGCCACGCGCGCGGTAGTAATCCACCAGCGGTGCGGTGTCGTTCTTGTAGACATCGAGGCGCTTGCGGATCACCTCCGGATTGTCATCCGGGCGGTTGCTCTCCTTGGCGCGGTTGATGACACGCGACACAAGGACATCGGCATCGGCTGTCATCTCGATCACGGCGTCGAGTTTGATGCCCTTTTCCGCCAGCATCCCATCGAGCGCTTCGGCCTGGCCGATCGTGCGCGGGAAACCGTCAAGGATGAAACCCGGCTTGCAGTCCTCTGCGTCGAGGCGCTCCGACACGATACCGTTGACGATATCGTTGGACACCAGATCGCCGCGATCCATGACTTCCTTGGCAGCCAACCCCAGCGGCGTCCGGTTCTGGATCGCCAAGCGGAGGATGTCACCAGTCGAAAGCTGGGGGATGCCGTAGGCCTCGACCAACAGCTTGGCCTGAGTCCCCTTCCCCGCTCCCGGCGGTCCGAGCAAAATCAACCTCATCGACGCTTGCCTCCTCCAAGACGGGACTTCTTCACGAGCCCCTCGTATTGTTGCGCGATCAGGTGCGATTGTATCTGCGACACGGTGTCGAGGGTCACAGTCACCATGATCAGCAGCGAGGTGCCGCCAATGAACTGGCTGACCGCCAGCTGGTTGTGCACAATCTCGGGGATCAATGCCACCACCGTCAGGTAGAGAGCGCCGACAACCGTGATGCGCGTCAGCACGTAGTCGATGTGCTGCGCGGTGCGTTCACCCGGACGAATGCCCGGAATGAAGCCGCCGGAGCGCTTGAGATTGTCAGCGGTTTCCTGCGGATTGAACACGATCGCCGTATAGAAGAAGGCGAAGAAGATGATGAAGAACGCGAACAGCGCCAGATAGAGCGGCTGACCGCGGCCCAGCAAGGCCGTGACCGTCTGCAGCCAGACCGGCGCGTTACCCTGCGCCGCAAAGGACGCAATGGTGGCCGGCAGCAGCAGCAGCGACGAACCGAAAATCACCGGGATAACGCCGGAGGTATTCAGCTTGAGCGGCAGATGCGAGCTGTCGCCCTGGAACATCTTGTTGCCGACCTGGCGCTTCGGATATTGGATCAGCAAGCGGCGCTGAGCGCGCTCGAAGAACACGATCCCCGCAATCACCACTAGAGCAAGCACCAGCACACCGAACACGGCCAACGGCGGCAAGGCACCGGTGCGGGCCAGTTCCAGAGTCTGGACGATCGTGGTCGGCAGGTTAGCGACGATACCGGCAAAGATGATCAACGAAATGCCGTTGCCGACACCGCGCGAGGTGATCTGCTCGCCCAGCCACATCAGGAACATCGTGCCACCCACCAGGGTAATCACGGTCGAGACGCGGAAGAACCAGCCCGGATTGAGCACGACGCCCTGGCTCGCTTCCAGACCAACGGCAATGCCATAGGCCTGCACGGCGCAGAACACGACCGCCAGATAACGGGTGTACTGGTTCATCTTGCGACGGCCGGCCTCACCCTCTTTCTTGAGGGCTTCCAGGCGCGGCGATGCGGTCGCGATGACCTGAACCACGATCGAGGCGGTGATGTAGGGAATAAGGTTCAGCGCAAAGATCGCCATGCGCTCGACGGCGCCACCGGCGAACATGTTGAACATGCCGATAATGCCCTGCTGCGACTGTTCGAACGTCGCGCGGAACGCATCGGGATCGATGCCCGGAACCGGAATGAAAGTACCCAGACGATAGACAAGCAGCGCGCCCAGTGTGAACCAGATGCGCTGCTGCAGGGCTTTCGCCTTGGAAAACGTCGAGAAATTGAGATTACGTGCGAGCTGTTCGGCTGCGGACGCCATGTATCGCTCCCTATGGCTTCAAGGCCAGGTGCGCTCGGAGCGCTGGCAGCGGATGCATCCACTTGTCCCAACGCAACAAACCAAAAAAGCGCACCCGACCAATGGGCCGGGTGCGCCGTTCCCGGTGATTAACCGGCGTATGGGGTCTTCTTCCACGGCGCCTTGGCCGGGATGATATCGAGCTTGCCGCCAGCAGATTCAATAGCTGCAGTTGCACCGGCCGTTGCGTAGTTCACCTTGAAGGTGACCTTCTTGGCGGTGAAGCCAGCCGAACCGATCAGGCGGACGCCGTCCTTGACGCGACGGATGACGCGAGCGGCGATCAGCGCCTCAGCGTCGATGACACCCTTGATGTCAAGCTTGCCGGAGTCGATGTAAGCCTGGATGCGGTCGATGCGGACCTCGTTCCAGTCACCTGGATTGAGAGCATTGAAGCCGCGCTTTGGCATACGCATGTGAAGGGGCATCTGGCCGCCTTCGAAGCCGTTGATCGCCACGCCCGAGCGTGCCGTCTGGCCCTTGCCGCCGCGACCGCCGGTCTTGCCCTTGCCGGAGCCGATGCCGCGACCAACGCGGATACGGACCTTGTTGGCGCCGGGATTGTCGCGAAGTTCGTTCAAACGAGTCATTTGATCGCCTTCTCTCTTATTCGCCGACGACGCGGACGAGGTGCGGGATCTTGTTGATCATGCCGCGAACCTCGGGCGTATCAATAAGCTCGCGCTCTTTGTTCATCTTGTTGAGCCCGAGACCGATCAGGGTCGCGCGCTGCACATTGTCACGCCGGATCGGCGAACCGATCTGCTTGACGATAAGGGTCTTTTTCTCAGCCATGATTTATCTCCTGACCTGAGCTATCAGCCTTCGACCGAGGCTTCGCCGCGGCGAGCCTGCAGTTCGGAGACTTTGAGGCCGCGACGCGACGCGACCGAGCGCGGGCTGTCGACGCGCTTGAGCGCATCGAAGGTGGCCCGCACCATGTTGTATGGGTTGGCAGTGCCCTGCGACTTGGCAACGATATCGTTGATGCCTAGCGTTTCGAACACGGCGCGCATAGGACCGCCGGCAATGATGCCGGTACCGGGAACGGCTGCACGCAGGATAACCTTGCCGGCGCCATGGCGACCCTGCACGTCGTGGTGCAGCGTGCGGGCATCGCGCAGCGGCACGCGGATCATCGTGCGCTTGGCGGCTTCGGTAGCCTTGCGGATTGCTTCTGGAACTTCGCGGGCCTTGCCGTGACCAAAGCCAACGCGGCCCTTCTGGTCACCGACCACAACCAGTGCGGCGAAGCCGAAGCGACGGCCACCCTTGACGACCTTGGCCACACGGTTGATGTGGACCAGGCGATCGACGAATTCGCTGTCGCGTTCTTGAACGTCTCTGCTCATAATGTTTCTTTCCTTGTCCGTGCCTAGAACTGCAGGCCGCCCTCACGGGCAGCGTCTGCAAGGGCCTTCACACGGCCATGATAGATGTATGCGCCACGATCGAAGATCACCTCGGCGACGCCCGCCTTGGTGCCGCGCTCGGCGATCAGCTTGCCAATGACGGCAGCTGCTTCAGCCGAACCGCCATTCTTGACGGAAGCCTTGACGTCCTTGTCGAGCGTCGAAGCTGCGGCCAGCGTGCGGCCATTCGCGTCGTCGATGATCTGGGCGTAGATATTCTTGTCCGAACGGAAAACCGACAGACGCGGACGACCGAAGGCACGAGCCTTGAGCGCCTTGCGGACACGAGCCTTGCGGCGGTCCGCACCTTTTGCAGAAATTGCCATAGGTGGCGCTCCTTACTTCTTCTTGCCTTCTTTGCGGAACACTTGCTCGCCAAGGTACCGCACACCCTTGCCCTTGTAGGGCTCGGGCTTGCGCCAGGCGCGAATGTTCGCAGCGACTTGGCCAACCTGCTGCTTGTCGATACCGGTGATGACGATTTCCGTCGGTGCCGGTACGGCAAGCGTGATGCCCTGGGGGGCCTGATAGATGACTTCGTGGCTGAAACCAAGCGACAGCTTGATATCCTTGCCCTGCATGGCGGCGCGATAGCCAACGCCCTGGATCGCCAGCTTCTTTTCGAAGCCAGCCGATACACCGGTGACCATGTTCTGGATCAGTGCACGGGTGGTACCCCAGGCAGCGCGAGCCAGCTTGGTGTCGTTCGCCGGCGAGATCACGACGCCATCGGCGCCATTCTCGGCATTGACGACGTCCATGAGCTCGATGCTCAACTCGCCCTTGGGGCCCTTGGCGGTGACGGTGCGACCATTGATGGTGACTGTGACGCCGTTTACCGGTGCAACCGGTTTTTTGCCAGTACGTGACATTCTAGTTCAATCCTTGAGTAATCGTCTTACCGCGGATCCAAGGCAAAGCCTTAGAACACGCGGCAGAGTACCTCGCCACCAACGTTGGCAGCCTTGGCTTCGTGGTCGGCCATCACACCCTTGGGGGTGGAGAGGATCGAAACACCCAAGCCATTGGCAACCTGCGGAATATTCTTGACGGAGGCGTAGACGCGACGGCCAGGACGCGAAACGCGCTCGATCGTGCGGATAACGCCTTCATTGTCCGAATACTTGAGTTCAATCTCGTACTCGGAAGCACCGTTTTCGAACTTGGTCTCCGAGTAGCCGCGGATGAAACCCTCGGACTGGAGAACATCCAGCACCCGACCACGCAGGGTCGAAGCCGGAGTCGAAACGGAATTCTTGCGACGCATCTGGGCGTTGCGGATACGGGTCAGCATATCGCCGATTGGATCGGAAAAGCTCATCTTGGTTTCTCCTTACCAGCTCGACTTCACGAGACCCGGGATCTGGCCCAGGTTACCCAGCTGACGCAGAGCGATACGGCTCAGCTTCAGCTTGCGGTAGTAGCCGCGGGGACGACCCGAGACTTCGCAACGGTTACGGACGCGGACCTTGGCGGAATTGCGCGGCAGCTCGGCCAGCTTGAGCTGGGCTGCGAAGCGCTCGTCCATGGGGATCGACTGATCCTTGGTCTTTGCCTTGAGAGCGGCGCGCTTGCCAGCATACTGCTTGGCGAGCGCTGCGCGCTTGTTGTTCTTTTCGATGGAGCTGGTCTTTGCCATGTCCTGATCCTTGTTCCCTTCCCTGTCCGCTTACTGGCGGAAGGGGAAGTTGAATGCCTTGAGCAGCGCGCGCGCTTCATCATCGGTCTTGGCCGTCGTGGCGATCACGATGTCCATGCCCCAAACCTGATCGATCTGATCATAGTTGATTTCGGGGAAAATGATGTGTTCCTTGATGCCCATGGCATAGTTGCCACGGCCGTCAAAGGAGTTGGGGTTCAGCCCACGGAAGTCGCGAACGCGCGGCAGGGCGATGTTCACGAGACGATCAAGAAACTCGTACATACGAGTCTTGCGCAGCGTGACCTTCACGCCCAGCGGCATGTCTTCACGAACCTTGAAGCCGGCGATCGACTTGCGGGCGAAGGTGATCACAGGCTTCTGGCCAGCGATCTTCTCCAGCTCGGCAGCGGCCGACTTCACCTTCTTGGTGTCGTTGACGGCTTCGCCGACGCCCATGTTCAGCACGATCTTATCGAGCTTGGGCAGCTGCATGACGTTCTTGTAGCCGAACTGCTCGGTCAGAACCTTGCGGATATTCTCGTCGTACTCGGTACGAAGGCGAGGAGTGTAAGCGGTCTCAGCCATCGATCGAATCTCCGGTCGACTTGGCGACGCGAGTCTTCACGCCGTCTTTGATCTGGAAACCGACGCGGCTGGGCTTGCCATCCTTGTCGGCGATCGCGAGGTTGGACAGATGGATCGGCGCTTCCTTGGTGAAGATGCCGGCATCGGTCGACGCGGTCTGCTTGGTGTGGCGCTTGACCAGGTTGATACCCTGGACGAGAGCCTTGGTTTCGGTCGGAATGACGGACAGGACCTGGCCGGTCTTGCCCTTGTCCTTGCCGGTCAGGACGACAACCTTGTCGCCCTTCTTGATCTTGGCGGCCATTACAGCACCTCTGGAGCGAGCGAGATGATCTTCATGTGGTTCTTGGCGCGGAGTTCGCGCGGAACCGGTCCGAAGATGCGGGTGCCGATCGGCTCTTTCTGATTGTTGATCAGAACCGCGGCGTTCTTGTCGAAACGGATCACCGTGCCATCGGGGCGGCGGATGTCGAACGCGGTGCGAACCACCACGGCCTTCATGACCTGACCCTTCTTAACACGGCCACGCGGAATCGCGTCCTTGACCGAAACGACGATGATGTCGCCGACGGAAGCGTACTTCCGGTGCGAGCCGCCAAGTACCTTGATGCACATGACACGCTTCGCGCCCGAATTATCGGCCACGTCGAGATTGGACTGCATCTGGATCATGGCGTAACGCCTTCCTGCTGAGCCTTATCCGCGACAAGCGTCCAGCGCTTGTTCTTGGAAATCGGTGCGCATTCCTCGATCCACACGATCTGACCGACCTTGGCCACATTGGCCTCGTCGTGAGCGTGGTACTTCTTGGACCGGCGCACGGTCTTCTTCATCACCGGATGCGTGAAACGGCGCTCAACGCGCACCACGACCGTCTTCTCATTGGCGTCGGAGACAACCGTCCCCTGCAATACGCGCTTTGGCATGGTCGCGGCTCCTTACTTCGCTGCGTTCTTTTCGGCCAGGATCGTCTTGATCCGCGCGATATCGCGGCGGACCTTTTTGACCTGGGTCGGCTTTTCCAGCTGCTGGGTAGCGCGCTGGAAACGCAGGTTGAACTGTTCTTTCTTGAGGTCGACGAGCTGGTCTTTCAGTTCGTCTGCGGTCTTGGCCCGCACATCACTGGCTTTCATGCTCATCGTCCTTAGTCGGCAATGCGGGTAACAACCCGCGTCATGATCGGGAGCTTCATCGCGCCGAGACGCAGAGCTTCCTTGGCAACGTCCTCGGGGACGCCGTCGATCTCGAATACAATACGACCGGGCTTCACGCGGGCGGCCCAGAGTTCAACCGAACCCTTGCCCTTACCCATACGAACTTCGGTCGGCTTCTTGGTGACCGGCAGATCCGGGAAAATACGGATCCACACACGGCCCTGGCGCTTCATCTCGCGAGTGATGGCGCGGCGGGCCGCTTCGATCTGGCGAGCAGTAACGCGCTCGGGTTCGGTCGCCTTGAGGGCATACTGGCCGAAAGCCAGCTCGGTACCGCCCTTGGCAACGCCATGGATACGGCCCTTGTGGGCCTTGCGGAACTTGGTCTTCTTAGGTTGCAGCATAATGAACTAACCTTCTTATGCGCGTTCGCGGTCACGGTCGCCGCGCTCACGGCGCGGTTCGCGATCGCTGCGTTCTTGACGCTGGCCACCCATGTCGGCGCCTTCAGTGGCGCGACGTTCATGAGCAGTGGGATCATGCTCGAGAACTTCGCCCTTGAAGATCCAGACCTTGATACCGATGATGCCGTACGTGGTCTCGGCCTCGGCAGTGCCGTAGTCGATGTCAGCACGCAGCGTGTGCAGCGGAACGCGACCTTCGCGGTACCATTCGGTACGAGCGATGTCGGCACCACCCAGACGACCACCAACGTTCACGCGGATGCCGCCGGCGCCCATACGGATCGCGGTCTGCACAGCGCGCTTCATGGCGCGACGGAAGGCAACGCGGCGTTCCAGCTGCTGGGCAATGCCCTGGGCAACGAGGGTCGCGTCGGTTTCCGGCTTGCGCACTTCAACGATGTTGATGTGCACTTCGCTGTCGGTGAACTTCTTCACCTTGGCGCGGATCTTGTCGATGTCAGCGCCCTTCTTGCCGATCACGATGCCCGGACGGGCAGTGTGGATCGACACGCGGCACTTGCGGTGCGGGCGCTCGATGACGATCTTGGACACTGCGGCGGCCTTGAGGTCCTCCAGCAGCATCGTGCGGATCTTCAGGTCTTCCTGAAGCAGCGTGCCGTACTCGCCCTTGTTGGCGAACCAGCGGCTGTCCCACGTGCGGTTGATACCGAGGCGGAAGCCGATTGGATTGATCTTCTGACCCATTATGCGGCCTCCTCAACTTGCCGGACGACGATCGTGAGATGCGCGAACGGCTTCTGGATCTGCGACGAGCGACCACGACCGCGGGCCGTGAAACGCTTCATGACCAGCGAATTGCCAACGAAAGCTTCGGCAACGACGAGGGCGTCGGTATCGAGACCATGGTTGTTCTCGGCATTGGCGATGGCGCTCTCGAGCACCTTCCGCACCTGGCCGGAGATGCGCTTGTGGCTGAATTCGAGTTCGGCCAGAGCCTTCTCGACCTTCTTGCCACGGATCAACTGCGCGACGAGGTTCAGCTTCTGAGGGCTGATGCGCAGCATGCGCAGAACAGCCTTAGCCTCGTTGTCCTTGAGAGCGCGCTCAGTTTTTGGCTTGCCCATCTTACTTCCTCTTGGCCTTCTTGTCGGCCGCATGACCGTAATAGGTACGGGTCGGTGCGAATTCGCCGAACTTGTGGCCGATCATGTCTTCAGTGACGGAGACCGGGATGTGCTTGTGGCCGTTGTGGACACCAAAGGTGACACCCACAAACTGCGGCAGCACGGTCGAACGGCGGCTCCAGATCTTGACCACATCGTTGCGGCCAGACGCGAGGGCCTTCTCGGCCTTCTTGAGCATGTAGCCGTCGACGAACGGCCCCTTCCAGATTGAACGGGTCATGGCTTACCTGCCCTTCTTCACGTGACGCGAGCGAACGATGAACTTGTCCGTCGCCTTGTTGCTGCGGGTCTTCTTGCCCTTGGTCGGCTTACCCCATGGAGTAACCGGATGACGGCCACCAGAGGTACGGCCTTCACCACCACCATGCGGGTGGTCGATCGGGTTCATGGTCACGCCGCGGTTAACGGGCTTGCGACCCAGCCAACGGCTACGACCGGCCTTGCCGAGCGAGGTGTTGGAGTGATCCTGGTTCGACACGGCACCAACGGTGGCAAGGCACGAGCCATGCACGCGGCGCTGTTCGCCCGAGTTCAGGCGAAGGATCGCCCAACCCTGGTCACGACCGACATACTGGGCATAAGCACCAGCCGAACGGGCAACCTGGCCACCCTTGCGGGGCTTCAGCTCGATATTGTGCACGATCGTACCGACCGGCATGCGCTCGAGCGGCATGGCGTTGCCCGGCTTCACGTCGACAGTGTTCATCGACGAGATGACCTTGTCGCCAGCCGACAGGCGCTGCGGTGCCACGATATAGGCGAGCTCGCCGTCTTCGTACTTCACCAGAGCGATCCAGGCGGTACGGTTCGGATCATACTCGAGACGTTCGATCGTCCCGACCTGGTCGAACTTGACGCGCTTGAAGTCGATCATGCGGTAGGTGCGCTTGTGACCGCCACCGCGATGGAACGAGGTGATGCGACCGCGATTGTTGCGACCACCGGACTTGGACAGACCTTCGGTCAGAGTCTTGACCGGCTTGCCCTTCCACAGTTCCGAACGATCGGTCGTAATAAGGGTACGACGGCCTTCGGAGGTGGGGTTGTAAGTTTTTAGAGCCATTTTGTTCTGTCTCTTCCCTTAGAGGCCGGTCGAAATATCGATCGACTGGCCGTCGACGAGGGTCACGATCGCCTTCTTGACGTCGTTGCGCGTGCCAATCTTGCCACGGAAGCGCTTCACCTTGCCCTTGCGGACGAGAGTGTTCACTGCCTTGACCTTGACCGAGAAGAGCTGCTCAACGGCAGCCTTGATTTCGGTCTTGCTGGCATCGATCGCCACGTCGAAAACGACCTGGTTGTGCTCCGAAGCCATCGTCGACTTTTCAGTCACGACGGGGTTACGGACGATGTCGTAAGCGCTGAGCTTGTTCATGCGAACCTCGCTTCCAGCGCTTCCAGCGCTGCCTTGGTCAGGACGAGCTTGTCGCGCTTGAGGATCGACACAACGTTGATCCCCTGCACCGGCAGGACGTCGATATGGGGAATGTTGCGTGCCGACAGGGCAAAGTTCTGATCCACGGCTGCGCCGTCGATGATCAGCGCATTGGTCCATTCCAGCTTGCCGAAGGTGGCCAGCAGACCAGCGGTCTTGGCTTCCTTCTGCGAGACGGTGTCGACCACGATCAGCGAGCCCGACTTGGCCTTGGAGGACAGCGCATGCTTGAGAGCAAGAGCGCGGACCTTCTTGGGCAGGTCGATGGCGTGGCTGCGCGGGGTCGGACCGAATGCACGGCCGCCGCCACGGAACTGCGGAGCCTTGCGATCGCCATGGCGAGCGCCGCCCGAGCCCTTCTGCTTCACGAACTTCTTGCCCGTGCGCACGCCTTCGGAACGATGCTTCACGTCATGCGTGCCGGCCATCGCCTTGAGCTGCTGGTAGCGAACCATGCGGTGCAGGATGTCCTGACGGACTTCCAGACCGAAGACGTCGTCGGCGAGCTGGATCGAGCCAGCGGCCTTGCCGTCGAGGGTTGTGACCTTGAGTTCCATTTAGTTACCTTCCCCCGCGACTTCAGCGGCGGCCTTGAACGAGCCCGGGAAGGCAGCGCCCTTGGGGGCCGGCTTCTTCACCGCGTCCTTGATCATGATCCAAGCGCCCTTGGCGCCCGGAACCGAACCCTGGATCATGATCAAACCGCGCTCGACGTCGGTCTTGACGACCTTGACGTTCTGCGTGGTGATGCGACGATCGCCCATGTGGCCCGGCATCTTCTTATTCTTGAAGGTCTTACCTGGGTCCTGACGACCACCGGTAGAACCGATCGAGCGGTGCGACACCGACACGCCGTGCGTTGCACGCAGGCCGCCGAAGTTCCAGCGCTTCATACCGCCGGCAAAGCCCTTACCGATCGAAGTACCGGTGACGTCCACCAGCTGGCCTTCGATGAAATGGTCTGCCTGGAGCGTAGCGCCGACCTCGATGAGGTTGGCTTCGTCCACGCGGAACTCAGCGACATGGCGCTTGGGTTCGACCTTGGCGACGGCAAACTGGCCGCGCTCGGCCTTGGTCGTGTTCTTGACCTTGGCCTGGCCTGCGCCAAGCTGCAGGGCGACATAGCCGTCCTTTTCAGCAGTCCGCTGGCCCACCACCTGGCAGTTCTGCAGTTCCAGCACAGTCACTGGAACGTGCGAGCCGTCCTCAGCGAAAATGCGGGTCATGCCCAGCTTCTGTGCGATCAATCCAGAACGCATCGGTTATTACCTTCTCTCTTGGCGTCGTACCGGGTCGTGGTTTCAGAGGACCCTGTTATCTGGTACGCGCGGAAAACTTCTTGTTTAGAGCTTGATTTCGACGTCGACGCCGGCGGCGAGATCGAGCTTCATCAGGGCGTCGACCGTCTGCGGGGTCGGATCCACGATGTCGAGGAGACGCTTGTGGGTCCGGATCTCGAACTGCTCACGCGCCTTCTTGTCGATGTGGGGCGAGCGGTTGACGGTAAACTTGTCGATTCGCGTCGGCAGCGGGATCGGACCGCGAACCTGCGCGCCCGTACGCTTGGCCGTCGAGACGATCTCGCGCGTCGAAGCGTCGAGAACGCGATGGTCAAACGCCTTGAGGCGAATGCGAATATTCTGACCGTTCATCTTTGTAAATCCTGGCGAAAATGGATCGCGGCGCGCCGTTTCGCGCGCCGCGAATGTCTCAGTGAGGCTTACTTCAGGATCGTGGCGACGACGCCCGAACCAACCGTACGGCCACCTTCACGGATCGCGAAGCGCAGCTTCTCTTCCATGGCGATCGGCACGATCAGCTGAACGTTGATGTTCAGGTTGTCGCCCGGCATCACCATTTCGGTGCCTTCTGGCAGGGTCACGATGCCAGTCACGTCCGTGGTACGGAAGTAGAACTGGGGACGGTAGTTGCCGAAGAACGGGGTGTGACGACCACCCTCTTCCTTGGTCAGGATGTAGACTTCAGCGGTGAAGTCGGTGTGCGGGGTCACGGAGCCTGGCTTGCAGAGAACCTGACCGCGCTCAACCTGCGTGCGGTCGATACCACGGATCAGCGCGCCGACGTTGTCGCCAGCCTGGCCCGAGTCGAGCAGCTTGCGGAACATTTCGACACCGGTAACGGTGGTCTTCTGGGTTGCCTTGATGCCGACGATTTCGACTTCTTCGCCAACCTTGACGATACCGCGCTCAACGCGACCGGTCACAACCGTACCGCGACCCGAGATCGAGAACACGTCTTCGATCGGGAGCAGGAACGGCTGGTCAACCGGACGTTCCGGCTGCGGGATGTAGGCGTCGACAGCAGCCATCAGCTCGAGAACGGCGTCGTGGCCGAGCTTCTTGTCGGAATCTTCGAGAGCGGCCAGAGCCGAACCCTTGATGATCGGAACGTCGTCGCCCGGGAATTCATAGGACGACAGCAGTTCGCGGACTTCCAGCTCAACGAGCTCGAGCAGTTCCGGATCGTCGACCATGTCGCACTTGTTCAGGAACACAACCAGAGCCGGCACGCCAACCTGACGGGCAAGCAGGATGTGCTCGCGGGTCTGGGGCATCGGGCCGTCGGCAGCCGACACGACCAGGATCGCGCCGTCCATCTGGGCAGCGCCGGTGATCATGTTCTTCACATAGTCGGCGTGGCCAGGGCAATCCACGTGAGCGTAGTGACGGTTGGCCGTCTCGTACTCGACGTGGGCGGTGTTGATGGTGATGCCGCGTGCCTTCTCTTCAGGGGCAGCGTCGATCTGGTCGTACGCCTTGAAGGTCGCGCCACCGGTCTCAGCCAGCACCTTGGTGATCGCTGCGGTCAGCGAGGTCTTGCCATGGTCGACGTGACCGATGGTGCCGATGTTGCAGTGAGGCTTATTGCGGGAAAACTTTTCCTTGCCCATCGCTTCTCTCCGTATTCGTTAGCCCTGCGGCCAACCTTGAGTTTCAGTTTCTTGTTAAGGCGTACTTCGCGGTTAAGCGTACTTGGCCTGGACTTCGTCGGCGACGGCCTGCGGCACCTGCTCGTAGTGATCGAACGTCATCGAGTACTGTGCACGACCCTGGCTCATGGAGCGCAGCGAGTTCACATAACCGAACATGTTCGCGAGCGGCACGTAGGCATTCACGACCTGGAGGATGCCACGGCCTTCAGTGCCGTGGATCTGACCGCGCCGGGAATTCAGGTCGCCGATGACGTCGCCCATGTAATCTTCGGGCGTGACAACTTCAACCTTCATGATCGGCTCGAGGATCTTCGGCGACGCCTTGCGCAGAGCTTCGTTGAAGCCCGCACGACCGGCGATTTCGAAAGCCAGGACCGAGGAGTCCACGTCGTGGTAGGCGCCTTCAGTCAGCGTCACCTTCACGTCGACGATCGGGAACCCGATCAGCGGACCTGCTGGCATAACCGACTTCACGCCCTTTTCGACGCCCGGGATATATTCCTTGGGCACCGAACCGCCGACGACGGCGTTGACGAATTCCAGACCCTTGCCGACTTCGCCCGGCTCAACAGTGAGCTTGACGCGAGCGAACTGGCCCGAACCACCCGACTGCTTCTTGTGGGTATAGTCCACATTGGCCTGCTTGGTGATCGTCTCGCGGTAAGCCACCTGCGGCTGACCGATATTGGCTTCGACCTTGAACTCGCGACGCATACGGTCGACGAGGATGTCGAGGTGAAGTTCGCCCATACCGGAAATGATGGTCTGGCCGGATTCTTCGTCGGTCTTGACGCGGAACGTCGGGTCTTCAGCAGCCAGGCGGTTCAGGGCGAGGCCCATCTTTTCCTGGTCAGCCTTGGACTTCGGCTCGACAGAGATGTCGATAACCGGTTCCGGGAAGATCATGCGCTCAAGGATAACCTGAGCATTCTGCGGGCAGAGGGTATCACCAGTGGTGGTATCCTTGAGGCCAACGATGGCGACGATGTCGCCAGCAAAGGCTTCCGTGATCTGCTCGCGGCTGTTTGCGTGCATCTGGAACAGACGACCAACGCGCTCGCGCTTTTCCTTGACGGTGTTCTCGAGCATCATGCCCTGCTCGAGCTTGCCCGAGTAGATGCGGCAGAAGGTCAGCGTACCCATATGCGGGTCGTTGGCGATCTTGAACGCCAGCATGGCCAGCGGCTCGTTGTCGTCAGCATGACGCTCGATCGGCTGCTCGGTCTTGGCGTCGATACCCTGGATAGCAGGAACGTCGCCCGGAGCCGGCAGGAAGTCGATAACGCCGTCGAGCAGGGGCTGCACGCCCTTGTTCTTGAAGGCCGAACCGGCAAACACCAGGAAGAACTTCGCATCGATCGTGCCGCGACGCAGCAGGCGACGGATGGTGTCGTTGTTCGGCAGGTCGCCGTTGAGATAGGCTTCCATGGCGTCGTCATCGACTTCCACGGCAGCTTCGATCATCGCTTCGCGGTACTTCACGGCCGCAGCCTTGAGGTCTTCCGGAATCTCGACGACGTCCCACTGGGCGCCCAGCTCTTCGTTGCGCCAGACGAGGGCGTTCATCTCGATCAGATCGACGATGCCCTTGAACTCGTTCTCGGCACCGATCGGCAGTTGGACAGGAACGGCCTTGGCGCCGAGGCGCGAGCCAACCATCTCGACGCAGCGATAGAAATCGGCGCCGATCTTGTCCATCTTGTTCACGAAGATCAGACGCGGAACGTTGTACTTGTCGGCCTGACGCCAGACGGTCTCGGTCTGGGGCTCCACACCGGCGTTCGCATCGAGCAGCGCAACGGCACCGTCGAGCACGCGGAGCGAACGCTCGACTTCGATGGTGAAGTCCACGTGGCCGGGGGTGTCGATGATGTTGAAGCGGTGCATGACGCCATCACGGTCTTTCCAGAACGTGGTGGTGGCAGCGGACGTGATGGTGATGCCGCGTTCCTGTTCCTGCTCCATCCAGTCCATGGTCGCGGCGCCGTCGTGGACTTCGCCGATCTTGTGGGACTTGCCGGTGTAGTAGAGGATGCGTTCGGTCGTGGTCGTCTTGCCAGCATCAATGTGAGCCATGATGCCGAAGTTACGATAGAGATTAATCGGGTATTCGCGTGCCATGGGGCGCTCCTACTACCAGCGGTAGTGCGAGAAGGCACGGTTGGCATCAGCCATACGGTGCGTATCTTCGCGCTTCTTGACAGCCTGACCGCGGCCATTGAGAGCGTCCATGAGTTCGCCCGACAGGCGTTCACGCATGGTGTTCTCACCGCGCTTGCGGGCGGATTCGATCAGCCAGCGAATGGCCAGGGCCTGCTGACGATCGGTGCGGACTTCAACCGGAACCTGGTAGGTGGCGCCGCCAACGCGACGCGACCGGACTTCAACCGACGGGCGGATGTTGTCGAGGGCGGTGTGGAACACGGTGACCGGATCCTGCTTGACCTTGGCTTCGACGATTTCGAATGCGCCGTAAACGATGCTTTCGGCAGCCGACTTCTTGCCGTCCTTCATGAGCGAGTTCATGAACTTGGTCAGGACGAGATCGCCATACTTGGCGTCAGGGATAACGTCGCGTTTTTCAGCGCGGTGACGACGGGACATATCTCGATCTCCTTACTTCGGACGCTTCGCGCCGTACTTCGAACGGCGCTGCTTGCGGTCCTTGACGCTCTGCGTGTCAAGGACACCGCGGAGCACGTGGTAGCGAACGCCCGGAAGGTCGCGAACGCGGCCGCCACGGATCAGGACCACAGAGTGTTCCTGCAGGTTGTGGCCTTCGCCCGGGATATACGAGATGACTTCGCGCGAGTTCGTCAGACGAACCTTGGCAACCTTGCGGAGAGCCGAGTTCGGCTTCTTCGGGGTCGTCGTATAAACGCGGGAGCAAACGCCGCGCTTCTGCGGATTTGCTTCCATGGCCGGAACCTTGTTCCGCTTTGGCTTGCTGGCGCGTGGTTTGCGGATCAGCTGATTAATGGTGGGCATTGCGCTCTTTCCATCGTCCAAATTTCGGTGTCGCCAACCGGGCAACGCCTAAGTTCTTGTTTCGCGGCCTTCCGAAACCGGAAAAGCTGCTGTGCGGTCCAGACCAAGCAAACCAAAACGGCGCTCATCCGACCCGATTAGGGGTACGGCGGCGCCTTAATTGCAGCGGACCACCCACGAAAATGGGCAGTCATGCGCACAAGGATTTACGTCGTCTAGTTACCCGACAGTGTGTTTGAGTGTCCTGGATGCCCGCACAAGATGGCAGGAACCCGGTGTGACATTCACGACCGACCGCTTAGGTAGGCGCTGTTTAGAGCCGACTCCCCCATACGTCAAGGATTCTTTCGTGAAAAATCCGCGAGGGAGCCATGCAGGGGCTTGCAATGGTTTTGCGCCGGTGAATGGGAAATCCACAAGTCATTCCCTGCCCTGCTCCACCATCTGCGACACGTTACGGCTTCTCGTCCGCAACGGATTGTGTAGGATCATCTCGTTCGACTGAATCTGGCGGGGGGATGTCCGGCAGATACCAGGATCGGACAAGGGAGAAAGCCATGAAGCTTACAACGATGATTGCTGGCGGCGCCCTTGCGCTCGCCCTGACCGTATCCGCCCAGGCTCAGACGATCACCGGCGCCGACACCGACGAAATCCTCAACGCCGCTCGCGGCTACGGCTCGGCCTCGCTGACCGAGCAGAGCAATGGCGATCCGCAGATTACCGGCAAGATCAACGGCATCACCTATCAGGTCTATTTCCGTAACTGCACCAATGGCAGCGACTGCGAAGACCTCAATTTCTATCTCGGCTTCCTGGACCTCAAGCCGACCCTGGAAGTGATCAACGACTGGAATCTCAATAAGCGCTTCAGCCGCGCCTATCTCGATGGCGACCAGGATGCCTGCGTCGAGATGGATCTTGATCTGGTCAAGGGTGTCAGCTCTGAGTATCTCGATTCCCAGTTCGGCCTCTGGGCCATGGTGGTCGAGCAGTATTCCGAGCATGTCGGCTACAACTGATCGATTGAAAGATCGCTGATATCGAGGGGCCCTTCTGGGCCCCTTTTCTTGATACCGAGTGTTACAGCGCATCAACCTCGGCATCGGCTTTTCCCGAGTTGAAAGCCGCCTTTCCTTGGTTGTGTGTGTAGATCAACCGCCAAAAAGTATCCTCGTAGTTCGCATCAATCGAGAGCTCGATCTCCGCAACGTCAGACTCGAAAATGGAATACCAGAACGTCTCATCCTTGCTGAGCGCGTACGCAAACTTCTCCGCGTCCATGAAATAGTTATCTGTCGACGTCACCTCGTACGTGTCTGTGAGCGAGTAGGATTTCGACAAAGACGCTGAGAGTTGCTCGTACCTTGCCTTAGCCTGCGAACCGTATCGGTCATTCTCAAATTCGCTGCTCAACGCCGCCACACGCCAAAGCGTATTGTCATAGCCAAACGACAGCACAACTGCCTCAATATCTGAGAGGGCCTTTGGTAGATTGGTGGCAATATATGATTGACCGAAAGACTCCAGGTCCATGGGGACAAGAGTGGCGCCCAACGCCACCACATCCTCGCTGCTTGCGAGCCAAGTCAACCCAAATGGACCCGCATCTTCCTGCGCGATGGCTACTGATGAACTTAGCGTAAGGAGGGTGACCGTTAGCCTAAGCAGCAAGCTCACAGTGCATCCTCCTCGTGAGTTACGACCGTTTGCCCGATAGGAACACTTGTCTGCGAGCTAGTCTTCCAATCAAAAACGAATCCGTGGCGCTCTGCCATAATGGCAAGGTTGGCCTGTGATATTGACAGCTCAGATGTAGCAACATTGACCAGTGCTAGGGTCTGAACAAGGCCGCCAGAATACAGGTCCGCCTCTGCCTGATACCGATCTCGATCCGACTTTGCCGCTGCTAGGTCTGCCTCAAGGGCTAGGATAGATGTCTCGTTCGGCTCATGAGCAGTACCATCAATCGTATAATTCAAGTCTACTCGCCGCAGCAGGCTCATGCGCTTTTGCTCGAGCATCGAAACGGTGGTTTGGAGTATCCCCAGGCGAGCATCAAAGATGCTCTCGATGGCGCCGCCGGAAAATCTGCCGCGCTCAATCTCTACTGCCTCTATCTCTGACCTTACCAGCGCGATGTCAGCGTCAAGAATGGCGGTAGAAGGACTCTCGTTCGCAAAATCCAATACAAAAATGACTGTAGCGACAACCAACGCACACGACACAGCCACTGACAAAATCAGTTTCAAAAGAACCTCCCCCAACACTTGGACTTTAGGGGTGGGGCAGGAAGGCGACAATAGCGGAAGTCACGCAGAGAATTCCGCTACGCGGACAAAAAAGAAAGGGGCCTGAAGGCCCCTTCCCCAATCTCTGATGTAACTCGAACTTACTCGGCGGCAGGTGCGGCGATCTGCACGGTCGACGCCTGGCGGCGGCGTTCGTCCAGGATCAGGTCGTCGCGCTTGGACGCGATCAGCTTGGCCGAGGAGATGCCGGCACCGGTACCGGCAGGGATCAGGCGACCGACGATGACGTTTTCCTTGAGGCCTTCGAGCAGATCGGCCTTGCCGGAAATTGCCGCCTCGGTAAGGACGCGGGTGGTTTCCTGGAACGAGGCTGCCGAGATGAACGAACGGGTCTGCAGCGACGCCTTGGTGATGCCGAGCAGCACCGGGTTGGCCGTTGCTGGCTTCTTGCCATCGGCGACCAGAGCGTCATTGAGCTCGTCGAAGTCCAGCTTGTCGAGCTGCTCGTCCTTGAGCATCCCGGTATCACCTGGATCCACGATCTCGACCTTCTGCAGCATCTGGCGAACGATCACCTCGATATGCTTGTCGTTGATCAGCACGCCCTGCAGACGATAGACCTCCTGGATTTCATTGACGAGGTAACGAGCAAGCTCTTCCACGCCCTTGATGGCCAGAATGTCGTGCGGCGCAGGGTTGCCGTCGAGGATGTACTCACCCTTTTCAATGGCATCGCCTTCCTGAAGGTGGAACGGCTTGCCCTTGGGGATCAGATACTCGACCGGCTCGCCACCATCCTCATGCGGCTCGATGATGACGCGACGCTTGTTCTTGTAGTCGCGACCGAACCGGATCGTGCCATCGATCTCGGCGATGATGGCGTGATCCTTGGGACGACGGGCTTCGAACAATTCAGCCACGCGCGGCAGACCGCCCGTGATGTCCTTGGTCTTGGCGCTTTCCAGCGGAATACGCGCCAGCACGTCACCGGGCGAGACCTTCTGGCCCGGCTCGACGTTGAGAACCGCATCGACCGACAGCAGGTAGCGGGCTTCGCCACCACGATCTACCTTCAGGACTGCACCGCCACGCGCGATGGCCAGAGCCGGCTTGAGGCCCTCACCACGCTGGTTGGTGCGCCAGTCGATGACGACGCGCTTGGTGAAGCCCGTTGCCTCGTCGGTGTTTTCCGCCACGGAAGCACCATCGACCAGATCCTCGAACACCACCTCGCCCTCGACTTCGGCGAGGATCGGACGGGTGTAGGGGTCCCATTCAGCCAGACGCTGGCCGCGGCGAACCGCATCGCCTTCCTTGATCAGCAGCTTGGAACCGTACGTCACCTTGTGAGTGGCGCGTTCCTTGCCATCTGCGTCGAGAACTGCGAGCGAGACGTTACGAGCCATGACGACCAGCTTGCCACCCTCGACCTTGACGACGTTCGGATTGCGGATGGCGATCTTGCCCTCTGCACCGGACTCGAGGAACGAGGAGTCAACCACCTGAGCCGTGCCACCGATATGGAACGTGCGCATGGTGAGCTGGGTACCGGGTTCACCGATCGACTGCGCGGCGATGACGCCCACAGCTTCACCCATGTTCACGGGGGTACCGCGAGCAAGGTCACGACCATAGCAGGCCGCGCAGGTGCCCTGGCGCATATCGCAGGTCAGCGGGGAGCGGATACGGATCGACTGGATCCGGGCTTCCTCGATGACGTCGACATGCTTTTCTTCCAGCAGCGTGCCCTTGGCAGCGATCAGGTCGCCGCTGAGCGGATGGAAGATGTCGTCCGCAGCCGTACGGCCCAGAACGCGCTGGCCGATGGAGGCCACGATCTGGCCGGCATCGACGATCGGTTCCATGGTCAGGCCACGCTCGGTGCCGCAATCGACCGACACGATGATCGCGTCCTGCGCCACGTCGACGAGACGACGCGTCAGGTAACCCGAGTTCGCGGTCTTCAGCGCCGTATCCGCGAGACCCTTACGGGCACCGTGGGTGGAGTTGAAGTACTCGAGAACGTTCAGGCCTTCCTTGAAGTTGGCCGTGATCGGGGTCTCGATGATCGAGCCGTCCGGACGAGCCATCAGGCCGCGCATGCCGGCAAGCTGCTTCATCTGGGCCGGTGAACCACGGGCGCCCGAGTGAGACATCATATAGACGGAGTTGATCGGCTTCTGACGGCCGGTCTCCTTATCGATCTGTACCTTGCGGATCGCGTCCATCATCTCTTCGGCGACCTTGTCACCGCACTTGGCCCAGGCGTCGACCACCTTGTTGTACTTTTCGCCCTGAGTGATCAGGCCGTCATTGTACTGCTGCTCGAACTCTTCGACCTGCTTACGGGCGGCTTCCACAATCGTGTACTTGGAAGCCGGGATAACCATGTCGTCCTTGCCGAACGAAATGCCGGCATCGCAGGCGTTCTTGAAGCCAAGCTGCATGACGCGGTCGCAGAAAATGACCGTCTCCTTCTGACCGCAGCCACGGTAAACCGTGTCGATCATCTTGGAGATCATCTTCTTGGTCATCAGCTGGTTGGCGGTCGCATAGGGCACAGCCGGATTCTTCGGCAGGATCTGACCGATCAGCATGCGACCAGGCGTGGTCTCAACGATCTCGGTGATTTCCTTGCCGTTCTCGTCCCAGGCGGTGACGCGGCCCTTGATCTTGGTGTGGAGCGTGACGACCTTGTTGTCGAGCGCGTGTTCCAGTTCCGCATAGGAACCGAACGCCATGCCCTCGCCTGGCTCCTTCTCGTTCATCAACGAGAGATAGTAGAGCCCCAGCACAATGTCCTGGCTCGGCACGATGATCGGCTGGCCGTTCGCAGGGTGCAGGATGTTGTTGGTCGACATCATCAGCACGCGTGCTTCCAGCTGCGCTTCGAGCGACAGCGGGACGTGCACGGCCATCTGGTCACCGTCGAAGTCGGCGTTGAAGGCCGAGCAGACGAGCGGATGCAGACGGATTGCCTTGCCTTCGATCAGGATGGGCTCGAACGCCTGGATGCCAAGACGGTGCAGCGTCGGAGCACGGTTCAGTAGAACCGGATGCTCGCGGATCACTTCGTCCAGGATATCCCAAACCTCGGGCTTTTCCTTCTCGACCAGCTTCTTGGCCTGCTTGACGGTCGAAGAGAAACCCTTCGCTTCAAGACGGCTGTAGATGAACGGCTTGAACAGCTCGAGCGCCATCTTCTTGGGCAGGCCGCACTGATGCAGCTTGAGGTTCGGACCCACGGTGATGACCGAACGGCCCGAATAGTCGACGCGCTTGCCGAGCAGATTCTGGCGGAAGCGGCCCTGCTTGCCCTTGAGCATGTCGGACAGCGACTTCAACGGACGCTTGTTGGCACCGGTGATGGTACGACCGCGACGGCCGTTGTCGAACAGCGCGTCCACAGCTTCCTGCAGCATGCGCTTTTCGTTGCGGATGATGATGTCAGGAGCACGGAGCTCGATCAGGCGCTTCAGGCGATTGTTGCGGTTGATCACGCGACGGTAGAGGTCGTTGAGATCGGACGTGGCAAAGCGGCCACCATCCAGCGGCACCAGCGGACGAAGCTCGGGCGGAATGACCGGAATGACGGTCATGATCATCCATTCGGGCTTGTTGCCCGACACGATGAACTGCTCGACGATCTTCAAGCGCTTGGCGAGCTTCTTGGGCTTAAGTTCCGTCGTGGACTCAGCAATTTCCACGCGCAGGTCGGCCGCGATCTTCTCGAGATCGAGCGCGAGCAGGATGTCGCGGATGGCCTCGGCGCCGATCTTGGCGGTGAAGCTGTCGGCACCATACTCGTCCTGGGCGTCGAGATACTGCTCTTCGCTCAGCAGTTCGTGCGTGGTGAACGGGGTCAGGCCCGCGTCGAGCACCACGTAGTTTTCGAAGTACAGGATGCGCTCGATGTCCTTGAGCGTCATATCGAGCAGCAGCGCGATACGGGACGGCAGGGACTTCAGGAACCAGATATGGGCAACCGGCGCAGCCAGCTCGATATGGCCCATGCGCTCGCGACGAACGCGGCTCAGGGTGACTTCCACACCGCACTTTTCGCAGATGACGCCCTTGAACTTCATGCGCTTGTACTTGCCGCACAGGCACTCATAGTCCTTCACGGGGCCAAAGATGCGCGCGCAGAACAGGCCGTCACGTTCGGGCTTGAACGTACGATAGTTGATGGTTTCGGGCTTCTTGATCTCGCCGTAGGACCAGGAAAGGATTTTTTCCGGGCTCGCGATGGAGATCTTCATCTGGTCGAAGGTCTGCACCGGAACAGCCGGGTTGAACGGGTCCATGACGTGGGAATGATGATTCATCAATTCTCTCCTCTTTCCATCCGGAGGGGCCACTGGGCCCGCTCCGTCAGGAAGTGAATGGGGGTAGGAAGTGCCGGATTATTCCGCCGCTTCCTGAGGAGGTGCGAGCTCCGCTTCGGCCTTGGACGAACCGTCCTCGAGGTCCCGCATGTCGAGTTCGACATTGAGACCGAGCGAACGGATTTCCTTGACCAGAACGTTGAAGCTCTCTGGGATGCCCGGCTCGAACGTATCGTCGCCGCGCACGATGGACTCGTAGACCTTGGTACGGCCAGCCACGTCGTCCGACTTGATGGTAAGCATTTCCTGGAGCGTATAAGCAGCGCCATAGGCTTCCAGAGCCCACACTTCCATCTCGCCGAAGCGCTGACCGCCGAACTGGGCCTTGCCGCCCAGCGGCTGCTGGGTGACCAGCGAGTACGGGCCGATCGAGCGGGCGTGGATCTTGTTGTCCACAAGGTGGTCGAGCTTGAGCATATAGATATACCCAACCGTCACCTGACGATCGAACTGCTCGCCCGAACGGCCGTCATAGACGGTCGACTGGCCAGAAGCCTTGAGGCCCGCGCGTTCCAGCATGACGACAATGTCGGCTTCCTTGGCGCCGTCGAACACCGGGGTCGCGATCGACACGCCCTTGGACAGGTGTTCGCCGAGGCGGACAAGGCCGTCATCGTCGAGATCGGTAACCGACTCGTCACCAGCAAACAGCTCGCCAATTTCCTTGCGGAGCGGCTTGAGGTTGCCATCGCGCTGGTAGATGCGGACCATCTCGTCGATCTTCTTGCCCATGCCGGCGCAAGCCCAGCCCAGGTGAGTCTCGAGAATCTGGCCCACATTCATGCGGGACGGCACGCCCAGCGGGTTCAGCACGATGTCGACCGACGTACCGTCTTCCAGGTACGGCATGTCTTCCACGGGAACGATGCGCGAAACCACGCCCTTGTTACCGTGACGGCCGGCCATCTTGTCGCCCGGCTGGATCTTGCGCTTGGTAGCGATGAAGACCTTGACCATCTTCATCACGCCCGGCGGAAGTTCGTCACCGCGCTGCAGCTTGTCCACCTTGTCGATGAAGCGCTGCTCGAGCAGACGACGGCTCTCTTCATACTGAGCATGAAGCGCTTCCATCTCGGTCATGACCTTGTCGTCATCGACCGCGAACTGCCACCACTTCGAACGGGGCTGAGCCTCGAACATCTGGTCGTTGAGCTTGGTGCCCACGACATAGCCCTTCGGGCCAGCCGTAGCGGCCTTGCCGAACAGCATCTCTTTGAGACGCGCATAGACGTTACGGTCGAGGATCGACTGTTCGTCATCACGGTCCTTGGCCAGACGCTCGATTTCCTCGCGCTCGATAGCCATGGCGCGCTCGTCCTTGTCGATGCCGTGGCGATTGAACACGCGCACTTCAACGACAGTACCAGCATCGCCCGGCGGCACGCGCAGGGAGGTGTCACGAACGTCAGAGGCCTTCTCGCCGAAGATGGCGCGGAGGAGCTTTTCTTCCGGCGTCATCGGCGATTCACCCTTAGGGGTGATCTTGCCGACTAGGATATCGCCCGGTGCGACTTCGGCACCGATATGAACGATACCGGCTTCGTCGAGGTTCTTCAGCGCTTCTTCCGAAACGTTCGGAATGTCGCGGGTGATTTCCTCAGGACCAAGCTTGGTGTCGCGGGCCATCACTTCATATTCCTCGATATGGATCGAGGTGAAGACGTCGTTCATGGCGATCTTTTCAGACAGCAGGATCGAGTCTTCGAAGTTGTAGCCATTCCAGGGCATGAACGCGACGAGCACGTTGCGGCCCAGAGCCAGGTCACCCAGCTCGGTCGACGGACCGTCGGCGATGATGTCGCCCTGGTTGACGTGATCGCCAACCACAACCAGCGGACGCTGGTTGATGCAGGTCGACTGGTTCGACCGCTGGAACTTCATCAGGTTGTAGATGTCCACGCCCGAACGCGACGCATCCGTTTCTTCCGTTGCGCGGATAACGATACGGGTGGCGTCCACCTGGTCGACGATGCCCTTGCGCTTGGCCACGATAGCGGCGCCCGAGTCACGAGCCACAACAGCTTCCATGCCGGTACCGACAAACGGCGCATGAGCGCGCAGCAGCGGCACAGCCTGACGCTGCATGTTCGAGCCCATCAGAGCACGGTTGGCGTCGTCGTTCTCAAGGAACGGGATCAGCGAAGCGGCAACCGACACCATCTGCTTGGGCGAAACGTCCATCAGATCGACGTTTTCCTTGGGCGTCAGGCCGTTGTCGCCGGCATGGCGAGCCACAACCAGGTCGTGCATCAGCGTGCCGTCCTTGTTGAACTCCACGTTGGCCTGGGCGACGTAGTGCTTGGCCTCTTCCATGGCGGAGAGGTAGACCACATCGGTGGTCAGCACGCCGTCCACGATCTTGCGGTACGGGGTCTCGATGAAACCGTACTTGTTGACACGAGCAAAGGTCGACAGCGAGTTGATCAGACCGATATTCGGGCCTTCCGGCGTCTCGATCGGGCAGATACGGCCGTAGTGCGTAGGATGCACGTCGCGGACTTCGAAGCCCGCACGCTCGCGCGTAAGACCACCCGGCCCAAGCGCAGACAGACGACGCTTGTGGGTGATTTCCGAGAGCGGATTGGTCTGATCCATGAACTGGCTGAGCTGCGACGAGCCGAAGAATTCGCGCACAGCGGCAGCAGCCGGCTTGGCGTTGATCAGGTCCTGCGGCATCACGGTGTCGATTTCGACCGACGACATACGCTCCTTGATGGCGCGTTCCATGCGGAGCAGGCCAAGGCGATAGGAGTTTTCCATCAGTTCGCCGACGGAGCGAACACGACGGTTGCCGAGGTTGTCGATGTCGTCGATTTCGCCACGGCCATCGCGGAGGTCGACGAGGGTGCGGACGACCTCGACGATGTCTTCCTTGCGCAGGGTGCGCATGGTGTCCGGCGCATCGAGCTCGAGGCGCATGTTCATCTTGACGCGACCGACCGCAGACAGGTCATAGCGCTCGCTGTCGAAGAACAGCGACTGGAACATGGCTTCGGCGGTATCGACGGTCGGCGGCTCGCCGGGGCGCATGACGCGGTAGATGTCGAACAGCGCGTCTTCACGCGACTCGTTCTTGTCCACAGCCAGCGTGTTGCGGATATAGCCACCGATCGAGATGTGATCGATGTCGAGGATCGGCAGTTCGTCGAAGCCCAGATCCATCATCTTGGTCAGGGTCTTTTCGTCGAGCTCGTCGCCTGCCTCCATATAGACCTCGCCGGTCTTGAGGTTGATCAGGTCCTCGGCGACATACATGCCATAGAGGTCTTCATTGACCGCCAGCAGGTGCGTCAGGCCGTCTTCGGCCAGCTTCTTGGCCTGGCGAGCCGACAGCTTCTTGCCGGCTTCATGCACGACCTTGCCGGTCTTGGCATCGATCAGGTCATGGCTCGGCTTGGCATTCTTCATCTTCTCGGCGTCGTACGGCTTCTGCCAGCCGGTCGCCGTCTTCTCAAAGGTGAGGGTGTTGTAATAGGTCGCGAGGATCTCTTCGGTATCCATGCCGAGGGCCTTGAGCAGGCTCGTGACCGGGATCTTGCGGCGACGGTCGATACGGGCGAACACCACGTCCTTGGCATCGAACTCGATATCGAGCCACGAGCCGCGGTACGGAATGATACGGCCGGCAAACAGCAGCTTGCCCGACGAATGGGTCTTGCCCTTGTCGTGATCGAAGAACACGCCCGGCGAACGATGCATCTGCGAAACGATGACGCGCTCGGTGCCGTTGACGATAAAGGTGCCGTTCGACGTCATGAAGGGCATGTCGCCCATATAGACGTCCTGCTCCTTGATGTCCTTGACGGAGCGGGCGCCGGTTTCTTCGTCCACTTCGAACACGATCAGGCGAAGCGTCACCTTGAGCGGGGCAGCGAACGTGATGTCGCGCGCACGGCACTCTTCGATGTCATACTTGGGCTGCTCGAACTCGTACTTCACGAATTCGAGAGAAGCAGTGTTGGAAAAGTCGGTGATCGGGAAAACCGAACGGAAGACGGACTGAAGCCCTTCATCGGGACGGCCACCCTTGGGCTCGTCAACGAGGAGGAACTGATCATAGGAGGCCTTCTGGACCTCGATCAGGTTGGGCATCTCCGTGACTTCGCGAATGGAACCGAAGGACTTGCGTACCTTGCGGCGGCCGTTGAACGTGGTAGCCATGAAAGCTCCTGTTTCTTTGCGATTTGTCTCGGAGGCAGATATCCAAAAATCCGACTATCAGCCGTCGGGTCTCGGGATATTTGCCCTTTTATAGGCAGTAACAACTCAGGCTCGGCGATGCCTGTGAACCTCCCAGAACCAAGGGAAGGCGGGCCAGAAAACGTCAAACACCCCATGGTCAAACAACCATAGGGCTCAGGAACGTCAGCGTGCCTCAGACATCGAAATCGTCATATATTCCGCAAATTGCCGCCATGGACCCATCCAATCGGTCCGGCGAATCGTCTCGTGAAAACGAAACAGCGAAATGGCACATAAAGCGCCATTTCGCAAAGTTCAAGACCTAAGTCGAAATTACTTGAGTTCGACCTTGGCGCCGGCAGCTTCCAGCTTTGCCTTGATGTCAGCGGATTCGGCCTTGTTGGCACCTTCCTTGACAGCCTTGGGAGCAGCTTCGACCAGTGCCTTGGCTTCGCCGAGGCCCAGACCGGTGATGGCGCGGACTTCCTTGATGACGTTGATCTTGTTTTCGCCGAACGAAACAAGGATCACGTCAAATTCGGTCTTTTCTTCAGCCGGAGCAGCAGCAGCGGCAGCAGGGCCGGCAGCAGCAACAGGAGCAGCGGCGGAAACGCCCCACTTCTCTTCCAGCATCTTCGACAGTTCGGAAGCTTCCAGAACGGTCAGGGCAGACAGGTCGTCTACGATCTTGGCGAGATCAGCCATTTGATAAATCTCTCTCTTAAGGTGTTCAGTTCAAACCGGCTCCAAATGGAGCCATGGGGTTACGCTGCTTCGTTGCTCTTTTCCGCGTGAGCGGCCAACACGCGCGCAATACCACCGGCCGGCGCCACGATGACCGACGCGATACGGGTCGCGGGCTGCTTGAGCATCCCGGCGAGCGTTGCGCGCAGTTCGTTGAGCGAAGGCATGGTCGCCAGCGCCTTGACGTTATTTGCGTCAAGAGCGGTCTTGCCCATGGCGCCACCAAGAACGACGTACTTCGCGTTCTTGTCGGCGAATTTCTGCGCGATCTTGGGCGCAGTCATGGGGTCGGCCGCATAAGCGATGACGATCGGCCCGGTAAACAGGGCCGAAATGTCCGCGTGATCGGTTTCTTTAAGAGCAAGCTTGGCAAGACGGTTCTTTGCGATCTTCACGAAGCCACCGGCACCCTTCACCTCACGGCGAAGCGATTCCAGATTGGCGACGGTCAGACCGGCATTCTGCGCGAGGACGATCGATCCAGCGCCCGAGAGGGCTGACTGAAGCGATGCGACAAGCTCACGCTTTTCCGCTCTTTCCACTGCTAGTCTCCACATTGAGCCCGACAATAGTCAGTCGGGCCATTGCCAATTGCTGCCCCCTACTCTCCGGAGAAAGGAGAGGAGCAACGGTTACATGCCTGTCAACCGTGCTGCCCGAGGGCAACTGGCCTGGTTCGAACCGCGATCACCCTGCCCTTTCGGACAGGAAAATTTCGGTCTTCACCCCATCTATGCTGGCGTCGGTGGACATTAAGCTGAACCAGATCGATCAGCACCGGCAGTCTCGGACAGGACTTTACCCTCCTTGCGGAAGGCAATCCGGGCGGCTTGCGGCCGCCCGAAATTCTTAGAAAGCCGAAGCCGGCTCCACGTGCACGCCCGGGCCCATGGTCGAAGACACGGCAACGCGCTTCACGTAGGTGCCCTTGGCGCCAGCAGGCTTGGACTTCTGCACGGCGTCGGTGAACGCCTTGATGTTCTGCAGCAGGGCTTCTTCCGAGAAGGAAACCTTGCCAACACCAGCATGCAGGATACCGGCCTTCTCGACGCGGTACTCCACGGCGCCGCCCTTGGCAGCCTTGACGGCACCAGCAACGTCGGGGGTAACCGTACCGACCTTGGGGTTCGGCATCAGGTTGCGCGGGCCCAGGATCTTACCGAGACGGCCGACCAGCGGCATCATGTCCGGGGTGGCAATGCAGCGATCAAAATCAATCTTGCCAGCCTGGATCTGTTCCATCAGGTCTTCGGCGCCAACGATATCAGCACCGGCCTTGCGGGCCTCATCAGCCTTGGCATCCTTGGCGAACACCGCAACGCGCACGGTCTTGCCAGTGCCGTTGGGCAGGTTCACCACGCCACGGACCATCTGGTCGGCGTGACGCGGATCGACGCCAAGATTGATGGCGATTTCGATGGTTTCGTCGAACTTGGCCGAGGCGCGCGACTTCACCATCTTGATGGCTTCATCGAGCTTGTACAGCTTGTTGCGGTCGATGCCCTCGCGGGCCTTGGTGATCTTCTTACCGACGTGTGCCATTCAATCAGCCCTCGACCTGAATGCCCATGGAACGGGCAGAGCCGGCGATCATCGACACAGCAGCGTCGATATTGTCGGCGTTGAGATCCTTCATCTTCTTCTGCGCGATATCGCGCAGCTGGGCGACCGTGATGGTGCCAGCCGATTCCTTGCCCGGCAGCTTGCTGCCCGACTTGAGGTTGACGGCCTTCTTGATGAAGTAGGTGACCGGCGGCTGCTTCATCTCGAAGGTGAAGCTCTTGTCGGCATAGGCGGTGATCACGACTGGAATGGGCGAACCCTTTTCCATTTCCTGCGTGGCGGCATTGAACGCCTTGCAGAATTCCATGATGTTCAGACCGCGCTGACCCAGTGCTGGGCCGATCGGCGGGGATGGGGTAGCGGAACCGGCCGCCACCTGCAGCTTTACGTAGCCAACGATCTTCTTTGCCAATTTCGTCTCCTATCAATGGCCACTATCGGCCGGTTAGGCGCCAACTAGTTAAAGCTGGCTAGACACCGTGGTCTGAGGTGTAGCTGGCGCTGGCAGTGCACCATCCTCTTCCACAGTCCTTCACTCGGCCGAGACCGAATGTTTTGGTCAGACCTTTTCGACCTGACCGTATTCGAGCTCCACCGGAGTGGGACGCCCGAAAATCGACACTTCCACCTTGAGGCGGGCGCGTTCCTCGTCGACCTCTTCCACCACGCCATTGAAGCTGGCGAAGGGACCGTCCGACACGCGCACATTCTCGCCCACTTCGAACGAGACGGAAGGCTTGGGATGCTCCACGCCTTCCTGCACCTGCTGCAGGATAGCCATGGCTTCCTTTTCCGAGATCGGCATCGGCTTGTTGTCCGAACCGAGGAAACCAGTGACCTTGGGCGTATTCTTGATCAGGTGGAATGCCTCATCGGTCATATCCATCTTGACCAGGACATAGCCCGGGAAAAACTTGCGCTCAGCGTCGACCTTGCGGCCGCGACGGATCTCGACGACCTTTTCGGTCGGCACGATCACGTCTTCAAACAGATGCTCGAGCTTCTTCTGCGCAACCTTCTGGCGAATGTCTTCCGCCACCTTGCGCTCGAAGTTCGAATACGCCTGAACGATATACCAGCGTTTGGCCATGCCGCGTCGCCGCTCCTAATAATCCAGTTCCAGACCGCTTAAGCGCGGATCGACAACATCAACCCGACCAGCCAAGAGATGATCTGGTCCGCCGCCAGAAAGAACAGGCTTGCTGCAACCACCAGCACGAGAACCATGATCGTTGAGATCAGGACTTCGTTCCGGCTTGGCCAGGTAACCTTGGAAACCTCCTGCCGCACTTGCTGCAGGAATGTGATCGGGTTGGTACGGGCCATCAGCGAATCTACTCTTTTGGTGCAAAACCAAAGGCCGCGCAGGAATCCCGCACGGCTGGAATTGGGGTATCTAGAGAAACTCCCGATCAATTGCAACAGCACCTCCAAAATTTGTCGGAGACCCGTTTCGATCACATCTTCGTCTGCGCGTTAACGAAGAGTGCAGAAGACAGTGAATCCCGCTTGATTCGTACTGGACGATGGCATTTGATCCAATTGCGACCAAAAGGTGGCATGGGGAGGCCATTGGCCGTGGGTGGAACGTCATTCGAAGTGAAGGCCTGCGAGGTGCGGTACTACGGTCCGCACGCAACGATCGCGGGGCGCGTCACCGGCATCGTCCGCGTTCACATCGAAGAACGCTTCATGGGTAACCTCACCAAATATCACCTCGACCTCAAGGTGAAGGCCGATGTTGGTCACGTGGCCTCGGCCGAGGTGCGCACCGCCCTGCTCGCGCATGCGGCGCACCAGCTCAACAAGCTCAAGGCGCGTCACCTGGAAAAGCTGCCGGTCGCGGCCGAGTAGCCCCAGGCAAACTTAACCATCGTCAGACCGACTGAATTTGCTAGTCTCTTCCCGTTCTGGGAGGATCACGTGCACGTTCTGGTCACTGGCGCCGCAGGCAATCTTGGTAGCAAGCTCATTTCCCATCTGCAGGACGCCGACTGGTGCTCGGGCATAACCGGCATCGATCCCAAACCGATGGAGAGTGCCGGCAAGCTGCGGGCCATAGTTGGCGACTTGCGCGACCCCACGGACAAGCGATGGACCGCTGTGGTGGGTGAGGCCGACGCCATCGTTCACTTCGCCGCGCAGAACCCCTGGCCCGATTCCAGTTGGCCGGAGGCCGCCCAGAGCATCGACATGACCCTGAACCTGCTCAATCGGGTGGGCGACCGGCCTTGTCGGTTCGTCTTCGCATCGTCCAACCACGTCATGGGCGGTTACAAGGACGTGCCGCTGCCGGCAGGCGAGTTACTCACCGCTGACACCCCGCCTATGCCCGGCACCAGAATGTTCGATGGCAGGCAATATATTACCCCCCAAGCCTATGGCGGCTCCAAACTGATTGGCGAGCGCGCTGTTATGGCCAAAGCCACCGCCAGCAACGGCCAGTTCACCGGCGTCAATATTCGCATTGGCTGGGTGCAGCGCGGCGAAAACCGCCCAGAGACCATCAACGCGAATGGCGGCGGCACCAATCACGGACCGGGCCAGCCGGATGCAGAAGAAGTCGAACGCGCAATGACCTGGTTCCGCGGCATGTGGTTGTCCAACCGCGACTTCGCCCATCTGTTGCAACGGGCACTGCGCGCACCAGCCGACAACTGGCCGAAGCGGGCGATCCTGGTTTCCGGCGTCAGCAACAACAGCGGCACGGCCTGGAGCCACGCAGCAGGGCGCGACTACCTCGACTACCAGCCGATCGACGACGTCACCAAATGATCTTGGAATGCCTGGCAGGGGCTGGGGGACTCGAACCCACGACCCTCGGTTTTGGATGCCTGGCAGGGGCTGGGGGACTCGAACCCACGACCCTCGGTTTTGGAGACCGATGCTCTACCAACTGAGCTAAACCCCTTCAGGCGAGGCCGTGTCTAAAGGCAAAGCCACGGTTTCGCAAGACCCTTCAGCCACTAGCTCCACAGATGGGGCAGCAGCGGGATCGCCATCAACAGATTGCCCACGAGACCGGCGAGAAAGCACAAGGATCGCCAGGGGCTGAACCCGCGCATGTAGCAATAGACGTGGCAAGCCCGGGCCAGAAAGTAGATGGCCGCGCCCGCCAGTGAAAGCCAGCCTTGCTCGCCCAGCACAATGGACAGGATCGCTAGAGTCAGGAAGATCGGCAGCGTTTCCTGCAGGTTCGCCAGGGCACGGCGCGAACGGGCCAGTTCACGGGTCGGCTCGGGCAGGTCGTCGCGCGGCCCCATCTGCGCCTGGGTGCCGACCTGTTCAGTCAGGTAGCGGCCAGGCAATCCGACCTGAATGAGCAGCAGCAGCAAAACAAGAAGTATGATCAGGAGCACGGTGAACGATCCAAAATGAGCGGTGGCGAAGCGCTACCACATTCACAACGCATCGACAGCTCGAATGGATCGCAAGGGTGCGTCGGCATTTACAAATCATCGGCACCGGCCAATAAATGGCGGGCGAGTATGAGAAGCCTCGGCGGACGCCGAACCAACATCGGGGACGGTGCAGTCCCGGAAGGAATATGATGCGTTTCTTGCTGGCCCTGGCCATCCTGCTTGTCGTCCCGACTGCGGCTTTTGCTCATACCGGTGTCGGCCATTCGGCCGGATTTTTCCACGGTTTCGCGCACCCAATCGGCGGCATTGACCACGTTCTGGCGATGGTTGCCGTCGGCGTCTTTGCCTTTGTGCTGGGTGGAAGGGCGCTGTTGCTCGTGCCCCTGAGCTTTGTTGGCATGATGGTCATCGGCTTTGCCCTCGGCATCGCTCAGTTCGAGGTCCCTTTTGTCGAACTCGGTATCGCGCTCTCGAGCGTTGTCATCGGTGCCGCCGCCGCCCTTGGCCGGCCGATGCCGACGGCAGCCGCGATGGGCCTCGTGGGCGTCTTCGCCATCTTTCACGGCCATGCCCATGGCGCTGAAATGCCGGAAGATGCCGGCGGGCTAACTTATGCGCTCGGCTTCATCGCGGCCACCACCCTGCTCCACCTCGCCGGCATCGGCGCAGCACTGGGTGTTTCGCGGATCGTTGGGCGCTACGGCAAGATAGCCGCGCAAGTCGCCGGCGGCGGCTTTGCGCTGGGCGGTGTAGGTATCCTCGCCGGCTGGCTCTAGCCGCTAGAAACAGCGTATTGCCGCTGTACCGCAGCGGCTGACAGATTGATCCAATCTGGGGTTGCAGGCCGAACGCTGCCGGGCTAATGCCTGTGCAGTCGGTCATCGACCGGGCGGGTATAGCTCAGTGGTAGAGCAGCAGCCTTCCAAGCTGAATATGCGGGTTCGATTCCCGCTACCCGCTCCAAAGACTTCCCTTCCCGACAGCAGAGCTTGGAGACGACAATGCAGGTCGGCATCAATCTGCTGTGCCTCAGCGGCTTCATCGAGGCGGACCATCTGCCGATCATCCGCCACCTGAAGGACCTCGGCTACGATGGGGTCGAGATCCCGGTGCTACGCGGTGCTCCGGAACATTACGGCTGGCTGGGTCGCGAACTCGATGCCATCGGCCTGCGGCGCACTTCGACCTCGGTGATTCCATCCAGTCACGCCAATCCGGTCAGCGACGATCCCGACATTCGGGCCGCCGGCCGAAAACATCTCGATTGGGCGCTGGATTGTGCGCTGGCACTGGGCTCGGAAAGCCTGGGCGGTCCGATCCACGCACCGATCGGTCATTTCACTGGGACCGGTCCGACAGCGGACGAGTTGCGCTATGGCGCCGAAGCGCATCACGCCCTGGCGGAACGGGCCAGCGCCAGTGGCGTCTGTCTGAGCATCGAGCCGCTCAACCGCTTCGAAACCTATTTTCTCAACACCATGGCACAGGCACGGGCCTATCTGGACCTGGTGGATCATCCGGCGTGTCGCATTATGTATGATACGTTCCACGCCCATATCGAGGAACAGAGCCAGCCCCGCGCTATAGCGACACTTGGTCCATCTATGGGTGTGCTGCACGTCTCGGAGAACGATCGTGGTATTCCCGGCCGCGGCCAGATCGACTTCGACGCTGTGTTCAGCGCCGTGCGGACAACCGGCTACGACGGCTGGGTGACGCTGGAGGCCTTCGGCGCCGGTTTGCCGGAACTGGCGGCAGCCACCCGTGTCTGGCGACCGCTCTTCCCCGATTTTGAAACACTCTTCGCCGAATCCATCGCCTTTATCCGAGCCAAGTGGGCCGCAGCCAATCCCTGACGGATCGGCGGCGGCATCGGCAAGCAGTTGGCACAACAACCACTTTTGCTAACCTGCCGGGTTTTTTACAGGGCTTTGCCTATGGGGTGTTGACACTCCTGTCACAGACCACCATAAACCGCCCGAACGCGGCGCCCCGGCGCTTCGTGTCCTACCCAAGCGACGTTGTAGTGGAGGGGTGGGAGAGTGGTTAAATCCATCAGACTGTAAATCTGACCGCTTAGCGTACACTGGTTCGAATCCAGTCCCCTCCACCAACGGCCCTTCGGGCACACCCCACATACCAGTGATTGCGGGCTTTTCTCAAAAGCCACGCTACACAGATTTGGCCCCTCGGTCGGGACGATGTGGGCATGCCCCCGCGCCTATCGCGCTTCAGGCTGCGCTGCCCAGAGCCGGCGCGTCAAAGCGCACGCCGGCATAGCGGTCGCGCTTCCAGACTACGGTGCAGGGCTCGATGGAATGACCATAAAGCAGGGTCACCGTGTCCGTGAGTGCCGAGCTGTCAGCCAGCTCCAGCATAGCGCCGCTGCTGGAAAGGTTGATGATGGTCGTCGCAAGCCGCAGCAGCCCGCCACTACCGGCGACGGCCGTGGCATTTAGCTTCGATGTATGACGCCGATGACGGCGTTTTTCCACAAACTGGCTCATGCGTTCAATCTGCCAGACGAATGCATCCGGGCGGTAAAACGCATGTCGACAATTTTAACGAATACCGAGCCTCACGCGCCCTGCCCCCTCGGCCGCTTGCCGCTTTCGTACAAAGGCGCTACGGCTCGCGCATGAGCTTCAACAAATTCCCACCCAAGCCGAAATACGATCCCGATGCCGGGCCGGTCTATCTTTATGGCCTGCACACGGTGCGTGCCGCGCTGGACAACAAGAACCGCATCAAGAAGGTGCTGCTGGCCACGCCGAACGCGCTGATGCGGCTGAAGGAAACCGGCGAGATCGGCAAGGTTCCGGTCAAGGAGATCACACCCAAGGAGCTGGACAAGCTGCTGGGCGATGACGCCGTTCACCAGGGCGCAGCGCTCGAAGTCGATCCAGTAAGCCGGTTTGGACTAGACGATATCAAGCCACTCAGGCTGGTGGTGGTGCTTGACCAGATCACCGATCCGCACAATGTCGGCGCCATCCTGCGCACAGCCTGCGCCTTCGGTGCCGATGCGGTCATCACAACCGCCCGCCACTCGCCGCGCGAGACCGGCGTAATGGCCAAATCGGCCTCCGGCGCACTCGACCTGGTGCCGATGATCGAGGTCCGAAACCTGGGCGATGCGCTGCAGAAGCTCAAGGATCGCGGCATGTTGGTGCTGGGCTTTGACTCCGAATCAGAACATCAGCTCAAGCCGCGCACAGACGATCAACCCCTCGCCATCGTTATGGGCGCCGAGGGCAAGGGCCTGCGCCAGCGCACCCGCGAACTGTGCGACGAGATGGTCAAGCTCGACATGCCGGGTCCGATCAAGTCGCTGAACGTGTCCAATGCCGCCGCCATCGCCCTGTTCGCGGCCACTGCCGGACGGACCGCATGAGCCAGTTCGCGCCCTTCGCCATCGCACTGCGCCTGTCGGGTGTAACCCTCGACCAATATGCCCTCGATGCTGGCCTTAAGCAGCTCTGCAGCCGCTATGAGCCGGAGGATGCCGAGGGCAGCTTCTATGCGCAGGTCGATGTGCCAGTGGCCAACCCCGTGCGGACGCTGCTGGAGCTGGCGGAGCGATCGGGCCCGGCCATCGCGGCGATGCTGGACGACCGCCGCATCGGCAAGGCCGTGCTGGATCTCGCCTTCGACTACCCGGAACACGGCGAAGCCATGTCCGCTCGCCTGCCCGCCCATGTCGCAGCGGCGATTGCAGCCCACGGCATAGACATCGAGATCTCGGTTTATCTCACTGATGTCGAGGACGACGAAGAGTAGCGCCGCGCATTCCTATTCGACCAGGCGATAGCCGACACCCGGCTCGCTCAGCAGGTGCGTAGGAGCCTTGGGATCGCGCTCGAGCTTCCCCCGGAGTTGCCCAACCACCACGCGCAGATATTGCACATCGTCCTGATGCGCCGCACCCCAGATGGCGGTCAGAGCGTGGCGGTGCGTAACGACGCGGTCGGCATTTGCCGCCAACAGGCAAAACAGGTCGAACTCCTTGGGCGTCAGGTGAACTTCCTCGCCACCAACCGTGATCCGCCGATGCTCGATATCGAGCTCGATACTGCCAAAGGCCCGCTTGCCTGCTGTGACCGGCGCTGAATCAGCCTGCCGCAATGCCACGCGGATGCGGGCCAGCAACTCGCCGATACCGAATGGCTTTTCGACATAGTCATTTGCACCCAGGTCGAGCGCGGCGATCTTCTCAACCTCCTGGTCGCGGGCCGACAGAACGATGATCGGCACGGCTGAGAAGGCGCGGACCGTCTCGATCACATCCTTGCCGTCGCCATCAGGCAGACCAAGGTCGAGCACAATGAGTGCCGGTGCGCGGGTCGCAGCAAGCCGCTTCGCCTCGGCCACGGTGGAGGCCGTCTCGACGTCAAAGCCGGCGGCGGTAAGCGCAGGCCGGAGAAAGCGCTGGATCTGTGGCTCGTCGTCGACGACCAGAATACGCGGCTGCATCAGTCCCCCTTGCCGGCCAGTGGCAGGCGCAGGGTGAACCGTGTACCGCGCTTGCGCATAGCGGGGCTGACCGCCTTGATCGAACCGCCCATTGCCGTCATCAGGCCCCGGGCAATCGACAGGCCCAGACCCGTGCCGGCCGGGCGACCATCGCCCTTGGCGCGGCGATAGAACTTGTCGAAGATGCGCTCGATATCGGCCTCCGGAATGCCCCTGCCCTGATCGGTCACCGAAATGCTCATGATGCCGTCATCCTCGCGGGCATAGACCGCCACTGGCTGCCCCACTCCGCCATATTTGCTGGCATTGTCCAGCAAATTGAACAACACCTGCTCAAGCAGTGCGGCGTCACCCAGCGCCCGCGGCAAATCCTGAGCGACGCTTACCTCGATGACCAGATCAGGATGCACCTTGCGGGCTCGAGCAGCGCTGGCATCGATGATCGTGGCAACATCGATCGGATCGCGCCGTGCCTTCATCATGCCCGCTTCGATGCGTGTCATGTCGAACAGGTTGGCCACAAACCGGTTCAGCCGACCGGATTCCTCTTCGATGGACAGCAGCAGGTCGTCCCGGCTTTCCGCCGGCATCTTTTCGCCCAGTTGCCGCAGCGTGGTCACCGCGCCGGTGATCGAGGCTAGTGGCGTGCGCAGGTCATGCGACAACGACGACAGCAAGGCTGCCTGGACCTTCTCGCCTTCGCGCGCCACCGAGGCCAGGGCACTCTCGCGACTAAGCCGGGCGCGATCGAGCGCGATGGCCGCCTGGTCGAGCAACGCTGTCCAGGTGCGGTCGTCATCCGGTGGCAGCGGGGCGTCCCCCGGCCCCATGACCAGCCCAGCCACGCCAAGCAGCCGCTGGGCCGAGACCACTGGACGGAACAGGTAGCGCACCTGCGGCAGCGTACCGGTCAGGAAGCCCGCGGGCTCCCTCTTCTCGAACGCCCAGCGGGCCGCGGTCAGTTCGGTGCTATCAAGCGACTGATCCGGCGGCCAGACGGCGGCAAGATCGAGCTCGCCCGCGTCGTCGGGCACCAGCACCACGGCCGGGCGGCCCAAGCTGGCATGGAGGTGGCTGGCAATGGCGTCAAGCACGCTGTCCTGGCCATGGGCACCGGAGAGCTTGCGCGAAAAGTCGAGTAGGGACTGGCTCTGCCGCGCCTGGCTGCGAGCGAGTTCGACCTGTTCGCGCAGTCGCGCCGCGAGCTGGCCTGCTGCCAATGCCACGGCGATAAAAATGACCAGCGACAGCACCTCCTGTGGCTGCGCCACGGTCAGTTCGCCGGTCGGTTCGATGAAGAAGAAGTTGTAGGCGAGAAAGGACAGGATCGCAGCCAGCAGAGCCGAGAAGCGCCCGGCAATGACGGCGGAAAGCAATACCGCCGCCAGATAGAGCATGGACAGGTTCTGCAACGCGATCAACGCATTGATGCCCAGGCCGAACAGCGTCGTGGCTCCAACCGAGACCAGCGGCAGGCCCAGCGTCAATACCCATTCGGGCAAGGTGACGCGTTTGCGCGGTGACCGCGCTGCCGCCGCCGAACCACCAGGAACGACATGGACCCCAATATCACCCGCCTGCTGCAGGATGGCGTCGGGCAGCGAGCGGCGGAACCAGTGCGTACCGGCCGGACGACCAATGACGATCTGGGTGATGTGCTCGCGCCGGGCGATGCGCTGGATGGCCTCGACAAAATCGCCCGCCGCTTCGCGGCGCGTTTCAGCGCCCAGCCGCTCCGCCAGACGCAGCGTTTCTTCCAACCGTTCAGCCTCTGCAGGCTCTGGCAACGGAGCGCCGGGGCGCGTCAGCGACACGACCAGCCAGCGAGCATTGAGCCCCGAGGCCAAGCGGCTGGCGACGCGCACCACCCTTTCCGACATCTGGTCGGGCCCGACGCAGACCAGCAAGCGCTCGCCGGTGGCCCAGGGGCCCTCCACGGCGCTCTGGCGCAGGAAATCGACCATCTGGTCATCGACCCGGTCGGCGGCGCGGCGCAAGGCCAGCTCACGCAGCGCGGTCAGCGTGGCGGGCTTGAAGAAGCCGTCCAGCGCCCGCTGCGCGTTGTCAGGCATGTAGACCTTTCCGGCATGCAGCCGGGCGATCAGTTCGGCGGGCGGAATATCGACGAGGATCACCTCGTCGGCGGTCTTGAGCACGATATCGGGCACCGTCTCGCGCACCGGGATGCCGGCAATGCGGGCGATCAGGTCTGACAGGCTTTCCAGATGCTGGATGTTGAGCGCAGTCCAGACGTCGATTCCGGCGCCGACCAATTCGGCGATGTCCTGATAGCGCTTGGGATGGCGTGAGCCCGGCGCGTTGGTATGGGCCAGTTCATCCACGATCAGCAGAGCAGGACGGCGCGCCAGAGCGGCATCGAGGTCGAATTCGCCATAAGGCCCGCCATTGTTCTGGCGCGGCAGCTCCTCAATGTCTTCGGCAAGTCGCGCCGTATCGCTGCGACCGTGAGTTTCAACCAAACCGATAACAACGTCAACGCCATTGGCCTTGAGGCCCCTTGCCCGCTCCAGCATGGCATAGGTCTTCCCTACACCGGGTGCAGCGCCCAGAAACACTGTCAGCTTGCCGCGATTTTCCTTCGAGGCAAGCTGCAGCAGGGCGGTTGGGTCCGGCCTCTGTGTTTCGGTCTGGCGGGCCATATCAGTTCCCGTTAGGCGCAGCCTCGTCCAGCGCCACGTTGAGGCGCAGCACGTTGACGCGCGGTTCGCCGAATATACCCAAGGCGGGGCCTTCCGTCACACTTGCCAGCACACCTTCAACAACCGAGGGATCGACAGCCCGAGCCGTAGCAACGCGCGCCACCTGACTGGCCGCATATTGCGGGCTGATATGAGGATCGAGACCTGAGGCAGAAGTGGTCACTCCGTCAGCCGGCACCACTCCACCGCCCAACGCTTCGACCGAGGCGGAGGCGCGCTCAATCAGCCTTGCGTCGGTCGGGCCGTAGTTGGACCCGCTTGAAGCCGCAGCGTTGTAGGGGTCTGGCCCAGTAGCTGATGGACGCGGCCAGAAATAGCCCGGCTGGGCGAAGTTCTGCCCGATCAGGTCGGATCCGATGGTGACGCCGTCGCGTTCGATTCGGCTGCCATTGGCCTGCCCCGGAAATGCCGCTTGCGCAGCACCCGTAATGGCAAGCGGATAGGCCAGGCCGGTCACGGCCGAGAGCAGCACGGTGAGAACGATGGCGGGACGAATTTGGTCGAGCATGGTTGCGACCTCCTAGATGATACCGAGAGCCGTCACCGCCAGATCCACCAGCTTGATGCCGATGAAGGGGGCGATGAGTCCGCCCAGGCCGTAAACGAGCAGGTTGCGGGACAGCAGCGCGGCGGCGCCGACCGGGCGATATTTCACGCCGCGCAGGGCCAGCGGGATCAGCGCCACGATGATCAGGGCGTTGAAGATCACCGCCGACAGGATCGCCGATTGCGGCGAATGGAGCCCCATGATGTTGAGCGCGCCAAGCTCCGGATAGGTGACGAGGAACAATGCCGGGATGATGGCAAAATACTTGGCCACGTCATTGGCGATCGAGAAGGTGGTGAGGGCACCGCGAGTCATCAGGATCTGCTTGCCGATCTCGACGATCTCGATGAGCTTGGTTGGGCTGGAATCCAGGTCGACCATGTTGCCGGCCTCGCGCGCCGCCTGCGTGCCCGACTGCATGGCGACGCCGACATCGGCCTGGGCCAAGGCGGGGGCGTCATTGGTGCCGTCGCCACACATGGCGATCAGGCGGCCGCCGGTTTGTTCCTTGCGGATATAGTCGAGCTTCTGCTCCGGTGTAGCCTCGGCCAGGAAGTCATCGACTCCGGCTTCCGAGGCAATGGCGGCCGCCGTGATGGGGTTGTCGCCTGTGACCATCACCGTGCGGATACCCATGGCGCGGAGGGCCGCGAAGCGCTCCTTGATGCCGGGCTTGACCACATCCTTGAGATGAACCACGCCCAACAGGCGCTCGCCTTCGGCCACGGCCAGCGGCGTACCGCCCGAGCGGGCAATGGCATCGACGGCCTTGTTGAATTCCGGACCTGCCTGCGCCTTGTCGAGGCCAACGAATTTCAGCACCGCATCCACGGCACCCTTGCGGATGCGACGGCCGTCGAGGTCGATGCCCGAAATGCGGGTTTGGGCCGAAAAAGCGATGGTCGTGGCGCCCTTGCCGGCAAGGTTGGGCTCGGTCAGCCCGAAATCCGCCTTGGCCAACGCCACGATGGAGCGGCCCTCGGCGGTTTCGTCGCTGAGGCTGGCCAGTAGCACTGCCTCAGCCAGATTTTTCTCGCTGACCTCGGCCACAGGCAGGAATTCGGAGGCCATGCGGTTGCCGAAGGTGATGGTGCCGGTCTTGTCGAGCAGCAGCGTATCGACGTCGCCGGCCGCTTCCACGGCACGGCCCGAGGTGGCGATGACGTTGAACCGGATCAGCCGGTCCATGCCGGCAATGCCGATGGCCGACAGCAACCCGCCGATCGTGGTGGGGATCAACGTCACCAACAAAGCCGCCAGCACGGCGACGGACAGGTCAGTACCGGAATAGGCGGCGAGGCCATAGAGGGTGACAACGGCGATCAGGAACACCAGCGTCAGGCCGCTCAGCAGGATCGACAGGGCGATCTCGTTAGGCGTCTTCTGCCGCTTGGCGCCTTCGATCAGCGCAATCATGCGATCGACGAAGGTCTCGCCGGGCTTGGTGGTGATGCGCACTTTGAGCCAGTCGGAGATGACCTGCGTGCCACCGGTCACGGCTGAGCGATCGCCACCGGCCTCGCGGATAACCGGCGCGGACTCGCCGGTAATGGCGCTCTCGTTGACAGAAGCAACGCCTTCAATGACTTCGCCATCGCCGGGCATGAGGTCGTTGACCTCGACGAGGACAATATCGCCAACCTTGAGCGTGGTGGCAGAGATGACTTCGCAGGCGTGGTTATCCTTCTGGTCGGGAAACAGCAGCTTCTTGGCAAACAGGTCCGACTTGCCCCGCTTGAGGCTTTCAGCCTGCGCCTTGCCGCGTCCTTCGGCGACGGATTCGGCAAAGGTGGCGAAGAGCACGGTGAACCAGAGCCAGAGCGCGATCTGCCCGGAGAAAGCCGCGTCGATGCCACCCGTCAGGTCCTGCACGAAGATCACAGTGACGAGCACGGCGACGATCTCGGTGACGAAGATCACCGGATTTCGCACCAGCTGACGGGGATCAAGCTTGATGAAGGCGTCGCGCAGGGCCGGCACGAGAATGGCCGGGTCCAGCATGGAGATGGATTTTGTGGTGGACATGGGATGTTCCTAAAAGCTCTGGCCGGCAAGCATGACGAAGTGCTCGACGATGGGTCCGAGAGCCAGGGCGGGGAAGAATTGCAGCCCGCCCAGGATGAGGATGATGCCGATCAGCAGGCCGACAAACAGCGGCCGGTCGGTCGGGAAGGTGCCCGAGGACGCGGCGATGCGGGGCTTCTTCGCCAGCGCCCCGGCAATGGCCAGAACCGGCACGAGATAAGCAAACCGCCCCAGCAGCATAGCGATGCCCAGCGTGGTATTGTACCAGGGCGTATTGGCGGTGAGGCCGCCAAAGGCCGAGCCGTTGTTCCCTGCCGCCGAGGTATAGGCGTAGAGGATTTCGCTGAGGCCATGGGGGCCGGGCGTGAGGATCGAGCTGGTGCCGAATTCGGCCACGGCCGAGACCGCAGTGAAGCCCAGGATGGTCAGCGGCAGGATGAGGATGGCCAGCATGGCCAGCTTCATCTCGCGCGCCTCGATCTTCTTGCCGAGGAATTCGGGCGTCCGCCCGACCATCAGCCCCGCCACGAAAACGGCGAGAATGGCGAAGACGACAAGGCCATAGAGTCCCGACCCAACACCACCCGGCAGCACTTCGCCCAGCTGGATCAGGAACATCGGCACCAGACCACCCAGGGGGGTCAGCGAGGAATGCATGGCATTGACGCCGCCATCCGACAGACCAGTAGTCACCGCCGAATAGAGCGCACTCATCGCCTGGCCGAAGCGGACCTCCTTGCCCTCCATGTTGCCCATGGAAGGATCGACGCCGACTGCGGTCAGCAGTGGATTGCCAAAGGTCTCGGCCCAGTAGATTGCCCCGGTGCCGATGACCAGCATGATGACCGTGACCGAAATCAGCGCCCAGCCCTGCCGGCGGCTGCCCACCATCTGGCCAAAGGCATAGACCAGTGCGGCCGATACCGAGAGCATGGCGATGATATTGAGATAGTTGCTGAAGGCCGTCGGGTTCTCGAACGGATGGGCAGCGTTGACGTTGAAGAAGCCCCCGCCATTGGTCCCGAGCTGCTTGATCGCTTCCTGGCTCGCGACCGGTCCGGTGGCGATGGTCTGCTGCACGCCTTCAAGGGTGGTGGCGACAAAGCTGGCATCCAGACTTTGCGGCAGGCCCATGGCAACAAAGACCAGCGCAACGACGATGGCCAGCGGCAGCAGCACGTAGAGCGTAGCGCGCGTCAGGTCGACCCAGAAATTGCCGAGCTCATTGACGCCCGAGCGCATGAATGCACGGGTCAGGGCAATGGCGACAGCGATGCCGGTTGCCGCCGACACAAAGTTCTGCACCGTCAGGCCAAGCATCTGGCTGAGATGGCTCATGGTGGTCTCGCCGCCATAACTCTGCCAGTTGGTGTTGGTGACGAAGCTCGCCGCCGTGTTGAAGGCCAGATCGGGCGAGAGCGCCGGAAAGCCCTGCGGATTGAGCGGCAACACATTCTGCAAGCGCAGGATGGCATAGAGCCCGATGAAGCCCACGATGCTGAAGATCAGGACACTCAGCGTATAGCCGAGCCATGTCTGCTCCTTGTCAGGCCGAACACCGGCGAGCGCGTAAAATCCGCGCTCGACGGGGCCGAGCACGGGCGAAAGAAAATTGCGTTTGCCGGTAAAGACGCTGGCCATGTAGAGGCCCAGCGGCTTGACCAGCACCAGGACCGCAACCAGCACGAAGCCGATCTGCAGCCAGCCTGATAGAGACATGATGGCTCCGATGTCAGAAGCGCTCGGGCGCCAACAGCGTCACCACGAGGTAGACGGCCAGCGCGAGCGCGATGATGAAGGAAATGATGAGCATGGCCGGGCTCACAACCGGTTGAGCCCGGCGGCATAGGCCGCCAGGGCGAGCAACGTGCCGGCGCCAAGGGCGATGAAAGCGAAATCAAGCATGACGTGCCTCGTGATATGAGGCTCATGCAGTGGACCTGACCGCCGTCAGATTGCCATATGGAAAGCTGAGGGTCGGCATAAGGATTTCGTAAGGGCGTTCGATTCAGGCCCGAATTTCCGCTTGGTTGAATTTTTCACGGCACCGGACTATACGTCGCCACCATGGAAACCATAGCCAGCGCCCAGCAAGCCGTGACGTCACTGTCGCGCCTCCCGATGCATGCCGCTCGACCAGCAGCGCCGTTCCTGCCCATGAGCCGCACCGAGATGGATGCGCTCGGCTGGGACGAATGCGACATCGTGCTGGTAACAGGCGACGCATACGTCGATCATCCCAGCTTCGGCATGGCGATTATCGGCCGGCTGCTCGAATCCCAGGGCTTCCGGGTCGGCATCATCTCGCAGCCCGACTGGCAATCGGCCGAGCCTTTCAAGGCACTTGGCAAGCCCAGGCTGTTCTTCGGCGTGACCGGCGGCAACCTCGATTCCATGGTCAACCGCTATACGTCCGATCGCAAACTGCGCCACGACGACGCCTATACGGCGGGCGGCGAGGGCGGCAAGCGGCCGGACCGCTGCACCATCGTCTACACCCAGCGCTGCCGCGAGGCCTACAAGGACGTGCCGATCGTGCTGGGCGGCATCGAGGCGTCGCTGCGCCGCATCGCCCATTATGACTACTGGTCCGACAAGGTGCGCCGCTCGATCCTGGCCGATGCCAAGGCCGATCTGCTGGTCTATGGCAATGCCGAGCGTGCGGTCGTAGAGGTGGCCAGGCGCATGGCTGACGGCGAAGGCGTGCGCGAGCTCGACGATGTCAGAGGCGTCGCGCTGTTCCGCCGCGTGCCCGAGCATTACACCGAGCTGCATGCCGACGATCTCGACTCCGACGACGAGGGCGCGACCCGCACCCGCGGCGACACCGTGATCCGGCTGCCGGCCTTCGAAGCTGTCGAGAACGACAAGGAGGCCTATGCCCGCGCCTCGCGTGTGCTCCACCGTGAGGCCAATCCCGGCAATGCCCGGCCGCTGGTCCAGCGCCACGGCGACCGCGATCTCTGGCTCAATCCGCCGCCCATTCCGCTGACTTCGGACGAGATGGATGCGGTTTACGACCTGCCCTATGCCCGAGCCCCCCACCCCTCCTACGGCGATGAAAAGATCCCCGCGTGGGACATGATCAAGTTTTCGGTCACCATCATGCGCGGTTGCTTCGGCGGCTGCACCTTCTGCTCGATCACCGAGCATGAAGGCCGCATCATCCAGAATCGCTCCGAGGCATCGATCCTGCGCGAAATCGAGCAGATCCAGGACAAGACGCCAGGCTTTACCGGCGTGATCTCCGATATCGGCGGCCCGACGGCCAACATGTACCGGATGGCTTGCAAGGATCCCAAGATCGAGGCGGCCTGCCGCCTGCCGTCCTGCGTGTTCCCCAATATCTGCCCCAACCTCAACACATCACACGACGATCTCATCCGCCTCTATCGCAAGGTGCGCGAGACCAAGGGCGTCAAGAAGGTGATGGTTGCCTCCGGGGTGCGCTACGACCTCGCGGTGACCAGCCCGGAATATGTCAAGGAACTGGTGACCCACCACGTCGGCGGCTATCTCAAGATCGCCCCCGAGCACACCGAGCGCGGCCCGCTCGACAAGATGATGAAGCCCGGCATCGGCACCTATGACAAGTTCAAGGAGATGTTCGACGCTGCGGCGGCCGAGGCCGGCAAGAAATACTACCTGATCCCGTATTTCATCGCGGCGCATCCGGGCACGACCGACGAGGACATGATGAACCTCGCGCTGTGGCTCAAGAAGAACCGCTATCGCGCTGATCAGGTGCAGACCTTCCTGCCTTCGCCCATGGCCACCGCGACCGCCATGTACCACACCGGCGTCAACACGCTCAAAGGCGTCAAGCGTGGCGGCAGCGACGAAGTCGGTACCGTGCGCGGCACCAAGCAGCGCCGGCTGCACAAGGCCTTCCTGCGCTACCATGATCCGGACAATTGGCCGCTGCTGCGCGATGCGCTCAAGGAAATGGGCCGCGCCGACCTGATCGGCCCGCGTCCCGACCAACTGGTGCCGAACTACCAGCCGCCGGGTACGGGCAAGGCCGCCGGCGTCAAGCGCCCGGTTCGCCCCAATAGCCGGGCGCTGAAATTTACCACCAAGGGCGTGCCGCTGTTCAAGAAGTAAGGTTCTTCTTTCGGTGGTCAGCGATGGTGCAGTCGACACCCTCCCCCTCTGTGGGGAGGGATCAAGGGAGGGGGTTGACCCCAATATCGGGGCGCTCTCACCCCCTCCATCCTCCCACATCAAGGGGAGGTGCCGTCCGGTGCGGTGGCGAGATCGTGCCAGACACGCGAGCCCCCTATTCCGGCAAAGTCTCCCGCACCATGACCGCCGCGAAGAACCCGTCCGTATCGTGCTGTGCGGGCGTCAACGACAGGTAATACGGATCGGCCGAAGGCAGGCCGGGCGCGGCCTCGCGCAGCGGCAGGACCTTGAAGTCGGGATGAGCGGCCAGGAAAGCAGCCACCTGCTCCTCATTCTCCTCGGATAGAAGCGAACACGTGGCGTAGACGAACCGTCCACCAGGCCGCACCAGCCGCGCTGCGCTCGCCAGAATCTTTGCCTGCAGTGCCACCAGATGCCCCACGCCCTGCTCATCCTCGGGACGCCAGCGGGCATCGGGATTGCGCCGCCAGGTGCCGGTGCCACTGCAGGGCGCATCCACCAGCACGCGATCAAAACCGCCCTTGTGGCGTTTCACCCATTTATCCGTTTCGCTGGCCAGCAGCTTGGTCTGGATATTGTGCAACCCCGCCCGCCGGAACCGCTCGGCCCCGCGCTTCAAACGGCCCTCAAGCACGTCACAGGCAATCACATGGCCCTTGTTGGCCATCTGCGCGGCAATGGCCAGCGTCTTGCCACCGGCGCCGGCGCAAAAGTCGACCACCCGGTCGCCCGGCCGCGCATCGACCAGCATGGCGACAAGCTGCGAGCCTTCATCCTGAATCTCGACCTCGCCTTCCTTCAACATCGGCAGTTTGGCCAGCGAGAGCCGTTCGTTGAGGCGGATGCCATGCGGCGCCATGCGTGATGCCTCCGGCTTGAGGCCAAGAGCCCGCAGATCACTGAGCATCGCCTCGCGCGTCGACTTGATCGGGTTGACGCGCAAGTCGAGCGGAGCGGGTGTCTGCATGGCCGCCATCTCCTGCTCGAACGCCTCCTGGAAACGGCGCCGCAGAGGATCCATCGCCCATGAAGGGCATTCGAAGCGCACGGCGTCTGGCATGGAGGCATCGTCGATCGCGCAGCCCTGCAGCTTTGTCAGCAACGCCCGCTCACTCTCCTTCAGCACCGCTGGGCAGAACTTTTCCCCGTTGAACAGGCGTTGCACCTGCTCCGTCGTCTTGCCCTCGCCCAGCACAAGCCAGGCCAGCAGGCGATTGCGGGGTACGTCCTGACGATTGTACTGTGCCAGCCACCAGCCCAGGCGGGCATGGTGCCGGAGCAGCGCATAGAGCAGTTCGAAAATGTGCCCGCGATCCGCGTCGCCGATATGGCGCCGGTACCGAAACCAGGCAGAGACGACAGCGTCCGCCGGGCGCGGGGTGGTGTCGACCTCATGCATCAGGTCGAGCGTAGCTTGCAGACGGGCAGCATGGGTCACGGGACGAAGGTCAGGCTGAGAAAAACGCCGCAACATAGCGAAAGTGCTGCGACTGGCCAATGCGAAAAGAGCAAGGCACAACAGCGCCTTGCTCTCCAAATCATGCCTCTCGAACGGGCGACAGGCGCCCTGCTCTATCTCAGCTTCGCGGCTTGAGATTTTCCGGGTCGTAGAGCGGCTTGTAGCCGACGCTGGCGACCTCAGCCGGATAAGTTTCGCCGAAATATTCCAGCGTCACCTGCCGTCCAACCTGGCAATGGCTCCACGGCAGATAGGCCAGAGCGATGTTCTTACCGATGGTCGGGCCATACGCCACCGAGGTGGTAAACGACCGGCGGCCCAGTTCATCCACCAGCGTCTCACCCGTCGCCGGGTCCATTACCGGCATGATGCCGACCGGGAAGCGCGCCACGCCCTTGCTGTCGACGTTGTCGTTCATGACTAGCGTGCAGAGCATGGCCGGCTGGTGCTCGCGCTCGCGATACTCAACATGCTTGGCCTTGCCGCAGAAGTCGGCCTCCTTGACCTTCGGACGGGCCAGGTCGGCTTCGAGCAGGTTGTATTCGGTCAGCAGGTCCGCATTCTGCAAGCGCAGGCTCTTCTCCATGCGGCGGGTATTGGCGTAGGTCTCGACGCCCACGGCAATGACGCCGGTGGAACGCAACGCATCCCACACCGCCAGGCCGTCTTCGTAGGCCATGTGCAGCTCCCAGCCCTGCTCGCCAACATAGGAAATGCGGAACGCAGTCACCGACTTGTCGGCAATGGTGAGCGGCCTGATGGCAGCAAACGGGAAGTTTTCTGCCAGCAGCACCGATGGATCTTCCACCAGCTTGCTGAGGTTTTCGCGCGCGTTCGGGCCCCAGATGCCGATGGTGATGTTCTTCTCGGTCACGTCGGTGATGGTGACGTCGAGCCCGCGATCCTGCGCCGTGCGGCGCATATACTGCAGGTCGCGCGGCCCGGCATCGGCGCCGTTGACCATGCGAATACGGTCGGCCATGCGGATGACGGTGAAGTCGGCTCGCACCATGCCCTGGTCGTCGAGAAAGTGGGTGTAGATGCCCTTTCCGATATTGGCATCGCCGCCGATCTTGGCCGCGCAGAGCCACTCCATCAGCTCGACATGGTCGGGCCCCTCGATGTCGCAGATGTAGAAATGCGACAGGTTGATGATGCCGCAATTCTCGGTCATTTCGAGATGCTCGGCATTGGACACGCGCCAGAAATGGCGGTTGTCCCATTCGTTCTCACGCACCGGCACGCGGTCCCCGAACTTTTCGAGCAGGTGCTCGTTGGCGGCGTAGCCGTGGGCGCGCTCCCAGCCGCCCAGTTCCATGAAGTAGCCGCCAAGCTCCTTCTCGCGCTCGTGGAAGGGCGAGCGGCGGATGCCGCGGCCGCCAGCGAAGGGCTCGCGCGGGTGGACCGGCGGATTGTAAATCTTCCGCGCGGTCTCGGTGCAACGCTCTTCGATGAACTGCTCGGTCAGCTGGAAAGGCGCAAAGCGAGCATAGTCGATCTTGTTGTGATCGATCGAGGTGCGCCCATCGGTCATCCAGTCGGCAATGAGCTTGCCCATGCCCGGACCATCCTTGACCCAGATGCCGACGGCATACCACAGGCCGCGCACCTTCTGGCTCTCGCCCATCGACGGGCCGCCATCGGTGGTGGTTTGCAGCAAGCCGTTGAATGAGTGACCTTCATTGTAGCCAAGCTCAGCCAGGATCGGCGTCAGCTCCATGGCGCGTTCGAGGGGTTCCATGACCTGTTCGAGATCGAGGTCACGCTGAGATGGGGACAGGCGCGCCTGTTCCTTTTCCAGCAGCTCGCGCGGATGCACGAGGCGCGGATTGTGCTCCTCGTAATAGCCCCATTCGATCTGGCCACCTTCGGCGGTCTTCGGATCGCCCGTGTCGCGCAGATAAGCCGAGTTGCCCTGATCGCGCAGCAGCGGATAGCCGATCTCCTTGCCGGTATCGGCAAAGCCGTCATACGGACCGAAAAACGTCAGCGGATGGTCGACCGGCATGACCGGCAAGTCCTCTCCCGCCATCTCAGCGATGAGGCGCCCCCAAAGGCCGGCGCAGACCACGACGTGGTCAGCCATGATGGTCCCGCGATCGGTGACGACGCCCTTAATGCGGCCGTCTTCGATCACCAGCGACTTGGCGGAGGTATTGGCGAAGGCCTGCAGCTTGCCGGCGGTGACCGCCTGGTCGACCAGCTTGCCGGCGACGGTCTGCGACCGCGGAATGACGAGGCCGGCATCGGGATCCCAAAGACCGCCCTGGATCATGCTCTCCTCGACCAGTGGCATCTTCGCCTTGATCTCGGCCGGGTCCATCAGCCGCGCGCGCGTACCGAAAGCCTTGCCGGACGAAACCTTGCGCTTGATCTCGTCCATGCGGGCGTCATCGCCGACACGGGCAACTTCTATGCCGCCGACGCGGGCGTAGTGGCCCATCTTGTCGAAGAAATCGATGGAATAGAGCGTGGTCCAGCAGCTCAGGAAGTCATGGCTGGTAGTGTAGCAAAAGTCCGACGCATGGGCGGTGGAGCCGATATCGGTGGGGATGCCCGACTTGTCGATACCGACGATATCGTCCCAGCCGCGCTCGACCAGATGGTGGGCGATCGACGCGCCCACGATCCCGCCCAATCCGACGATGACGACCCGCGCCTTTTCGGGAAACGCTGCCATTCTCTATGTACTCCGTATGGGTGGGCGCGATGGACGCAGGATCACTGCGTGAAGACGACAGTCCGATGATGGTTCAGCATGACGCGGCCTTCCAGATGAAACTTCACCGCACGGGCCAAAACACGCGATTCGATATCGCGGCCGGCGGCGACGAAATCCTCGGTCGTCATGGCGTGGCTGACACGCTCGGTTTCCTGCTCGATGATCGGACCCTCATCGAGGTCGGCGGTCACATAGTGGCCCGTCGCGCCGATCAGCTTCACGCCGCGCTCATGCGCCTGGTGATAGGGCTTCGCGCCCTTGAAGCTGGGCAGGAACGAGTGGTGGATATTGATGATCATGCCGAACAGGCGGTTCGACAGGTTGTCGGACAGAACCTGCATATAGCGGGCCAGCACCACCAGTTCCGACCCGGTTTCCCGGACCAGTTCGATGAGTTGCTCTTCGCGCTCGGTCTTATTGTCCTTGTTCACCGGCCAGTAGTAGTAGGGAATACCCTCATGCTCGGCCGTCCCGCGCGAGTCCTCGTGGTTGGATACGACGGCGGCAACCTCGGCATTCAGCCAGCCGACCTTGATCTGGTACAGGATGTGCAACAGGCCATGGTCGAATTTGGAGACCATGATGATGATCTTGGGCCGGCGCGACAGGTCCTCGATCTTGAGCTTCATGTCGAAGCGATCGACCGACGGCTTCAGTGCCAATTCCAGCACATCCCGGGTGATCGCCGCCGGCACCGCGAAGGCGATGCGAAGGAACAGCTGATTGGTCGGGCGGTCGCAGAACTGGTTGGATTCCAGAATATTGGCGCCGCGCGCCGCCAGCGCGGTGGTGATCGCGGCCACAATGCCGGGTTGGTCGAGGCAGCTCAATTTCAGAATGAACTTGGTCTCGGTCATCGTGCTTCCGTTCGGGTTTGGGCTTAGAGCTGGCGCTCGAGTTCCGGGATCAGTTCGAAAAGGTCACCGACCAGGCCATAATCAGCGACCTGGAAGATCGGCGCGTCCTCATCCTTGTTGATGGCGACGATGATCTTGGCTTCCTTCATGCCAGCCAGATGCTGGATGGCACCCGAAATCCCGATGGCGATGTAGAGATCCGGCGCGACGATCTTGCCGGTCTGGCCGACCTGCCAGTCGTTGGGCGCATAGCCCGCATCCACCGCCGCACGAGACGCGCCCACGGCCGCACCGAGCTTGTCGGCCAGCGGCAGGATGATCTCGCGGAACTTCTCCAGCGAACCCAGCGCACGACCGCCCGAGATCACGACACGTGCCGAACCCAGCTCAGGCCGCTCGTTCTTCGCCATACGGTTTTCAAGGAACACCGACAGTCCACGATCCGCCGTAGCGGTGATCGCCTCTACCGACGCCCCTGCCCCTGCAGCAGCTGGCGCGAAGCCAGCGGTACGGACGGTGATGACCTTCTTGGCGTCAGTCGACTGCACCGTCTGGATCGCATTGCCGGCATAGATGGGTCGCTTGAACGTATCGGCCGAAACGACCTCGACGATCTCGGAAATCTGCATCACGTCGAGCAGAGCCGCGACGCGCGGAAACACATTCTTGCCCGTCGTCGTCGCAGCAGCAACGAACACGTCATAGCCCGAAGCGATCGACACGATGAGATCAGCAAGAGGTTCAGCAAGCTGGTTCGCCAGCGCATCGCTTTCGGCGAGCAGCACCTTGCGCACCCCCGCCAGCCCGGCAGCGGCATTGGCAGCGCCCTGCGCGCCCTTGCCGGCAACCAGAATGTCCACGTCGCCACCAATCTTGGCAGCCGCCGTCAGCGCCCGCGCCGTCAGTTCGGAGAGCGTCGCATTGTCGTGTTCGGCGAGAAGAAGAATTGCCATGTGTATGTCCTCGCTCAGATAACGCGGGCTTCGTTGCGCAGCTTGTCGACCAGTTCGGCGACGGTGGCGACCTTGATGCCGGCCTTGCGCGTCCCCGGCTCCTCGGTCCTCAGCACCTTAAGGCGCGGCTCGACCGACACGCCGTAATCGGCAGCAGTCTTCTCCTCGAGCGGCTTCTTCTTGGCCTTCATGATATTGGGCAGCGAGGCGTAACGCGGCTCATTGAGACGCAGATCTGCCGTCACGATGGTGGGCAGCGTGACTTCGATGGACTGCAGGCCGCCATCAACTTCACGCAGCACCACGGCCTTGTCGTCGCCCAGTTCGATCTTGGAGGCGAAGGTCGCCTGCGACCAGCCCAGCAAAGCCGACAGCATCTGCCCGGTCTGGTTGGAATCGTCGTCAATGGCCTGCTTGCCCAGGATAACCAGGCGTGGCGCTTCGGCCTCGACCACACCCTTGAGAAGTTTAGCGACGGTCAGCGGCTCGACCACACCATCCACATTGATCAGGATGCCGCGATCGGCGCCCATGGCCAAAGCCGTGCGCAACGTGTCCTGCGCCTGCGCCGGGCCGATCGATACGACGACGATCTCGGTGACCTTCCCGGCTTCCTTGAGCCGGATGGCCTCCTCGACGGCGATTTCGTCGAAGGGGTTCATCGACATCTTCACATTGGCGAGGTCGACACCCGAGCCATCAGCCTTGACGCGGATCTTCACGTTGAAGTCGACCACGCGCTTTACCGGCACCAGAACTTTCATTTGGTCATTCCCTCGATCATGGACGGAGCATTGCGACACTATCGCCGCTCTGCACAGAACGTTTGCGTCAAATCGGGATTAGCCATACGACATTGATCATGGGATTTTCGGCAAGAGGGCGCGATGGAAGCCAGGGGCGGCAGCAGGACAAATGCGTCATCACGGGCGTACAAGTCGCGCCCCGATGGACTGAGGCTTTCAGTCGGCTTCATCCTGGCCAAGCGCTTCACCCTCTGCGCCTTCGCCAACTTCGTTGATGTCCTGCGCCTCGCCGCCGACGAAGGCGACCGCAGCCGGCCGATCATGTGCGGCTGGACGGTGCTGTCAGACACGATGAATGCCGTTCCCTCCAGCAGCGGCATCACCGTCCAACCCAACGAACGCCTCGGCGATCCGACCAAGTTCGACTACATCGTCGTCATCGGGGGCGTCATGGACGACATGTCCGGCCTTGGCCCCGAATACACCGCCTACTTGGAAAGGGCAGCCGCGGCCGGCGTTCCGCTGGTCGGCGTCTGTACCGGCGGCTTCCTGCTGCACAAGGCAGGCCTGATGAACGGCTATCGCTGCTGCGTCAGCTGGTTCCACCATGCCGACTTTCTCGAGCAGTTCGACGGCCTCGACCCCGTCTCCGACCAGATCTTCATTGATGACGGTGACCGGCTGACCTGCTCTGGCGGCGCCAGCTCGGCCCATCTGGCCGCCTACCTGGTCGAGAAGCATGTTGGCCGCGCCCAAGCCAGCAAGAGCCTCCACATCATGATCATCGATGACGCGATGCGTCCCGAAAAGCCGCAGCCCGGCGTGTCGATGGACATCTCGACGCGCGACCCGATGGTGATGCGGGCGCTGCTGCTGATGCAGCAGAACATCGACAATCCACTGTCGGTCTCGGAGCTGGCGCGCCGCATGGGCCACAGCAAACGTCAGCTCGAGCGCCATTTCAGAACCGCTCTGGGCGCATCCCCGCAAGCAGCGTTCCTGCAGATCAGGTTGACCTTCGCCCGCCATCTGCTTGAAACCACCGACAAATCGGTAGCGGCGGTGGCGGTGGAATGCGGCTTCTGCGACTCATCCCATCTGAGCCGGATGTTCCGGCAACGCTTCGAATACACGCCGCACGAAATCCGCAAACGGGCGTCCATGGCCGGCAGCCTCGCTGAAGCGGCCTGACTGTCGCATTTGTTGGGTTGGCGAGGGCGCAGCCAAAGAGCGTTGCCGCAGGTTTTGGCGTTCTTGTGCGATCCGTTTGACGCAAACGTACTGTGCATCCGCGCACAATGTCGCAATGATACCTCAACGCTATTCGTTCGAGGTAGGCGATGACCCGCTTTTCGTTTCCGTCACTGCTCGGCAATGCCCTGACGGGTCACAAGAACTGGAAGCCGCAATGGCCCGACGCCCAGCCCAAGGCTGAATATGATGTCATCATCGTCGGCGCCGGTGGGCACGGCCTTGGCGCAGCCTACTACCTGGCCAAGGAACACGGCATCACCAACGTCGCCGTCATCGACAAGGGCTGGCTGGGCGGCGGCAATACCGGTCGCAACACCACCATCATCCGATCCAACTACCTCTATGACGAAAGCGCGATGCTCTATGAGCATTCGATGAAGCTGTGGGAGGGCCTGACCCAGGAGCTCAACTACAACGTCATGTTCTCGCAGCGCGGCGTGATGATGCTGGCGCACAACGTGCACGACGTGCAGAGCTTCAAGCGTCACGTGCATTCCAACCGCCTCAACGGCATCGACAACGAATGGATGACAGCTGAGCAGGCCAAGGAATTCTGCCCGCCGCTCGATATCTCGCCCAATGCCCGCTACCCAGTTATGGGAGCGGCTCTGCAGCGCCGCGGCGGCGTGGCCCGCCATGACGCCGTCGCATGGGGTTATGCGCGTGGGGCGGCTGCGCGTGGCGTCGACATCATCCAGAATTGCCCGGTTACCGCGATCCGTCGCGATGCGTCGGGCAAAGTCATCGGCGTCGAGACGGCTCGCGGCTTCATCAAGGCCAAGAAGGTCGCGGTGTCAGCCGCCGGCAATACCTCCGTGGTCATGGACTCAGCCGGCGTCCGCCTGCCGCTTGAAAGCTATCCGCTGCAGGCTCTGGTCTCCGAGCCGGTAAAGCCGATCTTCCCCTGCGTGGTCATGTCCAACACGGTGCACGCTTATATTTCGCAGTCCGACAAGGGCGAGCTGGTGATCGGTTCGGGCACGGACCAGTATGTGTCCTACAGCCAGCGCGGCGGCCTGCCGCTGATCGAGCATACCGTCGCAGCCATCTGCGAAATCTTCCCGATCTTCACGCGCATGCGCATGCTGCGCAAATGGGGCGGCATCGTCGACGTGACCCCCGATCGCTCGCCGATCCTCGGCAAGACTCCGGTCCCGGGTCTCTACGTCAATTGCGGCTGGGGCACGGGCGGCTTCAAGGCCACACCGGGTTCGGCAAACGTGTTCGCCCATACCATCGCGCGCGATGAACCGCACCCGATCAACGCACCATTCACGCTGGAGCGGTTCACCACCGGCCGGCTCATCGACGAAGCTGCCGCCGCAGCCGTCGCGCACTAGGAGGCGAACCATGCTTCTCATCCGCTGCCCCTACTGCAACGCCGAGCGCCCCGAACTCGAATTCACCTATGGCGGCCAGGCCCATATTGCCCGTCCGCAGGACCCGTCGACCTTCACCGACGAGCAATGGCGCGACCACTTGTTCATCAGGTCCAATCCGCGCGGTATTCATGCCGAACGCTGGCGCCATATCCATGGCTGCGGTCGCTTCTTCAACGCCGTCCGCGACACCGTCACCGACAAGTTCGTCGTGACCTACAAGGCCGGCCAGCCGCGCCCCGACCAGAGCGAAGCCGAAGGTACAAGCCCATGAGCCAGTTCCGTATTCCCGGCGCCGGGCGCGTCAACCACAGCAAGCCGGTGCAGTTCACCTTCAACGGCAAGACCATAGCGGGCTTCGAGGGCGACACCGTCGCGTCTGCCCTGCTCGCCAGCGGCCAGCATCTGGTCGGACGCTCGTTCAAGTATCACCGCCCGCGCGGCATCCTCTCCGCTGGCTCGGAAGAGCCCAACGCGCTGCTCGGCATCGATCACGGTCCGGCCCGCGTCGAGCCGAATACCCGCGCGACGGTGATCGAGGTATCGCAGGGCCTCAAGACCATCAGCCAGAACCATTGGCCATCGCTGGAGCGCGACGTCGGCGCCATCAACGACGTGCTCTACATGCTGTTCTCGGCCGGCTTCTACTACAAGACCTTCATGTGGCCGAAGTCGTTCTGGAACAAGGTCTACGAGCCGATCATCCGCAGCACGGCGGGCCTGGGCAAGTCGCCCGTCGAGCCCGATCCGGATACCTATTCCAGCCGCTTTGCCCATTGCGACGTGCTGGTCGTCGGCTCTGGCCCGGCGGGCCTCGCCGCCGCCCTCGCGGCCGGTCGCAGTGGCGCCAAGGTGATGCTTGCCGACGAGCAGGCCGAACTGGGCGGCTCGTTGCTGTCCGAAACCGATGCCGGCATCGACGGCAAGACCGGCTGGGCGTGGCTCAAGGCCAGCGTCGACGAACTGGCCGGCATGGCCAATGTCACCCTCCTGCCCCGCACCACCGCAATCGGCTATTACCACCAGAATTTCGTCGGCCTCTGCCAGCGCATCACAGATCACCTCGCTTCCGCGCCTGAGGGCACGCCGCGCGAGCGCATGTGGAAGGTCCGCGCTAAGCAGGTCGTGCTCGCCCAGGGTTCGATCGAAAAGCCGCTGGTGTTCGACGGCAACGATCGCCCCGGCGTCATGCTGGCCAGTGCCGCCCGCACCTATCTCAACCGCTATGGCGTCAAGGTTGGCAACAAACCGGTGGTCGTGACCTCCCATGACAGCGCCTGGCTGGCCGCCTTTGATCTGGCGCGTGCTGGCGTCAAGGTCGGCGCCATCATCGACATCCGCAAGGATGTTCCTGCGGAACTCAAGGCAACCGCGTCGTCCCTCGGCATCGAAGTGCTGACCGGCTGGACCGTCACCGGCACCAAGGGCCGGCTGCGTGTCTCCTCGGTGCGGGCCAAGCCCATCGACGGCAGTTCGAGCCAGGCGCGCGAGTTTGCCTGCGATGCCCTGCTGATGAGCGGTGGCTGGAACCCCAGCCTGCATCTGTTCTCCCACACGCAGGGCAAGCTCGAATGGCGCGAGGACGGTCAGGTCTTCCTGCCTTCCAAGCATGTCGAGCACAGCCGCTGCGCCGGCGCCGGCAATGGAGACTTCGGCCTAGCCAAGGCGCTGTCCGAAGGCACCGCAGCGGGTCTTGCCGCAGCAGCCGATGCCGGCTTCACCGGGACCGCGGCGACCTACGCCGTCACCGACGAAATCGCCCTCACCGGCACGTCCAGCCGCGAATTGCCGACCGACAAGAACACCTCCACCGCCAAGGCCTTCGTCGATTTCCAGAACGACGTGACCGCCAAGGATATCCGGCTGGCCGTGCGCGAAGGCTTCCGCTCCATCGAGCATGTCAAGCGCTACACCACCAACGGCATGGCGACCGACCAGGGCAAGACGTCCAATATCAACGGCCTCACCATTGCCGCCGATGCCGTGCAAAAGCCTGCCCCGCAGGTTGGTCTCACCACCTTCCGCCCACCCTATACGCCAACCACCTTCGGCGCCTTCGCCGGCTACAACCGTGGCCGCCTGTTCGACGTGACGCGCAAGACGTCCATCGATAGCTGGGCCGAAGAGCATGGTGCAGCGTTCGAGCCGGTCGCGCTCTGGCGCCGCGCCTGGTACTTCCCCAAGCAGGGCGAAGACATGCATGCCGCGGTCGCCCGCGAATGCAAGGCGACCCGCGACTCGCTTGGCATTTTCGACGCGTCCACCCTGGGCAAGATCGAGATCGTTGGCCCCGACGCCGCCGAATTTCTCAATCGCATGTACACCAACCCCTGGAGCAAGCTGCAGCCCGGTCGCACCCGCTATGGCGTGCTGCTCGGCGAAGACGGCTTCATCCGCGATGACGGTGTGATCGGTCGCCTGACGACGGACCGCTTCCACGTGACCACCACCACTGGCGGCGCGGCGCGCGTGCTCAACATGATGGAGGATTACCTCCAGACCGAGTTCCCTGAACTCAAGGTCTGGCTGACCTCCACCACCGAGCAGTGGTCGGTGATCGCCATCAACGGCCCCAATGCCCGCAACCTGCTGGCGCCGCTGATCGAAGGCATCGACCTCTCGGAAGAAGCCTTCCCGCATATGTCGATTGCCGAGGGCAAAATCGCCGGTGTACCGACCCGCCTGTTCCGCATGAGCTTTACCGGCGAGCGCGGCTACGAGGTCAACGTGCCGTCCCGCTACGGCCACGCCATTTGGGAAAAGCTCATTGAAGCCGGCCAGCAATACGGGATCACGCCCTACGGCACCGAGACGATGCACGTGTTGCGCGCGGAAAAGGGCTACATCATTGTCGGCCAGGACACCGACGGCACGCTGACGCCCGATGATGCCGGCCTTGGCTGGGCCATCGGCAAGGCCAAGCCAGATTTCGTCGGCAAGCGCTCGCTCAGCCGCCCCGACATGCTCAAGACCGATCGCAAGCAGCTCGTCGGCCTGCTGACCGAGGACCCAAAGACGGTACTGGAGGAAGGCGCGCAGATCGTGCTCGATCCCAACCAGTCAGTGCCCATGAAGATGGTCGGCCACGTTACCTCGTCCTACTGGAGCGTTGCCCTCAACCGGTCGATCGCCCTGGCGGTGGTCGAAGGCGGCAATGGTCGCATGGGTGAGACGGTACACATCCCGATGCCCTCAGGCACGCTACGCGCCAAGGTCACCGGCACGGTGTTCCTGGACCCTGAAAACAAGCGCTTGAGCGCGTAAGGAGCACCGAAATGATGCAAGAACATCATCCTCTGGTTGGTCGCCAACTGGCCGCCGGGACCGCTCCGGTTACCATCCGCCCGGTCGAAAACGTTGCGCGCTTCAACCTGCGCATTGACCCCGCCAACCTTGCCGCCGCCTCTGCCGTATGGGGCGCCGCCCTGCCCGCAACGATCGGTGGGCTGGTCGCGTCCGGCGGGCGCCTGGCCGCCTGCATCGGTCCGGACGAATGGTTCCTGATCGCACCCCCAGGCGAGCGGGACGCCATCGAAGCCGCCTTTGCCGGCCTCTATGCCACGACCATCCACAGCCTCGTCGATATCGGCCACCGCGAAGTCGGCATTGCCGTGGAAGGGCCCGCCGCTGCCGATGCACTGCAGTCGAGCATCGCGTTCGAGGTGGGTGCAATGGCCGTCGGCGAAGCTCGGCGCACGATTATCGACCGGGTGCAGATCATCCTCTTGCGCGAAGCCGAAGACCGCTTCCGTATCGAGGTCTGGCACTCTTTCTCCGATCACGTCTGGCACCTGCTGGCCGGCATCTGTCGCGAATACGAATTGGGCGTCTGACGCCCCAATGAAAACCAGCCTGGAGGAGGTTGGCTCACCGTCCGAGTCCAAAACGGACCGGACATCAACGATAATGACGAGGAGGCGCAGATGAGTAGCAATCGCGGCGTGGTCTATATCGGCCCCGGTAAAGTCGAAGTGCAGGATATCGAGGATGCCAAGCTGGCCGCGCCAGATGGACGCCGTATCGACCACGGCGTCATCCTCAAGGTAATCTCGACCAATATCTGTGGCTCCGACCAGCACATGGTGCGCGGCCGCACCACGGCGGCCCCGGGTCTTGTGCTGGGCCACGAAATCACTGGGCAGGTGATCGAAAAGGGCCGCGACGTCGAAATGCTCGAGGTGGGCGACATCGTCTCGGTTCCGTTCAACGTCGCCTGCGGCCGGTGCCGGTGCTGCAAGTCGCAGGACACCGGCGTCTGCCTCACGGTCAATCCGTCGCGCGCCGGCGGCGCCTACGGCTATGTCGACATGGGCGGCTGGATCGGCGGCCAGGCTCGCTATGTCACCGTGCCCTATGCCGACTTCAACCTGCTGAAATTCCCCGATCGCGATCGGGCCATGAGCAAGATTCGCGACCTCACCATGCTGTCCGACATTCTGCCGACCGGCTTCCACGGAGCGGTCAAGGCCGGCGTCGGTGTTGGCTCGACCGTATATGTGGCGGGTGCGGGCCCGGTGGGTCTGGCCGCTGCCGCCTCGGCACAGATCCTGGGCGCTGCCGTCGTCATGATCGGCGACTTCAACAAGGATCGCCTGGCCCACGCCAGCAAGATGGGTTTTGCGGCCATCGACCTGTCCAAGCATGATCGCCTGGGCGAGATGATCGCCGAAGTCACCGGGTCGGATGAAGTCGACGCCGCCATCGACGCGGTTGGCTTCGAGGCCCGCGGCCATTCGGGCGGCGAGCAGCCGGCCATCGTGCTGAACCAGATGATGGAAATTACCCGCCCTGCCGGCTCCATCGGCATTCCTGGCCTTTACGTCACGGCAGATCCGGGCGCCGTCGACAGCGTCGCCAAGCAAGGCAGCCTGTCGATCCGCTTCGGTCTGGGCTGGGCCAAGGCCCAGTCCTTCCACACCGGCCAGACCCCGGTCATCAAATACAATCGCCAGTTGATGCAGGCCATCCTGCATGACCGCCTGCCCATCGCCGACATCGTCAATGCCCGCATCATCTCGCTCGATGCCGCGGCGCAGGGTTACGAAACCTTCGACCAGGGCGCGGCCGTAAAGTTCGTTCTCGATCCACATGGCGAACTCGCCGCGTGACACAAATCGCTGCCCTGGCATTGACCGGGGCAGCTCCATACCACCACGGTGACCCATGACTGACGCACGTGCTGCCATCGATACCCTTTTCGCCGAGCTGGCGATCACGCCCATCTCGATCGAGCATCCGCCGGTTCACACAGTCGAGGAGGCACTGCCCTTCTGGAGCGCGCTTGAGGGCGTCCACACAAAGAACTTGCTGCTCAAAGGTGCCAAGGGCGGGCTCTGGCTGGTCTGCGTGCCGACCGATCGTCGTCTCGACCTCAAGTCCCTGGCGGCCCATGTCGGCGCCAAGAAATTCTCGTTTGCCAGCGGCGAAACGCTCTTGGAAGCGCTCGGCGTCGTGCAGGGCTCGGTGAGCCCCCTGGCGCTGATCAACGACAAGGCCAACGCCGTGCAACTGGTTCTGGCCAAGGACATGATGGCCAAACCACGCATTACGGTTCACCCGCTGACCAACACGGCCACGGTGTCGCTCACCAGCGACGAACTCCTGAGGGTTGTCGCGGCCACCGGCCACCGCGCCGACATCGTCGATTTCGATGCGATAGCGGCCGCCTGAGTTCCGTCGAATGCCGGGTTCGCTTTCGCCGCAGAACTTGGTAACAGCATGATGTCTGCCTGAGCGGAGAGAAGAGTGAATGGTTGAGCTGGCGGATCTGCCCGAACGCGAAAGCATGGAGTTCGACGTCGTCATCGTGGGAGCCGGCCCGGCCGGCCTCTCGGCGGCTATCCGCCTCAAACAGCTCAATCCGGACCTGTCGGTTGTCGTCCTGGAAAAGGGTGCCGAGGTTGGCGCCCATATCCTCTCCGGCGCGGTCGTGGACCCTGCAGGCATCGATAGCCTCTTGCCCGGCTGGCGCGACGAGGCCGACCATCCATTCACCGTACCAGTGACGGACGATCAGTTCCTGGTGCTGGGCAAAACCGGCGCGCTGCGCATTCCGAACTTCCTCATGCCGCCGCTGATGAGCAATCACGGCAACTACATCGTCTCGCTGGGCAATGTCTGCCGCTGGCTGGGCCAGAAGGCCGAGGCCTTGGGCGTCGACATCTATCCCGGTTTCGCCGCCGCCGAGGTGCTCTACAACGAGCAGGGCGCGGTAATCGGCGTGGCGACCGGCGACATGGGCATCGAGAAGAACGGTGAGCCTGGCTCCAATTACACACGCGGTATGGCGCTGCTGGGCAAGTACACGCTGATCGCGGAAGGCGTCCGTGGTTCGCTCGCCAAACAGCTGATCGGCCGCTTCAACCTCGACAAGGACCGCGAGCCGGCCAAGTTTGGCATCGGGCTCAAGGAGCTTTGGGAAGTCGCCCCCGAGAACCACAAGAAGGGCCTCGTGCAGCACTCTTTCGGCTGGCCGCTCGACATGAAGACCGGCGGCGGCTCATTCCTCTATCACCTCGACGACAACACCGTCGCGGTGGGCTTCGTGCTGCATCTCAACTACAAGAACCCCTACCTCGCCCCCTTCGAGGAATTCCAGCGCTTCAAGACGCATCCCTCGATCGCCAAGACGTTCAAGGGCGCAAAGCGCTTGTCCTACGGCGCTCGCGCGATAACTGAGGGCGGCTACCAGTCCGTGCCCAAGCTCTCCTTCCCCGGCGGCGCGCTGCTTGGCTGCTCGGCCGGCCTCGTCAACGTGCCGCGCATCAAGGGCAGCCACAATGCCGTCCATTCCGGGATGCTGGCAGCCGAGAAGGTCGCGGCCGCTCTCGCGGAGGGCCGCGCCAATGATGAAGTCGCCGACATCGAAGACAGCTGGCGCGACGGTCCGATCGGCAAGGATCTCCGGCAGGTTCGCAACGTCAAGCCGCTCTGGTCGCGCTTCGGCACGTTGCTGGGCGTTGGCCTTGGCGGGTTCGACATGTGGATGAACCAGCTGTTCGGCTTTTCGCTGTTCGGCACCCTCAAGCACGGCAAATCCGACGCGCAATCGCTGGAGCCCGCCGCCAAGCATAGCAAGATCGACTATCCCAAGCCCGATGGCGTGCTGACTTTCGACAGGCTGTCGTCCGTGTTCCTGTCCAACACCAATCACGACGAGAACCAGCCCGGCCACCTGCAACTGAAGGATCCCGCACTGCAGCGCAGTTCGGAACTGTCTGTGTTCGACGGTCCCTCCACCCGCTATTGCCCGGCTGGCGTCTACGAATGGACCGAACGGGACGGTGTAGCGACCTACGTGATCAACGCGCAGAACTGCGTCCACTGCAAGACTTGCGACATCAAGGATCCCAACCAGAATATCAACTGGGTACCGCCCCAAGGCGGCGAGGGCCCCGTCTACCAGAACATGTAGCCAGCGGGCCGTCAGATCCTTACAGCGTCCCGCGCAAATCCGGCAAATCGGCCGTGATCACGTCACGACCGAACACGCCACTGTCCTTGGGTACGAGACGCACGACCGTGTACCCGCGCTGCTCGAGTTCAGCCAAGAACATCGGCAACATTTCGACGGTCCGCTGGTGGATGTCATGGAAGAGGATGACGCCGCTGCCGCGAGCATCGAGGCGAGCCAGCGTGCGCTGGGCGACGGCCTCAGGCGTGTCCTTGTAGTAGTCCTTGCTGTCGATATCGACATCCAGGATCACGACGCTGCCCTGCATCAGGTTGGTGCGGAGGAACCCGGTCTGCGACAGATAGGGGAAGCGGAAGAAGGGCGATGGCGTCTGCCCTGCCCCCGACAGCGCCTGCGCCACCGCATGTTCGCCCCTGGCTATCTCGTCGAGCGCCCCCTGACGGTCCAGTGTGCCCAGATCCACATGATCGAACGTATGGCTGCCCACGGTGTGCCCGCTCAGCGCCACCTGCTGCGCCAGCCGCGGATGCGCCTGCGCCGCCGACCCCAGCATCAGAAACGTCGCCTTGACGCCGAAGTCGTCGAGTGTCGCGAGAATTTCGTTGGTCTTGCCCGGGCGCGGGCCGTCGTCGAAGGTCAGTACCACCTCGCCGGGACGCAGGATGATGTCGGCAGTAGAGCCCACGGCCAGGGTTCGTCCGCCGAGATGGGCCGACGAGAAAATGCGCTCGGGCATGGGCTGCTGGCTGATCGGCGCAGAAGCCGGAAGAATTGAGTTGGTAATGAACGGCGCGGTCGCCTGCACCGGCTGGCTCACGATGCTGTGCTGGCTGGGCGGCTTGGCGCAACCACCCAGGGCTGCGCCGACAATCACAAGCGAAACAAGAAAACGCGGAAGCGACACAGCTTGAACTCAGCGCACGATTACAACTGCGCCCAGTTTTTGCGATTATGGTTAATATTCCCCTCGCGAAAGCTTAAGAACTACTTACCCGCCAGCGACTTAGCCTTGCGGCCCAGTGTGTCGAGGGCACTCAGAAAGGCCGAGCGATCGGCCGGACGGAAGCCCGGATTGTAGCCCTTGATCTCGCCGGTCTCCCGCAGATGTTGCTTAAGATCACGCATCGCCAGCGCCATGCCGATGGAGGCCGGCGTGAACGGCTTGCCGGTGAAACCGAGCACATGACAGCCTCTGTCGATGGCGCGGCTGGCCAGGGGAATGTCGGCTGTCAGCACGATATCGTTGGCCTGCGCCTGCTCGACGATCCAGTCATCAGCCGCGTCGGCGCCCTGCGCTACAACAATGATCCGAACCATCGGATCACGCGAGGGGCGCACCCCGCCATTGCTGACAAACGTGACGACGAGACCCAGCCGCTCGGCAACGCGCATGGCCTCGTCCTTGACGGGGCATGCATCGGCATCGACGAAAATGGTTGGATCAGGCATGGGCGATGACGTCCTTCACGAAGGCCAGCCGCTCGGCGACGGGCAGTTTGGGCAGTTCGACGATGCGATAGCCGAGTTCGATATAGCCGTCACGCAGCGAAGCATAAACACGTTGGGCATGTTCCCAGCCCTCGACCCGTTCGCTGTCGGTTACAAATATTTCCCGCCATGGCGGCGCCATGAACACCAGCGGATTGTAGCGGTACATCTCTGCGGCCCGCCGGAAATGCTCGTTGTTCGCCACATCCCAGTCCCGGCAGTAGCATACCAGTTCGGGAATGCCACGATCGCACAGCGCCGGGGCGCCGCCGCCCAATGCGAGAAACGTCTGCACATCCCGATCCAACATTAGTTCGGCGAACAGCGCTCGGTTGCCGAAGTGATGCGCCGGGCCATCAATAACTGTCTGCGCCTGGATGATCGCCCGTGCCGCCTCCCTGCCAACACGCATACCGGCTGCGGCAGCAGCGTCCAACAGAGTTGTCTTGCCGGCACCCGGGCTGCCGCTGACGATGAAGAGATTGTCGAAATTATGCGTCATGGCTCGTCGTCCTCTTGCGTGAGCGGTCAATGGAGACAGGAATGCTGGGAAAGGTGATCGACAAAGCGAGCTGGGCTGATACCTCAGTGGGATCAGACAGCTGGCGCGGGGAGTTCGTGGGAGGCACTCATGGCGCGGGCATCAGCGTGATCTTCGTCCGCACCGAGAAAATCGGGGATTGACCACGTCTGCACAAACACCCCTACCCCGAAACCTTCATCATCCGCAACGGGCGCGCACGGTTCACGGTTGGCGACGAGACCGTCGAGGCGGTGGCAGGGCAAATCGTGGTCTGCCCCGCCAATGTACCGCACAAGTTCGAGAATCTGGGTCCGGAGCTATTGGAGCAGATCGATATTCACGAGGCACGTGCGTTCGAGACTGAGTGGCTAGAGTAATTGGCTCCTACTCACCTCTCCCTCCGGGGAGGTGAGTACGTCAGAAAACCACCACGCTTCGGATGCTTTCGCCCGAATGCATCATGTCGAAGCCCTTGTTGATGTCCTCCAGTCGCAGCGTGTGCGTGATCATCGGGTCGATCTCGATCTTGCCGTCGAGATACCAGTCGACGATCTTTGGCACATCGGTGCGGCCCTTGGCGCCGCCGAAGGCCGTGCCCATCCAGGTGCGACCGGTAACTAGTTGGAACGGCCGAGTGGAGATTTCCTTGCCCGCACCGGCCACGCCGATAACCACCGATTTGCCCCAGCCACGATGGCTGCATTCGAGCGCCTGGCGCATCACCGTGGTATTCCCTGTGCAATCAAAGGTGTAGTCGGCGCCGCCGATGAGATCGCCGCGCCGCTTGGTAAGGTTGACCAGGTATGGCACCACGTCACCCTCGATTTCCTTTGGATTGACGAAGTGGGTCATGCCGAAGCGCTCGCCCCAGGCTTTCTTGTCATTGTTGATGTCGACACCGATGATCATGTCGGCTCCGGCCAAGCGCAGGCCCTGGATGACATTGAGCCCGATGCCGCCGAGCCCGAAGACCACAGCGGTGGCGCCGATCTCGACCTTGGCAGTGTTGATAACCGCACCAATGCCTGTCGTGACGCCGCAGCCGACATAGCAAACCTTGTCGAAGGCCGCGGAGGCATCGATCTTGGCGACAGCGATCTCGGGCAGCACGGTGAAATTCGAGAAGGTCGAGCAGCCCATGTAGTGAAACACCGGCTTGCCTTCGAACGAAAAGCGCGAGGTGCCATCTGGCATCAGCCCCTGCCCCTGGGTGGCGCGGATGGCGGTGCAGAGATTGGTCTTGCCCGAGCGGCAGGAATAGCATTCGCGGCATTCGGGCGTGTAGAGCGGGATGACGTGATCGCCAACCTTGAGGCTGGTGACGCCGGGCCCGACATCGACCACGACGCCCGCGCCTTCATGACCGAGAATGGCTGGAAACAGGCCTTCCGGATCGGCACCCGACAGGGTGAAATCGTCGGTATGGCAGATGCCGGTGGCCTTAATCTCGATCAGTACCTCACCAGCCTTGGGACCATCGAGATCGACCTCGACGATTTCGAGCGGCTTGCCGGATTGGAAGGCAACGGCGGCGCGGGTTTTCATCGGGGATTCTCCTTGGCTTTGCTGGCCAAGGTTTGGCACGAAGCCAGACCAGCGACAACCGTCAGACGTTGCCGACAGCCACTGCCACGTTGACCGTCGCAGCGACGATCAACGTGTTGAAGAAATACGAGAATGTCGAGTGCAGCAGCACGATCTTTCGCATCTTGTTGGACGTTACCCGGATGTCTGAAACCGCAAATGCGACGCCGACCACGTAAGCGAAATAGAGGAAGGCGACGCCATCCGGACTGTCCCCCTCAGGGAAATCCAACCCGCCAACCGGCCCGCTGCCCTTGCCGGCGGGATTGGCCGATGGAGACTCGTAGTATTCGTAGGCGTAGTGCATCGCCGCAAGGGTATGGATGACAAACCAGCCCAGCAGCACCGACGCCACGCTGAGGATGACCTCATAGAGCAGCGGTCCATCCTTGCCGTTAAGCGCCATGAACAGCGTCACGCAGGAGGTTCCGACAACCCCCAGGACCACCACAAAAATCAGCGGCGTCGGTGAATCTGTCGTATCGGCGCGCTGCCTCAGGAACTGCGGCGTCAAAAGCGGCAAGGTGATGGACATCAACCCGAGATAGACCAGGAACATAGCGATGGCGCCGAACGGCACTGCGAAGGCCGGTAGCACCAGCAGCGTGACGAGGAAAACGATCACGCCCACACCGATGCCGATATAGAGCGCTCCGTGGCGCGGCAGGTTGAGCGAGGTGAACTTGTGCCCCAGCCGGTGCCGACGAGTGTGCCGGTCCACCCCCGCTGTCGATTTCTTGATCGTCTGTTTGCGTTGCGTCGCCATTAATATCCCCCGCGCGCTCCATTGGCGCACGGCAAAGCACACAACGCAATCAGCCTGCAATGGCTCCCGGACCGGCAGTCGCACCTGATGGCACCTTGCCCAGAATGATCATGCCAAGCACTTCATCCTTGGTGACATCTTCGGTGCGCGCGCTGCCGACAACCTGACCATTCTTCATCACCACCACCCGGTCCGCCAGGTCGAAGACGTCGTGGATGTCGTGGCTGATGAGGAAGATGCCGATCCCATCCGACTTGAGCTGCTTGATCAGATCGCCGACCTGGGCCGTCTCCTGCGGCCCGAGCGCCGCCGTCGGTTCGTCCATGATCAGGATGCGGGCATTGAACAGGATGGCACGTGCGATGGCGACCGACTGGCGCTGGCCGCCAGACAGGGCTTTCACTGGTTCCTTGAAGCGACGGAAGTTCGGATTGAGCCGCCCCATCACCTCACGCGCCTTGGACTCCATCGCCGCATCGTCCAGCGTGCCGATCGGCGTGATGATTTCGCGACCGAGGAACAGATTGGCGGCGGCGTCGACATTGTCGGCGACAGCGAGCTGCTGGTAGATCGTTTCGATGCCATAGCCCTTGGCGTCGCGCGGATTGTTGATGTTCGCATCCTGCCCGTTGATGCGAATCTGCCCCGCATCGCGCTTGTAGGCGCCAGACAGTATCTTGATCAGCGTCGACTTGCCGGCGCCATTGTGTCCAAGCAGGCCCACGACTTCGCCCGGAAACAGGTCGATCGAAGCTCGGTCGACGGCGCGAATACCGCCAAAGGAGATCGAGATGTCGTTCATCTCGACGAGAGGCGTTCTGGTGTCCAGCATGACAAGGACTCCCTAGTGTTTGTTGCGGCGGTAGAGCGTGTCGAGCCACACCGCGAAAACGAGGACGATACCAACCACAATGGACTGGAGCGGACTGTCGAGCCCCATCAGCACCATGCCGGACTGCAGCGACTGCATCACCAGAGCCCCAAGCAACGCCCCGGCGATAGTGCCTACGCCGCCGGCCAACGACGTACCGCCGATCACCGCCGCAGCGATGACGTAGAGCTCGTCCAGGGTTCCGAGCGCGTTGGTGGCCGCGTTGAGGCGGGCCGACGAGATGGCTGCTGCAATGGCGCAGAGGCCGCCCATCAGCATGAAAATCTTGACCGTGACCCAGCGGGTATTGATGCCCGCCAGTTCCGCCGCCTCAGGGTTGCCGCCCATGGCGAACACATAGCGGCCAAAGCGGGTACGGGTGGCGACAAAGGTCATTGCGACGCCGACGCCCAGGGCAATGAGCACTGGAATGGCTATGCCATGGGCGATGAAGAGGCCGCCTTCGGGAACTGCGATGCCATTGGCCTCGGCATATTTCTCGGCGATGCGCACTGGCCAGGGGTAGGAATTGGCGACCCACACCGCGCCGATGGTGAGGCCGCAGCCGATGATGGCCAGCGATGCTTCCGCCCAGATGGGACGCAGCGGAAAACTGAAGCGCAGACGCTGGCGGCGACCGAAATAGAGGCCGACGAGGATGGCAGCGCAGGCGATAACGCCAACGACCCAGCTCCAGAGCGCCCCCACGGCGCCAGAGGGACCGCCGCCCATAAGCTGAAAGGTGGGATCCATTGGCGCGACAGTCCGGCCCATGGTGACCCACCAGGCGGCACCGCGCCAGACGAGATAGCCACCCAGCGTTACGATGAAGGCCGGCACGCGGAGGTAAGCAATGATCGTGCCTTGCAGGGCACCGATACCGACGCCGACAACAAGGCCCGCGAACAGCGACAGCACCCAGATCAGCGGATTGCCGAGCCCCAGGCCAAGCTGCGTCGGCAGTATATCCGTCTGCATCACGCCCATCACCATGCCGACTAGGCCCAGGATCGAGCCAACCGACAGATCGATATTGCGGGTGACGATGATCAGGACCATGCCCGTGACCATCACGGCGACAGAGGCCGTCTGCACCGACAGGTTCCACAAGTTGCGCGGCGTCAGGAACAGCCCACCTGAAAAAACATGAAAGCCGATCCAGATGATGGCCAGCGCGCCGACCATGCCGAGCAGGCGCGTATCGAGCTCAGTCGCGATCAGGAACCGTTGCAGCGGGTTCTGCGCATATTGGCTTGGATGGACGTTGGTCGGAATGGCGTGCTGATCTGCCACGTTTAGTTCTCCCCCACTGGGCTGCGCCGAATTCCGGCGGCGCGGTCCTGTCGCGACAGTGCCGCAGCGCGAACGCCGCGGCACTGTCTTGATGTCAGACTATTACGTCTGCGCCTCAGTTACACGCGGCGACCGAACCGGCGGCGACGCCGGCGCAGACCACGTCCTTGGTCACCCAACCGGCGTCGATGACGACGTTGAGGTTGTCCTTGGTGACAGCAACAGGCGCGATAAAGAATGCATTCATGGCAACGCCCTTCGGCCCGCCATTGAACGGCACCACGCCGGTAACGGCGTCGAGTGCGGTGCCGCCGGCCAGCTCGAGGGCCACTTCAGCGGCCTTCTTGCCCAGTTCGCGAGCGTCCTTCCAGACCGACACCGTCTGGGTGCCGAGCGCGATGCGGTTGAGGGCGGCATGGTCGCCGTCCTGACCGGAAACTGGCACCGAACCGGCCAGACCCTGTGCAGCCAGAGCGGCAATCGCGCCACCGGCAGTGCCGTCGTTCGACGCGACAACGGCGTCGACTTCGTTGTTATTGGCGGTCAGGAACTGTTCCATGTTCGCCTGGGCGACTTCCGGGTTCCAGTTGTCGGTATAGGCTTCACCGACATTCTTGATGGCGCCTGCATCGATACCGGCCTGCAGCACTTCCATCTGGCCGGCAAATAGGAAATCGGCGTTGGGATCGGCCGAGTTGCCCTTGATAAACACGAAGTTGCCTTCTGGCTGGACGGCAGCGACGCCGGCAGCCTGGAGACGACCCACTTCCTTGTTGTCGAACGTCAGGTAGAACGCATCCGGATTTTCGATCAGGCGGTCATAGCCAACCACCGGAATGCCTTCAGCGACGGCAGCGGCCACAGCTGGGCCGACAGCTTCGCTGTCCTGGGCCAGCACGATGATGGCGTCGGCACCTTGCGCAATCAGGCTTTCGATGTCCGTCAGCTGCTTGGACGCGGACGACTGGGCGTCTGCCGAGATATAGGTGGCGCCGGCTGCGTCGAGCACGGCCTTGATTGCCGCCTCGTCGGTCTTCCAGCGCTCTTCCTGGAAATTGTTCCAGCTGACGCCAACGGTAAAGGCGTCCTGCGCATGGGCGATACCGGCCGTGCCGGTGATGACAGTCGTGCAAAGCAAGACTGCTAGAAACTTGTTCATGTCTGTCCTCCCGTGTGGGCCAGTCCTCCTGCCCACGTATGTGCCGGTGGCTTTACCCCAGCGGGCACCCTCCACCGGCGCCCTGAGCATTATTTTCACTGCTCGAAAAAAGATGTGACATACGTACGGCAAATGAGTCAACTTCAATTTCGCGACCCGAAATAAATACCGATTGCGATATCGGGTGAGTGATGATGTGTTGCGTTTCGGAGTGAGGAGTAAACTGCTTGGCGCGGAACGTCAGCGATAGCGACAGCGTCCGGCGACAGAACCGGGGCCTGGTGCTTGGCGCCTTGCGCATGCAGGGCCCGCTCTCGCGCACGGCCCTGGCTGCCGCCACCGGCCTTAGCCACGCCAGCATCACCGCCATCACCCACGACCTCGTCGCCCAACGCATCATTGCGGAACTCGAAGCGGTCGAAAAGCCCGATGCACGCATGCGCGGGCGACCGGCCACCCTCGTTGGGTTCAATCGCGGAATCGGCGCGGCAGCCTTGTTCGAGATCGATGTGAACCGTTGCCGCCTGTCGCTGGTCGACTATGGCGGTGTGCTGGTCGACCGCATCGAAAATCCCATCACGCCCAACACCTTTGCCGATACACCACCCGCGGTTTTTCTCGCCGAACGACTACGGCATTTGCGGACGCGCAACGTGGCCGAGAGCGCAGGACTGCGCCGCGTCGCCATCTCCGTTCAGGGTATTCTCGACCGCGACGGCTTCGGCCTAAAATGGTCCCCCATCGCCCACCTGGCCGGCCGGCAATTCGGGCGCGAGCTGGCAGAGGCGTTCGACATTCCAGTGACCCTGCACAAGCGCGGCCGCTTGCTGGCGGAAGGCGCGCGCTGGCTGGACCCCACCCTGCGCGATGCCAGCGTGGCCACGGTTTTCGTTGGCTCGACCGTCGCCATGGGCATGACGTTTCGCGGGCAGATCATGGGGCGCGGCGACGAAGGCGCCACCGAATTCGGGCACATGAACCACGTGCCCAATGGCGCACTCTGCCGCTGCGGCATGCGCGGCTGCATCGAGGCATACGCCGCCGACTACGCCGTGCTGCGTACCGCCTATTCCGTGCCCGAAACGACCACCCCTGCCCCGGCCGTACCGGCCCATGAGTATGAGGGTCTGATTGCCCGAGCCGAGGCCGGCGAACGGAGCGCTACGCATGCCTTCAATCAGGCCGGACGCGCCATCGGCTACGGCCTAAGTCGGATGATGGCGGTGTTTGACCCATCCCACATCCTGATCGTTGGTCCTGGCGCCCGGGCCTTCGGCGCCATGCAGGTCGAAATCCGCGCCGCACTGGCCAGCGCCTTGGTCTGCCGCATCAACGGCATGCCCGAAATCGTCGCCCATCGCGACGAGAAGGAGCCTATCTTTCAGGGCTTGTTGATGAAGACACTCAACGACATCGACCAAGGCGATTTCGCCGGACTGGCCTAAGCGTCGATATCGCTGCCCAGTTGGCTGGCACTGGCGCCGCGTTTGCTGCGGGTCAGCATCAGCATCGCAGCGTGCGGGCTCGTGGTCAGGTAGCGAAGCATCAGGCGCCGAGGATCGCGGCCCATGCGGTAGACCCACTCGAGTCCGCTGTCCTGCATCCATTGCGGCGCCCGCTGAGCCGACGCAGAGAGAAAATTGAACAATCCCCCACAGGTCTTGATTAGCCCGACATTGGGCATGGCATGGGCGAATCGCATGTAGAATTCCTGCTCCCTCGGCACACCGAGGCCCAGCCACAGGATATCTGGCCGCAAGCGATCAATTTCGCGCACCAGCCGGATTGTCTGGGCGTGGTTGCTGTAGCCGTGATACTGGCCAACGATCCGCAGATGCGGGTAAGCCTGCCGAACGTTCTGCACAGCTCTGGCATTCTCAGCCACCGAACCGCCAAGAAAGTACATGCTGACCGGCCGCCAGCGGGCCGCCTCGGCGATGTCGTGGAACAGATCGGTTGTTGCCACCCGCTCAGGCAACGCCACGCCGGCAAGCCGCCCACTGGCCAGCACCATCGGCTGGCCGTCACAGCTGATCACGTCGGCAAACAGCATCGCCTCGTACAAACTGCGCTTGCGCGCCGCTTCGGACAACACCTGACCGTTGACGCTGGTGCCGATCCACGGTCGATCGCGCCGGCGGTACTCCGTCGCCAGGGCAATCAGCAACGCAGCGGTCTCAGGCCGATCCAGCCTTGCCGCTGGCAGCGCCCCGACCTCGATTGTCTCAAACCGCGGATAGTTGCGAGGCGGCAGCACCGAACGCGTTGGGCGGACCGTCTTGCGGGGGCGCGTGGGCGCTGTAACTCGCCTCATCTTGAGACCCCCGCACAGCAACGAACACACCCAAACACATCGCTCATCACTTCAAACACCCGACACCTGAACTACCCGACCGATGTAGCCGATTTGTCGTCGTACAAGAATGGAAGGCGTCTGTTTACGTTACCTCTGCTGGATAATACCTACGCAAATACAAATACATAGCATCTATCGGGTGACCTCGTTATGCAGCGCATCCACACCCTGCACCAGGAGACGGATATCGAGGCCACAGGCCACGAAGAGATAGCCCCAGTCGAGGTAGCGCCGCGCATCGGCGGCAGTCAGTGCCAGAATGCCCGGCGCCCTGCCCTGCGCCAGAATGGTCTTGACGGCGGCCTGGATTGCCGCCTGCACTTCCGGATGTCCCGGCTGACCGAGATATCCCATCGACGCGGCTAGGTCGGATGGCCCGATGAACACGCCATCGAGGTCCGGCGTCGCCGCTATGGCATCGAGTTGCGCCAAGGCCTCCGCAGTTTCGACCTGCACAAGGGTGCAGACATCGTCGCCGGCGCGGGTCAGATAACCCGTACGACGGCCATAGCCGCCCGCTCGTGTCGCTACCGCGACGCCGCGAACGCCATCAGGTGGGTAGCGCGTGCTGGCGACCGCCGCGGCCGCCTCTGCAGGGTTCTGCACGAACGGCAACAGCACGGTCTGAGCTCCCATATCAAGGACGCGCTTGACCATCACCATGTCGTTCCACGGTGGCCGTACTGCGGCATGCGCCTTGCCGCTGGCGCAAGCCTGCAGCAGCGGATAGAGCCCGGCTAGGTCGACGGGGGAATGCTCTGCATCGAACAATATCCAGTCGAAGGCCGACTGGCCTAGAATTTCTGCAACCATGGGACTGACCAGGCTGCTCCATATACCCAATTGAGATTTGCCCGCCTTGAGTGCGGCCTTGAAGGCGTTATGTGCCAGTTCCATCAAATCCTCCACTTGGCAAACCTTAGCAGCGTCGCCCTGGACCAGCGAGCGCCGATGTTAAACCGCTCTGGTGACGAAAGATTCACCTCTTGTCGAAGCATGGCCTTAAGCTGTTGCGGCTAGAGTACTCGTGTCGTCCAACAGGAATTCGACCAAATGCTCGCCGTATCGTCCGCCATAGTCCTGGTTCTTGTCCTGACCGTTCGGCACGACCTGCGTCGGCATCGCACGAAGATGGTTCGCTCCCGCATTCTCGGCGCCCGGCGCTAGCGCTCCTGCAAACGATAGCCGCAGCTTTTAGATCGCTGACCATCTTTAAGCAAATACTCGCGAATTTCTGTTGAACTCCCATGGCCGCAGCGCGTTTCGCTGCCGTCAAATTGTTGCGAGTTTCCCCATGTCCAAGCTGATCGTCCCCGTCATTCTCGCTGGCGGGCAAGGCACCCGGCTGTGGCCAATGTCGCGGGCTGCCCGCCCCAAGCAATTCCTTCCGCTCACCGGAGCGACAAGCCTGTTCCAGCAGACCTTGCAACGGGTCGCCGATCCCAGCGTCTATGCCCCTGCAATCGTCATCACCAACTCGGAATACCGCTTCATCGTTGCCGAACAAAGCATTGAAGCCGGTATCGCCGTAGCCGGCGTGCTGCTTGAGCCAATTGCTCGCAACACGGCCGTCGCCATCGCCGCTGCGGCTGCCTTTGCCAGCGACAAGTTTGGTCCCGACGCGATCCTCCACATATTGCCGTCCGACCACCAGGTGACGGTCGATGCAGGATATCGCAACGCCATAAGCGAAGCCGCCGCTTCTGCGGAGGCTGGTCGGCTTGTCACCTTCGGCATCATGCCCACCCACGCTGAAACCGGCTTCGGCTACGTCAAGGCCAATGCCACTGTCGGTGGAGGGGTCGTCCCGGTGGAGCGCTTTGTCGAAAAGCCCGACGTGGCACGCGCCGAGCAGATGCTGGCCGAAGGTGGCTACTTCTGGAACAGCGGCATGTTCATGATTGGCGCTGGCGCTTTCCTGCACGAATGCGCCGCCCTCGCGCCGGACACGCTGGCGGCCGCCCGCGCTTCGGTCGCCGCAGCCAAGGTCGACCTCGATTTCATCCGCCTCGACGAGGCGGCCTTTGCCACGGCCCCAAACATCTCGGTGGATTATGCCATCTTTGAAAAGACCGACGCCGCCTCGGTCGTGGCCGTCGACTTCGCCTGGTCCGACCTGGGCAGCTGGGATGCCGTATGGAAGAACGGCACCCACGATGATGCGCACAACGTGGTCCAGGGCCCGGTGACTCTCGACGGCGTCAGCCAGTCGCTGGTGGTCAGCGATCATGCCCATATCGTCGTCAGCGGCCTGGACGACGTCGCCGTCATCGCCACCAATGATGCTGTCTTCGTGGGGAGGCTCAGCCAGGCTCAGAGAATCGGCGCCGTGGTCAAGACATTGCGCGCCGACCCGGTCACCACTGGCCTTACCGAAATCCACAAAACGGCGTACCGCCCATGGGGTGGCTACTCATCGATCCTCGCCGGCGAGCGCTTTCAGGTCAAAAAACTGTTCGTCAAACCCGGCAAGAAGTTGAGCCTGCAAAAGCACCACCATCGAGCCGAGCACTGGGTCGTCGTCCGCGGCACCGCCGAGGTGACGGTCGATGGCACAGTCACGGTTCTCAGCGAGAACCAGTCCATCTACCTGCCGCTTGGCTGCGTCCACCGCCTGGCCAATCCCGGCAAGATCGAGCTGGAACTGATCGAGGTTCAGACCGGTTCCTATCTTGGCGAAGACGACATCATCCGCATTTCCGACGAATTCGGACGCGCATGAGGTCTTCGCGGCAGGCGTATTGCAGCGCCCGCCCTTCAATGCTAGATGGCCGCAGTCGCCGGTATAGCTCAGTTGGTAGAGCACCTGATTTGTAATCAGGGGGTCACGGGTTCGAACCCTGTTGCCGGCACCAGAACTTGAAGGGCTTGGCGGTTTCCTGCCAAGCCCTTTGCTTTTGCGTTTAGCGGACCAGATAGTCGTACAGCTGGTCTGCCAATTCCGGTGGTTCGCGTTCGCCGCCCTTGAGCACGATGTCGGCGTGCTCGGGCACTTCGAACGGGCTGCTGATGCCGGTGAAGTTCTTCAGTTCACCGGCGCGCGCCTTGGCATAGAGACCCTTGGGGTCGCGCTTCTCGGCCACTTCGAGCGGCGTATCGACATAGACCTCGACGAACTCAACATCGCCGGCAATCTCGCGGGCCGTGCGTCGCTCGTTGCGGAACGGCGAGATGAAGGACACCAGGACGACCAGGCCCGCATCGGCCATCAGTCGCGCTACTTCGGCCACGCGGCGGACGTTTTCGATGCGGTCGGTCTCGGTGAAGCCCAGATCCTTGTTGAGGCCATGGCGGACATTGTCGCCATCGAGAATATAGCAATGCTTACCCTCGGCCGTCAGCCGCTTCTCCAGCAGGTTGGCGATAGTGGACTTGCCCGAACCCGAGAGGCCGGTGAACCAGACGATCCGCGGCGTCTGCCCCTTCATCTGGCTGCGTACATCACGGTTCACGTCGAAGGTCTGGTAGGTCAGGTTCTGGCCGCGCCGCAGCCCGAAATCGATCGTGCCGGCGCCTAGCGTCTTGTTGCTGATTCGATCGATCAGGATGAAGCCACCGGTGAGGCCATTCTCGACATACGAATCGAACGCGATCGGCTTGTCCGTCGAAATCGTCACCGTGCCGACTTCGTTGAGCTCCAGCATGCGTGCCGGGCTCTGTTCGAGTGTGTTGACGTTGGTCTTGAACTTCAGATTGGTGATCGAGGCCGGAATGACCTGCGAACCAACCTTGAGCAGATAGGAGCGCCCCGGCTGCGCCGGATCTTCCGCCATCCAGACCACACGGGCCTGAAACTGGTTGGAATATTCGGGCGTCTCCCCGGCATGGCTCAGCACGTCGCCACGCGAAATGTCGACCTCACGATCAAGCGTCAGCGTCACCGCCTCCCCGGCAATTGCCGCCTGCTTGTCGCCATCCAGGGTGACGATACGCGCCACCACGGCCGGCTTGCGCGATGCGGCCACCAGCACTTCATCGCCTACCTTGACGGTACCCGACGCCACGGTGCCGGAGAATCCGCGGAAATCGAGGTTCGGACGGTTCACCCACTGCACCGGGAAGCGCATCTTCTGCCCGGTGCGGTCTTCCGAAATGTCGATCTGTTCCAGATACGGCACCAGCGGCAGGCCGTCGTACCAGGGCGTACGGTCGCTGCTCGCAACGATATTGTCGCCGCGCAAAGCCGAGACCGGAACGGCCGTCAGCGTCTTGAAGCCCAGTGTCTTGGCAAAGTCGGTATATTCGGCGACGATCTTGTCGAAGACCTCCTGGCTATAGTCCACCAGGTCGATCTTGTTGACCACCAGAACCACATGCTTCACCCCAATCAGCGACAGGATGAAGCTATGGCGACGGCTCTGCGTTAGCACGCCCTTGCGGGCATCGATCAGCAACAGCGCCAGGTCGGCATTGGACGCGCCGGTCGCCATGTTGCGGGTATACTGCTCGTGGCCGGGCGTATCGGCGACGATGAACTTGCGCTTGTCGGTCGAAAAGAACCGATAGGCCACGTCGATGGTGATGCCTTGCTCGCGCTCGGCCACCAGGCCATCCACCAGCAGCGAGAAGTCGATGCCCTCGTCGCCAACCATGCGGTTGTGGCTTTCCTTCTTCAGGCTCGCCAACTGGTCATCGAGAATGAGCTGGCTGTCATAGAGCAGTCGTCCGATCAGTGTCGACTTTCCGTCATCAACACTGCCGCAGGTCAAGAAACGCAGGAGCGACTTGTTGGTCTGCTGCTGGAGCCACAGGCCGATATCGGTATCGGGGGTAAGGGGCATGGCCACGGACATCAGAAATAACCTTCCTGCTTCTTCTTTTCCATCGACCCGACGGAGTCGCTGTCGATGAGGCGGCCCTCGCGCTCCGAGGTGCGGCTGGCCTGCATTTCCATGATGATCTCCGGCAGCGTCGCCGCCGTGGATTCGATCGCCCCGGTCAGCGGGTAGCAACCCAGGGTCCGGAAGCGCACCATCATATCCTTGGGCGTCTCGCCTGGGTTGAGCGGCATGCGGTCGTCATCGACCATGATGAGCGTACCGGAGCGCTCGACGACCGGGCGCTTCTTGGCAAAATACAGCGACGGCAGCTCGATATTTTCGGCGTAGATGTAGGTCCACACGTCGAGCTCGGTCCAGTTGGAGATCGGGAACACCCGCATGCTTTCGCCGGGATTGAGCCTGGTGTTGAACACCCGCCAGAGTTCGGGACGCTGGTTCTTCGGATCCCAGGCATGCTGCGCATTGCGGTGCGAAAAGATGCGCTCCTTGGCGCGCGACTTTTCCTCGTCGCGCCGTGCCCCGCCGATAGCCGCGTCGTAGCGGCCGGCATCCAGTGCTTGCCGTAGCGCCTGTGTCTTCATGATGTCGGTATAGCGCGACGAGCCATGGTCGAACGGATTGATATTATTGGCCAATCCCTCGGGATTGGTATGGCTGATAAGGTCGAAGCCGAACTGATCCGCCATCCGGTCGCGGAAGGCGATCATTTCCTTGAACTTCCAGGTCGTATTGACGTGGAGCAGCGGGAACGGAATGCGCGACGGATAGAAGGCCTTGCGCGCCAGATGTAACAGAACGCTCGAATCCTTGCCGATCGAATACATCATGACCGGACGTTCGAAGCTCGCCGCGACCTCGCGCAGGATTTCAATGCTCTCCGATTCGAGCGCCCGCAGGTGGGTCATCCGCTCATTCATGTCGTCAACTCCAGAAACAGGCCGGTCAGGCCAAGGCGGGATCGCCAAACGCCACGAAATGTGGATTGGCAAAATCGGTGTCATGCGCCTGGTTGCGCTTTCCATAACACAACAGGTCGCCAAGCAGTGTTTCCACCCGGCCTCCTGCGGCGCGCAGAATGGCATCGCCCGCGGCGGTATCCCATTCCATGGTTCGGCCCAGGCGTGGATAGAGGTCGGCCTCACCTGACGCAACGAGGCAGAATTTGAGCGATGAGCCTGCAGCTATGAAGCGCGAGACCTGAAAGCGTTGCAGCCAGCCATCGACATCGCTGCCGCCATGTGAGCGGCTGCCGACGACATCCAGTCCTGTCCCTGCGCTACCGCGCACGCGGATCGGCTGGCTGTCGCTGATGGCCCGGCCAAGAACTCGCCCATGGAAAGCGCCGCTCTCACGGGCGCCCCACCAGATGCGCCCAAGCGCTGGCGCATAGACCACGCCCAATACCGGCGCTCCGTCTTCGATCAGCCCGATATTGACTGTAAACTCGCCATTGCGGGTGATGAATTCCTTGCTGCCGTCCAGCGGGTCAACCAGGAAAAAACTCTTGTCCGTCGCTGGAATCTGCCCCGCAGAAGCGGCCTCTTCGGCGACAATGGCAACATCAGGGGCCAGGCGCCCAAGCGCCTCAACGATGATGGCTTCCGCGGCCTCGTCAGCCTCGGTCACGGGCGAGCTGTCGTCCTTAACGCGAACCGCAAAATCCGTGTCGTAGATGCGGAGAATTTCAGCGCCGGCAGCAATGGCCACGGCGAGGAGTTCTTCAATCACCATCGACTTTTCGATCTCTTTCCGCGGCAGCCAGCCAGCCCAAATAATAGCCCTCCGCAATTGGCTTTCCGCCCGTCACAAGTCAAGCGCCACGCCAGAAAGCGCTGCCACATTCAAGGTCGTTCGGAGAAATCTATGCCCCGACTGTAGGAACACCTCCGGCGGGAAAGCGGTCACACACCACTTCCCCTGATGAACTCGCGCCGCAACGTCGTGACGATGATCCGCAGGTCGAGCCACAGGGAGAAGTTCTGGATATAGGCAATATCATGGTCGATGCGCATCTGGGCGAGCGCCGGGTCGGACACGTCGCCACGATAGCCATTGGCCTGCGCCCAACCGGTAATGCCGGGCAGCATGGTGAGCCGATCATCGTAGTAAGGCACGAAATCGCGGTACACGCCGCCTGCAGCCAACATGCCCGGGACATGCGGACGCGGCCCAACCATTGACATGTGCCCGAGCAGCACATTGGCCAGTTGCGGCAGTTCGTCGATGCTGGTCCGGCGCAAGAAAGCCCCTAGCCTCGTTACCCGTTTGTCGCTGGCAACGGTGAAGTTTAGGCCGCTCGCATCGCACTCGCCGGCCCGCATTGAGCGGAACTTGTAGGTCGGAAACAGCCGACCATTCAGCCCTTCCCGCATTTGCCGAAAGAACACCGGTCCGGGCGATTCCAGGACAACTGCCAATGCGACAAGTGCAAAGAGAGGAGAGAGCGTCAGCAGCCCCAGCGCTGCGATGCCGATATCCCCAGATCGCTTCACGACCAAGCGGACCGATCGAGCTACCGTTCTCTGCACGCTTTGCGGTCGTATTCCAGAAAAGCGCAACGGCAGGCCGGACCTGTCGATGGCAAAAGAGACGGGCCCTTCGAGATCAGAAGAGCTTCTGACAAAAGATTCTTCGCCAACGCGCCCTTCGTCAAACAATTTTCTATTAGTAACAACCCTATTTGTATTAATACTCATGCAAAAACGCCAGTTTTTCAATATTCAACAGCGCCGCGTACAAATAGTACGCAAAAATTTACTGTTGATAAATAGCGATATTTTGCATTTATTGGGCCGGGCAGGCACCCTAAAGTCTCGGCCACAAACCCACCGTTACGCAACCTCCCTGCACTCCCGCCGTCGCGTTGAGGCTGCGGCTTTGATGGCGCCCGCCTGCGACCCATGCTAGGCAGTCGCGTCATTTCCGGAGACGACCTTGTCCAGCCAACCCGCTGACCGCATCTGTTTTGTCACCAACGGCACCCCGGAAGCGGACACCGCGGCGGCGCGCCTCAAGGCTCGCTACGGCGACTACACGCTGGAAACTGCCGATGTGGTGGTTGCGCTGGGTGGCGACGGCCTCATGCTCCAAACCTTGCACCGCGCCATGAAAACCGGAATCCCGGTCTATGGCATGAACTTTGGCTCGGTCGGCTTTCTGATGAACGTCTTCTCAGAGGACGATCTGGATACCCGCCTGCGGGCAGTACAGCGCACCCGCATCTACCCGCTCTCGATGGAAGTGGTCGATACCTCCGGCAATGTGCAAACCGCGCTGGCGTTGAATGAGGTCTCGCTGTTCCGCACGACCTACCAGGCGGCCAAGTTGCAGATCGTGGTGGATGGCGAGACGCGGCTGGAGGAACTGATCTGCGACGGCGCCCTGCTCTCGACACCCGCCGGATCGACGGCCTACAATCTCTCCGCACACGGGCCGATCATCCCCATCGAGGCCCCGCTGCTCGCCCTCACGCCGATTTCCCCGTTCCGCCCGCGTCGCTGGCGCGGGGCCATTCTTTCCAACCGAGCGGTGGTCAAGTTCATCACTCGGGAGGCCGCAAAGCGGCCGGTGAGCGCGGTCGCCGACAATGTCGAGTTCCAGAATGTGCTGGAAGTGACCGTACGCGAGGATCGCTCGCGCGGCGTGACGCTGCTCTTCGATCCCGGCACGAGCCTCGAAGAGCGCGTGTTGACCGAACAGTTTCGCTACTAGGCGGCCGGTAGCGCCAGCCGCTCAGGCTCACCGTCATAGGGCAGCGCCATGGGCGACACCGCCTCAAGGGCAAAGGCCGCCATCACGCCCCGGGCTGCTTTGCGGGCCAGCAGAATGTTTTGCTCGCTGAGATAGGCGAAAGCCTCCTCAAGCTCATCCGGAATGACGCCGTCATGTTCGGCGATCAGTTCCTCTGTCAGCGCCGTCACCACATAGTGGCGGGCCGCAGCGTCATCGGCGAGATCGCTGGCACGCGCGTGCATCACCAGGCGCGCCAGCAGATTGCGCACGCCATCACCCAGGCCGCACCGGGTCAGCAAGGCATTGAGAGCCGACCGGCTGCCGCTTTCGAGCAGCGCGAATACCTTGGCGCGGGGCGCCTGGGCAAGTTCGGCAAGGCAGTCGGCGAAAAACATCACATGCCCCGTGACCACTGCGTGCAGCAGCACACGGGTATTGATCCGGTCTGTCAGTACGAGGTCGGACACATAGTCCGGGCTGAATCGGCTGGCTTCGCGCTCACCGATGGCCGACAGCGCCGTATCAGCACTATCCCGCAGGATGCGGCCCAACCGATCGGCAGGCAGCGCACCCTTGACGATGCGCGCTTCACGCAAGGCCTCGGTCACCTTCTGCACCAGCAGTAGCCTCGCCGCAGCGGGCAGATCGCGGCGCCCCAGCAGAGCCCCGCGCATATCCGGATCGCCACCATGTGACTGAGCTAAACCAGCTAGCAGGGCATCGCCCAGAGCCACGTCATGGCGCCGAACCAGACGCAGCGTCAATTGCCTGTCCTGCCGCGCCACCAATGCCGCTGCGAGACGTGGGCTAAGCGTCGTGCGCTGCGCGACCGACAACAGCATGGCGATATCGAGAGTCTTTACTAGGCCGATCAGGTCCGCATCGATCAAGACCGGCGAATATTGCAGCACGGCCCGCGCGATAACCGCGCTGTCATGCAGCAGCGCCAGCATGATCGGGCGGGGTGCAGCGGTGGAGTGCAACAGGCCATAGGCCAAAGCCGCACGCACCTTCACCGAGGGATCGTCGAGAAAACCGATCAGCGCCGCATAGAGCGCCGCCTGTTCATCAGCAGGTCCGACGTGTTTGAGATAGGCGAGAGCCGAGAGATGAGCAGCGCTGCCACGTTCCTCGCTGTCGAGCGATTGGGAAAGTGACACGAACTCCTGATACGCAACCATACTGCCCTCCGCACACCGGCGAAGATCACCCTAAGCAGGAAGATTTAAGGAACGGTTCACCATAAATCGATGATCGGCGCAGATCGTTACTGCGCGTAAAGCTGGGTAAAAAACGCCCCGCCATCGCCGCCATTGGTAATGTCAGGCAGAAGCGGCTCGGGCTCGGTCTTGAAGAGGCCGGTGAACGACATATTCTCCGGCGAGAAGCGCGACGGGACCACAGGTGCCACCGCGATCGGCGCTACGGCTTCCCCCGCAATTTGCTGGGCCGCGAAGGTGGCATTGGTATCGCCTGCCTCGTGCTTTGACACCAACACGCGATAGACTTCCCTGATGGTGCGGGCGTGGCCGTCCGAATAGAAGATCGCCCGGTTTGCCGACGCCTGTTTGGGAAACAGGTCTGCCGCCACCTGGTCGGGATTGGCGAGCCCCGCGGTGAACATCCGTTCGGCCCCCTGCGCCCCCAGGAAATGCGCAATGTAAAGCTCGCCTGCACTCGGCATTCGGCCGAAGCGGGCCTGGAGATAGTCACCGTTGGACTTTGTAAAAGCGGCTGCCAGGTCGGATGCAACCTGTGGATCCTCGCGCAGCTTGAGGATTTGCGCCTTCACCGTTGGATCGGCGATGTAGTAATCGCCCTCCGAGTTCCGCTGGATCTGCTGGGCATACTGCTCGTAGCCGAGCCGCGGCCCCTCTTGCTTCATCACCTGTAGCCAGGTGCTTTCGAGAAACTGGAACAGCCCGGTCGCCGAGGATGTCTGGGCTTTGGCTGCCGGATTGAGGCTGCTTTCGCGGATGGCGGTCTGCAGCAGATAGTCGAAATCGACGCCGTTGCGGTCACCCGCAGCGGTCAGCACATAGGCCAAGCTTTGTGGTACATTGATAGGCGTGACGCCCATGGGTGGGCTCGATCCCCGGCTTTACGTTTTGTTAGCATAAGACTGCATATAGTTAACAGAAGGTTAACCGTTCGGGGCCCAAGTGCTGACGATATCGGACAGTGCCGGACGCGGCCGATCCTCGACCGCAACGGTGGGCGTACCGATATGCACGAAGCCGACAAAACGCTCGCCGCCGCGTGCACCCAGCATTGTTGCGGCAGCCTGGTCGAACGCATACCAACGCGTCACCCACGATGCGGCAAAGCCGAGGGCATGGGCGGCGTGAACGAGGTTGAAGGCAACATTGCCGGCCGATAGCAGCTGTTCAAATTCTGGCACCTTGGGGTGCGGCTGCGGCGACGAGATCACGCCGATGGTCAGCGGCGAGGGCAGGAAGCGCTGGCGCTCGATCTCGAGGCTGGCCTCGTCGAGCCCAGGCGTGTTGCGCGCCGCGATCTCGGCCAAAGCCGCGCCGGCCTTGGCGCGATTGTCGCCGTCGATAACCACCAGCCGCCACGGCGTGATCTTGCCGTGGTCGGGCACCCGCGTTCCGATGGTGAGGATCTGCTCGAGTTCCGCCGCATTCGGCCCGGGCTCCTTAAGGAAGGCTATGCCCACGGAGCGGCGGGTCAACAGGTAATCGCGCAAGGCGGGATTGGCGGGCATAGCGAGTCTCCGTTTGGTGCCAGAGCAATAGCCATATTGCCGTCCCCACGCCAGAACCGACGCGATGCCGCGACAAAATCTGTCGCTCACGAGATTGCGCTGTTTTCATCGCGCTGGCTCTGTGACACAGCTTCTCCCAAATGGCCGGCTAAGCTGGCAATCGATTCAACGGCGTAGCAGCGGACCATAGGGGACCAGATGCGTTTGCGACAGAAACTGGCCCTGCTGATTGTTCTGGCTTTTGCCGGTCTGGCGGCGCCATCGGCCGTGACGCCGGTATCCGCGCAGGAAGCTACGGCGGAAATGCCGCCCATGCCACGCCCCCGCCCTGATCCGGCAATGCTCCCGCCAAGCACCACACCGCCAGTCGCCGGCACCGACACGCCAGCTACCGACGCCATCAATTCCGTAACCTCGGCGCCACAGCCCGTGTCGCTCACGGCGCGTATCACGCCGGAAGGCGCTCCGATCCCCGACGGCCTGGTCTGGCGTATCTTCGACACGACGCCCGATGCCAGCGGCGAGCTTGCACTGGTGGCCAAATCCGACGAAGGCGCAGCCAAGATCGAATTGCCGCCTGGTGAGTATGTCGTGCATGTCGCCTATGGCCGCGCCCAGATCAGCGAGACCATGTCGGTCGTACCCGGTGCCAACGAGAAAAGCTTCGTGCTCGAAGCAGGCGCCCTGCGGCTCAATTCGGCGGTGACCGGTGACGTGCCGATCCCACCATCACTGCTGAGGTTTGATATTTTCACCGGCGGTGACGAAGCCAACCGCACCATGATCGCCGAGGGCCTGCTGGCCAACGACATCATCACGCTCAACGCCGGCACTTACCACATCATCTCGCATTTCGGTGACATCAACGCCGTTGTCCGCGCCGATCTGCGCGTCGAACCCGGCCAGCTGACCGATGCGACCCTCTATCATCACGCCGCGCAGGTATCGTTCAAGCTGGTGTCCGAAGAAGGCGGCGAGGCGATTGCCGACGTTGAATGGACGGTCAAGACCTCGGACGGCGCCACCGTCTTTACCAATCTGGGTGCCTTCCCCTCGACTGTTCTGGCTGAGGGCGACTATCTCGTGCTGGCCAAGCAGGGCGAGCAGGTGTTCAACCGCGAGTTCCAGGTGCAGGCCGGTTCGCCGCGCGAAATCGAAGTGCTGACCAGCGTCTATTAGTTGGAGAGCTTGGTCCAAACCTTGCTTCTCTCAGGCAGCACGATGCGGAAGCTGCCAGCCCAGCTGGCATATGTCCCGCTAACCACCCCGTTGGCAGTCGACGCACCATAGCTCGCCTGGCCCGGCAGGATTTCCACCGTTACCACGCCGGTCTCACCCGGCCGGAGCACGCCAGCATGCACCGCTGCGACGGCCAGTTTTGAATCGTCAGTATAGGGACCATCGCCCCAGAGCGAACCTGTGGTGGAACCGGTGACTTCGAATTTGAGGATCGTGCCGTGCTGGCCCCGATACCCCGATAGGTCACCTGGATCGGGCAGTGCTACGTCGCCAAGCAGCTCGACCCCTGTCAGCTTGTAGGCAACATCCCAGGCGCCATAGGACAGGCTGGTTACCCCATGCCGTTCGCTTCCGGCATATGCCGGCAGGCCGTCGACGATCTCCACTGTCACGATGCCGCTCTGCCCGGGCTCGAGCAAGCCGGCATGGACGGCGGCAACGGCCAACACAGAGTCACTGGTATAGGTGCCATCACCCCAGATGCCACCGCGGGTCGCTCCGACAACCTCGAAACGATGCGTCGTACCAATAGCGGTGGCAAAACTGAACAGGCTGCCTGGATCGGGTGCAGGTGCCGCAATCACCGACGCAGCTGTCGCCGGCGACCCGAGTTTTGCGGAACTCTGCGCCAGGGCGCCCTGCCCCAAAACCAGCGTAACGGCAACGGCCGACAAAAGCTTGGCTAATGGAGCTGACGACACGACATGGCCCGCCGGTTGTTGGACTGTTGGCGCTATATTGCGCGGGCCATGGCGGCTGGCAAGCGAAGTGATGCATGCCGCCGCCGTTTGCCTATTGAAGGTAACGGTCCGATAGCCCAGATTGCGCCCGAACCGATAGCGGGAGAAACCAGAATGCAGACCAGCACGACGTCCCGGCGCCGCCTTGGAGCGCTTGCCGCAGCCTGCCTATTGAGCGTGGCCTTGCCAACGACAGCCGCCTGGGCCCAGAAGTCCAAGACCAAGGCCGAGCCCTCAGTCGAAGCACCGGCGGAAACGCCCGCCGTAGCCACCGCCGCCGAATTTTCCGTCGCTATCCCAACGATCGATGCAGTGGACTCCAACGTCGACGATGAAACGCTGCGCGAAATTTTCGCCGGAAATGTCATCGACAATGCCGAAGACCTTGCCGGCTTGACCGCCACCAGCATCACCATTCCCGAAATCACCATCAACGCCACCAATACAGTCGACGGGGAAACCACGACGGTCGGCTTCGTCATGAGCGACCTGGTATTTGCCGATGTGGCCGATGGCGTAGCCGGCTCTGTCAGCGTCGCCTCGGCAACGTTCGATGTTGGTGAAGCCGGTAGCGGGTCCTACGACGCCTTCACCATGAGCGACTTTAATATCGGAGCATTGCTCGGCGTTCTTGGCCTGGTCGATAATGTCGAACCGGGCGAATTCCAGACCATCTACAGCGATTTCACCATGGAAGGCGGTTCGCTGTCCTATCCGCAGATCGATTGCACTCTCAATCCCGCGACTGCTGGCGAATTCAAGGCAAGGCCGTTCAACTACTCGGTCCCTGAGATGATGCAACTGGTTAGCACGCTGTCGGAAACTGAGACGCCTTCGCCCGAGACGCTTGGCGCCCTGCTCCGGATGTATGCTGACGTACTGACCGCCTTCGAAATGTCGGAAGTGAAGTATTCTGGCGTCGACTGCAGCGGCACGGACGACGAGGGCCGCCCCCTAACCATCGCGGTTGGCAGCTTTACGATGGGCCCCTGGACTCCCGGCGTTTACCCCGCCTTCTCGGTTGAGGGTGTCGAAATCGCCGTCGAGGGCGACGGCGCGGTCAGCCTGGGCAGTGCCACATTCAAGGAAATGGACCTGTCGGGCCCCATCGCAGCCATTGAGGCCGCACCGGAAGCCCTCGACGAAGCCTGGTTTGTAGCGAATGCCCGGTCACTCATTCCGGCCTTCGCCGGCTTCTCCTTTGACGGCCTCGATATCGACGTTCCAGATCCCGAGACCGAAGGCGGTCGCATCACGGCCAGCATCGGCGCGTTCGATCTTTCCCTGGCTGAGTATGTCAACGGCATTCCCAGCGACATCCTGACCACGGGTAGCAACATCGTTGTCGATCTACCCGAGGATTCCGACGACGAGCAGGTCCAGCAACTGCTGGCTTTGGGCATCACCAGTGTCGATGCTGGCTTCACTGTCGATGCATCTTGGAACGAGGCCGAGAACACCATCTCAGTGGACGAAGTCTCGGTCACCGGCGCCGATCTCGCCACGGTCCTCCTCAGCGGCACCATCGCCAACGCGACCGAAGCGCTGTTCGCTACCGACCAGAACGAGATGATGGCCGCGGCAATGGGCATCGCCATCGCCAACCTCAAGGTCGACGTGACCGATGCGGGTCTGTCCGACATCATCCTGGCGCGCGTTGCCGCCGATCAGGGCGGCACAGCGGAACAGATGCGTCCGGTCTTCGCCGGCCTCGCCGAAGGGACAATCGTCGGCATGCTTGCCGGTGCAGCCGAAGCCCAGAAGGTTGGTGGCGCCGTCAGCAGCTTCGTCAGCGGCCAGGCCAAGCAGCTCATCATCGAGCTGACCGCAAAAGAAGCACCCGGCCTCGGGCTAATGGACTTCATGGCGGCAGAGAGCGATCCGACGGTGCTGATCGGCAAGGTCACGATCGACGCGACAGCCAAGTAAGACACAAGGGGCCGCTTTCGAGCGGCCCCGATCGTTTCAGCGGACCTGTTTGGCAGCCGCAGCCATCGCCCAGTTCAGCAGGCTCTGAGCGACTTCAGGCGAACTACCCTCGACATAGCAGCGCAGTTCGGGCGCATTGCCCGAGGCACGGAAATGCACCATGTCGCCCGATTGCGTACGGAATTGCAGCCCATCTATGGTCGACAAGCCGGCAATGCCGTGCGGCGCAAAGAATGCCTCGGCAAACTCGCGATCCGCCTCCAGTCGCTTGAGAAAATCCCCGCTGCGCTCGCCGGGCACATCCTGAAGCCGATCGGCGATGGCATGCTGCAGTGGCAGTTCCGCAACGATCTCATCAACCCGCCTGCACTGCCGCGCCGCTAACCCCAGCGCGCAAAGCAACGGCAGCACCGCATCGCGCGTTGGAAGTGGCGTCAGCGGCTGCCCATCGACGGCGATGCCGTCGCCGACGAAGGTGCCGCCATTGGCTTCGAAACCCACCACGCCATCATGGTGCTGCTCCATCGCCGCCACGACGAAGGGCGAACCGACTTTGGTGCGGATCACATTGGCAAAGAAGCAGGTGCGTTCGATCGCCGAATTGGAGGTGACGGGTGTCACCACGGTCCGGGCGCCGAGGAACCGTGCCGCCAGCAGGCCCAGCACGTCGCCGCGCACGAAGGCGCCATCGCCGTCCATCAACAGCGGCCGATCACCATCGCCATCGGCGGAGACGATCGCGTCCAGCTTTTCGCTGGCGATCCACCCCTGGAGCGGCGCAAACACCGCATCGCCAAATGCTTCGGTATCGACAGCCACAAAAGTGTCGGTACGACCGAGGCTCACCGTCGCGGCCCCCGCCAGCCTGAGGATACGCGTGAGAAGGTCGCGCGCCACGGTGGAATGCTCGAACACACCGATGCGCATGCCCGCAAGGGTGCCCGAAGGCAGCAGGGTGGCAAACCGGTCAACGTAGCGCTCCACGGCGGCGGAGGCCTCGTCGCTCAGCGGACGAGAACTGTCGGGAACTGCTTCATCGGTCAGCGCCGCCAGTATCCCGGCCTCATCGGCTTTGCTGATTTCGCCCGATGGAACATAGAATTTGAGCCCATTCCGGTCCGATGGAATATGGCTGCCGGTGATCATGATCGCCCCGCATCCGGCGGCCATGGCATGGTAGGCCAAAGCTGGCGTCGGAATCGTCCCGCAGTCGACGGCCTCGAGCCCGAACTCGACGATCGCAGCCGCGCAATCCTTGGCTATGGCGGGGCTAGACTGACGAAAATCCCGCCCCAGGAACAGCTTGCCCCCACCCAGTTGGCCGAGCCCCTGCATATGCCGCAGAAACGCCGCGGTGTAGCGCCGCGCCGCCTGCCCTTCGAGCTCCACGGCAAGCCCGCGCAGGCCACTGGTTCCGAATTTGAGACTGGACTGAGACACCGCTATCTCTCTGGTTGTGCTACGTTCTGCCGGTCATAGGCTGTGGTATTGGCGATACCAAGCCACAAAACGTGCAATGCCGGTATCAATTGGCGTATGGGGTAGATCGCCCACGATGCGGCGCAGCAGCCCAACATCGGCCGCGGTCTCTCGGGGATCGCCTGCTTGCAGCGGCAGGAACCGGCTATCGGCCTTTCGCCCCAGCGCCGCCTCAATCGCCGCAACAAAGTCCATTAGCGGCTCTGGGTGCCCGCCCGCCAGGTTGACGCAACGATAGGGCGCAACCGGCGATAGAGAGTCGCCCTCGACACGCTCACCGACGACCGGCCCCTTGGGAATGATGCGCATCACCGCCTCAATGAGGTCGTCGATATAGGTGAAGTCTCGCCGCATCTCACCACCGCCATAGATGTCGATCGGCCGCCCCTCAAGGATCGCCGCCACGAACTTGAACAGCGCCATATCCGGCCGCCCCCAAGGTCCATAGACGGTGAAAAAGCGCAGGCAGGTCGTGGGCATATCGAACAGATGCGCATAGGCATGCGCCATCGCCTCCCCACCCTTCTTGGTCGCCGCATAGAGCGAGATAGGCGTATGCGCCGCATCCAGCTCCGAGAACGGCACCTTAATATTGCCGCCATAGACCGAACTGGACGACGCGAACAGCAGATGCGCCGGCTTGCTGGCGCGCGCGGCCTCCAGCAGGTTGCCGGTGCCCACTAGATTGGCCCCGACATAGCTTTGAGGCTGCTCTATGCTGAACCGCACTCCCGCCTGGGCAGCAAGATGCACGACGACCTCGGCATCGGCGCCTTGCAGCGACGCGGCGAGCAGGTCGGCATCCTCCAGCCAGCCTTCGATACTGGTGAAGCCGGCATATCGCGCCAACTCGGCCAGCCGCCCGCGCTTCAGGGCAACATCGTAATAGTCGGTGACGGCATCAAAGCCTATGACCGTGTGCCCCTCATCGAGCAGACGCCGGGCCAGATGATAGCCAATGAACCCGGCCGTCCCGGTAACGAAAACCCGCATTTATGTTCCCTGCACCGGTCGACCAACGACCACATCGCTTCGACACGTAGCCAAGTCAATGCTGCAAGAGATGGCCATCACTCTACGTCCGGCTTGACGCTGCGATGACGTTTCACCACGCCGCGAATAGCCTTGCCGTCAAGGCGCCGGCGCTTGGAAGCCAGCGTCGGCCTGGTGGCAACACGCGGCTTGGGCACATGCGAGCCGGCCACCAGCAGGCCTACAAGGCGCTCCAGTGCGTCGGCCCGGTTCATCGGCTGGTCGCGGTGTCCATTGGCGATGATGACGATCACGCCATCCTTGGTCAGCCGCTTGCCGGCCAGCACCGCCACGCGCCGCTTCATCGCTTCGGGAATGTTAGGAGAATTGGCCAGGTCAAAGCGCAGCTGCACCGCGCTCGACACCTTGTTGACATTCTGCCCACCGGCGCCGGTACCACGAACGAAACTCTCCTCGATCTCGGATGGATCGATGGAAATGGAGCGGGTGATGACAATGGGATCAGCCATCCCCGCTCCTTACTAGTTCCGGTACCGACCCGCGAAGATGATTTCGCCCTCGTGGATCGTGAGCCCCTTGACGGTTGCCCGATACTTGCCAGGCAGGCCCTCTGCCTCGATCACCCAGCCCTTCTTCAGCATACCGGCGAAGACCTTTTCGCCGATATCCTTGAAGTCGCCTGGTCCCAACGCATTCTCTTCGCCGAGATGCGTCAGGGCCTTGATCTCGCGATTGGACGGGCGCTGCGGCATTAGGATGCCTTCGCTGCCTTAAGATCGGGTGCGGTGGCTTCAGCCATGAGTGCGACCAGAGCATCCATGAACGGCTCCACCTTCTGGCCCTCGCTACCGAGGCGGCGCACCGAAACGGTACCCTCCTCGGCTTCGCGACGGCCCACCACGAACATCAGCGGGGTCTTGCCCACCGAATGCTCGCGCACCTTGTAGTTGATCTTCTCGTTGCGCATGTCGAGATCGGCGCGAATGCCCGCCGCCCGCAACTGGCTCACCAGCTTCTGGGCGTATTCATCCGCCTCCGACACGATGGTCGCGACGACGACCTGGGTCGGGGCCAGCCACATCGGCATCTTGCCGGCATAGCTCTCGATCATCATGCCGATGAAGCGCTCGAGCGAACCCAGGATCGCGCGATGCAGCATCACCACATACTGGCGCGAGCCATCCTCGGCGACATAAGTCGCGTCCAGACGTTCCGGCAGCACGTAGTCGAGCTGCAGCGTCCCCACCTGCCAGGAACGCCCGATGGCGTCCTTGAGGTGGAATTCGAGCTTGGGCGCATAGAACGCGCCTTCGCCCTCGGCGATCTCGAAGTCATAGCCGGTCGCGCGCAGGGCATCGCCCAGCGCCTTCTCGGCCGCATCCCAGCGCTCGATGGTGCCACCGAACTTCTCCGGCCGCGTCGCCAGCTTGATGACGACATTGTCGAAGCCCATGTGCCCATAGACCGAATAGAGCAGGTGCACGAAATGCTCGGTCTCGCTCTGGATCTGGTCCTCGCGGCAGAAGATATGCGCGTCGTCCTGCGTCATCTGGCGAACGCGCATCAGCCCATGCAGGGCACCATGCGCTTCGTTGCGATGACAGCAGCCGAATTCTGCCATTCGCAGAGGCAGATCACGGTAGCTCTTGATGCCCTGGTTGAATATCTGGATATGGGCCGGGCAGTTCATCGGCTTGAGCGCCATCAGGTCGCTCTTGCCCGACAACACCGGACCTTCCTCTTCCGTCCCCGGCACTTCGTCAGGCACCACGAACATGTTTTCGCGGTACTTGCCCCAGTGGCCGGAAGCCTCCCAGAACTTCGAACTCATCAGTTGCGGCGTCTTGACCTCGACATAGCCCGACGTGCTCAGGCGGCGGCGGATATAGGCCTCCATCTGATTGTAGAGCACATAGCCCTTGGGATGCCAGAACACCGACCCCTGCGCTTCCGGCTGGAAGTGGTAGAGATCCATCTCCTGCCCGATCTTGCGATGGTCGCGCTTTTCGGCCTCCTCCATCATGTGGAGATAGGCTTCCAACTCTTCCTTGGTCGCAAAGGCCGTGCCGTAGATGCGGCTCAGCACCGGATTGTTGCTGTCGCCCCGCCAATAGGCGCCCGCCACCTTGGTCAGCTTGAAGGCCATGCCGACATCCTTGACGGTCCGCATATGCGGGCCGCGGCAGAGGTCGATCCACTGGCCTTGCTTGTACATCTTGAGCGACTGGTCAGCCGGAATGGCGTCGACGAGCTCCACCTTGAAGGCCTCTCCCTTGGTGCGGAAGAAGTCCTTAGCCTGGTCGCGGGTCCAGATTTCCTTGCTGAAGGCTGCACCGCGATCGACGATCTCTGCCATCTTCTTCTCGATGGCCGGAAAGTCTTCCTCGCTGAACGGCTCGTCACGCTTGAAGTCGTAGTAGAAGCCGTTCTCGATGACAGGACCGATCGTCACCTGCGTACCGGGCCACAGCTCTTGAACCGCTTCGGCAAGCACGTGCGCGGCATCGTGGCGGATCAGTTCCAGCACGTCCTTGGACCCGCTGTCACGCGTCACGAACTCTATCTTGCCGTCTGCTTCGAGCGAGTCGGACAGGTCCGACAGCACGCCGTTCCAGCGCATGGCAACGGTCTTCTTGGCCAGGCTCTTGGAGATGCCTTCGACCACGGTGGTCCCGGTGGTGCCACGCGCATAGTCGCGAGCTGCACCGTCGGGGAACGTCACCTTGATCGTCATTTTAGGTCTCCAGAAATGGATGATATGCAGCGGAAATCACTACAAGGGCGCCTGTCTAGCACGATTGGCTATTATTTCCAGCGCCCATAAGACCATGGCAGGTACCAACGCGCGGCCGCTGGAATGGCCTCCGGCACCGGGTCGTAGCCATGTGTTCCGCCCGGCCTGCACCTGACATAGCGGGCCAGCCCCATCCAGCCGCCCGGCCAGAAGCCGAATTTCCAGATGGCATCGCTCGTATATTCCGAGCAGGTCGGCAGGTGCCTGCAGGTCCGGCCGGTAAAGGCCGACAAAGTGTATCGGTAGACCGTGATCAGGAAAACCGCGGCAAACTTGAACGGCAGGTCCACCACCTGCCAGACGATGGCAATGAATCGATCCATCAGCCGGCAGCCGCAACCGCTTGGTTCGACTCGATCTTTTCCAGCGCATCCGCAACCGCATCGAACACCAACAGCGTCGATACATGCCGGGCGCGATACTCGCGCACCGGTTCTAGGTAGCGCAAGTCGCCCCACTTGCCCGAAGGCGGCGCGCCATTCTCCTTGAGCATGGCATGCATCTGCTCGCGCACCTGCCGAAACTCGGCGACCGGCGTCCCGACGATTTCCCGCGCGACGACCGCGGCCGAGGTCTGCCCTAGTGCACAGGCCGAAATCTCGTGCCCATAGTCGGCGATCACGCCGTCCCGAACGGTAAGGTCGACCTCGATCACCGAACCGCAAACCCGGCTCACCTTGCGCGAACTGGCGTCGGCTTCGACCAAGCGGCCGGGCTGTTGGGCATTTCCCGCAAGGTCGAGGATTTTTTGGGAATAGAGATCGCTCAGTTCCATGGACCGCACAATTCTGTTTCTTGTGACCGTCGTCACAGGCTCCTATATAGGGCGTCCCAGTCGGACTGTCAGGGTTGTGTCGCAATCTGTGGTCCACAAACGTCATGGTCTCGTAGAATGACCAGACGCAAGGAGCCGACCTAGATGGACGCTTTCACAAAGCCGATCGGCGCCACCGCCACCTCGACCACCCATTTCCCCCGTCCGACCCGCGAAGAAGCCGAAGCGGCAGTCCGCACCCTCATTGCCTGGGCCGGTGATGATCCGACTCGCGAAGGCCTGCTTGAAACACCCGGCCGCGTCGCTCGCGCCTATGGCGAGTTCTTCGCCGGTTACGAGCAGGACGCCAAGCAAACGCTGGCCAAGACCTTCAAGGAAGTCGGCGGCTACGATGACATCGTGCTGGTCAAGGACATCCCGTTCAATTCCCACTGCGAGCACCACATGGTGCCGTTCATCGGCAAAGCCCATATCGCCTACCTGCCGCATGACGGCGTCGTCGGCCTCTCCAAGCTGGCCCGCCTCGTGGAGGTCTTCGCCCGCCGCCTGCAGACGCAGGAAAACCTGACGGCGCAAATCATCGACGCCATCAACGAGCATCTTGGTCCGCGTGGCGCGGCGGTCATGCTTGAGGCCGAGCACATGTGCATGTCCATGCGTGGCGTTCACGCCCACGGCGCATCGACAATCACCCATCGCTTTACGGGCGTCTTCGCCGAAGACCGTATCGAGCAGGATCGCTTCTTTGCCATGCTTCGCAGGTGATTTGCGCAGCAGATGAAAGGCTCCAGTGGAGCCTTTCAAACCAAGAAGGCCATGAGAGCTACGCTCGAATGGCCCGGCGCTGAAACGCAATCGCGATCAAGCAGAGACTGCGCTAGGCTCCTAGGCAAGGCCCGTCACAGCCCGAGCGATTCATGCAGTTCATCGAACGCGCCGTCTGGTTCATAGAAAACCGCTTCGCCGAGGACATCACCCTCGACGACATCGCCGATGTCGGCGGTGTCTCGCGTTTCCACCTGTCGCGCAGCTTCGCCACGCTGACTGGCCATTCCGTGATGGGCTACGTCCGCGCTCGCCGCCTGACCACAGCGGCGGAGAGGTTGGTCGGCGGTGCCCCCGACATTCTCGCTGTCGCACTCGATGCGGGCTACGGTTCCCACGAAGCCTTCACGCGCGCTTTCCGCGACCAGTTCAACCAAACTCCGGAACAGGTGCGGGCACAGGGCGTTGCCGATCCCAGTCGGCTGGTCGAACCCCTGCGCATCGATGAAACCCTGCTGGTCGAACTGCCCGAACCGCGGATCGAGGATTGTCGCCCGATGCGTATAGCCGGGCTGGCGGAGCGCTATACCTTCATGACCAATCACAGCATCCCGTCGTTGTGGCAAAGGTTCGCACCGCATGTCGGCTACATGCCCGGCCAGATCGGGGCTTTCACCTATGGCGTCGTGGCCGATTTCGAGGAGGATTGCTCCTTCGGCTACCTGGCCGGTGTCGAGGTCTCGCCAAATGCGGACCTCGATGAAGGCATGGGCTACATCGACATCCCGGCCCAGCGCTACGCCATCTTCGCCCATGCCGGACACATCTCCACCATGCGCCGCACCGCCTATTCCATCTGGGCGCAGTACTTCCCCGGCAGCCTGCATGTTCCAACCGGCGGACCGAGTTTCGAGCGCTATGGGGCGGAGCATGACGCCGAAACCGGCCATGGGCTCGTCGAGGTCTGGATACCGATCCGGCTGGATTAGCCGGCCACCCGGCGGTATGTAGGGGCATGACCCAGCTCTTTGCCGATCCCGCCGCCCTGACCCACGATCAGTTGGAAGAAGGCACGGCCTTTGCGCCGCGTTTCGATGCCGCGGGCCTCGTCACAGTCGTCACCGTCGAGGCCGGCAGCAACGACGTGCTGATGGTCGCCCATATGAACGCCCAGGCGCTGGCGCTGACCCTGGAGACCGGCAACGCCCACTACTGGTCGCGCTCGCGCGGCAAGATCTGGAAAAAGGGCGAGACCTCAGGCGAACTGCAGGAGGTCGTCGAGCTCCGCACCGATTGCGACCAGGATGCGATGGTGCTGGTAGTCAACCAGACCGGGCGCGGCGCCGGCTGCCATACTGGCCGCAAATCCTGCTTCTATCGCCGGGCTACGCTGGACGGTGGCAAGGCAGTGCTCGCCGATACCGGCCTGCCGATCCTGTTCGATCCCAAGGCTGTTTACGGCGCCTAGCTCTTCCGCTCGAATAGTCCCACCATCAGGATGCCCGCGGCAAAGCCTCCCAGATGCGCCTGCCACGCTACCCCGACCTGCTGCCCCGTGAGCAGCGGCAGCAGTGGTACCGCGGCGTTGAGTGCAACCCAGATGATGGTAAACATCCGCGCCCGGCTGTCGCGCCACAGGTCGCCAAAGCTGGCAAGCTTTCGCCCCACGACAATGCGCTGCCCGGTCTCGGGATGCTGCGCCACGATGACCGGCTGGAAGATGAAGCGGATCGCCGCCCCGGTCAGTCCGGCGACACCGCCGGATGCGCCAATCAGGTAAGCCCCTGAATTGATTGAGGTTGCGGCGAACAATGCTGCGCCTGCCGCCGCCGAGATGAAGAATATGGCCAGCATCGGCCCTGCCCCGTAGCGCCGCGCCACCGGCGTCGCGAAGATGGCGAACCAGGCGCAGTTGATCAGCAGGTGATCCCACCCGCCATGCAGCAATGCGTGGCTGAAAGGCTGCCAGATCAAGGGGATGGCGATGGATGGGTCATCGGAAAAATAGAGGATCCGCGCAGGCTGGAAGGCGAACCAGAACATCAGCTGCAGCAGACCCTCCTGGTTAAGCACCAGGGTTGACGCAAGGTGAATGGCCACCAGGACGCCGATAACGGCCGTCACCGAACCCGGCAGCAAAAACACCGGCTCACGCCCAGCATGCTGGAGGTCTTGCGGCGGACGATCTTGTTCACTCATCACTTCACTCCGACTCGCGAGGTACCCCGCGCCCTTCCGTCTTCTTTTCCACATTGGGACAGCGGCGTTAACCTTAACTATTCTTTAAGAGCGCTTTTGCCGCTCCGTTTTGCCAATGTTGGGTGGCGGCGGAGGCGTTCCTAGGGGGGAGCGCCGACCGTGGGTTGGCGGGTCGAGTACACTATGCAAAAAACGAGCACCAGAACGCTCTATGACTACTGGAATTCCATTCGCGGGTCGCGCAGCGCACCCGAGCGGAAGGATATCGATCCGACGCGCATTCGCGAGGCCCTGGCCAATACCTTTATTCTGGAACTCGACGAGAGCGAGAAATTCTCGTTCCGCCTTGCCGGCTCCCATCTATGCACGAGCTATTGCCGCGAGCTCAAGGGGCGCTCCTTCTCGGCGCTCTGGCATGAGCGCGATGGCGATGCGATGGAAACGCTGATCCGCGCCGTTACCGAGGATCACGCCGTGGCTCTGGTCACGTTCCAGGGCACCACCGCCCTCCACACCAAGGTCAGCTTCGAGACCATCCTGATGCCGCTGCGGCACAATGGATCGACCCATACTCGCCTGCTCGGCGCCATGACGGCGCTGGACGAGCCCTACTGGCTCGGCGTTCAGCCGATCATGGAACAGCGCATCACCGGCCTGCGCCTGATCTGGCCGGACGACGTTGCGCTCGATGACGGCGCTCGCGATGTGGCGACCAAAGTCGTCAACGACGTGGCCTTTGGCGCACAAACCGCGCCGCTGGCCATGCCCGCCGTCGTCTACGGTCGCACCGCTCGCCGCTATGCCCATCTCGCCGTTATCGACGGCGGCAGGCAGTAAGCGAAACGACAAGAAATAGCCTGCAATTTGCGCGGCCTGTGCTGCGCAAAACCCCCTATTCCCTCACCATGCGTTAACCAAGACACGCTAGCTTGCTGTGGAAACACAATAGCTTCAGCGGTGCGGCGAATGCTCAGAGACGAACTTCCCTCACCGCAGTTTATCGCCCCTGTCCGCACCCGCGCCGACAGCAACAAGTTCCAGCGCGTCAAGGTTTCCGTGCTCGGCCGCTATATGCTGGCCGATCGCCGAGAATTCCCCTGCCAGGTGCTTGAAATGTCCCCCGGCGATGCCGTGGTCATTGCGCCAGTTGCCGGCGTAGTGGGCGAAAAGGTCATCGCCTACATCGATCACATCGGCCGTATCGAAGGCACCATCCTCAACCAGATGGATGGCGGCTTCCTGATGGATATCGCCGCCTCCCCGCGCAAGCGTGACAAGATGGCGGCCCAGCTCACCTGGCTGGCCAACAAGGATATCCTCAATCTGCCCGAGGATCGTCGCCACGAACGCGTGGTGCCCGATATCAGGCACTCGACCGTCGTCCTCGACGATGGCCGCCGCTACAACTGCAAGATCATCGATATCTCGCTGTCGGGCGCCGCCATCGAACTCGATGTCCGCCCGGCCATGGGCACGCCCGTCACTCTGGGCCGCATGCGCGCCCGCGTGGTGCGCCACTTCCAGAACGGCGTTGCCGTCGAGTTCGCCTCCGCCCAGGAAATGCTGACCGTGGTTCAGCAGAACCTGCGCATGAACTGACGGGCTGTACGCCCGCAAGCCCCTGACCTGCATGGTTAATCAGCCCCGAATCCAATCGATAAAACACGCATAAAAACTGCGTGGTAGTTTTTCTATCGGGGCAATTGGCCCTCTCTAACGTGGTCTCCATCAGGGAGATCACACAATGTACTTCAACAAAAAGACACTGGGAGCGACACTGTTTGGCGCCGTCATGGCGCTGGCCGCCACGATCACTCCGGGCCTGGCGCTCGATACCACCAACGTCGCCTTCGTCCAGACCGCTTCGGGCACCACGAGCATTCCGGTCGGACATGCCGAATTCTGCCAGCAACGCCCCAGCGAGTGCGGCGCCAACAGCCAGGTTGTTCCGGCGGTCGATCTGACCCAGGGCCTGTGGCAGCAGCTGCTGACCGTCAATGCCAACGTCAACGGCACTGTCGTTCCCGTTACCGACGATCAGCTCTACAACGTCGCCGAATTCTGGACCTATCCGAACGGCTACGGCGATTGCGAAGACTACGCGCTGGCCAAGCGCCGTGACCTGATCAATGCCGGCTGGCCCGCCAGCACGCTGCTGATGGCCGTCGTCAAGCAGGCCAATGGCGAGGGTCATGCCGTACTGATGGTCCGCACCGACCGCGGCGACCTTGTACTCGACAACCAGGTCGGCTCGATCGACCTGTGGAACACCACGCCCTACAAGTTCATCAAGCGCCAGTCGCAGGCCGACTCCGGCAAGTGGGTCGACATGATCGACAGCCGCGAGATCGTCGTGGCAACCGCCGCAGTCAACTGATCGGTTTCCGGACCCCGCCCAAAGCCTATCCCTGATAGGGGTCTGATGAATGAGGCCAGCTTCGGTGACGAAGCTGGCCTCATTGTTTGGCGCCTGGGATGCCGGGTGACGACCGGCAGGGAGCCTAGTAAATAGCGGCGACGTAAGCGCCCGCGATCATGAGTCCGGTGACGAAGGCCCAGCTGAAGCCGACGATCGCCGATACCAGTGCCGAGGTCATCGAGATGGTGCCATCTTCTTCATGCCGCCAGCCCATCTGCAGCATGATGTAGGGCCCGCAGATAAAACTGATCGCCAGGTTGCCCATGGCGCCCAGAAAGCTCTGGCCGTCATAGCGCAGCATCGCCTGCTGCTTGGACAGCCACTGGTAGAGATGGGTGCCCGCACCTGCGATGCACAGTCCGACCCCGATGCAAAATGCCGCCGCCAGCAATTCCTTGGTCATGCCGATCCGTCCCCGCTCGGCCGACAAAAAATGTCGACCTACACTCTTAACCCTTCATTAAGCATATTGGTCGCCCAATCACCTGTCACCTCCCCTCCGCGAATCTGGTTAACGCTGGCGATGAGCATCCAATCTGCCCCCGGCGAAGGCCGTCAAAGCGGCCCTGCGCTGGCCTACAACTTGGCCGGCATTGCGGTGCTGGTGCTGTTGCTGGCCGTCGGCGCCGCCTACCTGATCGATGAAATGAGCCGTGCCGCGCGCACGCCGGTGCCGGCGATCGAGGATGGTGACCCGATCGCCCAGACCATTTCAGGCCACGAGCTGACCATTCCAACGGCCTGGTTCCGCTATGGCGAGCAGATCCGCAACGGCTTCACTAACCAGATCGACCTGAGGGTGATGTTTGCGCCCGAGGGCAGCGACATCGCCATTCCGGTCGATGTAACGTTGCTGCCGCGTAGCCGCGCCCGCACCAGCAGCAGCCTGCTCGATGGCGTCTACCTGCATCAGTTTGTCAATGAAACACTGGACGGCGTACCGGGCCTGGTCGGCAAGCCCATGTTGGCAAGCAATGGCTATTCGGGTGAGAGCGTCTGGTATGACGCCATTTCACCCAATCCGTTCGTGGCAAAATGTCTGGAGGCCGTTGAGGCCGACGGCACGTCGCAATGCGTGCGCACGGTCTACTTGCCGAGCGGCATTGCCGCTATCTACGCTTTCGACGCCACGGTTCTGCAATCGTGGCGCCAGTTCGATACCGAGATGGAGCGTTGGCTCACATCCATCGGCGCCTGGTAGTTTCCTGCCACGCCCTCGTGGTTCGAGGCGCTGAAGAAGCGCACCTCACCATGAGGGCTGTTGTTAGTTCGGAGTATAAGTAGGCCTCATGGTGAGGTGTGAGCTCTTCGCGAGCCTCGGACCACGAGGGCGTGACGCAGATCAGACCACGTCGTCGAGGTCGATATCCAGGATCGACATGTTGAAGATGTAGGACTTGTCCCCGTCTTCGTCGTCGGCATGGATCAGCCCGATCGATTCATCGCCAATGAACACTTCGACGGAATCGTTGAGCTTGTGGCGCGGACGCACGTCGATGTTCTTGTTGTTGAATTTCAACTGCAGGAACTTCTGCAGCTTGATGATCTCGGGATGGTTCACTGTCCATATCCTGCTTGTTGGCGTTGAGGCGGCAATCTAGTCGCCCTTGCAACGCATACAACCCCCGTCCGGAGGCATTTTACCGGTAACAAATCTTGCGCGGCCCTTTCAGGCCTAGCTGTTGAGATCGTGGACCAGCACCATCTGATCCATGACCAGCGCCGGCTGGGCACAGCCAGCCTCGCCGATCACCTTGGCCGGAACACCTGCCACGGTCACCCGAGGCGGCACTTCCTTGAGCACCACCGAGCCGGCGCCAATCCGCGAGCAGTCGCCGATCTTGATATTGCCCAATACCTTGGCCCCTGCCCCGATCAGCACGCCATTGCCGATCTTGGGATGGCGATCCTGATCGGACTTGCCGGTGCCGCCCAGCGTTACATTCTGCAGCATCGAGACATTGTCGCCGACGGTGGCCGTCTCGCCGATGACGAGGCCCGTGCCGTGGTCAAGCATAATACCCTTGCCGATCGGCACGGCCGGATTGATATCGACCTGGAACACCTGGCTGGCACGGCTCTGCAGGTAGAGCGCGAAATCGCGACGACCGGCCTTGAACATGGCATTGGCGAAGCGATGCGTCTGGATGGCCTGATAGCCCTTGAAGAACAGCAGCGGTTCCACGGCCCGGTGGCAGGCAGGATCGCGCTCCAGCGTCGCCGCGAGGTCGACGCGGGCATTCTGGCCAACATCCGGTGCATCCACCAAGGTCTCAGCGAAAGCCTGGCGGATCAGGTCGGCGGAAACATCGTCATGATGCAGCCGGGCAGCGATACGATGCGCCAGCGCCTGCTCGAACGTGTCGTGGTTGAGAATCGCCGAGATAACCATATTGGCCAGCGAAGCCTCAGCGGCCACGATCTGCCGGGCCCCGGCACGCACAGCCTCCCAGACTGGATCGATCGCTTGGATGTTGGCTGACTTCTTGGCGCTGGCCGTCATGGCGCGTCTCCGCTTCATCGTGGGCTACCGATATAAGCCATCTCATGCTCCAAGACAAAGCCCTGGCGTGCACATTGGTTCACGATTGGCTGTTTGCTGCGAACGTCCTGCCAAGGAAGGCGAGCGCCGCAGACTTGAATGCCCTGTCGCCCGTGGCCCGCATATGGTCGCGCTTGGGAATGACGAAAGCCTCGCCCTGCGGCAGCATCTCGGCCAATGGCTCTGGCGGCCCGGCCATCGCGTCGGCCTCGCCCACGGCCACCAGTACCGGCACTGCGATCCGTCGAACATCTGCCCTTGCCATTGGCTGCCGTGAGGTTTCCATGCAGGCCGCCAGCGCCTCACGATCAGCCCCGGTATGCTCAGCAAAGATGCGGAACTGTCGCGCGGTCGGATGCGTCAGGCCATCCAGCGACGGCGCCCGCAGCCCGGAGATGATGTCATTGCCGTCACTGAGGCCATTGATCAGGTTCATCCCCATGCCGCCAAATATCACGCAGGCAACCCGCTCTTCGCTCTCGAACGCCATGAAGGCCGCGATGCGGGCGCCCATCGAATATCCCAGCACGGCAGCCCGATCGATGTTGAGATGGTCGAGCAGCGCGACCGCATCCCGTGCCATGTCATGCGGATGATAGCGCTCTGGATCGTAGGGCTTGTCCGATTCCCCGTGGCCGCGATTGTCCAGCGTGATGGCGCGATAGCCTGCGCCCACCAGCGTCTCGACCCAGCCCGTGTCGATCCAGTTGACCTTGCCGCTCGAGGCGAAGCCGTGAATGCACAGCACCGGCGGGCCATCGCCGGCCGATTCATAGGCAAGGGTCAGTCCGTCGGATTCGAATGTGGGCATGGGCTACTTCCACCGGGGCATTCCCGCGAAAGCGGGAACCTCTGTTTGCCGGACCATCCAGAAACGGAGATTCCCGCTTTCGCGGGAATGACCCGGTAGATCAATAGGCGATCGTGTGTTTGAGTAGCCTTCCCTTGCCACCAGCCATCCATTATGGTCCGGCCAAACCTGACCACCACCCGGATTCCCTCAGATGGCACACGGCACGACGCCCCATTTCCACAATACCGAAGGCCTGCGCCAGATCGAGGTCGGGTCCAAGGAATTCCAGTGCGTCGGCGCCCTGCCCCCGTTCGACCATCCGCATGTCTATCTCGACATGGGCAAGGACAGCGAAATCGTCTGCCCCTATTGCTCGACGCATTTCGTGTTCAATTCGCGCCTGGCTGCCGGCACGGCCAGCCCGCTCTCCGCCATCTATCACGCAGACGCAGCCTAAGAACCGACCACCATGTCGGTCAGCGGCCAGATCTTCTACGTCGCCGGTGCCGGCGTCAGCGGCCTGACGCTGGCCTTGGCGCTGGCCCGTTCTGGCGCCACCGTGATCGTGCTGGAGCGCAATTCGGTCATCTCAGAATTCGGCGCCGGCCTCCAGATCAGCCCCAATGCCCGGCGCGTGCTCGATCGCCTAGGCCTCGACGAGGCCATCGCGGCCCGCAGCCTCGAGCCTGAAGGCATTGACATCTATCCTTTTGGCCGCCGGTCACCGCTGGTGACGCTTACCCTCGGCCAGACCATGCGCGACCGCTTCGGCGCCCCCTATGCCGTGATGCATAGGGCCGACCTGGTCGACGCGCTCTACAAGGCCACGAGGCGCTTCGCCAATATCGACATCCTCTTCGGCGTCCGCTCCTGGGATGCGGTGTCCCATGCCAACGGCGTCACCATTTCCATCGACGAAGCCGATGGCCAGACCCGCACCAGCCGCGCCCGCGCGCTTGTAGGGGCCGACGGCGTCCATTCCCAGACGCGTAGGACGCTGCTCGACGGTCCGCAGGCGCAATACCAGAAGCGGGTCGCCTGGCGCACCTTGCTGCCGTTCGATTCAGTCGCCGGCGAGCTCGCCCTCGACCGCGTCTCGGTGCTGTTCGCCTCAGGCTGCCACATCGTATGCTATCCCCTGCCGCACCGCCGCCAGGTCAACATCGCCCTGTTCGCCAAGGCCGCGCGGCACACCGAAACCGGCACAGCCCCGACCTTGCCCAGCGCGCTGGCGGAGAGCCGACGCATCGGTACCATCCTGGCCGCTGCCGGCCAGACCTGGACGCCCTGGCCGCTCTTCACCGTGGACGCTCCCAGTTGGCACAAGGGCAATATCGGCCTCGTCGGCGATGCCGCCCATGCCATGGTGCCGTTCCAGGCGCAGGGCGCCGCCATGGGCATCGAGGATGCCGCCGTTCTGGCGCCGCTGCTGGTCAACGAATCCAGTCCGGAAACCGCCTTCGCCAGGTTCGAGGCGATCCGCCGCGCCCGCGTCACCCACGTTGCCCAGACCGCGCTGAGTAATGGCCGCGCATTCCACATGGCGTGGCCGTTTTCCGCCGCCCGCGACCTGGTCATTTCAGCGCAGGGAAGCGAAGGCCACCTCAAGCGATTGGAATGGCTCTATGGTCACGATACCAGCCAGCCCACACCCTGAATCAGGCCGCGAACCAACCACCGCAAGCACCTCTGGCGACTCGCTTATTCCGGCCCCAACGCACATTGCACGGAACCCAGGGCGCCCCTTCGGCCTTGCACAGGTGGGGCCGCCTGTGTCAACTGCGCGACACGTCCAGCAGGCTTCGGATTCCAGAGGTTAGCGCCCAAGTATGCAAGCAGCGACTCGCTCCCGCCTGACCCTCACCTGCATCCTGGTGACGATCCTGCTCGATATGATCGGTGTCGGCATCATCGTGCCGGTGCTGCCCGAACTGCTGGAAGATTTGACCGGCGGCAGCAGCGTCGCCAATGCGGCGGTTATCGGCGGCTACCTGGTGTTTGCCTACGCCTTCATGCAGTTCGTTTTCTCGCCAGTGCTTGGCAACCTCTCTGATCGCTATGGCCGCCGTCCCGTGCTGCTGGCGTCCCTGCTCGGATTGACCTTCGATTATCTCATGATGTCGATCGCCCCGGTCGTCTGGTACCTCTTCATCGGCCGCATCATTGCCGGCATCGCCGGGGCCGCCCTGGCGACGGCCACGGCCTATATGGCCGATATCACCCCGCCGCATAAGCGCACCCACCGCTTCGGCCTGATCGGCGCCGCCTTCGGCCTCGGCTTCATCATCGGTCCGGTGATCGGCGGCGAACTGGGCGAGCTAGGCCCACGCGTCCCGTTCTACGCCGCAGCCGGCCTGGCCTTCGCCAACTTCCTCTTCGGCCTGCTGGTGCTACCCGAGAGCCTGCCCAAGGCCTCGCGCCGCAAGTTCGACATCCGCCGCGCCAACCCGCTCGGCGCCGTGGTGTCCCTCAGGGCCTATCCGTCCGTCGTGTGGCTGCTGGCCGTGCTGTTCTTCTTCCAACTCTCGGCCCAGGCCCTTCCTACTGTCTTCAGTTATTTCACGGTGGAAGTCTTCCATTTCACCTCCTCGACCATCGGCCGCAGCCTGGGTGCATTCGGGCTGGGCTTTGCCATCAGCCAGGCCGTCGTCGCGGGCCCCCTGTCCAAGGGCATCGGCGAACCCGCTGTGGCCATGATCGGCCTCCTGGCAGCGGTAGCGGCCTTCGCGGCGCTGGGCTTTTCCGAAGACGTCTACATGCTGTACCTGGCCATCATGGTCGGCGCCGTCAGCGGCCTGGCGCCGCCGGCGATCAACGGCGTGCTGTCCCGCCAGGTGCCGGATAACAGCCAGGGCGAATTGCAGGGCGCGGTGAACGCGGCGAGCTCGCTCGCCACCATCATCGGTCCGCTGGCCGCGACCCAGATCTTCTCCTACTACACCCACAGCCCCGGCTCGCCGGGCTATTTTCCCGGCGCACCGTTCATCGCGGCCAGCGCCAGTGTCGTGGTCGCCCTGGTACTCTTTGCCTTTGCTTCTTGGCGCTTCGAGCTTGGCAGGCGCCCGAGCGTGGCCGACCACCCGCATGCCCCAGAAATGGCGCCACCCGGACAGGTGCGCGTGCCACCCCTCGAAAACGACGAAGACAGCGATGCCAATCCGCCCCGCAACTGAAGCCGACTGGCCCCACCTCTGGGCTATCATCGAACCGATCATGCGTGATGGCGAAACCTTCGCCTTGCCCCGCGATGGCGACGAAGCGGTCGCCCGCGCCTATTTCGCCTCCCCCGAAAAGGTCAACTTCGTCGCAGAAGAGGATGGTGTCATACTTGGCGCGAGCTATGTCCGCGCCAACCAGCAGGGCGGCGGCAGCCACATCGCCAATTGCGGCTACATGACCGCACCGGCAGCCCGGGGCCGCGGCATCGCCCGCGCCCTCTGTGCCCATTCCATCGACTACTGTCGGGACCAGGGCTTCAAGGGTATCCAGTTCAACTTTGTCGTCTCGACCAACGAACCGGCGGTCCACCTCTGGAAGAGCCTGGGGTTCGACATCCTTACCCGCCTGCCCAAGGCGTTCCACCACCCGGTGCTAGGCTACGTGGATGGCCTGGTGATGTACCGCGCGCTTTAGAAGCGGACGGTCAGTGAGCCCTTGATGCTCTGGTCGAACTGCGCGGCGCCGATGACGCTGTTATAGCTGGCACCCAGCCGGAACTGCTCCGAGAACTCGACCTCCAGCCCGGCATCCAGCACCACGGCACTGCCGCTGATCGACGGACCGGCTATCGAGAAGCCTGCCCCGCCGGCCAAGGCATTCTGCACCTGCGGCGCTGAACCAAACCCCTGCCGCCAACCGGCTGCCGCCGTGACCGTCACCAAGGTCGTTTCGCCGACGATAAACTTGGCCGCGGCCCGCAGTCCAAGGGTCGTGAATGCCGCAACATTGCTGCTGGCCGGCGCACTGAGCGCCGCCGTTCCGCCTTGTTCGGCATAGCCAGGGCTCTGCGACCCTACCACCGCAACATTGGCGAACGGCTCCAGCATGGTGCTGCCGAAATCGGCCGTGTAGGCCAGTTCCGCGAAAGCCTGGGCGACCGAAGTTCCATAGTTGGCGGTCAAATTCTGGATGCCGCCGCCCGTCACGGCCGTTCGCGTGCTGCTGATGTCGTTCCACGCATAGGCCATACCGCCGCGGAAGGCCACATCGCCCCAAGCCGTACCGCCATAGAGGCCTGCCTGGTAGCTCTTGCTGTCGGCGCTAGAGGCCAGATCGGGCACCGAAATGTTGGTCGCACCATAGCCGAGCAGCATTCCGACACGCCAATCGCCCAACACGCTGTCGGCGCCGGCCAACATACCACCTGTTCGAGTCTGCATCTCGGACGCATTGCCATCGCTGGCCACCCGCCCCCAATGGCCAAAGGCTTCCGACCAGATCTGCGTCAGTGCCGGCTCCCAGGTCAGCGTTTCGACGCCACCGGCATAGCCAAGCACTGGCGCTGACGACGAACCGTCCAAACTTGCGCGGAGATGCGCTAGCACTGCCTCTCGCAACAGCCAGCTGTCATGCAGCAGCGCCGATTGCACGGAGCCGTGGATTTCCCCGGACAATGCGGCGAGCATCGCCCGCGCCGCGTCATCGGTTGGGACATTAAGCAGGCTCACCACCAGGGGGTTTCCCAGGTCCAGGCTTTCGAGGCCCGTGCCTGTGGCAATCTGGTTGAGCGTCCGCCCAGGGGCACCCAGCGCTTGCGACAGTACCACCTGCAGATAGGCATTGTTGGCGTCATAGCTGTCGAGCAAATACAGATAGGCCGTGCTCGGGCCCACCTGAGAAAACTCACCGGTCAGCCCACCGCCGGCCGACAGAACGGCGAACGTCTGACCCAGAACGTAGTCCGGCAGCAGGTTGACCAGCAGCGTCGCGTCCGTGACATCCGCAGCGCCATCAACGACGATTTTGTCCGCCCCGGCGCCACCGAAATTGATCGCCTGCACTGCACCCGGTCCGAAGACCAGGTTGCCGTCCATCTCCAGCGTGTCACCAACGCCACCATCGGCCAGCAACACCGTCCCGCCACCGGAAAAGCTCTCGAGATCGAGTAATCGCGTCGTTTCCGCAATAGCGGCCAGTCGCGCGGTCCGTAGAGTGGCACCTGCCTGGTTGACCACGCTGTCGCTGCCCTGCCCGAATGTGCTCGTATCATCCACATCCCATAGGCCGGCATTGTTCAGGACGTCGCCGAAGTCGCTCAACTCGACGCGACCGCTCAGACGATTGTTGTTGGTAATCGTGGTTGCGCCGCTCAGCAACGCATCGACGGCCAAGCCGGCCACCCCAAGCGTACTGCGCACTTCGCCGTCGATGGTCAGCACGAAGGCGGCGTCGCTGATGGTATCGGCAATGATAGCGTTCTGGGCCTCGACCAGGCCGTTCACTGTGACACGGGACGTTCCCGCGCTGTCGTTGCGGACCAGTATGGCCATCTCGTAGCCGGTCACGGAATTGACATCGACCAGCACTTCATTGGTGTTGAAGTCGTTGCCCGCCCACACGGCAAGGCCGGGGCCGGTCGCGCTCGTTACCAGCCCCGTCGTCGTCACCCTGGTGCCGCCCAGCCCAAAATTGACGGCCGAGATACCCGCGAAATCGCCGCTCGCGTTGGCGACGTCCAGCGCCAGGCCACCGGTATTGTTGTCGTCAAAGACCTCTGCCGAAATGCCCACGTCGTCGGTCCCCGTGGCCGTTCCGGCCACGCTGATCCTCGTTTCGCCAAGGCCGAAATTGGCGACATTGATACCCGTGCCAGCCGTTACCGATTGTGCGTTGACCGTAACGCCGCCAATGTTGTCGGGCGCCACCAACGCCACAATGCCGGCATCACCCGCATGCACTGCGCCGGTCGCCACGATCTCCAGCGCGCCAGCGCCGACATTGACGGCATAAATGCCGATAATGCCTGCATTCACCGTGCCGGTCGTCACCGCGACGTTGCCCGTAGAGGCAAAATTGCCATTGCCCACCAGCAAACCGACGGCCTCGCCATTCACCGGGCCCGACAACGCGACCGAGGTAGCACCAATACCGCTATTGATGACAGTTGCCGCGCCCATGAACCCGCCGCCGCCAGTAATGGCGCCGTTGCTGGTCACGGATATCTCGCCCGCTCCAGCGCCAAGATTTTCGACATAGAGACCCGCGTCATCCGACACCAGCGCCGACGCATTGTCGTCAAAATAGCTGAGCGAGCCATTTCCCCCGATGGCCAGGGCCGGCATACCTATGCTCGTATCGACACCAAATCCTGGTGTGGTCGTCACCACGGCGTCGTCCATGACGATGAACTGCGGCAGCGTCGTCGCCCCGCTGCACACGAAACTCGTGCCACCTGCCGGCAGGCAGTCGGCTCTTACCCCAGAAACGCCCACCATAACCAGCAGCACAGCAAGGCCGGCCACCCGCGCAGGATTGCGCGGCCCGAACAGGTCAGGCGACCGAGCTGTAATAGACGCTGTCACAGGAATGACGCTCCCTATGCGGAACTTTTCCGCAATTCAACGGACCTCAAGGCCTCTTGCGCGCGACGTTATCGGCAAGTCCATCAAAATACCAGCGCCCCAAAACAGCACCGCCGGCAGTCATGCCGGCGGTGCAAGTCTTGATCTGGCGATGGATTTACTTGCCGAGCGTGCTCGGCCAGGTGCCATGAAGGTCGCTGCCGCGGCCGACGATCTCGAAGCCATGGGCGCCGAAGAAGTCGCGCTGGCCCTGGGTCAGGTTGGCCGTTCCCAAGGCCTGGCGATAGCTGTCGAAATAGCTCAGCGCGGCTGACAGGCAGATCATCGGGAATTCGCCGACGGCAGCGGCCGCCACCACCTTCCGCAGCGACGGGTGGCTATCCTTCATCAGGGCGACGAAGTCAGGCACCACCAGCAGGTTGGCATTGCCGCCCTTGGCATAGGCGGCCGACATCTGGTCGAGGAAGCGCGAGCGGATGATGCAGCCGGCACGCCAGATCTTGGCGATCGTTGCTAGCGGCAGCGCCCAGCCATTCTCTTCCGATGCCTTGGCAATGACAGCAAAACCCTGCGCATAGGACACGATCTTGCCGGCCAGGAGTGCCTTTTCAAGATCGGCCAGCGTCACGTCGGTCTTGCCGCGGTTCGGCTTGCCATAGATGGCTTCGGCCGCCACGCGCTCTTCCTTGCGTGACGAAATCGAGCGGGCCGCGACGGCGCCTTCGATGGCCGTTGCCGGCACACCCATCTGCTGGGCGGCAATGGCCGACCAAACGCCGGTGCCCTTCTGGCCCGCCTTGTCGAGGATCAACTCCACCAGCGGCTTGCCGGTCTGGTCATCGACTGCGGCCAGCACGTGGCCGGTGATCTCGATCAGATAGGAGTTGAGCGGACCCTTGTTCCATTCTTTGAACACGTCAGCCGCCTGGCCTGGCGTCATGCCCAGGCCGTCGCGCATCACGCCATAGACTTCGGCAATCATCTGCATGTCGCCATATTCGATGCCGTTGTGGATGGTCTTGACGAAGTGGCCAGCGCCGCCCTCGCCCAGATAGGCGCAGCAGCTTTCGCCGTTGAACTGCGCTGCAATGGCGGTCAGCACCGCCTCGGCATTGTGCCACTGCTCCTTGGAGCCGCCGACCATGATCGAGGGGCCATGGCGCGCGCCTTCTTCACCGCCGGAAACGCCGACACCGAGGTAGCCGATGCCCTTGGGCCTGAGATAATCGAAACGGCGCTGGGTATCGGTGAACAGCGAATTGCCACACTCGATGATGGCGTCGCCCTGGTCCAGATGCGGCAGCAGCTGCTCGATCATTTCGTCGACCGGCTTGCCGGCCTTGACCATGATGATGATCGACCGCGGCGCCTTGATCGCCTGGATGAACTCAGTCAGATCCGCCTTGGGGATTACCTTGCGGTCGAGACCCTGCTCCTTGGCGGTGACGACGAATTCGTCGATCCTGGAAGCCGTGCGGTTGTGAACAGCGATGGTGTACCCCTTTTCGGCGATGTTGAGGGCGAGGTTGCTACCCATCACCGCCAGGCCAATCAGGCCGATATCCGCTGTCGACATACAATCAGTCCTTCCGAGGATTTTTCCGTCTATCCATGCGCGCAGTGCATGCCGCGCGGCGGCGACATGACCACAAACCCGGCCTTGACGGAAGCCGGATTCGCGCAAAAATCGGGCAATTTCACCCCCTTGTATGGCAGATTATCTTGCTAGTCCCATGACACATCCATAGGCTCGCGCCAGTTTCCGGAGACCCTGCCAATGCCATCCCCATTCGACCTGTCCGGCAAGCGCGCCTTGGTCACCGGCTCCAGTCGCGGCCTGGGTTATGCCATGGCGCAGGCTCTTGCCGAAGCCGGCGCTTCTGTGGTGCTCAATGCACGCGACAGTGTCGCTCTGGGTGCGGCGGCGCAGGACCTGGCGGCATCAGGTGCGTCGGTCAAAGCGGTCGCATTCGACGTCACCAGCCGCGACAGCATCAACGATGCGGTGAGCTATATCGAGGATGAAATCGGCCCCATCGACATCCTCGTCAACAATGCCGGCATGCAATTTCGCTCGAGCCTGGAAGCGTTCCCGCCCGAAAAGTTCGACCAGATCATCGCCACCAACCTGACCTCGGTGTTCAATGTCAGCCAGCCCGTGGCCCGCTACATGATCGCCCGCGGCGCCGGCAAGATCGTCAATATCTGCTCGCTGATGTCCGGCCTCGCCCGTCCCTCGATCGCGCCCTATGCGGCAACCAAGGCGGCGGTTGCCAACATCACCCGCGGCATGGCCGTGGATTGGGCCAAGCACGGCCTGAACATCAACGGCATTGCGCCCGGCTACTTCGCCACCGAGCTCAACGAGGCGCTGCTGAAGGACGAGAAGTTCAACGCCTGGGTCGAAACCCGTACGCCCATGGGCCGTTGGGGGCAGCCGCACGAACTGGGTGGCGCAGTGGTCTTCCTCTGCTCGGAGGCCGCCCGCTTCGTCAACGGCCACATCCTCTATGTCGATGGCGCCTTCACGGCGACGGTGTGATCATGCCCCTCACCCCTGCCCGCATCATCATCGCCATGGGTGTCAGTTCATCCGGCAAATCAACGGTCGGCCAATCCATCGCCCGGCGCCTGCATGTCCCGTTTCTTGACGGCGATGGTTATCACCCCGAAGCCAATGTCGAAAAAATGCGCGCCGGAATCCCGTTGACCGACGAGGATCGCTGGCCCTGGCTCGAACGGTTGGCGGGCGCGCTGCACGAAGCCGCCGACAAGAAGGATGCCGCCGTGGGCGCCTGCTCGGCCCTGCGCCGCGTCTATCGCGATTTCCTGGTCGAGAAGGCGGGAGAACCCATTCTCTTCGTCTACCTCGACGGCTCCAGGGAGGTCATCGCCGAGCGCATGGCCCGGCGGAAGCACGAATACATGCCCACCAGCCTGCTCGACAGCCAGTTCGCCACGCTGGAAGTGCCCGACCCGGCAAGCGAGAACGTTCTGGTCGTACCCGTCACCGACAGCGTCGAGAAGATCACCCAGTCGGTAACCAAGTCACTCGATCACCTCAAGACGTTCAAGCGCTGGCAATAGGCCTGGCGAGCCAGGCCTGTCCGCGCGGCGACAGCCGGTAGCCTACATCGAGGCTCTCGGTCAGCCCCAGCGCCTTCAGCCGCCGCACATTGCTCTTGAACTTGGCCTTCTCGAGACCCAGCTCCTCGGCCAGTGCCTGCGCGGGTCGACCCGAGCCGTCGCCAATCAGCTCCAGCGTCCTGCGGACCCATGGTGTCCCGCCATCCATTCGGCTCAGCGTTTCGCCCAACTCCGCCGCCTCCGCATCAGAAAGAGCGGCATTCTCGCGCAAGGCCGTGCGCGGGTCTTCGCCCAGATAGCGCAGGCGGATGCGGTAGAGGGTGCCCTTGCGGTCGCCCAGCATCGTGTCGAGATCGGCACGGTCGGCGAAGCCGGCGCGCGCCAGGTCCTCAGGCGCAACCGCATTGAGCGCGATGACGTCGACGGCATCGATCGCTAACACACCCGCCGCCGTGGTAAGCGTCCCGCCCGTCTTGACCGTCGGCTTTATCCAGCGCCGAAACGCGGTATCCACCCGGCCGGATGCGATGGCCTCGAAATCGTCTGCGTTGATCAGCATGGCTATCTTCCCGTTTGAGCGGCCAATACCGGCTTGGCAGCAAATCGTCCCTGCCCATAGGCCACGAGCACAGCCGCGGCAACCACGACCAGCGCGCCAGCGACCGACCAGACATCGAGCGCCACGCCCAGCAACGCGATGTCGAACAGGAAAGCCCAGATGATGCCGGTGTATTCGAAGGCCGCCAGCGTTGACACCGGCGCGCGCGCCACTGCCTCCATCATCAGGACATGGCCGATGCCGCCGAGCAACCCGGCACCCACCAGCAGCGTAAGCGTCCAGCTATCAAGGGTTACCCAGCCAAGCGTGATGGTCGCCAGCCCGAACAGTGTCGAGATGATTGCGAACGACAGGGCGATGCTGGCCGGCGGATCGGTGCGCGTCAAATCCTTGACCTGCACTCGCGACAGCGCATTGGTTGCCGCCATGGCAATGCCCGCAGCCACGCCGATCAATGTGCCCGACCGGACCTCGCTGCCCAGCAGCGCCGGATAAAGCATCAGCAAAATGCCGGCGAACCCGAGCGCCACACCAGCAAACACGGTCGCTGTCGGCCGTTCGCGTAGGAATATCATCGCCGCGAAGATTGCCAGGATTGGCGCCAGGTACATCAGCGCTGTCGCCAGACCCACCGAGAGATATCCGAGCACGGTAAAGTTCAGCGCCATCACCACGCAGCCGAGCAGGCCGCGGATCAGGTGCTTGTGCGGATATTTCGTCCGCAGTGACGGTCCAAGCTGCCCGCGAGCGGCCATGTAGATCACGATTGGAAGCAGCGCCACCAGACTGCGCCAGAACACCAGCTGCCCCACAGGCGCCACCTTGGCCGCCTCGTGAATGGCAGCCGACATGGCCGACATCACGATAAGGCCCAGCGTGGACAGCAACAGCGCGAGCGGGATGTTGGGCTTGGTCATGCCGCAGCCATAAAGCATTGGACGGGCTGGTCAAATACCAAGATTTGCCGCCCTGCCTTATGAGGCTCAAGCGGGAATGCCATCGGCCCGCGACAGGCTGGCATTGTAGTAGCGGTCGTCGTCGGTCACTTCCCGGCCCACCCAATCGGGCAGCTCGACATGCTGGGCGACGCTGTCAAGCTCGACCTCGGCTATGACGAGGCCGGCATGGCGTCCTTCGAACACGTCAATTTCCCAGCTCAGCCCGCCAAAGCGGACCAGGTGCCGGCGCTTTTCCAGCACGTGGGGCTCGGCCATGGCCAGCAGTTCAAGGGCGTCGGGCAACGGAATGTCATACTCATATTCCGGTCGCGCCATGCCGCGCACCGATCCCTTGAGGGTCAAGCGCGCCGCCGCATCGTCCCAGGTCCGCACCCGAACTGTCGCCTTGGCATTGGACGACAAATAGCCCTGCCGCAGCAGCGAGCTCGACTCGGCCAAGCCCTGCCAGCCGTCAGACACCACCAGGAATTTGCGCTCGATTTCGGTCGCCATGCTCAAAATCCAAACGTCATCTGGCCCGCCGGTGCGCCTACCGCTACACCCTCCAGCGCCAGCATGCGTACCTTTGAACCAGCCCCGCCCGGCGCCGAAAAGCCGCCCGCCTTGCGATCGCTGGCGAGCACGCGATGGCACGGAATGATCAGCGGTATGGGATTAGCCCCCATCGCCTGCCCCACGGCACGCGACAGCGTCACATCGCCGAGGGCCCGGGCCAATTCGCCATAGGTGGTGGTCTGGCCCCAGCCATAGTCGAGCAACAGATCATAGGCCTGACGGTGAAATTCGGGCACGCCCTGCAGATCGAGCCTGACATCGCGGAACTCCACTACATTGCCGTCGGCATAGTCCTCGATCAGGTTGATGACCACTTCGACGTCACGCGTCGGCTCGCCCGGCATGGCGCCATCCCGGTTGATCCGATCGCGCAGGTCGGCCGCGTCGAGCCCCGGCAATTGCACGCGGGCAATACCGTGATCGGTCCAGCCAATGCCGAACGCGCCCAGTGCCGTATCGAAGACAACAGTTTCCATATCCAATCCTAGCGCCGCTGGCATGGCTCCTACCAGCGGCCAACGCTTTGACTGAACAACAAAAGGCCGCCCTTCGGGGCGGCCTCGGCATTGGATAACGCGGACAAACTACTTCTTGAGCGCGTCGCGGGTTGCGTCCTTGGCGTCGCCGACCTTCTGCTGGACCTTGCCAACAACCTTGTCGGCCTTGCCTTCGGCCTGCAGCTTCTCGTTACCGGTCAGGCCGCCAACAGCGTCCTTGACTGCGCCCTTGATCTGCTTGCCGACGCCATCAACTTGATCTTTGTGCATAAAAGCCTCCTGTGTTTTGTTGGGTGGACAACGGCCCATCGGCGCGGAGGTTGCGTTAAATCAGATGGCTTAGCTTCACGGCTATGCGAGTGCCCTAGCGACAGAACTTGTTCCAGCTCCGGCACGCTGCTAGACCGCGCCCATGCCCGGTCCCATGCCCACCCTCATCAACTATTTCCCGCCACTCGAGCCCTACCTCAACGTCCTGCATGTCGACGACGACATCCTCGTGCTCGACAAGCAGAGCGGCCTGCTGAGCGTACCCGGCAAGGATCCGTCCTTGTGGGACTGCATCGAGCACCGTGCGCGCCAGCAGTGGCCGACCGCTGGCATGTGCCACCGCCTCGACAAGGACACGTCGGGTGTCCTCGTCATGGCGCTCAACAAGCGCGCCCATGGTCGCATCGGCAGCCAGTTCGAGCATCGCAAGACCACCAAGGCCTATATCGCCCGCGTCGCCGGCATCATCGAGGCCGATAGCGGCCTGGTCGACCTGCCCCTCGCCACCGATTGGGACAACAAGCCCCGCCAGCGCGTCGACCACGAAAACGGCCGCCCGTCGCAGACCGAATGGACGGTCATCGAACGCGAAGCCAATGCCACCCGCGTTCGCCTCCATCCGCTCACCGGCCGCACCCATCAGCTCAGGGTCCACATGAAGGCCATCGGCCATGTGATTCTGGGCGATGTGTTTTATGGCGATGCCGACACCCTCGCCGCCGCCGATCGCCTGCAGCTGCATGCTGCTGAATTGGGCTTCACCCACCCGACATCAGGCGAGTTCATGACCTTCGTGGCGCCGACGCCGTTTTGAGTTCTGGCCACGCCCTCGTGGTTCGAGGCTCGTGAAGAACTCGCACCTCACCATGAGGGCTACTGTTACACCGAACCAGAAGTAGCCCTTGTATTAGCGCTTTGTGCTCTGATGGTGTCATCCTTATGGGATGCCGCGACCTGGCTGGCGATCCAGATCGCGACTCATGGTGAGGCGGGAGCGCAGCGACCCTCGAACCACGGGGGCGTGGCAGCGAACTAGCCCTCCGGTGGAAAGCCGACCTCGATGCGCTGGAACAGGTGCCCCGGCTTCATCGTGTCGAGCCACTTGCGGAAATCCGCCACATCCTTGAACCCTGCCCGCTTCGCCTCGACTTCGCTGACGTCAGCCGGGTCCATATCGGCAATCGCGCCGATCTGCATCACACCCAGCTTGGTCTTGAGCGTACCGCCCGGCTTGACGCTGGGCCGGCTCCAGCGGCGGAACACCAGGTCGACCTTGCCGGCCTTGATCGCTTCGAGCAGTTCGAGCTTGAGCAGCATCAGTCCAGCACCCCGGTCGCCGTCATTTCGATGAGCAGGCCATCGGCCAGCAATTCCTTGACCACGACCGTGGCCCGCACCGGATAGGGTTGCGCGGTGAAGAACTCGCGATAGACCGCGTTCATCCCGGCCGCATCGGCGCGGTCGACGAGGTAGATATTGACCATCACCAGGTTGGCCAGCGTCCCGCCGGCCGCCTTGATGGCGATGTCGAGATTCTGGAGGCACCGCCGCGCCTGCGCCGCGATGCCGCCGCCGACGATCTCGCCGGTCACAGGATCCTCGGCAATCGCCACCAGCCAGACCTGCTTGCCGGCCTTCACCGCGTCATTGATGGGCGCCGACGATGGCGCAATCCCGGTCTCGATCCGCTCGATCATTTGAGTCTCCAGCGGAGAATCGTGCCCCGCATTGTCATGTCAGCCACCTTGTGACAAACACGGCGCACCGAGCCAAGCGGGCGTGGTGAAACTGGTAGACACAAGGGACTTAAAATCCCTCGGCAATGCCGTGCGGGTTCGATTCCCGCCGCCCGCACCAAGCTTTATAGTGGCAAGCCAAGTTCGAACGGAAATGGTGTAGGCTCCCAAAGGTGCTCGACCTTGTGCAGCCGGACGGCCGCCGCCTCCCATCTATGCAGTTGCGTTGCGATCGCTCGCGCATCGCCCTCGCTCAAAAGTGCGCAAATCGTCCCATAGCCCTGCTGGTACTCCAACTGCCTGCCGAGAAGGTATGCGTCAAGCCGAGCGGGCCGGCTATCGGGAGAGCGGTGCCTGGTCAGATCGGCCCGATGCCGCTCCACCCCACCATCGATGCGTGCCAACGCCTGTCTGAAACAGATCAAAGCCTCTGCGAATGCGCCTCTTGCCAGCAGAGGCATGGCAAACGCCATCGGGCGCGGCGTAAACATCGGAAGAGCTTTCCAACCTAACGCCGGCAGATCCTCAATGGTCACGATGCTCAACATCTCTGACGTGAGTAGTTCCATCTCCTCGATCAGTCGGACCTGAGTTTGCGGGTCTGCTAGGTACCCGAACCCACGAACCAGCCTGGCACCGGCCCCAGTTCGATGATCTGGTGGCGGAGCGAACATGGTCTGCACGTTCCAACTTGCCAGAACATGTGCCTTGGCCGATGTGCGATCCAGAAAGAAACTGCGCATGAGGTGATTGACCGGTTTCATCACTAAGCGCCGCCCGACTAGTGCAAACTCGGGATGGCGCTTTAGGAAGGGTTCGACCAATTCCGCAACTTGTGCCGCGGTGCTCATTCTGACCAGACAGGACGATTTTGGCGCATTTCAAGGATTACCACAGGGACACCTGGGAAACGGTTGTTCCAAACTCTGATTATCTTCATGATTTGCGCCGTCGTCAGGCCAGCCCTACCTGTCTTGTAGTCATAGACGCACCCCATTACTGAGCTCACCAATTCTAGAACGTCAAGTCTGGTAGATCCCGCAGTTCCATAGGTCACGCCAGTGTCTTCAGGGTCATCGACCTCCTGCAGGTCAAGCGAAACTTCTGCGAACATGTTCCCATAGAAAACCGGGTTAGCGAGTTTAGCTGCTTCCAAGCGACGCTTTGCGGTCATGTGGATGTTCGTCCCTAACACGAACGGCCTCATGGTCGGCGCCAGCGGCGCCCATTCCGCGGCTGCCAGATCGATGAAGCCCTGAACCTCGGCAGCATGAGGGCAGAACTGGCTTACTTGCTCCTTCGTCAGGATTTCTGTGACTAGCACCGGCGCCGCACCGGCTTCACTTTGCCAAATCCGGTAAACCAGCACCGGGACGTCGGTAGGCGCCGCCCCAAAACCTGCTGGCTCCTGCGTTAACGCGTTGAACAGCAGGCGTGCAGCGTTGTAGGCCGCGAGCATTGGATGCGTCGTCAACTGCGTTGGCAAAGTGGCCAGCATTTCGGGGGATTAGGCTGAGCCACCAATGGCGGCGGTGGTGGGAAAAGCAGTCGCCCCAATTGGGCAACCAACAATGGCGCGTCGTTCGGCGACGCGACAGACAGGTGCTGGGCTTCAGGCCCTCGTTCAATGCGAACAATGGTGCCGTCCGATAGGTTCACCAGGCGTTCGACGCTCGTTCCCGAGAACGTCGAATCGATCACCGTCCCGTCATTCAGCACTACGTTCGACGCTGCCAGACTGCCATCCGGTCGCGTCGTCGTATCAATGCTCGCCCAGAGCACGGCAGGGTCCGTGTTTACATGCCGTTCCGACACCATCGCCTGCAAAGCGTCCGGCACCGCCGGATCGCCATAATACGGCTCCGGCCAGCACCTGCAGTTCGGCTCCCTCCCCGGATGACCATGCTCTGGCGGATCGTTCCAGGCGAAAATCTGGCCGTTGCGGGCGGCATGCCCATCGCGCACCCGGTTGTCACCCGCGGTGCGCCACACGTAATGCGTCGTTGGCCGTCCGACAGGTTTGGCCGACGTCGGCGTATCCGGCGACACGTCCGGACTAAGCGCCTTGGCCTCGCGAACAGCTTCCGCGATATGTTCGTACACATCCGGCACGCGCCCGCGCCGCATGTAGCCCTCAAAGGCGCCACGACGCACGGCGCCCAGCAGACGCAGCCGCTTCTCTTCAAGGTCTCTTGGTAGCCGTCCCATACCCGCTCCAGATCAAAATCCAGAGTCAGGCTCTCACGGCCCGGTCACGCGGGGATAAGCTGGACTAGTTCAGTCCGTCCCGCCCGAAATCGGCGCGACATAGGCCACATCCAGATCCCACGGGAAGAAAATCCAGGTGTCCTGGCTGACTTCGGTGATGAAGGTATCCACCATCTCGCGGCCCTTGGGCTTGGCATAGACCGTGGCAAAGTGCGCGCCGGGCAGCATTTCGCGGACCACGCGCGCGGTGGAGCCGGTATCGACGAGATCGTCGACGATCAGCACCTTGGCGCCGTTCCTGGCGAGATCGAGCACCGGCTGGCTGATGGGCTTGAGCACCTGGATGCCGCCCTTGTTCTGGTGGTCGTAGCTCTTGACCGCCACAGTCTCGACCGTGCGGATATTGAGCTCGCGCGCCACGATGGCCGCCGGCACGAGGCCGCCTCGGGCGATGGCGACGACGGCGTCGAACGTGCCCAACCCGGCCAGGCGCCAGGCCAAAGCGCGGCTGTCGCGGTGGAACTGGTCCCAGGTCACCGGGAACGACTTCTGGTTGGGATTGCTCAAAATGGGCTCCTTCGCTGGCGCTGCCCCGCGCCGCGGTAAATTGGGAAGGCACGTGCTTAGCAAACCCGCGCGGCGGAGCCAATGTCTGCGGAGGTTTGGGCGGCGGATTTCTTCCGGTGGCCGGGAACCCCTCGCGCTTGACCTAGTAGGCTTCGTCGTCGGGCATTTCGAGATTGGCCTTGCGGTGGGCTTCCCTGACCATGTCGCGCACCTTGCCGGCGGCTTCCTCAAGGCGATCGGGGTCGGAGGAGCGCAGAACCAGTTCGGTCATGACCCGGTCGTGGCCCATCTGCGGATAGGAGCCCATCTTCACATCAGGATATTGCGCCTGCAATTCGCCGAGCGGGCCGCCGATGGTCCCCTCGCCCACGGCCGCCTTGATGCCCACGGACAGCACCTTCTTGCCGCCCTTGAGCGTGGGCAGGATGGCTTCGAGCATGGCGCGCATGATGATGGGCACGCCGGCCATCACATGCACATTGCCGATGCGGAAACCGGGCGCGGCGCTGACCGAATTGACGATCAGGTCGGCGCCTTCGGGAATGCGGGCCATGCGCAGGCGCGCTTCGTTGACCTCGGTGCCGGTCTGCTTCCAGCGCGATTCGAGCATTTCGCGGGCCTGGGCGTTGATCGGCAGGGCCACGCCGAAGGCCTTGGCGATGGCGTCGGCGGTGATGTCGTCATGCGTCGGGCCGATGCCGCCGGTGGTGAAAACATAGGTGTAGCGGGCGCGCAGGGCGTTGACGGCATCGACGATGTCATCGGTTTCGTCGCTGACGACGCGCACTTCCTTGAGGTCGATGCCAAGATCGGTGCAGAAATCGGCGGTGGCGCCGATATTGACGTCCTTGGTGCGGCCGGAAAGGATTTCGTCGCCGATCACGAGGAGGGCGGCGGTTACGCTATCTGCGGACATCGGGATTTTTCCTGAGGGCTTGCTGTGTGCCAGACATGCTCTCGCAGAATACTGCCGTCAAGCAAGCGTGTTGGCCTTTTCATCAGGCTTCACTGCGACTATTTTCGCTGCAATATCTGGAGTTACCGATGATCACCTTTGTCGAAGCGCCCGCCAAGGCCCGCCGCACCGCCGGCGTCATTCCGCTGCATGGCGCGGAAGGCTTCGAGGGCATGCGCAAGGCCGGCGCACTGACCGCAAAAGCGCTCGATATTCTCACCGAATATGTCGAGCCGGGCGTGCCCACGGCCACGCTCGACAAGGTGGCCTATGAATTCGCCCGCGATAATGGCGCCGTCCCGGCGACCATTTTCTACAAGGGCTACCGCCACTCCCTCTGCACCTCGATCAACCATGTCGTCTGCCACGGCATTCCCGATGAGCGCCCGCTGCGTGACGGCGATATCGTCAATATCGACCTGACGCTGGTGGTCGATGGCTGGCACGGCGATTCGAGCCGCATGTATCCGGTGGGCGAAATTTCGCGCAAGGCTGAGCGGCTGATCGAAGTCACCTACGAAGGCCTCGCCGCCGGCATTGCCGCGGCAAAGCCAGGCAACACCACCGGCGATATCGGCGCTGCCATCCAGGCCATCGCCGAGGGCGAGCGCATGAGCGTGGTGCGCGATTTCGTCGGCCATGGCCTGGGCAAGCTGTTCCACGACGAGCCCAATATCCTGCACTTCGGCACGCCCGGCACCGGCGTTCCGCTCAAGCCGGGCATGATCTTCACCATCGAGCCGATGATCAATCTGGGTCGTCCGCATGTGAAAATCCTCTCCGACGGCTGGACCGCCGTGACCCGCGACCGCACGCTGTCAGCGCAGTGCGAGCATTCCATCGGCATCACCGAGACCGGCTGCGAGATCTTCACGCTGTCGCCCGGCGGCCTGTTCAACCCGATGGCGCCCGAGGCGGCTTGATGAGCGATCGGCCCGACGAACTCGCCGAGGCCGCCTTTCCCGCGCCCGAGGCCGACGATCACGCCGGCCACCGCCAGCGCGTCCGCGAGCGTTTCCTGCGGATCGGCGGCGATGCGCTGGAGGACTACGAACTGCTGGAGCTGGCGCTGCAGTTGGTCATCCCCCGTCGCGACACCAAGGCTTTGGCCAAAACCCTGCTGCGCGAATTCGGCAGCTTCTCCGGCGTGTTCAATGCCAGCGAGGCCCGCCTGGGCAAGATCAAGGGGCTGGGCGAGACGACCATAGCCCATATCAAAGTGATCCAGGCCGTCGCCGCCCGCTTCGGCCGCGATCGGATCGATGCAGAGCAGCCGATCCTGGCGTCGTGGTCGCAGTTGATCGATTATTGCCGCAGCCAGATGGCCTTCGAATCGATCGAGCAGTTCCGCATTCTCTTCCTCGACAAGAAGAACCGGCTCATCGCCGACGAAGTGCAGCAGACCGGCACGGTCGATCATACCCCGGTCTATCCGCGCGAGGTGATCAAGCGCTCGCTCGAGCTATCGGCTACCGCGCTGATCCTGGTGCACAACCACCCCAAAATGCCTATTTCGATCACGCAAGATCACGCTGTATCACACTGATTCAGCTGTATTTTTTAACTTGTCGTAATCCCGGTTAGCGTGGCAGATTCGGGGTGGTTTTCGGGGGATCAAAACCCCTACAGACCCCAGTTGCCGACTCCATTTTCAGTGGTGCACCCACCTCTCGACCGTCGGCTAAGCCAACTCTCAACCTAGGGGAGAAACGAGCTATGCCGAGCATCGCCGATGGAGAGATCCGCGCCGCGCTTAAGCGGACCGAACAAAGCGGCAAACAGGAAACGCTGGTTGATGGCGATGGGCACGGCACCGGCCGTCTCATCCTTGCTCTGAAACCGATGCCGACCCGAGTGACCGCCGACTGGATGGCGCAGCAATGGCGTGACGGGAAGCGCTTTAAGAAGAAGATCGGTTCCTACCCCTCGATGTCTCTGGCGGCCGCGCGAGAGATATTCGAGCGCGACTTCGCCAAGGTCATCCAGAAGGGCCGAAGCATCAAGATTGCGACCGACGCCCGCGCCGGAACTGTCGAGGACCTTTTCGGGGGCTATGTGGCTGCCCTCAAGGCCGCGGGAAAGCCCTCCTGGAAGGAGACAGAAAAGGGTCTCAACAAGATCGCCAACACCCTCGGCCGCCATCGCCTTGCCCGCGAAATCGACCCCGAGGAGATTGTTGAGTTGATCCGGCCGATTTATGAGCGCGGTGCCCGCTCCATGGCAGACCACGTCAGAAGTTATGTCCACGCCGCCTATAGCTGGGGCATGAAGTCCGAACACGACTATCGGAACTCATCACCTCGCCGGTTCCGTATTCCGTTCAATCCCGCAGCCGCGATCCCGACTGAGCCGAAGGTGCGGGGCACGCGATGGCTCGACGAAGCCGAATTCTCCCGTCTCTATTGGTGGCTCGATTGCCCCGACGTTCCGGTACACCCCTCCTACCCTCGTGCCATTCAGCTCATCATGCTAACCGGTCAGCGCGTCGACGAGATTGCCCGCCTGCATGTGGATCAATGGGATGCTGCCGAAAAGATAATTGACTGGTCGAAGACGAAGAACGACCAGCCGCACGCTGTACCGGTCCCGTCACTGGCAGCAGAACTCATCGAATCCATCATCCCGAACGAATACGGCTGGTATTTTCCATCGGCAAATGACCCTTCAAGGTCAGTCAGCCACGGCTCGCTCTACAGCTTTGTCTGGCGGCAACGGGACCGCGGTGTCATCCCCTTCGCCACCAATCGCGACCTGCGACGCACGTTCAAAACCCTTGCCGGCAAAGCCGGCCTCTCCAAGGAAATCCGCGATCGGCTCCAGAACCATGCGCTGCAGGATGTCAGCTCGAAGAGCTACGATCGCTGGAACTACATTCCCGAGAAACGCGCTGCGATGAAGAAATGGGACACGTATCTAAGAAAGTTGCTGGCTCGGAAGACGTTCAAGCAGGCTGCCGGACCCGATATCGGCGCGTTGCTGAATACCGTACAGCCCCACCCTGCCGACCGGTTTGCCGGTCCGTTTTGTCCGCCTTCGGCCTTCCCGGCTGCACGTCCCAAATGGAGCGTAGGGTAGTCGCTAGGAGCGACAGAACGCCTGGCCCCGGTCGCTTAAGTTTCTTTTAAGTCGACTCGGCCAATTGCGTGCGCGCCCGAAATCTTGGACGCAATATGCCGATGCCTAAAGCCGCCCTGACCCCGAGAATGATCTCCGATTTCTGCAGCCTTCGCCTGACGAAAGTCCTCGAGGAAAGCGAACGGTTCGCGGTGTGCAGGTACCTCACCGATCTCCTAGAGTTACTCGCCTTCCCGCCATATCGCGGCCGATGGATCGACTGGGCGCAGGTGGCCATCGCCGCCGGGGTCGAGAAAGAAAGGCTCCAGATTGCCCGTCATCACCTCCAGCCGGTCTTTGACGCCGTATCGCGTGCAATTGCCATGCAGGACGTCGGTCCGCCTCTTCGGACACCACGGGAGAATATCTTAAGGGCAGAGACCTCCAAAGCGCGATCGGGACGGCGCGCCCTGCCCCCAGCCGCCGCAGACAAGCCGGCGCAACGGAAGCGGGGCCCGAAGCCGAAGGTCATTGTTGAATTCCCAGAGCCGCTGTGGACCGAATGGGAGGAGCCGGAGACCCTCTCCGAGGCCCTGATCCTGCACATGCAGCGCCACGGCGACACGGTCCGGCATCTGTTCCTAGCATTGGACGCAAACGGCAACGCCAGCGACCAACGAACCCTGATGAAGTGGTGCACCGGCCAATTGATGCCGCGCACGGTTCAGAGCCTGGCCGTCCTGGCAAAGATCGAACGCCGCTATAGACTGCCCGTGGGCTACTTCAAATCAAAGATACCGAACCGAGGGCGGGCGACATACGGCCATGGTCTCGAGGGAGTTTCCGCACATGAGCGGCGGCGCCTGGCGTGGCATCTGCCCGACGACTTCCTCAGCCTATCGAAAGGGGAGCAAGAAGAAATCCTGAACTGGGTGCGCCGCGTCATCATCACCGGATCGACGGATTACCGCCGCTACCAGGCCGAAGCCATGAAGCAGAAATATGCCGTGCGATTTACCGCCTTTCTCGGGCGTAAGCGCAAGGCGGTCATCGCCAACGACAATCTGGATATCAACCTCGACGACCTGGATGCCGAACTGGAGTCTACGGTGGTAGATGCGCCGGCGGCGCTGGATCGGGAAATGAACGAGCTCCTGCGCTTCAAGACGGCGACCCTGACCGCGTTCGGTTTCCAACGTAACGGCGTCTGGAACGAGGAGACGGCGTCGCAGAAGGTCGAGCACCTAAGCCTCATGTTTGGTTCGTTAGCCTCCGATCCCCGAAGCACGGTCAAGGGCTGCGGCGTCCCGTTGGATTGCTTGTGCTTCGGCATGTTGGTGTTCCCAGCCGTATGGGACTGGTACCTGCAATGGCGCGAGCGCAGGCGGGGATTCTACACCAAATGGGAAGTCGACATGCTCAGCGTTGTCCTGGGCTTGACTCGAGCCGACACGGGATGGATACGGCAGACGCCGGCTCTGGCCGATCGCATCAAACCTATCCCGGGCTTGATTTCCAACGATGATATCGACGCTGCACGCTCGGACTGGAACGCGGCATGCGAGAGCTTCCACAAGCATGCCCGGCACCGGATCAAGGAAATCCAGCGCGTCGCGCGCATCCACCGCGACCCCTTCGAGACAATTCTGCCGGTGCTCGAGTCCGATAGCCCGGTAGGAGAATACCGAAAGATCACCGAGGAGATCGTGCGCCTGATGCCGGACGAGCGTCGCTTTCCGCGCGCTACCGCTGAGGCCGTCAGGTCGTTTCTGCTGCTTCGCCTCGGCATGCACCTCGGGCTGCGTCAGAGGAACCTGCGCGAGCTCCTGGTATGCCCGCGTGGACGGATGCCGACATCGGAGCGTCACCTCGAGGACAAAAAGCGCGGCGAGCTGCGGTGGAGCGATCGCGAGCAAGGTTGGGAAGTATTGATACCCGCTGTCGCCTTCAAGAACTCGACCTCCTCCTTCTTCGGGTCGAAGCCTTTCCGGCTGGTGCTGTCTGACCTGGCCGGGCTCTACGACATGATAGAGGCGTACCTCGACCGGCACCGGGCCCGCCTGCTCGGCGAGGCCGTTGATCCCGGCACGTTCTTCGTGAAGTCGGTCAAGCGGACGAGCGCCGATGCGTCCTATAACCAGAACACGTTCTACGAAGCCTGGCGCTTGACTATCCAGCGCTATGGCATCTTCAATCCCTACACTCGGCGCGGCGCTATTCGGGGCTTGCTGCCGCATGGCCCGCACAATGTTCGCGATGTACTGGCGACCCACATCCTAAAGCAGACCGGTTCATATGAGCAGGCCAGCTACGCAATCCAAGACACGCCCGACATGGTCGCCAAGCACTACGGGCGCTTCTTGCCTCAGGATAAAGCTGCAATCGCGGCGAGAATCCTTAATCGGGTTTGGGAAGCGGCATGACGAGAGGCATCTGAAGAGAGCCGATGGTCGGCTACGCGCCCATTCCCGCCGTTCGGGCAGGCATTTCGATTTCCCAAAAGCGGTCGGTGTGGTTACCGTCTCGCCCGCGTCAAAAAAGGGGTGGAAAGGCGACTGTCCGCTTTCAGCTGTCAGGGCAGGAAAGCGGACGTTGCGTACCCCCACAATCCTGTCGTTGTGCCGAACCCGGCCAGCAGCCAAATGAGAGGAACTGACTGGTCAGGGTCGGTGGAAAACACCATGTCCAATATGTTCGGCCTAATTTTCGGACGACCAGGCGAAGTTCAGATAGCCCGCGCGGGTATCATAGCAGATGCTGCCATACATGCGCAGGTAACTGTCGCGACGCGTGATGTCGTTCCAGACCTGGGCCGGATCGGCGAGGTCGGCCTGGTACTGGGCGATATTGTCGGGGGTCAGCAGGGAGGGCAGCACGTCCATGGCCTGGGGCACCGATTTGCCGGAGAGCCAGTCGGCGGCGTACCGGCCCAACGCATAGCCGAAGATGGGCGAGGCGAGGCTGACCGTCGCTTTATAGGGGCTGTCGGGTGATTGGAGGGCCGCGACGGCGTCGGGCTCGCCATCGATGCCGCCGAGGAACTGGTCGGGGCGGACCTTGCCGGTTTCCACGAGTGCACGCAGCGCGCCGAGCACGACCGTATCGGCGCCCAGCACTACATCGACATCGGGCTGAGCAAGCAGGATCGTCTTCATGGTGGCGTAGCCACCTTCCTCGCTGACCGGAGTTGGCGAAATATCGGCCACAATGGTGACGCCGGGCAGATTGCCCAGCACGTCACGCATGGCCCGGAATCTTGGCGCGAGGAATTGCAGGCTGTCATGGGTCAGGAGCACCACCTTGGCCTGCCCGCCGAGCTCTTCTTCGACATAGCGCGCCGCTGCCTCTGCGAGCGTTTTGCCGGTGAGGTATTGCGGGGCATTGAGGATGGTCACGGCCGGGGGCGGCACTACCGCGCCAACGTAAGTACCCTGGGCGATGATTGCCTGTAGGCTCGGCGTGAGCGAGCGCGGATCAATGGGGGCCACGACGACGGCGCCGACGGCGTCGGCGCGCAAAGCTTCCACTTGCTCGATCATCAGGGCGGCATCATCGTTGGCGAGGACGTTGCTATAGGCAAGGCCGCTATCGGCGGCGGCACGGGAAAGACCGAAACCGACGCCTTCCATGAATTCGCGGCGATTGTCCTGCACGAAGGCAAGGGAATGCTGGAGGCCGGGCGGCGTGCTGCACAGCGTCTCGAGGGGAACGAACGGTGCAAGGGAGAACGGTTCGGTGATGCCAGGCGGCACATCGTCCTGCGCATGGGCGGCGGGCGCAAGCAGCCACGCTAGCGTGGTTAGCCCGGCGGCAATTTGCCTCGTCGTCATCCACACAGCAGACCATCCCTCAGTTGATCGACTGATAGCGGCGGATGGGGCTTATGCCAATTCAATTCATGCCGCGGCGAGCGGAAAGGCCAGTCGAGCAGAAAGGCCGGGGCTGCGATCAATATATTCGATATTGCCCCGCATCGAGGCCGCCATGGCCTTGACGATCCGGCTGCCCAGGCCCGTGCCCTTCGCCGAGCCGTCGCCGCGACCCACGCCGTCGTCTTCGACGGAGAGCAGCACGTTGCCTTCTTGCAGCCGACTCAGGGTCACCCGCACTTCCCCCGCCTGATCGGGATAGGCATATTTGGCGGCGTTCATGACCCATTCGGCGGCGATCACACCAAGATTGATGCTGGCATCAGTGCGCAGGGAGATCGGCTCCAGCCGGTAGCTGAGGGAGATGCGGCTATCGGCGCCGATAGTCGACTGGAACTGGTCGAGCACGCTGCGCAAATAGTCGTCCAGTGCCACCTCGGCCACATCTCCGGAGCTATAGAGCCGCTGGTGGACCAACGAGATAGCGCGGATACGCGACTGTGTTTCCGCCAGCACCGCCTTGGTGGCGGCGTCACCGATGGCGTTGGCCTGAAGGCCGACTAGCGAGGAGACCATAGCAAGGCTGTTAGCGACGCGGTGATTGACCTCGTGCACCAGCATTTCCGCCCTGTCCTTTGCGGCGCGCATTTCCTCGGTGCTCTTGGCTAGGTCAGCGGTGCGGCTGGCGACCTTGGTTTCAAGCTGAGTGTTGGCAGCAGTCAACGAGTCTCGGGCGCGAGCCAACTCGCCGGCATAACGCATGATGGTGATGAGCGCTGCGGCGGCCGAGGCGATGGCGACCAGGGCGCCGACGACCGAGACTAAGCGCTGCCATATCGTATTGTCGGTCTGCTCGGCCACCAGGCTGGCGAGGCGATTGTCGGCTGCAAGGCTCAAGCCGGTAATGTAGACGTTGGCCTCGTCCATCAGGGCCTTGCCACGGTTGGTGAGAACCAGGTCGAGGGCGGCATCGGTGTTCCGGGCCCGCGTCAGGCTAATGGTCTCGTCCATTTCGGCGAATTTGTCGGCAAGGATCTGCGACAGCCGTTCGGCGGCGGGGCCCATGTCAGGATAGGGCCTAAGCCGGGACGGCAGCGCCTCGACGCCGCGCAGGGCCGAAGCCTTGGCGAGATCGTAGGGAGCGAGATAAACCTCGTTCACTGTGAAAAGGTAGCCGCGCTGGCTGGATTCGGCGCGCTGCATCAGGGCACCCAGCTCGACCGCGGCAGTCTTGAGGTCGCGGGCCGCCAGGATTTCACCGGCAATTTCGCCCGAACGTTCCCCCAGCCAGAATGCAACGCCGACGATTGCCGCGAGCGCCAACAGGCCAACGGTGATGAACAGTATCTGCGATCGGACAAAGGCGCGCGCGGTTATAGGCATTTCACCGACCTTCATGCCAGATTACATTGGCCGGTGCCAAGGCAATCAGCGCCAAGCTACGATGTGGTCGATCCAGTTTCCGAAAGTTTGAGGAAGCGCCCACGCTCGCCGTTTCAAGAAGGCGAAAAATACCTGCCTATAAGGTCCGACTATACGGAACCGCACACCAAGATGGGTCGCAGGGTGTAAGGCAGTTTTGGGTGCCCCATTCCGGCTGTTCGACAGTCGTCGCAATTTCCCCAAGCGGACATCAGGTCGACCCAGCCAACGACCACTGATCGAGGCGGAGAAGCGCCAAATTGGTTTCCCGGTCTTCTTTAGGATTTGCCAGAGATCAGCTGCTTTACGCGACGCGCAAAGACCTCCATCTGGAACGGCTTGGTCAACACGTGCATGCCCGGGTCGAGATGTCCGTGGTTTAGAACGGCATTCTCGGCATAGCCGGTAATGAAGAGGACCTTCAGTTCTCGACGCGCTACACGTGCTGCATCTGCCAGTTGGCGACCGTTAATGCGGCCGGGGAGACCAACGTCGGTGACCAGCAGGTCAATGGACTGGTCGGAATTCAGAACCTTCAGCGCAGTTGCCCCTTCGCCTGCCTCGATGACATGATAGCCCAACTCTTCGAGTGCCTCGCCAGCGATCATTCTGACCAGCGGTTCGTCATCGACCAGTAGCACCGTTTCACCGGATTCGGCTCTCGAGGCTTCCCCGGCGGTCGTGTCAACGCCGTCTGCCACCACATCGCCCTCGTGACGTGGTAGGTAGATGCAGACCGTCGTCCCGCTCCCGAGTTCCGAGTAGATGCGAACGGCGCCGCCCGATTGTCCCGCAAAGCCGTAGACCATCGAAAGACCGAGGCCCGTACCTTGCCCGATCGGCTTGGTCGTGAAGAAAGGGTCGAAGGCCCTCTCGATCACTTCCGCCGACATCCCGATGCCGGTATCGCTGACGGACAGCGATATGTACTGCCCAGGCGCCATTGCATGCTGCACTGCCGTCCGCTCGTCCATCCATGTGTTGGACGTTTCGATGGTCAGCTTGCCCCCGTCGGGCATGGCATCGCGAGCATTTATGCAAAGATTGAGGAGAGCGCTCTCCAACTGCCCGGCATCGACGAATGTCGTCCACAGAGCGGCAGCACTCGCTGTATCGACGTGAATTTCCGGTCCAACACTGCGGTTGATCAGATCCAACATGCCGTTGACTAGGCTATTGACGTTGGTGGGCTTAGGCTCAAGCGTCTGCCGTCGCGAGAATGCGAGTAGCCTCTGAGTCAGTCCTGCCGCGCGCTTGGCCGCTCCAGCCGCTCCGGTTAGGTAGCGATCGATGTCGGATACACGACCTTGTGCCAGCCGTGTCGACATCATTTCGAGGCTGCCGCTTATGCCCGCGACGATGTTGTTGAAGTCATGCGCCAGACCGCCGGTGAGTTGCCCGACAGCCTCCATCTTCTGCGACTGGCGCAGTGCCTCTTGCGCCACGGCGAGTTCGCCTTCGCGCGCCTTCACGTCGCTAAGGTCTCGTCCCACCGCGATGAAGTTCTGACCGTCCGCCTCTGGAACGACCGTCCACTCGATCCACTTCCACTCCCCGTCGCTCGTGGAAATTCTGTTCTGAAAGCGCGTGGCCTGACCGGTTTCGCCCATCGTAGCGAGCGCGGTCAAAGTGGGCTCCATGTCCTCTTTGTGCATGAATGTGGCATAGGGTCGGCTGAGCAGTTCCGCTTCCTGCCAACCCAGTACGCGGGTCCAGCCAGGGCTCACGGCAGACATGGTGCCCTGGAGGTTGGCGCGGGCGAACATGTCCTGCGAAAGTGTCCAGACCTGATTGCGCTCAGCCGTTCGCTCGATGACACTGGCCTCGAGCGTCGCGTTCAGCTCCCGCAGTTGCTCTTCGGCCACCTTGCGTGCGGTGATGTCGTTGAAAAGAACCGCAACGCGGTTCGCTCCCAGGTTACCGGCGGAGAAGGCATGGACCTCGTACCAGCGGCCGTCACCGAGCACACCTGCAAAGTTCTCGAACCGGATCGCTTCGCCGGTCTGCGCGACACTGCCGTAAAGATCGAACCAGTGACGTTCCAGCCCAGGCGCGGCTTCACTCACCCACTTGCCTGCAGCATCCTCCAGGGCGGTCTGGCGAGCGAACGCTGGATTGATTTCTTCCAGCCGATAGTCGATGGCACGGTTGTCGGCGTCGAACTTCAATTCGATGATGCAGAAGCCGACATCAATGGCGTCGAACAGCGTACGGTATCGGCTTTCAGTGAGTTGGCGGGCCTTAATATCCCGTTCTCGTTCCAGGGCAGTGCGGGTCCTCTCCGCGACCTCCTTGATCAGCTCCAGCTCGTCGGCACGCCAATGGCGAACGTCTGCGTCATTTACGAAAAGCACCGCTACGAGCTTGCCACGCTCGAGCACCGGAACGTTGACAAATGAGCGTGCGCTCTTGCTCTCCAGCGCCTCAGCTGCCATCGACGTGCGCGGATCGAGGCGAACATCCTCAATGGCGACGAATTCGCCGCGGCGAAGGCTTTCGATGAATGAGCCATAGTTGAGCAGGGGAGTCGCGCCCGCCAGGGACACTATTCCCTGTTGCGCGAAGTCCTTGTCAACGAACAGCGTAGCGGCAGGATCATCGATGGTGCCATAACCGACGCGACTGACGTTGAGTGCCTTTCCCAACACCTCGGCCGCTTCGTATGGAAGATCATCAGCACTCTCGGCCAGGCGCAGGCGTTCGCTAAAATTGGCCAGAATGCGCCAGCGCTCTTCTGCCCTTCGCGCGTCCGTAGTGTCATATCCTCCGACGAAGATCCCCGTGATATTGCCCGCGTCATTCCGGATGGGGTTGTACAGGAAGTCGATGAATCGACTGCCATCGTCGCGGTCAAGCTCGATCGGCGTCGACCGTGCGGCATAGGGCGTGCCGGTTCTGTAGACCTCGTCCAGCAGCCCGAAAAAGCCTTGTCCCTCCAGCTCCGGAAACACTTCCTGGACCGTCCGACCGATAAAGTCTCTCCGCCCGGCTACGTCGCGATAGGCTTCATTCACATAAGTAAAGGTGTGACTAGGGCCATCAAGGATGGCCACAAACCCAGGCATGAAATCGAACACGGCTTGGCCGCCAGAGATAAAATTGTTCAAAGGCGCCCCCGCACAATTACCCGTTAAATCTATAAAGATGCCGGGCCCGTTTGGTTCCAGGGAAATGCCTCATGCGGACCGCTGACAATGAGTCTCACTCGGGCTTGAATGTAGCGGTCAATACAAGAGCGAAGCGCCGATGGCGCCGAAACGCGCCCATTTCAGTCGTCCAGCTCCTTCGGCGGTCTCCTCGAAGCTTCCCGCACCAAAGGGGTATGTAGACGGATCAAATGGGGTGGGTAGCGGACCGACCGGTTTTGGAACGCGACGGGCTAAACCGGCCACTTCACTACGACAAACTATAAATCAGCCAGATGCCGAGCCATCGCATCGAGGGACGGCCACGGTGCGCCCTTGCGTAGAGTGCGGATGAATTGATCGGCCCAACGTCGGCCGTCCGGGAACTGGTCGTCCGCGTCCCACCGCCACGCTGCGACCATCACCAGAACGAGAGCACGGCACTTCCCAAGCAACACCTGATCAACGTCAGGATAGTGCTCAATGACCGCTTCCGGAACGTGAGCTAGGTCGAACTCGATCGGCCCTCGGCAACATGTCTCAAGGTCGATGAACAGTGGCCCGAACTTTGTGCCTAGCACGTTGCCCGGGTGTGGCTCGCCGTGGAGCAACTGCTCCTTGGCACCGCAATCAACAATCGATGATTTGAGGCTCTTCAACATGCCGTTGAGAAACTCCCGGTCCGCATCTGGGAGTTCAGGTGTCTGGTGACGGCTCGCCAAAAGTCGCTGGGCTTCCGCAACTCGATCCGTGAAATGCGGCGTCGTGGTGTCGATCTTCCGCATGCCGATGTGGAGACGCCGTAGCGCGTCCCCGTAGTCGGCTGAGGCGATGGCTGGCGTGACTGACGCGTGGTAAGACCAGAACGTGACCGCGAAGCCGTCGCGCTCGTAGACGCGCGGCGGAACGCGAGGTTCGAGGGCAACTGCAGGGCTCTCTGTCTCAGCAAGCTGCCCGGCAAGCTCAATCTCGAACTGCGCAACTTGATGGGCCAGGGGGGCGATCCGGGCAAGCGAGTCGCAGGGCAGAAGGTGCACTGTGAGCTTGTTCGAGTTCTGGAGAACGACCGCGTCATCTACTTTCAGCCCAAGCGCTGAGGCGGTCGAAACGGCCGAGGCCACAGCACGGGAAACCTCAGTTGGCTGCATAGACAGGTTCCGTCCTACTTGCTCACAAGTGGGGTTACTACAGGAGAAAACGTCTCCCGTCGCCGCGTAAGCCCGTCTCCACAGGCAGATTGGGTTTGGTTTCCTGACACTCCGCTTTTGGGTTCGACATTTGAAGAGAGCAGACATCAGCGAGGCCGGCCGAAAGCCGCTGAGCTCGCGCGGGCCGTGCTCGCGCGCCACGCCCACATTTGTGTGCTGATCGTCTCGGCTACTCCGCCTTGGACGAGATCGCCCCCGACCTTCCCAGGTTGACCAAGCCCTTCCGCAACGACGGACTCGCGACTGCCTTGGGGGCGTCTACTTGGATTTCGATTATCCTCCGGTCGCCAGGTTTCCGCGGCCGAAAGCGGAACGTGAGAGGGCTACAAGCGTTGTGCGCCCGAACCCCGGGGGCAAACGTCATGTCTAGTCTGTCGCAGCGCCTACGCGAACCGCTCGTCCTCGCCATTCTCGTCATCGCCGTCGCCGGCTGGGTCGCCTTCCTGGCCATCTGGTTCAATTCATCCAGGCAGTCGGGAGAGTACCAACAGTCGATCAGCGCACTGACGACAGAGCGTGACGGCGCGGCGGCGAGCCTCGAGGAGCAGGTCGCGACGAACGGCGCGCTCGCCGAGACGCAGGCGAACCTCTCCAAGGCACGACAAGACCTGGCCGCCGCCATGGCATCCACCGAGAACGTCAATTCCGAGCTCGCCACGCGGCAGGAGGAATTGGTTACCGCGTTGACGGAGCTGGAAGCAAGCCGCGCCGAGGCGAACGCTGCACGACAGCTCCAAGCAGAGGCAGCTGCTGAGGCGGAAGTCCTTGCTGCGCGGCAGCAGGAGGTGACGCTCCAGTTGGAGACCGCCAACCAGCAACTGACCGACATCGGCGCCCGCCTGGAACAGGTGCGCAATGAGGAAGCAGAAGCGACCGCCCGATCCGCCCAGTTGGCAGAAGAGGCAGCCGTTGCGACAGCCAGCCTCGCCGACATCCAGTCACAGTTGCAGACCGCCCGTGTCGATCTCGCGGCCGTGCAGCAACAGACCGCGGACGTCACCGCCCAGAGCGAGACTGCCGGAGCAGACCTCCAGGCGCTGCAACAGCAGGTCACGGAGCTGGGCAGCCGCGGCGAGCAGCTCGCGCAGGAAGTAGCAGGCTACGAGCAACAACGCGACGAACTGCAGCCACAGGTGGAGGCATTGGCCGCGGCGGTGACCGCTCGCGGCGAGGAACTCACGGCACTGGAGGCAAGTATCGGCGACGCGTCGCAGGCGGCCGACGCCGCAGCCGCGACAGGCACCTTTATAGCGGGGGACGACAGTGCCGCACCCGGTCTTTCGCTTCTGCTGGGAGGCGACGGGCGTTTCACTCTCACCGGTGCCGATATGCGCGCTGTGGAGGGAAGCTACGTCCTGAGCGATACAGAACTAGTGTTGTCGGAGGCCACCGGTGCGATCGGGGCAGCGACGTTCCCGATGACCTGCCCAATCTCCCGGACAGGAACGACGCTGACGATCGGCGAGGCCGAGGGGTGTATGATCGCGGGCATCCGGTTCGACCGGAGACGATGACGGTCGGGCCGAGTTATCGCTCTTCCGAGGACCGCGGAAAGTCAAGGTATCGCTCCCGCGTGTCGAAAAAGATCGCTCCGTACATCCGCTGGATGGCGCTGGAGTTGGATTAAGTCCGGTCTCGCGCAGGGCCGCTTAAACAAAGGCTATGTCTGCCCGACTTATCGACGCCCAAATTGAGCAACTACTCGTTCCCTAGGGTTCCTATATCACCGCATAGGCTAACCCCGGGGCAGCCCGGTCAGGCGGGCCTGTGCCTTCAGCAGAACTGCACGTCGAGATGCCGATCCGTTTGCGACACCACGCGGCAAGCACGCTCCAAGCCGTCTGAGCGGATCGACAGGGTAAACTGGGCTGGGATGCCGAAAACGCCCAAAATGTCCATTCCAGCGCCCTCGTCAGAAATCCATCGCACGGTGCAGTTCACGACGGACGCGCTTCCATTGAAGACAATGCGACCGGCCTTAAGCACGCGGCGTGCGTTGGTGCGGATGGCCTCCGGTACGGGCTCGACAGCCATGACGCGGTTGCGGCCGTTCTGCTTAGCTAAGTAGAGTGCTGCATCAGCCTGCTCAAGCAGGGTGTCGATATCGGGTGCGGTTGAGCCAATCACCGACACGCCAAAGCTGGCGGTTACAGGGACGGTTTTGTCGCCGAAGGTGAACATTAGCCCCGAGATACTTTGCCGCAGCTTCTCCGCAACTTCGATGGCACTGGCACGATCAGTGAGCGGCAGCAGCACAGCGAATTCTTCACCACCAAGTCGGCCGATGAGGTCGCTTTGGCGCAGCAGGGTCACGCAGGCCTTGATCACATCGGTTAGCACCCGATCGCCGGCGGCATGGCCGAAGCGGTCGTTTACAGACTTAAAGTGGTCGAGATCGAAGGTGAGGCAGGCGAGCGCATGGTTGTGCCGGTTGGCCAGGGAGGCGGCACGGCTGCCCTCTTCCTTGAAGGCGCGACGCGAGAGGGCGCCAGTAAGAACATCGATGGTGGCGCGCTGGCGCAGTTCGAGTTCGCTCATGGTGATGAGCGCCAAATCCTCGAGGATTTTGAGTTCTCGGTCGGAAAAGTCTCGCGGCCGGGTATCGACTGCGCAAATGGTGCCGATCACATGGCCGTCGGGGCTGCGCAGCGGCACACCTGCGTAAAAGCGCACGCCACCCGCCAGAACATTGGGATTATCGGTAAAGCGTGGATCGCTTGTGGCGTCGGGAACCACCATCGGCACGCCTGAAACAAGCGGAAAGCGGCAGAAACTCTCCTCGCGTGCCACTTCAGTGGCACCGGCGCCGTCGGCCGATTTGTACCACTGGCGATGCCCGTCAATCATCGACACGATGCCCGTGCTGACGCCGAAAATGCTGCGGATCAACCGCGTCACCCGATCGAACGGCTCCTCGCGAGGAGAATCCAGCACATCGAAGCGCTGCAACGCAGCGAGCCGATCGCTTTCCCACTCGTCCCGATTGACAGAAACGACTGCCGACATATGCCTCTCCTAGTGGCAGCGAAGCCCAAGATGACGCAGGAAATATTTCCAAGTGGTTAAGTGCATTGCACGGCAAAGACTGCACTCTTTGGTCATAGCCAATGGCAAGTGGAACCTACGCATCCGGAGTAGTCCGGCTCTTTTTCACGCGCATAGCGTTATCTTTTAGGCAGTGCGGTGACTTGAAGGCGCGTGAACGGCTGACGGCGCGTTGGCGACCGACTACTTGGCCATGGGGTAACGACTCTGAGCAGCGCGCGACGGGCTCTGCATCCCGCATCAGGCGCATATCAACTCCGCGCTCCCTAGTTGAGCTTCGCTATGGAAGGACAGGCCGGGCGACGGCCTACCGTAGCGCCGCCCACGTCGCTGGGATAAATCGGGGCTATAAGCCGGCGGCGGCGCGGACGTCGCCCATATCGGGCGCCTCCACCTGCCGGTAGAGCCCCTCGATGACGCTATACACGCCGAAGGCGACGAGGCCCAGGGCAACCAGGCCGTAGAGAAAGGGACCGAACGGCAGGCTGTGCACGTAGTCGAGCGCCTCGGCCGTGCCGCCGGCATTTTCGGGACTAACGGTGAAGGCGGCGTAGAACAAGAAGCCGCCCACAATGGCGAAAACCACGCCGCGCGCAACAAGGCCGAAGGCGCAGACTGGGTCCATCCATTGCCTGTGTGCTGAGGGTAGCGACAGGCGCTTGCGATAGCCGTGCGATGCGCCATACCACGCCTGCACTCCGCCTGCGGCCAGCACACCGCAAGCGACCATGCTGAGGAGAAACGGGCCGAAGGGCTGCTGCAACAGCCAGGCGGACGCGGCCTCTTCGCCATCGCCACTTCCCCGGCCCATGCTGAGCGCCAGGCGGGCAGCGCTGAGCATGAGGAAGAGATTGGCACCGCCGCTGATCAGCTGTCCTGCCCTTGTGACGAAGCCCTGCAGGTCATCGTCCCGGTTGTCGGCATTGAGCAGTCCCTGTGCAAGTTTCCACAACACATAACCAAGAAGGCCAACGGCAACGAGGCCCAGCAGCACGCGTCCGAAGGGCAGGCCGAGCAGGCTCGACAGTGCGTCGGACGAGCCCTCGGCACCATTGCCCATGCCCCAGATGGCCGAAGCCAGCGCTAGCCCCCCGAGCGAGAGATAAACAACGCCGCGGGCGATGTAGCCTAATCGCGCCAGGGCCTCGAACTTATTGTGCATGGGGCTCTCCTGTATCGGGAGCGCAAACGGCAGAACACGCGCATGCGTTCCCGGCGGCGGCCGGCAGCTGACCGTCGCAGCTGGCCCAACCTGACAATTGGCTTACAGGCGCAATGGGCGGTTTATCATAACAAATACAACCACTTATGGAACGAACAAGGCGGAGAGGTAGTTTGCGCTCTTAGCTGAACAATCACAAAATCAAACTCAGCAGTCGTGCATCGCTATGTGATGCCGAACAGGAGAGCACCATGAATAAGCTTCTAACCTTCGTAACCGTTGCCGTCATGTCGACGTCGGCCATGGTGGGCGTAACTCTGGCTCAAAGTGCGTCGGCTACAGCCACCGCGGACCTCAATATCCGTTCTGGTCCAGGACCGCAGTATGGCTCTGTCGCTTTTATTGCTACGGGCGACTCCGCCGATGTGGAGGGGTGCTTGGAAGGCAGTAAGTGGTGCCGGGTTACCTATAACGGGGTCTCTGGGTGGGCATATTCGGACTATCTTACCGCAGATCTATCTGGCGAGGTGGTTGTACTCACCGACCGATATCCCGATGTGGGACTAGCGACCGTTACGTTCGACGACAGCAGTGACGCCGCTGCTGGCGGCGCGGTGACTGGTGCGACGGGTGGCGCTATCGTCGGAGCACTTGTCGGCGGACCTATCGGTGCGGTCGTTGGTGGGGCAATTGGCGCTGCGGGCGGCGCGACAACCGGGGCCATCATCGATCCGCCGGAAGTGGCCCGCACCTATGTAACCGCCAATCCAATCGATCCTGTATATCTGGATGGCGAGGTCGTGATTGGGGCAGGTGTCCCTGACACCGTCGTCCTGCAGGCCATTCCAGACTACGAGTACCAATATGTGTACATCAACGGGCAACCTGTTCTGGTTGATCCGCGTACGCGCCAAATCGTCTATATCGTTCGCTAATGCACTTGGGCCGGCCGGCTAATTTCGGTCGGCCCAATCGACTTGAACGGCGCTAGAACTACGGTTCCTTGGCCGCATATGCCGCCAACATCCGGTGACCCTGGCTGGTCAAATGCACCTTGGCTGGTGAGCCCATCACCAGCCTGTCAGCCAACAGCAGGCGTAACAATGGGCTGTCAGCGACCGGGCTCGGATTGTTGATCAGCTTGCGCATCAGCGCGACGATTTCAGGGGTAAGTTCTTCGAGCTCCATCCGTGTCGGATAGACCGAGTCTCACTCGCATAGTAGCCCTGAGCCCGACCTATCCACGCCGAGGTTGGCTCATGCCATCGAGCTTGGTGGGTTTTTGGTTCAATCTGAGAAGGTATTGCCGCCACGCTATGATGCCAATGACCTTATGGACACGCTGCCTATGGGTTACTTCTGGGACGCTTGGTGTATCTGGGTAGGGTCTATTCTGTGACCTTAGTGAAAATATTAAATTCCAAATTGAGGACTTGTTACTGCAGACTGAGTGGGTATTGACTTGAAGGGAACTGTTGCCACCAGAAGACGAGCGCCGTCTTCGATCTCAAAGCATCCTTCCGTGCGGCCTTCTCCCATTTCCATGGCAAGTTCCGCCGCGACGTGTGCCTGCTTGATTGCTGCGTTCAGCGAATCCAAGACCAAACCGTCAATGTCGAGGTGAAACCCCTCCGGCGTGCGGAGGTTGAAGAAGTATCGGGGCATTCTATTATCCCTGTTGGAGCCCGACAGTCTCCCCTGTCGCAGGCATAGAACAACAAGGAAGTTGCTTTCGTTCCGCCATTTGTGTTTAGGCCCGAACTAAGCCGATACGACTGGCACCTTGCCGATAAATTTACATCCAAATTTCATTCCCATCCCACTGTACCTGGACGGACGGCTGATTTCAGCTTCGCCCAACGCTTGTTTGAATCCGGTTGACTCCAGGTAGCGTCGGAACACTCACCATGGCGCCATCGTGTGGCTGGTACTTGTCGCGTCGGCGAACTTAACCTGATCCCTGTCCCCACCGCTGGTCCGGTAGTATGCAACTGGAACGCATTGAAGAGCGGGGCGTTGCGGCGCTAGGAGTATTCCATTTGTTAAATCCCCAGCTCGACGAGGCCACGACCAGTCCAAAGATATCGGTCTTCCAGGGCGTTGCCACCTTTGCGCTGATTGCGTCACTGCTCTATCTTGGCGCTGGGATACTTGTTCCTTTAGTTCTCGCCATATTGCTGGCTTTTGCCTTAACGCCTCTCGTAACCTCGCTTAACCGCCGAGTGCACTTGCCCGATCCACTGGCGGTCATTGTCGCAGTAGTACTCGCGCTCGCGGCTCTCGGATTCTTCGCCTATATCGCCGGTACCCAAATCGTCAATCTCACGCAGGAACTGCCGGGATACCGGCAGACCGTCTTGACCAAGGTCGCCAGTCTGCAGGCCCAGTTCGGCGAGAATACCCTCTTCGACCAGATCAACAGCGTCATTTCCAGCGTCGCCGAGCAGACCTCGGGCAATGATGCCGATGCTCCACGCCGGCCCGGCGAGCCCATTCCGGTGACCATTTCCAACCAGATCGGCCCAATTGGTATCATCGGCTCCGTACTTGGTTCGATCATTGGGCCGGTAGCGACAGTAGCCATCGTCGTAGTGTTCCTGATCTTTCTGCTCTTGGGGCGGGGCGATCTGCAGGAGAGATTTATCCGGTTGGTCAGCGGCGGCCGCTATTCCAAGACCAACATTGCCATTGCCGATGCCAGTCATCGGGTCGGGCGCTACCTGCTGATCCAGCTCGGCGTCAACGTGACCTACGCCGTCTTGTTCGGATTCGGCCTGTGGCTGATAGGGGTTCCCAGCGCGGTGCTCTGGGGACTGCTGATCATCCTCTTTCGCTACATTCCCTTCGTCGGCGCATTGATCATTGCAGTGGTGCCGTTCCTTCTCGCCTTTGCCGTTGATCCTGGCTGGAACATGCTGCTGTTGTCCGTCGGACTATTTCTGCTGCTCGACCTGACCACCGCCAATGTAATCGAGCCGCGCCTTTATGGATCGAGCACCGGCGTATCGGCCATCGCCATCCTGCTCTCAGCTATGTTTTGGGCCACGCTATGGGGGCCGGTCGGACTGATCCTCGCCACCCCGATGACGGTGTGTCTTGTGGTCATTGGGCGTCACCTACCGCAGTTCCAGTTTTTTGAGACTTTGCTGGGCAGCGAGCCGGTCCTCACCTACTCCGAGCGCCTGTACCAGCGAATGCTGAAGGGTGATGCCGAAGACGCCATCGACATTGCCGCGGACTATGTTGAGGACCACAGCACTGGCCGCTTCCTAAACGAGGTAATGATGCCTGCGCTTTCGCTGGCCAACAGCGAATTGTCGGACCGCCCCGAAGCCTTGCCCCAACGCCGCCAGTTGGTGCGCTCCTTCGAGGCAGTGATCAATGAGGTCGCCCCCATTCAATGGCCCGAACAGAGCAAACTGCTGCTGATCGGCGGCCGCACCGAAATCGACGAGTGCGCCGCAACGCTGGTGGCGCACCGGCTGGCCGAGGAAGAACTGCCCTGTCGGGTCCTTCCGCCTCTCGCTATTCGCCAGGAAGCCATCGGCCGCCTCGACTTAGATGGTGTAGAGATCATCGTGCTGGTGTTTATGGGCACCGACATCCGCGCTCAGGCACGTTATGTTGCACGCCGCCTGGGGCGCATGTCGCCGGATGTTCGCATTCTGGTCTGCGCGCTTAATGAAGCCAGTGGCGGGGAGACGCAGGAGACCCTGCATGTCGATGCCATTTTCCGTACTGTGGAGGATGTGGTGGAGGGCGTGCTGCTTCGTGACATGCGCGAGCAACAAGTTGATCGCGCTCGGGCGCACAAGGGTAAGCCGTTCGTCGGGGCGGGCCGCGGCGACGACGAACTGGGTCTAGCCATCCAACAGATCGCCGACGATTTCGACATCCCAGTCGCGGCAATAAACCTTTTGGCTGACGAGCGGCACCTTGAAGACGTGGACGCCTATAATCTCACAAGCATCGTGGCGGAGACCCGTCAGCCGCTGGTCGTGTTTTCGGATGCACCCCATCCGCTGGTCGGCGATAATGCGTATCTCCAGACCAACGGCATCGACCTCTATGCAGGCGTTCCATTGATCCTATCAGATGGAGAATGCGTGGGCGCGCTGGCGCTACTCGATCACGATCCGCGCACGTTCGCCGCTGAGGACGTGGCGCGCCTGGTTGCTGCAGCCGACGACCTGGTGCTTCGATTTGGGGGTGGGCGGTGATGGGTACTCCGTTGCACGCGCATTCTACTCCTTACCTCAGACGAGCTGACCAGCAAGCAGCAAGCTCCATCGCCAACATTACCTTCGCACCACTCCGGATCGCCAGAAGTGTCTCGATAAGGGCCGCATTGCCGGGCGCCAAACTAGCGGCAATGGGGCGCCCGTTCGCCCCATCGTTGCTTAGGCAGATTTAGGCGAAGCGTGATGCTTCGGCTTCCGTTGGAAGCCTTCCCTCCGGAGTCATCTGGTTGACCGCGTCAGGCAATGTGCTCGACAACCGGTCCAAGACTTCGGCCCTGCTCAACCCGGTCTTCTGTGTCAACTCGGCGATCGTATCCTCACCAAGTGTTGCCTCCAAGTCTGAGGCCTGCAGTGGCGCGTTGTCACCGGCCTTGACCCAACTGTCAGCCGTATCGCCCCGTCCGGATTGACGAAACCTGTCGACCAGATCGCCAAGACCGCCGCTCAAGATGCTGCCGGCGCTGCCGCCACCTAGCCCATTGAGCAGATCGCCGAGCCCACCCGCCCTGTGATTGGCGCCGTCTGAGCCGGCCTCGCTACCCAGTCCGTTGAGCAAGCCACCCAGTTTGTCGCGGTTCTGGTAGCCAGCAACGGCCAAGAGGCCTAGCAGCGCGACCATCGAAGGCATTCCTCTAGCCATTTTCGTGCTCCTTGCTCAAGATTATGTGCGACGGCGGCCAGCCACCATGCCCCAAACGAATAGCAAGATGATGGCGCCGACCACGGCACCGATTAGTCCCGCCCCTTCGCCTGGCGCATACCAGCCAAGGGCCTGCCCCAGATAGGAAGCGACGAATGCGCCGACGATGCCCAAAATAGTGGTCATGATGAAGCCGGACGGCTCGTGACTACCCGGCATTATGAACTTGGCGATGATGCCGGCGACGAAGCCAATTATGATTGTCCAGATGATACCCATAGCGATCTCCTAATACTGACAAGCAGCAACGTGCTCAGGGTGGCGACGTTCCGTCCGTTCGATGAGGCTTCAATAAGTGGAATACAGTCCGCGGCCAGCGATGGATCTGACGGCCAGATCTGCCGGCAACTCGGACCATGAACCGGTTCTGAATCTTCAGTTCAAGCGCGGTTACAACGCCCCAATTTACTTCTCGTGTCACAGGCAAGAAGCGCTCGGAGGGAGCGCAGCCAAACAGGAGATACCAAAATGAAACGCATGATCATCACCACCGCAATCGCCGCAGTTCTCGCAGTTTCCGCCTCGCCCGCTTTCGCCGCCGGCATCTTCGTCAATCAGTTCGGCTTCGGCAACCAGGCCGGTGGCCAGCAGATCGGCGCTGGTAATACCATCGGTATCGGCCAGAACGGCATCAACAACGGCGGTATCGTCCAGCAGTTCGGCAACGGCAACACCGGCGCCGTCGGCCAGGTCGGCGTCAACAACGGCGCTGACATCTGGCAGCAGGGCAACAACAATGCCGGTGGCGTTGGCCAGTTCGGCAGCAACCACACCGCAGTCCTGACCCAGGACGGCAATGGCAACGTCGCCGCCGGTGTCCAGGTCGGCAACAACTGCAATGCCAACGTGACCCAGGCTGGTTCGGGCAACGTGACAGCCTTTGTGCAGGCCTGCCCCTGATCGGTTCTGACGTGAATTGCTGATGGCCGGAAGGGAGGCCCCTTCCGGCTCGCCTGCTAGCGAGTTCGACTAAGCGACGCAGAGTGCCAGGCCTGCTGCGGGTTAGTGTGCGCTTTCTCGACTGGGTGAATGTCCGAGGCGCCGAGCTGCTATCATAGGTCAGCCGCGATCGACCGCTGTTGGGCGGCCGGCCCAAGCTTCGTTCCCGCCGTCGAGCGCTTAGGCCAGATTAGCCCACACATGCGAAATTGCCATGTGGCCCAACCATGCCAGAAGGCATAGCATCATGAGCATCCAAGCGATGGCGACCAGAACGGCTCGCTTGCGGGTCGGTGGGTGTGAAGACTGCATGCTCACGACTGCCGGTTTTGCGGGCGAGGCAGTCGCTGTTCAGCGTATCCAGCCCAGGTTCGGCTTCGGGAGTTGATCAGCAAATCGACCGAGTAGCTCTTCTCCGGATAGGAAATCGCGATGTCGGCCAGCACGTTTTGATCTGCTTCCAATTGGCGATAGAGCAAATCGCTGTCGTCATTTGAAAAGCCGGCAACGGCCATCGTCCAGGTCTTGAGCATCGACCGGTACGTCCTGAGAAAATCTTCGGCTTCTTGAGCGGTCATGGGCGGTAGATGGCCTCAGGGAAATTCCGGCATCGACAACGCGGGGGCGCGATGTTGTCGATGCCGGCAACGTACTGACGATCAAGAGCGGCATGGGATCTCGGACGCCAACGGACATGAAGCTAGCAAACTTCCGGTGATGGAACCGTGACCGTCCCTGTCAGCGTTTTGTCAGGCTTAGAGGCCTACAGAAGAGGGACCATGAATCGAAGATCCGTTTTCGCTGTGCTTTTGTGTTGCACTGTGTCCGTGCCTATCCACGCTTGGGCACAGGGGAATGGCAACGGAAACGGCGGAAACAACGGAAACGGAAACGGAAACGGCGGAAACAACGGGAACGCGAACAACGGCAACGCTAATGGGAACACCACCGGCTTGACCGAGAAGGGTGCGCCCGCCGGCCGATCTGCCGAACTCTCCGACAATGACGCTGTCGCTGCGGTGGAGGCCGGCAAAGCTGTAGCTCTGGAAACCATTTTGCCGGATCTTCGAAGCCGAACTGGTGGAGAGATGATCGAGGCAAAACTGCTGCAGATGCAGGGCTTTCTGCTCTACGCAGTTACAGTTCTCACGCCCGAGGGCCAGGTGGTCACCGAATACTATTATGCCCGCTCCGGGCTACATGTGGATCGATAACCATGCGCGTTCTGGTGGCCGAAGACGATGACAGAATTGCTGAGACCCTTACGACATCCCTTGAGAAGGCTGGTTTTCTCGTCGAGCGGGAGCGCGATGGCGAAGTCGCCTGGTATCGTGGCGACAGCGAATCCTACGACGTCATCATTCTCGACCTCGGGCTGCCACAAATGGACGGCCTTACTGTTCTCAAGCGCTGGCGCAATGCTGGCCGTCTGACTCCCGTATTGATCCTCACCGCGCGCGGCCAATGGGAAGAGCGGGTCGACGGCATCGAAGCCGGTGCTGACGACTATGTGGTCAAGCCTTTCCACGTCCAAGAAATTGTGGCGCGCCTTAGGGCGCTAGTGCGGCGCGCCAACGGACTGGCATCCTCGCGGATCGCTTTCGGCAGATACCTCCTCGACCTGCGGACCATGGAAGTCACCGCAGACGGGGTACCGATGGATTTGACCCCTCAGGAGTTCAAACTGATATCCTACCTGGTCCACCGTCGCGGCCAGGTTATATCGCAGCTTGAGATCACCGAGCACATTTATAATCAGGATTACGAACGTGACTCCAATGCGGTGGAGGTTCTGGTGGCCCGCGTCCGTAAGCGTCTCGGCGCCGACGTGATCAAGACCCGCCGCGGCTTCGGCTACGCATTGGGTGACGGATATTAATGCTCCACTCCCTCCGATGGCGCATGATGGGGCTGGCCGTCATCTGGGTGGTGGCGTCGTTGGTCGCGGCTGGCATCGCGTTGCACTATCTCTTCGGCATCAATATCGAGCGTTCGACCCGTGAGGAAATGGAAGCGGCACTGACGCGGCTCGCGGCCGTGATCGTGTCGTCCGCAGATGGACCAAGCCTTAGTGCGCCGCTGCCTGATCCGCGCTACTCTACTCCGTTCGGTGGCCGCTATTGGCAGATTGAGGCATTGAACACTGGCGTTACCCTACGATCGCGCTCGCTATGGGACTTCGTCGTTGACGCATCGACAGCCGGCGACGGCCTCTACAATGGTTCGGGCCCGGATGACCGGCAACTTATAGTTCTGACCCGTAAGTTGGAGGTCGCGTCTGAGGCTGGGCCCCAAGAATACCTTGTAACCGTAGCTCAGGACCACGGGCCCATTCAGGCCGCGACCCGGGGGTTCGCCAGCGATCTCACCCAGGTACTCGCAGTCCTAGGGATAGTCGTCGTGCTGGCCGCATGGCTGCAGATCAAGCTCGGACTGTCACCCATTTCGCGGCTTCGAGAAGCCATCGAGGGCGTCCGACGCGGAGATCGCGCCCGATTGGAAGGAAGATTTCCGACCGAACTGCAGCCGCTGGTGCAGGAGGTGAACGGCCTGTTGGACGGTCGCGAGGCCATGATGGAGCGCGCCCGGGCCCGCGCGGCGGATCTGGCCCACGGCCTAAAGACACCACTTGCGGCAGTGCATGGCATCGCTGAGCGTCTGCGGGACAAGGGGAATGACGCGGATGCCGACCTGTTGCAGGACCTCAGTTTCGAAATGTCCGAGCGCGTTGACTACCAGATGCGGCTGGCGGCCCTGCGTGTCCGCACCACTGCGCATTCGATGCGTTCTTCGCTCAATACGGCGGTGATCCGAACCCTCACCGTCCTCAAGAAAACCGGTCGTGGTGAGAGTCTGCATTGGGTGGCAGACCTGGCAGAGGACTGCTGGGTGGATGTCCATCGGCAGGACCTGATGGAACTGGTTGGCATCACCCTGGAAAATGCCGCCAAATGGGCATCCAGCCGGGTCATCGTGCGCAGTATGAACGGCGGCGACCATGTGGTTCTGGAAATCTGTGATGATGGCCCCGGGGTACCCGTCGAGCAGTTGCAATCGCTTGGCAAGCGCGGTGTCCGACTGGACCAGTCCCTCCCGGGATCGGGTCTGGGTCTCGCCATCGCGGCCGAAATTCTCGACCTAAACCGGGGCAGCATGGCCTTGAGCGATGCGCAGGTTGGCGGACTCGTCGTTACAATCCGACTGCCACTTTCCACTTCCGAGCCGCCACTGCTGAGCTAAGTGCCGGCATCCGAATGGACGTCTAGTCCCGCCATCGACTTTGCGGCGTCGGCGCCGTTTTGCGTGCTGGCAATGAGCCCGGCCGCGGCCGCGCAGGATACCAATAGGAGTGTACCGAACATCAACAGTGTGAGCATTTCTCGACCCTCAAGTTGGGTTGGGTAGATCGGGGGCTGCGGCCGCTAGGACGGCCTCGGACGCCGGTTGTTGGCTCGCCATTGCGTCCTGATCCATACGCGGCGTAAGGACCAGGACAGCCAATGTGACGGCAGCCAGGGTCTGCGCAATGACCGCTCGCCTGCGACGCCGAACTTGCGCCAGCGTCATGACTCTTACTCGGTGACAGTGACGTTCGGCAGATCGACATTGACCGAGTCGCCGTTGCTGGAGATGCCGCCGTTGACCAGCCACAGGATCAGCAGGACAGCGAAAACGATGGCGATTATCGCGCCGATGATGCCGAACGGGCTACCGCCGCCAACAACGACGGTTTCACTGGGCGTGCGCTCGATAATGGTTTCGCGTTCGATGGGCATAATTGCCTCCTTGTCTGTGTCGAACCAGAAACGCCCGACCTTACCGTTCGTTCCTATAAGTGATTGATATTAAATATGAAAAACGCCTGACAATCCTGTCAGGCGCTTGTAAGGTTCTCCGGCCACAGAGGGCGGCCGAGGCCGCCCTCCAATCTTATGGCTGCGCTGGAGCCGCAGGCAGAACCGGGCATTTGCCATCCACCATCGTCTCCGGCGGACAAGCGGGCTCATTGGCTTCTGCTGCCGGTGCCGGAGCGGGCTCGGCCTCCGGCGCGGCGGCATCAGGCGCAGGAGCCGCGTCCGGTGCAGCCTCTTCGGCAGGTGCGGTCTCAGGGGCTGGCGCCTCCTCGACGTCAGGAGCGGGAGCTGGTGCCGGCTCTGCGGCAGGCTCGGCCTCGGTCGCAGGCAACTCGGCCTCAGGCTGTGCTTCTGTCTCCCCCTGAATCGGCGGACACTTTCCATCCACCATGGTCTCTGGCGGGCACAGAGGCTCCTCGGGCTCGGTCGCAGGAGCAGGTTCCTCGTCGGCGGTGGCGGAAGGTTGCTCCTCTGACGGTGCAGGCGTAGCAGCGGGTTCGCTGCCCTCGGCAGGCGCTGGTGCTTCGGCACTCGGCGTCACCGGCTCGGCGGCCGGCTGGTCGGTAGCAGGTTGCTCGGCCGGCGGCTCGTCAGCGGCAGGCGCCTCCGGACTGGCCGTATCCGCTGGTGCGGCGGCATCCGGCGCTAGCGGGGCCACTGCGTTGCCGCCATCCTCGTCCGGAAGATCAGCCGTAGCACCGGCGGTGCCGCCTTCGGTCTCGATCGTGGCGGCCGCGTCAGCTTCCTCGACCGGTTCGGGTGGCGACACATCCCCGGCCGGCTCGGCGATGTCCTGGTCGAAGACAACAACTGCCTGCGCGTCGACATCCACCGACTGCTGAGCAGGGTCAGCTGCAGGCGCCGTCTGGTAGACGATGACCTGCTGGTTGATCGTCTGTTCGATATAGGTGACGTCGATGACGTTGTTGACGACCACGTCTCCCTCCACCACGACCGGCCCGAGGAATTCGGTTTGGACATAGTAGTCGGGTTGCTGGCTGCCGATCACGATGGTGACGGACAGGTCCGGCTCGACGAAACGTTCGGTCGGGACGAAGACCCAGTAGCCCTCCGGCAACTCGCGCCGCGAAACTTGCACCGAAACAGCGTAACCGTCGCCTTCCGGCGGCAGCGGCGCCCAGCCGACGACGCTGTCGCTGCGGCGCCAGCTCACCCATGCGGGGGCCCACTTAGTGCCGGGAACCCAGCACCAACCAAGGGTCCGGTCGGCGAACCAGCGGCCATAATGATAGGTCGCCCAGGCGAAGGGTTCATCTGAGGCGAAGTACCAGCCACGGTCCTCCAGGTAGAGCCAGCGCCCCCGCGTGTAGGGCCGCCAAGCAGCGTCGACGCCTGTGGGACAGAAGACATAGCCGTACCGGGCCTGGCGCACCCAGACGCCATGCGGCTCAAGCTGGTCGAAGAAAAGCTGAAAGCTGACGCTAGCGGATTGCGCCTGCACGGCCGCGGCGCCAAAGGGCATTCCTGGCGACAAAGCGGCGACGGGAACACAAAGTGCAACAAGCGCGACGCTTGCGAGAAGTCGGGACTTGGACATGGATATCCTCATTCATGATGGCGCCCCCCGGCAAAAGCGCGGCCGCCCGAAGGCGGCCGCCCATGAGATCAGTTCGCCTCGGCGGCGACGACAACGCCCGGCGAGTAGACGACAGTGCGATCGCTGAGGTTGACGAAATAGACGCGATCGTTGGTGTAGAAGTAGCCGTAGGTCGGATCGTCCGGGATAGGATGGACTTCGATCTCGACGGGGACAGCAAAGCCGACATCGACACTGCCGTCGATCACTACCGGCTCGGTGGGGTTCAGGCGGACATAGTCGACTGAGGACGCTTCCACGCCGGCCGTAGCACCAATGGTGGCACCGGTGAAACCACCGATAACCGCGCCAATAGGGCCAAAAATGATACCGCCGATAACGGCGCCGGTTGCGCCGCCAGCGGCGCCGCCGACGACAGCCCCTGCATCGGCATCGGCATCAGCCGATTGTGCATAGGTTACAGCAGGCGCGCCCAAAATTGCTACGGCTGCGACGCTCATGAGAAACTTCTTCATTTTCGTTCTCCTTACTCAAAAACGAGACAGTGCGGAGAATGGTGCGCGACGAACATCGTTCCCAGGAATTGCTGATTTTTACTGTATTAAAACTTGCTTTCACCCTCTGTAAGCCAATCGTCATTTATCAATATTCTATAATCAAGTATTCCAAGGTGGATTTAGTTATTATTCTTCGAGCGTGCCGCAATCTGTACAAAATGTAACCAAATTTGTTAGCCTGTGCGGTCACCGTCTGCTCAGTTGCAGAGTGGACAGTTGATCGCGTGCGCGGAGAAGTCAGCTATCAAGCCCACGGCTCGTGGTCGTCGCTAGCTCCTAGCGTCGTTACGCATCGTTGCCGTTGCAGCTTAAGCAGCGTCAAGTGCGGCGGTTGTGGCGGAGGCCAGCACCGCTCATGGCGAATGGCAGCTTTTGGGAGGCCAAGCTCCCTCTCCAAATGGCCGGAATGGGGTCGGTAGCGGCCGAACGGCTATGCGCCCCATTCAGCCGTTCAGAGATTTGGGATTTTGCTGAAAGCCCCAATTTGGCTCGATTCTGCCAATGGCAGACATTTGTTTGCGCCGTTCACTAGGTGACTGCGATTGCGAAGGCGGCCAATAGCCCCACCAGAAGGATTGCCAAGCGCACCTGATCCAACGCGGTTGGCTGCGGCATAGCGGGTGGCGTCTTTGCACCAAGCCGCGTTATCAGCGCGGCCATGAGAATTTCGATCATCGGATTTACTCGTGCAACGGCATCGTGCCGCTTGCTTCACGAGTTAGTCGGTGTGGCTCGGCTTCGTTCGACCTGTGAAAAAAGAAAACGGATGCTGTAGAAATTGGCCAATGCCGTTCGGCTAGGGGCGTCAACCACTGGCGGCAAGGAGCCCATCATGCAGTACATGTTTTTAATCTACCTCGACGAAGCCAAGTTCGCCGTCATGAGTCAGCCCGAGCGCGACGCGTTCGGCAACGGCATGCTCGACTATGACGAGGAGCTCAAAGCAAGCGGTCACTACGTCACAGCCGAGCCGCTCAAGGCCCCATCCGAGGCCACCACCGTGCGTCGCTGGAATGGCGCCCTGACCACGACGGACGGCCCCTTCATGGAGACCAAGGAGCACCTGAGCGGTTTCGTATTGGTCCAAGCGCGCGACCTCAACGAAGCCATCCAGTTGGCCGGCCGGATGCCGCTCGCCACGGTCGGCTCGATCGAAGTCCGCCCGCTCGACGTGCTGGAGCGTAGCTGACCATGGGCCTCGCCGGACCTACCGAGCTCGATGCCGTCTGGCGCCAGCACTCGCGCAAGGTCCTGGCTACGCTCATTCGGCTGCTGCGCGACTTCGATCTGGCCGAGGAGGCGCTGCACGACGCCTTTCTCGTCGCAGCCAACAAATGGCCCCGCGAAGGCATGCCGGACAATCCCAGCGCCTGGCTGATCTCGGCCGGACGCTTTCGGGCGCTCGACAAGCTGCGGCAGCGTGCCTGCTTCGATACCGCCCAGGCCGAGTTGGCGCTTCTGCTGGCCGACACCGAATCGGCGGAAGAAACCCATCTTGCCGACGACCAGTTACGGCTCATTTTCACCTGCTGTCATCCCGATCTTGCGCCCGAAGCACAGGTCGCATTGACGCTACGCGAGGTGTGTGGGCTGACAACTGAAGAAATCGCCCGAGCATTCCTCATTCGCACGCCGACGCTGGCCCAGCGTATTGTCCGAGCCAAACTGCGGATCAAGGAGGCGGGTCTGCCTTATGAGATACCGGCGCAGGAAGAACTGCCGGGCCGGCTCGATAGCGTACTCCGCGTCATCTATCTGGTGTTCAACGAAGGCTACTCGGCTCATTCTGGCGACAGCATCGTCAGGGCCGAGCTCTCCGTTGAGGCGGTGCGTCTGGGTCGCCTGTTGGCTGGTCTTTTGCCGGACGGCGAAGTTCTTGGGCTCCTCGGCCTGATGCTTCTGAATGAAGCGCGGCGGCAGGCGCGGCAGACGTCCACTGGCGACGTCGTGCTGTTAGCCGATCAGGATCGCAGCTTGTGGGATCGCGCGATGATGGCTGAGGGCACAATACTGATCGAGCAGGCTTTCAGGCAGCATCAGGTTGGACCCTATGTGCTGCAGGGCGCCATTGCCGCTGTGCATGCAGCCGCGTCGAGCGCCGCCGAGACCGACTGGAATGAGATACTAGGGCTATATGGCATTCTGCGGCGCGCGGCGCCTTCGCCCATCGTCCAGCTCAACCGCGCCATTGCTGTGAGCATGGTGCGGGGCCCGGCGGCAGCGCTCCCCCTGGTTCAGTCAATGCTGGATACGGGCCAGCTCGCGGACTATCACCTAGCCCATGTCGCCGAAGCCGACCTGCTGCGGCAGTTGGGGCGCAATGAGCTGGCCAAAGCGGCCTACGTCCGCGCCCTGCAGTTATGCAGGCTTGAGCCTGAGAGGCGTCTTTTGCAAAGGCGCCTAGCCGAACTTGCGCCTTCATAGACGTTGCGCCGGCTTCGCGTCCCATTTCCACCATTTGGGATGCCTTTTCGATTTCCTGAAAGCGGTCGTTCCGGTATCTCGCGACAACATCTAAAACGGGGTGGTTTGCCAATAGGCGTTCATCGTCGGCAATGCGCCTCCAGTCTGGTCGTTGAGGTCTGCTTGCTAGGTTGCCGAGAGCGGACTTTGTTAACCGGAACGCACAGGAGTTTGCGCCAGTTTGCGTAGAAACCATGTCGGCCTCAGCCGCGACTTTCAATCTGTAGCTTTCGCCAGCGTGTGACACGGTCTGGATCGAGCGTGCCGGCCGCTACTGCCGCCAGGACGGCGCAGCCGGGTTCGTGGTCATGAGTGCAGTTGCGGAACTTGCAGGAAGGGGCGAGCTCGGTGATCTCGGCGAACAGGAAATCCAGTCCTTGCCCCAAGTCCTTCATGTGCAAGCTTCTGACACCCGGCGTATCGATTACCCAACCGCCGCCGGCCATGGCATGCAACGAACGCGCGGTGGTTGTGTGGCGGCCCTTTGAATCGTTCTCGCGGACACGGCCTGTCCTTTGCGGCAACCGAGATCCGGAGGCAACCAAAGTGTTCACAAGCGTCGACTTACCGACACCAGATGAGCCGACAATGGCGACCGTTGACCCCGCGCCACACCAAGACCGCAGGGCCACGACGGCATCAGCCGAGCGGGCGTTGGTTGCCACAACCGCCAAATCACGCTGCAGGCTAGCAGCTTGCCGCTCAAAGTCTTGCGCGTCATCGACCACATCGGCTTTGGTCAAAACAATGACGGGATTAGTTCCGGCATCGTTGGCGAACGCGAGATAGCGTTCGAGCCGCGCCAAGTTGAAGTCCGTGTTGCAGGAAGCGACTACGAAGAGCGTATCGACATTGGCGGCAACAAGCTGGGTGGGCCTCTTACCCTCTGCTGCACGCTGCAAAAGCGTCCTTCTATCCAGACGGCGATAGAGCATCTTTGTGAGAGGATGTGCCAGCACCCAGTCGCCAACCGCATAGTCCGCAGTGTCGGTGCGCGGCGGCAGATCAATCTCGAACTGCTCCGTGTCCACAAGACCCGTCAGCCGTCGGCGATGGACCGCGTCGATGCGCAAGCGCCAGAGCTCTGCTTCGTTACCAGCGAGCTGGTCCTCGAAGAAGCTGTCCCATCCGAGTTGCCTTACCGAGACGTGAGTCATCGCGGTTTGCAGCCGCAGATCAGCATCTGAGCGCGATTGCCGATGATCACTAGTGCTTGTCCGAGCTTCGGGCTGGGACCTCACTTTGGCTTCCAGTCGTCGGCTTGAGCTTGGCCTCTGCACGTTCAGCGTTCTTCAGCCTTTTGAGCCGTTCACGCTCCTTTCGCTCAAAGTCATAGTTTGGTTGGCGGGCCATGGTGCCACTTTCTAAAAGGGTAGTACCTGACCCTTCCCTGACTAAAACACAAGGCATCAATACCGTGAGCCTCAAAGGCCGCGCTGCGCCATGCCCTTTCCTCCGGTCAGCAAATTCGGCGAGAGCGCTCCGTTGCAGGTGCGCAACCTATCTGGATACCTGCGAACTGACTTCCGCTACGGATGACTATTCGAGATAGCATTTTGAAGCCGCACGATTTCCCGCACGAGGAGTGCTAAGTCCTCTCGTCGCGTCCGGTGATTGGTGATGGCGACCCGCAGGCAGTGCTTCCCCCTTATAGTTGTGTCTGAGAGCACCGCGATGCCCTCCTCCTGGAGCCGCAGCATGATCTCCACGTTCAACGCCTTGACTGCGGCCGGCTCCCGGATGCCGTCTCGACAGGAGAAGCAAACGATATTGATCGTCGTGGGGGTCAGCCTTTCGAGGCTGAGCTGGGCATCGATCAGACCGCTGAGATAGTGAGCCTGGGCGATGTTCTGGTCGATCAGCCGCCCGAACTTGTCGATGCCATGCTGTTTGATGGCCATCCAGACTTTTAGCGCCCGGAAAGCCCGCGTGGTTTGCAAACCATATTCATGCAGCCATGGCGCCGCGGCGACGCCACGTGGCGATTGTTCCAGATATTCGGGTGTGACGGCGAAGGTGCCGTGATGGGACTTAGGGTCTCGGATCAGCGCACAGCCGACCTCGAAGGGAGCGTGAAGCCATTTGTGTGGATCGAGCGCTACTGAATCGGCGCGCTCAATGCCAGACACGAGCAACCGATTGGCGGGCGCTATGGCGATCAGCGCACCGATGCAACCATCAACGTGAAACCAGAGGTCTTCCTCCGCTGCGACCGTCGCCAGCCCGGCCAGATCATCGATGGCGCCGGAATTGACTGTTCCGGCCGTGCCGATGATGCAGGCGGGGCTAAACCCCGCGGTCCGGTCTTCGGTGATGGCCAAGCGCAATGCCGGTATGTCGATCCGCAGACAGGCGTCTGTCGGTATCCGACGGAGCGCCTGGTTGCCGAGACCCAATGCCTCCATGGCCTTGCGATGGCAGGAATGGACTTGATCAGAAGCGTAGAAGCGCAAGGGTTGCGGTATGGCGGCGACGCCGAACTCCCGCACATCTACCCCGGCTTTCACGTTTCGGGCGACTGTTAGGCCGATGATGTTGGCCATCGAACCGCCGCTTTCTAGCGTACCGCTGGCGCTGGCGGGAAACCCCAGCATCTGCTTGCACCAATCGACCACCTGCTGATCCAGCAGTGCCGCCGCGTGATTGCCACCACCGAGGTTCGAGCCCTGCACTGCCGCGAGGAAGTCGCCCAAGGCGCCGGTCATGTTGGACGACCCCATATACCACGACCAGAAGCGCGGATGGATGTTGCCCATGGGATAAGGCATCAGGTTCTCGGTGACCGAGCGATAGACCTCGGAAAGCTGGGATGGGCCATGCGGAAGGGGTTCGGCAAAGGTCTGCCGCACCGCTGCTGGCATCGGCTGCCAGGGTCGCCTCTCGCGAACGTCCCGCAGGTAGCCCACCGCATCGCTGACGATCTTGTGCGAAAGCGCCTCGGTCTCGGCCCAATCGTCAGGATCGAGCGTTTCCTCGATCAGATCCAGTCCGTCCATCAGACCGGCGCCAGGTGATAGCCGGGCGTCGACAGCGACAGCGCAATCTCGTCGGCATCCATTTCCGCCTCGATGGCCTCAAACAGTGACGTCGTCATATAGCGCTCGCCGGTATCGGGGAGCATGCAGAGGATCACCGAGCCTGGCGCTGCTTGCTCCGCGACCTGATGAGCGACAGCAAAGCTTGAGCCGCCCGAAATGCCGGTGAGAATGCCCTCCTTCTGCGCCAGGAGCCTCGCCCAGTTCATGCCATCGGGACCCGAAACCGGGATTAACTCGTCGTAGCCTTTGGTATCGACCACTTCCTGCAGCACCAGCGGGATGAAGTCAGGCGTCCAACCCTGGATCGGGTGCGGCGTAAAGGCGGGATGGCTCACTGTGGGCGCCCCCTCCGTGTTTCGCTCCTGGGACTGGCCACTACCCAGCAATTGCGCGTTGGCAGGTTCGCTGAGGACAATCCGGGTTTCGGGACGCTCGCGGCGCAGTACGCGCGAAAGGCCCGCTACCGTACCGCCGGTGCCATAGCCGGTGACGACATAGTCGAGGCGCGAACCGGCGAAATCGTTGATGATTTCGCGCGCAGTGGTGGCTTCGTGGATATCGGCGTTGGCACTGGTTTCGAATTGGTGCGCCAGGAACCAGCCATTGGCCTCGGCGAGCTCGACGGCTTTGTTGTACATGCCCAGGCCCTTCTGGGCGCGGGGTGTCAACACCACCTTGGCGCCCAGCATGCGCATCAGTTTGCGACGCTCGATGGAAAAGCTGTCGGCCATGGTAACGACGAGCGGATAGCCCTTTTGTGCGCAGACCATTGCCAGGCCGATGCCGGTATTGCCGCTGGTGGCCTCCACCACAGTCTGGCCCGGCTTGAGCGCACCGCTGCGCTCGGCAGCTTCGATGATGTTGAGCGCCAGGCGATCCTTGACCGATCCAGCTGGATTGAAGAACTCGGCCTTCACATAGAGTGTGACGCCGGGCACGCCCAGATTGTTGATCCGGATGGCAGGCGTGTCGCCTACGGTCTCAAGAACACTATCAAATAGCCGTCCACGTCCATTAGTGGTTCGTGTGCCTGAATTCTGCATGCCCGTCTCCCATTATTGCGGTCGCCCTGGCCGGATGCGCCATCGTGGATTCGATGCTACGATACTTTCGAGCCGACCATCGTGGGAGAAAGCGTGGAAACGCGCATGAAATCCGCTGCATCGGAGCATGACAACCACTGCAAGGGCATCGCAATCACGATGCTCGGGCCCCTGGCGGTATGGCGGGACGGCCGCGCCGTTGCCCTGCCTGCATCGCGCAAGGCGCGTGCGCTGCTGGCCTACCTGGCCCTTGCGCCGCGGCCCGTCAGCCGCAGCTATCTGTGTGAACTGCTCTGGGATGTTCCAAGCGATCCGCGCGGCGAACTGCGCTGGTGCCTCAGCAAGCTGCGGGCATTGCTCAACGAGCCAGGATCGGAGCGCGTATGCACAGAAGATGACCATGTCTGGCTCGCGTTGACCGACTGCCAGATCGATATTGCATCGCTTGAAGCGGCCCTGGCCGCACCGGCGGCATCTATGCCATACCCGGAATTGTCGGCACTCTGGCGCGGGCAATTCCTCGATGGCCTGACGCTTGATCGGTCTCCCGTCTTTCAGGCCTGGGTGACCGCCCAGCGGCGACGCTCACTCGGCAACTATCTCGCGTTGCTGCAACTCGCCGTCTCGTCCTGCACGGACCCTGCCAGCCGCCTCGTGCTTATCGAACGCTGGATCGAACTCTCGCCATATGACGAGCGGCCACATGTGCTCCTATTGAGCATCCTGCGTCAGGCCGGCCAGATCAGCGCCGCGGAGACGCACCTGCGCAACACGATCGACCTGTTCCGTTCCGAAGGCTTGGATACTGCAGGCCTTCGCTCGGCTGGGGACAGGGTGAAGGGCACTGAGCGAGTGCCAGCGACGCTGGCGATAGCTGACCCCAGCGAGGCAGCGGCAGAGCCGTTACTCCCGCGCCATCGTGCATCCCTGGCCATCATGCCGTTTGTCGAACAAACCGAGCAAGGGTCGCGGGGCGGACTTGCCGATGCGCTGACGCAGGACATCATTACCCGGCTAGCCCGCATGCGCACGCTGTTCGTCATCGCCCGGGGATCGGTTTATGCGCTAACGGAAAGTGGCCAGGGCGCCCTTGAGGCAGCGAGGAAGCTGAAGGTCGACTATGTCACCAGCGGCACCTGCAAGGTCAGCGACAGCGGCCTGAGCCTGGGCATCGAACTGATCGAGGTCAGGTCCGGGAGGATCGTCTGGAGCGAGCAATTCGAACGGAGCGCCGCTCATGCGATTACGCTACTGGACGAGCTTGGTGACCAGATCGTTGCGGCAATTGCCAGCGAGATTGAGACCGTCGAGCGAAACCTGGCCGTGCTGAAGCCCGCAAGTTCGCTCAATGCCTGGGAAGCGTACCATCGCGGCCTGTGGCATATGTACCGTTTCACCAAGGATGAAAACGGGCTGGCGCAGCGGTTCTTCCAGCATTCGGTCGACCTCGATCCAACCTTCGCCAGGGCCCATGCCGGCCTGTCCTTTACCCATTGGCAGAGTGCGTTTCAACATTGGGGCGACAAGGGTCGGGACCGTGATCTCGCCTATGCAACAGCAGGACAAGGCCTCATCGCCGACGATCGGGACCCGTCCGCCCACTGGGCCATGGGCCGAGCGCTGTGGATGCGTGGCGACGTCGATCAGTCGCTGGTGGAGCTGGAACAGGCGGTAGACCTGAGCCCCAACTTCGCGCTCGGGCACTACGCCCTTTCGTTCGTGCAGTCGCAGTCAGGCGATCCGCAGGCAGCAATCGCCGCAGCAGATCATTCCCGCAACCTCAGCCCGTTCGATCCGCTGCTGTTCGGCATGCTGGGCGCCCGTGCGATGGCCCACGTTCGGTTGGGCCAGTTCGAGGAAGCCGCTGACTGGGCGATGAAAGCTGCGGCGCGCCCCAATGCGCACGCCACGATCATGGCCATCGCCGCCCATTGCCTGGCCTTGGTGGGACGCGTCGAAGAAGCGCGAACAATGATGGCAGCCATTCGCGTTGCCGTGCCGCGGTATGGCATTGCCGATTTCCTCGACACGTTCCGTTTTGCGCCCGAATCCGAAGCGCATTTTCGTCACGCCGCCCGCCTGATCGAGAGCGGTAGCACAATCCGGTACTAGCGCGTAGACGGCACGGCGGGGCCCGATTGCAAAAGCTTGCTCACGCTCGTCGGCAAAAATGGTCCCTTGCCAGGGGCCCCGGCGATGCGAGCCGGTGGGGGACAGGAAACGCAGGCGCATTCGCCCGCTTCGGCGCAGTAGATTATGTTGTCACCAACAATGATATCGATCCCGCCGTCGCCATCATTCATCGTGTAGGTGCAGTTGGGATTTGCGTCGCACAATCGAATAGCTGTTCGGATTTCGGTCGCCTGCACCGGTGTCAGCGTTGCCGACAAAGCGACAAACAGTCCCGAGACCAGACCTGCACACTTTATGCTGTTCATCTATTTGGCTCCATACATTGCGTCAGCCGCTGCAGCACCACTTACCTCATGGCATGTGGTCTACTCGCCGGTTCTAAGGCGCGGATCGGTTGCCAGCGTGGGAGGCCACGTGGAGACGGACGTGGAAATGTGGGTTGTGAACAAGATCTAAGCACCATTTCGGGATTGCGAAGCCGTCACGACCGCCCTCACGAACCTGCAAGCTGCACAATCGGCGTAGCCTTAGCTCCTCGGCTGGATTGACCGTCCGCTTCTGTTGTTTTGGCCCCAAAACCTGCCAGTCCGCTGTCGGCCCCAAACCTGCCGAAATCTGTCGAGTGGGATGATCGCGGCTCAGCCCACTTCCGCGGTCTCAGCGCAGCTACCTGCCCCCTGCCCCAGCGGAACTCCGGGCCTTAAGGGATGTCGTGGCGCCCAAGAGGTCCAGGCCCCAGTCTTGCGCCATTATGATCCAGCGTGATCATCGGTGATCCAGCAGGAGTGAGCGTGATGCATAACCATCCAAGAATGCCTATTTCGATCACGCAGGATCACGCTGTATCACACTGATTCATCTGTATTTTTTGACTTGTCGTAGTCCCGGCTAGTGTGGCAGATTCAGGGTGGTTATCGGGGGATCAAGACCCCTACCGACCCCAGTTGCCGACTCCATTTTCGGTGGGTGCTCCCACTTCTCCTCTGTCGGCAGGTCCACTCTCAACGCAAGGGAGAAACACCGTGCCGGTCATCTCTGATGGAGAAATACGCGCCGCGCTTAAGCGGATCGAACAAAGCGACAAACAGGAAACGCTTGTCGACGGCAACGGACACGGCACCGGCCGTCTAATCCTTGTTCTGAAACCTATGCCCACCCGTGTGACTGCCGACTGGATGGCGCAACAATGGCGTGACGGGAAGCGGGTCAAGAAAAAGATCGGTTCTTACCCATCGATGTCTCTGGCCAGTGCGCGCGAGATATTCGACCGCGACTTCGCCAAGATCATTCAGAAGGGCCGAAGCATCAAGATTGCGACCGACGCCCGCGCCGGAACTGTCGAGGACCTATTCGGGGGCTATGTTTCCGCCCTCAAGTCCGCGAGCAAGCCCTCCTGGAAGGAGACAGAAAAGGGCCTCAACAAGATCGCCAACTCGCTCGGCCGACATCGCCTGGCCCGCGAAATCGACCCTGAGGAAATCGTGGAGGTGATCCGACCGATCTATGAGCGCGGCGCCCGCGCCATGGCAGACCACGTCAGAAGTTATGTCCACGCCGCCTATAGCTGGGGCATGAAGTCCGAACACGACTATCGCAACGCATCGCCGCGCCGGTTCCGCATACCGTTTAATCCCGCATCCGCTATCCCGACTGAGCCAAAAGTGCGGGGCACGCGATGGCTGGACGAGACCGAGTTCGCGCGCCTCTATTGGTGGCTCGATTGCCCCGACGTTCCGGTACATCCCTCCTACCCTCGTGCAATCCAACTCATCATGCTGACTGGCCAGCGCGTCGAGGAGATCGCGCGCCTCCATGTCGATCAATGGGATGCGGCAGAAAAGATCATTGACTGGTCGAAGACGAAGAACGACCAGCCGCACGCTGTACCGGTCCCCTCGCTGGTAGCAGAGCTGATCGATTCCATCATCCCCAACGAGTACGGCTGGTATTTTCCTTCGGCCAATGACCCTTCAAGGTCAGTCAGCCATGGCTCGCTCTACAGCTTTATCTGGCGGCAGCGGGACCGCGGGGTCATCCCCTTTGCAACCAACCGCGACCTGCGACGCACATTCAAAACCCTGGCGGGCAAAGCCGGCCTCTCCAAGGAAATCCGCGATCGGCTGCAGAACCATGCGCTGCAGGACGTAAGCTCGAAAAGCTACGATCGCTGGACCTACATGCCTGAGAAGCGCGCAGCCATGAGGAAATGGGATGCGTATCTAAGGAGACTGCTCACCCGGAAGGCCGTCAAGCAAGCTGCCTGACCCGACATCGGCGCGCATTTCCTGATAACGCTAGCCACAGCCCCTTCCCTGCCGACCGTCTTCCGCCCCCATTCTTGCCGTTCATGCCACCGCTGCGGCGACCCGAGAGCTGACGGTCTGCTAAGCGGGTATCAAGGTCCCGAATAGGGTGGGAAGCGGAATGTCTGCAATTACTCAAAGCGGAGCGTTAGCTGCCGTTGCTCACCACATCCCGTTGCATAAGAACGTGCGGGATATGTCCGGCAGGTTCCCATATTCCAACCTAGCTGCAGTTCGCGTCAGGCCGGTTCGGCTTGAGCGCGTGCGGCGATGCCGAACTGCTGGCGATAGGCGGCTGGCGGCATTCCCGCCAATTTCTGAAACACCTTGCGGAACGCGGCCGGGTCGGAATAGCCCACATCCCAGGCGATACGGTCCACTGGCGTCAAGGTCCGTTCCAGGACCTCGCGCGCCTTGGCGATCCGGACATGCTGCAAGTATTCGACGGGCGTGAAGCCGGTGGCCGCAATGAACCGGCGCAGAAAGGTGCGGCCTGTCATCCCCGCGGCCGTGGCCAGATCGGCCACCCCTTGCAGGGTCGCGGCATGGGCGTGGACGTGATGTTGGCTTTGCCGGATTGCCTCATCCGCATGGTCGAAGTGAGGTACGAACTGGGCAAAGGGACGCTGGCTCTGACGCGGCGGCTCGATCAGCAGAAAGCGCGCCGTGGCAAGCATGGTCGCGGGGCCCAGCAGGCGGCCCACCAGCGTCAGGCCTAGATCGGCCCAGGCAAGGATGCCCCCGGCAGTCATGATATCGCCCTCGTCCAGCACCATGTGTTCCTCTGCCAGGAGCACCTTGGGAAAGCGCTGCGTCAGCTGCCGGGCAAAGGCCCAATGCGTCGTGGCGCGTCGGCCATCGATCAGGCCGGTTTCTGCCAGAACGAAGGCCCCAGCGCAGACCGAGCATAGCGTAGTGCCAGCCGCATGCTGGTCACGCAGCCAGCGCGCGGCGACAGGCGCGGGTGCCATGCATTCCGGCATAACGATGCTGGGCGGCACAATCACCTGAGCCAGTCGGTGCGGCGCTCCGGGATGGCTATCCCAGACGCAGTCAACGCCCGCCTCCGTCGTCTGCCAATGGGTGACGCGCACGGCACGCGGCGGGTCGCCGGCCCATTCGCCCGCGATGCGGAACAGGTCGGTCAGCCCATAGATCGCAGCCAGCTGGCAGTCTGGGTAAATCAGAAGACCGATTTCGGCGACCAGCTTGGAATTCTGCGCCATTGTCCGTTCTGCCCCGTTGTTTGTCATTTTCGCCACATCCCTTTCTGCAGGGCTGGACGTATTTTGTCCATATCGAACTGAAAGGCACCCGATGATCTTCGACCTTACCAGACGAGCACTGCTGACGGCCGGAGCGGCGGCCGCCGCCTTGCTGATGATGAACCGCATGACTTCCGCACAGAACCAAGGAGACCTTATCATGGCGACTATCAAGACCCAGGACGGCACTAACATCTTCTACAAGGACTGGGGCCCACGCGACGCGCAGCCCATCGTCTTCCACCACGGCTGGCCACTGTCGGGCGACGACTGGGACAATCAGATGCTCTACTTCCTCGAACAGGGCTACCGGGTCATCGCACATGACCGCCGTGGCCACGGTCGGTCCGACCAGACCGATACCGGCAACGAGATGGACACCTATGCAAATGACGTCGTTGAGTTGGCCCGGGCGCTGAACCTGACCAACGCCATCCATATCGGACACTCCACGGGCGGAGGCGAAGTGGCGCGCTATGCCGCAAGGGCCGAACCTGGTCGCATTGCCAAGGCCGTCCTGATCGGTGCGGTGCCGCCGGTGATGGTTGCGTCCGGAGCCAACTCCGACGGCATCCCGCTGGCGATCTTTGACGGCCTTCGTGCGGCGCTGGTGGCAAACCGAGCACAGTTCTTCCTCGATCTCCCGTCCGGACCGTTCTACGGCTTCAACCGTGAAGGGGCGACCATCAGCCAGGGCCTGATCCAGAACTGGTGGCGTCAGGGCATGTCGGGTGGAGTCAAGGCGCATTACGACTGCATCAAGGCCTTCTCTGAAACTGATTTCACCGAAGATCTGAAAGCGCTGACCATCCCCGTCCTGCTGATCCACGGCGAAGATGACCAGATCGTGCCGATCGCCAATTCGGCCCACAAGGCGATCAAGTTGCTGCAAGATGGCACCCTCAAGACCTATGCGGGACTGTCGCACGGGCTGTTCGCAACGCATCCCGAAGTGGTGAACCCCGACCTGCTGGCCTTCGCCCGCGCTTAAAGGCAAAGCGGGCTGCGTCAGATGTCGCAGCCCGCCAGTGCCCCTGACCCAGTGCCTTGACCGATGGCGGCCTTTGGGATGCGCCAAGAACAGCCGCAACGGCAGGAATGGGGGTCGGAAGTTGCCTCGCGCCCGTGCTGCCGTTAGGTGGCGATAGGTTCGCAGGCGCTTCCCAACGCTAGGGCACGATCAACCCGCGCTGACCGTCCCGATCATCCGCATAGGGGGCCGCATCGTAGGCCGGCTGGGTTTCCAATTGCCCGCGGAGGCGGCGCCAGCCGACAGCTAAAGCAAGTCGAGCGCCTTGTCCGGACGAGGCAGTCGCAAGGCTTTGAAGAGCTGCTGAAAACTCTCGGCTCTTTGCACTCCCTCCGCGAACCGCTCCTCCTCTGCAGGATCGGTTGTACCCCAATTCTGCAATGAATGCGGACCCTGCAAGCAATCCTGGATGAGTTGCTTGACACTGCTCAGTGTGTGCGATGGCTCCTCTCTGAACGCCACTCGAATTCCGCCCACACCGAAGAACCAGTGCAAGAGGAGTGGCATAGGCGTTCGGTCAAAGGCGCCCAGGAACTCGATGTCGGCGATGCTTTGAACCTTGCCGTCACGATCGATGATCAGGGTGTCTGCGCAACGTGCGCGAAGCTTTCGTCGCGAGCCTTGCGTCTGTTGAAAGGCCTGAGTGCTCAGCGGCATCATCATGCGTTCGGAGGGTCTAAGGAGCAGCAGCGTTCGAAAACCAGTGCCCACGTCTGCTGTCCCCCTGCCGCCTTGCCAAGGTGTCACCGCGCCCAGATGAGTGCAAGTTGCAAACAATCGGTTGGTGAACTCTCCTTTGAGCGGGCGGGAAATCGCCCGACGGGCCCGCGAGGACGTGATCGCCAGGCGGGTGATGACGATACCGGGCGTGGGCCCGATCACGGCCACGGCGGTTGCCGCCCTGGCCCCGCCGGCGGAGACGTTCACCAAAGGACGAGACTTTGCGGCCTGGTTGGGTCTGGCACCACGTCAGCTCTTAACTGGTGGCAAGCAAAAGCTGGGGTCGATCACCAAGATGGGTGCGCGAACCTTGCGGCGGCTTCTCATCATTGGTTGCAGTGCCGTGGTCCTGCAGGCGAGCAAGCGAGGTGCACCCGCAGGCTCATGGCTTGAGCAGATGATGGCTCGCAAGCCGCGCATCCTGGTAATCTTCGGGGTTCCTGACCTTTGGTGGAAAGCAGACCGTACGAAAATGGGCGCGATCAAGCTAAAGCGGCCTCCGCATTGACACACCTTCTTCACCCTTCCTCAATTGTACACCATCTGAGCGTCGCAGTAGCGGACCGGTTTACCGTTTTGTAGCGGCCTCGGAAATCGGGATCGCAATTGTTGCCACTTGGGGGGCGGCGATAATATCCATCGATCCTGTAGCACTCATAGAACTCAGGATTGTTTGGGGTGGGCTGAGGCGTCAAGCTGCTGCACGTTTCCTCAATAATATCCCCATCGGCAGCATCTTCGCTCGTGCCCTGGGGCGGCGTGGGGCGGGGTGGATGGTTCTCCCGATCCCAATCGTCGCCCATGCGCATGTAGTCTTCAATGTTGGCCCATAGGTCGGTGCCGCCTAACTTACCATCGGGCACGAGGTTGGGCTTCGGTTGTGGCACGGTCGGCGGAACCTGTGGCGGAGGATTGCGGACGGCCTGAAGGTATGCCTGCAATGCACCCGGCTCCCCGTCAAAGCTGAAAGCAAAGGAAGACCTGGGCGCTGCGGCCTAAACGCCCATCTTGCACCCAAAGCGGCTTTCAAGAGCAAAGTCCGCCGTTCCAGTGCAAATCCGGCCTGGGCGGATGACAGGCACGCTGTTGGCGTCGCCACACCGGCTCTGTTCGCTCAGGTTTTCGAGGCCGAGGCTCCCGATCAAAATGGGTGTCGAGATCTCCTACTTCTGGACCAGAGACTGGCTCTCTCGGTGGTGCTGGACCTATTCTTCTGCCGCCTCGGTTGGACACCAGTGACCGACCGCATCGGGCCCTGGCTCTATAGGCTCTCAGGAAGGCACTGGCCGTGCGCCAGCCGCGGCGGGTCTGATCCACCTTCGCCAGATCAGTTCGGATTTTCGGGTCTTGAAGAAAGTCTCGACCCATGGCGTTGTCGTGACAGTTGCCCTTGCCCGACATTGAGATGCGGATGTCGTTTCGGCGCCGTGGGCATTGTAAAGAAGAGAGGTCACGCCGCCAAGTCCGCTCGGGCCTTCTCGAGCTCCTCTGCGTAGCGCCGAAGCAGGTGGGCCTCGGTCAAGGTGCCGATCACCTTGCGTTCTGCAAGGTCAGACACCACCACCAAGGCGTCTGCGCTGTGCTTTTCGAACAAGGCTTCGGCGTCATTCGCTCCCATCGCGGGGTGCAACATGACCTCGCGGTACTGAAGCACCGCCTGCACCGACAGGGTGTCGTCGTCGACCCCTTCGCCATATGCATCGGCGACATCGATCAAACCGGCATAGCGACCATCATCACGCACCGCGATAACTCTGGTGGCCGCACCAAGGGGATAGAGGCGGCGGAACTCCTTGAAGGTTATTCGGTCCGGAACCGATTTGACGTCGCGGCGCATCATCTTGCCGACCGTAAGATTGCGCATCCAGCCAACGTCATGCGCACTGCGGATAGTTTCGCCGCGCAGGTGGAAGCGCCAAGTGGTGAACGAATATCCGAAAGTTTCGCGTACCAACATGGATGAAGCAACCGCAGCGACAAGAACTGCTACGGTCAAAGGTAGGCTCCCTGATGTTTCAAGCGCCAGGAATGCCATAGTCAAGGGACCACCCACGATCGCAGCGGCAAGGCCAGCCATCCCAACCAGCATGGGCACGCTCGGGTCAGGAAACAGACCCGGGTCGATGTAGGCGGCCAGCCAGTAGAATGCCTGACCCAGGATAGCACCCAGGAAAAGCGAGGCGAAAAACAAGCCACCTCGGAAACCTGAGCCCAGCGAGACAGCCGAGGCAACTATCTTCAGGCACACTATCAGCAAGGCCAGGATTATCGGTAGTGGCGGCGCGACAAATGCGTGCTCCAAGGCGCCGTGACCTGCGGAGAGAACGGCCGGCGTGACCAACGCAAGACATCCAACGATTGTTCCACCAATAGCGGGACGGGCCCAAGTCGGTATTTTTAGACCGCTGAACGCAGCTTCGATCAATCCCACAAGCCGCATGAGCAGGATTCCTACGCCACCTGTGGCAAAGCCACAAAGGACAATGAGGACGATTTGGGGCAGGCCGATGTTGATTGCCTGGGTAATCGAAACGATCGGCTCGCCCTGACCGAACAGGGAGGCGACCAACACGGCAGCGATCGAAGCTGCTACGACCGGTGTCAAGGTGGCGATGGTGTACGTGCCAATGATGAGCTCGAAAGCGTAGAAGGCGCCGGTCAACGGCGCTCCAAACGCCGCCGCTATCGCACCGGCGGCACCACACCCCACCAGCTTGCGCATGTCGCCGCGTCGCAGCTGGAAGATGTCGCCGAGTTTGGAGGCCAGGCCCCCGCCCATTTGCGTATAGGCGGCTTCAAGGCCCACAGACGCACCGAAGCCATTGGATACAACCGTCTGAGCAGTAATGATCAAGCTGTCGACCATGGACAACTTACCGCCATGAAGAGCATTGGCCTCGACCAAGTCGACATACCTCGACTTCCGGCGCCGAAGAAAAAGCATGGCGACACCCAGGATGATGCCCCCTGCAGCAGGCATAAGAGCCAGGTGGAGCGGTAGTGAATGCAGGGCGCTCAGGCGCTGCTCGTCAGGCAAGTCGTATAGGACACGCTGAAGCGCGTAGGCCAGGTCGCGCAACACGATGACCACCAGGCCCGCAGCAGCACCGACAATTACGGCGAGCAGGACCAGCCAGCTTTCGCGCCGTCGGATTAGTTGCCTAAGCCTTGCACCAATTCCGAGGCCGCCGACGATACCCGCTCGCCAAGCCGCAAGGCGCTGTCGCAAGGTCTGGAGCTGCTCCGGGATTTCTACACTAGCCTTGCCGGCATGATCTGGTTCGCCGGTTGAATTCGCATCTTCTAACAATGCAGTTTCGCCAATTCTATCAGTTGTGCGTCGTGTGCATTCCGTGGGCAAGGATTTGCCACGGAATGCACAGCCCACGTGAGAGGCTCTCCGGGGCAACTTCGTTGGCACTGCAAGCTCCAGCTGAGCACGCGCTCTCGTTCGCCAATCGCCCTGGGGCTGCATCCTAATCGAAGCGATCTCCCAATATCGCTCCGGTCAGCCGCCCATTTCTCCGTTCTTCAGCCGCTTAAGAGCATCAATAACCAGAGTGTGGTCTTCGACGTCGGGTAAGCCACTTACGCCGACAGTGCCGACCAGCGTTCCATTTTGCATCATGAGCGGCACTCCGCCGCCGCTTGCGACATAATCTGCGGGAGGCAAACGGAAGCGTTCGTTGAAGTCGAACTGCGTCTTCTCGGCCTGAAGGCGCATAGAGAGCGAGCTGCGCTGGAACCGCTGCGCGACGGCGCGCTTTCGCGCCGCCCATGCTAGGTTGTCGGGCGTGGCCCCCGGCAAGAGTGTCGCGAAAATGATGTCTGCCCCGTGCGCGAGGGTAACAGAGACCTTCAATTTCCGTTCGCTTGCCGCAGTGCGCATCATCTGACCCAAGCGCCAGGCGATTTCGTAGTCGAAGCGCTCAAGTCGGAGGGATTCCTGCTCCTCCGCCAAGGACTCCAGGGTGTAGGCTTGATCGCCCATATCATTCACCTCGCAATCGCTGAATTGCCCGCCTCTGGAGCGAGTTGCTTCCCATCTCCATGAGCTCGATCCGATTTCCATCGGGATCAATCATCCAGCATTGCCGGTTCCCGTCGCGACCAGTGTTGACTACTGGGGACGGGCTCACCTGGACCTCGCCCTGGATCCACTCGACAAACGTGTCAGCACCTTTCTCGATCAGATGGCGAACCGCATCATCGAGGTTGTCCACTTCAAGGCAGAAGTGATGGACGCCCATGGCATCGGCGCCGGGCGCCTGGTCACCGACGGCGTCAGGAAACAGCTCGAGATACTGGGTGTCGGTCACGCGTAGGTAGACTAGAAAAAGGCCGCCGACCGGGTTCTCTAGCCTGAGCATCTCCTTGAATTCGAGAACGGTGCGATAGAAGGCGAGCGACCTCTCAATGTCCTTCACCTTGAGGGCTACATGTGCGATCGCCGTGATGTTCTTCACGATGGATTCCTCAGTTTCGTATGGGTGGGACGGCAGGACGCCCCAAGCGAGACGGAGGTCATCGAAGAGGTCGCCTCTGTGGCATGGTGAGTGCATAAATCCGGTCGACTGCGGCCATGTTTCCGATGGCGTCATCGCGGTTCTCCATCGAGGGAATGCCCACGGACGCCGATCGGAGAAAAGCGGCAAGCTGGTAGTCGTAGGTGGTCCCACCGCCAACCGTGTATTGGCTCAGAATTCCGTCCCGCCAAGAGCGGATGGAGTGACCTCGGTGAGGCGAGGACGGGTTGTCCACCTCGATGCACCCCTGAGCCGCCTCAATCCGCAGCCAGGGACGAAACGGAGGATCCTGGATGTCAGCGATCATGGTCGCATCGACATCCTGCTCGAACCGCAGGGTGGCCTCCATCCTCGTATCGACGCCAGATGCCCCGACCCGCGCGGTAGCGGCTATGATTTCAGGCTCGCTGCCCATGAATGAGCGCAGCCAATGGAGCGGATAAACGCCCAGGTCCATCATAGCGCCACCGCCCAGGGCGGGATCGTAGCGGATGTCCTCGCGATCCCACGGGATATCTACGTGAAATTCAGCCCGTATTGAGCTGACCTTACCCAGCTTCTGTCGCAGGCTAACGATATGCTCAAAGAGCGGATGGTGCCGGTAGTGAAAGGCTTCTACCAAGATCCGGCCGCAACGCTCTGCGGTTGCAAACATGGTTTCGGCTTCAGCGGCATTTAATGCCAACGGTTTCTCACACAAGACGTGCTTGCCGGCTTCAAGCGCGCGAATGGTCCACTCGGCATGATGGGACGGGGGAAGCGCGACATAGACGAGGTCTATGTCCCGATCGTCTAGCATCGCCTGATAGCTGGTGTACGCTTTCTCTATCCTGTGCAGGCTGGCAAAGGCTTCGGCGCTGTCCGCCCGCCGCGATGCAACTGCCGCTACGGTCACGTCAGCCCGACGACGGCATGGTTCAATGATCGCCCGCGGTGCGATACGCGCCGCGCCTAGGATGCCAATTCTAAGCAACGCGCCCATCAAGGACGCACTTCAGGATGGCTGACGGGCCCGAAAGCTACGCGAAAGCCCGAATTGCAGCCGCCGCTATCGGCGGGGAGGGCGAGGCGCGCCGCAATGCGGTAGCGGTAGCAGTAGGTGCGGTGGCAAAGAAAACTGCCACCCTTCATCAGGACTTCGTGGCGCTCGCGAGCGGATGAATTGCGCCTCTCGGCGCCGCTGGTGGTCGAGTGCAGACGAAAGGTCTCCGAAGTCCACTCCCAGACGTTGCCGGCCATGTCGTAGAGACCGGCACCATTCGGCGCGAATGTCGCAACCGGCGAAGTCCCCCGCCAGCCGTCGGCGATGGTATTGTACTCGGGAAACTTGCCCTGGAAGATGTTGCAGGGCAGGAAGTCCTGGTCGTCGGGCTCGTGGTCGCCCCAAGGAAATCGCGGGTCGTCCAACCCTCCCCTGGCGGCATGTTCCCATTCCGCTTCAGTAGGCAGCCGGCCTCCGGCCCAGGTCGCAAACGCTCGGGCATCCGACCAGGATATGTGGGTGACGGGATGGTTTGCCCGTTGCCGAACGTCGCTTCCCACACCTTCCGGCCGGTGCCAGCAAGCCCCTTCCACTTTGCCCCACCAGGGCGAACGCCCGTCGATCGGGGACACCGGCCCGTTATCCCGCAGCAGGGGAATGAAGACCAGACCCCACCCAAAACGCTCGGCCTCCGTGATATGGCCCGTGTCGAGCACAAATGCGGAGAAGCGTGCGCACGTCACGGGCGCGACATCCATCTCGAAGGGAAGCAGTTGGTGGTAGGTCACCAGACCTTCGCCGTCTTGCGGTATTTCGGGCATGCTTGTCCCGGTATGGCTGGGGCCGCCAACGAAACGGGCACGCGCCGGTGGCGTGGAATCGGCAATGCTCTGCCATGACGACCGGGGCACACTGGCCGCGATCACATCCGCCCCTACCCTGCTCAGGCTCCCGCAGCAGTTCATTTCGGGCCCTTCAGCCGACGCTGGTCTTGAGAGAACGGGCTGAAATTCCGGCGCGAACCTGCAGGCTGTCGTGCTCAGGAACGTCGCCGATTTCGCTCATGTGATTGTCGAGCTTGCCAAGCATCGTGAGGAAGACGTCGGCGTAAGCCGGATCGTTGGCCAAGTTCACCAGCTCGCAACGATCGACCTCACAGTCAAAGAGCTCCCACTCGGGCGCTGCACCGACCGGTCGCGCGCCGAGCTGCCCCAGGTCATCATTGTACCAGTAGATCAGCTTGTAGCGCTGGTCACGCACGCCATAGTGCGCACGGGCCTCATGGATCGCGTCGTTGTTCATCCAGTAGCGGTGATAGGCGATCTGGTCCCAATCGTCGGGGGTACGGCCCTCCAGCACAGACCGCAGCGACTTCCCCTGCATGTAGCTAGGGACAGGCAGGCCGGCATAGTCGAGGAAAGTTGGAGCGAAATCGACATTGCCCGCCAGATCGCCCGACACGCTGCCGGCCGAGATTGCCGCGGGGTATCGGCAGAGGAAAGGCATCTGGTAGCTTTCCTCATACATGAACCGCTTGTCGAACCAGCCATGCTCGCCCAGGAAAAAGCCCTGGTCGGAGGTGTAGATAACGATGGTGTTCTCGGCCAGGCCGAGTTCGTCCAGGGTATCAAGCATGCGGCCGACGCCATCGTCGATCGCCTGAACCGTGCGCAGATATCGCTTGAGGTAACGCTGGTATTTGAATTCTGCGAAACGCTGCGGGTCGTCGAAGGCAAACCTCTCACCCGTTTCGGCGCAGATCACCGTGATGCTATTGCCGGGCAGGAGGTCCGGGATCTTCCGCATGGCGAATGGCTCAAGCATCCGATGGCCTGCACGCTCTGCCCCACCTTCGGGCTGCACCAGGGCAAGGTCTTCCCACAACAGGTCCGAACGAACCCGCATCTTGGCTGCTGCGGCGGCGGCCCGGCCTTCGTAGTTGTCATTGAAGGTCTCGGGCAGGGGAACGTCCTCGTGCTGCCAAAGGTGCCCATAACGTGGGTGGTACTGCCAATTCCGGTGGGGCGCCTTGTGGTGGCACATCAGGAAGAAGGGCTGATCCTGGTTGCGCTTTATGAAGTCGACCGACATGTCCGTAATGATGTCGGTCGCATAGCCGCTGACACGAGATACTCCGTCGGATGAGATGAACTTGGGGTCCCAATAGTCCCCCTGCCCGGGCAAAACCGTCCATTCATCAAACCCGGTAGGTTCATGGGGTCTGCCCTCCCCGAGATGCCACTTGCCGAAGATGGCCGTGCGATAGCCTCCGGAGCGAAGATGCTTGGCGACGTTGGGAAGGCGGTTGTCGATATGGGTGTCGAGCGTGGTCACGCAGTTCACGTGGTTGTGCGTGCCAGTAAGGATTGCCGCGCGTGACGGTGTGCAGATCGAGTTGGAAACATAAACCGCGTCGTGCCGCATGCCCTCCTTCGCCAGGCGATCAATGTTGGGCGTATGATTGATGCCAGAACCATAGGCGCTAATGGCGCGGGCGGCGTGATCGTCGGCCATTATAAAAATGATGTTCGGGGTCATCACCAAGCTCTCGCAAAACTGAACAAAATCTAATGAGACTGGCTCCGTCAATTGACGGGGCCAGCGTTTAGGGTGCTGCGTTGCGGATGGCCAAACCGTTCGCGTCGAAGAGATGGGTGCGACCGCTCAGGGCGAAAGCGATCGGAGAGCCGGCCTTCGCCTCACTGCCGGGCTCCGATCTGGCGACCAGTTCCTGACCCCATGACGTCTGGAAGTAGATGAACTCGGCGTCGCCAAGCTGTTCCACCACAGTCACGGTGCCGCGCAGCGGGCCATCCGCGGATACGGTGAGGCCATCAGCCCGGACGCCAAGCGTCTTGGCCCCAGTTGCCATATCAGTCGGCTTCGAGCTGTACGGAAATGCGCCATCCCTGAGCTCGAGGAAGTTCATCTTCGGACTGCCGATGAACCCCGCCACAAAGATGTTGTCGGGTCTCTCGTAGAGGTCCAGCGGTTTGCCGATCTGTTCGACCCGGCCGTCGCGCAGCACAACAATCTTGTCGGCCAGCGTCATAGCCTCGACCTGATCGTGGGTGACATAGATCATCGTCGACCCTTCAAGCTGCGTGTGCAGTTTGGCGATCTCGAGACGGGTGGCGACACGCAGTTCGGCGTCAAGATTCGACAATGGCTCGTCGAATAGGAAAACCTCAGGTCGACGCACAATCGCACGCCCGATCGCAACGCGTTGGCGCTGTCCACCCGACAAAGCCTTTGGCTTACGCTCTAGGTAGTCCTCCAGACGCAGGATCCTAGCGGCCTCGTCGACACGCCGCTTTACTTCATCCTTGGGCGTTCCATTCATGAGCAACCCAAAGCCCATGTTTCGCTCGACGGTCATGTGGGGATAAAGCGCGTAGGTCTGGAAGACCATCGCAGTCCCACGCTTGGATGCATCAATGTCATTGACCCGGCGGTTGCCGATGGCGACGTCGCCGCCGGAGATTTCCTCAAGGCCGGCGATCATCCGGAGCAGCGTGGACTTTCCGCAGCCTGAGGGGCCAACGAAGACGCAGAACTCCCCTTCGGCGATGTTGATATCGACGCCCTTGATCACCTGGACAGCGCCGAAATTCTTCTTGACGTTACTCAGTATTACGCTGGACACGGCTATGCCCTCCGATTAGCCCTTCACCGCGCCGGCCAGGCCGTCAACGAAGTAGCGTTGCAAGAAAAGGAACAGGATGATGACGGGGATGATCGCGATCGCCGATGCTGCGGTCATTCCGCCCCAGTCAACGAAGTGCTCGCCACGGAACGAATAGATGCCGACAGAGAGTGTGCGCAACTCCGGGTTTGCCAGCGTGACCACTAGCGGGAGCAGGAAGTCATTCCAGGCCTGCAGGGTCTGCATGACGATGACCGTCACCACGATGGGCATGGACAGCGGCAACATGACGTACCAGAAGGTCTTGAATGGCCCGACGCCATCCATGCGGGCGGCTTCCTCGAGCTCTTTGGGCACTTGGGTGAAGTAACCGGCAAACAGAAGGGTGAATACGACGATCGAGTGACCACTGGTCGCCAGTGTTAGCCCCCAGAGCGACTGCGACAACCCGAACCGGGTGAGCAGCTCGACGATCGGGATAATCGTGAATGCCTGAGGAATGAAAAGGGTGAAGGCCATCAAACCGAAGATCGCCCACTTGCCCGGAAGCGGCCGACGCCCCAGGACGTAGCCCATTAGCGCGGACGACATCGTGGTGATGATCACGGACCCGACCGTGACGACCAGCGTGTTGAAGAAATACTTTGAGATATTCGCCTGCACCCAGGCCCTTGAGTAATTCTCGAACGTCGGCATTTCAGGGATAAGTCCTGAATTGCGGAACAACTCGTCGTTCGACTTGAAGGATGCAGCCAGCATCCAGAGCAGCGGATAGACCCAGATGGCGCATATGCCTGCGAGAACGACCGAAGTCAGGATGCGTTTCCCGCGGGGGCTAAACAGCGATTGGCGTTGAGCCGCCACCCGCGAGGAAGAAGCAGCGATATCAGCCATTGGAGACCTCCCGGCGGCGGCTACGAACCTTCTGGATGGCGACGCCCTGAAGGATAGTCAGACCCATGATAGCCAGGCCGAACAGGACGCCAGCGGCGGACGCGTAGCCGAGGCGCGGGAACTGCCCTGGACTCGGCGCGAACGCGGTGCGGAAAATGTAGACCTCCATCACCTCGGAAGCGAAGAATGGCCCGCCGCCCGTGGTTGCCTGAATGAGAGGAAAGACGTTCAGAGCAGCGATCGAGGAGATGAGCGCTATCACCGCGGCAAAGGGCGCTATGATTGGCAGGACGATGTGGAGGATCACCTGCCAGGTCTTCACGCCATCCAGCTTTGCAGCCTCATAGAGTTCGTTCGGCACGGTCTGGAGCGCCGCGAGCCAATAGATGAGGGTCACCCCGGTCCACTTCCAGACGAAAATGATGGCGAGCGACCACATGACCAGGTTCGGATCGCCGAAGAAATCCATCGGTCGCGACAGCATGCCAAGGTTCACGAGCAGACCATTGATAGGTCCATTGAACGGGCTGAGCATCAGAACCATGACGATGGCGATGACCGCCACCGGCGTCACGACGGGAAGGAAGATCAGCGTACGGAATAACGTCGAAAGCCTGAGCAGACGGTCGTTCAGAACAATCGCGAAGATCAGGCTCAAGAACATCTGGAGCGGGACCGTCGAGACGGTGAAGGCAAAGGAACGCGCAAAGGCGTCGCGGAAGAATTTGTCGTTCAAGAGCTCCTGGAAATTCCGCAGACCAACGAACGTCCCGCTATCCTCGAATCCGGACCAGTCCAGGAGCGAGTAGTAGTTTGATGCAAAGAGCGGCCACGCCACGAAAACACCGAAAATCAGCAGCCCCGGCACGATGAAAAGATAGTCTATGCGTGCGGCCCAGATGCGATGAAGCAGACGATCAGCGCGTGTCATGACGTGACCTCCTTCGCCTTGAGGCTGGCCGCGGCCAAGCGGTCGCAATGTGGCCCGCGCCATGTCGTCGGCATGTTGAGCATCTACTCCTCCGTCGTGAGGCGCCGAACTTCCGCCGAGCTGCCGTCCTCTCATGGCTAGCACCGGCAGCTATTCGAGAATAATGCAAAGATGCGCGGCTCCGATGTGAAATGATTATCACGCGTACCTCCTCTGCCCATTTGTGTTGATTATCACTTCATCTGATCGGTAAACCCAATGACAGGGCTTGGTGATACGTATACCTTATCGGCATGCTGGACCTGATGACACACCTGATGCGCTTGCGCACTGTCGCGGAAGCGGGGAGCATGCGCCGGGCCGCCGGCATACTCAGTGTGACGCAGCCCGCGCTGACCCGCTCGATAGCGCAGCTAGAAAGCCACTTCGGCAAACACCTCCTTGTTCGACATTCAAGAGGGGTCGTCCTTACGGGGTTCGGCGAGCGCGTCGTATCTTCTGTTCAAAGGCTGCAGCGACACTGGGAGCTGGAAGAGCGCAGCCTTGAAGATGACAAGTCCGTTCTGTCCGGCACCTTGCGTGTCCGGGCCGGTCCACTCTGGCGAGCAGTCATCCTGCCTGCAGTGGTCGCGGAACTGCACCGCCACCATCCTGACCTCGTCGTCGAGATACAGAATAACGGGTCGGGCCTGAACGACACGTTGATCGACCTCGTCGAGGGACGGTGCGATGTGGTCTTCGGAGGTGTGCAAGTCGTCGAGGAAAACAACCAGCGCCTTATGGTGCGCAACTACACCACCATCGTGGACCGGGTTGTTGCACGCGAGGACCATCCGATTTTCGGCGGGCTGCAAAAAGGGGAAAACCTGGATGCTAGTGCGCTGCTCAACTATCCATGGCTGGTTTATACGGCAGACCCTGTTTATGAGCTGCAAACCATCCACGCCTGCGTTGAGCGCCTCGGATCAGCACCCAGGATCCGTGCCAGCTGCGAATCCTTGATCGCGACAATTGCAATGCTGCAGAAGGGCGACTACCTCTGCATTCTTCCGGACCGTGCGGTTGCCAATACGATGAACCCACGAATCGTGCCGGTCCCCGTTGAACTTGGTCGCCGCACGATCGTCACGGGTGCTGTATTCCGTGGTGAGATGGTTGACTGGCCGCCGCTCAGTGGTCTGTTGCGCATCTGCGAAAAACACATCGGCAGCGAGGGTGATTTCGCTCCTTCTCCGCCGATGTAGTCACGTAGCGTCAGCGCCCTGATTGAACGGTCATGAACAGCGGCGCCACGACACTTCCTTTGACGAGGTTATGCAGGCGTCTATGAACATCAGGCCGGCCACGCCGTCATCCACTCCTGGAATCTGTCGCGTCAATGGGTTGGGGCTGCAACCGGCGATCCTGGCCGCCACGATCTCGGCAAAGTCACTATAGATATTGGCAAAGGCCTCAACAAAACCGCCCGGAAAGGCTCCGGTGCGCTGGACGGCTTTCTTGGTTAGGGGGTGCAGCGTTGGTAGCCCCACCATGCGTGTTTCGGCTGGCTGACCCTGGCGGGTGATCTGAAGTTCGTTGGCATTGGCCTGGTCCCAGACGAGACCGGCTTTGTCACCGTAGACCTCGATCGAAAACCGATTCACGGCACCCGAGGCTGCCTTGCTGGCGATAATGCTGCCCCTGGCTCCATTGCCCAATCGTATCAGGACGGATGCGCTGTCGTGCACCATACGTCCGGCGATCGCAGCGCCGAGGTCGGCGAACACATCGGTGACTTCTTCGCCCGTAATGTACCGGGTCAGATGGTGCGCGTGACTGCCAATGTCCGAAAGAGCGTGGCTCTGCCCCCCGCGCGATGGGTCGAGCCGCCACTTAAGGCGGGACGGCATCTGATCCGGGTCGGCTTCTACCATCGTACCCAGCGCACCCTGGAGGTAGGTAACGACGACCAGGTGCACTCGTCCGAGTTCGCCTGCAGCCACTGCCGCCCGCGCCTCCCTGACCATCGGGTAGCCGGAATAATTGTGAACCAGGCACAGCTCGGACCCGCTTGCCCGTGCCACCTCCGCGACACGCCTTGCATCCTCAAGCCGTGTTGATAGCGGCTTCTCACAAACCACATGGAAGCCGGCCTCGAGCGCCTTGATGGCATAAGGCACGTGGGTGTCGTCGGGGCTCATGATGGCGATAACATCAACCCTGTCCTCGCGTGCACCCTCCCCGGCAATCATCTCATCGACTGACGCATATGATCGCGAAATGCCGAGCTTGGCCGCGTTGTCTTCCGACCTCTCGGCATTCGAGGACAAGACCCCCGCAACAAGCTCGTAATAGTCGTCAGAGCGCGCGGCCAACCTGTGAATGGGCCCGATAAGGCTCGAACCACCACCACCAATTACGCCCAACCTCAGCCGGCGACCCAGCATAGCAATGACCGCGTTCTCGCTCATTCAACTCGACCCCATACTTCATTTTCACTGCTCACTGCGCGGCCATCAGTTTCATCATCTCGGCGAACAGTTCGATATCCTGGCGAGCATCCTTGATATCGGTCTTGGGGCGACGGCCCATCACCACGCAATCATGGAAGTATTCCCACTCGATGATGAAGCTGTCCTGCCTACTCTGGTAGCTGCTGCGCGTTGAAACACCTGTTGGCGTATTGGCCTCGGTGACCGTCAGCCGCGCGGGCTGGTGGCGAATAAAGGTCGTATCGTAGTCGACGCGAACCTGGCGCTGCGGCGTGAAAACCTCAAGATTCACGTCAAAGCGCGCAATCTGGTCGAAACCGGTCTCGAAGTGGCAGACGAAGTCGCCATAGTCAAAGACGGCGGAAATGAACCGGCCGCCGCGGCGGTACAACGCCGAAAGAACGCGTTGCGGCCGACCGATCAGTTCCCGCATTGCCGAGATATCGTGCGAGGAGAGACCCAGGAGCATGTTGTAGATGCCGGCCATCGTGTTTTCGTCTGTGCCAATGGCGGCTTTCAACGCCGCCGAACTGATCGCATCGAGGCGCTCTTTCTCCGCATCGGGCACGTCATCCCCGCGGATCACCGCCGTGATGGAAGACAGGAAGGCCGGGCTCTGGCCGACGATGTCCCTGACTCGGGCAAAGTTGATCTCGCCCCGTAGGGGCTCAATGAGTGCCACCGCTTCTTTGAAGGCGCCCGCGTGACGCCGCATATAGCCCACCAGGGCGATACAACCGCTCTCCTGCTCTGCAGATTGGAGTTCGCTTGCCTCCTCGAGGGTGAAGCACATCGGCTTTTCGATAAGCACGTGTTTACCGGCGCGCATGGCCTGCAGTGCGTGTGTGGCATGCAGTGCGCTCGGGCTCGCCACCAGCACGGCATCCACCGCGGGGTCGTTCAGCAGCGCCTCGAACGAAGCATAGGGCGTCGCTCCGGGAATGGTCTCGGCAAGCCTGATGGTCACGGATGGCGAGGCATCGTGCAAAGCTGCAATGAACAGCTTGTCCGGCAGATGCCGAAAGGCGGGAATATGCAAGGTTTGGACGGCCTGGCCGCAACCCACAATGCCGATCCCTAGGCGATTGGTCATGCAACAAGTTCCTCCTCGGCCTTTGGCTGATGCTCATCTGGCGGTTGGTTCGGCGCCCGACGCACGGGGCGAGGCGAACTGCGCGTTGCCGCCGCGCGTGCCTTCAACCACCTTGGCTCCTCCGAGCCAGCGACCGTGTTTTCGTGTTCAGCCCGTTGGACAAGCCTAGCCACCCCAGCCAGGCACGGACAATGCAAAGAAGTCCCGAAGATATCGGTGCGGTTATCACCAGAGGAGCTTTGTCGAGTCGACCGCACTACAGGGATGAACCGGCGACACGATATCGCCGGTTGCAGCGGCTTAGCGGCCGTAGATTCGTCAGACGCCTAGATGTGATCCACGGCGGGGTCCCAGTCGGGGAACACGAGGTCGGAACGGTTCACATTGGCGCCTTCGGCCTTTGCTGTGGCGAAGGCAGTGTCGAGTGCCACATTCATGGCCTCCTTGAGCACCGTCAGGCTCTCTTTCACGCCTGACAACTGGCCAGAATACAGACCCTGCACCGTTTGCGCTAGATTTGGGGTCGGCGCAACGTAGAGGCGCGCGACATCCACGAAGCCCGCATTCTTGGCATAGGGGTTGGGCGACACACGAACCTGATCTTCCTGCAAGGCCAGGATGCCGATCGAGCGCTCGGAGAGCGTCGCCCGTTGATTGGCTTCCGGGAACGCGGCCGGGTTGCCAGGCGATGCCACGCTTGCCCACTGGGTCTGCCCCTCGAGTGTACCCAGAATTTGGAATACGTCCGCGGCGTATTGCGGGTTCTTCGCCTTGGCGTTGATGAAAAGCAAGTCGCCAATGGCGATCACCGAATTTGTATAGGTCTTGCCATCCTTGCCGGCCGGAGCGGGCGTGGCGGCATAGCCGAAGTCGAAGTTGGGGTTTTCGGATTCCCACAGCGGCACGTTCCATGGTCCCTGCAGGATCATGCCGGCACCGCCTTGCGGCATCATGGCGCGAGCTTGTGGTGCAGACATACCCATCAGACCCGGGAATGCGCTGCCATCGTCGCGGATAGCCAACAACAGCTCGACAGCGCCGACAAATTCCGGGCTATCGACAACTATCTCGCCTGTGTGGAAGTCGACCCCGGAAGCAAAGCCGGCCGCAGAGTTGCCGCATGCCCTGCCCGCTCTGGCAGCCAGGCTGGTCACGGCGTCCGACCAACGGTTCGGCTGGTTTCCTCCTTCGATCCAGCCGTACATTCGACCCTTCGAATTGGTGGTAATCTGCTGTGCAGCGGCGCGGAACTGATCCCAATTGAGCGGATTGTCTGGTCCTGGGGTGAACTCGGTCAGGGCCATCGCTTCCTTGTTGAACAGCAGCAAGGAACTGCTGCGCCGGTCGCCGGTATAGGGTAGCCCATAGGTCTTGCCGTCGATGACGTTGACACCATCAATGAAGGCGCCTGCTGGAAACCCAGCCTTCCAGTTCGCGAAATCGGGGATCAGATCGTCGATTGGCTGCACCCAGCCCGACGCTACGGCGACAGAAGGCGGCATGCCGTTCGGAAGGATGAAAACGTCCGGCGCGGTGCCATTGCGGACACCAAGCGGCACCACGGTGCCGATATCGTTCCAGGTCAGGCCGTCGAACACGACCTCGATGCCACGGGCCTTCGAATACTCGGCGAAGAACTTGTTGTAGAATACAGTGTGCAGGTCGCCGATATCCAGATAGCGCAGAGGACCGTCAGCAGGCGGCAGGTCACTTGTTGCCGCTGGTATCCAGCTCTCCTGTCCCCAGCTGGGGGCGACCAAACCAGCAAGCGCCAGCGCGCTGGTAGATGCAAGAAATGCGCGGCGCGACAAGCCGCCGCCATGATTACCCGACATGTAGTCCTCCCTTTGACCCCGAGCGTTGTCGAGGTATCGCTACGCTATCCGGTGCAGACATGCGTGAATAATAGAAAGAGTCTGAGGCGCGATGCGCGCAGCTTATCGCAATGATCGGCTGATGCGGCTGCGTCGGTCACAGCCCCAGTAGGCTTGTTAGAGCTCGCGGATGCGAATGTTTCGCCACCGACAACAGGCATCGCGACCCCAGCGATCCTTGCCCAGCCCGGGATCATTGTCGTGGACCTCGAAGGCGATGTGCCCCTCCGGCCCCAGAAAATCGGCGACCGCTTCGGCGTCGTAGTTCAGCGCCTGCATCGCTGCCAGGTCGATAGCGGCGATTCTGAGGTCGTTGATCCACACTTCCGCGGTGGGCTTGGCACCAGCAATCCTTATGCGGAACTCGTTCCAATCCAGGAACCGCCAGGTGGACAGGAAGTCGGACACATCTGCCGCGTAGGTCAGGCGGTCGCGTTTCTCCGGTGTCATCGACGCGACGGTCCCGCTGCTGGTGTCTTCATACAGACTTATCGGTCGACCCTCGGCATCGTAGTTTGCGTTGACGGCAAACGGCGCGGCAGCCCACCCGCCAATGCCATTGCCATAGAAACCGCCGATTGCCCCTGTCCGGCGATGATCGAGCAACACCTGCAAGCCATGAAAAGTATGGGCTCGCTTGCGCAGCATGATTCCAGTATCTGCCGGCCAATCGGGGTTGGCCTCGAACATGAGCTCGAAGTCGCCATACTTGCGCTCGGTCACCAGGTAGCCGCCCCAACCGCTGCCGGGGCTATCCTGCCGGCCGACGATAACTCCGTCCTCCACGGTCCAGACCGCCGGGTGCTTGGCCGCCTGCTCGTTATAGTCGGCAGGAAAATGGTCTGGTGCTTTTTCCTGGACAGTCGGACCGCCTGGCCACATTTCACCATAGGTTCGCGGCGTCGCGAACCAGCCCGTGAGGTCGACACCGTTGAAGATTGACGTGAAGCCGTTATCGCCCATCAGTTCCTACCAATGTGAGCGACGCACTTGGCCACCGATTTCGTCCTCACTACTGCCGGCCGAGGCTCAAGCGCGGACGCAGCCACTCGGCCGCCACGCGGGCGCTCTCCGGCACGGTCGGCTGGTCCGCAATATCCACCTCGACGACGAACCACCCTTCGAAGGACCCAAGGGCCTTGATAGCACCCTCGAGATCGATGCTCCCCCTGCCCGGTTCGGTCCAAATGCTCGCCTTGTTGGCAGCGGTATAGGTCATCCCCTGATCCGCAACCGGCTTGCGATAGTCCTTGATATGCACCGCTCCTATCCGTCCGGAATGACGCAGGATGAAATCGGTCAGGTCGGCACCGGCCCAGCTGAGGTGGCCGGTATCCGGACCCACGAGAAGGTCTTTGGCGCTTATTCGATTCAGGATGAAGTCAGCCTCGTCTCCCGTCTCGATGCGCGTGCCGATGTGCGGATGCAGGCAGGGAACTATTCCTTCGCTCACCATTGCTGAAGCGACCTTCGCTAGGCCCTCCACGATACGAGACAGGCGCTCTTCGCTGCCGCCAACACCGAGCCCCGGCTTTTCCGTCCGTTCAGGGGCAACTCCGAATGCTTCTGCTATGAATACGCGATCAAGCCCGAGGCGGGCATGATCGCCGGCCAGGCGCCTTGCTGTGTTGATTGTGTCCGGCAGCTTTTCGGTGTCGGCAAAACTGGCCTGGAAATATCCCGGGGCTGGCACGAGGTCATACTGCTTGAGGAGCGCAAGATAGTCTTGTGGCGTGCTGCCGACAGGAATTGCCGAATGGATACCGTCGTAGCCGGTATCTCGAACAACAGAGAGTATCTCGGTCAGCGGCGGCGCTGCATCGGATCTGAAGCCTTCGGGGGTAAAGTAGAACGAGAGGGGGTTGTAGGCCATTTTTCTGGTCATTGAGTGCACTCCGGCGATTGAAGAAGTGGGGCATGTTCGCATGTTCTGGGATGTGAACATGCTTGGCGCGGCCGGCGCGCGAAGTGGTGGTCGACTCCGCGAAAGCCAGCACGCCCCGTACCTGACCTATGCTACCGTGGTAGGCGGCAAATTTTGTGCCTCTCTGAAAGGGCTTTCTCACTGGTGCCAGCGCCCTTTTTTGCTCAAACTAGCCGAAGCCCACCATGCAAGAATAATGCAAATAGTTCCCTAGGCTATGCGAACACCTTATCGCCCGTAACCTGCGGACGAGCCACTTGCGAGTGGCCCGCGCCACCAAACCAAACCGGTTACCTCCGCAAACAAAATCGTTGGAACCCGTAGAATTGGGTTTGAACCTGCCGCCGTTGCGATAAATCAGTCGAAGCCTTGGATACTAACGGCAAACTTGGTCTTGGCTTGCGCCACGACTACCGCGCTGGACCGGGCGAGTGCGCGTGTCACCCAGGAGCCGTCGAGGGCGTTGGATCAGAGTAAAACCAGGACGTTGGTGAATATCACCACACCCGTGTCCTCTTCGATCGTCATGCCGCCCATTTTGACGTCAATCGTTCAACAGCGGAAATGGAAAAGCGCCCCTGACTTTGAGGATTGTAAGGACGAACATCCGTGCACCAACGTCCGTCATATCCGCCTCTCCCGTCTAGTCTAGAAAGTCTAGGCCCCGGTCCCAGTAGGGCACGTTGCCTACTGCGCTCACCAGATGGTCGACAAACGCCCGAACCTTGCCAACGTCGATCCGGCCCGGAGGCATGACGGCATAGAAGGACGGCTCCAGCACTTTCCAATCGCATAGCAGCGGGATGAGTGCTCCCGATTTCAGATGGTCCGAGGCTATGAATGTCGGAGCAAGAGCCACGCCGACGCCGGCGACCGCCGCCTTGACCAGCGTCTCGCCATTGTTGCTACGAAGTCTGCCAGCCACTCGGACATTCTCGGTTTCACCGTTCCGGTCAAAACTCCAAGTGCCCCTTCGCGCCAAATAGTCGTACACGAGACACTGGTGCTGCTCGAGATCGGTTGGACTCTGGGGAGCACCGTTTGCATCGAGGTAAGCAGGAGACGCGCAGACGATCATGCGCGCCGGCCCCAGATGGCGCGCCAACAAGGTGGAATCTTCAAGGCGTCGGATCCGGATGGCGATGTCGTAGCCTTCCTCCACGACGTTGACCGTTCTGTCGTCCAGCGTGAGTTCAACGTCCACATCGGGATAGATGCAAAGAAACTCGCTCACAATATCGCTGAGATGAAGCACCCCGAACGACATTGGTGCGTTTATGCGCAACGTCCCTTTCGGCGACGCGGTCGCGCCCCTGATGTCCTGCTCGGCACCTTCAAGAAGACCGAACAGGGTCGATGCCGTCGAGGAGAGAGTACGGCCGGCCTCGGTGAGGCTGAGCCGCCGCGTCGTGCGGTTGAACAGTTTCGCGCCAAGCTCTTTTTCGAGATCAGCCACATGCTTGGTGGCGAGTGGTCTCGAAATCCCGAGCTTGTCCGCTGCCTTGGCGAAACTGCCCTGGGACGCGATGGTGACGAAGGTCCTCAGCGAGACAAGGTCGCGGATCATGGGTTGCTCTCGAGCTCATTACTATTCAGCCATATGAAATAGTATATTAGATTTCCTCTGAATTGTTATCAAACAGAAAGTGGCGGAATGTTGTCTCCTGCGATTTGAACATCGCTTTGCAAGGAGACCTAAAATGAATATATCTAATATCTTCAAAGCCCTAACACTGGTCCTTCCTCTGGGTCTGGTTGGTGCGAACGCCGAGGCCGCTCCAGCGGCCAGTAGCTTGCTGACGCCCGACAACCACGTCCTGCTGCTCATTGACCATCAGCCGCAAATGGCATTTGCCACCCGCTCGATCGACATCGCGGAACTGCGCAACAACGTCACCGGCCTGGCAAAGTCCGCCCAGGTCTTCGACGTTCCCACGATTCTGACGACCGTCGCTGCGGATTCGTTCAGCGGCAAGATCTTCCCCGAAATCCAGGCTGTCTTCCCTGACCAGGTGCCGATTGACCGTTCGACCATGAACACCTGGGAAGACCAGCGCGTCTCGGACGCCGTTGCCGAGACCGGTCGCAAGAAGATCGTTGTCTCCGCCCTCTGGACGGAAGTGTGCGGCGTGATGCCGGTGCTCTCCGCCCTCGAACAGGGCTACGAGGTCTACTTCGTGACTGATGCGTCCGGCGGTATCAGTGACGAGGCCAACGACAGGGCGATCGAGCGGATGGTTCAGGCTGGTGCCCGTCCGATCACTTGGGTTCAGTACCTTCTCGAACTTCAGCGTGACTGGGCGCGCGGTGAAACCTATGCCGCTGTCATGGACATCGCGAAGGAGCACGCAGGCGGCTACGGGCTGGGCATCTTCTACGCAGAGACGATGTTCCACGCCCAGGAAGGCCAGTAGTCCCAGCGGGCGGCCGGTTCCAACCGGCCGCCCTTACTCTTGGTAATCACTACATCGAAGGTCCGCTCATTATGAAGGCTTGGATACTCGCCATCGCCCTGCTCGCTGCCATCACTGGACCGGCGGCTTCCCAGGATCGCGCCGGTGACGAAATCTATCGCGACTACTGTTCTGCCTGCCACGCGCCTGCAAATGTGATGGTGAATTCTCCGAAGGCCGGCGTTGCGAGGGACTGGAACACCCGGCTAGCAAGAGGTCTGCCCGCCTTGCTGAAGTCGGCCATCGAAGGATTCGAAGCGATGCCGCCGAAGGGTTTATGCGAAGACTGTTCGGACGAGGAACTGGAGGCGGCGATCCGGTTCATGGCGGGTTTGAGCGACTGAGGTCTAGAGGCCGCCGCGGACGTTGTCGGTATTTTTGCGCGGCTCTAGTCCCCTGACATCGCGCAGTGTCCGCCGCGCGATCTCTCGAATGGGCCGGGCGAGGCGCTATACCTACGCCACAGGTGCAGCCCTCAAATCGCGCAAAATCTAGCGGTGATCCTTGCGCAATATACCGAGAAGCAGCGCTCGCAACCCCGCTGGGTACATTGATGCGGCAAACACCTCGCAGCACAAACGCGATTTGGTGCGGGCTTACCAATCAAGGCGTGAACGACTGCTGTTCGCTTTAGTGCGCACCCAGGCCTTCAGTCTGCCTCCCGCCCCAAGCCGCAGTTCCAGTCCGCCTACTATGCGAATCCTGCGACAGCTTTGCGGCCATTTCGGTCATCCAGGACCCTTCAGCGACTTCTTAAAGGCCGACATTCCCTGACGGGTGCGGCAGGTGGTTGAGATGGGGTAGCAAGCCAACTGGCCGCTTTAAGCTGAGGGAACGAAATTGCGGACGGCAAGGGGTGCGATGGCTTTAGCCAGAACCATCGGGACCGCCAGCGCACCCTTGATCGGGCCATAGGACTCTCGGAGACCATCTCTAAAATTGCCACGCCGCGGACGATGGTCATCACTCCGTTGGCGCGCAATAGAGAGCCGCGACGAGAGCAAAATCCAGAATTGCTGTGGAGCGACGTAAGATCAACATGGCGATCGGAAAGCTGGCGACGACACGCGATGGTCCTTAGCGGGATGTCAAGTGACGAACGGTCGGCTCCTCATCCCGCTGCGGTATAAGCGGTCTTCACCACGGTGAAGAACTCGGCCGCGTACTTGCCCTGCTCGCGCGAACCGTAGCTCGAGCCCTTGCGCCCGCCGAACGGCACGTGGAAATCCACACCCGCGGTCGGCACGTTGACCATCACCATGCCGGCTTCGGCATTGCGCTTGAAGTGCGTCGCGTACTTGAGCGAGGTAGTGACGATGCCAGCCGACAGGCCGAACTCGGTGTCATTGGCTGTGAACAGAGCTTCCTCATAGTCCTTCACCTTGATCACCGCAGCGACTGGTCCGAAAATCTCTTCGCGCGCGATACGCATCTGGTTGGTGACGCCGGTGAACAGGGCCGGCTGCAGGAAATAGCCCTCGGTCGGTGCGTTCACGCGCTGCCCGCCCTCGCGCAACTCGGCGCCTTCGTCCTGGCCGATGCGGATATAGTCCATGTCCTGCTTGAGCTGGCTCGGATCGACCACAGGCCCGATCTCGGTTTCCTTGGCCAGGGCGTCGCCGACGCGCAGATTCTTGGTGCGCTCGCACAGCGCATCGACGAACTTGTCGTGGATGCCTTCCGTCACGATGACGCGCGACGAGGCGGTGCAGCGCTGTCCGGTCGAGAAAAAGGCCGACTGGGCAACGGTTTCGACGGCGACCTTGAGGTCGGCATCGTCGAGCACGACGGTCGGGTTCTTGCCGCCCATTTCCAGCTGGAACTTGCGGTTGTGTTCGATGGACGAGGCAGCCACGCGCTTGCCGGTACCGACCGAGCCGGTGAAGCTGATGGCGGTGACGTCCTTGCTGTCGAGCATGGTCTGGCCCACGACCGAACCCTTGCCCATCACCAGGTTCAGCACGCCCTTGGGCAGGCCATTGCGGTGGAGAATGTCGACGATGGCCCAGGTCGAGCCTGGCACCAGGTCGGCCGGCTTAATCACGACGGTATTGCCATAGGCCAGGGCCGGGGCAATCTTCCAGGTCGGGATGGCGATCGGGAAGTTCCACGGCGTGATGATGCCGATGACCCCAATTGGCTCGCGCGTGATCTCGACGCCAACGCCGGGACGAACCGACCGCAGCACTTCGCCGGCCAGCCGCAGGACTTCACCAGCGAAAAAGTCAAAGATCTGCGCGGCGCGGGTCACTTCGCCAATGCCCTCGGGCAGCGTCTTGCCCTCTTCACGGCTCAGCAGTTCGCCCAGCTCGGCCTTGCGCGCCAGGATTTCCTGGCTGGTCTTGCTGAGGATCGCATGGCGCTCGAGGATGCCCGAGCGCGACCAGGCCGGGAAGGCCGCCGTGGCCGCAGCGATGGCCTGCTTGGTTTCCTCTGCCGTGGCGCGGGCATAAAGGCCCACGACCTCGGCGGTATCGGACGGGTTGATGTTCTCGACACCGTCCGAGCCCACCCATTCCCCGTTGATAAGGTTCTTGTGCAGTTCAACCATGAGATGCCCTTGCAATGTCAGGCGTAGATATAGCCGCCGGAAACAATGATGTTCTCGCCGGTCATGTAAGTATTCTTGGGCCCGCCGGCCATCAGAACCCATTCCGCCATTTCGCGCGGCTCGCCACCACGGCCCAACGGACTGGCCGCTGCTAATTCAGCCAGGAACCCCGTTTCCCTGGCCTTGGCAGTCGCCATTCCTGCAGGAGCAACGGAATTGACCAGAATCCCAAGAGGAGCAACCTCATGGGCGAAGCTACGGGTCAGGCTGACCACAGCAGCCTTGGTCGCCGCATAATGGGCATTCTGCGGATGCGCCTTGAATGCATCAACGGAGGTGATGTTGACGATACGTCCGCGCACGTCATCGCGGACGGCCTGGATGCGCATATGACGTATGGCAGCAACCATCATGTGGTACGTGCCCTTGACATTGATCGCGTTGGACTCGTCCCAGTCGTGATCGGAAATTTCGAGCAAAGGCCTGCGCGGATAGATCGCAGCCGAATTCACCAGCGTGTCGACACGTCCAAGACGAGCCACGATCGTCTTGACCGCCTCGTTGGCAGCCGCTGCAGTGCGGATGTCGCAGGCAACCGCTGCAGCCGGCAGGCCCGCCTCAAGCGCTGGCGATAGGGCACGATCAGCAGCGGCCTGATCGATGTCGATGATTCCGATCGCCGAGGCGCCGGCGTCGACCGCCATCCGCGCGATCAGGGCGCCCAAGCCCGCGCCCCCCCCGACCACAAGAACTGACATATCTTTCATCGTTCATTCCTCCTCGAATTGCCGGTGCCGCTGGCCTGAAAGGTCGGCAGGATATCCATGCGAGACACATTGGCCGATTTTGGTAGAGAGAGAGCGGCAAGCACCATGGCTGCCAGATCGTCAGGCTGAACGGCCTGCGCACCGGCATACATGTCGGCCCGCGCGTCAACAGAGAGGATATCGCCGTAAAGATTGGTCTGCACTCGTCCAGCCACGATCTCCGTCACCCGCACGCCGTAGCCTCCCATTTCGAGCCGCAATGCCTGCGCGAAGCTGCCCAAAGCAGCCTTGGTGGCGCCATAGGCCGCGAGATTGGCGAAAGGGCCGTGTCCAGCGGTCGATCCCGTGAAGAAGATGTGTCCCCGCCCACGCTCGCGCATGCCGGGGGCGACCATTCGCGTCACCCGAAGCGTGGAGGTGAGATTGATCGACACGAGACGGTCGGTGTCGTCTGGATCGCTGTCGCAGAAGGCAACGAGCGGCGAGATCACGCCGGCGTTGTTGATGAGGATGTCGAAGTCCCCGTCCGCCAGCGCCGCCTTCACCGCCTGGCCATCAACGAGATCGAGGCGCAGCGGCGTCATTCCCCGCTCAGCCAACTCCGCCAGTGCCTCTGGCTGTCGGCCGACGGCGGTCACGTCATGGCCGGCACGCTGCAACGCGATTGCGATGGCACGCCCGATCCCACTGGTTGCGCCTGTTACTAGAGCCTTTGCCATGATCAGTGCCTGAGTACCTGTGATAGGAACAGCTTGGTGCGCTCATTGCGCGGATTGGAGAAGAACGCGTCCGGAGGCCCCTCTTCGACGATCTCGCCGCGATCCATGAAGATAACTCGGTCGGCCACCTTGCGCGCAAACCCCATCTCGTGGGTCACGCAGACCATCGTGATGCCCTCCGAAGCCAAAGTGGTCATGACGTCGAGCACTTCGGCGATCATTTCGGGATCGAGGGCCGAGGTCGGTTCGTCGAAGAGCAGCACCTCTGGCCGCATGCAGAGGGCGCGGGCGATCGCCACACGTTGCTGCTGCCCGCCGGAGAGCTGCCCGGGATACTTCTCCGCCTGATCGGGAATCTTCACCTTTTCCAGCAACCGCATCGCGGTGGCCTCCGCCTCGGCGCGCGAGATCTTTCTCACCAGCATCGGTGCCAGCACGCAGTTTTCCAGGACGGTCATGTGCGGGAACAGATTGAAATGCTGGAACACCATCCCAACTTCGCGCCGTACGTCCTCGATGGCCTTCACGTCGTCGTCCAACAGCGTTCCCAAGACGCGTATCTCGCCGGCGTCGTATGTCTCCAGCCGATTGATGCAGCGGATCATAGTGGATTTGCCGGACCCCGAAGGCCCGCAGATGACGACCTTCTCGCCGCGCTTCACCTCGAAGGAAATCGAGCGAAGCGCACGGAAGTCGGTGAAGGACTTGTCGACATTGGTGAGTTGGATCACCGGCGGGCTATCGTGCATTTCAATGATCCTGCTTGCGCCCGACGCTTAGGCGACCTTCGAGATAGGCGCCGTATCGGGAGAGACCGAAGACGAAGACGAAGTAGATTGCGGCGACGAAGGCATAGACTTCCACATAGGCGAAGCGCCATTCGCCGGTCTGATAGGCGGCGTTGCCCGCAGCTAACAGTTCGATGAACCCGACCACAACGATCAGCGAGGTTTCCATGAAAGTGATCACGAACTGATTGATCGTCGCCGGCAGTGCCAGGCGAAATGCCTGAGGCAGAATGACCCGGGACATCGACTGCCAATAGGAGAGGCCCAAGGCCTGGGCAGCTTCCTCCTGGCCCTTCGCAATGCCTTGAAGCCCGCCGCGGATGATCTCGGCCTCGTACGCTGCGAAGAAGAGCGTGCTGGCGGCGATGACCCGATAGAGCTTCTCCCCAACCAGAAAATCGGGCAGCATGAAGGGCACCACCACGGCGAAGGTGAAGAGGATCGCCAGCAGAGGCAGCGAACGAACGGTGTCGATGAAAATGCCCGTGGTCTTGGCAATGACTGGCATCTTCGACCGGCGCATCAGAGCTAGCACGATGGCGAGGGGCATGCCGAGCACGCTTGTGGTGGCGAACATGAGCAGCGTCAGAGCGAGGCCGCCCCAGTTCTGCTCGCTCACGAGGCGCAGTCCGAAGACGCCGCCCCGCATGAGGAGGTAGAACGCAGCCGTCCCCAGGACCCAGACCGAAGCGAGCCGCCAGAAGCGCCAGAACCATGGGATGCAGCTCACCACGATGATGGTGACCACGACAGTGCAGGCCAGTGCCGACCGCCATTGTTCCTCGAAGGGGTAGATTCCGAAAAGAATGATGCGCCAGCGGGCAGCGATCACCGACCAGCAGGCGCCGCCCCGTGCAAGGCATTCCTCCCGCGTGGCCGTGGCGTCGAATGTGGCTCGCAGAACCGCCCAGTCCAGCACGAACCACGCGATCGTCGCGAGGATTCCGCAGCCGAGCAGCGTGAGGAACGTCGACCCCGCCGAACCGAAATAGTCGGGAAGGATGCGAGAAAGCGATCTGCTGCGAACCGTTGGGGGGGAACTCGATACCGATGTCATGATCCGGTTCCAATCTGGTCGCCCTTGATCGCAATGGCGCGATTGATGTGATTGAGGACCGCGGCGAGGGAGAAATTGACGAGCAGGAAGCCGGCCATCAAGATGAATATGAACTCGAGAGTCTGTCCCGAATGGGTGATCGAGCTGGCGATCACCATGAAGAAGTCTGTGAAGCCGACCGCTATGCCCAGAGTAGTGGCCTTAATGAGCCAGACATATTGATTTGTCAGAATCGGCAGCATGGCGCGGAAGGCCAGTGGCATCTGGACGCGCCAGAAGACCTGCCACGAAGACAGGCCCAGCGCCCGCGCAGCCTCCACCTGACCAGGCCTGACGGCTTTGAAGCCGCCCCGCACAATCTCACCCACATAGGCGCCACCATAAGCGCTTATGGCAAACGCTAGGCTGTAGACCTCTGGCTGAATGCGAATGCCACCTCGGATGTTCAGGCCCTGCAATTGCGGCATCGTGAAAATGTTGGTGCCGGCCGAATAGCCCCACCACACGGCGCCCAGAGCCGCCGCCAGAAAGGCGCAAGCCGTCAGACCCAGGCGCGAACGCCGCTGCTTGGCATCCATGCGGCGGACCTTGCGGGTGTTGGACAGCCAGACGATCGCGATTCCGCCGACCACGAGGATGGCCACCGCCAGCACGGCTGCCGAATATGCGATGTTGAGACCGGGAACGTAGATTCCACGCGCCGTCAGCATCGTCCCGCCCACTTCGATCGCCTGGCGCGGATTGGGCAGGTTGGTCGACAGGGCGTACCAGAAGTACAGCTGCAGGATGAGTGGAAGATTGCGGAATGTCTCGACGTAGATAGTGCCGAGCAGTCGAACGGATGGGTTGCGTGCCGTGCGCGCCATGCCCACGGCCAGCCCCACAACCGTCGCCCCGGTCAGACCGAGCAATCCCATGAACAGGGTGTTGCAGAGTCCCACCACGATGTACCACCAGTAAGGGCTCTCGGGGGTGGCGGGCATCACCGCGAAGTTCATGTCCCAGGACGTTGCCTTCCACAGGAACTGGAAGCCGGACGTCAGCCCCTGCGCGCGGAGATTCGACTGGGCAACCAGTACCGCCGTGACCACCAGCGCGCCGATGGCGGCGATGAAAGCGCTCTGCAGCAGAGCGCTCCGCGCGGCGCTGCTGCGCCAGAAGGTGTCCAATCTCATCTAAAACCTCACGTCCCGGAAGCAGGTCCGCATCCGGCTGCTGCCGGATGCGGCTTGGTTGCAGAGATCAGTCGAAGACCATCGGAAACAACACGCCGCCGTTGTTCCACAGGGCCGTCAGGTCGCGCGGCATCTTGTAGGGAGAACCCGAGCCGAGGCCGCGTTCGAACACCTCAGAATAATTCCCGACGGTCTTGATGACATTGTACGCCCAGTCGTCGGACAGGCCGAGTCCGGTGCCCACGCCGGGCGTCGCGCCGAGGAACTTGCCAATGTCGGCGGAGGGCGGATTGGCTTTGAGCTCATCGACGTTGGTGGAGTCGATGCCCTCCTGCTCGGCGAAAAGCAAGGCGCTCAGGGTCCAGTTGGCGATATCGACCCAGTTGTCGTCGCCCTGACGCAGGATCATGACTTCGGGCTCGACGGCCAGGACGTCGGACAGCAGATCGTGACCGTCGGGCGTATCGGACTGGGATGCTGCGATGGCAAGCACAGGGCCCCACTGGGCGTACGTATCGCAGCGGCCCTCGAAATAGGCCTTGTCCAACTGCTCGGTCTTCTCAATGGCGACGAGCTCCATCTCGATGTCGATTCGATCGAGATAGGCGATCACCTGCCGCTCGGTCGAGGTGCCGGCCGGCACGCAGATCGATCCGCCATCGGCCTCGGCCAGGCTCTTGATGCCGAGTTCCTTGTGCGCCATGACCTTGGTGGTGCCGAGGTAATACGAGTTGCTGAACTGCATGCCCAGTTCGCCGTCGCGGCTGAGCGTGCCCCCGGACGCCTTGATCATGACGTCGAGATCACCCGACTGCAGGGCGGGCCAACGCTGCTCCCAGCTGATCGGAATAATATTGACCTTGCTCGGATCGCCCAGCACCGCGGCGGCGATCGCACGGCAAAGTTCGATATCCAGCCCCTTCCACTCACCCTTGTCGTCCACCTCGGCGAAGCCCAGATACGATCCGTTGTGGCCCGGGCAATTGAGTACGCCGCGGTCCTGGACGGACTTCAGGGTGTCGCCCGACGCGGCCCAAGCCCCTGTCGCCGCCGGTAGACACATGGCGGAGATCATTCCTGCTCTGATAATCGATTTCATCGTCAGCTCCCTTGCTGAATGCCTAGTTTCCCATTTCCGCCAGTGGCGGTTTCCTGCATCCGGACCTGATCGACGAGGAGCCCTTCATTTCCACGTCACCGGCTGTCGATGAACGGAGTCCCCGTACAACGACACCGCTTGGGGACACAGTTTCGCGAACTGCTCCCAGCGACCTACTCTGCGGCTCGGCCGTTTTCGCATGAGGTTGTCCTCATACCCTCGACCGCAGCGGAACCGGTCTACGAAAGTAAACTCCAGGACAGACCAATCCCGCCGATATCGAATGTGCAGCAGGCCCCACACCCGCCAAATCAAGAAGTGTGCTGGAACGACAAGATTTGCTTTTGACCTGCGCGAAGCCGCTCAAGGCGTGTTAAAGCCCACGTCCACACCGGTTGCTCCGAAGCCTCAACCGTCAGGCGATGTCGTCTGCGGCGGCCCAATCCTGCTTGGTGATCCAGTCGCAGAACGCGGCAACGACTTTTGCCCGCTTATGCGCGCGCGGCACCACGAGGTAAAAACCCGGCACGTCTTCCTCATCCATTGCGGTGAGGCCATCGATCCCCAGGGGCGCAACGAGTTGACCTGCCTGAATATCCACCAACGCGTCCAATTTGGATATCAGTCCCACGCCCATGCCGGAAATCGTCGCGCGTCGCATGGTTGCGGCATCCTGGAACTCCACTTCGACCGCAATCTCGTTGACCTCGATCCCGAGATGCCGGAGCACTTTCGGCCATAGGCTCCTGGCAAGCACCGGGTGCAGCAGTGTCATCTCGGTCAAGTCCGAAGCAGTGGAGATCCGCTGGGCCAGAGCAGGCGAGCAGCAGATGACCTTGGGGTCACGCACCAGCAGCGCCACGTCGTACTCCTTCCAAGTACCGAAGCCCCATTGGATCGAGACATCGACCTCGTCGGCAGCGAAGTCCTTCAGGTTGATCATGGTCGTCAACCTCAGGTCGGCACCCGGCACCTGGTCGCGAAAATGCTCCAGCCGCTCCATCAAGTATCGCGTGGCGAAATAGGGACTGACATTGATGTTGATGCGGTTCCGGTAGGATGAATTGCTCACCCGGCGAACACCTGCCGCGAACTCCTCGAACCCGGCCTGCACGAAATGCGACAGCACGATGGCCTGTTCGGTCGGCTCAATGATGCGGCCCTTGCGCTCGAACAAGCGTATGTTGAGCGTGTCCTCGAGCAGCTTTATCTGCTGACTTACGGCCTGCGGTGTGACGAGCAGCTCGTCGGCAGCTGCCCGCAAGCTGCCCAGGCGTGTGACGGCCCAGAAAACCCGCAATGCATTGAGGGGTGGCAGCCTTGTGTGATTTCCGCTCATGACTTCCGGCTTCACCAGTCCTCCGGGTCCGCCGGGTCAGATTACCGCCTTTTCGAGGAACGGCAAATTGTCGACTACACGTTCGTAGCCCAGCGCCGTGAGATCGAGCGAGCGATATTCACCATAAGCGATCAGTTCAGAGATCCCGCGGCCCGTGGCTGGCGCCTGCTGCAGGCCATGACCGGAGAAGCCGTTCGCGAAAATGAAATTGCGGACGATCGGATGGCGTCCGACGACCAGGTTGTGGTCCAGAACATTGAAATCGTAGTGACCGGCCCATTGGTTGACGATGCGAATGGCTTCGAAGGCCGACGAACGTTCTGCCAGCGTTGGCCAGATCGTGTCCTCGAACTCCTCATATCGAGGCTCATAGTCGTCCCAGTCCACTCGCGGATCTTCAACGGGCGGGCAGCCGGTGAGAAAATACCGCCCTTCGGGTCGGCAGAATACTCCGGAGGGATCGATCATCAGAGGCAGTCGACCTTGATTGACCTTGGCGCTGCCCTCCGGGGACTTGGCGCAATCGAAGACGAACAGGGTTCGCTTGCGCGGCTCGACAGGGATGTCGAGACCGGCCATCCGGGCCGTCAGAGCGGCTCGCGGACCCGATGCATTGATGATGATGCCCGCATCGATCGTCGCACCGGACTTGAGCATCACCCCGGTCACGGCGTCGCCCCGACGCAAAATGGCAACCACTTCGTCGGTGACGTACTCGGCACCGAGATCGCGTGCCTTTGCCTTGAAGCCATGCATCAGGCCGGTATTGTTGAACCAGCCCTCTCCGGAGCGACCGTATGAGGCCAGCTCGATGTCATCCACATTCAGATGCGGAAAAGCATCGGCGAGTTCGTTGCGGTTCCACAGGACGACATCGGCGCCGCAGGTCTTCTGGACCTCGTGGTTCTCGCGCAGCGTCGCGACCTGTTCGGGCTCGCGCGCCAGGAACAGGTAGCCGCCTTCATGGAAATCCAGGTCGGGCCGGTCATCGCCAACGCGCATCGTCTCGGCGAAGCTCTTGATGAAACTGGTACCGAACTGGCCGATCTTGACGTTGATCGGGTTCGAGAACTGGTTGCGGATGGACGAGGAGGACAGCGACGTCGCCGCGAAGCGATAGGTCGGATCGCGCTCGATCACGAGGATACTGCCGTCGAAGTCCGGATTGGCGGCCAGGAAATAGGCTGCGGCCGAGCCGATGACGGCGCCGCCGACTATCACCACGTCATAACTGTCTTTCATTTCTTCGGCTCATCGTCTGGATGGGGCAGGTCCACGAACCAGCCGCCCAGGAAGTGCGTGGCGGGGGCATGGGGGTCGAGCGGAGGCTTGGCACTTTCGACCTGCGCACGGAAGGCCTCGGTGTCGTCTTGCGGATAGTAGCCCAGATGGGCCGCCCCCGAATTATCGACCGGCTTGACCTTGTTGTCGGACAGACCGAACGAGATGGTATGGGCGACGTAGGGTGCGGTGAGGCTGGCTTCGACCAAGCGCACGCAATCGGCAAATGACAGCCAGGACCACAGCATTCGTCGATCGGGCGGTTCGGGAAAGGACGAGAAGATGCGCAGGTCGACTGTCTCAATGCCGAACTTGTTCCAGTAGAGGCTACCCAGCGCCTCCACGAAGCATTTGGAAACGCCGTAGAGGCTGTCCGGCTTCACGGGTGCATCCACGCCGATGTGGTCTTCAAGTCGATGATAGCCGATGGCATGGACCGAGGAAGCGTAGACGATGCGCCGGACGCCATTCTTACGGGCGGCCTCGTAGATGTTGTAGCTGCCCTCGATATTGGAGTGCAGGATGGTGGACCAAGGGGCTTCTAGCGGCGCGCCGCCGAAATGCACCACGGCGTCGACGCCGCTCATGGCCGCCTCAGCGGCCTGCGCATCGGTGAGCTCGAAGACGACGGCTTGTTCATGGGCCGCAAGGTCGGCCGCTTCGACGCGATCGGCGAGCAGCAGCGTCTCGGTCAGGTGAGCCAGGCCACGCCGCAATTCGGTGCCGAGACGCCCTGCCGCACCGGTGAGCAGTATTTTCTTGAACGCTTTGGCCATCGTCATTCCGGTTCCGAAAGCAGGGCGACCGCAGTCGCGATGCGGCGCATCGCCTCGGTCAGGATACTCTCCGAGGTCGCCGTGGATATGCGGAAATACGGCGATAGACCGTATGCCGCACCGGGAACGGCAGCCACATGCGCGTCATCGAGCAGATATTTCGCGACTGCAACGTCATCCACCAGCGTCGCCCCGGTCGGCGTCCGGCGGCCAATCAGGTCCGCGCAGCCGATGAAGGCGTAGAACGCCCCTTCGGGCGGCGCCAGGGAGAGAGCGGGAATGCCGGCGACGGCCTCGACCACCAGATTGCGTCGCTCCTCGAAAGCCGCGCGGAACCGACGAACTTCGTCCTGAGGCCCCTCCAGGGCAGCCAGAGCACCGGCCTGTGCCATCGCGCACACCGACGTGACGGACTGGCTCTGGACGGTCGCCATGGCCTTGATCATAGGAGGTGGCCCGGCGGCATAACCGACGCGCCATCCGGTCATCGCATAGGCCTTCGACACGCCGTTGACGATCAGGCTGCGCTCGAACAGCTCCGGACAGGCCTGGGCGAAGGACACGAACCGCCTGCCATCGAACAGGATGTGCTCATAGATCTCGTCCGATAGGATCAGCACATGCGGATGGCGAGCCAGGACGGCGCCGAGCGCCTTCAGCTCGTCCACCGAATATGTCGCGCCGGAGGGATTGCCGGGCATGTTGAGAAAGAGCCACTTGGTTCGGGGCGTGATCGCTGCTTCGAGCATCCGCGCGGTGAGACGGAAACCATCGGCCGCGCTGCATTGCGGCATGACGGGAACACCGCCGAGCAACTTCACCATTTCGGGGTACGACACGAAATAGGGCGCGGGCAGAATGGCTTCGTCGCCGGACTCGAGGGTGGCCATTAGTGCATTGAAAATGATCTGCTTGGCGCCGTTGCTGACGATGATCTGATCCGGCGGGACCAAGAAGCCGTTCTCGCGATGGAACTTGCTGGCTACGGCCTTGCGCAGTTCGGGCGTGCCGAGGGCCGCGGTGTAGAGCGTCTGCCCCGACAGTGCAGCCTGATGGGCCGCATCGATGATGTGGCGCGGCGTGGGGAAGTCGGGTTCGCCCAAGCCGAGGTCGATCACATCGACGCCCTGCGCCACGAGCGCCTTGGCTGCCTGCGAAACCGCCATCGAGGCCGATGGCTTCACCACCGCGAGCTTGCTGGAGATGTAGTTCAATTGTCTGCTCCTCCGACCAGCCCCATTGCCGCATCCAGGGCGCGGCTATCGCTGTCGCGATCGACAGGATTGCCGAAGCCGCCGCCACCGGGCAGTTGCAGCACCAGCCGCCGACCGGCCGGTACGTGCTGCCAGCCCTTGGGCCGCAGTTTGGTGCCATCATCGAGCAGCACTTCGCCCGAGGCGCCGGGCTCTCCGCCGGCGCGGCCGCGCGCCGGTGAGCGGACGCGGTCGAACATGGCCGAGAAATCGAACTCATGACCGTCGAGCGCTCCGATTTCGATCGTCTGACCCAAGCCTCCACGGTACTGGCCATCGCCGCCCGAGCCGGATCGCAATTCCTTGCGCCAGACCACCAGCGGGCCCGTATGCTCCGTCGCCTCGATTGGCATCGTATGCACGCCCGATGGGAAGGCGGTCGCGGAAAGCCCGTCGCTGCCCGGCCGCGCTCCCATGCCGCCCGAATTGAACATGAGGACTTCCGCATGACGACCGGAACGGCCGTCGATGGGCCGAGCGGAGATGTGGATGTTCCAGAGTGCGGCAGCGCCCTCCGCTGGAATGCGATCGGGCATGGCTTGGGCCAATGCTCCGAACACCAGGTCAGGCACCATGTGGCCGATCACATGGCGGAGCGAAACCGGTGCAGGCCGCTTCGCGTTGAGGATATTGGTCGGGGATACCACATTGAAGAAGGCCAGTGACGCGCTGTTGTTGGGAATATCGGGTGCCACCACGCATTTGACGGCGTAGCAGGCGTAGGCCTTGGTGTAGATGATGGGAACATTGATGCCCCATCGGCTCATCGGCGCCGTCCCGTCGAAGTCGATCACCACGCCGTCCTCGGCTATCGTCACCTTCGCCGCCAGCCTGATCGATTCATCGTAGCCATCCGTCACCATGTCGGCATGCCAGCTGCCCCTGGGCAGATCCAGGAAGCGCTCCGCCATGGCTTTGTGGGTCCGTTCGAGAATGAAGTTGCCGAGTTCATCCAGGTTCGGCAGGCCGACCTCATCGAGCATCATGGCCAGGCGGTGATGGCCGACGTCATTGCAGGCGGCGAGGGAATAGAAGTCGCCCACGACAAGGTTGGGTTCGCGAACGTTGAGACGCAGTATCTTGACCAAATCGGCGTTGACCTCTCCGCGCTCGGCGAACTTCATGATCGGGATCTGGATACCCTCTTCGTAGACGGACTTGCCATCCGCGCCGAAGCCGCGCCCACCGACATCCACCACATGCGCAGTGCAGGCGAAGAAACCCACGAGGTTGCCGCGATGGAATGAGGGCGACACCATGGTGATGTCATGCAGATGCCCTGTTCCTTTCCAGGGATCGTTGGTGACATAGGTGTCGCCGGCAAACATGTTGCCACGTGGAATTTCGGCGATGAAGTGCAGCACCGCCTCGGCCATGGTGTTCACGTGACCGGGGGTGCCGGTCACGGCCTGCGCGAGCATGCGTCCCTGCGTGTCGAACACGCCGGCGGAGAGGTCGCCGGCCTCGCGCACGGACGTCGAAAATGCCGTGCGCAAAAGCGTCAGCGCCTGCTCCTCGACCACGGAAATCAGGCGATTCCACATCACCTGCATGCGGATTTCGGACGACCCACTCATACTGCACGGCCTTTCCTGAGAAGAAGAAGCGACCCGTCGCTCTGCACGATGGCGTCGAATTGGGAGGTGACGACCGTGGAGGTCTCGCTCTCGACCACGATGGCCGGCCCGGCTATGCGATCTCCGCAGGTCAGATCGCTGCGCGTGATGATTTGACTGCTCTGCTCCTGCTCGGTCGCCGGATCGAAGACTTGGCGCGTGAACTGTCCGACGATTGGCCGGCCGACCTTGTCGAGCTTGTGCTGACTTCGGACGTGACGCTTCTCCTGGACCTTGACCGACCAGGAGACGATCTCGACTTCCTGGCCCTCGACGGCCCTGCCGAAATACTGCGCGTAGCGCTCGCGGAACCGGTGCTCGATCATGTCGAGATCATAGGGAGCATAGGGCGGTTCGGGCAGGGCAACGGGAATCTCCCATCCCTGACCCACATACCGCATGAAGGCCGTGATCTCGCGTTCGATGGCCCCGCGGGCGCCGACGCGAACAAAGCCTTCCGCCGCAGAAAGCAGATCGGCGAGCAGAGCATTGGTGGCGGCGAAGTCCAATTCGGCCAGCCGCATGACGCGTGTGGCGACGGCCTCATAGCCGAACGGCGCCCGCAGAAAACCGATGGCCGATCCAACGCCCGCGCCGGCCGGTATCAAGCAGGCTTCGACGCCGAGCTTCTCGCAAAGTCGGGCCGCATGGAGTGGAGCCGCGCCGCCGAACGCCACCATGACATTGTCACTCACGTCCTTGCCGTTCTCCACCGCATGGACCCGCGCTGCATTGGCCATGTTCTCATCCACGACCTCGCAGATGCCGAATGCCGCCGCCTGCGCAGATAGAGAGAGGCGCTGGCCGACATCGCGCGTGATGGCAGCCTCGGCAGCGCTGACAGAGAGCTTGATCTTGCCACCGGCGAAATTGTCCGGATCGAGCTTGCCGAGCACCAGATCGGCGTCGGTGATGGCCGGCTTGCTGCCCCCACGTTGGTAGCAGGCAGGACCCGGCTCGGAGGCCGCCGATTCGGGGCCAGCCTGAATACGCCCCATGGCATCGACCCAGGCGATCGATCCACCGCCGGCGCCGATCTCGATCATTTCGATCACCGGAATCGAAATGGGCATGCCAGATCCCTTGGCGAAGCGATACGTCCGCGCCACCTCGAAGGTGCGCGCCGTTTGCGGCGTGAAGCCCTCGATGAGGCAGATCTTCGCCGTCGTGCCGCCCATGTCGTAGGAAACGACCTTGTTCAGATCGAAGCGGCGCGCCACGTCGGCGGCGTATATTGCGCCACCCGCCGGCCCGGACTCCACCAGTCGCACCGGGAATTTCACCGCCGTTTCGACCGAGATCAGGCCGCCGCCGGAATGGATCATGAATACCGGGCAGGCGACGCCTTCTTCCTTGAGGCGGGTCTGCAGACGGGACAGATAGGCGGCCATCTGCGGCTGCACGTAGGCGTTGGCGCAGACGGTGTTGAAGCGCTCGAATTCGCGCATCTGCGGCGCGACTTCCGAGGAAATCGAAATCGGCACGCTGAGCCTGCGTGCCAGGATTTCGCGGGCGCGCTGCTCGTGAGCGGAATTGGCGTAGGCATGGATGAAGCCGATGGCGACGGCACTGAACTCTTCGTTGGCAAGGGTCTCGGCCAGGACCTCGAGGGCGGCCTCGTCCAGCTGCTGCAGTTCTTGACCCTGTGCACCGATGCGACCGCCGGCCGTGTATCGGTGCTCGCGCGGAATCAGCGGCGGGGGCAGCTTGATGTTGAGATCGTACTGATCGAAGCGGTTCTCGGTGCGCATTTCGATGACATCCCGGAAACCCTCGGTCGTCACCAGCGCCGTCTTGGCACCACGCCGCTCGATCAGAGCATTGGTCGCCAGCGTCGTGCCGTGGATCATCATGTCGATCTGCGACGGCTCGATCTGCGCGTCGCGCACCACGATACGGACGCCGTCAAGAATGGCCTGCTCGGGCGCAGCATAGTTGGTCAGCACCTTGGTGGAGACCATGCGGTCGCCGATCTCGAGGGCCAGGTCGGTGAACGTGCCACCGATATCCACCCCAAGCCGGACGGCTTGCTTGCCGGTCATTTGTCTGTCCCCCTGCTGAGCGCTGCCGCTCTTATTTGGCTGAGCGTCTGAGCCGGAGTGATCGCCTCCGGCGAAATGTTCAACTCGAGGAGGGCCCCCGTGCGCGACGCGCGTGCCCTTCCAAAAGCATCGGCGAAATCCTCGGTTCTCTCTATGCGCTCGGCATGGAAGCCATACGCCTGCGCCAGAGCCACGAAGTTGGGATTCTCCATCGTCGTTCCGGAGACACGGCCAGGATACTGGCGCTCCTGATGCGCGCGTATCGTGCCGTAGATGCCGTTGTTGAGCAGCAGAATGATCGGCTGGGCACCGAATTGCGCGGCGGTGGCGAGCTCCTGGCAATTCATCTGGAAGTCGCCGTCCCCCGCGAAGCACACGACCGTGCGCGACGGGAAGGCGACCTTGGCTGCGATGGCTGCCGGCACGCCATAGCCCATGGCTCCGGACTGCGGCGCCAGAAGGCGGGCCTTGGGACCATACTTCAGGAACCGACCAGGCCAGACAGTGAAATTGCCCGCGCCATTGGTGATGACAGCATCCTCCGGAAGCGTGTCCCGCAGCCACGCGGCCACCTTGCCCATATCGACCGGCGACGGCAGATCGGGAACCACGAAGCTGGATTCGTATCCCTGACGAGCCGCCTCCCGCCACGCCGTCCATCCGCCGGCTACAGGGCTCAATGCGGCAGCGAACGCGTTGGGTCCGGCAACCACGCCGAGTGCCGGTTGGTAGACCTTTCCCAATTCCAGGTCGGAAGGGTGGACGTGGATCAACGTTTGGCGCGTCACCGGAGGCTCGAGCAGGGTGTACCCGTCGGTGGCCATTTCCCCGATCACGACGTTGATGGCGAGGATGACGTCAGCCTCGGACATGAGCCGACGCACATTCGCCGTCATGCCGACGCCCGCCTCGCCGCAATAGGCAGGCGAATGGTTGTCGAACTGGTCCTGGTAGCGGAAGCTGGCCACGACGGGAATGTCGGATTGCTCGGCGAAGCGCTGAAGCGCGTCTGCGCCTTCGGCCGACCAGTTCGCGCCACCCAGCATGATGAGAGGACGCTGGGCGCCCGCCAGCATGGCGCGTATCGCTTCGAGATCATCGGGGGCGGCGCATGGCGCGGCGATGAGCGTCGGGCCTGCTAAGGCGGCTACGTCGGTGAACGCGGAAATCATGTCTTCCGGCAGCGCGATCACCACCGGACCGGGTCGACCGGCCGTCGCGACGTTCCAGGCGCGCGCTACCAGTTCCGGAATGCGTTCGACGCGATCAATCTCCACGGCCCACTTCGCCATGGTGCCGAAAACCGCCTTGTAGTCGACCTCCTGAAACGCTTCCCGCTCCTTCATGTCGGTGCCGACCTGACCGACGAAGAGCAGCATGGGCACGCTGTCCTGCCTGGCGGTATGGACGCCGATCGAAGCATTGGTGGCGCCCGGCCCGCGGGTCACGAAAGCGATGCCGGGCGCCCCCGTCAGCTTGCCGTAGGCGGCAGCCATGAAGGCAGCGCCACCCTCGTTGCGGCACACGACGAAGTCCAGCTGGCCTCTGGTGTCGTGAAGTCCATCGAGCACCGCCAGGTAGCTCTCGCCCGGAATGCCGAAGCACTTGGTCGCACCCAAAGCGACCAAGCACTCCACGAGCAGTTTGCCTCCGTGCCGCATCATCAATTCATCCTGGTTGTCTGGAGTCCTAATCCGGACTGCGGGAGCGCATGGCTTCCGCACCGGAACCGGACAGGGAAAGAATGGCCGCTGCGGCCCTTGAGAAGGTGGGCGCATCGGCCCGCACGACGTCGATCGCGATACCCAGCGGCCCGACCTGTTGGCGAAGCGTTCGGGCGAATGCCTCGCTTGCCGAACTGACGGCTTCCTGCAGTTCGGACCGGTGTCCGCCCGTGGGCGCCAGCACGAAGAAAACGTGGCCATGACCGGTGGCGATCATCCCGGGCAGAACTGTATGGGTGAGTTGTAGCGCGACGGACAGGTTGACCTCGAGGACCATGTCGATGGCAGCCTCATCGAGATCGACGAATGCTTCGTCCTCGGGCCAACGCAACGCAGCATGAACCATGAGCGTCGGGTCGATATCGTAAGTCACCGCGCGCACCTGGTCGCGATCCGTGAGGTCCATGGCGAGCGGTACGACGCCGGCATCGGCGCGCATCTCATCCAATACTGCGCGGTCGCGACCCAAGGCATGGACTTCCCAGCCGGCACGCGCCAGAGCCAAGGCGATGGCTCGCCCCGCCCCTCGTGTCGCTCCCGTCACCAATGCCCGTTTCATCGTGCCCTCGCCCTGTGCAACGATGGTGCGTCGGGGGCGGCGTTGAGGAAATCAATTAATGCGCGGGCTTCGGCAAGTTATCCTTGTCAGGTCCGACGCACGGCAGAAAACAGCGCAAAGCCTTCACGCCGACCGGGGGGAAGGTGATGGGCGCGGGGTTCCTACTGGGCCCGGCCCACGATGATCACGCCGGGATTGAGGGTCGCGCGGGGATCGAGCGCGCCCTTGATCCGGGCCATCAGATCTCTCTCCACCGGCGGGCGCAAGGCATCGGCGATGGCGATTTTCGACCGGCCAAGGCCATGTTCCGCAGCAAAACTGCCGCCCATGCTCTCAGCCAGCGCGCCCACCAGCATGGGCAAGTCATGGGTTGCTTCGGCAAACTCTCGATCGCCGGCGGGCGGGCTTATATTGTAGTGCACATTGCCATCGGCGAGGTGGCCGAATGGGTTGATGCGCGTACTGGGCGCAATGCCGTGGCAGACGCCCTCGGCCCGCGAGAGGAATTCGGCCAGTCGTGCCAGCGGCACCGATATGTCGTGCTTGAGCTGCGGGCCCTCCAGGCGCTGGCCCTCCGGCTGTTCCTCGCGCAGGCGCCACATCTGTTGACGTTGCGATTCATTCAGCGCGATCACTCCATCGAGCACCAGGCCCGTCTCGAATCCCTCGGTCAACAACGCTTCGAGGATGTCGTCGAGGGGTACGAGGGCCGACGAGGACGACAGCTCCACCAGCACGTAGAACGCGCTGCGGCTCTCCAGTGGAAAGACCACGTCCGTCACATGCCGCAGCGCCAACTCGACGCCGCACTCGCTCATGAACTCGAGACCCGAGAGGAACTCGCCGGCCTCAGCGCGTATCCGGGCACCTAGTCGAACCACCGCGTCCGCATCCGGTACGGCCAGCAGGGCGGTGGCTCGTCGCTTTGCTGAAGGGAACGTCTTGAGCACGGCCCTGGTCACTACGCCAAGCGTTCCCTCCGAACCGCAGAACAACCGCTTGAGCTGATAGCCCGAATTGTCCTTGCGCACGCCGCGCAGCGCCGACCATAGCCGCCCATCGGGCAGAACCACTTCCAGGCCGAGGACGAGATCCTGCATGCTGCCGTAGCGGAAGGCGTGGCTGCCACCCGCATTGGTGGCGATCAATCCTCCGATCTGCGCGGACCCTTCCGCACCGAGATGCATCGGAAAGGTCTGACCATGCGGCTCGAGGGCTGCATGCAAGTTGCTCAGAACCACACCGGCTTCAACCTCGATGCTGTCCCCCACGGGGTCGGGTCGACCGATCGTCGTCATGCGCGACAGGGACAGCAGTACGCCTCCCGCGACCCCGCTGACCGCTGCCCCGCAGAGACTCGTATTGCCTCCCTGCGGTGTGACGGCCAGGCCCGCGTCATGACAGATGGCGACGACCGCCTGCACTTCTTCGGTCGAAACGGGTCGCGCCAGGCCCAAGGGGGGCATGCCATGGCGGTCGAGCCAGTCCCGCGACGCGGATATGGCCTGGTCCCCGGTCAACCAACCTTTGGGACCCAGGCATTCGATGAGTTTGCGGGCGACGTCGTCGGTCATCATGAACCGTCACATATTGGGATAATTGGGACCGCCGCCTCCGACGGGCACCGTCCATACGATGTTTTGGGACGGGTCCTTGATATCGCAGGCCTTGCAGTGCAAGCAGTTCTGAGCGTTCACCTGGAAGCGTGGTCCGGCCTGCTCCATGAGGACTTCGTAGACGCCGGCGGGGCAATAGCGCTGTGCAGGCTCGGCATAGAGCGGCAGGTTGACGGAAATCGGAACGGCTGGGTCGATCAGGCGCAGATGGCTGGGCTGGCCCTCGTCGTGATTGGTGGCGCTGAAGGCCACGTTGGTGAGCCTGTCGAAGCTGAGAGTGCCATCGGGCTTGGGATAGTCGATCAGGTTGCAGGCGTTGGCGAGTCGGGTGGCGGCCGCATCCGACTTGCGATGGCGCAAGGTTCCAAGGGGCGAAAAGCCGAACAGCGCATTGCACCACATGTCTGCACCGCCGACGACGAGCGCGGCCCAGAGTCCCCAGCGCGACCAGACCGGCTTGACGTTGCGCACCGGACGCAGGTCGTCGCCGATCGCCCCATTGCGCACGGCGGCTTCGTAGTCCGTCAATTCGTCGCCTCGACGCCCCGCAGCCACGGCGTCCTCCACCGCGTCGGCAGCGGCGATGCCGGACAGCATTGCATTGTGATTGCCCTTGATGCGCGGAACGTTGACCATCCCCGCCGCACAGCCGAGCAGAGCCACGCCCGGCGCGACGAGCTTCGGCAGGGACTGCCAACCACCCTCGGTGATGACGCGCGCGCCGTAGGCAGTTCGACGTCCGCCCGTCAGTAGTTTGGCCAGCATCGGATGATGCTTGAAGCGCTGGAACTCCATGTACGGCGACAGGTGGGGATTGCCGTAGTCGAGATGAACGACCAGACCGATATGCACCTTGCCTTTCTCGCCGTGGTAGGCAAAGCCTCCACCACCAGCATCGGCGCCCAATGGCCATCCAATAGTGTGGACGATGGTGCCGGGCTTGTGCAAGGCCGGGTCGATCTCCCAGATCTCTTTGAGGCCGAGGCCGAATTTCTGCGGACTTCTGCCTTCCGACAGGCCGAAGTGGGCGATCACCTGCTTAGTGAGCGAACCCCTGGCCCCTTCGCCCAGCAGAACATATCTGCCGCGCAGGGCCACCCCGGGTTCGTAGTTGGGACCAGGCCGCCCATCCGGACCCAAGCCGAATTCGCCGGCAACGACGCCGGCGATCCGGTCGCCGTCCCAGACCAGCCGCGAAGCCGACATGCCGGGAAATATCTCGACGCCAAGGCCCTCGGCCTGTTGCGCGAGCCAGCGGCAAAGGTTGGCCATCGACACGACGTATTTGCCATGGTTGGACATGAATGCCGGCATGATCCAGGCGGGGATGCGAAAGCCCGATTTGGGGCCGAGAAGCCAGAACTGGTCGTCCGCGACGGCTACCTCGACCGGCGCGTCGCGCTCGCGCCAGTCCGGCAGGAGGGCATCGAGTCCTGAGACATCGAGGACCGCGCCGGACAAGACATGCGCGCCGACTTCCGAGCCCTTTTCAAGAACCACCACGTTCAAGGTCGCGTTGCGCTGCTTGAGCCTGATTGCCGCCGACAGGCCAGCAGGCCCGGCACCTACGACGACGACGTCATAGTCCATGACTTCCGGTTCGGCAGCCGCCATGGAATCTCTCCCGTCCGTCACGCGCTCACAGCTTTCCGACCAGCTCTGGCAGCACGTCGAACAGATCGCCGACCAGGCCGAAATCCGCCATTTGGAAGATCGGCGCCTCGCTGTCCTTGTTTATCGCGACGATCACCTTGGAATCCTTCATGCCGGCGAGGTGCTGGATCGCGCCGGAGATGCCAATTGCGAAGTAGATGTCGGGAGCGACCACCTTTCCCGTCTGACCAACCTGCAGGTCGTTCCCGACGTAGCCGGCATCGACTGCCGCACGCGAGGCGCCGATGGCGGCGCCCAGCTTGTCGGCCAGAGTTTCCAGCAGGGCGAAATTCTCTGCCGATCCCACACCCCGCCCTCCCGATACGACGACGCGTGCGGAGGCCAGGTCGGGCCGTTCGGAAGCAACCGTCTGCTCCGAAAGCCAGCGCGACAGGCCTCGGTCGGAGGGAGCGACAACGGACTCGACCGGCGCGGCCGGTTGATCCGCCACCGGCGAAAAGGCCGAGGTTCGCAGGGTCAGGACCTTGACACCATCACCGGACCGCACCGTCTGAAGCGCATTCCCGGCATAGATCGGGCGCTCGAACGTCTCGCTGTCGATGACGCGCACGACATCCGTAACGACCATCGCGTCCAGCAGTGCCGCCGCTCGCGGCAGAACATTCTTGATCGAGGGGGTCGAAGGCGCGGCAATGCAGGCAAAGCCCGGCGCGACGCCGACGATCAATTCTGCCGTGGCTTCGGCCAGACCGTGCGCCAGGCTCGCGCCATCGGCCCGCAGGACCTTGGAGACGCCCGCCAGGGTTGCGGCCTCTGAAGCGGCAGTACCCACGCCCTCCCCGGCAACCAGGACGGTCACGTCGCCCAGTGCGGCGACGGCTGCAATCGTGCGCGCCGTCGAATCGCGTTGAAGCGCTCCGCCGACGACCTCGGCAATCACCAGCACGCTCATTACAGCACTCCCCGCTCGCGCAAACCGGCCAGCAACTCATCGACCGTTCCCACGATCCTTCCAGCGGGCCGACCCGGAGGCTCGACCGTCGTCAACACGGCAAGCCGCGGCGAGAGATCCACGCCAAGTTCGCTCGCGGAACGCTCCTCGATCGCCTTCTTCTTGGCCTTCATGATGTTGGGCAAGGAAGCATAGCGAGGCTCGTTGAGCCGCAGGTCGACGGTGATCACGGCCGGCAAGGGCAATTCGATGACCTGAACCCCGCCATCGACTTCACGATCAACCCGCACGACCGCACCATCCACCGCAACGGCACACGCAAACGTCGCCTGCCCCCAACCGAGCAGTCCGGCAAGCATCTGTCCGGTGGCGCCCATGTCGTTATCTATGGCCTGCTTGCCCATGATGACGAGCGAGGGCTGCTGCTCGCCCACGACCTTGGCGAGGATCTTGGCGACGGCCAACGGCTCCATGTCGCCCTGACTTTCCTCTGTCTCCACGAGGATGGCGTGGTCGGCTCCGAGCGCTATGCCGGCGCGGAGCGTCTCCTGTGCCTGCCGGGGGCCGATGGAGACCACCACCACTTCGGTCGCGATGCCCTTTTCCTTGAGCCGCACGGCTTCTTCCAAAGCCAGCTCGTCGAAGGGGTTCATGGACATCTTGGTATTGGACAGATCCACGCCGGACCCGTCGGCTTTCACCCGCACGCGGACATTGTAGTCAACCACACGCTTGATCGGCACAAGGACCTTCATCGGACCATTCCTACTCTTCGAGGCATGGCCGAAGGATAGCCGCCGCCCGGGCTCCGTTCAGCCAAATAGCACGCCAGAACAGAAAGTTTTACTTGCGCGTGCCCTCACGGCAGCTCACTTGGTCGCCGGACCGTGCCCTTCCGAAAGCCTCGTGCGCCGGTAGATCGTCAGGGCGACTCCGGCCACGACCAGGGGACAGGTCAGCGCAACCGCGATCTCCGCGATGCCATGATCGGGCAGCAGGGCCTTGAAAAGATAGGCCAGCAATCCGACGACGTAATAGCTGACGGCGGCGATCGACAGGCCCTCCACGGTGCGCTGGAGCCGAAGCTGCATTTGCGACCGCAGATCCAAGCCTCGCAAGATATCCCGGTTCTGACGCTCGATGGCAACGTCGACCTTCGCGCGCAGCAACTGGGTGGCGCGAGCGAGCTTTCGCGACAGGTTGATCTGACGCTCCTCGATCGAGAAGCAGGTCTGCAGGGCCGGCGCCATGCGGCGGCTGAGAAAGGCCGGAATCGTTTCCCGGTCGGCGATCGGCTCGAAGCCGATGGCTGCGATGCGCCCGAGAACGATGTTCTGGTACGCCCGGCTGGCCCCGAAGCGAAACAAGGAATGGGCTGCCGATGCTTCGAGCCGAGCGGCCATGCGGACCAAGCGGTCGAGAAGAACCTCATTGCCTTCGAGGGCGTCCGTCTGGGTCATTTCCTGAGTCACCTGCACCAGATCGCGCTCGATCGACCGAACTGTCGGCTCCACCGCCTGTCCCTCCGGAATGCACAGAAGTGCGAGAAGCCTATAGGTCTCCAGCTCCAGCAGGCGCTGGACCAGGGCACCGATGCGCATGGCCGGTACGTTGTCGCAAACGACGAGGATGCGAACGAAGCCTCCGGCGTCGGGCTTGAAGTCGGTGGCTACGGTGGCCGCGCCCTGCTCGGCCTTCATCATGCACAGCGACTCCTTGGCGAACATGGCATCGATATCGGGTGCCGCGGCCGCGTCCACCACTCGCAGGTCGATCGAAACCAAATGCGGTCCGGGCTGGGGCAGCCATGCCATCGCCGATGCAAGCTCGGCTGCGGCCATCTCGAGTTCGGCGCACCCTGGCGCACGCCGGTACCAGCAATAGCTGGTGAACTCGTTGTGGCGCTCCCAGCGCAGATCAGTGCCATCGACGTTGACCCTGTGATGCCGCGCGGACGGTGCGATGGCGGGTCCACCCCGGTCGACGGATAGAGCCGACAGCGCATCGGCGCCAACATCGCCGTCGGATGAGAGAAAGGCGAAATGAACCAATCTGGCTGGCGCCTCGATGGGTCGGAATGGCCGCGCATGCACCTCCGACAGCACGGCGGCCCGGTGCTCGTACGGCTCGAGATTCAAGGTTGGTGCATCGATGCCGGATGATGGCTGAAACATGATGATGATCTCTTTTGGAAGCAGAGGCCGCTACGGGAACAGGCCGCGGCTGCGCTTGGCCTGCATGACCCTCTCCACACCGATCGAGAGCGCAGCCTCACGATTGCTCAGGCGCCGCGACTCGGCGCGCCGACAAACGGCCTCGAACGAACGGGCAAGGGTCCGGTTCAGCTTTGCGTTGACCTCGGCCTCGTCCCAGAAGAACTGCTGGAGGCCTTGGACCCACTCGAAATAGCTCACGACCACACCGCCGGAGTTGCAGAGTATGTCTGGAATGACATGGATCTCCGGGCGTAGCTTGAGGATGGCGTCGGCCTCCGGAGTGGTCGGGCCGTTCGCGCCCTCAGCCAGGATGCGGCATTGCAGCAGCCCCGCATTTTCGGCGTCGATCACGCGCTCGGTCGCGGCGGGAACTAGGATGTCGCAGGGCTGCACGAGCAGGTCCCGCCCGTCGAACCGGGCCTGATCTGCCGCGCCGATCAGAGCACCGGTGCGTTGCACATGAAGGTCGAGCGCCGCGATGTCGAGCCCCTTGGGATCGTAATAAGCCACGCTGTGATCGCTGACCCCCACGATCCGGACGCCCGCGGCCGCGAGCGCCTGGGCGGCAACTGCGCCGACATTGCCGTATCCCTGGACGATGGCCCTGGCGCCATCGAGCGGCAGCTCGATCCGTTCGGCGACCAGTCCGATGAGGTAGAAGACGCCGCGCCCGGTGGCCTCGCGCCGCCCGGCAGTGCCGCCGGTCGCCACCGGTTTGCCAGTCACCACTTCGGCGACTGTGCGTCCCTGGTACATTGAATAGGTGTCCATGAACCAGGCCATCACGGTTTCATTGGTTCCCATGTCAGGTGCCATCACGTCCACATGTGGGCCGACGAAGGGTATCATCTCCTGCATGTACCGACGCGACAGCGCTTCTAGCTCGCGGGGCGACAGCGCGCGTGGGTCGACTGCGACACCGCCCTTGGCGCCGCCATAGGGCAGGCCGGCCAGCGCGCACTTCCAACTCATCCAGATGGCCAGCGCTGCAACCTCTCCGACGTCGAGAGTCGGGGCGAACCGCGTGCCGCCCTTGGTCGGACCCAGTGTCAGATGATGCTGCACACGATAGCCCTGGAAGACCGTCAACGACCCGTCATCCCGGTGAATGGGACAGGAGACGGCCAGCGCGCGCTTGGGCATGAAGATCCGAGGGCGCTCGAACTGATCGATGTCGAGGATGTCCGCGACATTCTCGAATTGCTGGCGGGCCATCTCGAAAACCGGTCCACTGTAGATTGAGGTCGTCATCGCATTCGCTCCCTGGCGATTGCACGTGCATTCATTTTACACATGTATGTCAGCACATGTATGCCAAGTAGGAACTCGGAGGAATTGTCCCTTAGTCGAGTGTTGGCTCGTTGGAGAGTAGTCATTGAATATCCGGAAGAACTATGCCGTGCTGTTGCCCAGCTGTGAGAACCGATTGTGAATCAAATAAAGCCCCGGGAGAATCTGGCCGAAGCCGTCGCCTTGGAGCTGGCTTCTCGCATCGAGACGGGTCGATATGCACCCAAGAGCAAGCTGCCATCGAGCGAGGAGCTCTGCGTGGAGTTCGGCGTCAGCCGAACCGTCATTCGCGAGGCAATGGCATCTCTGCGGATATCAGGGTTGGTCACCACTCGGCAGGGCTTGGGGGCATTCGTCGCCGAACGAGCAACGCGATCGCTGGGTCTCGGCTTCGCTCAGTCGGACGACATCCGGTCCGCTCTGAACATTCTCGAATTCAGACTCGGCGTCGAGACGCAGGCGGTCGCGCTGGCCGCAAGGCGCAGGACTCCAGAGGCCCTGGCCGATATCGCACGGGCTCATGACGCCATGCAGCGCGTCGACGCTAATGATCCGGAAGCCGAGGCCCGAGCCGATCTGGAGTTCCATCGCGCCCTGGCCCGCGCGACAGGAAATCCGCACTTCTCCGAATTCATTGAGGTTCTGCAGATGGACCTGAGTTCGGAGATACTTCTCAAGCACATGCAATCCGCTGCCGACTACCGCATTTATCTCGCAACCATCAACGAGCAACACGCCAACATCTTCGCGGCCATAGCACGCTCGGATCCGCAGGCGGCGACAGCGGCGCTTGCCCAGCATCTCGAGGAGAGTCTGGAGCGCTATCGCGCCGTCCTGGAGGGCAGTCGGTCGGGTCCTCACGCCTGAACCAGCCGCTTCACCACAAGGCGAGAAGGGACCGGTCGCTCCGGCTCAGGTTATGCAGTCAATCATGACCACCGGCCGGTGCTTGGCTCAAAGCCGGGCGGACGGTCATACTTCCGCCCATCCCGCCCCACTGGTGACTACGATCATGGCGTCGAAGCCGCGTCCGTCCTCCTTCGCGGAGGAGATCAAAGTGAGCCAAAAAGCACATTCTGTCCGAAGCAGGACATGCCGAACCGCCGATCCACCAATGTGGGGAATGCGGCGGACGCTTGCTCGATGTCCGCGGCAAAGACGTTCGCATCTGGTACGCTGCGAACATGACGAATACTGTGAAAACATCTTGCCGGCCTGCACCGCATGCGGCACAGGTTCTGCCGCGCCGATCAACCGGATCGCCGGATCCGGGCGCTTCGGCGATTTCCTTGGCTGCGTCAGAGAGCCTTACGCACGAGACAACCGAGGGCTACTACTTTTCGGACGACGAGGCGGCAAAGTCCCGTGCCCAGATACAAACGTCGGCCAGAATATTTAGGCACCGCAATGCGGACCTCACCGCAGAGTGGGAGAGGACCAAGTCAAGCATCGGCATTGAAGCAGGTGGCACTATGGCAGTCGTGAGGCAGGTCGGCAACTGTCAACCTCGACGGCCTTGGGGAACCGTTGGAAAATGGGGCGCCAAGCAGTGCCCCAAAGCGATCGCATACGCGGCTTTGGAATGTCGGCTATCCGGGTTCGCGGCACCCGAAGCGGACAGGCAAGTACCGGCCCCAAACCTGCGAAAGCGGGAGTGGGGTGATCACGGCTCAGCCCACTTCCGCGGTCTCAGCGCAGCTACCTGCCCCCTGCCCCAGCGAAACTCCGGGCCTTAAGGGATGTCGTGTCGCCCAAGAGGTCCGGGCCCCAGTCTTGCGCCATTATGATCCAGCGGGATCATCGGTGATCCAGCGGGAGTGAGCGTGATGCACAACCACCCGTCGGGCGATCCGGCGCCCTCCTCCGCCGACGTGCGGATGACGCGCGAAATCTCCGATATCGCCAAGCCCCTGGGCATCACGCTGCACGATCACATCATCATCGGGAAATCGGGCCACGCCTCGCTGCGCGGCCTCAAGCTACTCTGATTTATCAGCCGGCGTTTCCGGCTTGGCGGTCGAGCCAGTCACCCGGTCGAACAGCTGCCGCAAGGTGCGGATGGCAGACTTCAGCTGCGGGTTGGCCTTGATGGCCGCCCGGGTCTTCATGAACGCCTGATGGCCCCGCACGATCAGGGCGCCCTGCGGCGTCAGCCCGATATAGTGCTGCCGCAGCGGCGTCTGCACATTGCACCAGTGGCGCTTTTCGTCGGTAAAGCCGCTGCCCATGTCGAAAACGCGGATGCCCTGGTCGAACACCGTCTGCATCACCCGCAACAGGCATTGCTTGCCCGGCGAGCCGTTCTGGATCGCCGGATCGTCGCTCATCGACGAAATCAGGCAGAACATCCGGTCATTGTGGACGATGTTGTAGCGCACCGCGACGATGTCACCATTGAGCTTGAGCACGTGCAGCCGCACGTCGATCCCCGAATCCGGCTTAACCGTATCGTGGTAGAAGCCGATCAACTTGTCGCGCACGAAACTGTCGCGAATGCCCATCGCCTTGAAGCGCGCCGAGCGCTGCTTGAACATGGTTTCGATAGCGCAACGCGTATCGCCGCCGTTACGGATTTCCTCGAACGAAACCGCGCCCAGCGCATCAAGCCGGTCGCCCTGCTGCCGATCATGCTTGCGACGCGATTTGCTGCGCTGCAGCTTGTCGCATTCTTCCCAGGTCGCGTATTCCGAGCGATAGAGCGTCTCGACCGCCAGCGTCGCGCCAAGCTCGTCGAACAGACCCTGATGGCCGCCGACCTCGGTCGGGATAGACCGCAGATAGACGACGTCGGCGCCGGTCAGTTGACCGGTCATTGCCGACCACAGCTTGCGCCGACCCTCGACACCGAGTGCCGCCAGCCGGTCATAATCGGCGACCGGGGCGTAGCAACCCACATTGGAACCGGGGAACCAGGTCAATACCGGCAGGCCATGCACACGCTTGCGATGCAGCGGCAGCAGGGCGATGGCCACACCATCGACACGCCCCACCACATAGCGCTGATATGTCGGCGCGATCCCGCGATCGGCCACCCAGGCTCGGATGAAGTCATAACTCTGGCCCGGCGACTCTATGGCCGCTGCTGTCAGTTCCCGCCACACCGCCTCGACATCCTCGATGCGGTTGGTGACCAGCACGCTGACTTCGTCAGTCGCAGCAACCGCGGCGTCGCTGCGCGCCACCGCAGGCTGCGGCAACGCTTCGTCCAAGACTGTCAGCAAGGTTCCACTCATGGCGGCACTGTGCCCCGCAGGGGTAAATCAGTGCTGAACTTTGGACGAGCAAAAACCCCGTTCTCTGACAAGGGTTAAGCGGCGCTTACCGGTCAGCCGAAGCTTGCAAGGATCGGGAACGTCTCGAGGAACCAATAGGATAGCCGGGTGAAATTGCCCGTCAGAAACAGCACGCCGGTCACCACCAGCAGCACGCCCATCACCCGCTCGACCGTATGGAGGTGTTTCTTGAAGCCCTGGAAAAAGGCGAGGAACGGCCCGATGGCAATTCCTGCCAGAAAGAACGGCACACCCAGGCCCAGCGAGTAAAGCGCCAGCAGCCCGGCCCCATCCCACGCCGTCTCCCGACTCGCCGCCACCGACAGCACCGCTGCCAGCACCGGACCAATGCAGGGCGTCCAGCCAATTGCAAAGGCCAGCCCGAGCAGGAAGCCGCCCAGCGGCCCGCTGGCCACGCCCGGACCATTGTGCCGCATCTGCCGGTCGAGCAGGCCGATGCGATAGACGCCGATGAAATGCAGGCCCATGGCAATGATCAGCACGCCGGCGACAGGCGTCAGGATCGGCAGTGCCTGCCGGAACGCCTGCCCGAACGCCGTCGCCGTCGCACCCAGCGTTACGAACACCACGGCAAAGCCGAGAATGAAGAACAGCGACGTGAACGCCACCCGACGCTGCAAGGCTCCCGCTGTCGTGCCTTCATCGCGCAGCTGATCGAAGCTCGCGCCGCTCATATAGGTGAGATAAGGCGGCACCAACGGCAGCACGCAGGGCGACAGGAAGCTGAGCACGCCCGCCCCGAACACCAATGGCAGAGAAAATTCCAAGAGGCCGACGCTCCGATTGCGCCGCTGTTCTACCGCGCAGCCGTTACAATGCAATGCGCGGGGTGTCGCATCGCTGGTTTGTGATGCGACCTCCTGAATGATTTCGAGGTCAGATCCTGTTGACCCAATCCGCAACTTCAATCGCCGCTTCTCTCGCGGACAATCTTGTCACGTCAAGCTTCAACAAGTTCGGCTCGTCGATGCCTGCGAGAACCTTGCCATGCTCATGGTTCCTGATCGCCATTTCTGCATCACGAGGCTTCCTCTTCGCAGCCCGCCCGACCGCCCAAATGCGGCGGACATTTTCATCGAGATCGCAATGAACTTGAACCACGAACAATGGCCCACGCGCCCGCCCCAGCAGGACAATGCGCCCCCATTCCGCATCGCCCCAATCGCTCTTTCCAGCAAGCACAGTCGTCAACACTACCGGCACGTTTGCCGGTAGTTTCAGTATCAGGTCGTGCGCTATTGTCTCGACCTTCTCAACCGCTTCGACAAACTCCGGCGATTTGAATTCGGTTAATGCAAAGGCAACGTTGTAGACGCTGTGAATGTCCAACAGACGGCCGGACAAGATCGAAGTAAGCTCCTGGCCAATAGTGAGTTTCCCCACCCCAGGATAACCATTCAGGACGATGATCATTGGACTACCTCTACCGACAAAGGCCAATCACGACCCTTCTCAGCAGAAGTAGACCCCAGCAGCGGGAAATCTGTCTATCCCGCCGATGGGAATTGCCCCCACTCGGATCACTCCACACTTGCCCTTTCCCCCGTTCCAGCCCTATAGCACCCTCACCCCTCCCTGCCGAGGCGCCTCCTTCATGACCAAGCAACTCATCCGCATCGCTCCATCGATTCTGTCGGCCGATTTCAGCCGCCTTGGTGAGGAAATCACCGCCATCGATGCGGCCGGGGCGGACTACATCCACGTAGACGTGATGGACGGCCACTTCGTGCCCAATATCAGCTTTGGTCCTCTGGTTATGGCTTCGGTGCGCAAGTTCACGGCCAAGCCGTTTGACGTTCATCTGATGATCGCTCCGGTCGATCCCTATATTGCCGCTTTCGCCAAGGCGGGAGCTGACACCATCACCGTTCATGCAGAAGCGGGCCCGCATCTGCATCGCACGCTCCAGGCCATCAAGGCCGAGGGCAAGCGCGCCGGCGTCGCGATCAACCCGGCTACGCCGGTTTCCGCCCTGGCCCATGTCATCGACGATATCGACCTGCTGCTGATCATGTCGGTCAATCCGGGCTTTGGTGGCCAGAGCTTTATCCCGGAAAGCCTCAACAAGATCCGCCAGGCCCGCGCGCTGATCGGTGATCGGCCGATCGATCTCGAAGTCGATGGCGGCATTTCTGCTGACAATGCCCGCGCCGTGGCCGATGCAGGCGCCAATGTTTTCGTTGCCGGCAACTCCGTCTATGGCGGCAACGACGCCACGACCTATGCCCCGCGCATCGCCGCCATTCGCCAGGCCGCAACCACGCGCCTTGCCTGAATCTGTTTTCGAACCTGGAAGCCTAAGCCCATGATCCCGCGCTATTCTCGCCCCGAAATGGTCTCCATCTGGTCGGCCGAGACCCGCTTCGCCATCTGGTTCGAGATCGAGGCCCACGCGACCACCAAGCTGGCCGAACTTGGTGTCGTACCCAAGCAATCCGCCCAGAACATTTGGGACGTGATGAACGCCCGGAAGGCCACCACCGGCGACTATGGCTTCGACGTTGCGCGCATCGACGAGATCGAGCGCACCACCAAGCATGACGTCATCGCCTTCCTGACCCATCTCAGCGAGATCGTCGGCCCCGATGCCCGCTTCGTCCACCAGGGCATGACCAGTTCGGACATTCTGGACACCACGCTGTCAGTGCAGATGGCCCGCGCCGCGGACCTCTTGATCGCTGACGTCGATGCCCTGCTCGCTGCCCTCAAGCGCCGCGCTTTCGAGCACAAAAACACCATCACCATCGGTCGCAGCCACGGCATCCACGCCGAGCCGACCACGTTCGGCGTCAAGCTGGCCGAAGCCTATGCCGAATTCACCCGCAACCGCGCCCGCCTCGTCGCGGCACGGGCGGAGATCGCCACGGCCGCCATTTCCGGCGCCATCGGCAGCTTCGCCAATATCGATCCACAGGTCGAGGAATACGTCGCCGAGAAGCTCGGCCTCGCCATCGAGCCCGTCTCGACGCAGGTCATTCCGCGTGACCGGCACGCCATGTTCTTTGCCACGCTCGGGGTCGTCGCGTCCTCTATCGAGCGCGTCGCCATCGAAATCCGCCACCTGCAGCGCACGGAAGTGCTCGAAGCCGAGGAGTTTTTCTCCCCCGGCCAGAAGGGTTCCTCGGCCATGCCGCACAAGCGCAATCCGGTGCTGACCGAAAACCTCACCGGCCTCGCCCGCCTGGTGCGCGGCATGGTCGTTCCGGCGCTGGAAAACGTCGCGCTGTGGCACGAGCGCGATATCTCGCACTCGTCGGTCGAGCGCATGATCGGCCCGGACGCGACCGTCACCCTCGACTTCGCCCTGGCCCGCCTCACCGGCGTCATCGACAAGCTCGTGGTTTATCCCGAGAACATGCGGAAGAATCTCGACCTGCTCGGTGGCCTGCACAATTCCCAGCGCATGCTGCTGGCGCTGACCCAGGCCGGCTATTCGCGCGAGGACAGCTACGCCGCCGTACAGCGCAATGCCATGAAGGTCTGGGAAATGCGCGGCGACCGCAGCGGCCAGTTCGCAGCCAACCTCAAGGCCGACCCGCAAGTGACTCTGCCGGATGCGCAAATCGACGACATGTTCGACGACGCCTACCACCTCAAGCATGTCGATACGATCTTCAAGCGGGTGTTTGGATGAGCATAGTCTGCGCCCAGGAGACCGGCCTAACCGCCGAGGAATACATCGCCTGTGTGGGCCAGTCCGTGCTCGGTCAGAATCGTCCGCTAGGCAATCCTGAGCGGGTGCAGGCCTATCTGGACAACTCGAACCTGACCATCACCGCCCGCAACAAGCACGGCACGCTGGTCGGGCTGTTTCGTGGCACCACCGACTGGCACTGGGTCTGCTACTGCGCCGACCTCGCCGTTGCCGAGACTCACCAAGGCCGGGGTATCGGCAAGGCGCTTATGGACAAGGGCGGCGAAATTCTTGGGCCTGGGGTCACCATCACACTGTTCTCGCTCCCCGGCGCCGAGGGCTTCTATAAGGCGATCGGACTGACGCAGACCGATGTCGGTTTCTATCACGATCGGACTGTAAGCTCATGAAACTGGCCGAATGCGACATCCTGATCCTGCCCGGCTTGGGCGGCAGCAAGCCCGGCCACTGGCAGATGCGTTGGGCCGAGCGCATGGCCAATGCCGCCATTGTCGAGCAGGCCGATTGGTGGGAGCCCGATGCGGACGACTGGATTTCGACTATCGATCAGGCCTGCCGCCTAACCAGCCGCCCAGTCGTTCTCGTCGCGCACTCGACATCGGTCGCTGCCGCTGTGCTTGCCGCACCACGCCTGCCTGAGAATGTGCGCGGTGCGTTTCTGGTCGCGCCGACCGACGTCGAACTCAGCCCTGCTGCGCCGGAAGCCATCCACGTTTTCCGGCCCATCCCGCGCGACCCGCTGCCCTTCCCATCGATGGTCGTAGCCTCCAACAACGATCCCTATGTGACGCTCGAACGGGCCGTCGAGTTCGCCAACTGCTGGGGCTCCGACTTTCACCAGGCCGGCGACGCCGGTCATATCAACATCGAGTCCGGTCACGGCCCCTGGCCCGAGGGCCTGCTGATGTTCACCCGCCTGATGCAGCGCCTAAAGTGAGCGACTATGAACTGGTCACCGGTACGCCGGGTGTTGACGACTATCGTCGTCTGCGCCGGGTTTCCGGGCTGAGCGACAAATCGCAGGAGGCCGCCGAGGCCGGACTGCCGAATACCTGGTATGCCGTCACCATCCACCAAGATGGCCGCACGGTCGGTATGGGGCGCATCATCGGCGATGGCGGCACCGCCTTCCAGATCGTCGACATCGCCGTCGAGCCGGACTATCAGGGCAAGGGCCTCGGCAAGCGGATCGTCTCTGCCTTGGTCGATCACCTGCGCGCCAATGCGCCCAAGAGTGCCTATGTCAGCCTGATCGCCGACGGCGATGCGCAATATCTCTACGCCAAGTATGGCTTCGAACCGGTCATGCCCGCCTCGATCGGCATGGCGTTCAAGGTCACTTGACTGCATTGCCTACCGCTGGGCAAGAAAGACTGGTCGGCGCAGCTTGTAAGAGGTTGAGCACCTCCGACCGTGGTTCATGGCCGGAGGGTCCATCATTGCCCGAAGCAGCTACGCAATGGCCTAGACGCCAGGGCGTCAAGGTCGAGGCGGAAACTCATCGAACGCCACTGGCAGGCCCGAAAGCCGGATGATGGAGGCGAGCGACCACTTCCCTTCGTCCTTAGTAAGGCGATTTTCGAGGTTGAGCTTGCTGAGCAACTTGTCTCGATCCGGTTCCCAGTTGGGTTCGATGTTGAAGTGTGACAGAGGGTCGCCAAGCAGCAAACCGGCAAAAGTAGCGGCAACAATGACCGAGCCTACCGTGCCGAGGTGGTTGCCCTTGGCTGGACCGATCTCCGCTTCCTTAAGAATATAGAACCACAGCGCGTCCGGACCACCGTCGAGGTCTATTGGCTCCAGTCCGAGGTTCTTGGCAACTGCCGATCCGGCCGGCAGTTGCATCCTGACGCCCCGCACAAGGTTGCGCGCCGCCAGGACACCCATGATGTTGTTGATTTGGCCGGCGCCTCCCTGATGGGGCGCCCCCGGCAGATGCTGCAGCGCCGACGCCAGTTTGGTATCGAATTTGCGTGCCAGCTGCGGAAAGTCGCCCTGGGAACTCTGCATCTTCAGAAACCAATCCCATTGCAGAACGCGCTGTCCATCAAGCGCGCTGCCACCCCGGAGATCATTACCGCCAGCCGAAAAGGTCGGAAATCCATCGGCGGGTGCCGGGCCCTTGAAAAAATTGGTTCGGTAGCCGCCACGCACGAGGGAGTGGCCGAAGCGATACGCGGCAGCCGAAAACTCTACCGGCATGAACGGGCTGTTCTTCCAATTGTAAACGTCCTTGTAGCCAGCTTCCCAAACGGCCAATCCACCGCCATCCGCCTTCTTCTTGATGGCATGCTTGAAAACGACCTTGTCGCAGATGCGGGAGACATAGTCTTTCCACACCAGCCATTGGTACAGCCAACGCAGCGTCTGTCGCGCTGCAGCGAATGCCTCAGTCGGACTCTTATCGCCCTGTGCGTCGACCAGAGCGTTATGTGCAAGCAGGAACGCCAGATGCAGTTGCGCAACGATGATATTCTCGTCGTTCCTCGGGTCGGCGATGAGCGCAGTCTGATCCTCATTCGGCAGTCGCGATAACCGCGGAAGGTCGTGATACACGCCGCCGCCCGGCCGCTCAAATCCACTTAACGTTCCAACCCTTAGTCGACCGGTTAAGCCACCGTTGACGTGCTCATACAGATAGGGCTGCGCATCAGGGCCTTGGCCATAGATGCAGTCCAGATCAAGGCGCGGCGTGCGGAAGTTCTGCAGCCGGTTCGGGTCGGACTCCGCCTCGCTGAGCGGCGTCGTGTCCAAGGTGATGTCGTGGTCGACAAACTGTCCAAAATACGTATAGCCGGAGGGCAGCGATGAATCCTGGTCGCCGCCCGTGGCCGTCATCTTCTCATTGGCGATCGCCAACATCGCCTGCTCAAGTGCCTGTGCGCCAACGACCCCGTCGGGCGCCCAAGGTTTGAGGTCGGGAAATAATCGCCCGAAGCCTCCCTGATAAAACCGTGAACGTGGTGCTGTTACTTCAAATGATTTGTCACCGTGCTGCATGATGTTTCCCCTTCGACTGCAAATGCAGTCGAAGGGGATTAAATGCCTCTGGCGTTGATATATGTATTGTGAGTGTTACTGAGAGAACATCGCAGGTTTGAAGCCTCCACGGTCGGCCAGCCGCGAGCCGGGCCAGGTAGCGAGAACCGGCCTCGGCCCTTGCCTCAATTGGTCCGCCGCGCCGTAAACCGGATCGGCTCCTCTGTGCCGGGGACCGGCGTATAGGTGCAGGTCAGGCTCGATAGCACTGGTCGGCTCGGATCGAGGATGAGCGCCAGGAGGCCCAGCACCAGGTTGGGGCGGCAGATCATGCTGTCAGCACTCCACTCCACGCCACGCCATTGCCGCACGACGTGCGGCGCAGCTGCCGTTGACCTGCGCACCCTGCCCGCTCCAATCGAGCCGTCCGTCGCACTGCACACCGCCGCCGCTGACCGAATAGCTGCCACGCTGCCGCAGGCAGAATTCGAAACGGTATTTGCCATAGATGCGACTATTGCTGCGGTAGCGCCCGGAAACCAGCGCGCCACCGGGCAGGTCGGGCACGATCACCCGCGTTTCATTGCCCTGCGCATAGGCCGCACCGCCCATTAAGAGGCCGGACAACACAGCTACGATCAGACTGAAATATCGAACAAGCCCATGCATTTGCGCCTCCTCAAATGCCGGAATTATGAACCTGCCACATGACAAAGCAAAGGGGAGCCGACCACCCGGTCGACTCCCCTTCAAATCTCGGCAGGCGATATCAACCCTCGGCGGCGATCTGCTCGTTGGCGACCTGCACCAGCTGCAGCATCTTCTGACGAATCACGTCGTCGCCGATCGTCAAGCCCTTGGCCTTGAGATCGCCGGAAACCTTGCGGAACACATCCTCGTCGCCGGCTTCCTCGAAATCGGCGGCCACGACTTCAGATGCATAGGCCTTTGCGTCGTCGCCGGTCAGGCTCATCAACTCGGCGGCCCAGATGCCGAGCAGCTTGTTGCGGCGGGCTTCCGCCTTGAACTTCTTTTCGGCGTCGAAGGCATACTTGGCTTCCTGGCCCTTCTGACGATCCTCGAACTGGCTCATGCAACTCTCCCGCTTGGCTCTGACAATGCCGCCTCTCCGGCGCTTGCCCACCGACATAGGCGGTCCGGCTTGCCAAATCAATTCCTGCCGCTGCGCTGCGACCTTATGCACGGCCCGCAGGGCCACCAGACGCGAAAGAGCTTGCCTTTTTGCATGGTTGTGGCGCATGAAGCGGCCAAATTCACCCCTCCTACTCTCAGTCCGGATTCCCAATGAACCGTCGACGCAAAATCTACGAGGGCAAGGCCAAGATCCTTTTCGAAGGTCCTGAGCCGGGCACTCTGGTTCAGTATTTCAAGGACGACACCACCGCCGGCGACGGCGCGCGCCATGAAGTCATCGATGGCAAGGGCGTGCTGAACAACCGCATTTCGGAGTTCGTCTTTACCAAGCTCAACGGCCTGGGCATCCCGACTCACTTCATCCGCCGCATCAACATGCGCGAGCAGCTGATCAAGGAAGTGGAAATCATTCCGCTCGAGATCATCGTGCGCAATTTCGCCGCTGGCTCGCTGGTCAAGCGCCTGGGCCTCGAGCCCGGCACCCAGTTGCCCCGCTCGATCATCGAGTTCTGCTACAAGGACGATGCCCTACATGACCCCATGGTCAGCGAAGAGCATATCACCGCCTTCGGCTGGGCCACCCCGGCCGAGCTCGACGACATCATGAGCCTGGCCATCCGCGTCAACGACTTCCTGACTGGCCTGTTCATGGGCGTCGGCATCCAGCTCGTCGATTTCAAGATCGAATGCGGCCGTCTCTACGAAGGCGATCTGATGCGTATCGTGCTGGCCGACGAGATCAGCCCAGATAGCTGCCGCCTTTGGGATATCAAAACACGCAACAAGATGGACAAGGACCGCTTCCGCGAGAACCTTGGCGGCCTGATCGAGAATTATCGCGAGGTCGCCCAGCGTCTGGGCATTCTCGTCGAAACCGAAAACGCGCTGACCACCGGTCCGCGCCTTGTCCAGTAGTAGCCGGAGCATTTCGATGAAAGCGCGCGTCACGGTCACCCTCAAGACCGGCGTCCTGGATCCCCAGGGCCAGGCGATCGAAGGATCGCTCAAGGGCCTTGGCTTTCCCGATGTTGCACAAGTGCGACAGGGGAAGGTGTTCGATATCGTTCTCGACGAGAGCTTCGGAACCGATGAGGCCGGTGCTCGTTCGCAGTTGACCAGCATGTGTGAAAAGCTGCTGGCCAATACTGTGATCGAAAATTACGCGATCGAAATCTCAAATTAACGCCTGACAGCGATAATAGCTTTCGCGCCGACCATTGGCGCAGGACCATTTTGCCATGCTCAAAACCATCTCCCTTTCGGTTATGTTCGTCGCCACCCTCGGCCTGCTTTTCGCGGCCTACGCTTCGGTCCCGGTCTGACATAGCCCGTAGATTTCCGGTGTCCGCTCGACATCGAAAATGACCTTTTGTTAAGCCGCGCAGGCTAGATTCCCCTGAAAGAACAGTTCTTTCTCGAATCTCCCGGCGGCTTTCTTGCTTTCATTTGCGCGATACCTGCTGACCGCCGGCATAGCGACATGCGTTGATGTCGCCATCGTTCAGGGATTGTTGTTCCTGGACCTTCTGCACAATCCGCTTTTTCTCGCTCTGGCCATGACGGCTGGCGGCCTGGCCGGCGTGACCGTCAACTTTCTGCTGTCTCGCCGCTTCGTCTTCGCACCGGACACGCGCCCGGTACACCAGCAATTCCTGACCTTTGCCGTCGTTGCCTTTAGCGGCCTCGGCCTGCGCCTGCTGCTTGCCTATGCGTTTGTAGCCGTGTTCGCGCTGCCGGCCTTTGGCTGGCTGAGCGCCCTGCCCGTCCCGGCCGTTAGCGAGCGCGTCGCCCACCTCATCGCCGTCGTACTTGTGACGGCCTACTCATTCCTCGCCCACAAGCACATTTCGTTCGCGGGCGGCGTTTCCAATCGGCTACCCGGCCAAAGCACGGTGGTGCCCTGATGCATGTCGAAACCCTCATCATCGGCGCCGGCCCAGCGGGGCTGACCACAGCCTATGAGCTGGTCAAGGCGGGCCACAGCGTCGCCGTTGCCGAGCGTGACCCGGTCTATGTCGGGGGCATTTCCCGCACCGTGAACTACAAGGGCTACCGCTTCGATATCGGAGGCCATCGCTTCTTTTCCAAGAGCGCCGAGATCGAGGCATGGTGGACCGAGATCATGGGCGACGAGATGCTGCAGCGTCCCCGCTCCAGCCGCATCTACTATAACGGTAAGCTGTTCGATTATCCGCTGCGTGCGGGTGACGCGCTGGCCAAGCTCGGCCCGATCGAGGCCCTGCGCTGCGTCGCCTCTTATGGCTGGGCGCGTATCCGCCCCTATCGCAATGTCGTCAGCTTCGAGCAGTGGGTCGTCAACAATTTCGGTCGGCGCCTGTTCGAGATTTTCTTCAAGACCTACACCGAGAAGGTCTGGGGCATGGATTGCTCCGAGATTTCCGCCGACTGGGCTGCCCAGCGCATCAAGGGCCTCAATCTTTATCAGGCCATCGTTTCGAGCTTCGGCATCGGCAAGAAGCCCGTTGGCGGCGAAGGCATCATCAAGACGCTGATCAACAGCTTCCGCTATCCGCGCCTCGGACCGGGACAGATGTGGGAGCGTGCCCGCGACCGCATCGTCGAGCGTGGCGGCACCATGATGATGGGCTCGACCATCACGGCCATCACCCAGCATGCCGGCACTGGCAAGTGGGTCGCCATCGTCACCGATGCCAATGGCAAGGAGACCAAGGTCACCGCCGACCACGTGGTCTCCACCGCCGCCATCAACGAGTTGGTCCGCATGCTCGGTGCCGACATTGACCCGATGGTCCGCAAGGCAACCGAGGGCCTGCGCTATCGCGACTTCCTGATCATTGGCCTGATCATGCGCGGCAAGGAGAGCTTCGACGACAACTGGATCTACATCCACGATCCCAGCGTCAAGGTCGGTCGCATCCAGAATTTCAAATCGTGGTCGCCTGACATGGTGCCCGACCGGAGTACCGCTTGCTACGGAATGGAATACTTCTGCAATGCCGGCGACGACACCTGGGCAATGGCCGACGCCGACCTGATCGCACGCGCCAAGGCCGAGATCGCCAAGCTGGGCCTGGCTCGCGCCGAAGACATCATCGATGGATCGGTCGTACGCCAGCCAAAGGCCTATCCGGTCTATGACGACACCTACAAGCTCAACGTCGATACCATCACCGAAGGCCTCGAATCCCAGTTCACCAACCTGCACCTCGCCGGCCGCAACGGCATGCACAAGTACAACAATCAGGACCACGCCATGATGACCGGGCTCCTCACCGCCCGGAACATTATTGCCGGGCACAAGGCGCACGACGTCTGGACCGTCAACGAGGATGCCGAATACCACGAGGGCGGCTCGGCCGGTGACGACAAGATCGAAGAACGCCTTGTTCCCCGCCGCGTCGCCTGAAGCCGATCCGGCGTCGCCAGTCGTCAAGCGTGCCGCCATCGACGCAGCGCTCGCGTTGGTGCTGGTTCTGGCCTATGCCATTGCCGAGATCGCACTCTTCGCCAATCATGTGCCATGGCGAGATGAAGCACAGGGCTGGCTTGTCGCCATGGCACTGTCGGGGCCCTTGGACTTTCTGATCATCCCCGGTGGTGAGGGGCACCCGCCGCTCTGGTTCTGGATCCTGCGGGGTCTGGGTAGTGTTCTCAATTTCGACCAGGCACGCTACCTCACGCTCGGCGTGGCCATTCTCAATGGCTTGCTGTTCTGGCGGCTGCTCAATCGGCAGCCGCTCCTGCTGGCTGTCGCGCTATGCAGCAGCGTCATCCTGATGCAATGGGGCTATAGCTTCCGTCCATATTCCCTCGTCCTCACCACCATTCTGCTTGCCCTGCTGCTGGACCGGGCGGGGCATCGAGCGGCTGGAACATGGCTCCTCGCCTTCGGCTGTGGTTTCCACTTCTTTGCCGGTTTTCCGTTTGCCCTTTGGCTCCTGGTCCAATGGCAGCGTGGCACCCGCGTATCCAGGCTGACAGGCCCGTCGATCCTCGCCCTGTTCTTTGCCGCCAGCGCCATCATTTCCGGCATGGGCAATCCAGCCTCTGGGATCAATGTCGGCAATGTCTTGCCGGGCACCCTCAACGGCCTGTCATGGTGGATGCCCGGAATGGAATACCGCCACCCCGTTGCCGGCATCGGATACCTGGTGCTGCTGGCCTTTGGCCTTTGGCGCTCACCGTTCATCCTGGCTGTCCTGCTTGCGCTGACCTTGCTCTTCGCAGCCGCCACGGCCCTTATCTATGGTGAGTTCCTCTGGCACGCCGCCTTTATGATGCTCATGGCCTTCATGGCATTTGTCATGGCAGGCGAGCGGGCACGTATCTGGGTCTTGGCCGTGCTGATGGCGCCGCAGGCGCTGTTGGGCATTGCCAATGCAAAGATTGCGCTGACAACGCACATGAATGGCGACATAGACATCTACAACATCGTCCAGGCGGACGCGGGCATGGATACCATACCGCAGCAGCAATTGGTGGGTTGGCCCGACTACATGGTTCAATCGGCAGCGACCCAGCTCGACTTCACCTACCGCAGCGGCAACAACGGGATGATCATGGGCCCGGTCGACTGGCGGACCCGCGAGCGCTGGATGATCGATCCCGGCCTGGCCTCGTTGCCAACGCCGTACTGGCTTGTCTGCAAGGATTGCGCCACGCTCATCGACTTCATCTCCTCCGCCGGTCTCAAGCCGACCAATATCGGCACTGCACTCAACTACAGCGACGGACGCATCTACGCCTACCGCATCGATCGCTAGACTTTAGCTAAATGCTTACCAGTTAAGCACTTCTCTTAAGCCTGCCACCAACTCGTTACCCGCAAACCAGCCAGTTGCGGCTATTGTGCTGCGCACAGGTTGCGGAGTGCGGAAAATGGCGGCGGATAGCAGGCGGCTCGATTGGGTGGATATGGCCAAGGGCATTTCCATCTTCCTCGTAGTGATGATGTATGCGGCCTCCAGTGTTGGCGAAGATACCGGCGGCGTGGGCGTATTGCATTGGGCCATCGCCTTCGCCACCCCGTTCCGTATGCCGGAATTCTTCCTGATTTCCGGCCTCTTCCTGTCGCAAGTCATCGACCGGCCCTGGCGCGCCTTTGCCGACCGCCGCGTCGTGCACTACCTCTATTTCTACGCCCTCTGGGCGGTGATCCACATCATCTTCAAGGTCGGCTTGCTCGCCGCCAACCCTGTCGGTGCCATCGAACAGCTCGCCTGGGCCGTCATTGAACCTTATGGCGTGCTCTGGTTCATCTACATGCTGGCCGTGGTCAGCGCCGTGACTAAGCTGCTGCACAGCCTGCGCGCGCCGGTCTGGGGCGTGTTTGCCATCGCCGCGATCCTGCAGATGGCATCGGTCCATACCGGCAGCTACCTGGTCGATCAGTTCTGCGCCTACTTCGTCTATTTCTATGCCGGCTACGTGCTGGCTCCCCAGCTGTTCCGCCTGGCCGACTGGGCCAGCTACAATGTCGGTCTCGCTTTGGCTGGCCTGGTCGCCTGGGCCCTGGCAAACGCCGCGCTCGTCTTCCTGGGCGGCTTCCAGATGGACCCGATCCACCCGGTCCCGGGCTTTGCCAGCCTGCCGGGAATCCACCTGATCCTCGCTTTGATCGGCACCGCGGCGCTCTGTGTCATCGCCGCCTTGCTGACCCGCCTGCCCTGGATGAACTGGCTGCGCTGGATGGGTAGCAAGTCGCTGGTCGTCTACGTCGCCTTCGTGCTGCCCATGGGCATCGCGCGCATGGTGCTGATCAAACTGGGTATCGACGAACCGACCGTCTTGAGCCTGCTGACCATGGCCGTTGCCATAGTCTCGCCGCTGGTCCTCTACTGGATCGTAGAGCGCACCGGTTTAGGGAAATTCCTCTTCGAGCGCCCCGCCTGGGCCCACCTGCCCGGCACCAGCAAGCCGCGCAGCGACGCCGTTGCCGCCCCGGCCGAATAAGCAGCGCCTAGGCTCTGCATCGCAAGGGGCCGGGATATCCAATCTCGGCCCTTGCCTTTTCTGCCAAGACTCACCAAAAGGGCCTCGCAACTCCTGACATAGCGAGGACCAGCCGATGAAATCCGCCGTCATCGTCTTCCCCGGACTCAATCGCGACCGTGACATGATCGCGGCGCTCACCAAGATTTCCGGCACCGCCCCCGCGACGGTCTGGCATCAGGACGCCGACCTGCCCGATGTCGACCTCATCGTCATCCCCGGCGGCTTTTCCTACGGCGACTATCTCCGCTGCGGCGCCATCGCCGCCCGCTCGCCCATCATGGATCGCGTCCGGGAACGTGCCGCCAAGGGCGTCAAGGTGCTCGGCGTCTGCAACGGCTTCCAGATCCTGCTCGAGGCTGGTCTGCTGCCCGGCGCGCTGATGCGCAACAACTCGCTCAAATTCGTCTGCCGCGAGGTCAAGCTCGAAGTCGTCAATGCCGATACCGCGTTCACTCGTGGATATTCGCAGGGTCAGGTTTTCCGCTGCCCAGTTGCGCATCATGATGGCAACTATTTTGCCGATAGTGAGACACTGGATCGACTGGAAGGGGATGGCCGCGTCGCCTTCCGCTACGCCGAAGGCACCAATCCCAACGGCTCGATCAACGACATCGCCGGCATCTTCAATGCCGAGAAAAACGTCCTCGGCCTGATGCCGCATCCGGAAAACCTGATCGAGGCCGCGCATGGCGGTGACGATGGCAGGGCCCTGTTCTCCGGCCTGCTGAACCAGGCTGCCTGAGATGAGCGCGCGGGGCCCGGTCAACCCGCGAAACCTGTTGACCTGGCTCGGCCTGATCGCCGGAGCCGGTGGCCTCATCCTGCAATTCGTCATCAGCATGCAGGCCTACCTCGCCGCCGGCCGCGACATTCCCGGCGCACTCGGCACGTTCTTCGCCTACTACACCATCCTCACCAACTGCATCCTGGTGCTGGTCTATCTGTCTGAAGTGACTCGCTTTACCTGGCTCGACCTGTTCCGCACCCCCGTCTTTCGCGGCATGATGGCAGCCTGCATTGCCCTGGTCGGCATCTACGTCTTCCTGGTGCTGCGCCACCTGTCGGTGCTGACAGGGCTGTTCCAGGTCGCCGACACGATCCTGCACTACCTCTGCCCCATCCTCTACCTGCTGTGGTGGGCGGCCCAACCGCATGGCAAGCTGCGCTGGGCCAACCTGCCCGTGATGCTGGCACCGACGCTGATCTACTTCGTCTACGCCATGGTCCGTGGCGCCTGGGTCCAGGAATACCCCTACCCCTTCATGAACGCGATCAAGCTCGGTTACGGCGCAGTTCTGCTGGGTGCCGTGCAGATGTCCATTGCGCTCGCTGTCCTCTCGGCCACCGTCATCGCGCTCGACCACGTCCTCAGTCGCAACTGGAACCTCATCCATGACTGAGCACCGCCTCACCGCAGCCATCCTGATTTTCCCCGATGTCGAGGAACTCGACTTCGTCGGCCCATGGGAAGTCTTCACCATGGCGAAGGCTGGCGGCGCCCCGCTCGATGTCTTTACCGTCGGCTGGCCCGATACCAACATCACCTGCGCCAAGGGCCTCAAGGTCACCGCCGACTACGCCTTCGCCGACGCACCCCATGCCGACATCGTGCTGCTCCCGGGCGGCCGCGGCACCCGCCCGCTGGCCCAGGACGATGCTTTTAACAACGCGATCCGCAGCTACCTAGCAGCCGCGACCTGGCAAACCTCGGTCTGCACTGGCGCGGCACTGCTCGCTCGTGCCGGCTTCCTCGAGGGCCGTCAGGCCACCACCAATCGCGGTGCGCTCGATTTCTTACGCGCCCATGCCCCGCACACTTACATTCTCGACAAGCGCTACGTGCGCGATGGCAACGTCATTACCAGCGCCGGCGTCTCCGCTGGCATCGATATGGCGCTGTGGCTCGTCGGCCATCTGTTCGGCGAAGACACTGCGCGCTCGACCCAATCCCACATGGAATATTTTCCAGAGCCTCCCTACGGAAACGCTTCTTGATGATCCCCAACGATATCGAAATCACCCCGCAGCTCGTCGCCGACCATGGCCTCAAGCCCGACGAGTACCAGAAGATTCTCGATCTGATCGGCCGTGCGCCGACCTATACCGAGCTCGGCATCTTCTCTGCGATGTGGAATGAGCACTGCTCGTACAAATCATCCAAGAAGTGGCTCAAGACGCTGCCGACCACGGGTCCGCGCGTCATCCAGGGCCCCGGCGAGAATGCTGGCGTCGTCGATATCGGCGACGGGCAGGCCATCGTCTTCAAGATGGAATCGCATAACCACCCCAGCTTCATCGAGCCCTACCAGGGCGCCGGCACCGGCATGGGCGGCATCCTGCGCGACGTCTTCACCATGGGTGCGCGTCCCGTCGCCGCCATGAACGCCCTGCGCTTCGGCGCGCCGGGCCATGAGAAGACCCGCCACCTCGTCTCCGGTGTCGTCGCCGGCATCGGCGGCTACGGCAATGCATTCGGCGTGCCTACCGTGGGCGGCGAGGTCGAGTTCGACGAGCGCTACAACGGCAATATCCTGGTCAACGCCTTTGCGGCGGGCCTCGCCGATACCGACAAGATTTTCTATTCCAAGGCCGAAGGCGTGGGCCTGCCCGTGGTCTATCTCGGTGCCAAGACCGGACGCGACGGCGTCGGCGGCGCCACCATGGCCTCGGCCGAATTCGGCGACGATATCGACGAGAAGCGCCCGACCGTGCAGGTCGGCGATCCCTTCACCGAAAAGCGCCTGCTCGAAGCGTGCCTCGAACTGATGGCCACCGGCGCGGTGATCGCCATCCAGGACATGGGTGCGGCTGGGCTCACCTGCTCGGCCGTCGAAATGGGCGCCAAGGGCGATCTCGGTATCGAGCTGAACCTCGATATGGTGCCGGTGCGCGAGACGCACATGACGCCCTATGAGATGATGCTGTCGGAATCCCAGGAGCGCATGCTCATGGTGCTGCACCCGGAAAAGGAAGCCGAGGCCCGCGCGGTTTTTGTCAAGTGGGAGCTCGATTTTGCTACCGTCGGCAAGACCACCGACGATCTGCGCTTCCGCGTGCTGTGGCAGGGCGACGAAGTCGCCAACCTGCCGATCAAGGAACTCGGTGACGAAGCTCCGGAATACGATCGTCCTTGGACGCCGTCCGTTCCCGCCCCGGCGCTGGCCGCCGACGACATCCCGCAGATGGATGTCGCCGACGCGCTGCTCAAGCTGATGGGTAGCCATCAGGTCGCCTCGCGCCGCTGGGTCTATGAGCAATATGACACGCTGATCCAGGGCAATTCCCTGCAGCGTCCCGGCGGCGATGCCGGCGTTATCCGCGTCGAGGGCCATCCCACCAAGGGCCTGGCCTTCACCTCCGACGTCAATCCGCGCTATTGCGAGGCCGACCCCTATGAGGGCGGCAAGCAGGCCGTTGCCGAAGCGTGGCGTAACCTGACGGCTACGGGTGCAGAACCCCTCGCCGCCACCGACAACCTGAACTTCGGCAACCCCGAACGTCCCGAAATCATGAGCCAGCTCGTCCATGCCATCAAGGGCATTGGCGAAGCCTGCCTGGCGCTGGATTTCCCAATCGTCTCGGGCAACGTCTCGCTCTACAACGAAACCAATGGCCGCGGCATCTTGCCGACCCCGACCATTGGTGGCGTCGGCCTCCTCCCCGATTGGAGCCAGATGGCCCGCATCGCCTTTGCCGCACCGGGCCAGTGCATCATCCTGGTCGGCGCGCCGCTCACCTGGGGTACACATCTCGGCCAGTCGATCTATCTTCGCGACCTGCACAATCGCCGTGATGGTTCCGCCCCACCGGTCGATCTGGCGCATGAGCGCAAGGTCGGCGATTTCGTCCGCAAGCTGATCCGCTCCGGCGTCGCCACTTCAGCCCATGACCTGTCCGATGGCGGCCTCGCTGTCGGCCTGGCCGAAATGGCTGTTGCGTCCGGTATCGGCGCCAAGGTCAACCAGGTCGATGGCCAGGATCCGATCCTGACCTTCTTCGGCGAAGACCAGGGCCGCTACCTGATCACCATCGAGGAAAAGAACCTCGATGCGCTGCTGGCCGAGGCCGAAAGCCTGGGCATTTATGCCCCGTGGTTCGGCAATACCGGCGGCGATACGCTGCAATTGGGCAATGCCCACCCTGTTCCGGTTGCCGCCCTCAAGGCCGCGCATGAAGGCTGGTTCCCCAGCTACATGGATGAGGTGGCTGCTTAATCGCTGCTCCTGCCTTATGATCGCCGCTCTTTGGAGTGTTCTGGCTCCACGGGAGCGGCGTCATATCTCTGGAGACTACGATGAACCTTCGTCCGGCCCTTGGCGGCTTTCTCGCCCTGTCGCTCAGCCTCCTGCCGGTAGCGGCTCATGCCCAGGCGCTCGCCAATAGCGGCTCGCCGCTTCCCGACCAGCCCTATACGCTGTTCTATCCCGATGTGATGGTCACCAGCGGTGAAATAGGCGGCCCGCTTACCATCAACCACCCCACCCTGCCGCTCCAGTGTGTGCTAACTGTCGTTCCCGTGGAAGATACCGGTTGGACCGCCGAAGGTGCGTTGGCCGCGCTCGACGTCCAAACTGTTGCCGCAGGCTGGACCGAAAGCCTTCCCGGTTTCACCGTGCTGGAAAGCAAGGTCACATCGTACCAGAGCGATCAGGCCCTGCAGTATTTGGGCACCAGCCAGGGTGAGACCGGCACCACGGTCACGCTCGTGCACACAGAGACCGTCAGCGGCGGCAACGGCTACACGCTGGATTGCTTCTACGCGACCGAAGCGGCCAATGAGGCGGGCCCCATCGCTGACAATATCATCGCCAACTTCTCGACCCGGCAGGATGCGCAACCCGTCGTGACGCCCTGAGCGGTTCTGTCCGATATTGAAGGCACCCCACCCCCATGCCATATCATGGGGACCGGCACTTGGCCGGCAGCAGCAAGGAGTCGCGTCATGCCCATGGATAGCAGCGAAATCGAACGCCGCATCAAGGCGGCCCTCCCCGATGCCGATATTGACATCCGCGACCTCGCCGGTGACGGCGACCACTGGGCCGCGACGGTGAAGTCCGAGCAGTTCCGCGGCAAGACCCGCGTGCAGCAGCACAAGCTGGTCTATGAAGCCTTGCAGGGCGATATGGGTGGAGCGCTGCACGCTTTGGCGTTGCAGACCGTCGTCCCGGACTGATCTCCTTGTCCCTCCGCGACTCGCTCGATCTCATCCGCACCGTTCGCCCCGACGCGGGCACGGCGGCCATCGAGCATGAAATCCTGGCTGAGCGCGCATCCTCGCTGGGCGCTGCCGAACAGCGGGTCGTCAAGGCCATCGCCGCCCTGGCAGCCGCGGTCGACAATCGCGAAGCGCCGCTTGCCGAGGCCCGGCAGGTCGTGTGGCAATACTTCGTCCAGCGCGAGCTTGTCGGTTTCCGCCGCCACAATGATGTGATTCAGGAGCTGAACATCCCCCGCGAAGTGCTTGCCGGGCTTGGCGCAATGCCAATGAGCCCGAAGCGATGAACACAGCTCAACCAGCCTGTCGCTTCTGTCTCGACAACCAGTTGCTGGTCGATCAGCCCATCTTCGTGACGGACGATTTCTACATGCTCGGCAGCATCGACCCTATGCTCCCTGTCGCGGGCATGATCATCCCCCGACGCCACAGCGAGAGCCCCTTCGACATGACTGCGGAAGAATGGGCAGGTTTCGCCGATGCTCTCAGCCGTGCGAAAGCGCATTTCGCCGACCACAGGCCGGATGGCTTTACGCTGGGCTGGAATGTGGGCGCGGTCGCCGCGCAGCATGTGTTTCACACCCACTGCCACATCATCCCCCGCTTCAAAGGCGAACCCAATGAAGGGGTGGGCATCCGCCGCGTCCTGCGCACAGCGGCCTGGCCGGTGGACGCATGACCCGCGCGGTGTTCTTCGACGTCGATGGTGTGCTGGTGCATGGCTATCACGCCCGCCCGGAACTGACCCGACGCTGGAACGAGAACCTGCTTGATGACCTCGGGGTCGACCCCGACCGCTTCAACAATGAATTCATCTTCGACGTCTTCATCAAGAAGGTGGTTGTCGGTGAAATGGCCATTATCGACGCGCTGGAACGCCGCCTGCCAGGCCTGGGCTACAAGGGTTCGCCCATGGTGTTCCTGCACTACTGGCTGAGCCACGACTCGACACTGAATGCCGGCCTGCTCGACGTCGTGCGGCAACTCAAGACCCGGTCCGACCTCAAGCTCTACATCGCCACCAACCAAGATCACACCCGGGCCCAGTGGCTCTGGCAGACGCTTGGCCTGGGCCAGTTGTTCGAGGACATTTTCTACTCGGCACGCGCCGGCATCCGTAAGCCTGAGAAGGGCTTCTTCGATTTCATCGAACAGCGGATCGGACCGCAAACGGAGCCGCCGCTATTCTTTGACGATACACCCAAGGTCATCGACGGGGCCCGCAAGCATGGCTGGGAGGCCGTGCAGTTCGACACGATCGAGGACTGCACCAGCCACCCCTGGATCGCCGAGCGATTGTGATCTTTGCATCGGTCTTTGCCGATGCTTGGCCTCGACATCGCCGAAGCCATGACCTATTTATGGGCAACAGCGTCCGCCTTCCCCGGACTCAAGCGAGATTTCCCATGACCGACATCAATGATTTCATCGACGACAAGGTGAAGACCAACGACGTGTTCCTGTTCATGAAGGGCTCGCCGGATTTCCCGCAATGCGGCTTTTCCGGTCAGGTCGTTCAGATCCTGAACTATCTCGGCGTCGACTATGGCAGCGCCAATGTGCTCGAAAGCGCCGAGCTGCGCGACGGTATCAAGGCCTATACCAACTGGCCGACCATTCCCCAGCTCTACATCAAGGGTGAGTTTGTCGGCGGCGCCGATATCGTCCGCGAAATGTTCCAGGCCGGCGAGCTGCAGAGCCATCTCGAAGGCGCCGGTATCGCGGTCGCCAAGCAGTCGGCCTAAACCGCAGTTGGTGCCATAGCTAATTTATCGACGCCGGGCCCGCGCCCGGCGTTGTTGTTTGCTCATCACCAGCCTTGATAGCGCTCATTCCGCTTTGTTGCTTGCGTGATTGTCGCAGGCGTAGAACCATGAGGCATTCCTCATGGACTCGCCCGTCATGAACGCCACTACCCTTCGCCCTGCCGTTCCCCTGCTCGTCCTGATCGTCGCCGGCTGCATCATCGCCGCGATCGGTAACGGCGTGCGGACCAGTTTCGGGCTGTTCACCCTGCCCATGACGGCGGATCTCGGCCTCACCCGCGAGCAGTGGGGTATGGCCATGGCCATCCAGAACCTGGCCTGGGGCATCGCTCAGCCCTTCGCTGGCGCCTTCGCCGATCGTGTCGGTACCGGGCGGACGGTTGCCGCGGGTGCTGCGCTCTATGCGTTGGGCGTACTTGGCATGGCATTCTCGCCCGACGCCGGGCTCATGACCCTCACGGCTGGCATCATCACCGGCGTCGGTATCGCGGTTTGCTCGTTCTCCGTCGTTATGGCCGCCTTCGGTCGCAACGTGCCGGCCGAAAAGCGCTCGCTAATCTTCGGCGTCGCCACCGCCGCCTCATCCTTTGGCCAGTTCGCCTTCGCCCCGATCAGCCAGGGCTTCATCAATGCCTTTGGTTGGCAATCGGCCTTGCTCTATCTCGCCATGGCCTTGCTGTTGATCATCCCGCTGAGCTACGCATTGCGCGGCCGCACGGAGAACCCAGTCGGCCACGCTGACCTGCCGTTCATGGAAGCTCTCGCTAAGGCCTGGGGTCACGGCTCCTATCGCCTCTTGGTCATCGGCTTCTTTGTCTGCGGTTTCCACCTGGCCTTCATCAACGTCCACATGCCCGCCTACCTAGTGCAATGCGGTCTCTCGCCCGAAGTCGGCTCGTGGACCATCGCCGTCATCGGGCTGTTCAACATCGTCGGTTCGCTGCTGGCCGGCTATCTCGGCGGTCGGTTGCCCAAGCAATTGCTGCTGGCAACGATCTACTTCCTCCGCGCTGTGGCCATCGGCGCCTTCCTGCTGATCCCGGTCAGCGAGGTCACCGCCTATGCCTTTGCTGCAGCCATGGGACTGCTCTGGCTCTCAACCGTGCCGCTGACGGCGGGATTGGTCAGCCTGTTCTTCGGCGCGCGCTATATGGGCATGCTCTATGGCGTGGCCTTCTTCAGCCACCAGGTCGGCTCCTTCGTCGGCGTCTGGCTGGGCGGCTTCGTCTACGACCAGACCGGCTCCTACAGCCTGGTCTGGTATCTTGGCATCATCCTGGGCCTCGGTTCGGCGGCCATGCATATCCCGATCAACGAGCGCAGCGTGCCCAACTTCTCGCTGAAAACGGCCTGACAGGACCGATCGGCCGGAACCATCGTTTCCTGCCGATCAAGCCTTGCCAAAGCCGGCTCATGGGTTCATGGTCCGCGCCATATTTGCGGCGCCGGCCTCCTCTCGGCGCATTTCCTGAGTTTCATTCATGTCCGATCATTTCACGCGGGTTCTCTCGCGCCCCGAATTCATTGCATTGATGGCTGCTTTGATGGCCCTCAACGCCCTCGCCATCGACGTCATGCTGCCGGCCCTGCCCTATATGGGCGAGGCATTGGGCGTCACCAGCGAGAACGAACGCCAGTTCGTCGTCTCGTCCTACATGCTGGGCATGGGCATCGCCGTCCTCGCCTTCGGCCCGTTGACCGACCGCTTCGGCCGCCGTGCGCCGCTGCTCGTTGGCATGGGCATCTACATCCTGGCAGCCGTCGCCGCCATCTTCGCGCCAACCTTCGAGATCCTGCTCATCCTGCGCTTCATCCAGGGCATGGGCGCCGCCAGCGTGCGCGTCATTGCCACCGCAGTGGTGCGTGACCGCTATTCGGGCCGCGAAATGGCCGAGGTCATGTCCCTGACCTTCATGGTCTTCATGGCCATCCCGATCATCGCGCCCGGCATCGGCCAGGTCATCCTGGTGTTCGGCGAATGGCACTATATCTTCCTGTTCATGGGACTGTTGGCCGCAGCGTTCTGGATCTGGACCTTCGTCCGTCTGCCCGAAACGCTACCGCTCGACCATCGGCGCCCTCTGAGCATCGGGGCGGTCTTCGACGGCTTCCGCCTGGTCTTCACCAACCGGGTGGCCATTTCCTACGGCATGGCAGGCACCTTCCTGTTCGGCGCTTTGTTTGGCTTCATCAGCTCGAGCCAGCAGATCTACGTCGACATCTATGGACTTGGCATCTGGTTCCCCGCTGCCTTCGCCGCCATGGCCGGGTTGATGGCCGTCTCGTCCTTCACGAACTCCAAGATCGTCCGGCGCTTCGGCATGCGCCGGCTGTCGCATGGCGCCATGCTGAGCTTCACTGGTTTCAGCGGCGTCTGGCTGGCCTTCGCCCTTAGTGGCTTCCTGCCGCTCTGGCTGTTCTTCTCGCTACTGGCCATCGTCATGTTCAGCTTCGGCTGGGCCGCCTCCAACATGAACTCACTGTCGATGGAGCCACTCGGCGCCGTTGCCGGTACGGCAGCCGCCGTCTTCGGCTTCATCCAGACTGTGGGCGGCGCGCTGATTGGCAGCTATACCGGCCAGCTTTTCGATGGCACCACGGTCCCTGCGGCGATCGGCTATTTCGCAATGGGCATCCTGGCCCTGATCTGCATCCTGATCGCGGAAAAGGGTCGGCTGTTCGGCGTGGGCGAGAAATATGCCCATGGCGAGCCCATTCCCGTCGGCGATCACTGATCGCCTTCAGCCGGGCCCATCAACTGGGCCCGGTCGGTATAGACGTGGTCGACCAGCCCCCATTGCTGGGCCTGCTCGGCCGACATATAGCGGTCACGCTCCAGCGCCGTCTCGACCTCCTCGTAGGTCCGGCCGCAATGCTTGGCATAGATGGTGTTGATCTTGCGCTTGAGCCGCAGGCTCTCTTCGGCATGGATGAGGATATCGGTCACCTTGCCCTGATACCCGCCTGACGGCTGGTGCAGCATGATCGAGGCATTGGGCAAAGCCACACGCTGCCCGGCTTCACCTGCCGCCAGGATCACAGTCGCCGCCGATGCCGCCATCCCCATACACAGCGTTCCCACCGGCGCCTTGATGAACTGCATCGTGTCGTAGATGGCCAGCGCCGAGGTGACCACACCGCCGGGCGAATTGATGTAGAGATAGATGGGCTTGGCAGAGTTCTCGGCCTCGAGGAACAGCAGTTGTGCGCTGACCAGCGCGGCCATGGTGTCCTCGAACTCGCCATTGACGAAGATGATCCGCTCGCGGAGCAGGCGGGAGAAGATGTCGAAGCTCCGCTCGCCTCGGCTGGATTGTTCGACGACCATAGGGACGAGTTGCATCATGTCGCGCATGGGCGATCTCCTGTTTTGAGATTTGTGAATACCTACCGTGTCATCCCGGCGAAGGCCGGGATCCATGTCCGTATCTCATCCCGACCGCTGCGTCGGTGGCGGCTGTCGGACATGGATTCCGGCCGTCGCCGGAATGACATTGTGGTTGGGCCAGATCGGCGCCTAAGCCGCCATCATCATCCTCATCGGGCCATTGCTATTGGCCGCTACCGGCATCGTGACTGGCGCGTGCGTCAGCCTGAACCAGGTGCCACCATCCACCATCGGCGTCAGCTCGAATGTCACCAGGCTATCCTCGGCCCCAATGATGGCGCCCTGCCCCGACTCGCGCCAACGATAAGTCAGGCTCTTGTTTTCCTCCGCCGTGACCACGGCGAGATCGATTGCCTCAGCCGGCTTCAGCCAGCGTTCCAGATATTCCGGCACGGTCAGCGCGCGCCAGACCTTTTCCGGCGGCGCGTCGAGCGCACATTCGAACACCAGCGCATCCGTGTCGGTCATTGGTCCATCTCCTTGAGCAGGTCCTTGAGGCTGTCGATGCGGCTCGGCCAGAACGCTTTGTAGCGCGCGATCCACGCATGCAGCGGCGCCATGCCATCCGGCGCGACGCGATAATTGACATAACGGCCCTCGCGCCGTTCGCTGATCAAACCGGCCCCGCGCAGCACCGCCAGATGCTGGCTCATCGCCGGCTGCGAAATGGCAAACCCTTCGCGCAACTCCGTCGCCGTCATCTCGGCCGCCGCCAGTCGCTCCAGCACGGCACGGCGGGTAGGATCGGCCAGGACTTTGAAAATATCGGTATCACTCATGGCCATACATAAGCACAGACTTATGAGTCGTTGCAAGGGGCGGCGACCATCATCAATCCTGTTGATGGAAGCCATTCGGCAAACGCGCTTGATTGGACACCCCTGCTGCCCTCACATGAAGAACCCGCCAGCCTTCCACCATCGAGTCCTCCATGCCCATCACCACCGGTCGCTCCTACCTCGCTATTCCGGGGCCGTCCGTGTCACCCGAACGCGTGCTCAATGCCATGCATCGCACCGCCCCCAACATCTACGAGGGCGAAATCGTCGACATGGTGCGCGAGCTCATCCCCGACCTGCTGCGTGTCGCCGAAACCCGGCAGAATGTCGCCATCTACATCGCCAACGGTCACGGCGCCTGGGAGGCCGCCAACTGCAACATGTTCTCGCGCGGCGATCGCGCCCTGCTCGCCGCCACTGGGCGCTTCGGTCATGGCTGGGCCGAATGGCTGCAGCGCGTGGGCGTGGCGGTCGATATCATCGATTTTGGCAAGGCGAGTCCTGCCGATCCGCAGCGAATTGCCGATGCGTTGCGGGCCGATACCGGGCATGACATCAAGGCTGTGCTGGTCACGCATGTCGATACGGCCTCCAGCGCCCGCAACGACATCCCTGCCATTCGCGCCGCCATTGATTCAACCGGCCACCCGGCCCTGCTAGCCGTCGATGCGATCGCCTCGCTCGGCTGCGACGAGCTGCGCATGGACGACTGGGGCATTGATGTGCTGGTCGGCGCCAGCCAGAAGGGCCTCATGCTACCACCGGGCCTGGGCTTTATCTGGTTCTCCGAAAAAGCGCTCGAGGTATCGCAACGCGCCGACCTTGCGACGCCTTATTGGGACTGGAAGCCGCGCGGCACCGGCACCGAATTCTGGCAGTATTTCGGGGGCACCGCGCCCACCCATCACCTCTGGGGCCTGCGCGAATCACTGACCATGATCCTTGATGAGGAAGGGTTGCCACAGGTCTGGGAGCGCCATCGTCGGCTCGCCAGCGCCGTCTGGGCGGCCTTCGATGCCTGGGGCCAGGGCACGAATATTGCCCTCAATGTCGCCGATCCGGCGTCCCGCGGCTGGTCGGTCACATCGGCGACCATCCCTGGCGGCGGCGCCGGCGCACTGCGGCGCTGGCTCGAGGCCGAAGCCGGTGTCACGCTCGGCATAGGCCTGGGCATGGCCCTGCCCGCAGAGCCCGCCTACCAGGACTTCCTGCGCGTCGGCCACATGGGCCACGTGAACATGCACATGACGCTCGGCGTGCTAGCGACCATGGAAGCTGGGATGCAGGCATTGGGCATCGCACACGGCCCTGGGGCGCTGGAGGCGGCGGCCGGGGCAGTGGCGGGGTAAAGAACCCCCACCTAACCTCCCCCTGAAGGGGGAGGGACTGGCCGGCGATAGAACTCGATCGCGCCACGACCGCTGAGCGGTCCCTCCCCCTTCGAGGGAGGTTAGGTGGGGGCAGCCGCCCTCAGAACGTGAAGACCTCCCGCCGCAGCACGTCCCAGCTATCCCGGTTGATCGCCACCAGCAGCCCACCGTCGACATGGCTTGGCAGATAAGGCTGTCCATCGAGCCGCGCGGCATAGCCACCGGCCTCCTGGCTGATCAGCGTGCCGGCCAGGTGATCCCATGGCATCAGCTTGTTGTAGGCCATGAACTGCGCGTGGCCCGAGGCGAAGGTGCGATATTCGTGGCCGGCGCAGCGGAAGTTCGAGACCAGCCGCACCTTGTCGGTATTCTGCAGAACCTGCGCCCGTACGGCCTTGGGCATGTAGGCCACCGACGCCATCCCCACCATCTCGGGCAGCGGCAGGTCAGCCCCGACATGCAGTCGCACGGCCTCGCCATTCGGCCGCCGCAGCCAGGCGCCGCCGCCCTTCTCCGCCATGACCCAGTCATCGCCCATCGGATCGTAGATGATGCCCGCCACGGTCTCGCCGCCGGACACCACGGCGGCCATGCAGGCATAGAGCGGCAAGCCGGCGGCATAGTTGGCTGTGCCATCGATCGGATCGACCACGACCGCCAGTTCCGCCGTCGCCAACCTGTCCAGCAGCGCGGGATCGGCCGCAACCGATTCCTCGCCAACAAACAGCGCATCTGGCATCCACTCGGCGATACGGGCCTTGATGACCTCCTCGGTCGCCACATCCGCCTCGGTCACCAGATCGATCGCTTCGGTCTTGGTATGAACCATCGAGGCATCGAGCCGGCGAAACCGCGGCAGGGATTCCTGCCGCGATGCGTCGCGGAGGATGTTGGCAAGAGCGGTGATGTCGATCTGCGGCATGGGATTCCCTGTATTCAACACGTTATTCGAAAACCGACCAACCGGCCCGCTGCGCAAGCATTTCCAGCGCGGCCGCGCCGATATGCGAATTGCCAATGCTGTTGAGCCCCGGCGACCAGACGGCGACCGTGCCAATACCGGGCACCATGCAGATAATGCCGCCGCCGACCCCGCTCTTGCCGGGCAGGCCGACGCGGAAGGCGAAATCGCCTGAGCCGTCATAGTGGCCACACATCATCATGAGCGAATTGATGCGACGGGCACGGGCCGCCGAAACGACACTGTGCCCGGTGATGGGATTGCGCCCCTTGTAGGAGCGCATGAACTGGGCCAGCGCAAAGTTGCGAAAGCCCGTATCGCGCTCGGATCGCGCGACGTCTGCATCGACGACGATGCTGTCGTCACCCGCAAGGAACCGCACGAAGCGGACGATCTCGCCGATCGCCTCCTTGGGCCGGTAACCGGCCAGGATCAGGTCGGTGACGGCAATAGCCCCGGCATTGATGAACGGGTTGCGCGGCCGACCCTGCTCGGCTTCGAGCTGCACAATCGAATTGAACCGGTTGCCCGATGGCTCCCGGCCCACCCGGGTCCACAAACTGTCGCCGACGCTGCCCAGCGCTAGCGTCAGGGTGAAGAGCTTGGAAATGCTCTGGATCGAGAACGGCTCCAGCGCATCGCCAGCGGTGAAGACTTCGCCACCGACGGTAGCAACGGCAATACCGAACCGCTCAAGCGGCACCTTGGCCAGCTCGGGGATATAGTCGGCAACCTTGCCCTCCCCCAGCCGCGGCGACAGCTCGGCATGCACCTCGCCGATGAGTTGCCCCAGATCGCTCAAGGTTCAGGCCCCGCTGCCCGATTGATCGCGACGAGCACCGATGATTTGGCGGTTGATGAGGCTCCAGCAATCGGCATCTGGCGCGCATAACAGGCCGCCATCGATTTGGCCCACGCGGTAGGGTGTGCCATCGAACCGGGCGCTGTAGCCACCAGCTTCCTGGTGGATGAGGACGCCGGCAAGATGGTCCCACGGCATCATGATCTGCGAGCCGGAAAAATGCGCACGTCCGGTCGCAACCATCCAGTATTCGTAAGCCGAACAGCCATAAGCCATCGACATGCGGACCTTGGCCATGTTGGCGGCCACGCGCGAGCGCAAGGGCTCCTCCAGATAGCTCCAGGTCATCACCGAGATCAGTTCATCAAGCGGTGCGGGCGGCGCAACGCGCGCCACGCGCGACTGGCCGTCCGGTCGCCTTATATGAGCCCCGGCACCACGCTCGGCCACCAGCACGTCGCCTAACAGCGGATCACAGATGATGCCGGCGACGGTTTCGCCATGCCGCACCACGGCGAGGATCGAGCCGAACAGGCCGTTGCCCGCCGCGAAGTTGAATGTGCCATCCACCGGGTCGATGACAAAGGCCAGCTCGGCATCGGCCAGGCCGCTCATGATACGATGATCGACGGCATAGGCCTCTTCGCCAAGGATCATCGCATCGGGAAAGCGGGCACGCAGAGCGTCAGTGATGAGACGTTCGGCACCCAGATCAGCCTGTGTCACCAGATCGATGGCGGAGGTCTTCTGGTCGATGTCCCCTTCATCGAGGTTGCGGAAACGGGGCGCAATCTCCTGCCGACCCGCATCGCGCAGAATCTCGACGAGGTCATTGACGTCAAAATTCAAGATGCAGTCCTCTTGCAGGTGAGGCCGGCGAAATCGAACAGGTTGGTATCGAGCATGTGGCTGGCATTGATGTTGCCTAGCGCGCGGATCATGACATCCTTGCGACCGGGCATACGCTTTTCGATGTCTGACAGCATGGCCTTCATGGCATTGCGCTCGAGCCCGTCCTGGCTGCCGCACAGGTCGCAGGGGATGATCGGGAAGGCCATGGCGTCGGAGAAGCGCTGCAGATCCTCCTCGCCGCAATAGATTAGCGGTCGCAGGACCTCGATATCGCCCTCGTCATTGAGCAGGCGCGGCGGCATGGCGGCCAGCTTGCCGCCATGGAACAGGTTCATGAAGAAGGTCTCGAGGCTGTCGTCGCGATGGTGGCCCAGCACCAGCGCCGAGCAGCCCTCCTCGCGTGCAATGCGATAGAGATTGCCACGGCGCAGGCGGGAGCAGAGTGAGCAATAGGTTGCCCCCACCGGGAGTTTCTCGGTCACGATCGAATAGGTGTCGCGATACTCGATGCGATGCGGAATGCCGAGGTCCGTCAGAAATTCGGGCAGGATGTGCTTGGGGAAATTGGGTTGCCCCTGGTCGAGATTGCAGGCCAGCAGCTCCACCGGCAGCATGCCGCGCCATTTGAGATCGAGCAGCAGCGCCAGCATGGAGTAGCTGTCCTTGCCGCCGCTCAGCGCCACCAGCCACTTCTCGCCGGGCCGCACCATGGCGAACTTGTCCAGCGCCTCGCGCGTATGCCGGATCAACCGCTTGCGCAGCTTGTTGAACTCGCCGCTACGGGGCGCCTGGGCATAGATCGGATGGCCGCCGGCCTCTGCTTCATCGACCGGCGCGTCCATGACGTCACTCATGGCGAAACTCTCTCTGGTGTCATGGCGTAGCTGATAGCGCCCCCTGCCCGAGAGGGAAAGGGAAACCGGACGGTGCAAACCTTACCAAAGCTTAACTTCCGCTTCTTGCTTTAGTCGAAATGCGACCGTTACATGAACCATCTTCTCGGCACCCAGGAGTCTCGCGGTGTTTCGATCCTTCTTTCCCAATCCTCGTCTGTTCTTTACTGCGGCGCTCTGCTGGATCGCAGTCGTCATGGTGGCCTGGTACACAATCGGCAGTGGCCTGCAGTCGGTCATCAGTCTGGGGCCGTGGCTCGGCATCCCAGTTACAGAGGCCAATCCGGAGCCATTCTTCTCCTCGGACAAGGTCTGGCTCTACCAGTATGTTTTGATGTCCGGCTACCTGTTCTGCATTCCCTGGTATTGGATCGGCGGCAATCGCCGGTGGTACTGGTGGAGTGTGGTGGGCAGCGTCACCATCATCGAGATTGTCTATTTCAACGTCCAGATCAGCGCCTGGCTCAACGACTGGTACGGGAGCTTCTACAATCTCATTCAGACCGCGCTGACGACACCCGGCACGGTAACGCTCGAACAGTTCCTTGGAGAGATCTGGACCGTCGCCTATGTGCTGATCCCCAACATCACCGTGCTGGTGATCAACGCCTTCTTCATTGCGCACTTCCTGTTCCGCTGGCGTCGGGCGATGACGTTCTTCTACCAGAGCCACTGGCAGCACCTGCGTCACATCGAAGGCGCATCCCAGCGTATCCAGGAAGATACGCAGCGTTTCGCCCAAATCGTGGAGGGGCTGGCCGTCTCGCTAGTCGCCTCAGTGATGACGCTGATCGTGTTCCTGCCGCTGCTGTGGGATCTATCGGCAAACATCACCGAGTTGCCGTTCTTCGGCGCGGTCAATGGCAGCCTGGTCTGGGTGGCGTTGGTGTCGTCGGCCTTTGGCACCGTGCTGCTTGCCGCTGTGGGCTGGAAGCTGCCGGGCCTGGAGTTTGACAACCAACGCGTCGAGGCTGCCTTCCGTAAGGAGCTGGTCTATGGCGAAGATAATGGGGACCGCGCCGAACCCGTGACCGTGCGGCAGTTGTTCATCAACATGCAGCACAATTACTTCCGGCTGTATCGGCACTACCTCTACTTCAATATCGCACGCTACGCTTATCTGCAGGGCTCGAACTTCGTTCCGCTGATCGCCATGGGCCCGTCCATCGTTGCCGGAACGCTGACGCTGGGCCTATTCCAGCAAGTGAGCAATGCCTTCGGGCAGGTGGAGGATTCCTTCAAGTTCCTCGCGAGTTCATGGACGACGATCATCTCGCTGATCTCCGTCTTCAAGCGCCTGCGAGCCTTCGAGGCCAACATTCCCGACACTGCGATCGCCGCCAACGACTATGACGACCCCATCTTCTTGCAGGAAATGGCTGTTCCACAGACAAGCGATAACCTGCCGCAGCAGCCGGCACAGTTTTGACTACTTGTCTGGTGTCTCCCTCCCCAAAACGTTGGGGAGGGAGACCAGGCAGATCAGGGCAAAGAAAAAGGGCCGCTCCCCAGGAGCGGCCCTTTCCAATTCTGAAATCCGACTGCGCTTAGCGCGAGTAGAATTCGACGACCAGGTTCGGTTCCATCTGGACCGGGTATGGCACATCCGACAGGCCCGGGACGCGGGCGAAGGTGGCGGTCATCTTGTTGTGGTCGACTTCGACATAGTCCGGCACATCGCGCTCGGCCAGCTGGGTGGCTTCGAGCAGGACGGTCAGCTGCTTGGAGCGCTCACGCACTTCAATCTTGTCGCCAACCTTGACCTGATAGGACGGGATGTTGACGCGCTTGCCGTTGACCAGGATGTGGCCATGCGACACGAACTGACGCGCAGCGAACACGGTAGCGACGAACTTGGCGCGGTAGACGATCGCGTCCAGACGGCTCTCGAGCAGGCCGATCAGGTTTTCGCCGGTGTCACCCTTGACGCGGGCGGCTTCGGTGTAGAGGCGCTTGAACGCCTTTTCGGTGACCGAACCGTAATAGCCCTTGAGCTTCTGCTTGGCGCGGAGCTGCAGACCGTAGTCCGACAGCTTGCCCTTGCGGCGCTGGCCATGCTGGCCGGGGCCATAGGCACGAGCGTTGAGCGGGGACTTCGGGCGGCCCCAGATATTTTCGCCAAGACGGCGATCGATCTTGTACTTGACTGAATGACGCTTCGACATCGCGTATCCTTCTTAACGGTGAATGGATCGCGCCCTCCTCTGCCACCCTTGCGGGTGGCCGACAGACCCCAAATATTCAGGAGATCCCGGGTGCGCCTATGGACCAAAGGTCCGGATAGGTGGGCGCGTCATATAAGCGACATCCGCCAAAGTCAAGCTTACCGGGTGGTTGGGATTTATCCCCTGCCGGGCTGCGCGGGCTTGGCATATGATGCTACCACAGGCGGAGGGCGAGGCCATGGGCGTCGATCTGGGTCGTATCAAGTTCTACACCGGTCCGCGGGATGTGGACCCAGCTGGCGCATCCAGCATGCTGGACGACCTGGAAAAGATCATCGTCGACTATCTCGATGGCGCCAAGGCCTCCCTCGATATCGCCGTGCAGGAAGTCGATTCGATGCCGATTGCCGAGGCGATCGTGCGGGCGCAGTTGCGCGGCGTCCGCGTAAGGCTGGTGTCGGAGGCGGACTACCTGATCGACGATAACCCCGCCGCCCTGCCCTTCGTGTCCGACAGCAATCTCGGCAATGAGACCAACCGGCTGATCCAGATGGCCATGCTGCGCGCCAGGGCCTGGGTGCGGACGGATTTCAATCCCAAGATCTTCCACCAGAAGTTCATCATCCGGGACAAGGTGGGCGTGCTCACCGGATCGACCAATTTCACGCTCACCGACACGCACAAGAACCTCAATCACATCGTCATCATCGAGGACGAGACGGTGGCCAAGGAATTCGCCCGCGAGTTCACCGACATCAGCAACGGCCATTTCGGCAAGTATTCGGTGGCGCCGACCCGCAAGCCCAAGGAACTGATGGTCGACAATGTTCGCGTCAAAGTCTGTTTCGCGCCCGATCACGGGCCAGAAATGGAAATCATGAAACGGATGATGAAGGCGAAGGATCGCGTCGACTTCGCCATCTTCACCTTCGCCGGGTCATCAGGCATCGATGATACCATGCTGACGATCCACGACAGGGTGAAGCTGCGCGGCGTGCTCGACCAGGCGCAAGGTACCCGTACGTGGGCACCAACCAAGGCGCTGGCTGCGGCCGGTATCGAACTTTACCTGGCTGGCGGCAACAAGAAGGGCATCCGCAAGCTGCACCACAAGCTGATGACGATCGACGACAGCCTGACCATCATCGGCAGCTTCAACTATACCGGTCCGGCAAACCTGCTGAACGACGAGAATATCGTCGTGCTCGGCGATATCGAAAATCCGACCGCCGAACAGAAGTCCATCGCCCTTGCTGCGCGCCAGGAAATCGACCGGATCGTCGCCGATCACGGCACGCCGGTCAAAGTTCCGGGGATGCCCTAGTCGACCATCTTCTTGTCCAGGCTCCGCTGACTCCGCAGTTCCGGGAAGATGATGCTCCAGGCAATGGCAACGGCGATGGCCCCCACCCCGCCAACGGCAACCGCTGCGACGGGACCGATAAAATGGGCCACGGTGCCGGCTCGGAACTCGCCGAGTTCGTTGGAGGCTCCGATGAAGACCGAGTTCACAGCGTTGACGCGGCCACGAACCTCCTCGGGGGTCCAGAGCTGCATGATGGTTTCGCGGATAGTGACGCTGACCATGTCGGCGGCGCCGACCAGCGCCAGCGCCGGAATAGAAATCCAGACCGTCGTGGAGATACCGAAGACAAAGGTGAAAAGGCCGAACAAGCCGACGAACAGGAACAGCAGCTTGCCCGCATGATCCTTGATCGGGAACCGGGTCAGGTAGAGCGCCATGACAATGGCGCCGATTCCCGGGGCGGCGCGCAACAGGCCGAGTTCCTGCGGACCGGCGTGAAGGATGTCCTTGGTATAGACCGGCAGCAGCGCGACAGCGCCGCCCATCAGCACCGCGAACATGTCCAGCGAGATCGCGCCCAGCACGACCTTGTTGGAGAAGATATAGCGGAAGCCGCCGAAGATGGTCTCGAGGCTGGTGGCCTGCCCGGCGCTCTTCTGTGCCGGCTTTGGAATCAGCATGACGCAGACCACTGCCACAACGAGCAAAGCCGCGCCGGTGCCGAAGGCGACTGTCGGCGCAATGCCATAGAGCAGGCCACCGGCGGCCGGTCCCATGATCGAGGCAAATTGCCAGGCCGACGCGTTGACGGTGATTGCGTTGGACAGTGCTTCCGGTGGCACCAGGTTGGGGGCCAGCGACTGCGCGGCGGGGCCCCAGAAGGCGCGCGCCGTGCCGAGCACGACGAGAATGCCGAAGATCGGCCAGACTTCATGTGCCTCGGCATTGACGAAAGCCAGGAAGCCCAGCGCACACAGCAGCTCGACCGACAGGCAGATGGCCATGATGCCGCGCCGATTGAAGCGGTCGGCGGTGAGGCCTGTGATCAGAATCAGCACCAGCGCAGGCAGGAAGAGCGAAAGGCCCACGAGGCCGAGCAGGAACACATTGCCGGTGACGTCATAGATCTGCCAGGCGATCGACACCGACATGATCTGCACCGCGAAGCTGACCAGCAGCGTCGTCAGCCAGAAAAAGCGAAAGCCGATATAGCTGAAAGCGAGGCGGGATGGGTCGGATGGGGCGTGCGTGCTCATGGCCGGAGGAGTGACACGACCGATTGTCGCAGTCAAAGCCTTCTTGCGTCACGATTTTTGACAGGAAGCCGGCGAACGAGCCAAGCCCCTCGGCTCAGTCCTCGGTCTTGGTCGCAGGCTTCTGCCTATTGGGATTGGGCCGCTCATGCCGCCGGTCAATTGACGAAATCACGCCGCGCAAAGTGCGGATTTCCTGGCTGGAGAAATTGCCGCGGGTAAGGGCCGTCCTCAGATTGTCCACTACAGTCGGGCGCTTCTCGGCGCTGGTGAAGAAGCCGGACCCGTCCAGTACCCCCTCCAGATGTTCGAATAGCCCAACCAGTTCGCTTCGTGGCGCGACATCGGCGAGCGCACTACCGAAGGGCAGGGTCTCGGCCTGACCGGACTGGCGCCGCCACTCATAGGCGAGGATCAGTACCGCCTGCGCAATGTTGAGCGAAGCAAAGGCTGGCTCGACCGGCAGGGTCACGATCATGTCAGCCAGCGCGACTTCCTCGTTGAGCAGGCCCCACTTCTCGCGCCCGAATAGCAGGCCGGCGCGTTGTCCGCCGTGAATATGCGCCACAAGCCGCCCGGCGGCTTCGTCCGGACCGATAACGTCCTTCTTCATGTCGCGGGACCGCGCGGTGGTGGCATAGACCAGAGTCAGGTCGGCAATCGCGGCTTCGAGCGTGTCGAAGACGCGGACATTGTTGATGACGTGATCGGCGCGCGATGCCGTCGCAATGGCTTTTTCGTTGGGCCAGCCGTCCCGTGGCCGCACCAGCCGCATATCCAACAGGCCAAAGTTGGCCATTGCGCGTGCCGCCGTGCCGATATTCTCGCCGAGTTGCGGCTCGCACAGAATGACTGCCGGCGTCGGCAGCAGCTCGATCTTGATGGACGTGTCGGTTCCAGCCATGGCACCCAATCTCTAGATTGTGCGCACATACCCCGTTTTCGCGGCCCGTTGCAAATCAGGCGACGCGATGGCGCGGCGGCAAGTCCTTGACCTTGGTCGAACGCTGCCACTCGCGATCGAGAATGGCAAAATGCAGTTCTTCGTCCCACTCACCTTGGAACAGGGCATGCTCGCGGTAATGGGCCTCAAGGCGCATCCCCAGCTGCTGCATGAGTTTGATCGAGTGGTGGTTGCGGCCATCACAGCGGGCGAACACCCGATGAATGCGGAAATGATCAAAGGCAAGATCGAAGACAGACGATATGGCCTCCCTGGAAAAGCCCTGCCCGGCATAGGCAGGATTGATGCAGAACCGAACCTCACCCTGCCCGGCCGTGGCATCGGACCAGTGCAGCGAGACATGCCCGACCAGCTGCTTGTCGCCCTTGCGGATCATGGCAAGAGTTAGTGTATCGCCCGGGCGCTGCAAGCTCACGTGATTGCGCATGATGTTAAGGGCGCCAGCGACCTCGGCGCGGTCACGCGTGCGGCTGAAAACATAGCGCTGCACCGAAGGCAGCGCATGATAGGCGTTGAGCCCATCTACGTCGCTCCGCTCGAAGGGGCGCAGCATCAGGCGATCGGTCTCGATGGGAAAAGACAGTGATGACATGATAGCGCGCTCCCTTGGCCAACTCTTGTAAGCCCGAAGTCACAACGTCATCGAATGAGCCCAGTTCCTGCCAGCGAATAGAAAATCCTACCGCGTCGACGCCGGAAAATTGCGTTCAGCCAGGAGTTTGCGGCCGACGCAGGGCATTCCATTCCTGCCACAGTATAGCATAGATATACTCTTCGTCCCATGCGCTCTTGAAGATCGCATGTTCGCGGAAATGCGCCTCCCGGCGCATACCCAGCCGCTCCATCAATCGCCATGATGCGTCGTTGCGCGCATCGCAGCGGGCCGCCAGGCGGTGCATATCGCCAGGGCCGAAGCCGAGATCGAAAATGGCGTTGGCCGCCTCGGTCGCGTAACCGTGGCCCTGATACGCCGGATCAAAAATCCAGCCGACCTCGCCCTGCCGGGCATCCACGCTCCGCCAGATCAGCGAGACTTCCCCGATTAGTTGGCCATTGGCATTGAGCTCGACCGCAAGGATGATCTTGTCTCCCTCTGCTACCAGCGCCACCTGCCCGATCCGCTGTTGCACGGCCAGGGCGCATTCCTCGCGACTCAGGGGGACGTCGAACAGATAGCGCGCCACCTCATCGAGCCGGCGATAGGCGAAGACGGCATCAACGTCACCGCGGTTGAACGGGCGCAACGTCAATCGTTCGGTGACTACAGGATAGGTCGGATACAGTGCCATGCCTTCCCCTTCTGGCGGGCGCACTCTTTCTACTGCCGCCAGCAAAAGCAAGATAGCCACGCTTGCGAGCTGCACGGTCACGTGTCAGCCTCAGACGATGAGCAGCCGTCCTACGATCGATGTTTCAGCCAATTGTGCTTGTGGGCGTGTGCGCTTGGCCATTGCGGGCCGCGTCGCCTCGATGCTGCTGTGCTCTTGCCTCGATTGCCAGCGCGCGACCGGCACCGGTCACTCTACCGTCGTACTGGTGCCGGCGGACGTGATCACGATCGCGGGCGAAACAAAATCCTTTGCGCGGCCATGTGATTCGGGGGCGACCTTCACGCATCACTTCTGCCCCGAATGCGGCACGCCACTACATGGGCAGTCGTCGCGGGCGCCCGATATCCGGATGATTCCGGCCGGCTTCTTTGCCGGCATGAACGACTGGTTCGACGCCAATCAGTTGATCTTCGCCCGTAGCCGCCAGGAATGGGACCTGATCGCCGACCACTTGCCGCAGCATCAGAAGTACCGGGAGAGCCCCGCATGAGCCTGGCCCTTGAGGAGCTATCCGAGCGCATCCGCGCCCTGACCCCCGACTTGGTGTTGATCGAAAAGAGGATGTTCAACGGCCGCGCCTTTATGCATCGCGGCAATATGCTGGTCTGCCCGATCAAGGACGGCACCTTACTGGTACGGGTCGGCAAGGACGGCATGAAGGACGCCCTTGCCCGTCCTGGGGCCTCCCCCATGGTCATGAACGGACGGACCATGGGCGGCTTTGTCTTCGTTCAGGGCGACACGATAGAAGACGACGAGACTCTAGGCAGCTGGCTGACCACAGCCAGGAATTTCGTCGCAACCCTGCCGCCAAAATAGCCGTCAGGCTGGCGCCTTGCCGAGCACCAGCGCAGCATTGACCCCGCCAAAACCAAAGGAGTTGGAGAGGATATAGTCCACCGCCTTGGCCTTGGGCTGGTTGGCGATGAGATCGAACTGTGTGGCCTCTTCCATCGGGTCTTCGATATTGATCGAAGCCGGCAGCAGGCCGGTGCGCAGCGCCTGGACGGAAATGACCGCCTCGATTGCACCGGCCGCCCCGAGCATGTGGCCAGTTGCCGACTTGGTTGACGAAATCGCCAGGTCCTTGCCACGGCCCGGGAAGACTGCACCGATACCAGCCAGTTCGGCGGCGTCGCCGACTGCCGTGGAGGTGGCGTGGGCGTTGACGTAGCCGATCTGCTTCTGGTCGATGCCGGCCATGGTGATTGCGTTGCGCATCGCTACCTGCGCCCCGGAACCGTCAGGCGAACCCGCCGTCAGGTGATAGGCATCGGCCGAAGTGCCGTATCCGGCGATCACGGCAAGCGGAGTGGCGCCACGGGCTTTGGCGTGGCTCAGTTTCTCGATGACGAGCACCGCCGCGCCTTCCGACAGGACGAAGCCGTCATGCCCTTTGTCGAACGGCCGGGATGCCTTGTCCGGCGTGTCGTTGAAACTCGTGGCCAAGGCGCGCGAGGCGCCGAAGCCGCCCAGCGATATGGGATCGACCGAGCCCTCGGCGCCGCCAACAACAGCAACCTCCGCCTCGCCAGTCATGATCAGGCGCATGCCATCGCCGATGGCCTGGGCAGAAGCGGCGCAGGCTGTAACCGGCGTACCGATCGGACCGCGGAAACTGTGCAGGATCGAGAGCCATCCGGCTGCCAGATTGGCGAGAAACGACGGCACCGTAAACGGCGATAGGCGCTTGGGCCCCTTGGTCTGGATAATCTCGATGGCGCGTGCCATCACCGGCGACCCGCCAACGCCCGTCCCGATGACCGTAGCGGTCGCCTGCTGGTCCTCGAGCGAGGTTGGGTGCCAGTTTGCCTGCTCAAGCGCCTCATGCGCCGCGCCGATGGCATACTGAATGAAGACGTCCATCTTCTTGATCTCCTTGCCGTCGATGAAATCGGCAGGATCGAAACCGTTGGGATCGTTGGCCTTGGCCGGCACCAGCCCGGCAATGGTGGCGCCAAAACCCTCCGTATCGAAGCGATCGTTGTGGACAATGCCGCTCTTGCCTGAGGTCAGGCGGCTCCACATGGTGTCGACACCCACGCCAAGCGGGCTGACGACGCCCATACCGGTAACAACGATCGGATCAGACGGATCAGGCTTCAGCATGCAGGTCTCCTGTAGAAGGTGTTGGACAGCGCACTAGACGCTGGCCAGATGCCGCAAGGCGGCGATAACGGTTGGAAAATCAGGGTTGTCGAGCGTGGCGCGCAGCTCGGCCTGTTGCTTGCGCCATTCGGGAACGGCCATTTCGACGAGTTGAGCGCCTTGCTCGGTCAGCGCGCCGATGCGCCCGTTGCCGCGCTCGGCCGCTGCACTGGTGACAAGACCCTTGCGCTCCAGCAGGGCCAGATTGCGGGAAAGCGTGGTCCGGTCCATGGCGATGGCGTCTGCCATTTGCGTCACGGAACGGCCAGAATGTTTCAGCAATGACCCCAGGATGGTGAACTGCGCAGCTGTGATACCGAACGCTCTCAGCTTGCGATCAGCCCGCCGCGTCACGGCGCGGGCGGCCATGCGGGTATTCAGCACGAAGCAGAGGTCGAACTCGTCATCCATGGCCCTGCAGATAGGCGTGCATATGCACGGTGTCAACTGGCATGCCCCCATGCCATAAGCTGCCTTTGCGCCTCGCCAAAGCCGATGCTATAGCCTCGGCACACCCAATACGCGGAATTCAGGGAGATATTTCCGATGAGCAAGATCAAGGTCGCCAATCCCGTTGTGGATCTCGATGGCGACGAAATGACCCGGATCATCTGGCAGGCGATCAAGGACAAGCTCATCCATCCCTATCTCGACCTGCCGATCGAGTATTACGACCTCAGCGTCGAAAACCGCGACGCCACCAACGACCAGGTGACCGTCGATTCCGCCCATGCCATCCAGAAGCATGGCGTCGGCATCAAATGCGCCACCATCACCCCCGATGAGCAGCGCGTCGAGGAATTCAAGCTCAAGAAGATGTGGAAGTCGCCCAACGGCACCATCCGCAACATCCTGGGCGGCGTGATCTTCCGCGAGCCCATCATCTGCAAGAACGTGCCGCGCCTCGTTCCCGGCTGGACCCAGCCGATCATCGTCGGCCGCCATGCCTTTGGCGACCAGTACCGCGCCACCGACTTCCGCTTCCCCGGCAAGGGCACGCTGACCATCAAGTTCACCGGCGAAGACGGCAAGGTTATCGAGCACGAAGTCTACCAGGCGCCCGGCGCCGGCGTGGCCATGGCCATGTACAACCTCGATGATTCGATCCGCGACTTCGCCTATTCTTCGCTGAACTACGCCTATGATCGCGGCGTCCCCTGCTACCTCTCCACCAAGAACACCATCCTCAAGGCCTATGACGGGCGCTTCAAGGATATCTTCCAGGAAATCTACGACGCCGAATTCAAGGAAAAGTACGAAGCCAAGAAGATCTGGTACGAGCACCGCCTGATCGACGACATGGTCGCCTCGGCCCTCAAGTGGTCCGGCGGCTATGTCTGGGCCTGCAAGAACTATGACGGCGATGTGCAGTCCGACATCGTGGCGCAGGGCTTCGGCTCGCTCGGCCTGATGACTTCGGTCCTCGCCACGCCCGATGGCAAGATTGTCGAAGCCGAAGCCGCCCATGGCACGGTGACCCGTCACTACCGCCAGCACCAGCAGGGCAAGGAAACCTCGACCAACTCGACGGCCTCGATCTTCGCCTGGACCCGCGGCCTCGCCCACCGTGCCAAGCTCGACGACAACGAAGCGCTGCGCAAGTTTGCGCTGACCCTCGAAAAGGTCACCGTCGACACGATCGAAGAAGGCAAGATGACCAAGGACCTGAGCCTGCTCGTCGGTCCGGATCAGCCGTGGCTGTCGACCCTGGGCTTCCTAGACGCCATCGACCAGAACCTGCAGAAGGCCATGGCGTAGGCCACGGCTTGGAGCGATGATGAGGCCGGGTCCGGGGACCCGGCCTTTTTTGTTTGGAGCGAACCATGACCATCGGCACCGGTACCAAGGACGATCCGTGGCAGCTCAAGACGCCGCCCGGCACGTCCGATATCACCATGTATCGCGACGAAGCTGCCGGTGCTCTTGTCTGCAATGCCGGCGGCACCGAATTGCGCTACCAGCTCCGTTGCGTCGAGGATCTTCACGCCATGCTCAAGGCCCATGGCGACTGGATGGAACTGGGCAATGCCGACGAGCAGAAGCCAGCCAAGGACGGCACGGTCGAGGCCTGGGCGCGCTCGCCGGACAATCCGGTCGGTGGTTGGTACGGCATCCGCAAGGGTTTTCGCGGACGCTTCGGCAACTATGTCCCGCCGGTGCTTGAAGCGCTGGGCCTGGTCGAGCTTGAACACAACCCTCGCAACAATCGCGTCCGCGCCAAATAGCCATAGGCACAGACATGTGCCTTACAAGTCCCGGCTGGCCACATTTCTGGCCTTGAGCCGCAATCATCGCCTCCCATATCCGGTTCGGGTCCATCACCGGGCCGTGATTGGAGGGATATCGATATGCGTAGAACCGCAATTCTCGCACTGGCCACCACCGTAGCCATGACCGGCACGGCCTTTGCCCAAAGCCGTGATTTCGATCTGGCCGGATTCGACCGGATCGACATCGCGACTGGGCTCGACGCCGTGGTCACCATCGGCGACAGCTTCTCGGTGCGGGCGGAGTCCCGAAGCCAGGATGCGCTCGACAAACTGGAGGTCGCGGTGAACGGCGGCGTGCTCTCGGCCAAGCTCGACCAGAACTTCTTCGACTTCATCATCAATGGCGGCCTTGTCGGCCTGCTGTTGAGCGATGGTCAGGCGGTGCAGTTCACCATCACGCTGCCGGCGCTGGCAGGGGTCGACGCCGGTTCGGGGGCAGATGTCGATCTGCTTGGGTTCAAGGGCGACACCCTGGAACTCAATGCATCGAGCGGCGCTGATATCTCGGTGACCAATGCTGAGTTGGCCAATCTGGCGGCCAGCGCCTCGAGCGGCGCCGATATCGAGCTGAGCGGCCAGGTGGAAACACTTGAGGTTGAGGCGTCCAGCGGCAGCAACATCGACGCTGCCGATCTGGTCGCCAAGAGCGCATCTGCAGATGCGTCGAGCGGTGCCGATATCTCGGTTCATGCGACGCAGGATATCAAGGCCGCGGCCAGCAGCGGTGGTGACATCGAAGTCCTGGGCAATCCGACTAGCCGCGACATCGACGCTTCGAGCGGTGGCGATGTGAGTTTCGACGACTGAGCCCAAACGAAAAGGGCGCCACGAGGGCGCCCTTCCTATGTTGCGACGGTCAGGAGCCTACTTCTTCTTACCGCCAGCAGGGGCAGCTTCCACCGTCAGCTCGAACCGCTCGCCACCCTTGATGGTGACAGGGGTTTCGGTGACGCTGTCGCCGATAGTGGTCGCGATGACGTAGTCGCCATCCGCAAGCGTCGTCTGGAATGTCGGGCCGTATCCATAGTCGAACGACGTGCGATTGCCCTGGATGTCCTTTGTCGCCGACAGCACTTCAACGTAGTTGTCGGCCGGGGTGGTGACGGCCAGCACGCCGGCATTCATCACATTGACGACTTCGATGAGTTCCGACGCGGTAACGGTGAACGGAACTTCGCCGGCTGCGCCGCCCAGATCGTACGTCATCACATAGTCGCCCGGCGGAAGCTCGAATTGCTGTTCGCCGCCGTAGCCGTAGGTGACCGACTTACGCGTCCCATCGATGGACTTCTGGGCCTCCAACACTTCGATGAAGATATCGGCCTCCACCGGCGCGCCCTCGACATATTCCGACGTGATCTTGGCAACACCGACGCTGACGACGATGTCCTTGACCACGCGGCTGCCAGCTTCGGTGGTGAAGGTCTCGGTATAGGTGCCCTCGCCAAGCGCGATGTTCAGTGTCGTCTCACCGGCCGGCACCACCAGGAGCGTCGTGCCATATTCGGTCGTCACATATTCCTGGCCGTGCAGGATTTCGATCGAAGCATCCTCGTCGACATTCTGGCCCTCGCCCGGCCGCGGCAGGACTTCGAGAATGGCGCCGTCTAGGACGAAGTGCGGTGTAATGACCTTACCGGCTTCGACGGTAACCGGCTGCTCAGACGTCGCATAGCCAAGCGTCGCCGTCATGATGTAGTCGCCCGGCGGCACGATGGCCTTGGTGTCGGCATAGTATTCCGTCTGCACGTATTCGCCCTTGGAGCCGTCGGCATTAACGCGATACCAGACCCAGGTAAGATCGCCGATACCGCCATTGCGAACCAGATCTGGGCCGCCCTCCGACAGAGCAGCGGTGGGAGCGACGGTGTAGTCAACGGCGGCGGGTTCAGGCTCAGGTGCTGGCTCTGGGGCCGGGACCGGCTCGGCCTGCGCGACCTGGGCCACGGTCGTGGTCAGCGCCTCGACGAGCGCATCGCCATCATTGGCCGACAGATACTGCCCACCGGTATTCTCGGCGAGGCAGGCAACCTGCTGCCCTTCCTCGTCGGAAAGGCCGAAGCCTAGTACGTGGGTTGTAAAATCAATGCCCTGGCTCTCAAGGTCGGAGGCTAGTGCACAAGGATCGACCTCGCAGGTCTCAAGGCCATCCGTAATCAGGATGACCGTGGCCTTCTGCTCGGTGAAGGCGAGGTCTTCGGCGGCCAGACGCACCGCGTCTGAAATCGGCGTCATGCCCTTGGGATTGATCGCGTCGGCGGCAGCAATTATGGCCGCTCCCGTACCAGTCGCAGGCTCGACCAGCATCTGGATGTCTTCGCAGTTGCCCTTCTCGCGATGACCGTAGGTCATGAAGCCAAGTTCGAGATCGTCGGGCAGACTGGACAGTACGGAAGCCAATGTTTCGCGCGCGATGGTGATGCGCGCCTTGCCGTCGATCTGGGCCCACATGGAGCCAGAGCCATCAAGCACGATGATGGCACGCTCGGCCGCTATGGCCGGCAATGCCAAGCCAAGAGCAGCAACCGCCCCCAGCACCAATTTCCGGAAAATCCGCATAGTTGAAGCCCTCCAAGCCACGGCAATCCGTTATCGAGGACTGCCCAAGATGTTGCAATTCAAAACATTTGTTGGATGACGCGCAGATGAACGACCCGTTCAGTTCGCAATACTGAGCGGCAATGCGGCAGGCAGAGTTAATAGATGGCATTTTTGCCCATTCGGTGCCGGCCCCTCGGGCGCGTTGATACCGGTTCGATGGCGAGCGGCAAGGACCGCGCAATAGCGCCGCAGGGTCGCTATTTCCGTCGACGGTCACGGGCCGGGCATCTATGGTCACACCATTGCTCAAAACCCTCGTTTTCCTGGATTTGCCATGCCGGTCGGCGTGATTTACGCGATTGCCGCCTATTCGATCTATTCGGGCGGCGACGCCATTATCAAAGGCTTCGGGCAGAACCTCTCGGTGTTCGAGATCGGCTTCTTCGTCGCCTTGTTCGGCCTGATTCCGGCGTTGTTTGCCAAGCCGAAGGACGAACGCTGGCGCGACAGCTTCAAGCTCAGGCACGCGCTGCTGGTTCATCTCCGTTCGTTCACCGGCGTCACTTCGGCCATGCTCGTGACCGTCTCGTTCACGACCATTCCCTTTGCCGAGACCTATTCGCTGGTCTTCATGATGCCGCTGTTTATTACGGTGATGTCAGTTTTCATCCTCAGGGAGCGGGTCGACATGGTGCGCTGGGCCATGCTGGCCCTGGGCTTTGCCGGCGTCATGCTCGTGGTCAGACCGGGCTTTCGTGAGCTGGAATTCGGCCACTTGACCGCCCTGCTCTGCGCCGTGTTCGGCGCGTCGACCACGACGATCCTGCGCGTGATCGCGCCGACCGAGAAACGCGTCAGCCTGATCGCGCTGCCCGCGATCTATATCCTCGTCATCAACGCCGTGCTGATGATCCCCGGTTTCGTCATGCCCACTCCGCAACAGTTCGGCCTGCTGGCGGCATCGGGCGCCATGGTCGGCATGGGGCATATTCTGTTGATCGCCGCGACGCGCAATGCGCCGGCCAGCCAGGTGGCGCCAATCCAGTATGTGCAGATCGTGTGGGCGATCAGCCTGGGCGCTTTCTTCTATGCCGAATATCCGGACCTGCTGGCCTATATCGGCCTGGCCGTCGTGGTGCTGTCGGGGCTGGTCAACGTCTTCATCGATGGGGCCCGCACTCGCATCGCCGGCCGGTTCGCCGAGTATAGGGCGCGGCGGCCCACATCACCCACAGACATAAGCGAAGTCCAGGGCCCTGAAATATAGTTCGACGGGCGCTGGAGGGAGCATCGACGGGCCGCGTCGGCGCTTGTATGGTAGGATCAATTGATCCCGAGTCCCTCATACATTTCCGGATTTTCGATGCCAATCGGCGTCCTTCTTGCATTTCTGGCCTATGCCAGCTTCTCCATGGCCGACGCCCTCATCAAGGTGACCGGCCCGACAATGTCGGTTTTCGAGATCGCGTTTTTCACGACGACCTTCTCGATCATTCCGGCCATGCTGACCAAGCGCGGCGAGCGCTGGCGCGACCTCTACAAGCTGCGGCATCCCTGGTTGGTCCACTTACGATGCGCTACAGCTATCTCGGGCACCGCCTGCGTGATGTATGCCTTCACCCACATCCCTTTTGCCGACGTCTATGCCATCGGGTTCCTCACGCCGATCATGGTCACGCTGCTGAGCGTCTTGGTGCTCAAGGAGCACGTTGCCGTGCATCGCTGGCTGCTGCTGCTGATCAGCTTTCTCGGCGTCGTGCTGGTCATCCGGCCTGGCGTGCGCGAGCTGCAGCTTGGCCACCTCGCCATCTTCTGCAGCGTGTTCTTTGGCGGCGTCACCACGATCATTCTGCGCCATGTGGCACCCAGGGAACGCCGTGTGAGCCTCGTCGGCCTCCAGGTGCTCTATTCGGCCATCTTCAACGGCGTGCTAATGATCCCGTTCTTCGTGCTGCCTTCGCTGGAGCAGTTGGCGGTGTTTCTCGGAATCGGCCTTGTGGGCGGGACAGGCGGCCTGCTGCTCATTGCCGCAACCAAGCACTCACCGGCCAATCTGGTGGCGCCGGTCCAGTATAGCCAGCTGATCTGGGCCATCGTCTTCGGGGCGGCGTTCTTCGGCGAATATCCAGACTATGTCGCCGTCATCGGCCTGGTCATTGTGTTGGCGGCAGGGCTCGCCAATGTTCTTACTGAGAAGCTCAAAATCGTCTGGAAGCCGCGCATCTTCTTCTGGCGCACTGGCCTCTAGAGACAAAAATCCCCGCTTTCGCAGGGATTTTCCATTCATTGCCTAGAGGGCGCCACGGACTGCGGCGATTGCCTCGGCGCCCCGGGAACCATCGGGGCCACCGCCCTGCGCCATGTCAGGACGACCGCCGCCGCCCTGCCCGCCCAGCGCGGCGGTTGCGAGCTTGATGAGGGTGCCCGCAGCATACTTTGCCGTCAGGTCATCGGTCACGCCGATCGCGACCGTGCCCTTGCCATCGTCGCCCTTGAGCACGACGGTCACGACACCGGAGCCGATGCGCTTTTTCTCGGCATCGACCAGGCCCTTGACGTCCTTGGCGGCGATGCCTTCGACGGCGCGCCCGACATAGGTCACGCCATTGACCGTCTCGTCGGCAGCAGCGGTGGCGCCAGACCCGGCGCCGCCGCCTAGCGCCAACTTCTTGCGGGCATCGGACAGCTCGCGCTCGATCTTTTTGACGTTGTCCTGCAGGGCCGCAATACGGTCGAGCACCTCGTGGCTGCCCGAACGCAGCAGGCCCGCTGCCGATTCAACGATCTGCACATTGCTATTGCCGCGATGACGCGCCGCCTTACCCGTCAGCGCCTCGATGCGACGCACGCCCGCCGCGACGGCACTCTCGGCCACTACGGATACCAGACCGATATCGCCGGTGCGCCGCACATGCGTGCCGCCGCACAATTCAACCGACCAGCCCAAACCGTTGCCGGTAGGCTCGCCCATCGCAACGACACGGACCTCGTCGCCATACTTCTCGCCGAACAGTGCGCGCGCGCCCGATTCCTTGGCCTCTTCAACACCCATCAGTCGCGTCTCGACCGGGGTGTTCTGGAGGATAATGGTGTTGGCGATATCCTCGACCTCAGCCAGCTCCTGATCGGTGACCGGCTTGGTATGGACGAAGTCGAAGCGCAGGCGGTCGGCGGACACCATCGAACCCTTCTGAGCGACATGGTCGCCCAGCACGATGCGCAGGGCTTCATGCAGCAGATGCGTCGCCGAGTGATTGGCCCGGATGGATGACCGCCGTCCGTGATCGACGGTCAGCGTCAATGGCAACGCGAGCTTGATGGCACCCTGGGTAACCCGGACCTTGTGTGCAAAGACGCCGTGATGCTTCTGCGTCTCGGTGACATCAGCAGCAACGCCCTCGCCCTTGACCACGCCGGTATCGCCGACCTGGCCGCCGCTTTCGCCATAGAACGGCGTCTGGTTGAGGATGATGAAGCCTTCCTCACCCACAGCCAGCGTCTCGACCATCTGGCCGCCACGGACCAGCGCCGTAACAACGCCTTCGGCAACCTCGGTTTCGTAGCCAAGGAATTCGGTCGGGCCGACCTGGTCGGCCACTGCAAACCAGACCTTGTCTTCACCCGCTTCACCCGAGCCCGCCCAGCTCTTGCGCGCCTCGGCCTTCTGCCGCGCCATGGCATCCTGGAAGCCGGACAGATCGACATTGATGCCGCGGTTCCGCAGGGCGTCCTGGGTCAGATCGAGTGGAAAGCCATAGGTGTCATAGAGCTTGAAGGCGGTGACGCCTTCGAGCATGTCGCCCTGCTTCAGATCGACAGTCGCGTCGTCCAGCAGTTGGAGGCCGCGGCTCAGCGTCTTGAGGAAGCGGCGTTCTTCGAGATGGATGGTTTCCTCAACCATGGTCTCGCCGCGCACCAGTTCCGGATAGGCCTGGCCCATTTCGCGGACGAGCGTCGGCACGATGCGGTGGATCATCGGCTCCTGCGCACCCAGCAGCGTCGCGTGGCGCATGGCCCGGCGCATGATGCGGCGCAGCACGTAGCCACGCCCCTCGTTGGACGGCAGCACGCCCTCGGCGATCAGGAAGCTCATCGACCGCAGGTGATCGGCAATAATGCGAAGCGAGGCCAGCGGCCCTTCCTCGATACCCTTAAGGCTGGTGCCGGTCTGATGGGCCACGGAATCGATCAGCGTCTTGAACAGGTCGATTTCGTAATTGTTGTTAGTGCCCTGCATGACCGCGGCAACGCGCTCGAGCCCCATGCCGGTATCGACCGACGGCCTGGGCAGCTTGGTGCGGCTGCCATCGGGCGCCTGCTCGAACTGCATGAAGACGAGGTTCCAGATCTCGACGAAGCGATCGCCGTCTTCTTCAGGCGATCCCGGAGGGCCACCCCAATACTTGTCGCCGTGATCGTAGAAAATCTCCGAGCACGGACCACAGGGACCGGTATCACCCATCTGCCAAAAATTGGACTTGGCGCCGAGACGAACAATCTTGTCTTCGGGGAGACCCGCGATCTTCTTCCAGAGTTCGAACGCCTCGTCGTCGTCCTGATAGACGGTAGCGCTCAGCTTTTCCTTGGGAAGGCCCCATTCCTTGGTCAGCAAGTTCCAGGCGTATTCGATCGCCTGATCCTTGAAATAGTCGCCGAACGAAAAGTTGCCCAGCATCTCGAAGAAGGTGTGGTGACGCGCGGTGAAGCCGACATTGTCGAGATCGTTGTGCTTGCCGCCGGCGCGCACGCTCTTCTGCGCGGTGGTGGCGCGCGAATAGTCGCGCTTCTCGACGCCGGTAAAGACGTTCTTGAACTGGACCATGCCCGAATTGACGAACATCAGTGTCGGATCGTTGCGCGGCACAAGCGGGCTCGACGCGACGGCTTCATGACCATTGCGGGCAAAGTAATCGACAAAGCTCGAACGGAGGTCATTTACGCTGGTCATGTCAGGCTTTCATTCGGAAACTGGCGCCGCAGCGCCGCAGAACAGGTCGGCTGGCTTTCTATCCCGTGGTTTGCCGGGATGTCCAGCATTGCGGCGGGATTGGGGTGGCGACAGGCCCAACAAACAAAAGAGGCATCGCTTGCGCGATGCCTCAGGCATTCCCTGCATGGGAGGCAGTTTTTATTCGTCGTCGCTACCAGCGTCGTCATCGCCGCCTGCCACCAGCAGCACTTCGCCGAGGAGGCCCGAGCTTTCGCGCACCCCCTGCTCAATGGTTGCTGCAGCCGCCGGATTGTCCTTGAGGAACTGGCGAGCGTTCTCGCGGCCCTGCCCCATGCGCTGGCTATCGTAGGAGAACCAGGCGCCTGACTTCTCGACGACACCGGACTTGACGCCCAGATCGAGAAGCTCGCCGGTCTTGGAAATACCCTCGCCATACATGATGTCGAATTCGACTTGGCGGAACGGCGGAGCCAGCTTGTTCTTGACCACCTTCACGCGGGTCTGGTTGCCAACGATCTCTTCGCGATCCTTGATGGCGCCGATGCGACGGATATCGAGGCGAACCGAGGCATAGAACTTGAGCGCGTTACCGCCGGTCGTGGTCTCGGGCGAGCCATACATCACGCCGATCTTCATACGGATCTGGTTGATGAAGATGACCAGGCACTTGGACTTGGAGATGGACGAAGTCAGCTTGCGCATGGCCTGGCTCATCAGGCGGGCCTGCAGGCCCGGCAGTGAGTCGCCCATCTCGCCTTCCAGCTCGGCGCGAGGCGTCAGTGCCGCCACCGAATCAACCACCAGAACGTCAATGGCGCCGGAGCGGACCAGAGTATCGGTGATTTCGAGGGCCTGTTCGCCGGCATCAGGCTGCGAGATCAGCAGGTCATCGACGCTGACGCCGAGCTTGCGGGCATAGATGGGGTCGAGGGCATGTTCGGCGTCGACGAAGGCGCAGATGCCGCCAGCCTTCTGGGCCTCGGCAATCACATGCAGCGCCAAGGTGGTCTTGCCCGAGCTTTCCGGCCCGAAGATTTCGACGATACGCCCCTTGGGCAGCCCGCCAATGCCCAACGCGATATCGAGACCAAGCGAGCCGGTCGAGATCGACTCGACTTCGATGGACGATGCCTCGCCAAGGCGCATGATCGAGCCCTTGCCGAAATTGCGCTCGATCTGGCTGAGCGCCGCGGCAAGTGCCTTGTCCTTATCCATCGATCCACCTTCAACTACACGAAGCGGCGCGTTAGCCATCTAGTCTCTCCTTATTCCACGCTCTCGGAGGCTGCGCAACGCGCCGACGCCTGATGTGGCCATGCATTGAATGTGCCCTATTTGTTCTCATCTTGTTCCGGAACTGTCAATGCACAAAATGAGAACATCCTGCCAGATCATGTCAGCAGGACCGCGAGAATCATGCTTCCGTCGATAAGTATGATTTTTGGGCTTGCGTCTGGGGGGCATGTTGCGTTTTATGCCAGCCAATTCGGCCCTGTCGGGCGCCCAGCGGAGGAGCCCCGCCATGAATCTCATCCAATTCTTCGACACCAACGGTGAACGCGCGGTTGCGGCTGTCGAAGGCGGCACCGCCCGCAAGGTCAACGGCGCGACCAGCGTTTATCAGCTGGCAACCGCAGCGGCTGCCGGCAATGGCGGGCTGGCCGCCTTGATCGCATCGCATGGCCTGGGCGAGACGGTCGATCGCGCCGCCATCCTGGCCGATGGCCGCATGCTGACGCCAATCGATCATCCCGATCCCGCTCACCTCTATGTCACCGGCACCGGCCTGACCCATCTCGGGTCCGCCGCGACGCGCGACGCCATGCACAAATCGGCCGGAACGAAGGTCGAGGAAAACCTGACCGATTCCATGAAGATGTTCCGGATGGGCGTCGAGGGCGGCAAGCCGGCGGCTGGCCAGAAGGGCGTGCAGCCGGAATGGTTCTACAAGGGCAACGGCTATTCGGTGATCAATCCGGGCCAGGCCATTCCCTCGCCAAGCTTCGCGCTGGATGCGGGCGAGGAGCCCGAGATCGCCGGCATCTATGTGATCGACCAGAACGGCCAGCCACGCCGGCTTGGCTTTGCGCTGGCCAACGAGTTCTCCGACCATGTGACCGAGCGGGTGAATTACCTGTTCCTCGCCCATTCCAAACTGCGCGCCTGCTCGTTCGGGCCGGAGCTGCGCGTCGGCGATCTGCCCAACCATATCGAGGGCATGTCGCGCATCTGGCGCGACGGCAAGGTGCTGTGGGAAAAGCCGTTCCTCAGCGGCGAGAACAATATGAGCCACACCATCGCCAACCTCGAATATCACCACTTCAAGTACGACCTGTTCCGCAATCCGGGCGACGTGCACGTCCACTGCTTCGGCACGGCGACCCTCAGCTTTGCCGACGGCATCAGCACCAAGCCGGGTGACGCATTCGAGATCGAAGAAGCCCAGTTCGGCGCAGCTTTGCGCAATCCGATCCAGGTGCAATCCGAGCATCCGATAGTCGTAGGCAACCTCTATTAGCTTGAAGCATCGCCACTAACATGTCAGTTATCCCTCGCTCCGGGAGGGATAGTATGACGGCTCGTACATTCGAAAAACGCCGCGTTGGACAGACCGCGCTTGAGGTCACCACGCTGGGGCTGGGCGGCGCATCGCTGGCCGGTATTTTCAGCGCCGTTCCGGCCGATCAGGCCCGGGCCACTGTACATCACGCCCTTGATGCGGGGATAAACTACGTCGACACGGCACCCCAATATGGGCTGGGCCGGTCTGAGCACCTCGTTGGCGACGTGTTGCGCGAGCGTCGCATCGATGCCGTGCTTTCCACCAAGGTCGGCCGCCTCCTGGCTCCCGTGGTTGACGGACAACAGGACAAGGGCGCCTGGGTCGATCCCCTGCCCTTCAATCAGGTCTATGACTATTCCTACGATGGCGTGATGCGCTCGTTCGAGGACAGCCTGCAGCGGCTGGGGCTGGCCAGCGTCGACATCGTCTATGTGCACGATATCGGCGTTGCCACCCATGGCGTGGAAGGCAACAGGCCGCTGTGGAAGCAGCTCGAGACCGGCGGCTACAAGGCACTGCGCGAATTGCGTGACGGCGGAGTCATCAAGGCCATCGGCCTGGGCGTCAACGAGTGGGAAGTGCTGATGGACGCCTTCGCGCTGGGCGACTGGGACGTCTTCCTGCTGGCCGGGCGCTATACGCTGCTGGAGCAGACCTCGCTCGATCCGTTCATGACCACTTGCATCAAGCGCGGCGCGTCCGTGGTGGTCGGCGGCCCGTTCAATTCCGGCATTCTGGTTGGTGGCGACAAGTTCAACTATGCCAAGGCACCCGAGGCGATCGTTGCCAAGGTCAAGGCGATCGACGCGGTCTGCCAGGAGTTCGGCGTGCCTCTGCCGGCCGCAGCCCTGCAGTTCCCGCTGACCCACCCGGCGGTTTGCAACGTCTTGCCCGGACCGCGCTCGCCCGCAGAACTCGACGGCATTCTCGATTGGTGGGATGTAAGCATCCCCGGCGAGTTGTGGACGACTTTGGCCGCCAAGGGCCTGCTGGCACCCGGCACGCCGATTCCCGGTGGCACGGCTTGACGCATTTAGCCACACGGGAATAAGATAACCGAACGGTTCTAGAACCTGAAAGTTATTCCATGCCTGCGCCTGCCAGCCTCGACGCCACCTTTCAAGCCCTCTCCGACCCCACGCGGCGCGCCATCCTGGCGCGTCTGGCGCAGGGCGAGGCGTCGGTGATGGATCTGGCTGAACCTTTCGCCATGAGCCAGCCCGCCATATCCAAGCACTTGAAAGTGCTGGAGAATGCCGGATTGATCTCACGGGGCCGCGACGCCCAGCGCCGGCCATGCAAGCTTGAGGCCGGGCCTTTGGCAGAGGCGACGGGGTGGCTGATCGAGTACCGGAAATACTGGGAAACGCAGTTCGGGCAGCTGGATGATCTGCTCGCCGAGCTGAAAAAACTCGAAGCGATGGCTGGCAAGAACTGAGGGGGATAACCATGGCTTTTGGCGGACCGCTGACCATCACCACGCCGACTGATACGCAGGTCGTCATCACCAGGCAATTCGATGCGCCGCGGCATCTGGTTTTCGCCTGTTACACCCAGCCGGCGCTGATCCGCCGGTGGCTCAATGGCGCCGAAGGCTGGATCATGACCGAGTGCGAATTCGAAGCCAGAGTGGGCGGCAAGTACCGCTATGTCTGGAAGGCGCCAAGTGGCTACGTTATGGCGATGGGTGGCGTCATCCGCGAGATCGAGCCGGTGGAGCGCGTAGTCAGCGCCGAAATCTTCGAAGACGACTGGACCGGCGGCGAGACGATCTCCCGGCTGGAGCTGGAAGAAATGGCCGAACAAACGACACTCATCAACACAATCACCTACTCGTCCAAGGAGGCGCGCGACGGTGCGCTGAGCACGCCGATGGCCGATGGCATGGAGTTTGGCTTCAAGAAGCTGGATGTCGTGCTCACCGAAATTGTTCAGGAGTAGACACCAATGAACGATCCTCGCATCTCGGCGCTCATTTGTGCCGCTGTCGCTGCCTGGTTGGGCTACACGATCTTCTTTTCGGCCGAAGCACCCAGCACGTTCCTGGCGGTCGTCCAGTGGACGTTCTTTGTTGTGGCACTCCTGGGTGCCATCGCCGCGGTGATCCGCATCGTTCGAGAAAACGGGCGGTAGCTCCAGGTTCAGTTCAGATCCAGAGCATAGCCCCGCAGGACACCCATGGGGATAAGTCCGAGCACGGCCTGATTGGTGGCACGCAGGAACACGCGCGGCGCCTTGCCGGCCTGGTGGGCTTGTAGCCATCGCGCCGCCACGAGGCACCAGCGGTTGCCGGCCACCAGACCTGGAAACGCGTATTGTGGCATGGGGGTCGACAGGTCGTTGCCGACCGATTTCGAGTAAGCGAGGAAGTCGTCAGTCGCTTCGATGCAGACCAGATGCACCGCCGCGCTATCAGGGCCGACGGCGCAATAGCCGGTGCGGAAGAATCCGGTCAGCGGATCGCTGGAGCAAGGCTGCAGAGCCTCGCCCAGAACGTTGAACTCGGACGGTCCGTGAAACCGGCCCTGCTCGTTCAATTGACCTCGTCCTTGCCCAGCTTCTGCAGCACTTCCTTGACCTTGGAATTGATCTGGTCGAGCGAATAGGGCTTGGGCAGGAACTCGACGCTCTGGTCGTCCTCGATATCGCGGCGCACGCTTTCCTCGGCATAACCGGAGACGAAGATGACCTTGAGATTGGGCATCGTCTCGCGGACATGCTTGAGCAGCGTTGGCCCGTCCATTTCCGGCATGGCGACGTCGGAAATCATCAGGTCAATTCTGAAGTCCTGATCTTCCAGAATTTCTAGAGCCTCTTCGCCGCCATCGGCCTCGAACACTTCGTAGCCGGTCGTGCGCAGGGCGCGGGCGGAGAAAGCGCGCACGCTTTCCTCGTCATCGACCAGCAGGATGCGCTCGTGACCCGTCAGGTCCCTGACCGGCGCAGCAGCAGCCGCGACCTTGGCCGCCACTTCGGTGGCGCTGGCCACGTGACGCGGCAGGAATATCTTGAAGGTGGTGCCCACCCCGACAGTCGAGACCGGGTAAATGAAGCCCTCGGTCTGCTTGACGATACCATAGACGGTCGAAAGGCCCAGGCCGGTGCCCTTCCCCAGTTCTTTGGTGGTGAAGAAGGGCTCGAAAATCTTCTCGATAATCTCAGCGCTCATGCCGGTGCCGGTGTCCTGCACATCGATCAGCACGTAGTCGGCCGCCACCATGCCCTCGAAGCTCATCTGCGCCGCTTCGACCTGCTGGACATTGGACGTGCGAATGGTGATCGAGCCACCATTGGGCATGGCGTCGCGGGCATTGACGACCAGGTTGATGATGACCTGTTCGAGCTGCACCACGTCGGCGCGGACCGGCCATATGTTGCGGCCGTGCTCGACCGTCAGGGTATTCTTCTCGCCGATCATGCGCTTGAGCAGCACAGTGAGGTCGTCGACGATCAGCGGCAGTTCCAGCACCTGCGGACGCAGGGTCTGGCGGCGCGAGAAGGCCAGCAGCTGGCGGGTGAGGCCGGCGGCGCGGTTGGCGTTCTGCTTGATCTGCATGAGCTCGCTGAAACTGGGATCACCCGGCTTGTGCTTGAGCAGCAGCAGATCGGAGAATCCGATGATGGCGGTCAGCAGGTTGTTGAAATCATGCGCCACGCCACCGGCGAGCTGGCCCACGGCCTGCATCTTCTGGCTCTGGGCAAACTGGGCTTCAAGCTTGCGCTGGTCGGTCATGTCGAGGGCGTAGACATTGACCTGCTCGGGTGAGCCGGAACTCATTTCCGAGGCAGAGAGGTAGAGCCGTACGGCGTGATCGCCCTCGGCGCTAAGCAGGGCATCGACCGGCTCGACTTCAGAGCGATGCGCCGCAGCATCGGCCAGGGCCTTGCCGAACTTGTCGCGGCTGCCCTCCCCGATCAGCTCCGTCAGCGGCTGCATTTCGAGGCTCTTTTCCTCGCCGGACCAGCGGAAGATGCGCCCGAAGGGTGCATTGGTGCGGATGATCCGGCCTTCAGCATCGAGCGTCGCGATGGCAAAGGGGGTGTCGTTGAAGAAGCGCGAGAAACGGACTTCGGCGGCGCGCAACTCTTCCTCGGTGTCCGGGGCGTTGGACTTGTCGAGCACCAGCGTCCGCGTCTCGCCCAGTTCGCCATCGGCAAGGCGGGCAGCGCGATGCAGCAGGCGGACCGGCAGACTGGTACCGTTGCGACGGACGAGATCGATATCGATGATCTCGGTGCGGATTTCGCCATCGCTGCGGCCGCCCATCAACAGATGCGAGCCATCGCCGCGCACAATATCGTTGAGACCGAGATGCCCGGAATTGAACTCGGCCAAATCATAGCCCAGCCAGTCGGTCAGCGTGGAGTTGAGATACTGGATGCGACCATGCGCATCGGCCGAGAAGAAACCGGCCGGCGAATGGTCGAGATAGTCGATGGCGCGCTGCAGGTCGCGGAAGGCGCTTTCATTGCTGTCGCGGTCGCGGGTGATGTCTTCGACGGACCAGATGACCAGTGGCTTCTTGGCCTCGTCGGATTCAGGCAGCGGGCGCACGCCGACGCGGTACCAGTAGGCCTTGCCGCTATTGGCCTGCGAACCGCCAAGACCACCGACAATGCGGACATCCTCGATGGCGGCGCGACCGTCCTTGGCGGCGCGCGACAGGCGGTAGATGCCTTCGCTGGCCTCGGACTGACCGGCAAACAGGCGCGGCACGCCGACCGGCAGGCCATTGGTCATCGCCCCGGTGAAGCTGCCATAATGAGAATTGACGTAGGAAATCTTGCCATCGCGATCGGCCACGACGGCGCCGAACGGCAGGCTGTCGACGACCGCGTTGGAGATGGTGCGCCGGTCTTCGCCCCCGGCGAAGCGGAACAGGCCCGCCGCGAGGCCAAACAAGCAGAAGACGCCGACCACTGCCAGCACGCCGACAAAAGTCATGATCAGATCGGGCGAAATACGATCGCTGAACAGCGAGAACGCCACGGCTACGGCGATCAGAACCAGGCCCAGGACGACGACCCGCCACAGCCCGGCGCTGCCGCCCCGGTTGGCCAGCAAGGGGTCTGGATAGCTGTCCTCGCCGAGCGGCGTCGATGCCATGGGTCAATCTGCTCCGTGGGTGCCGAATCAGGCACTGCCATTGGTCTAGCAAATGGCCGGTGCATGGGGGAGAGCGAACGCGGTTTTCAACACGGGATGGGCATATAAGCGTGCCAAAGCACCGCCTCGCCTTTCGGGGATGCCCCTAGCTCGACTTCCAGCCCGGCCCCTTCTTGAGCCGCATCACGAAGCCGATGACTTCGGCCACCGCCTTGAAGTGCTCGTTGGGGATCGTGTCGTCCACCTCGACGCTGGCGAACAGCGCACGCGCGAGCGGCGGGTTTTCGACGATCGGGACGTCGTGCTGCTTGGCCAGTTCGCGGATGCGGAAGGCCACGGCGTCGGCGCCCTTGGCGACGCATTGCGGGGCGCCCATGGCACGGTCGTATTTGAGCGCCACGGCAAAGTGGGTCGGGTTGGTGATGACTACGGTGGCATCGGGCACGGCGGACATCATGCGCTTGCGCGAGCGCTCCTGCCGCAACTGGCGCAGTTTCCCCTTGATATGGGGGTCGCCTTCCATCTGCTTGTATTCGTCCTTGGTCTCCTGCAGCGTCATCATCTGCCGCTTCCACCACTTCTGGCGGACGTAGATGTAGTCGGCCAGAGCGATGGCCGTGACGATGGCCAGGGTCGCCGTGAAGATCTTGATGCCGATCTCCTGGAAGTCGGCCAGGATGATCAGGGGATCGGCGGTCATCATGGTGTCGAGCCGGTCGCGCTCGGGCCACACCACGAAGAACAGCACCGTGCCCACGACGGAAATCTTGAGCAGGCCCTTGCCGAAATTGACCAGGGATTCGCTGGAAAACATGCGCTTGAAGCCCGCCAGCGGCGAAATCTTGGAGAATTTCGGGGTGATCGGTTCGACGGACAGCAATGGCCGGTGCTGAATGAGGTTGGCCGCAACCGCGCAGGACGACAAGACGGCCAGCGGGATCAGCACCGTGCCCAGCAGCGCCAATGCCAAACCGTTGAAGAAGGCTCCGAAGCCCGCTCCGCCCAGCTCGAACTGGTCGGCATTCATCATCAGCACCTTGAGCGACCCCATCAGGTTCGCCGCAGTCGAGGGCGCCATCATCGCGAAGATAACGGCTGAGCCGAGCAGCATGAACCAGGTGACCACTTCCTGGCTCTTGGCGACGTCGCCCTTCTTGTGCGCATCCTCGAGCTTCTTTTGAGAAGGGTCTTCTGTTTTTGAGTCGTTCTCGGGGGCTTCGTCAGACATCAGGATGCCCCGCTATCCACGTGATGACGGCCTGCGAGCAGCAGTTGGCTCCGCTTCCGGTGCTCACGTACAAAACGTACGCTGCGCTCCGGTTCTCGCCAACCGCCGTTCTCGACTCGTCCTGACGTGGATTTCGGGACATCCCTAGCCCCTCCACATCGCGAGATGATTCTCAAAGCCGGTGAGGTACCAGCCCATCATCATGGTCAGCAGGAGCGCGAACAGCACCAGTCCGACGATGATATTGGCCGGCATCAGCACGAAGAACACCTGCATGGCCGGCATCAACCGGGCCAGGATGCCGGCGCCAAGGTTGAACACCAGGCCGAAAACGATAAACGGCGCCGACATCTGGACACCGATGGTGAAGGCGCTGGCGACCGTTCTGATGGCCATCTGCGCCGCATCGTCGAACATCAGCGGCGCATCGAGGGGAAACACCATGTAGCTGTCATAGGTTGCGGCCAGCGCCATGTGGTGCAGGTCGGTCGCGAAGATCAGCACCATGCCCAGGAAGCTGAGAAAGCTGCCGAACACCGCGCCCTGGATACCGGTTTGCGTCGGATCGGCGGCCATGGCGGTGGAGAGGCCCGTCTGAAACGCGATGATCGCACCGGCCACCTGCGTGGCCATCACGGTGATCCGGGCAATGGCGCCCAGGATGATGCCGATCGCCAGCTCGTGAAAGATGAGCCCGATAATGTCGATCACATCGTCGGGCATGGCGGGCATGCCGGGCGACAGCAACGGATAGACGACCAGCGTGAAGGCCAGCGCGAAGCTCAGCCGCATGCGGGCCGGGATCATGTCCTCGCCCAAGGCAGGCATGAGCATTAGGATGGCGCCGATGCGGGTAAACAGCAGCAGGTAGAGAAAGGCCGTATTGGGCAGCCAGTCGAGGCCGATGGTCACCGCTATCCGCCCACGATGATCATATCGATCACGCGGTTCATGTAGCCGCCCATGGTGGCGCCGAGGAACGGCAGGGTGATCAGCATGGTGATGAAGATGGCGATGATCTTGGGAACGAAGACCAGGGTCTGTTCCTGAATCTGCGTCAGCGCCTGGAACAGCGCGATGATGACGCCGACGACCAGGCCGACGATCATCATCGGCGCCGATACGATGATCAACACCCAGATGCCATCGGAGGAAATGTCGAGAACTTCGGCGCCGGTCATGGTTGGGTCCTAGTGGCGAATCGCGGCCTGCATTGCGCAGTTTACCCCAATAACGTGCCACGCCCTCGTGGTTCGAGGCTCGTGAAGAACTCGCACCTCACCATGAGGGCTACTTTGGGTTCGGTGCTCCAGTAGCCCTCATGGTGAGGCGGGAGCTCTTGCGACCCTCGAACCACGAGGGCGTGGCACTAGATCGGCATCCGCATGATTTCTTCGTAGGCCGAGATCACGCGGTCGCGCACCGTCACCATGCTTTCGATGGCGATTTCGGTTTCGCTGAGGGCGGTGACCATGTCGACCACGTTGGCCTTGCCGTTGACCATGTCGATGGCCATGGCGTCGGAGGTCTTGCCGGTATCGACCACACCCTGCACCTGCTGGGCCAGCATATCGGCGAAGTTGGGACCGCTTTGCGGATTGGCGAGCGCCAGCAGATCGGTGTTGGGCTTGGCGGCCTGGTTGATCAGCCGGCTGGCATTGCCATAAGCGGCGGTGGCGGCGTTGAACGGTGTACTGATGGCCATGACGCTCTCTTAGGGTTTCAGCCGCGCAGGATGTCGAGCGTGCGCCCGAGCATCTGCCGCGTCACGGTGACGACGTTGAGGTTGGCTTCGTAGGTGCGCTGGGCCTCGCGCATGTCCATCGTCTCGATCAGCGGATTGACGTTGGGATATTGCACATAGCCGGTGGCATCGGCCGCCGGGTGACCCGGCTCGTAGCGGGTGCTGAAGTCGCTCATGTCATAGGCCAGGTTGCCGACTTCGACGATATTGCCGCCGACATCGGCGTCGAAGGACGTCTCGAAAGTCGGCACGCGGCGGCGATACGGCTCGTCGCCCGGCGCCTTGCCAGCCGAGTCGGCATTGGCGATGTTCTCGGCGATGACGCGCATGCGGGCCGTCTGGGCATGCATGCCCGTGGCGGCGATGCGGAGCGAGGAACTGAAGTCCATGATTTACTCCTAGGCCTGACGGCCGAGCGCGGTTTTGAGGATCTTGATCGACTTGGTGTAGAGGCCCGTGGCCGCCTGGTAGTCCATCAGGTTGGTGGTGACCTTCATCATCTCGTCTTCGAGCGTGACGCCATTGCCCTCGGGCGTGATCTCGAAATTGGCCATGCGCTGCGCGCCAAAGGCGCTGCTGTCGCTGCTGGCCACCGAGAAGTGCGTTGGCTGAGTTGCCGTGGTGGTGACGGTGGCCGACGAAAAGGCGCCGTTGTTCTGGGCAAAATCGTATTGCGCCAGGTCGCGACCGCGGTAACCCGGCGTTTCCGCATTGGCGACGTTCTCGGCCAACAGACCTTGACGAGTCTGATGCCAGCGCATTTTGTCTGCGAGCGCCGTGAAAACCGGCATATTCATGAGGCCCATGGCCTGAAGTCCTCGCGAGAGTCGATGGTGATGGGCAAATCTTGCCGGTCTATGGTTAATCAAGCGTTAACCTGATCAGGCTAGGTCGGTTTTCGTCTCGCATTCTGCACATTTGCGCGGCTTAGTAGGCAAGATATGCCGCCCGGATTCGGGCCAGACGTTTTGGAGACGACATGGAAATCATCACCGCACCTTTCGGCGGCCTCATGAACACCCTGTTTGCACTGGGCGCGGTCGTCGTCGGCATCATATTGGTGGTGTGGCTGCTCAAGCTGCTGACGGGCGCGACCGGCCGGGCTGTCCGTGGTCGCAACCGGCGGCTGGGCGTGGTTGATACGCTGGCGCTCGATCCCAAGCGGCAGTTGCTGATCATCCGCCGCGACAATGTCGAGCACCTGATCCTGACCGGTGGACCGGCAGATGTAGTGATCGAGACCGGCATCGTGGTGGAAGAAGAAGAGGCGGCGCAGCCATCTCGTCGGCCGATCCCGGTCGTTGCCGGACGCAAGCCAGCCCCTGCCCCAGCGCAGAAGCCTGCGGCTCCAGCAGTACCCGTGGCTCCAGTGGCCGCTGTCGCGCCGCCCGTCGCCGTGCCGACCCCCGAACCCGCTCCGGAGCCAGCCCTGCCCGGCTCGGCACTCGAAAAGCTGCGTGCGCAGGGCTTGCCCACCAACAAGCGCGCACACCTGTCGCTGCGTCATACCGGGCTGTTGCGGCCCGTCAGCGAGATGGAAATGGCGGTTTCCCCTGAAAACGCCGTGACCGCGGCTTCCCAGGCCGTCGACTCAGCTAAAGAGAACAACGCACAGCGAGAGATCGAAGGCGTTGACGTTGTCGAAGGCACTACCGAGGCAAACCGGAACTGACGCCGCACCGACGCGCCTGCGTCGGCTCGCGCCCTATGCCGCGCTGCTATCGCTGGTCCTGCTTGCGGTGACATCCAGCCTGGCCTTTGGCCAGGACGTTTCGATCGATTTCGGCGACGATACGACGATCACCGAACGGGCCGTGCAGATCATCGGCCTGATCACGCTGCTGTCGCTGGCGCCGTCGATCCTGGTGATGGTGACGAGCTTCACCCGTATCGTGGTTGTGCTTTCCCTGCTGCGCACCGCCATCGGCCTACAAACCGCCCCGCCGAATTCGGTGATGGTGTCGCTGGCGCTGTTCCTGACCATCTTCGTCATGCAGCCAACACTGCAGGCCAGCTACGACCAAGGCATCGCGCCGTTGCTGGCCGGTGAAATCGAGATCGCCGAAGCCTTTGAACTCGGCAGCGCGCCGCTACATGAATTCATGCGGGCCAATGTGCGCGAGCAGGATCTGAGCCTGTTCTACGACCTCACCGATGCGGAGATCCCGGCTGAGCCCGAGGCCATTCCGCTGCAACTGCTGATTCCGGCTTTCATGATCTCCGAACTGCGCCGGGCCTTCGAGATCGGCTTCCTGCTGTTCCTGCCCTTCGTGGTGATCGACATGGTCGTCGCCTCGGTGCTGATGAGCATGGGTATGATGATGCTGCCGCCAGTGGTGATCTCACTGCCGTTCAAGCTGATCTTCTTCGTGCTGGTGGACGGCTGGTACCTGGTCGCCGGTTCGCTGGTCCGAAGTTTCGTGAGCGGCTAGCGAGCTTAAGCGCCGCCTGGAGCACCCACGCTGGCGATGCCAGCGTCTGGCTCGGACGCAACGGTCGGGGCCAGGGCGCCCTCCCCGCCATAGGTCTCGCGATAGGACGACAGGAACGAGTTGATGCCATCGGTGCCCGCCACCTGGTTGGCGACCGTCTTGAACTCGAGACTGGTGACTTCGACATTGCCTGTCACCAGGTCGAACATCGGCCATTCCGGTGACGTCACCATCGCATCGCCGAACTTGGAGCGCAGCCGCGACAGGCCGAAGGTATCGCCGGCCAGTACGAAGCCGACGGCGGCCTTGATGACGCTCATGCGGGCCGGCTGCGTGAGCGCGGTGCCGGGATTCTCGGCATATAGTGCCTCGATCATCTCGCTGGCTTGCGCATAGCGGCGGGCTTTCCAGTGGGCGTCGATGCGCAGCAGCGTGGCGTCGCGGCCATCGAGATCGCGCAGCAAGTCCAAGGCCAGTTGGTCGCGGCCACCATCGATCATCGCCCGCGCTTCGAGGATACGGCGCTGACGCGCCAGTGATTCCGGAATATCGGGCAGGCGCGTGGCATTGAGCACCCGCAAGGCATCCTGCGGCTTGCGGTCGGCCAGGTAGATGATGGCCAGGTCGGCAGCTATCTGTGTGCGGGCGACGCCGCGCAGACGGTTGTCGAGCTGGTATTCGAGCAGTTCAGCGGCCTGCGGCAGGAGATCGACGCGGACCAGGCGACGGGCCAGGTTGCGGATCATCTCGTCGCCGCGCGCGCCCGGCGGGGTGAGCTGACGGAAATCGTAGTAGAGCCCTAGCGCATCGACCGGCCCCATCGCATCGGCCATGCCATTGAGGAACAGTTCGCCGAACATGCGCTGTGCCTCGTCGCGCAGAGCGTTGATCGGCGGGCTTTCGGGATAGTTGGCAACGGCCTGCTTCACCGTCTCGAAGCCGAGGCGATAGTCGCCATGGCGGAAATAGAGCTCGGCCAGCAGCTTCTGCATGTCGGCTTCGAGCGGATTGCCGCGCCACAGCAGCGATTCGGCAGACAGCGTCTCGGTCCCCTTCGCCAGGTTCAGCTTGCCGGACTGATCGAGCAGCAACAGCGTGCGATAGATCGCCTCCGCCCGGGTGGGACGGATATCGGCGGTGATCACCTGACCATAGGTGTCGATGGCTTCGTCGATCCGGCCCTGCGCTTCGTCGATCCGCCCCGACAGCAAGTGATAAAGGCTCGAGTCCGCAGCGTCGAGGCCGGCAAAGTCGACTTCATCGAGCAGTCGCTGGGCCATGCTGGTGTCGCCGGTTTCAACCGCTGCACGGATCGCGGCAAACTGGAATTTGCTGCGCACCCAGCGCGGATAGGTATCGACGATCGTCGCCGCCTCAAGTGCGTCCATCTTGGCGCCCTTGTAGTCGTAGGCATCGGCACGGGCGATCGTCCGCCAGAGCAGCGCATCGACCTCTTGCCCCATGCTGGTACTGTTGAGGATCTGCAGTGCATCGGCCGAACGTCCGGCGATGGTATCGGCGATGGCGCGCGACAGCCGAACCTTGCGCGTCAGATCTTCTGCCTTGAGATCGGTCTCCAGCACATCGAGGACGCCGATCGCCTCAAGGCCGAAGTGGTTGGCGATGTAATACTGCGCCAGGTCGAGGCGGGCGATGTCGCGGTCCCTGCCCTCTGTGGCAGCGGCTTCGGCCAGCAGTTCTTCCTTGTGCTCGGTGAAGAGGCCAAAGTCTGGCTGCTCCAGCTGTGCGAGATCGATAAAGCTGCCGCGCATGGCTTCTGCGATGCCATTGCCAATGGTACGCGGACCATCGAGGGCGGAAACGGTCAAACCACCCGAGGTCGACAGGACGGCCAGATCATTTTCGATCGTCACGTCCAAGTCGAGTGTTTCGGGCTTGATCACCAGCCCATGCACGCTGCGCAAGGCGGAGAAATCGACATAGTCGAGCGTCCGCGTCACACCACGGGCGGGCGGGAATGCGGTGACGACCTTGAGGACGTCGCCAACGACGGGATCACGGAAATCATGCACGCGGGCAGGCCGGGCCACATCGGCCACGATCTCGAAGTCGCCTTCGGCGTCACGGCGGCGGCTGAGTTCGATCGGCTCGGTCGGCGTCAGCATGATATCTCCAAGCGACAACACCCAGGCCATACCTTCCGACCCAAGCGTCGCCAGGCGGTCCTGCGACAGCTCCACGCGCACCATCTGCGTGTCGCCAGCCGTGACCACGGCGAACTCGCTCGCCAGGGCATCGAGGGCATCGGACTGGGGTGGCGGTGCAATGCCAGAAATGGTGTCGAACATCATCCACACCGTATCACCCCGGCGGAACACGGCGGCCGGCGTATCCTGCTCGAACGGAAACACCACGCGCACGGTCGAGCCGAGGACGCTGATGAACGGCGTGACGGTCTTGCTGGCACTTTCGGGATAGAGCATGCCAACCAGCGGGTCGGCCGGCGTCTCGTGGACTTCGCCGTGTTCGGCCTCGGCAGCGACGCCATCGGCCAGGCTTGCCGTATCGAACGTCGGCAGGCCTATGCCGGCAATGTCGATATCCATGATGTATTGGCGCGGCGAGTTTTCGTAAAAACGCGGCTTGATGCCTTCGGCCAGCTGCAACGTGATCACCGACCCATCGGGGTTGACCGCACTCTCGACCGAAACAATTTCCGGTGGCAGATCGATTGCCAGATCGCGCAGATCGACGCCCACCGGCCATTCAAAGGAAATCAGCCCAAGCTCGCCCTCCTGAACATAGTCGCCCGTGGTCGGCACGCTCCAGTCGAACTGGACGCGCAGGAAGGTTGGATTGCGCCCAACGCGGATGGTGGCCTTGGGATCGAGATCGGCCACCCCGGCTGCCTTGCGCTCCTGTTCAGCCCTGATCGCGGCGACGCGGGCGCGCTCAGCCAATTCGTCGATGATAGCCTGCGGGAGCGCCGGTGGCATGCCCTGCCAGCTGGTCGGCAGCAGGTCGATGAAGAGTTTTTCGCCCGCTTCGATGCGGTTGAAGCTGAATGCCGTGCGCAGACCGATGCGCAAGCCCCGCCCGTCAGGGTCAACGCGCGCCACCGACAGATAGTCCGGCATGGTCGAGCTGACATCGGGCAGGATGATCGAGACCTGATCGACAAACTCGATCGAGAGCACGCCGTTTTCGATGCGCATCTCGTATTTGGGAAGGCTGTCGCGACCCGGGAAACTGAGGATCAGCCGGCCGTAGCCTTCTTCCTGGGTGGCAAAAAGCTGCCCCTGTTCCTGTGCATAGGCGGGGGCTATGAGGCCGAGCAGCAGCACGGCGCATAGAGCCAGGACGCGCCTGGCGCGAAGCCAACCTGCCTTGATCGCGGTCTTCACCGGCTTCTGCCCGCCCGACGCAATACGCGCGTTCACAGGGGCCGATTTCTGGGCCGGGAGCACGCGCAGGGTTACAACACAACACAACACACTCGGACCGTCGTTCAGCTGATCGGCAATTGGTCCTAGAGTGGCACCCTAGCGTTGTGGGCTTAACGTCGCCTTACCCCAATCGGGAAAGACTTATTGACCGACGATCTGCGGAAGCGCCGCCAGATCCTCGGGGGTCATCTCGGTGGCAGGGCGGTCGGCCAGGTCGGCCATCTTGACCGTCAGCTCCTGCGCACGAGCAGTGTCCATCTCGGCCAGGATCGGCGCCATCTTGCGGGCGCTCATGGCCTTGGCAACGCGCAGCAGCACGTCCATGTCGAGATTGTTGAAGATATTGGCGGCGTCCTTGGGCTTCATCGTCTCATACATGGCGACGATGCCGGCAAACTGGCCGCTTTCCATCTCGGTACGCTGATCGACCAGGCTGGAAATCTGGGCTTCAAGCGCCTCTAGGGTGGCGGCACGCTCGGCGATACGCTGCTCGGCGGCATCGACGATGGACGCGCGCAAAGCCAGGTCCTGCTCGTACTGCTCCAGCTCGGTGCGGCGGGCGGCAAGGCGTTCGAGCAATTGCTGCTCGGTCAGCGAGGCACCGTCGGTGCTGACCAGCGGGGTAGTACCGCCAAGACCGTCGATCTGCATCGGCACGGCGTCACCCGAGGGCAGGCAATCGGCCATGGACGCGGCAAAGCTCGGCAGGGTCGCCGCAGCCTCGCCTTCGGCGGCAGCCTCACCTTCTGCGGCCGCGTCGCCCTCGGCGGAAGGCGCGCCGTGATCGCCACCGGCATCTGCTGCCGCGGCCGATGCCGGGTTGATGATGACGGTGCCGTCGGCCTGGATGGCCGCGTCGGATTCAGCGCAGAACGTGCTGGAGGGCGTAGCAGGCGCTTCGGCGACCGCGTGTTCGGCTTCGCCCGCGGCAGCTGGTGGCTGTTCGCCCTCCGCTGCGGGCGCGCCATGATCGGCTGCGGGCTCAGCCGGCGTGGCACCATGAGCTGCAGGTTCGGCAGCCTGCCCGATGGTGGGCGCCTCATCGGCGAGAGTGGGGCTGGTGTCTTGCAGCGTCGGCTCGCCCGGCAAAGTGAGCGTGGCATCGGCCTCAGTGGTGGCACCGCCCTCCCCACCAGCGCTCGCGCCGGACGCCTGCGCCGCGCGGACGCCCGTCAGCACATAGCCGCCATTGGTGACCAGACCCAGGGTCTTGAGCACCAGCAGCGCCGCTATGGCGAGGACGACAACGGGAAGCAGGCGGATGTTTTTCACGCAGCGGCTCCGCGGCTACGGACGCGAGCGGACAGCTGGTCGAGCGCCGACTGCACCTTGTTGGGCTGCTCCACCGGCTCGATGGCCTGGCTATGCCGCGCCACGCTGGTGATCTTGGCAATACGTTCCATGAGGACCGTGCCGGCATTAACGTGGTTGGCCAGCTCGATACCAAAACGCTCGGCCTCTTCGAGGCGCGAATTGAGTGCCAGATCAGCCTCGACGGCTGTCTGCTTGAGCTCCTTGATCGCCTGGTTGGCCAGGTTGGTGGCGCCGACAAGATCGGCCACCATCTGGCGCAGCATGTCCTTGTCTTGATGCAGGCGCTTCAGGCGCTGATTCAGGACAATGCAGTAACCGATTGTGAGTGCCATCAGAACGGCGACGGCGCTCTCCACGAATATCCCCAGGGGCAAGCCGAACATCATCGTCCTTCCATTTTCTCGTCGATCGCTTCGAAGGCCGCCATGGTGACCTTGGGCGGATTGAGCGGGCGGGAAACCCGCACCGATACGTGATTGCCGATATGGCCCATGATGGCCTCGGTGAGTTCGACATCGCCGCAGCGCAGGCGCACCGGATCGCTGGGCGAGCGTTCGAACATGACGGTATCGCCCGGCTTCATCGCCAGCATACGGCTGAGCGGCAGGTCCTGCTCGTGCAGCACCGCCTCGATCTCGACATTGGCCGAGTAGATCTCGGTCGCCAGGTGACCTTCCCAGATCGGGTCGCGGCCGAACTTCTCACCCATGAACATCTGCAGCAGCTGTTCGCGGATGGGTTCGATCGTGGCGTAGGGCAGCAGGATTTCGATCTTGCCGCCGCGATCGTCCATCTCAATGCGCAGTTCGATCAGGATGGCGGCGTTGCCCGGCCGCGAAATGGCGGCAAAGCGCGGGTTGGTTTCCATGCGCTCGAGCTTGAAATTGACATCGGTCACCGGCTCGAAGGCACGGTGGGTATCCTCCAGGATGATCTCGATCATCTTGCGGGCCAGCGCCATCTCGATGGTGGTGTAAGGACGGCCCTCAACGCGGATATTGCCGCCAATACGTCGACCACCAAGCAGCACGTCGATCATCGAATAGATGAGGCTCGAATCGACGGTCAGCAGGCCGTAATTCTCCCACTCCTCGGCCCGGATGACCGAGAGAATGGCCGGCAGCGGTATCGAATTGAGATAGTCACCGAAGCGCACCGACGAGATCGAGTCCATGGTGACTTCGACATTGTCGGAGGTGAAATTGCGCAGGCTCGTCGTCGCCAGCCGCACGAGGCGGTCGAAGACGATTTCGAGCATCGGCAGGCGTTCGTAGCTGACCAGTGCCGAGTTGATCAGAGCCTGGACGCCTGTCAGCTCGACATTGCTGCCGACGCTAGCGTCAAAGCCCAACAGGCTGTCGATTTCGTCCTGGTTGAGGACGCGGTCCGGACCGCCCTCCCCATCGCCATTGTCGCCTTCGAGCATCGCCGCCCACTCGGCGGCGGCCTCCGCGGCTTTCTCCTCGTCGGTCTGCTCTACCGGCTCGACGGGCACGATCGAATCGTCGACCCCCCAATCTTCGCTGAGCTTGTCCTGGTCGGTGGGCCCAGCCATCACTGCACCAGGATTTCTTTGAACAGTACCGATTCAACACGAGAGGGATAAATCGCCACGTTGACGCGGCGCAGCAGCTCTTCCTTGAGACGATAGACGCCGGCTGAACCTTCGAGGTCGGACCGGCGCAGCTCGCGCAGATAGACCTGGAACGCATCGACCACTTTGGCCATGCGCGGCTGGATTTCGATCATCATGGCTTCGTTGGCGACTTCCAGCGCCACGGTCAGCTTCATGAAGGCCTCGCCCTCGCCCTCGTTGTTGAGATTTACCACCATGGGTGGGAGATTGAAGATGAAGGTATGCGCTGCAACTGCGCCGTGGCCGTCGGTCGCCGCAGCGCCGTGCTCGCCCTCCACTGCATGCTCGGCATCGGCTTCGGCCGAGCCCGATGACAGGAAGAAGAACAGTCCGGCGCCGCCCAGGAGGACGACAATGGCGGCTGCGCCGATGATGATGAAGAGCTTGGGAATGCCCTTCTTTTTTTCGGCTGCGCCTTCGATTTCCGCTTCAGCGGCCATGCCAACCTGCCAAACCCGAGCATTTCCGGACGATTCCGGCTCTTCGTCCAGCTAAGCGCTCGATGGTTAATGATTGGTTACAATTGGACGTCATGCGGCAGAATTTGCCGGGTAAGTTTTGCCGCGCCCGGAAAGGATGGACCGGCAAGGTTCATCCCATGCTTTCGTTATCCATATGATTTTATTAAATTTTCTGCTCTGGCATGGTTTCTGCAGTGTAAACGGCGAGACCATCGGCTTGGGGAAGCAGGCGGTCTCGGGGAAGTTAACACCGGGGATCAGCGATGATCGAAAATGCGCAACTGATCAGCCTCTCAAGGCAGATGGCGCTGCAGCGGCAGATGGATGTGGTGGCCAACAACATGGCCAACATCAACACCACAGGCTTCAAGGCCGAGAACATCCTGTTCGAAGAATATGTGATGCCGGTCGCTCGCGACCAGGACTTCCCCCGGATGGACCAGCCGCTCTCTTATGTGCAGGACTGGGCCACCATTCACGACCTCAGCGGCGGCGCCATGGTGCAGACCGGCAGCCCGCTCGATGTCGGCCTCAATGGCGACGGCTTCTTTGCGGTGGAAACACCGGCCGGCGAACGCTGGACCAAGGCTGGCTCCTTTCAGATCAGTGCCAATGGCACCCTCGTTGACGCCGGTGGCAATCCCGTACTGGGCCAGGGCGGACCCATCCAGTTCGGCCCCGAGGAAACCGACATCCTGATCGCCAGCGACGGCTCGATCAGCTCCAGCGCAGGCGCCAAGGGCAGCCTGCGCCTCGTCGAATTCGCCAATCCGCAGGAACTGACCCGCGAGGGCAACAACCTGTGGGCCGGTGGCACGCCGATTGCACCGACCAATACACGGGCCATGCAGGGCTTCGTGGAGAAGTCGAACGTCTCGGGCGTGTCCGAGATGGCCGAGATGATCCGCGTGCAGCGGGCCTATGAGTCGATCGCCAACCTGACGTCCAAGCAGGACGAACTGCGTCGCACGGCCATTCAGCGCCTCGGCGATACCAACGCGTAATCCGGAGTACATGCCATGAAAGCTCTCTACATCGCATCGACCGGCATGAGCGCCCAGGAACGCAACGTCGAAGTCATTTCGAACAATATCGCCAACATGCGGACGACCGGCTTCAAGCGCCAGCGCGCCGAGTTCGAGGACTTGCTGTATCAGCAGATCACCCGCGCCGGCTCGCAGACGTCCGACCAGGGCACCATGGTCCCTGCCGGCCTCGAAATCGGTTCGGGCGTGCGTACCGTCTCGACGCCCCGCGTGATGAGCCAGGGCAACGTCAACATCACCGAGCGCGAGCTCGACGTCGCCATCCGCGGCGAGGGTTTCCTGATGGTCACCCTGCCCGATGGCCGCACCGCCTATACCCGCGATGGCTCGCTGGAACGCGACGCTGAAGGCACCCTGGTCAATTCGAGCGGCTACCCGCTCGATCCCGGCATCACCATTCCTGGCAATGCCACTGCTGTCGCCATCTCGCCTGACGGCATGGTGTCCGCCTATCTCGACAACGATGCAGCGCCGACCCAGCTCGGCCAGCTCCAGCTCGCGCGCTTCGTCAACAAGTCGGGCCTTGAATCGCTGGGCGACAACCTCTTCACCGAAACCGCAGCGAGCGGCCCGGCGCAGGTCAGCGTTCCCAGCTCCGAGGGCACCGGCAACCTGCTGCAGAATTACCTCGAAATGGCCAACGTCAATTCGGTCACCGAAATCGCCGACCTCATCGCCGCTCAGCGCGCCTACGAGATGAACGCTCGCGTCATCTCCGGCGCCGACGAGATGATGCAGGCCACGAGCCAACTGCGCTAGGGAACTGATAGATGATTATCCGATCCACGTTTATCGCCCTGCTCATGACCTCCAGCGCCTTCGCTGCGCCGATGCTCAAAGGGGACATCGTCGTCAACGCTGCGGTGGTCACGGTCGGCGACATGTTCGACAATGCCGGCCTCGCCGCAGAGGATGCGCTGTTCCGCGCACCCAAGCCGGGCACCAGCGGCAATGTGAGCCTGGCCGACATCAATGCCGCTGCGGCCCGTATCGGTCTTGAAACCTTTGAAACGCGTGGCCTCGACACCATTCGCGTCAGTCGCGCCGCCACAGTGGTGGACGAAACCACGCTGGCCGAACTGATTGCCGCCGACCTGGCCGGGCGTGGCATCCTGGGTGCAGGCATGAGCGCCGATACGCTCTTTGCCACGCCAGTTCCCGCACTCAATGCCGAAGCGGTTGCTCAGCCGGTCAGCATCGTCAACCTGCGCTACCTGCCCGGTACCGGCGCATTCTCCGCGCGCTTCGCCATAGCCGGCATCGAGCAGCCGCTCGATGTCTCGGGCACGATCGAACTGCAGATCGAAGCGCCGCACCTGATCGGCAGCTTCCCGGCCGGCACGGTGCTGACCGCTGCCGATGTGGTGATGCGCCCGGTGCCCCTGCGCTTTGCCGAAAGCACCGGCGTTGCCCGGCTCGAAGATCTCGTCGGCAAGGCGCTGACCCGCCAGAGCCGTGACGGCATGCTGCTCAAGCCAGCCGACGTCACGACGCCGCTGACCATCTCGAAGAACGATCTTGTCACCATCTATTTCCGCCAGGGACCGATGACCCTGACCGTCAAGGGCCAGGCCATTACCGGCGCCACCGTCGGTGCACCGCTGCAAGTTCTCAACCTCATGTCCCGGCGCGTCATCAGCGCCACCGCCCTCGCCGCCGGCGCCGTCGAAGTCAGCGCCGGCCCGCTCGATCTCGCCGGCCTTTAGTGAATCAGGAGCCTAGAAAAATGAACATCATCAAACTCGCCACCCTCCTGACGCTCACAGCCACGCTGGCCGGCTGCAACACCATGGATCGCCTGGCCAATGTCGGTAACGCCCCGGTGCTGACGCCCATCGTCGACCCGACCACCACGGCCGGCTACCAGCCGATCAACATGCCGATGCCGCCGGCCATCGCCGACACCTACCAGCCCAATTCGCTCTACCGCACCTCGGCCCGCGGCTTCTTCAAGGACGAACGCGCCCATCGCATCGGCGATATCCTCACCGTCATCGTCACCATCGACGACAGCGCGCAGATCGACAATTCGACCACCTCCGGCCGCACGGCAAGCAACACGGCGGGCATGGGTGGCATCCTGGGCGCGGTTGTAGACACTGCCACCGCCGGCACCGTTGACACCACGGCGGCCGTCGACTTCACCTCGGGCATGACCAACAAGGGCAATGGCTCGGTCAACCGCTCGGAAAGTCTCGAGACGTCGGTCGCCGCCGTGGTCACCCAGGTGCTGCCCAACGGCAATCTGGTCATCGAAGGCCGGCAGGAAGTGCGCGTCAACTTCGAAGTCCGCGACCTGATCGTGGCCGGCATCGTCCGCCCGTCCGACATCCAGGCCAACAACACCATCCCCTCGTCCAAGATCGCCGAGGCCCGCATTTCCTACGGCGGCCGTGGCCAGATCAGCGAAGTCCAGCAGCCCCGCTACGGCCAGCAGGTGATGGACGCCATCCTGCCCTTCTAAACCCCAGTCTTCCGCGTCACGCATTCCCCCAATGGTGTGACGCGGCTCCCCCGGGCAAGGCCAGAAGGCCCTGCCCCGGCCGGTTCCAGAACAGACCCGGCCCTCCCCAGAGGCGCAGTCTCCCCGGCTGCGCCTCTTCCCCTTTGGCGGGGTAGGATTAGTCTGCGGCTTCCTCGGCGCGCCTGGCCGTCACGAAGGCACTGCCGCCCGGCAGCCGGTCGGTATTTGGTTTTCCGGGATCGACTACCCGCCAGAACGGCACGGCCTGCTTGCCCGCGGCATGATCGGCGACAGATTTCGCGGCGACGATCTTGATCATGCGCTGGGTGGTGACAGGACAGGTGGCCTCGACGCCCTTCGCGGCGGCCATGTCGGCGCGAAGCTCAGCCAGGGTCCGTGTCTCGCCGGATGGCACGGCCAGCATGTGCGCCGCCACAAGTTCGGCGCTGGGCATCAGCATGGTCTGGTCGACCATGACGCCGCCAACGCTATGCGGCCGGTTCTTGATGGTGCTCTGATCGTTCATCGCGACACTCTGGCAGGTCGGCTGCCGCTCCACTTGATCGGACTTGCGCTTAGTCTTGCCCATGACGACGAGCTGTGAAAGACAAATCCGGCATTTTCGGAGTTAGCTATGTCCTTTGAGAAACTCGACATCCTCGGCCGCAGGCTTGAAGCGCTGGAGCATGCACTCTCCATCCTGGGCGCCGACGAAGCGACCCATATGGCGGTCGGCGGCGGCGAGAAGCGGGCCGAAGCCATGTCCAACCTGGCAGGCATGTATCACGCCCAGGCCACGGCGCCTGAGATAGGCGACTGGATCGAGGCGGCGAGGCCCGAGACAGAGGACCAGAAATTGGCTCTGGCAGAGTTCAAGCGCCAGTACACCAATGCGACGTGCCTGCCGACCGAGTTCGTCGAACGCCGGACCGCCGCCACCATGCGCTCGGAGCAGCTCTGGCGCGACCTGCGGGCCAAGGGCGATTGGGACAGCTTCCTGCCGGCGCTGGAAGGCGTCGTCGCGCTGGTGCGGGAAGAGGCGCAACTGCGTGCAGACGCGCTGAAACTGGCACCCTATGACGCGCTGATGGATCAGTATGATCCGGGCAATCGGACTGCCGAGTTGGATGTGGTGTTTGACGATTTGAAGAGCTTCCTCAAGGGATTCGTGCCCGAGGCTCTGGCGGCGCAGGACGCGCGGTTGACGCGGCACCCGCGTAAGACGCTCAATGGGCCCTACCCGATCGTGAAGCAGCGTGAACTGGGCCTCGCCGCCATGCGTGCCGTCGGTTTCGACTTCACCCACGGGTCCCTCGCCGTATCGCACCATCCCTTCTGTGGCGGTGTGCCGACCGATGTTCGCATGACCACACGCTACCGCACCGACGAGTTCCTGAGTTCGCTGATGGGCGTGCTGCACGAGACCGGCCACGCGCTCTACGAACAGGGCCTGCCCAAGGAGTGGTCGCATTGGCCGCTGGGCAAGGCGCGCGGCATGGGCATTCACGAGAGCCAGAGCCTGTTCGTCGAGATGCAGCTGGCGCGCAGCCCCGAATTCTGGGAATTCACGCTGCCGCTGGTGCATCTGCATCTGGGCGAGGACGCCATTCCCGGCTGGGAAATCGCCGATATCCTCAACGAGGTGAACTTCGTCGAGCGCGGCTACATCCGCGTCGATGCCGACGAGGTCACCTACCCGCTGCACGTCATCCTGCGCTACGAGTTGGAACAGGACCTGGTCAACGGCAAACTGGAGGCCAGCCAGATCCCCGAGGCCTGGGACGCCAAGATGACCGAGTATCTCGGCATTTCCACCATAAACGATCCCAAGGACGGCCCGATGCAGGACGTGCATTGGCCGGGCGGCGCCTTTGGTTATTTCCCGAGCTATACGCTGGGCGCGATGATCGCGGCGCAGCAATGGGCGGCACTGGAAAAGGCGCAGCCTGCTGTGCGCGAAGACATCCGCAAGGGTGACTTCACCGGCGTCAATCAGTGGCGCAGCGACAATATCTGGTCGCAGGGCTCACGCTGGTCGACACCCGATTTGATCACCAAAGCGACGGGCGAGCCGCTGAACGCGGATTTCTTCAAGGCGCATTTGAAGCGGCGGTACCTGGCTTAGGTCAGGCCCCACTGGCGCAGCAGGGCGACCAGCCGCTCCTGCTGCGTATCGGTTAGCAAATCGGCAGATGGTGGACGGGCGGGGCCGCAGTCCTCGCCCATGAGCCTGAGCGCGGCTTTGACCGTTGTGACATTGGTGCCGCCGAGTTCCTCGGCGCGGATGTCCTCGAACACGGACATGATGGCGATCAGACGCTGGGCCTCGACATAGTCGCCAGCATCCAGCGCCTTGTGGATGGCCACCGAATGCGCCGGCCACACATTGATCAGACCGGACGTAAAGCCCCGCGCGCCAACGGCGTAAAGCGGCGGCGCCCAGGTTTCGGCAAGGCCGCCGACCCAGACGATGTCGTCGGGTGCGTTGCGAATGGCTTCGCCCAGCTTGAGCGGCGCGGGCGTTGCCCATTTGACTCCGGCCACGCCCGGAATGCTGCACAGCTTGACGATGTTGGCCGTGCCAATGGCGTCATTGCGCAGGTAGAGCATCAGCGGCAGGCCATCGGCGGCATCGGCTACGCGCGCGACATAGTCGAGTACGCCACGTGGCGAGGCGAAGGGATCGGGTGGCTGGTGAACCATCAGGGCCGCAGCCCCTGCCCGCTTGCTGGCTTTGGCCAGCACAACGGCATCACCGACGCTCTTGCCGACGCCACCGATCAGCGGCGCCCTGCCGGCAATGTGCTCCGCCGCGGCCGCCACCATCGCTTCGGCCTCGGGCATTGTGAGCCCATAGAACTCGCCAGTATTGCCATTGGACACCAGCGCATGCACGCCCGCACCGATCGCGCGATCGACGATCGGCTTCAGGCGATCCGGGGCGATGCGGTCATCCGCATCGAACGGCGTGACCAGAATGCCTGAAATACCCGACAGCGCTGCCCTCAGATCCGCCGACGCTCCAGCCATGGCTCATCCCATCATGTATGGTAGGTGTAACTGGCCAGTTACTTAAAACCTGCCATCACATGGGTCAAGCGCCAGTCTCAGGCTGGGTGGTGCGCGATCCCGTTTGCGTCGAAAATCACCGCACGGGAAGGATCGAAACTCAGGGACAGACCTTGGCCAATCTTGAGGTGATGGTCGCCATCGAGCACCACCAGCCAGGACGCTCCCGTAGGCAGCTTGACGCTGACATTGGTTTCGTTGCCAAGGCGCTCGACCAAGGCCACTTCGCCAACGATGGTGCCGGATGCTCCCTCGGATAGATCGTGCGGGCGGATGCCGAGAGTAATGGTGTCGCCCACTTTGAGGGCACTCGTGTCGGCAGGGATGGCGATTGGGGCAATGCCAGCGCCCGATACCGTCACCGATCCAGCATTCACGCCATCGATTGCAAGACTGATGAAGTTCATTTTCGGAGAGCCGATAAAGCCGGCGACGAACAGGTTGGCGGGACGCTGGTAGAGCTCGATCGGTGCGCCGACCTGCTGGACGACGCCAGCATTGAGCACCACGATCTTGTCGGCCAGGGTCATGGCCTCGACCTGATCGTGCGTGACGTAGATCATGGTCGCGCCGAGGTCGTGATGCAGCTTGGCGATCTCCATGCGGGTCTCGACGCGCAGGGCTGCGTCGAGGTTGCTGAGCGGCTCGTCGAACAGGAAGACCTCGGGCTTGCGCACAATAGCGCGGCCAATGGCGACGCGCTGGCGCTGACCGCCCGAAAGCTGGCTCGGCTTGCGCTCGAGCAGGTGTTCCATCTGCAGGATGCGGGCGGCTTCGCGGATCTTCTGGTCGCGCACATCCTTCGGGGTCTTGGCCAGTTTGAGGCCGAAGCCCACATTGTCGTAGACGGTCATATGCGGATAGAGCGCATAGTTCTGGAACACCATGGCGATGCCGCGATCACGCGGCTCGACCGCATTGCAAAGCGTATCGCCGATCCACAGCTCGCCGCCGGTAATGTCTTCGAGCCCGGCAATCATGCGCAGCAAAGTGGACTTGCCGCAGCCCGAGGGACCGACGAAGACGACGAACTCGCCATGCTCGACATCGAGATCGACGCCCTTGATGACCGGGACTTCGCCATAGCTCTTGTGGAGCGCCTTGAGTGAGAGGCCAGCCATTTTTGTTATCCTTTGACGGCGCCAGCGGTCATGCCCGCAACGATCTGCCGGTTGAAGAACAGGAAGACGATCAGCGGCGGGATGGTGATGAGGGCAATGTTGGTGAAGAGCAGGTTGTAGGAGGTGCTGAACTGGCTCTGGAAATTGTAGAGGGTCAGCTGCACCGTCGCGTTCTGGTTGCCAGGCAGGAAGTAGAGCGGGTTGGTGAAGTCGTTGAAGATGGCAACGGACTGCACCACGATATTGGTGACGGTCACCGGCCAGAGCAGCGGCAGCACGACGCGGAAGAATACATCGAACGGACGGGCGCCATCGATGATCGCAGCTTCATCCAGTTCGCGCGGAATAGTGGCGATGAAGGCGCGATACAAAAGGATAGTGAACGGCAGGCCATAGGCGACCTCGATCAGCACCAGACCGTGCAACCTCGCGAAGAGACCTGTCCCTTGCAGTAGCCAGATTGTCGGCACCACCGCCGGGGGAATCATCAGCCCGGCCAGAATGAGAAATTCGATCAGTCCGTTGAACCTGGTCTTGCGGCGCTGCAGCACGAAGCCAACCATGGCGCCGAAGATCACCAGCAGCGTTACGCTGGCCACCGTCAGGATGGTGGAGTTGATGAAGGCCGTCACAAGCATCCAGTTTCGGGTCGTGACCACCTCGACCACGTTGCTCCACAGTGCATTGCCGGCGGGCCAGGAGAAATCGAGCAGCGCCGCCTGCCGTTGATCCTTGAATGCCATCAGGACGATGAAGGCGAAGGGCACCAGAAAGACGACTATCGAAGCCAGGATGGCAACGACGCTCAGCCAGTATTTGCGGATCATCGTCATTCGTGCCCCTGCTTGCGGTTGAGCAACATGGTCAGAGGAATGACCAGTGCCGCGACCAGCACGAACAGCACAACGTTGCCGGCGGTCGAAAGCCCATAGAAGCCGGCCTGATATTGCTTGTAGATGACAGAGGCGACGGTATCGGAGGCAAAGCCGGGGCCGCCGCGCGTCATGGCCCAGATTAGATCGAAGGTGCGCAGGCCGCCGATGAAACTGAGGATAATGACGGTAGACGTCGCGGGTCGGCACAGCGGCAGGGTGATTTCGAAAAAATTCTGCAGCTTGGTCGCGCCATCGATACGGGCAGCTTCGTAATAGTCCTTGGGAATGGCCACGATACCAGCGATGTAGATGACAGTGGCCAGACCCACACCTTTCCACACATCCACCAACGCCACCGAATAGAGCGCCAGGTTGGGGTCGACCAACCAGCCCGGCCCCTTGATGCCAAGCAGAGCCAGCCCCTCGTTGATCATGCCGTTGGTGGGATGCATGAGAACGGTGAAGGTGATGCCGACGCCCACCGTCGACACCAGCACCGGAAAGAAGACCACCGAGCGCAGATAGCCGCGGGCAGCGACCTGGCTGGTGAGCAGCACAGCCAGCAACAGGCCGAGCACCACCTTGAGGCCGGATGTAATGACTGCATAAAGGATCGTGTTGATCAGACCCTTGATCAGGAACGGCTCGCGCAGGAACTGGGCGAAATTGTCGAGGCCGATGAAGGTCGAGTTGAACAACGTCCAGCGCGTCAGGCTGAAATAGAGCGAGGCAACGGTGGGCAGCAGAAACAGCACGCCGTAGATGATGGCTGCCGGCAGGAAGAACCAGCCCGGATAGGGCGAGCGGCGCTTGAGCACCGGCGCGGGAGCGGCGGAAGCCGTTCCAGTCGCAGTCATGACAGCCATACAACTCTCCTTCAGAGACGGTGGCCCCGGGCGAGACCAGACACCCGGGACCACCTCATGAGCAAGTGCTTACCAGCCGGGAAGGCCGAGCTGCTGAGCCTGCTTGCGCACGTCCTCGTCGTAGAGAGCCGCGCCATCGGCGGCCGGACGGATGCCCGAGCCGACTTCGACGGTGATCTGCTCGAGAGCCGGGCCCTTGATGGGCGACAGGAACTCGAGTGCCGGGCCATTCTGACCGCCCTCGGCGAAGTAGGGCAGCATGTCGCTCACGGCCGGCGGCACATCATCAGGCAGCGTGCAGCCATTGATCAGGTATGGGCCCGAGGCACCGCCAGCGCGCGTCTGGGCCTCGCAGCCTTCGACGCTGGCGACGAACGCCACGAACTTCTTGGCAGCATCGAGGTTCGACGTCGTGGTCGGAATATAGATGCCATCGGGCATCCATACGGTCAGGCCGTTCAGCGCTGCATCGTCACCGGGCTGGGCGAAGAAGCCGACATTGGCGAGGTTCTCGGGATAGGTGGCGGCAATAGCCGTGGTCGCGAAAGTCAGCATCGGGTAATGCGCGCCCTCGCCGGCGGAGACCATGCGGATGCCGTCATCATACTTCGCCGCGCCGAAATCCTCGTTGAGATAGCCGGCGTCGAACACTTCCTGTAGCTTCTCGAAGCCGCGCAGAGCCGCCGGGTCTGTGGCGAACTTGGCCTCGTTGGCCGTGTAGTTGTTGGCGAAGTTCGCGTCCTTGGCCGACACGTTGTAATAGTCGGCCAGCACGAACAGCTGGCTGGTCCAGGTGTCGCCATAGGTCTGGATAACCGCAACCTTGCCGGCGTCCTTGATCTTCTGGTTGTTGGCCATGAACTCGGCCCAGGTGGTGGGAACGGAGAGGCCGAGCTCTTCGTAGATCGCCTTGTTGTAATAGATGCCGCCGCCCATGGCCGCGCCCATCGGAGCGCCGCGAATGGTGCCATCCGGCGCCGTCACGACCTGCTTGAACGAGGCCTGCACATCGGCCTGCCAGGGTTCGTTGGTCAGGTCGACGAGGAACTGTGCTGGATTGATCGCCTGGAACAGCGAACCGGAATTGTAGCGGAACACATCGGCCATCGTGCCCGTCGCGAGGCGCGTCTTGATCATGTTATCGCCTTCCGAACCGCCGGGACGGGTTTCGATATCGATGTTGATATCGGGATTGGCGGCTTCGAAGCTCTTGACGATCTCCTCGGCCACGGCGACGCCGTCGGCACCGCTCGGGATCAGGTAGGTCAGATTGATCGACTGCGCGAAAGCACCGCCTGTCAGCGCCGTCATCGCCAGCATGGCAGCGGACAAGCCCGCCAGCGCCGTCCTGCGTGTAGTCATGGTCATTGGTCTCTCTCCCATTATGCCCGCACCATGCGGACCATTCATTGCCGTCGCCTGTTGGTCAGGGCGTCCGGGCATTGATGCTGTGCTCGGACTTCTGCGCGCGCAGGACCGGCGTAAAATTGAAGGTGATGCTATGCTTGCCCGGCGTCAGGGCCTTGTCGCCATGCCCGTCCCAGGCCGAGCCGTCGACAGAGATGTTGCGGCAGTCAGCCGACAGTCGCAGTACGCCCGAGGACGCAGCGGGAACTTCGACACTGTAGGTCACCGCATCGCCAGATACCGTCCATTCGGCTCGGATCGTGCCCCTTGGGCTGTCGTGATGCGCCTTGACCGGAGACAGGTCGGCAATGACGGTCGGCTCGAAGATGATCGTGGCAAAGCCCGGATCGGTCTCGTCCGGACGGAAGCCGGCGACACCTTCGAGCAACCATTGGCACACCGCGCCATAGGCGTAGTGGTTGTAGGAATTCATCTGCGGATTGTATATCGATCCATCCGCCTGGATCGCGTCCCAGCGCTCCCAGATCGTCGTGGCGCCCATCTTGACCTGATAGAGCCAGCCCGGAACCTCTTCCTGCAGGAATACATCCGCCGCAAGGCCGACTTCGCCGATCTTGACCAGCGCCGGCAGCAGCGCCGGCGTGCCGATGAAGCCAGTGCCAATGCGGCCGTCGCTGCGCTTGATGGTCGCCTTGAAGTAGCGCTTGGCGGCTTCCTGCTTGTCGGCAGGGATCAGGTCGTGGAGGAACGCCAGGGCGTACGAAGTCTGGTCGTCATAGGCCAGGCGCCCGGAGGCGGTGATAAACTCGTCGGCGAAAGCGGCTTTGACCTGGGCAGCAATGCCTTCCAGGCGCTCGGCCAAGTCTGCCTGGCCGACGATTCGCGCGATGCGTGCCACATGTGTCGACGCGATGAACAGGTAGATCGTCGCCGAGGCGTCGTCGCCTATGGTCGGCAGCGGCTTGGCGCTGGGGCCGCTCGGCTGCAACCAGTCGCCAAAGGAGAAGCCGCGGCCACCCCATTCGCGGGGTGGACTGACGATCGGTCCTTCGCTGATCGACCAGACGAAATCGACCCATTTGACCATGGCCGGCAGGACTTCGCGCAGGATCGCGGTGTTGCCGTAGTGCAGATAGACCTGCCACGGGATCATCCAGATGGCATCGCCCCAACCGGTGGAGCCGAAGAAGCCGGGGTAATCCTTGGACTGCATGCGCGTTGGATCGGGCGACACATGGGGCACGGCGCCGTCTGCGCGCTGGTCGGCCATGACGTCGCGGATCCACTTCTGGAAGAAGCTCTGCGCGTCGGCTAGGTAGAGCGCCGTGCCGGCAAAGACCTGCGCGTCACCGGTCCAGCCCAGGCGCTCGTCACGCTGCGGGCAATCGGTTGGCACTTCGATGAAGTTCGCGCGCTGCGACCAGACGGTATTGAGGAACAGCCGGTCAACCAGCTGGCTGGCAGAGGTGAAGCTCGCCTTGACCTCGGTCACGGAGCTTATCGGCACCGAAACGATGCTGCCCAGCGTCGCTTTGCCGGTGATGGTCACGCGGGCATAGCGGAAACCCTGAAAGGTGAAGTGTGGGCGATAGTGCTCGGTCCCCTTGCCGGACAGCGTATATTCGAGCCGCGCTTCGGCGGTGCGGAAGTTGACGTTGTAGAACGCGCCGTCCTGGTTGAGCACTTCGGCATGCTCGACGGCGACCTTGGCACCGGCCTCGCCAGTGACGTTGAAGGCGACATAGCCACCGCTGTTCTGACCGAAATCATAGACGGTACGTCCTTCGGCATCGGTCCAGCTTTTGACCACCTGGAGCGGCGCGAGTTCGCGAACCGGCGTGGTTTCGTGGGCGACGAGCCTGGCAGGGTCGAAGTCGATAATCGCTGTACCGGCCGTTACCTTGGGCGCGAATCCAGCGTCGAATATCTCGCCAAAATAGATGCCCGACTTGCGGACCGGCAGTTCGCCACTTTCCCAGCTTGCATCGGTCACCAGCAGCGGCGCAGTGCCGGTAGCCGCACTGCTCAGTTCGGCAATGGCGGCGATCTCGCTGCCCCACGTGTTGAAGATCGGCGCCTTGCCCCACATCATCTGCGAGCGCAGCCAGCCATCCGCCAGCCAGATTTCGATGCGGTTCTCGCCGGACACCAGCAGGTCCGCCACCGCATAGGTCTGGTAGCTCAAGCGCACGTCGTAGCTGGTCCAGCCTGGGGTCAGCTCGTCCTTGCCGACGCGCTTGCCGTTGATGAAGCAGCGATAGAGCCCAAGCGCGCTGATGCGCAGCGTCTCGTCGCCACCAACCCGGTCGAGCGTGAAGGACTTTGCCACAAAAGACGCCGGCGTCCCGACGCCCTTGTCGCTCAATGGTCGCACCATGTTCGCTACCCAGGTATGACCGTTGGCCGCGCCAACCGCGCTCGCATTCATGGCGTAGTTCACCGCAAATTCTCCTCGTGACGTCCCGTTGGATCGGGGTGTAGAATGTTCTACGTGTATCGTTCTACAAACGAAGCAACTTGGCAATAGGCTTTTTTGAGCACTGCATGCTAAGGCACACCACGAGGGGCATCTGGGTTCTGCAGAATGGTTTTGGGAATGGACAATCCGGCAACGGGCCGCGCTGGCGGGCGCGTCACCATTCGTGAGGTGGCCGAACATGCCGGTGTGTCGGTGGCTGCCGTTTCCAAGGTCATGCGCGACGCCTATGGCGTAAGTGCAGACATGCGCGCCAAGGTCGAGTCTTCGATCGCAGCGCTCAACTATCGTCCGAGCGCCGCCGCGCGCGGCATGCGCGGCCAGACCTACACCATCGGTGTGCTTATGGTGGACATCAAGAACCCGTTTTTTCCGCTACTGTTGGACGGCATCAGCGACAGCCTGGCCGGCACGCAATATGTCCCGCTGATCGGCATCGGACGCGGCCAGCCAACCCTTGAGACCACGATCGTACACGCGCTGATCGACCGGCAGGTGGACGGACTCATCCTCATCGGTCAGCGCATGGATACCGCCGTTGTCGAGGTCCTTGCACGCGAAGTTCCGGTCGTCATGATCGGCCATCACGAGCCGGGTGCCACCACTTTCGACTCTGCCAACAACGATGATGAACGCGGCGGGGCGCTAGCTGTCGAATACTTGCTGCAACAGGGTTACAAGCGTCCTGCGATGATTACCTTGGGTAAGGATCAGGGCCGTGCCGACGTGTCACGCAAACGCGAAGTGGGCTTCACCAGAGCCATGCGCGAGGCAGGATTTGACGACCGGACGATCCGCATAGCCGAAGCCTACGAGGGCATCGACGACGTTACGGCCACCGTCCGCAGCCTGATCGAAGGGCAGGAACCGCCGGACGCCATTTTCGGCTGGGCGGACTACTATGCCCTCGAAGTGCTAAGCGCAGTGCGTTCGCTGGGCTTGCGCGTGCCGGAGGATATCGGCGTCATCGGTTACGACAATTCCCCGCCCTGTGCATTCACTCAGAACGACTTGACCAGCATCGACCAGAAGGGCCGCGAGATCGGCCGCAATGCCGCTCGCCTGCTGCTGGAGCGTATTGGCGGACGCATGACTGCTGAGCACTTCATCGCTTCGCCGACCGTGAGTACTCGCGGTAGCACACGACGAAAGACCAAGTAATCCCAATGCGTTAGTACAATCGGCAGATTCAAAGTTGCAGGCCAGGTTGACATATCGCCGACCTCCCCTATCCTTCCGTCCATCCGCAGCACTGACCGGACGGTACCCAATGGAATTCTCGGTGAACGACTGCCTCGCCCGCATCGCTCACCTGGAATCCGCCCATGTCCGCCTCTGTTTCGCTTCACCAGCTTTCTTATTCGACGCCTGATGGCCAACCGCTTTTCACCGATCTCGAACTGTCGTTTGGTGCTGGCCGCACTGGCCTGATAGGCCGCAACGGCACCGGCAAATCCACCCTGCTCCGCATAATCGACGGCGAGATTGAGCCAGCCAGCGGCACCGTCTTGCGCAACGCCACGTTGGGCATGCTGCGCCAATCAGTGCAGGCCGACAGCGACCAGACCGTCGCCGAAGCACTTGGTGTGCGACCCGCGCTGGAACGGCTCGATAGACTCGAACAGGGTACGGGCACGCTGAATGACGGCGCCGAGGCCGATTGGACGCTTCCCGGACGAATCGAGTCGGCGCTCAACAGCTGTGGTCTGCCGCCGCTAGACTCGGAGCGCGCAATCGCCACGCTGAGCGGCGGCCAACGCACCCGTCTGGCGCTGGCCGCGCTGATTCTGGGTGGGCCCGATATCATCCTGCTCGACGAACCCACCAACAATCTCGACGCCGAAGGTCGCAATGCGGTGGTCGAACTGCTGCATCGCTGGCGTGGTGCAGCGATCGTGGTCAGCCACGACCGCGCCTTACTGCGCGAAATGGACGCCATCGTTGAGCTGACGACGCTCGGCGCCACGACCTATGGCGGCAACTGGGACCATTATGCCGAGCGCAAGGCGCTTGAACTGGCGGCGGCCGCCCACGGCCTCGCCTCGGCCGAGCGTCAGGTTGCCGACATCGACCGCAAGATCCAGGCCCAAGCCGAACGCAAGGCGCGCAAGGATGGCGCCGGTGCCCGCAAGGGCGGCATTCCGCGCATTCTGCTCGGTGGCATGAAGGAGAATGCGGAGAATTCGAGCGGTGAGAATGCCCGGCTAGCCAATCGCCAGCGTTCGGATGCGACCCAAGCCGCAAGCGAAGCGCGCGCCAAGGTAGAAATCCTCACACCGCTGACGGTGAAGCTCGCCTCATCCAATCTCCCCGCCGGTCGCACTGTATTGGTTGCGTCGGGACTGACCGGTGGACCTGAGGGTATCGAACCGGTGATCCGCGACTTCAACTTGTCGATGACAGGGCCAGAGCGGGTCGCCATCACCGGCCCCAATGGCTCCGGCAAAACCACGCTGCTCCGGTTGCTCACCGGGGATCTGAGACCCATCGCCGGTCACGGGGATATCCTGGTGCCCTATGCCCTGCTCGACCAGACGGTGAGTCTGCTCGATCCGACCCTCAGCATTCGCGACAATTTTCGTCGGCTCAACCCGGCTGCCGATGAGAATACAGGTCGCGCTGCCCTGGCCCGCTTCATGTTCCGCGCCGATGCGGCATTACAAATCGTGGGCACGCTGAGCGGTGGGGAGATGCTGCGCGCCGGTCTCGCCTGCACCATCGGCGGCAATAGCCCGCCGCAACTGCTGATCCTCGACGAACCCGCCAACCACCTGGATATCCAGGCCGTCGAGGAACTCGAAGCCGGCCTGCGGGGCTATGATGGCGCCCTGCTCGTCATCAGCCACGACAGAGATTTTCTTTCCGCGATCTCGGTCGAAAGGACCATCTCGCTTGCGCCGGTTTAAGAAATTTATCGGATGAACGAAATCTGAATCCCGAGTTCACCCCCAGTTCCAACGCCCCGGTCTAATCCTCATGTCATCGGCAAGAAGCGCTCGGAGGGAGCGCAGCCAAACAGGAGAGACCAAAATGAAACGCATCATCATCACCACCGCAATCGCCGCAGTTCTCGCAGTTTCCGCCTCGCCCGCTTTCGCCGCCGGCATCTTCGTCAATCAGTTCGGCTTCGGCAACCAGGCCGGTGGCCAGCAGATCGGCGCTGGTAATACCATCGGTATCGGCCAGAACGGCATCAACAACGGCGGTATCGTCCAGCAGTTCGGCAACGGCAACACCGGCGCCGTCGGCCAGGTCGGCGTCAACAACGGCGCTGACATCTGGCAGCAGGGCAACAACAATGCCGGTGGCGTTGGCCAGTTCGGCAGCAACCACACCGCAGTCCTGACCCAGGACGGTAACGGCAACGTCGCCGCCGGTGTCCAGGTCGGCAACAACTGCAATGCCAACGTGACCCAGGCTGGTTCGGGCAACGTGACGGCCTTCGTGCAGGCCTGCCCCTGATCGGTCCTGACGTGAATTGCTGATGGCCGGAAGGGAGGCCCCCTTCCGGCCTATCGTTCAAACCAGTTCCAGGAGGATACCATGATCACCAAGTCCCTACGCACCGGCACCATCGCCTTGATGGGCCTCGGCATTGCCGCCATCGCCGCAACTTCCGGCATGGCCCACTCCACCGCCGACAGCATCCAGTGCGGCATCGCCGAAGGTTCCGAGCGCGGCATGCTCGCCCTTGAAGGCACCATCCTGAGCCCGGTTGCCCTGAGCGGCGAATACCGCTTCAGCATCCGCAGCTCCGGCAATGGCGGCTCGTCCAACATCAGCCAGGGCGGCTACTTCACCGTCGCGGCCAATCAGGCGACGCCGATCGGCAAGGTGCTGATCAATGCCGGCTCCGCCTATGCCATCGACTTCGACGTTACCGCCAACGGCAAGAAGCTCGATTGCAGCCAGGACGTTGCGAGCCTGCGTTGAAACCACAAACATCAACGGCATGAAGGGGTTCCGGGAAACTGGGACCCCTTTTCTTTTGTGCTTCGACCACTATTTTTGCGCGTGAACGAACTATGAATGCATCGCTCCAGATCGGTTCAGTGGCGCCCTCCTAATGTCTGGTCATCAGCTGGAACAACCCAGCAAGCCATGCACCAGAAGCCAACAGGAGAGACGCCATGACCACCAAGTTCACCAAGACCCTCGTCGCCGCCCTTGCCGCCGCCGTCATCGCCGTCACCGCGGCTCCCGCCATGGCCAACGACGTGTTCGTCAATCAGTTCGGCTTCGGCAACTCCGCCGGCGGTAACCAGATGGGCTGGAATAACACGTTCGGCGTCCACCAGACGGGCAACGGCAATACCGGCATCGGCCACCAGAACGGCGGCAACAATGTCGGCGCCATCGGCCAGCAGGGCAACGGCAACTATGGTGATACCTGGCAGCAGGGTTGGAACAACGCCGCAGGCGTCGGCCAGTTCGGCAACAACCACAGCGCCGTCCTTACCCAGAACGGCAATGGCAACGTCGCCGCCGGCGTACAGGTCGGCAACAATTGCAATGCCAACGTGACCCAGGCCGGCACCGGCAACGTGACCGCCTTCGTCCAGGCCTGCCCCTGATCCGTCCCTGACGTGAATTGTTGATGGCCGGAAGGGATTTCCCTTCCGGCTTTTCGCTTAACCCAGTCTCAGGAGAATACCATGATCAGCCAAACCATCCGCTTCAGCGCCGCCGCCCTGCTTGGCATCGGCATCACCGCTATCGCCGCCACCTCCGGCATGGCCAATTCGGGCTCGACCATCCAGTGCGGCATTGTCGAAAGCAGCCAGGGCGGCATGCTCACTCTGGAAGGCACCATTCTCAGCCCGGTCGCTCTGACCGGCGAATACAAGTTCGCCATTCGCAGCTCCAGCAATGGCGGCTCGTCCAGCATCAGCCAGGGCGGATATTTCTCGGTCGAGGCCAACCAGGCGACAGCGATCGGCAAGGTCCAGATCAATGCCGGCTCGACCTACGACGTCGACTTCGACGTCACCGCCGACGGCACGAAACTCAACTGCAGCCAGGAATATTCAGACCTGCGTTGATCTCGAAAACATCAATGAATTAAAGGGGTTCCGGGAGACTGGATCCCCTTTCTGTTTGGGTATTCCAGACAAATTTGGCGAGTGAACGAAATCTGAATAGGCCGCTCCGGATCGGTTCAGTGGCGCCCCCCTAATCTCTGGTCATCGGCTGGAACACCCCAGCAAGCCTTGAGACCCAAAACCCAAACAGGAGAGACGCCATGACCACCAAGTTCACCAAGACCTTCGTCGCCGCACTTGCTGCAGCCGCCATTGGCGTCGCCAGCCTTGCCGCCCCCGCAATGGCAGCCGGCCAGGTTTCCATCAGCTACACCCCCACCGATCCGGATGAAGCAGCCGCTTTGGGCCTCGGCCTCGGACTTTTCGGCATGATCAACGGCATGGGCGCCACCGGCGCCAACGCCCAGCAGAACGGCAATTTCAACTCCGCCGGCTTCAACCAGAACGGTTCGGGCAATAACGGCGTGATCGTCCAGCAGGGCAACGGCCACAACGGCACGATCTCGCAGAACGGCAACAACAACAGCTGCGGCCTGTTCCAGTTCGGCGAAAACACCAACGCCCAGTGTGCCCAGAACGGCAACAACGGTTCGAGCATCACCACCGTGTTCGGCTTCTAAGCCAACCAACCATTTTTTACGCAGCGGGGCCTTCGGGCCCCGTTGTCGTTTCGGCCTCTGCAAGGAACCAGGTTTCCAGCCGGCCTGCACCCTTGATCTCAAGCGCACCGCGCGGCTCATAGGCGAAGGCGGCGCCCGCCATTTCCGCAAACGACGATGACACCTGGATCCGCCCAGCTTCGCCATGCGCCTCCATGCGCTGGGCGACATTCACCGTGCTGCCCCACACATCGTAGGAAACGCGCATGTCGCCGATGACGCCGGCAATCACCGGGCCCGTATGGAGCCCGATGCGAAGTCCGAGAGGTGTATCGCCCAGCGGCCGATGGCCATCTATGAAGGCCAGCATATCCAGCGCCAGTCGGCCGGTAGCGACCGCTCCGGCGGCGGCATCCCCCGACAAACCGCCAACTGCCATGTAGCCATCCCCCATGGTCTTGATCTTGTCGACGCCGTGGCGCTCGCACAGAAGGTCAAACCCGGTGAAGACCTCGTCGAGATAACCCACCAGAGTCTCGGCCGACACGTCGGCGGCCGCCTGGGTGAACCCGGACAGATCCGCAAACATGACGGTAGCGCCTTCGACCCGGTCGGCGATTTGCCGTTCCTCTGCTTGCTTGAGTCGGGCTGAAACCGATTTCGGCAGCATCACGTCGACAAGGGCATCCGACACCGCGACCTGCTGCGCCAGTTCCTCCTGGGCGCGATTGAGGGCTGTCAGAATGTAGGAAATACCCAGACCGTTGATGATCATCACGTTGATGATGGCCTGCGACGACAGGAACGCCCGGAAGCTGACATCGCCCGGAAGCAGAAAGCCCAACGGGTTGCCGAATTGCAGCACGGCCAGCAGTGCGATGAAAGCAGCGACGTAGAAGGCCAGATAGATCGGCCAGTTTCTGACGCCAAACATGACCAGCATGAAGGCGGCAAGCGCGAAGTAGATGTGCAGATCGCTGGCAAGTCCCAGCGAGAACACCACGAAGCTATGGCCCACCACGATCAGCGTGCAGAGGCATGCCGCGACGATATTGTCGCCAAATCGATGCAGCCGGTGCAGGCTTAAGGCGATCACGACGATCGCCAGGTTGTAGATGTGGAGCGGCATCAGCCCCCACAGGCTGTAGCTGGCATTCATCACCAGGTGCGACAGCGCGTTACCGGCAACCACCAGCGACCCGACATTGGCGAATGTCTGGCGCCTGATCACATCGGGATTGTCGCTGACGATGCCCATGCGCGTCAGGTGCCGCGCCCATTCCGGCCACCGAGAAGGTCGCTGCGGCGACCGTTGCACGAGATTGCTCCGCCCGCTCATCATCGCCATTCCGGCCCGATTAATTCCAGAAATGCATCAAGGCACTGGGCGCCCCCGCCCGGTCTTCGCAATGTCACATGCCTGCAGGGCGAGGCCAAGCCAAAACGGGTAGCTCTCGCGCCGGCATGCCTTCGGCACATGGCAGCTCTTCCCCACTATGCTTGACGCCATAAGTACACGTATTATATGTGCACTTATGAAATCGAAAACCCGCAGACTAGACAGCTTCAAGGAGCGCGCGCCGCTCGGATATCTCCTGTTCGACGTGGCAAAGCTGATGAAGCGCCGCTTCGAGGAAGAGGCGCGTTCCCATGGCGTGACCCTGCCGCAATGGCGGGCGCTGGCGCATGTCGCCTTCACCGACAGCATCTCGCAGGTCGCCTTGGCCCAGGCCATCGATACCGACCAGATGACGGTGTCGGGCGTGCTGGACCGGCTCGAAAAGCGCGGCCTGATCACCCGTGAGGCCGACCCCGCCGACAGCCGGGCCAAGCTCGCCCGTGTGACCGACAAGGGTCTGGCCATCGTGGAGAGTGCGCGGGCCGCCGGGACGGCAATGTATGAGGCGGCGCTGGTTGGCGTCGCACCCGAACAGACGGCCATCGCCACGGCCGTCTTGCAGCAGATGCGTAACAATCTCCTCGGCCAGGCGGCCGAGACCAAGGACTGATCAAATGAATGCGCGTGTTGAAGAGCCGAAATCGGCCGAACCTGTCGATGTCGTTGTGACCACCCCCGCCGCGCCAGCCAAGAAGAAGCGCTCCGGCGGCCGCATTGCCCTGATGCTGCTGGTGCCCGCCGCCCTACTCGGCGGCGGCGCCTATTTTTACCTGACCGGCGGACGTTATATCGACACCGACAATGCCTATGTACAGCAGTCGAAAGTCTCGATCTCGTCCGACGTCTCCGGGCGCATCGCATCCGTCGCCGTCGCCAACAACCAGATGGTGCAAGCCGGCGACGTGCTGTTCACGGTCGACCCTGAGCCCTATCGCATCGCGTTGAGCCAAGCCGACGCGGCGCTCGCCACCGCCCGCGTCAATGTCGAACAATTGCGCGTGGGTCTTGCAGTGGCGCGGGCCAAGCTCGACGCCGCCAATGCGACACTGGAAATCCGGCAGAAAGACTGGGATCGCAATTCTGCGCTGCAGACCCAGGGCGTAACGGCCGAATCCAGCCTCGACGACGCGCGACTGGCATTGCAGGCGGCGCAGAGCAACGTGGCACTGGAACAGCAGGACGTCGCCAACGCCACAGCTGCGCTGGGCGGCAACCCCGACATCGCCACCGACGAACACCCTGCAGTCCGCGCCGCCATGGCAGCGCGCGATACCGCGGCGCGCAACCTCGAAAAGACCACGATTCTCGCGCCGGCCGCTGGTATCGTCAGCCAGGTGGATAGTCTCAATGTCGGCCAGTTCGTGGCCACTGGCTCGACCATCGCGACGCTCGTCGAAACCGAAGTGACTTGGGTGGAAGCCAACTTCAAGGAAACCCAGCTCACCGGCCTCGCCGCTGGCATGCCGGTGGAAGTCACCGTCGACGCCTATCCCGGCCTGGCCCTGACCGGCCATGTCGACTCGATCGGCGCAGCAACTGGCGCCGAATTCGCGCTGATCCCGGCCCAGAACGCCACCGGCAATTGGGTCAAGGTGGTACAGCGCATCCCCGTTCGCATCGTGCTCGACGGCGAGGTTGGCGCCAACCTGCGCGCCGGCATGAGCGCTGCAGTGAAGGTGGATACCCAGCCGGAAGGCGCGGCTTCTTAAAATGGCCGAGCAAGCCCCGGTGTCGGCGCCCACAGTCACCGTCAAGAACAAGGGATTGCTGACCGCCGCCATCATGGTGGCGGTGGTGATGCAGGTGCTCGACACCACCATCGCCAATGTCGCCCTGCCCCACATGCGCGCCAGCCTTGGCGCGTCGCAGGACGAGATCAACTGGGTCTTGACCTCCTACATCGTCGCCGCGGCTATCGCGACGCCGCTCACCGGCTGGTTTTCGGACCGTATCGGCCGGCGCAGGCTGCTGCTCGGCGCCGTTGTCGGCTTCACGGCCGCATCGCTGCTCTGCGGCGTTGCCGCCAACCTGTCGCAGATGGTGTTGTTCCGCGTCGTCCAGGGCATCTGCGGCGCCATGCTGGTGCCGCTGGCGCAGGCCACGATGATGGACATCAATCCCCGCGAAAGGCTCGGCCAGGCCATGGCGATTTTCGGGGCCGGCATCATGTTCGGACCGATCATCGGGCCGACATTGGGCGGCTGGCTCACCGAGACGTTCAACTGGCGCGCGGTGTTCCTGGTCAACCTGCCGGTGGGCATTGTTGCCTTCGTCATGCTGTTCGCGCTGATGCCAGACACAATCATCAAGATCCGCAAGTTCGACTTTTTCGGCTTTGGCATGTTGGCCCTGGCGGTCGCATCGTTGCAGATGCTGCTCGATCGCGGCCAGGGCGTCGGCTGGTTCGATTCGCCGGAGATATGGATCTACCTGATGCTGACCCTATCCGGCATCTGGGTATTCGTCGTACACAGCTTGACCAGCGCCAACCCGTTCATCGATATTGCAATGTTCAAGGACCGCAATTTTACCACCGGCCTTGTGCTCATCTTCACCACCGGCATCACCCTGTTCTCAGGCCTCGCTCTGCTTCCACCGATGCTGCAGAACCTGATGGGCTTTCCCGTGGTCGAAACCGGCATCTTGATGGGGCCGCGCGGCATCGGCACCATGGTGTCGATGATCATCGTTGGACGGCTGGTCGCCAAGTACGATCCACGCATCCTGATCGTCGGCGGTACGCTGCTGATGGGCTATTCGCTCTATATGATGACGCAGTTCGACATCGTCATGAGCACCGGTCCCATCCTGCTGTCGGGGTTCCTGCAGGGCGTCGGCATGGGTTTTGTCTTTGTGCCGCTCAACTCACTGGCCTTTGCCACCATCGCCTCGAAGTACCGTGTCGAAGCCACCTCGATGTTCAGCCTGGTCCGCAATGTCGGTCAGGGTGTGGGCATTTCGCTGGTCACCACCGTGCTGGCCCAGATGCAGGTGGTCAACTACGGCGAACTGGCCTCACGGCTGACCGTGGATTCAGGGCCACTGCGCGACTTCGCGGCGGCGAATGGTGGATTCGCCAATGTGGCCAGCACGCTGAGCGGGCTGGTGACGCAGCAGGCGGCCATGCTGGCCTTCCTCGACGATTTCCACCTGATGATGATCATCACCTTCCTGTCGCTGCCGATCGTTTTCCTGCTCCGCCGGCCCAAGAACCAGGCCAAGCCGGACCCCGCCGAGCACGTCATGGCGGACTGACGAAAAATCGTGAACAGGCCGGCGCGGAACAAGTTCTGCTCGCGCCGGTTTAGCAGGCAACATTCCCGCTGTGAAAGACTCCCATGATGGTCACGCTACTGGTCGCCGCCGCCCTGCTCTGTGTCAGTCTGCCCGTGGCGTTTATCGCCGCGCTGGTGATGAACGACAGGGATGCCAGGCGAGCCGATCTGGGCGTCGAGGCCATACGATCCCGCTGAAGTAGCAAAGAAAAAGGCCCGCATCGCTGCGGGCCTCTTTGTAATTCCATTCCGGTCCGACTACTCGTCCCGGTAGACCTTTTCGCGGCGCTCGTGCATTTCCTGGGCTTCCAGGCTCAGCGTTGCGATCGGGCGGGCGTCGAGACGGGCGATGCCGATCGGATCCCCGGTTTCCTCGCAATAGCCATAGGTGCCATCGTCAATGCGCTTGAGGGCGGCGTCGATCTTGGAGATCAGCTTGCGCTGGCGATCACGCGTACGCAGTTCGAGGGAGCGGTCACTTTCCGAGCTGGCACGATCGGCCATATCGGGATGATTCTGGCTCTCTTCCTGAAGGTTCTCGAGGGTCTCGCGGCTTTCGCGGAGGATATCGTCCTTCCACGCATTCAGCTTGGCCCGGAAATATTCCCGCTGGCGCGGATTCATGAACGGCTCGTTGTCAGTGGGCCGGTATTCAATCACTTCTGCAACCGAAGACATCAGCAGACTCAACTCCAATGCGCCCCTTATGGCGGCCTATATATGCGCGCGCGCAACCCCCGGCAAGCGCGTAAAGTGGCAGTGATTAATACGTGAAAGGCCGTACGCGTCAGGCGCATAGCTCAGTATCGACAACATTTTGATGAAGCCGGCTCAGGCAGCTGGGAAGCGCCCGAACTTGGCCAGCTCGACCCGCACCCGCAGTTCGATATCGTCGAGCACCGCGTCAAGATCAGGCAGCGACCGCTCCCGCACCTCTGCCAGCATGCCGACCAAGGCATCGAGCTTGCCGACGCTGACACGGCCGACCAACAGATCGGCCTTGATCTCATCCAGTGTATCGAGCAGCGACCGGCCGCGACGGAGCGACTTCTTTTTGCCTTCCAGCGGACCGTCCACGGCCTGAAGGGCCAGAATTGCGTCAATGCCGGTCATGCCTGCCATCGGAGCAGCCGACGCTACGCGGGCCGGCGCTTCGCCGCCGGCCGGGATGAAATCCACGCCGGATCCGCTGCGCCCGGCAGAGCCGCCTTTGCCGACGCCAGAGGTGCGATTGTTGGTTTCGATGCGCAAGGGCGGACTCAAATCGGTTTGGCTCTCGTAGCGGCAAAATCTGCCTCCAGCCCTTAACAAGGCCTTAACGCACCCGGCAAGAATTGCAGCCCCAGTCGCTCGGACGAGCACGCATACTCAATGGGTCAGGACAATATCCTGCAATTTCAATGCATTAGCTACAGCGCCCGCAACTGGCACGATTTTCGCAATGTGATGGGCGAAGGCCGCGCCATGGGGATGGGGTGGCGCAATACGGGGACGACGATGCCAAGAACCATGATGCAGAGGCTGATCGCGACGGTGTTGAGCACCGCCCTCGTACTACTGCCGGTCGCAGACGCTTATGGTGCGGCTGCCCGCATCAAGGATATCGTGGACTTCGAAGGCATCCGCGAGAACCAGCTAGTGGGTTATGGCCTGGTGGTCGGCCTCAACGGCACCGGCGACAGCCTCAACAATTCCCCGTTCACCAAGCAGTCCCTGCAGTCGATGCTGGAACGCCTTGGCGTCAATACGGCCGGCGAGAATGTTCGCACCGCCAATGTGGCGGCCGTGATGGTCACCGCCAACTTGCCACCCTTCGCTACCCAGGGTTCGCGCATGGACGTGTCGGTCGCTGCTCTCGGCGACAGCGACAGCCTGCAGGGCGGCACCCTGCTGGTGACGCCGCTGCTCGGCGCCGATGGCGAAGTCTATGCCATCGCCCAGGGCCCCGTGGCCATCAACGGCTTCAAGGCCGAGGGCGACGCCGCGACAATCATCTCCGGCGTCCCGACCACCGGTCGCATTTCCTCTGGCGCGCTGATCGAGCGGGAGATCGACTTCCACCTCGGCGCCCAGACCTCGCTGCGCCTGGCCTTGCGGAACCCCGATCTCACGACAGCCCGCCGCATCGCATTGGCGGTCAACGACTTCATCGGCGCCCCGACCGCAACGCCGGAAGACCCGGCAACCGTGCGTGTCACCCTGCCCCCAGGCTTCAACGGCAATATCGTCGACCTGCTGACCGATATCGAGCAGTTGATGGTGGAAACCGACCAGACGGCCAAGATCGTTATCGACGAGAATTCCGGCATCATCGTCATGGGCAAGGATGTGCGCGTCTCGAGCGTCGCCGTGGCCCAGTCGAACCTGACGGTTACCATTGCCGAGGACCCGAACGTCTCGCAGCCCAATCCGCTCAGCCTTGGGCAGACCGCAGTCGAGCCCAATACCACCCTCAATGCCAATCTCTCTGAAACCGCCCTCGCCGTGGTCAACGAGTCAGTGACGTTGCAGCAGCTGGTGGATGGGCTCAACGCGTTGGGTATCTCGCCGCGCGACCTGATTGCCATCCTCCAAGCGATCAAGGCCACCGGAGCCCTCCAGGCCGAAATCGAGGTGCTGTGATGATCGAGACCATCGCAAGGCCCGGCTCCACCCTGACGTCGGCGCAAATTGCCCGAGTGCGCCAGCAGGCCGAGGATTTCGAAGGCGTGTTCCTCAACACGCTGACCAAGCAGATGTTCTCCACCATCAAGACCGATGAAGCATCAATGGGCGGCGGTTTTGGTGAGGAAACGTGGCGCGGCATGCAGGCCGAACAGCTCGCCAACACCATGGCGCAGAATGGCGGCCTTGGGATTGCCGACCAATTGATGCCGGACCTGCTGGCCCTGCAGGAAGCCGCCAACAACCAGAACAATATCAAGCCGACCATGGGAGCCTACCAATGACCGCAGCCGCCCGCCTTGCCGCCCTCGATAGCCTTCCGGCCAACGAGCTGTGCCAGATGGCCGAGATCGCGCTCGCCGCTCTGGTCAATGTCATGAATGAAGAAACCACCCTGCTCCGCGCCGGCCATCTGCGCCAGGCCAGCGCCCTGACGCCGGACAAGACGCGGCTGGCACAGGACTATGTGGGCTTTGCCCGCTCCGTCCAACGCCAGGGCGACCGGCTCAAGGCGCAGGCACCTGCTGCCGTCGCGAGGCTGAAGCTGGGCCACGAACGGCTGGCGACGCAGATGGCGGAGAACCTGCGAGTCCTCGCCACTGCACGCACGGTCACCGAAGACCTGTTGACAGATGTCGCCAAGATCGTGGGACAGCAGAACAAGGCAAAGGCCTATGGTCGGAGCGGTACCGTTACAGCAGACCCAGCCGCCTCGGCCCGAGGCATCGCCATCAACCGCGCCCTTTGATTTAGAATCAATTTACATCAATTACCGTCAACAGCAGTAACGGGGAAACAATCGGAGTAGATTTACGCTGCCTACTGGCCTTACGTGGATGCAAGGACAGCGTCATGATGATCTCCGCAATCACGCCCGAGTCCCCGGTTTCGGGCACACATAGTCTGAGCGACTACCGCTATCGCCCCACACCTGGCGAGCGTACCGTGCTGCCTGACAGTGCTCCGGCCACGCCTAAGAACTCGACATCAAGCAATAACGAGCAGTTCCCCCAGGGTGAACGCCAGACGCCGCCCCAGCCCGAACTGCCGCGCCGGGACTCATCGTCCATGTTCGCCGCCGCTGTCATTGCGGGCGCGTTGTCGCCGACGCCAAAGACAATGGAAGAGCTGATGATGCGGATCGGCACCAGCACGATCCCCGAGGAATCCGAAGCGCGTCTCAAGGACCTCATCGCCTAGTTAATGCAAGATGACTGGTCGCCCGATGCAGTATTTCCCAAAAGCCCCGGTTTCCGGGGCTTTCTATTTTCACCCAGTAAATCCGCGCAACGAATTTGCTCAAATAATCGGCAGTCGTTTAACCGTTCTTTAGAAGCTGCTGGATGATGTTCGGGATGCCTCAGGAGAGGCGTTGTAGTTTGCGTAATCCTAGAAAAGGACCTTAGTAAATGGGTGATATCTCCCTCTCGAAAGCCGTTCGCTCGAACCTGCTTTCTCTGCAGAGCACTGCTACCATGATGGGCAAGACGCAGGAGCGTCTCTCCACTGGTAACAAGGTGAACTCGGCTCTCGATAACCCGACCAACTTCTTCACTGCCCAGTCGCTCAACAGCCGCGCCAGCGACATGAACGGCCTGATGGACTCAATGGCCAATGGTATCCAGACTCTGGAAGCCGCAGACAATGGCCTGACCTCCATCACCAAGACCCTGGAATCCATGCAGTCGACCCTGCGCCAGGCTCGCCAGGACAAGTCCTTCCAGACCGCCTCCTATACGATGCCAACAACGGGCCTGACTGGTGCGTCCGAGCTGTCGTTTACTGGCGGTTCAGTTGGTAGCGTAGCGGTAGACATTGCTCTCACCAGCAACACAGCCGCTGCAGCGACCACGTCTGCAACCGCTACTGGCCAGACTACGGCCACTACACTTGCTACGGCCGGCCTCGCCGACGGCGAAACTATCATCATCGGTGACGGCGCGGATACCGTGACTTACACTGTTGGTACCGCTGCTACTGAAGACCTCGACGACCTGATCCAGGCGATCAACGCTGATACCGACGTTGACGTCACCGCCAGCATCGACGCCGACGGCCAGTTTACCTTGACCGCCGACAACAATACCACTGCTATCTCGGTCGCTGGTACCGGCGCAATTGCCGGCCTTGCAGCTCAGGCGGTTCCGACAGCAGTCAATACTGCCAAGACGGTTGATGCCCTGGTCTCCGAGATCAACACCAACGACGATCTTGAAGGCAAGGTTCGCGCTTCGAACGACAACGGAAAGCTCCGTATCGAGAACCTGTCGACCCAGGAACTAGACATCGCTGGCACCACATCTGCCGGCGCAATCAACGGCAGCTCGGCCAGCACCACTGAAATCCTGGGCAACACCGTGCGTGCCGATCTGGCCGACCAGTTCAACGAACTGCGCGATCAGCTCGACAAGCTCAGCGACGATGCCTCCTTCAACGGTATCAACCTGCTGCGCGGCGACAAGCTGACCATCACGTTCAACGAAACTGGCTCGTCCTCGATCGACATCCAGACCAAGGACGAGAACTCGGTCAACTCGACCAACCTCGGCGTCTCGACCACGCTGACTGCTGCCGATCTCGACGCCGACACCAACATCGACGCCGAACTGACCAAGCTCAAGACCGCTCTGAACGAAGTTCGTTCGCAGTCGTCCGCCTTCGGTTCGAACCTGTCGATCGTGCAGAACCGTCAGGACTTCACCAAGTCCATGATCAACACGCTGCAGACTGGCGCCGCCAACCTGACGCTGGCCGACATGAACGAAGAAGCCGCCAACCTGCTGGCCCTGCAGACCCGCCAGTCGCTGTCGTCCTCCTCGCTCTCGCTGGCTTCGCAGGCCGACCAGTCGGTCCTCCAGCTGATCCGTTAATCGGCTCTAGCGACCAAAGAATCGGAAAGGCGGGCTTCGGCCCGCCTTTTTCGTTTTGGGACTCATCGGGGCGAGTCGCCCCCGCCATTCACCAGTTCACACCAAAACCGATGATCCAGACGAGCACCCTGCCCCACCAAGGCCCCAGGAAAACCAAGCACGTCCAACGTGTTATGGTTAGCGAAGCGTCAAAAATCATGGTTAACGGGCCATTAGGATTCTGTGAGTTAAATATGAATCAACCTCAAGAAGAGGAATGAGCCGATCGTCGGCGCCGTAGTGAAGGAAGCACAATGTCCGATATCTCTCTCTCGAAAGCCGTTCGGTCGAACCTGCTTTCGCTACAGAACACCGCCGAAATGATGGGTAAGACCCAAGAGCGTCTTGCGAGCGGCAACAAGGTGAACTCGGCTCTCGACAACCCGACCAACTTCTTCACTGCGGCATCGCTCAACAGCCGCGCCGGCGACCTGAACTCGCTGATGGACTCCATGGCCAACGGCATCCAGACCCTGGAAGCCGCAGACAATGGCCTGACCTCCATCACCAAGACGCTGGAATCGATGCAGTCGACCTTGCGCCAGGCGCGCCAGGACAAGACCTTCCTGACCAGCTCCTACACTGTCCCAACCACCGGCATCGACGCCACCGATGAACTGACGTTTGGCGGCGGCCAGTTCGGCATTGCCACGGAGACGGTGGAGTTGGCCAAGGCCAACGCGGTTAATACCGGCGCAGCTTATGCCGCCCTCGACTTCTACGACGGCGCAGCGGCCGAGACTATGACATTCGACCTCGGCATTAACGGCGAAACACCGGCGCGCTCTGTGTCCATAACGGCAACCGGCGCGACAACGCTGAGTGTTGCCATCGATGGCGGCACCGCGACCACCTTCACCATCGCCGATCAGAACGCGGTCACGCTGACGGAAATGCAGGACGCGCTGAACGCAGCCTTCGATGCTGCGGGAACCCCTGTTCCGATCACAGTCGGCAACGCGGGCGGCGCCTTGACCTTCACGGGTAATGATTCCGTTAGCAACGAACTCGCGGCCATCACCGTCACCAACCTCACGACGACCGATGCGGCCACACTTGACCTGGCCGACTTCGGCTTTAACGCCGGTGGCACTGCCACTCTGGTCAACGTAATCGCCAAGACCGTTGATGAACTTGTGTCGGAGATCAATCGCGACACTGACCTTCGCGACAAGATCCGTGCCTCCAACGACAACGGCAAGCTGCGCATCGAAAACCTGTCGACCCAGGAACTTGAGATCGACGGCATCACATCCGGCGGCGTCATCGACGGCACGACCACGGGTGGCGCCACCATCGGCGGCAATACCGTCCGTGCCGATCTGGCCGACCAGTTCAATGAACTGCGCGATCAGCTCGACAAGCTCAGCGACGATGCCTCCTTCAACGGTATCAACCTGTTGCGCGGCGATAACCTGAAGATCACCTTCAACGAGACCGGCACGTCCGATATCGACATCCAGACCAAGGATGGCGAAGCACTCAACTCCGCAAACCTGGCCATCTTCGACATCACTGCCGTCGATCTCGACAGCGACACCAATATCGACGCCCAGCTTGCCACAGTGAAGACCGCTCTCAGCGACGTCCGCTCCCAGTCGTCCGCCTTCGGTTCGAACCTGTCGATCGTGCAGAACCGCCAGGACTTCACCAAGGAGATGATCAACACGCTGGAAACCGGCGCGGCGAACCTCACCCTGGCCGACATGAACGAAGAAGCGGCAAACCTGCTGGCCCTGCAGACCCGCCAGTCGCTGTCGTCCTCCTCGCTCTCCCTCGCCTCCCAGGCCGACCAGAGCGTGCTGCAGCTCCTGCAGTAAACGTCGAAGCTCCAAACGTCACAAAGGCGGGCCCAGGCCCGCCTTTTTCGTTCACGCCATTACCGAAACGCCACCGCCGGTCCGTTAATCTCCGATTGGGTATGATCCGACATCGGCGCGGGCCATGGCTCGCCTTCATTGTTTTCGCCACTATGGCAGGCTAGATCAGACACAGATAATGCCGAGTCGCGGAGGCTCAGAACATGGCGCTCAAGGTCGAACTCAAGCCGGGCGAAAAATTGTTGGTGGGCAACTGTATCATCACCAATTCGGACCAACGTACACGGCTATTCATCGATGGTCGGGCGCCCATCCTGCGCGAAAAGGACATCCTCACCGCAGAAACGGCTGACACGCCAGCCAAGCGCATCTACCTGGCGGTGCAGCTGATGTATATCGACGACGATATCAGCAGCACGCAGGAGCAGTATTTCGCGCTGGTCAACGAATTTCTATCTGCCGTCCCCTCCGCTGGGGAGATAGTTAATCAAATCAACAACGAGATATTAACCGGGCAACTGTACAAAGCTCTGAAGGCCTCCCAAAGGCTTATCGAGTATGAACAGGACCTGATCTCCAATGCATCAGCAAGGCGCTAAGGCGTACCAACAGACCGCCAAAGTTGTTGAATCCTCCCGCGAGCGCGAGTCGGCCCTCCTGATGAAGGCGGCAGCAGGCCTTCAGAAGATCAAGGACGAGTGGCCCGACAGCTACGATGAACTGACGCCGGCCCTGACCTTCAATCGCAAGCTGTGGACCATCTTCATGGCATCGGTGGTGAAGGAAGACAGCCCCCTGCCCGCCGAAGTCCGCCAGAACATCGCCAATATCGGCATCTTCATCATGAACCAGACCCGCGAGATCCTGATCGCACCGACGCCGCAAAAGCTCGACGTGCTGGTCCGCCTCAATCGCCAGCTCGCAGCAGGCCTGCGCGGCGCCTGAGCTACCGAACGGACAAACAAAAACCCCCGCATGCTGCGGGGGTTTTTGTTTGTCCTGTACGCTAGATGAAGTTGACGAGGCTGAGTTGGCTAACCATCGAGGTCACCTGATAGCTGGCCTGCAGGCGCGTCTGTAGCGCCAGAATTTCCATGGCCACATCTTCCTTGCTCACCGTTTCGACGTCGCTCAGCAGGTTGTCGAGCTGAGCCTTGTAGTCGGTGTGGCGCTTGGTCGAGTTGTCGAGCGTGCCGCGGGCGACACCGAGCTCCATCGTCAGGATTTCGATCGAGCCGCGCTCGGAATTGTGCGCCTCCGACAGCTCGGATTGCTGGCGGATGGCCATGCCGTCAAAGCGTCCCTTGGAACTGGTATCGCTGTCGGGATAGGTCTCGACCGACATCGACGCCATCGTGCGCATCAGCCGCAGGAAACCGGATTCATTGGCTTCCATGCCGTAGGACACGCGCGTCGCGTCATCGACCTGGGCCGTCACGCTCTGGCGCGGATTGCCCTCTGCAGCCATGGCGGCTTCGGTCAGGACGACGTTGATTCCGCTGGCAAAGTTGGCCGCTGTGGCATCGGCATCGGCGCCAATGGTGAACTGACCCGGACCAGCCTTGCCGACCACGGCGGTGAGCGCCACTGTCCGGGTGGTGCCATTGGGCTCGCTGAGCGTAACTTCGACTGTTTCGCCAGCCGCAGGCACGGCGGTGAAGGCCACGCTGACGCTGCTCGGATCGGCGGCGGTATAGGTCGTGTCGATATTGGCGGTGTCGGCTGAAACGCCGGTGATCTGGAAGCCGTGGCTGGCCGAGCTCGGCGAGCGTTCGCCAAGCGTGACGGTGTCTCCGGCGGTGCTTATCCCCAGGCGCCCAAGGCCCGTGGCCGACACAGCCGGCGACTGGCCGTTGTACCACATGACCGTATCGGTCTCGTCGGCAATGCGGAGCGAGGTCGCCGTGGCCGGATTGCCCTGCACGCGCAACACCGGCTCGCCGGGGCCATTGAAGAAATTCTGCGCTGCGGCAAAGGTCGAGGCGGCCGCAAGCTCCTGGCTGCCCACTTCGACCAGCTTGGTGTCCAGCGCCGCCTTGAAGCTGGCCGCTGTCGCCTCGGCGTCGGCGCCGATGACGAATTCGTTGATCGATCCGCTGGCCTCGTCGGCGGTCACGGCACGCATGGTGATCTGCGTTTCAGTGCCGTCGGGCAGCGTAAATCCCATGGAGATGGTGTGGCCCGACGAAATCTGGGCAGCCGGCGATGGTGCAAAGGTCACCCCGACCTCGTCCCCCAGCGGCAAGGTGCCTGCTGTGGGTTGCGTGACCGTAACGGCGCCGCTGGTGGAGGAAATTGTCGACACCTTCATGCCGAACGGGTGAACGCCATCCTCGGCCAGCGTCACCGACGTCGTACCCACTGTATGGGTGGACGCCAGGCGGCCACGGCCGTCGATGCCGGCATCCGCCGACTTGCGCTCGGTCACCACCGCCTTGAAGCCCGCCTTGCCGGCCTGCCCGTCGAGCAGCACCTGCGTGTCGGGCAGTGGAGCACTGTCCGTATTGGAGCCGCCAAACAGGTAGCGGCCGGCCACATCGGAATTGAGCAGCGTCACCAGCTCGTCCAGGCGTGCCTTGGACAGATCAGGCAGTGTCGCCATATTGATGTTGTTGGTCCCGTACTGGCCCTGCACGGCCGAATTGCGAGCCTCGCCCTCGATCTTGTCGAAGCGCGCCATGGTCTTGTCGAGAAAGCTCAGGCGCAGGTTGACGGTATCGATATTGGCCGAAAAGCCCTCGATCTTGTTGAGACGCGAGCGCACCGAGAGCGACATGGGCAGGTCGCGCCCCATATCGGCCAGCGTCGAGGCCTTCATGCCCGTGCCCAGCTGCATCTGCAGGTCCGAGAACCGCTCCTGCATCTTGGAGATGACGCCGAAACCGGTCTGCAGCGGGAACATCGACTTGTTGACGATCATTTGGCGTTACTCCTCACTCACGTCGTCGCGAACAGGGCATCGAGCAGTTCCTTGACCACCGAAACCACGCGCGCATTGGCGGCATAGGCGTTTTGCAACTCCATCAGCCGCGCCATTTCTTCGTCGACATTGACGCCGTACTCGCTCTCCATCTGGTCGACAACGGTATCGAGAGTCAGGGCGCGATCGTCCGCCTTGGTGAGCGCAGCGTTGATGGTCGAGCCCTGAAAACCCACGACCTGCGAAATCAGCTCGCTCAGGTTGCCGGTCAGCTGGAACTTGCCGGCATTGGCCGCCGGGTTTCCACCGGAGGTGAACTCCATGTCGGCAAGCTGACCGATGATGTAGTTGGCGCGGTCAGCATCACCCAGCGTGCCGCCAACTTCGTACTGCACCATCAGTTGGTTGTTGGCGACGATGGCCGGGTTGACCGAGATACGCGCCGCAAAGCCCTGCTTCTGCGGCGGATCGCTGTCGAGATTGTTGGTGAAGGCAGCATTGCCCTGATCGACGAACAGGTTGAAGCCCAGGCCCGCGCCCTGGAGACCTGTCGATGTCGGCCGCGCCACGGCGGTCTTGACGTCGGTCTGACCGGTTGCGCCATCGTCGAGGACACGCAGGTTTCCCTGCCCCGTGCTGGTGATTGCGAGGCCGGGCAGCTTGGCGCTCAGCGCCGCGGCGGCCGTGGTCGAATTGCCCGAGAGGTCGATGCCCAGAACACGCTGTCCCGTGGCGTCGATGTAGTCGACGGGGTCGGTCGAATTGACGACGCGCACGCGCTTGTCCACGCCACCTTCGGAGTAGGTGAGCAGAACGTCGTTGCCCGACTTGAGATTGCTCAGGTCGATGTCGAAGCCCGTGGCAGCGCCGGAGGTGACTGCGGTTCCCGGCGTCTTGTTGGTCGAGAAAGCCTGGGCAAGGCTGGAGGCGATCTCGTCGAGCTGATCCTGCGCCTCGACCAGGGTCTTGTCGCGCAGGGTGATCAGGCCACCCAATTCGCCGCCCTGGATGACGCCCTGAGTCACCAGATCGATCGTCAGGCCGGATGGTGTCGTCAGAGTGAGCTTGCCGACCTTGGTCTGCGTCGGATCGGGGTCGAACACCGAATTGGGCGACAGGTTGCCGGCGCTTTCGAACGAGAAGGTGGAAACACCATTGTCGAGCAGGCCCACACCGGAACGGGTCATCAGCGACACCGTGCCGTCGCCGCGATAGTCGGCCCGCACGTCGATGATCTCGGCGACCGACGAGACCAGGCGATCGCGCTGGTCCTGCAGCACGGCCCGGGCGCTGTCTGTCATGCCCAGGTCGAGCATGCGGTTGTTGACCTCGGCCAGCGAGTTCAGCATGCCGTTGAGGTTGTGGACGTCCGAAGCGATCTGGCCTTCGGTTTCCTGCCGCATGCCCTGGATGGTGCTGGACAGCCGGTTCAGCGTCTCGACCATGCTCTGCGCCGACGCAACGGCATTGGCGCGGCTGGTATAATCGTCCGGGCTGGTAGCAATGCCCTGAAGTGCTGTTTCGAGCTGACCGAACATGGTGTCGAGCGAGCCGGCCGAGCCGGGTTTGCCCAGGAAGCCCTGCAGGCGATCGAGGTAGCTGGCCTGGATGCTGGAGTTCGACGTGTCGGCGACCTGGCGCGTGTAGTAGCTCTGCAGACTCTGGTTGAAGGCGCGGTTGGCGCCGGCAGTCTTGGCATAGCTGCTGGACTGCGTGTTGTAGTCGACGACGTTCAGCGACTGCTTGTGATAGCCCGGCGTACCCGAGTTCGCGATATTGCGGCTAACAATATCCAGCGCGTCCTGGTTGGTGCGCAGGCCGGAAACAGCGTTGGTGAGTGACGTCGTCAGACCCATTTCTTGGGACTCCTCACTGGGCGATCAAGTCCGGAGCACCAGGCCCCGGACCATTACTCAGAGGCTCCGCCTCAGCGGATCATGTTCAGAGCTTCCTGCAGCATCTCGTCAGCTGTGCTGACGATGCGCGTGCCGGCCGCATAGGCCTGCTGCGTGACGATCAGCTTGGTGAACTCGTCTGAGATGTCCGTGTTGGATGCTTCGAGCGAACCGCCGATGATGCCCGAACCCGACAGATCGAGGATGGCTTCGCCCGACTCCGAGGTCGTCGCGAACACACCGCCGTCGAGGCGCTTGAGCTGGTTGATGGCGTTGAATTCCGCCGTCACCACCTGCGCCATGTCGATACGCTCGCCATTGGAGTAGGTGGCCACCACGCGGCCGCTATCGTTGATCGCCACCGACACGAATTCACCGGCGCCATAGCCGTTCTGGTTGAGCGTGGAGACGTTCACCGTGCCGTTCACGTCGGCGAACTGGGAGACACCGTTGGTATCGTGCTTGAGCTCGATATCGCCGATATTGACGCCGTTGATGGTGAGGTCGGTGATGGTGGTCGTCGACACGCCGGGGGCCACAAGCGAACCGTTTGCGCCAAACGTGTAGGTCTGCCCCGTATTGGTCCACATCGGCGCACCGCCGGTCGCGGCACTGTCGGACATGTAGAACAGGTTCCAGGTATCGGCACCACCAGAGGCAGCGCTATCGACCTTGGCCCAACGCATCTGCACGTTGGCCGGAGCGCCGTTCTGCGCATAGACGGTGATGGCGCCGCCGGCGACAGAGTTGGACTTGAAGAGGGTATCGTCGCTGGCAGCGATCGTGGTGATATCAGGACGGGTTGGGGCGGTCGCGGTGCTTGGATTGGTAAGACCGAGGGCCGTCAATTGTGCGGCGGTACCACCCGTCACCGAGAAGCTTGCGTGATAGTCAGTACCCAGGTTGATGCGCAGGCTGCCGGCATTGATGTCGATGACAGCGTCGGCTGCCGCCGGGCCACCATTGGTGCGCAGGGACGTCTGCATGGTGGCCAGCACACTGGCGACCGTCGCCGGCGCCGTGGTTATGTCGATGGCCTGGTTGCCGGTCGCTACGGTACCACCGTTGGTGAATTCGAAGGTCGTCGTGGTGCCGTTGACGTCCAGCGTCACCGTGCTGCCAACCGTGAAGACCGTGGCAGCGGCGTCGGTTCCGGTCAGCGCACCGCCCGTCATGACCGCGGACGTCGACGCCCCGGAATAGCCGGTATAGTCCGCTGACTCGATCAGCTCGCTGTTATAGACGGTAGCGTTGTAGGCCGTCGTCTTGGGCAGCTGCGGCAGGTTGGCCTGGTAGTTGATGCGGTTGGTCTGCTGGGCCGGCAGGAATGCGTTCGACAGCTCGATCACTTCCGGAACGGAACCCGAAATGTTGCCGGTCGACGTATCGATGGGCAGGCCCTTGAGATAGTAGCCAGCGCCATTGACCAGCATACCGTCCTTGTCGATCTCGAAATCGCCGCGGCGGGTATAGAAATTCGTACCGGCAAAGACCGAATTGCCGTCCGACTGGCCGATCTTGGGCTCAACGACAAAGAAGCCACTCGAATTGAGCGCGATGAAAGTCTCGTTCGAAACCGTCTTAATGTCGCCCTGCACTTCGTTGGTACCGCGCGACTGAGCCAGCACGGCACCCGGCACCTGGCGCTTCAGCGGCGCATCGGGGATCAGATCGAGGAAGTCGGTCTCGATGCGCTTGTAGCCCGTGGTTTGCGAGTTTGCGATATTGCCAGAAATGTTTTCCAGGGCATGCGCCTGGGCCCGAAGGCCGGTCACCGCACTGGAAAGAGCGCCATAAATGCCCATGAGAAACTCCGTATACCCTGTTTGCGTCTTCGGACGCGTTCGGGAGGAGTAATGCAAGTGCGGTGCCAACACGCTTGTGCGTTGAATGTGTTGAGTTTTTTGGCAATTGCGCGGGTGCGGCCGCTCCTGTCCCGGCAATTGAGTCCGAGCACGCGGCAGAAATTGCCGCCTGCTTGTGAAGCTGGGACGGTTGCATTAATGGGAAAGGCCTGAAGTTCGGGGCGTTTTATGCTGTTCAAGACCGTCGATGAGTTCATCAAGGCCCCACGCCGCGCCGTGACGGTTTTTGGCATGGCCGGCGTCGGCAAGACGCGGCTTTCCGCCATGCTGCGCGCTTCGAACTGGTTCCACTATTCGGCCGATTACCGCATCGGCACGCGCTACATGGGCGAGTTCATCGTCGACAACTTCAAGCGCGAGGCCATGAAGGTGCCGTTCCTCGCCGAATTGCTACGCTCTGACTCGATCTATCTTTCGTCCAATATCAGCTTCGGCAATCTCGACCCGCTCTCGACCTATCTCGGCACGCCCGGCAACCCGGATCAGGGTGGCCTGCCGCTGGCGGAATACCAGCGCCGGCAGGAGCAGCATCGTGTCGCGGAAATCGAGGCGCTCAAAGACGTGCCCTATTTCATCGAGCGCGCCAACACGCTTTACGGCTATGGCGATTTCATCGCCGATACCGGCGGTTCGCTGATCGAGGTCATCGACCCCACCAATGCTAATGACCCGGTGGTCCAGACGCTGACCGGCGCGACCGCCCTGCTCTACATACGCGGCACCGGCAAGGATGCCGCCGAGTTGGTGCGCCGCTTCAAGCAGAGCCCCAAGCCGCTGTACTACAGGCCAGAATTCCTCGTCGAAAAATGGGCCGAGTACAAGCTTATCCAGGGCATCGTGGCCGACGACGACGTCGATCCTAAGGGCTTTGGCCTCTGGAGCTTTGAGGCGTTGCTGCATGACCGCCTGCCGCGCTACCAGGCGCTGGCCGACAATTTCGGCTATGTCGTGGAAGCGTCTGACCTGGCCATGGTGCGCGATGGCGATGAATTCGTCGACCTGATGGCGGCGGCGATCGACAAGCGAATGCGGTAGCGCGTTCTCCATGGGGAGACGCGCCATGCCTGAATCGCTTTCCGATCATTCTCCGCCAAGAGGCTGATATGCCTATTCGAATTCCCGACGACCTGCCTGCCCGCAAGACCCTCGAGGACGAGGGCGTCTATGTGATGGATTCCACCCGCGCCGCCCGGCAGGACATCCGCCCGCTCGACATCGGCCTGCTGAACCTGATGCCCAACAAGGAGCGTACGGAGACCCAGTTCACCCGCCTGATCGGCTCGACGCCGCTGCAGGTTGAACTGACGCTGGTGCGCGTGTCCGACCACATCTCGAAGAACACGTCCGAAGATTATCTCAAGACGTTTTACCGCACCTGGGAAGAGGTCCGCGAGCGCAAGTTCGATGGCTTTATCATCACCGGCGCGCCGATTGCCCACATCCCGTTCGAGGAGGTGCGCTACTGGCCTGAAATGCTCGAGATCATGGATTGGACGCAGACCAATGCGCACCACACCATGTTCATCTGCTGGGGCGCCCAGGCTGCTTTGCACCATTTCCATGGCGCGCAGCGCTATCGCATGCCGCAAAAGGCCTTCGGCGTGTTCCGTCACCAGGTCATCAACCCACGCTCGCCCTATCTGCGCGGCTTTTCGGACAGCCCGATGATCCCGGTGTCGCGCTACAACGACATCGACCGCAGCACGCTTGGTCCCGACCTCGAAATCCTGATCGACAACCAGGAGATCGGCGTCTCCATGCTCGGCGACGCAAAGCACCGCGCGGTGCATTTCCTCAACCACCTGGAATATGACAACCGCTCGCTGGCCGACGAGTATGAGCGGGACGTCGCTGCGGGCAAGGGCACGCCGCCCCCGGCCAACCTGTTCCCCAATGGCGACACATCCGTGACGCCGGAGAACCGTTGGCGCAGCCATGCGCATCTCTTGTTCCAGAACTGGATCAACGAGATTTACCAGACGACGCCTTACGACCAGTCCGAAATCGGTCGCTGATCAGCCGATGCCGGGCAGCGCAACCTGCATGCCATAGAGCTGGATGGGCATCAGCCCGTCCAGCCATGCCGGATCTGCCCAGAGCGGGCTCAGCAGCCAGCTGGCGGCCGAACTCGCCAGCAGCAGGCCGAGCGTCAACCATCGCATCCACGGCCGCAGGCGGGTCGTGCAAAGCCATCCGACGACGGTCGCCATCATCACGGCCGCTGGCGTCCAGGCCGCCAACTGCCAGTCGAACTGGCTATTGCCCACTGCCAGGTAGAGCGGCAATGCGAGCGCAATCAGCGTGGTCAGCAGTTTGCGCCGCCGATCGGGCACGACGGCATGGGCCAGCAGGATCAGCGCCACCGGGGCGGTGGCTGCCAGCAGCATCAGCATCGGCAGCAACGAGCGGCCGCTGGGCTGAAAAGCCGCGATGAACGGGCCAGCCAGAACGTCGATGCCGATTCCGGCCCGTCCGGCCATCGCCAGCACGCCGGCAATGATGATCAGCGCCGGCACGACCGCGACCAGCAGCATCGCAGCGAACACTTGCGGCTTCTGCCGGGCCTCTGGCTCGCGGAACGGCACGGCAAGCACCAGCAGCAGGATGAGCGCGGCAACCGACGGCCCCGCCATCAGCAGCAGCGGCAGCGTCAGCCCGTAATTGATGATCGCCTGCACATCGCCAACCGCCTCAAGCCGGCGTTGTGCCGGGATCAGCGCGCCGATAGCCAGGATAATGAGGAATTCCGGGCTGGCTGTAGTCACAGCGTAGAGCAGGACGCCATGCGAGACGATGAGCGCCACGGCAAACAGCGCTTGCATGGCGGGCCAATCGCTGACCCGCAGAAAGCGGTACGAAAGCAAAGCACTGATGCTCGCCAGCAGCACATAAACCAGCACAAGCGCCGTGTCGGTGCCAACAAAGCCAAGCCAGCTGGCTATCCAGACTGCGAGAACGCTGAAAAGGCTGCCATCCTCCCAGCCCGGCAGTGCGTCACCAATCGGCACCCTATGCGTAGGCACGCCATTGCCAGCCAGATTGCCCCCGACGACGAGCAGAAAAATCGCAACCAACAGCCCCGCAGGGACGGCCCAGTCGCGTTTCGCTTGCGGGAGGACGGGCAGCGATCTCATGCGGCTTTCTCGCTCTCCGCCTTGGCGGCCGCCAGGTTGGCCTGGGTGATCGCCGACGTACCGTGCTCGGTCTTTTCCCAGTAGTGGGGATTGCTGATGAGCTGCTTGAGCGCTTTGTAGCCGGCGATCGAATGCAGCACCCAGTAGAAGGGCAGAGTCAGCCCGACGAGCACGAGGTCGAAATAGCGCCGCTTCAGCGCCGCAACGACGCCGAAATAGATCAGGAAGAGGTTGCCAACCACGAGGTTGAACACCGCCATCGTGCCGAACGGCTCGGGAAACAGCCAACCGAAGGGCGTCGTCTGGGTCACGAACATCAGCAGCGTGATGGCCCACAGGATGGGGTTGAGCAGCACGGTGAAAGCCGGCGCGCCGATGAAGAAGTGGAACGCGAAAAAGCCCACCGGGCCAATGGATTTGTAGAGCTGGACGGGGTGGCGCATATGCACCAGCCACGTCTGCATATAGCCCTTGATCCAGCGGCTGCGCTGCTTGATCCAGCTTGGCAGCACGCCATTGGCTTCTTCATAGGTCGTCGAGTTGATGACGCCGACCGTATAGCCTTCCTGCGCCAGCCTTACGCCCAAGTCGGCGTCCTCGGTGACGTTGTAGGGGTCCCAGCCGTTGACGTGGCGCAGGGCCGATAGCTTGAAGTGGTTGGACGTGCCGCCCAGCGGGATCGGCACCTTCAGCCGGTCGAGCCCGGGCAGCATGAAGTCGAACCACTGCGAATATTCCAGCGTGAACATGGCCGTCAGCCAGTTCTCGCCGCGATTGAAGTAGTTTAGGCGCCCCTGGACGCAGGCCAGGCTCGGCTCGGCCGTCCGGAAGGCCAGCACCGCCTTCTTGAGCTGGTCGGCCTCTGGCTGATCCTCGGCATCGTAGATGGTCAGAAACTCGCCGCGGCAGAACTGCAGCGCATAGTTACAAGCCTTCGGCTTGGTCTTGGGCTGGCTTTCGGGAACGCGGATGATCTCGAAATTGCCCGGCAGGTTGAGCGCCTTGGCAGCGTCGATGGTCTCGTCGTCATTCTCTTCGAGCACCAGCTTCACTTCGACCTTGGACGCCGGGTAATCCAGCCCCCGCAGCGCCTTGGCGAGCAGCGGCAGCACGCGCGCCTCGCGATACATCGGCACCAGCACCGTATAGACCGGCAGATCTCGATCGACGAGACTGGCCACCGCTTCGTCCGAAATCACCATATCGGCGCGCCGGCTTGAACCCACCCAGGTCAGCAGAAACTTGAAGGCAAAGGTGAGGGTGTAGAGCGCCGTCGCCGCTGACATCAGCACAACCAGAGTTGGCATCGGCGCAGCGATCAGCGCCAGCACGACGACCGCGAGGCACACCAGGATCGTGGTTTTCTGAGACTTGGTGACCGTGAACTTGGCCGAATGCTCGGGCTTCCATTCATATAGGCCTTCACGCGCCGTGTGGCTGTCGCGTTCGCGGAACATGGCCTGCGTCTGCCACAGGATATCGTAGGGCGAGGTGATGACGAAGCCATGCGCCGCGCCGAAGCGCGCCTCGGCCCAGCGGCTGTTCTCCTCCGACAGACCAGTGACCGCGATGAGGACTTTGCCATCCTCGATCCGCCACGGCGTCAGGTTCATAGCGGTATAATCGACGCGGTCATGCGGATCGATCAGCGCGGGGTCGCTGGGCTGCTCGCGCAGATTGACGAAGGGCAAACCCTGAATCGCCGCCAGCGCCTTGTAATACTGCATGCGCCGCACATAGCCCTGTGCGATCAGCACATGGGACAGCTCATGCCCCCATTCCGTGCTGGCACGGGTAGCGGCCGCCAGGTCGACGAGCGACAGGTTGCCCTGATGCACCAGCAGTTCGGCAACGGCGAGTTGCAGAGCATCGCCGACCGGGCTATTGCGCGGCAGGTCGAGCTGTTCGTCGAGCGAACTGAAATTGGTGGCAGCTTCGGACATAAAAAAACGCTAGGTCAAAACATGTGAAGGAACGGTCAAGCCGGCGTTCAAAACTCGCTGTTCCTGCAAATGCTTGAACCGCGATGGCAAATCCCTATCTTGCTGGTTGATCGAGAGACCTGTCCTTGCCCCAGAACCCCACGACCATCGTCGACGAATTGGGCATAGCCCTCTCCAACCTCGCCGATGCCGCCACTGGCGCCTTTACGCCGACCCTGCGGCTGGGCGTCACCGGCCTGAGCCGAGCCGGCAAGACCATTTTCATCACCGCCCTGGTGCACAACCTGCTGACCGGCGGCCGCCTGCCCGGCTTCACGCCGCTGGCCGAAGGGCGCTTCATTGGCGCGCGGCTAGCCGAATATCCCGACGCAACCATCCCGCGCTTTGCCTACGAGCAACATCTGGAGGCCCTGACCGGCAAGCAGACAGTTTGGCCGGAAAGCACACGTCGCATTTCGCAGCTTCGCGTCGTGCTGAAGTTCCAGTCGAGCAATTGGTACTCGGGCTTTGCCGGTCCATCCACGCTCAATCTCGATATCGTCGATTATCCGGGCGAATGGCTGCTCGATCTGCCCTTGCTCGGCATGAGCTTTGCCGAATGGAGCGCCGACGCATTGGAACGGGCCCTGCGCCCCGGATCCGGCAAGGAAGCCGCGCCGTTCCTCAAGCTGCTCGACAGCATCGACCCGCTCAAGGAGGCCAACGATCCCGACGCAGAACGACTGGCTGCCGCTTTCACCGACTATCTGCGCCGCAGCCGCGAGCATGGCGCGCTCTCGACTCTGCCACCGGGGCGGTTCCTGCTGCCGGGCGACCTCGAAGGCTCGCCGGCGCTGACCTTCGCACCGCTACCGCCAGCAACCCAGGCCGTCCGCGACACGGCGCTTCACGCCATGCTGGAACATCGCTACGAGGCCTACAAGGACCGCGTTGTGCGCCCATTCTTCCGCGACCACTTCGCCCGACTGGACCGCCAGATCGTGCTGGTCGATACCTTGCGTGCGCTCAATGCCGGTCCCACCGCCGTCGCCGATCTCGAAACCGCGCTGACATCGGTGCTCGCCTGTTTCCGTCAGGGCGAGACCAATCCCCTGCTCCGCCCCTTCGTCCGCAAGATCGACCGCATCCTGTTCGCAGCCACCAAGGCCGACCACGTTCACCACACCAGCCATGACCGGCTGGAATCGATCCTCAATCGCCTCGTCTCAAATGCCAGCAAGCGCGCCCGCTTTGCCGGTGCCGAGACGAAGTCCATCGCGCTGGCCGGCATTCGCGCGACACGCGAGGGGACGATCGTCGAGAATGGCGAGACACTGCCCACCATCATCGGCACACCCATGGCCGGCGAGATGCTCGACGGCACCAGCTACGACGGCAAGACCGAAATCGCCTTGTTTCCCGGTGACTTACCGGAACGGCCGGATTCATTATTCGAAGACGGCTCCCCCGTGGCGCTGAGCTTCCTGCGCTTCACCCCACCGCAAAAACTTGATCGCAATGCCAATGGCGACGTGGTGCTCCCCCATATCCGCTTCGACCGTGCCCTCGATTTCCTGGTGGGAGACTGGCTGAAATGAAACGCCCCGTCGCCCGCCCGACCGCACCGCAAGCCGATGACATCGAGCCCTTCCGCGCCCCGCGCGCCTTTGCCCCGGCAAAGGTGGCGATCGCCGAAGCCGAGTTTGACTCAGCACCTGATGAGACGCTGATCGCTCCACAACCAAGGCGCATGGGCTGGGTCGGTCGCCTGGCCTGGACCACCGGCGGGATCCTTATCTCCGCGGGACTCGGCCTCGCCGCCGACCGACTGATCCGTGATCTCTTCGCCGCCAACGAATGGCTGGGCTGGCTTGGCCTCGGCGTTCTCGGCCTCTTCCTCCTGGCTGTGCTAGCCTTGGCCACACGCGAAATCTTCGCCCTGCGCCGCCTGCGCGTCCTCGACGCCCTGCGTCGCGACGCAGCTGTGGCAACGGCAGACAACGACCAGCATAAGGCCAAATCGGTCGTCAGTGCTCTGGAGGGCATCTACAGCACCCGCCCAGACCTCGCCCGAGCCCGTCAATCGGTCGCCGACCACCTGCCGCACTTGTTCGATGGCCACGAAATCGTCGCCGTCGCCGAGCGCAATCTGATGGCGCCGCTCGATGCTCGCGCCAAGGCACTAACGGCCGCTTCCGCACGCCGGGTCGCACTGGTCACCGCCGTCTCGCCCCGCGCCCTGGTCGACATCGCCTTCGTCATCTACGAGAGCATTCGCCTGGCGGGGGCCATTGCCGCGCTCTACGGAGCCCGCCCGGGCTTCTTCGGCTTCTGGCGGCTGGCTGGGGCCATACTGGCCCATCTTGCCGTCACCGGTGGCCTAGTCCTCACCGACGGCATCGTCGAGCAACTGGTCGGACAGGGCATCGCCGCCAAACTCTCGGCCCGCCTGGGCGAGGGGGTCGTCAATGGCCTGATGACCGTCCGCGTCGGCATCGCCGCCATGCGCGTCGTCCGCCCCCTGCCCTTCGAGACCCAGAAGCAGCCCATGGTCCGCGACTTCATCCCCGAACTGACCAAGCTCGCCGCCGATCCGAAATAGCTATTCGGCGGCGATCAGGTGTTGTGGCGGCGCAATGCGGCCTTTGCGCTGCGGCATGGCATCTGGATGCTCGGCAAAATAGCGTGCCCGCGCCTCCAGCACCTTGGGCCGATTGTCCACCGCCCAGGCGCCGAGCAGCTTGAGTGGTCGTTGCAAGTCGCGGCCCAGTTCGGTCAGTTCATAATCAACACGCGGCGGAATGGAGGGCGTCACGGTCCGTGTCACGAAACCATCCATCTCGAGCTCGCGCAGGGTCGCGGTCAGTACCTTCTGACTGATCCCGCCGATCATGCGCCGGATGGCAGAGAACCGCATCGGGCCATCGCTGAGGAGGTTGATGATCAGTACGGCCCACTTGCCGCCGATCTGGTTCAAAATCTCGCTAACCGGGCGGCAATCGTGGGAAATGGAATTATCGCCGATCGTCATCGGAAACCTCATCATAGCCACTGACACCGAGGGTTATTAATGTAGTGCGAGTTACCGATGGAAACCAGAACGCACCAAAAGGTAACCGGCTCAGTCCTTGGCGGCGCTGGGCGCCAGCGTGAGCGTCAGGCCATCGAGCGCATCGCTGCACAGGATCTGGCAGCTCAGTCGCGAATTCGACTTCACGTCGCCGACGCTGTCGAGCATGTCCTCTTCCTCGTCGCTGGGCGCGCCAACGACATCAAGCCAGTCCTTGTCGACATAGACATGGCAAGTGGCGCAGCTCAGCGCGCCACCGCACTCGGCTTTGATGTTAAGGCCCCAGTCGCGAATGACCTCCATCACGCGCCAGCCATCGAGCCCTTCGAGCTCGTGCTTCTCGCCAGCCTGGTCTGTAACGCGGATGATCATGGGCGTGTCCTCAACAACGGGGCGTCCATACCCCCGGCGGGCCCTTCCCGCAAGGGAAAGGCTCTCGTGCTTTCGGCCTAGAGCTTAAGCGACGCCAAGCTTCTTCTGCAGCTTGGTCGAACTGGTCGTGTACTGGAACACCACGCGCTCGCCTGGCGACACGATCGCCTTGGCTGCCTGGGCCATCAGGGCAGCCTCGTGGAAACCGGAAAGGATCAGCTTGAGCTTGCCCGGATACCAGTTGATATCGCCGATAGCGAAGATGCCCGGTACCGAGGTCTGGAACTTCTCGGTATCGACCACAATGGTGTTGTCGTTGAGCTCAAGGCCCCAATCGGCCACCGGACCGAGCTTCATGGTGAGGCCAAAGAACGGCAGCAGGCGCGTTGCCGGCAGGGACAAGTCGCCGGCATCGGTGGTCAGGTGCACATGGTCAATCTGTCCGTTCTCGCCGTCGAGCTTACCGATCTGGCCGAGCAGGAAGTTGATCTTGCCCTCCATCACCAGCTCTTTCATCTTGTTGACCGAAGCCGGGGCCGCCTTGAAGGCGTCGCGGCGGTGCACCAGCGTCAGCGACCGTACGATCGGCTGCAGGTTAAGCGTCCAGTCAAGGGCCGAGTCACCGCCGCCGACGATAACCACGTCCTGGTCGCGGAAATCGTCCATCTTGCGGACGGCATAAAAGACCGACTTGTTCTCGTATTGCTCGATGCCTTCAACCGGCGGGCGCTTGGGCTGGAACGAACCACCGCCTGCCGCGATCACCACCACCTTGGCGTGGAAGACCTCGTCGGCATCGGTCGCTACCTTGAACGAGCCGTCTTCCTGCTTCTCGATCGTGTTGATCATGCGATTGAAATGGAATTCCGGCGCGAACGGCGCGATCTGCGCCATCAGATTGTCGGTCAGCTGCTGGCCGGTGACGACAGGGAAGCCCGGAATGTCGTAGATCGGCTTTTCCGGATAGAGCTCGGCGCATTGCCCGCCCGGACGATCCAGAATGTCGATGAAGTGGCATTTGAGATCGAGCAGCCCGAGTTCGAAGGCCGCAAAGAGCCCGCAGGGGCCTGCGCCGACAACGACGACATCGGTGGTGATTTCAGTGCTCATTTCGTCTCAAAGTCCGTTCTCACCCGGCCGTCAGCGGTCCGGGTTAATATGAGTATTGCGATCCACTTAACCTAGGAAACGCGACGAAGGAAGGGGCGCGTGCCGACTGGCACTTCGGTAACACCCACGGGCTGGTAGAAAAGCGCGACTTCGGGCAACCGGTTTTCAATCAGCGCCTCGCGGCTGGGCTCGTGCGTCACCACCAGGGCATTGAAGCCGCAACGACGCATATGCGGAATCTGATCCTGCAGAACATCGCCTACAGCCCTGATTTCGCCCGAGTATTTGTAGCGCTCGGCCAGCAGACGCGCCGTCGAATAGCCCCGACCGTCCGAAAAGGCCGGGAACTTGATGGCGATCGAGGCAAAACGACCAAGGTCAGCCTCGACGTCCTCGATCCTGTCGCCCGGCACCACCAGCAGCCCCAGCGGATGGGGGTTGGCGAGGAACGTGTCGCGATTGGCCAGGAACACCGGCAGCGGCACATGCTTGTAGCTGGCGCTGACAGCGTCATCGCCCTCGGCCCATTCGTGGAATGGGTCGGCGATGAAGGCGCCGTCTTTCCACAGCGTGTGTCGGTTTGCGGCGGTCATTGGCGAGGCGATCGCTCCGTTGAAGTCGAAATGGATGCCGCACTCTTTCTTGTTGAGTCCGCGCCACCGTCCGGCCCGCGCATCCTCGCCTTCGGCGACCGCCGAGGTGCAGGGCGCGCAGCCAATGGACTTGTAGCCTTTGGCATAGAGCGGGTGCTCGGGCAAGTTGTGCTTCTGACGGTATTCAATGACATCGGCATCGGAGAAATAGGCCAGCGGATTGACCTTGATGCGGTCGTCGCTAGTCAGCTCGAAATGCGGCAGCACACCGCGTTCCTTGGTCTGGTAGCGCTTGCGACCGGTGACCCAGCCACCATACTGCTCCGTGATCGGCTCCAGCGGCTCGGTCTTGCGGATGTGGCAGCAGGAGTCCGGGTCGGTTTCCCACAGGTCGCCATTCGGATCGAAGCGTTTCACGTCGTCCGCAAGCGGGTGAATGGCGTGAACGTTGATCAGACCGAGCGTCTTCTTCAGCGTCTCGACATAATCCAGCGTCTCTGGAAAGTGCTTGCCGGTTTCAAGGAAATAGACCGGCATCGACGGATCGACCTGCGCCACCAGATGCAGCAACACAGCAGAGTCGGCGCCAAAGGACGAGACAATCGCCAGATCACCCGGCAGCACGTCGCTGACGGCGTAACGGAGCACGCTGAGCGCGTCCATTTCGTCGAACATGCCATTGAGCGCCAGGATGCCAAGGGCACGCAGCTTGTCGTTGGCAACCGGCTGAGGGGCGAGTTTAGGCAGCGCCATAGAGGGCCTCCTTGAACGGCGCTTCCCCGAGGCGCCGATAGGCTTGAATGAAGGTTTCGTCGGCGCTGGTACGCCTGGCGATATAGGTGTCGACCAGTGTCTCGATGGCTCCAGGCACGGCATCGGCCTCGAAGCCGGGGCCGATGATCTTGCCCACCGAAGCCTGCTCGGTGGCGTCGCCGCCCAGCGTGATCTGATACAGTTCGCCGCCCTTCTTCTCGACGCCGAGAATGCCGATATGGCCGACGTGATGGTGGCCGCAGGCATTGATGCAGCCGGAAATCTTGATCTTGAGATCACCGATATCCGCCTGCCGCTGAGGCTCAGCAAACTTGCGGCTGATTTCCTGCGCGATCGGGATCGAGCGCGCGTTGGCCAGGGCGCAGAAATCGAGGCCTGGGCAGCAGATCATGTCGGTGATCAGCCCGGTATTGCCATCGGCAAAACCGGTTGCCACCAGCGCATCGTAGACATTGCGGAGATCGCTGATGGCGACATGCGGCAGCACGATGTTCTGCTCATGCGTCACGCGCAACTCGTCAAAGCCATAGCGCTCGGCGATATCAGCGATATCGTCCATCTGCTTGTCTGTGGCATCGCCCGGAGCGCCGCCAACGGGCTTCAGCGACACCGTGACCGAGGCATAGCCCGGCTCGCGGTGCGAATTGATATTGTGGTCGAGCCAGCGGCCATAGGCGGGATCGATGATCGACTCGTAGGCAACATCGATCTTGGCCGCCGACTGCTTCTTGAATTCAGGCGGCGCGAAATAGGCGGTGATGCGGTCAACTTCCTCGGACGGCAGCGTCAACACGCCGCCACGAACCTCGGCGAACTCTGCCTCGACCTGGCCCTTGATGGTCTCAAGCCCTTCTTCGTGCACCAGAATCTTGATGCGCGCCTTGTACTTGTTGTCGCGACGGCCATAGCGGTTGTAAACGCGCATGATGGATTCGAGGTAAGCCAGCAGGTGCTCGTTCGGCACGAAGCTGTTGATCAGCTTGCCGATCATCGGCGTCCGGCCCAGGCCACCGCCAACCCAGACTTCCCAGCCGATCTCGCCGGCCGCATTGGTCGCTGCCTGCAGGCCGATATCGTGGAAGCGGATGGCGGCGCGATCGTTTGGAGCGCCAGTAACGGCAATCTTGAACTTGCGTGGCAGGTAGCTGAATTCGGGATGCAGGCTCGACCACTGGCGCAGGATTTCAGCAATCGGTCGCGGGTCGATGATTTCGTCGGCGGCGGCGCCGGCGAAATGATCGGCCGTGACGTTGCGAATGCAGTTGCCCGAGGTCTGGATGGCATGCATCTCGACCGAGGCAAGCTCTTCCAGGATAACGGGAATATCCTTGAGCTTGGGCCAGTTGAACTGGATGTTCTGCCGGGTGGTGAAGTGGCCGTAGCCGCGGTCGTAGGTGCGTGCGATATGGGCAAACATCCGCATCTGCTTGGAAGACAAAGTGCCGTAGGGCACAGCAATGCGCAGCATGTAGGCATGCAGCTGCAAATAGAGCCCGTTCATCAGGCGAAGCGGGCGGAATTGATCTTCAGTCAATTCGCCCGACAGCCGGCGTCTTACCTGATCGGAAAACTGCGCGGTGCGGCCAGCAACGAAGGCCGCATCGAATTCGTCATATCGATACATGACCGTCCTCACCCAGATGCTGGCGGTCGTAGATCTCGCCGTTGATGGTCAAAGGCGCCGTTGGGCCCTCGGCACGAATGCGTTCGCGCAGGCGCTTGGGGGTGATAACCCCTTGAGATTGCGTCACTTCCTCGATCTCGAGGCTGATCACCCGGCCGCCGGCCTTGGTCGCGGCCAAGGCTGCGTCGCGCTCTGCCGTCTCTTCCTTGGAAAAGACGCGCGCGGCCTGCAGGTTTTCCACCCAAGTGCCTGTTGCGTCGAGATAAACCGTCCCGCCTGATATCAGTTCGTTGCCAGTCAAAATTTCCATTGCTGCTATGCTACCTTGAAGCTCATGCCGGCGAGTTGGGCGGCGTCCGCCCAGTCTCCGGCCTCAACGGCTTCGCCTACGAAAATGATTGCCGGACCCAAGCTGAACGTCACCTGACATTCGATCAGGGACCGCAGATTGCCCGAATATGTGGACACATTGCTGCGCCCGGCATTGACCACAATGCCAACCGGCGTAGCCGGGCTCGCGCCATGCGCGACCAGCTGCGCCGCCACTTCGGATGCGATGGATTTGCCCATATAGAGCGCCAGCGTCAGGCCGGACTGCGCCAGCGATGCCCAGTGGGCGAGATCGCTGTCGTCAGCGCCGTGCGCTGTCGCCATGATGAAGCCGCTCGACACCTTGCGCAGGGTGACCGGCGTCGCCGTATCGGCCGCAGCGGCGAGGGCCGCGCTGATACCGGGAACGATCTGGTATTGTATGCCCGCCTTGCGGAGCGCGGATATCTCCTCACCAGCCCGACCGAAGATCATCGGATCGCCGGACTTGAGCCGCGCGACCTTCTTGCCCTGCCCCGCCAGGCGGACGATCAGCGTATTGATTTGCGCCTGCGAAAAGCTGTGATGCCCCTTGGCCTTGCCGACATCGATCCGCTCGGCATCCCGGCGGCCCATATCAACGACAACCGACGGCACGAGCTGGTCATGCACGATGACATCGGCTTCCTGCAGCAGACGCTGGGCGCGCAGGGTGAGGAGATCTTCCGAACCCGGACCGGCACCGATCAGCCAGACGACGCCCTTTGCCTCGCCTTGCTTCACATGCTGGTCGAGCAGGACTTCGGCCTCGTAGCGACCGGCAACAGGGCTCGAGACCACAGCAGCCTCAACCTGCGGCGAGGTCACCAGGGCCTCATAGTAGCGCCGGCGCGCTGCGCCATCGTGAATCAGGCCCTCAACGCGCTGGCGTAAGCTACCGGCCAGACTCGCGATTTTCCCGAAGCCCGGCGATAGCATCGCCTCGATCCGCGCCCGCACCAGTCGGGCCAGCACCGGCGCATTGCCCTCGCTGGAAATGGCGATGGTCAGCGGCGCCCGGTCGACGATCGATGGGGTGTAGAAATCACACTCGGCCGGGACGTCGACGACATTGAGCGGAATGCCGCGAGCGCGGGCTTCGGCCTTGGCCAGTTCGGCGTCGGCGCTCTCTTCGGCGACAAACACCAGAGCCGCACCATCGAGATCGGAGGGAGCAAATGCCCGCTCGATGACCTGCACCGCAAAGCCGGAAAAATCCGCTTCGATTTGACGGGAAATAATCACGACCTGTGCGGTAGTCTTTGTTACCAACCGGACTTTGTTGAGGGCTTCTTCTCCACCGCCGACGATGACGATGCGCAGACCCTGAACTTTGTAGCTCAACGGAAATGTGTTGAGTTGACCCATTGGAACCCTGTTGGTGATGGGTGGAAAATAATGCAAACCAACCCCTTGCAACAAGGCGTTGAAATTCAATCGCTTTTATATTTCCCCACAGGGGCTCTGCGTGGAACGCCGCATTTGGGATTACGCTAAAGCCGCTAAATGAATCTTAGCGGGGGAGAGGTGGAGCAAATTTTGCTTCGGGTATGGTGCTACGCCCTCGTGGTTCGAGGCTCGCGAAGAGCTCGCGCCTCACCATGAGGGCTGCTGATGCACCGCGTTCAAAATATCCCTCATGGTGAGGTGCGCTTCTTCAGCGCCTCGAACCACGAGGGCGTGGCGCGGTGTTACCCCTGCCGGCTCGGCACATGCACCACCAGACCATCGAGCGCGTCCTTGACCTTGATCTGGCAGCTCAACCGGCTCTGTTCCTTCACGTCGAAGGCGAAGTCGAGCATGTCTTCTTCCATGTTGGACGGGCCGCCGACGGTTTCGGTCCAGGCGTCATCGACATAGACGTGGCAGGTGGCGCAGGTGCAGGCGCCGCCGCATTCGGCGACGATGCCGGGAATGGCATTCATGATGGCGGTTTCCATCACGGTGGCGCCGTTCTGGGCCTCAGTCTCGATGCGTTCGCCGTCCTGCTGGACAAAAGTGATCTTGGTCATGGTCTCGGGTGCTTGCTGTGTGCCTCCGATATAGGGGATGGCGGGGGGATTAGGAAGGCATGCACGGACAGAGCCGGGTTGCGTCCTTCACCTCTCCCTCTGGGGGAGAGGTAGACCCGTTTGGGTCGGGTGAGGGGGTCTCCCCACGCACCTCAACTAGCAAAGGCCCCCTCAGCCGGCGCTATGCGCCGACCTCTCCCCCGAAGGGAGAGGTGAAGACGGCACTACAGCCCCAGCAGCCCTTCGAGATAATGCCGCTCCACCCCGAACATCGCCTTCACGTCGGCGATCTGCTTGAGCAAGGCCTCGCGGTCGCGCCCTGCCCGACCGTCCTTCTCGGCCACGATCAGGTTGTTCTTGGGCGTATGCGCATCCGAGACGAACTCGAACACCTTGGTGCGGTAGCCGTTGAGTTCCAGCAGCAAGGCACGGAGCGTATCGGTGACCATCTCAGCCTGGCGTTCGAGGAAGATGCCGTGGCGCAGCAACACGTCAAGCTGGGTGGCCGGTTGCCCGGCCTCCATCTGTCGGCGGATCTGCTTGTGGCAGCAGGGCGCAACAGCGATGAGCGATGCCCCGGCGCTGATGCCCTTGAAGATGGCGTCGTCAGTGGCGGTGTCGCAGGCATGGAGCGCGATCACGGCATCGGCGCCTGATGCGTCATAGTCGAGAATGGTGCCGGGAGCGAAGCTCAGACCATCGAAGCCGGACTGAGCCGCCGTGGCATTGCCATCTGATACCAGCTTGTCGCGCATCTCCACGCCGATCATGTCGACTGGTCGAAGGGCCGTCGTCGTCAGATAATCGTACAGCGCAAAATCGAGATAGCCCTTGCCCGCGCCCATATCGACGATGCGCGGTCGATCGGTCTTGATCGCTTGAATCAATGGCGCGAAAATCTCGACCATCTTATTGATTTGTCTGAACTTGTCCTGTGCGTCGTTGCGCACCTGGCCGTCCTTGCCCGTGATGCCGAGGGCGTGGAGGTACGGCTTGTTAGTCTCGGTCAGGGGCCGATTCTTGGCGCGGTTGTGGTCTGTCGATGGCGTCTCCCGACCGGCAACCTCACTGCGCTTGAGACGCACCTTGTCGCCATTACGCTCGAAACTCATGTCGAAATCGGTGGTGGCAAGCTGGGCGCTGCGAAACTCGTCCTTGAGCGCCGTGCGCAAATTGCCCAGCGCCTCGGGCTGGATCTGGTTCTTGATGATGTCGCGCGTCTTGTAGTGGAAGGTGAAGCTGAACTTCTCCACCCCCTTGGCGACGATCTTCTTCACGTCGATGCTTTTGAGATCGACCTCACCGCCATGATAGCCGGCGAGCTTGAGCTTGATCAGCGTGTTGCCGGCAAAGGCCGACTTCACCGCGCCGAGGAACTCTTCGATGCGTTCCGCGCTCAATGTCGTTCTTTCGTGGTGAGGAACCGAATTTTCGGGAAATCCTGCTTGGCGCGGTCGGCCCACCAGGCATTCTGCGCGAGAAACACTGGCGCACCGGTGCGGTCCTCGGCAATGTTCATCTTCTGCGCGGTGATGAAGCGGTCGAGCTCCTTTGGATCGTCGGATTCGATCCAGCGGGCGACCTCGTAGTTGAGGCTCTCGAAGGTGATCGGCACGCCATATTCCCCGGCGACGCGTGAGCTCAGCACTTCGAGCTGAAGCTGGCCGACCACACCGACAATCCAGTCAGCACCGACGACGCGGCGGAACACCTGGGTCACACCCTCTTCCGACAAATCCGACAGCGCCTTGGCCATCTGCTTGGTCTTCATGTGATCGGTGAGACGGACGCGGCGGATGATTTCCGGCGCAAAGTTCGGAATGCCGGTGACGTTGATGATGGCGCCTTCGGTCAGCGTATCGCCCACCGACAGCGTGCCGTGATTGGGAATGCCGACGATATCGCCCGCCACCGCCTGTTCGGCCAGCTCGCGATCATTGCCGAAGAAGAACATCGGGTTGGACACCGCCATGTCCTTGCCGGACCGCACATTCTTCAGCCGCATGCCGCGGGTGAAGGTGCCCGAGCACAAGCGCACGAAGGCGATGCGGTCGCGGTGGTTGGCGTCCATATTCGCCTGCACCTTGAATACGAAGCCGGTGACCTTCTTGTCCGATGGCTCGATCGGCGAAGGAATGGCCGGCTGCGGGCGCGGCTCGGGGCCCCACTCGCCCAGCGTGCGCAGCAATTCGGCGACACCGATTCCCTTAAGGGCGGAGCCGAACAGCACCGGGCTCAGATGGCCGGCATGGAACGTCTCGAGATCGAAGGGCGGCAGCATGGCCGTGGCCATTTCGAGCGTTTCCAGCGCCGTCATGAATACCGGATCGTCGACCAGCGCCTCATTGTCGAGCAGATCCTCGATCGCGTCATACTCGGCGATCGACTTGCCCTGCGGCGACAGCACGCGCTTTTCGAGCAGGTCGAGATAGCCGTGGAAATCGACGCCCTGCCCGATTGGCCACAGCACGGGCGTAAGATCGAGCGCCAGCTTGCCCTGGATTTCGTCGATCAGCTCGAGCGGCGACAGGCCCTCGCGGTCGACCTTGTTGATGAAGGTGATGATCGGGATATCGCGCAGGCGGCAGACTTCGAACAGCTTGAGCGTCTGCGCCTCGATGCCCTTGGCAGCGTCGATCACCATGATGGCGGCATCGACGGCGGTCAGAGTACGATAGGTATCCTCGGAAAAGTCCGAGTGGCCGGGCGTGTCGAGCAGGTTGAGGGTCAACCCGTCATAGTCGAAGGTCATCACAGACGAGGTGATGGAAATGCCGCGCTGCTGCTCCATTTCCATCCAGTCCGACCGGGTCGAGCGCGCGCCCGCCTTGCCGCGCACGGCGCCGGCCTGCTGGATCGCACCAGCGGCAGCAAGAAGCCGTTCGGTCAGCGTGGTCTTGCCGGCGTCCGGATGCGAGATGATCGCAAAGGTACGACGGGTGCGGAACGGTTCGGCGATAGGCCGGGGAGCGGCCGCGGCGACGGTGGAGATGGACATCGGTACTGCTGGACGGTTGGGCCGCCGTCAGGGTCGCGGCGCGTTGCGCGCTATATAGGGGATGGTGGGGAGAGGGTCAAATTGACCGCTCGCCGAAGGAAAGTTAGCGAAGGCTACTCTCAAGCCGGCTCGTTGCTCAGCATTCGGGAAATGAACGTCCGTACTTCCTCGATGGCCATGCCCAGGTCGGCAATGCGTTCGGGGTTGAGCGGGCGGCCCGCCTGCAGTTCTGTTTCGCAGCCCTTGGCGAGATTGGACACGGTGAAGGCCCCCACGCCGCTGGCGGCGCCCTTGATCGAGTGCAGGTTCATCGCGAACTCGTCGAAGGTCAGCGCCTGCTGCAGGCGGCCGAAATAGGTCTGCACCGTCGTGTCGAACAGACGCAGGATTTCGTATTCGAGGTTTTCATCGCCCAGGCATTGCTTGGCCAGATGCACCAGATCGATCGGCCGCATCGCCCGCCGATAGGGAAGCTCGGCAATCTGTTCGGCCAGTGCACTCTGCGCCATGGGGTCGCTCCGTTACGCGCGGCTACGCGTCCACCAAGGACAATGCCGCAGCACTGAGCCTAGAATGGCCGGGTGAACAGGTGATTAAGCCACATCTTCGCCTTGGTTTGACGTTTCTGATGGCCTCGCTTCTTCACCACAAAATTAACCTTTGGGTAAGAAACCGTTCGGTTTGCTTCAAATTGAATGTATTAATGGGCTTTGAACCAGCGCGCGGCGGCGAGGGTTGGGGGGACGATGCGGGGCATTTGCATCGAATTGTTTCCATTTGACGATGCGACCGGAAACGGCTGCGGAGTCATGACAACTCTTATTGGCCGCCTTGTTGCTGCGAAGCCGACGCGAGAGTTGTAAAGAGTATGGCGAAGAACCCGACCCCCACGAACGATCCCGCCGCGCTGGCCTTTTCAGCGGTCGAAGACGCCCTCAAGGAATCGGTATTCAGCCTCGACAGCACGCCGCCGCAGCAGGCACCGGAAAAGAAGCCGATGCCCGCGGCAGCAGCCAATGCGCGCAGCGAGCGCCTGCGTGCGGCCGACAAGATCGCCCAGCAGGCCGGCGCCGTCGCCAATGACGATCGCTTCCCGACCTCCAAAATTCTCTACAATCTGCAGAACCGCTCCTCGTCCGCGCCGACCTGGATCGCGCTGGTGCTGTCGATCATCTGGCTGGGCGTGTCTGGCGCTGGCGCCTGGCTGCGCTATGGCCCACAGCTGAGCAATTTTGGCACGTTCGTCGCCACCATCGACTTTATTGGCCTGGTGGCCATCATGTTCCTGCCGGTGCTCGGCTTCTTTGCCGTGGCGACCCTGTTCCGCCGCGCCCAGGATCTGCGCAACGCTGCCTCCTCGATCACCCAGGCCGCCATTCGCCTGGCTGAGCCGGAAGTCACCGCCGCCGACAAGGTTGCTTCGGTGGGCCAGGCCGTGCGCCGCGAAGTCAATGCGCTGGGCGATGGTCTGGAGCGCGCACTGTCGCGCGCTGGCGAGCTCGAGGTGATGATCCACAATGAGGTCACCGCGCTCGAACGCACCTATTCGGATAATGAATCGCGCATGCGCGCGCTGATCGCCGAACTGGCCAGCCAGCGCGAAAGCGTGCTGACCAATACCGAGCGTGTACGCGAGGCCATCACCGAGAGCCATACCGGCCTCGTCTTCGATCTCGACATGATCAGCCAGCGCATTGCCGGCACCATCGTCGAAAGCGGCGGCAACCTCACCCGCGCCCTCGAAACGGCCGGCAACACGCTGACCAACAGCTTTGGCGAGCGCACCGAAGGCTTCGTGTCGCTGGTCGACAACCGCACCACCGACTTCATCTCGGCGCTCGATACCAGCGCCAACCGCCTGGCTTTGACCTTCGAGGATCAGACCTCGACCATGGCCAGCGCCATCGACAGCCGCGCCGCCGAGCTCAATGCTGGCGTCGACAGCCGCATCTCTGCCCTGGCAGCGGCCCTCGACGGTCGTGCCGACCAGATCGGCGCCGCCATCGATCAGCGTACCCAGGCGATCGAGGAGCGGACGCTTGCGTTCACCGCCTCGTTCGAGGATCGCACCAGCAACATTGCCGGCCTGATCGAATCTGGCGCCGACCGCCTGACCGCCAACCTGGACGAGCGTACGCTGGCCCTGCAGACGCTGCTGACCGATGGCGGCCAGGCGCTGCTGGAGCAGCTGCGCGAGCGCGGCCACGAAGTCACCGGCGGCCTCGACATGATCGGCCAGCGCATTGCCGACGATATCTCGGGCCGCTCGCGCGAAGCCGAAGTGCTGCTGACCGCCCTCACCCGCCAGCTCGACGAGTCGGTGGCCATCCAGCTCAATGCCATGGACAGCCGCCTGCAGTCGGCTGTCATCGAAATCAACGGCGCGCTCGACGATACGTCGGAGCGGGCCCGCATCACGCTGGCTTCGGCTGGTCAGGATTCGCTGAGCCAGTTCGATGCCCGCCTGACCGAAATCGCCGGCATCCTCGATACGCGCCTCCATACGCTGGACGGCGTCATCGGCGACAAGGGCGACAGCCTGATCGCCCGCCTCGAAGCCCAGGGCACCAATTTTGCCGCCCGCGCCAACGTGCTCGAAATGGCGCTGAACGAAGAATCCGGCCGTTTCAACGACGTGGTGGCCGAACGCACCCGTGAGATGGGCGAAGTGCTGGGTGCCCGCACCAAGGCAATCACCGAGACCATCACCAACCGCAGCCGCGAAATCTCGGACTCGCTCGAAGGCCATGCCGGCATCATTGCGGAAGCCCTTGATGGCCGCACCAAGGTGCTCGACGAGGTGCTCAGCTCTCGCACGGGCGAACTGACAACGGCACTTGAGACCCGTACCGGGGAACTGGCCAGCGCCATCGAAACCCGCGCGCTCGAGCTGGACGAAACGCTCAGCGGCCGCAGCCGCGACATGAGCGAGTCCATCCGCGTGCGCAGCCAGGAACTGGGCGAGACCCTGTCGGGCGGCACCAGTGCCTTCGACCAGGCTATTTCCGGCCGTACCCAGCGCCTCGCCGACACGCTGTCGGAAAAGACCAACACGCTGTCGCTCGAACTCGACAGCCGCACCGGCACGCTGGCCAACCAGCTTGATGAGCGCACCACCCTGCTGGCCAGCCAGCTCGACCAGCGCACCTCGAAGCTGGCCAGCGAGATCGACAGCCGCACCACGACACTGGCGAGCCAGATCGACAACAGCACGGTGGCCATGACCCAGCGGATCGAGGAGCGTACGTCACTCATCGCCGCCGAGATCAGCGAACGGACCACCGCCCTCACCGGCACACTTGATGGCCGCGCCCAGGAACTGCGCTCGGCCCTCGATGGCGGCACCCAGCAGCTGGCCCAGGCCGTGGGCACACGCACCCAGCAGCTGTCGGAGGCCCTTGGCACCCGCACCCAGGCGCTCAGCGACACGCTGGCCACCCATACCGCCTCGATCGGCGAGACCATCGGTTTGCGTACTGCCGAGCTGGCCGAGACCATTGCCCAGCAGGGCGACGACGCCCGCAACAAGATCGACGCGTCGCTGCGTGGCGCCACCGACACGATGGGCGAGCGCGTGACCACAATGTCCAAGCTCATCGCCGACAAGGTCGCCGAGCTCAACACCAATCTGGGCACGGGCCTCGACGGTGCCATTGCCCGCATCAACGATGCCGAGCATGGCGTCACCGCCCGCATCGACGCGGCCAGCACTTCGGTTGGCGAAAGCGCCCGCAAGGCGGCCGACCTCATCGAGACCGGCGTCAATACCGCCCGCAAGGCGATCACCGACATGGTCGATCAGCGCCTGGGCACCCTGCCCGAGGCCATCACCGCCCGCGCCGATATCACGGCCGAGCGCCTGGCCGCGCTCAATGCCTCGATCAACACCTCGATCACCCAATCGATGGCCGATCTCGAAGCCGGCGCCGACCGTATCGAGGAAACTATCGCTACCCGCATCACGGCGGCGACGCAGAATATATCGAACGACATCACCAACACTGCCAACCGCATGGACGGCGCTGTGCGCACCGCGCTGGAGCAGATCCGCGTGGCCGCTGGTGATATCGACCAGCTCCTGTCGGTCAAGGCCGTCAACGCGGTCGATACGATCGAGACCCGCCTGACCGACATCAACCGCTCGGTCGAGCAGCAGACCAATGCCTTCGCCGCCCTGGTCAGCGAAAAGGCCGACCAGTTGCAGGGCGCGCTGATGAGCCATGGCAACGTCCTGCGCGACGCGCTGGGCGAGAATGCCAAGGAAGCCGAAGCCATTATGGCGGTTTCGACCTCACGCATCCTCACCGACGTCACCGCTGCCCTGGGCAAGCTCAACGACAGCAACCTGCTGCTGCAGCGCGTGCTCGACGCCTCGACGGCGAACCTCGCCAATCTCGAAACCAGCGTCGCTCAGCAGACGTCGACCTATTCGACCACCATCCGCGAGGCCATCGGCCAGACCGAACAGGCCGGCACCATGGTCAGCCAGCATGTTGGCGCCCTGCAGGCCACGATCCGCGGCATGGTCGACGAGTTCTCCAGCATCCTGGGCAAGCTCGACAACGAAGCCGCCAGCATGACCAAGGCGTCGACGGCGCTGACCGTCACCAGCGACAATGCCCTGGAGACCCTCGAAGAGCGCCGCGGCGCCATGGATGCGCTGGCCCAGAGCTTCGCCTCCCGTGCCGACGATATCGATGGCCGCATGCGCATGTTCGCCCAGTCGATCGCCGACACCGTCAACGATACCGAACGCCGCCTGATCGGCGCCCGCCGCGCCATGGACGAGGCCCTGACGGCCACGACCGGCACCGTGGCGCAGACGCTCGAAGAGACCACGGCAACAATCACCAGCTCGCTGGCCGCCGCCTCCGGCGAGATCAACGAAACGCTGCGTACGACGTCGACCAACGTGGCCGACGCCCTCTATTCGACCAACGAACGCTTCACCACCACGCTCAACAGCAATGTCGCGCAGGTGGACAATGCCGTGCAGCGCGCCGCCGATGCGGCCACCGCCGCACTCAACCAAACGGCCGGTTCGGTGCGCCTCGCCCTCAGCGACCAGACCAGCCAGGTCAACGACGCGCTGCAGGACAATGCCGGCCGTGTCGCCAATGTGCTTGAGAGCACGACCAGTCGCGTCACCAGCGCGCTGGAAGACAATGTCAACAAGGTCAGCGACGTCCTCGCATCGACGGCAGGCAACGTCACCGACGTGCTTACCACCACCACATCGACTCTCGCCGACACCATCAGCGACAGCTCGAACTCGGTGCGCAACGCCATCGCCGCCAATACCGGGCAGCTCCGCCAGGCTATCGACCAGACCACCGGCACCTTCCGCCAGGCCCTGGACGAGACCTCGGGCGAAGTCACCGACCGCCTGGGCGAATTCCGTGGTGCCGCCGATGCCGAAGGCCGCCGCGCCAATGCTGCCCTGCAGCAGGCGCAGCAGCAGATGGTCAGCGAAATGCAGCGCGCGATCGAGGAAGCCACCCAGCGCTTCAACGACACCGCCCGCGCCATGCGCGAGACGGCCAAGGAAGTGGGCAGCGAGCTCGAAGCCACCCGCGCCGAACTGGCCCGCGGCGTCAACGAACTGCCAGAGGAAACCCGCGCCAGCGCCGCTGCCATGCGTCGCGTCGTGGCCGAGCAGATCGAGGCACTCAGCGAGCTCAACGCCATCGTGCGCAGCCAGCCCGCCACGCACGATCTCAACGATCGCCGCCCCCCTGCTCCGCGTGCCCCGCGTCAGGAAGTCCGCAACGACCCACCGGCCTATCAGCCGCCACGCCAGCCTGAGCCGGTCCGCGAAACCTATCGCGAGCCTGCCCGCCAAACGCTGGTCGACCCGATCCGCACCATCGAACGCCAGCCTGAGCCGACCTATCAGCCAGAGCCGGTGCGCCAGCCTGAGCCAGCACGCCAGCCGGAGCCGGTCCGTCAGCCCGTCGCAGCTGCCGCCGAGCCGGCCCAGGCCGACGGCGGCTGGCTGCGCGACGTGCTGCGCAACGCCACCGCCAAGCAGCAGAGCGTCCAGCCCGCCGCGCAGTCGCAGCAGGCGGGCCTGTCGGGCTTGACCGAAGAGATCGCCCGCTCGATCGACGATGCGGCTTTGTCCGATGCCTGGTCCCGCTATCAGGCCGGCGAGTCCAACGTGTTCTCGCGCCGCATCTACACGCTGGCCGGCCAGGGCACCTATGACGACGTGCGGAAGAAGCTGCAGCGCGACGCCGACTTCGCCCGCACCGCCCAGGCCTATATGAGCGAGTTCGAGCAACTGCTGAAGCGCGCCGCCGCCGGCCCGCGCCCAGCCGCCGAGACCCGCGAATACCTGCTCAGCGACAAGGGTAAGGTCTATACGACCCTGGCCCATGCGAGTGGTCGACTGAGCTAAGGCTTACGTGTTGAATTGAGAACGGCCCCGGGAAACCGGGGCCGTTTCTGTTTGGGAGACCTCGTGACACGCGTCGTAGTTCGAGGCTCGCGAAGGGCTCGCACCTCACCATGAGGCTACTGGAATACTGCGCTAAGAGTAGCCTTCATGGTGAGGTGCGCTTCTTCAGCGCCTCGAACCACGAGGGCGTGGCACTAGCCCCGCAGTGCCCGTTTGCCACCGACCAGCACGCGATACTCCGGCCGCTCCACGAACTGCGTTAGCGTCCACACCACCGGATGCCCAACCGATTTGCTGAGATGCAGCGCCCTGCTTTCGCCGGCATAGACCGCCACATGCGCGCCAAACGACTCGCCGTCGCGGCTGAACAGCAGCAAGTCCAGTGGCTCGAATTCACTGACGCGATGCGTCAGTTCGGCATCGCCCCATAACTCGCTGGAGTACCAGGGCGGCAGCGCTATCCCGAACTGCGCCAGCACGGTATAGGCATAGCGCTGGCAGTTGGAGCCGTGGCTGAGATCGTGGTCACCATCGGGCACACGCGCGCCGTCATAGCACACGGTGCGGAACTGCGGCGGCAGGCGATCGAGCAGGTCGAGCATGCTTCACCCCGTGGGAATGGCGTCTTCCTTGGGCTGCATCATCCTCAGCGACAGCCAGATGCACAAGGCGCCGATCGCCGCCGCCAGCGAGGCGAAGAGATAGGCATGGGCGCCATAGACGCCGATCAGCCAGCCGAAGCCAATCAGCGCAATCACCGACATCACCTGTTGCAGCACCGTGAACAGGCTCTGCGTCTCGGCCGCGATGTTCTCGCTCGTCCAGTTGGCGATGAAATGCACGCAGCCCAGATAGCCCAGCGCGAAGGTGACGCCATGCGTCAGTTGCAGCAGTACCAGCACCCACACTGCCGGCGAGAAGGCCATGGCGGCCCAGCGCAGCACCGAGACCATGGCAGAGATCAGGATCATCTGGCGGGCCGATACCCTGCCGCCGAAGCGCTTCCAGATAAACATCATGCCCGCCTCGGCCGCGGCAGCCAGCGCGATCAACGGACCGATCACATCCTCAGAAATGCCCTGCTCCTTCCACAGCAGCGAGGCGAAGGCATTGAGGATGATATGGGTGCCGAAGATGATGGCAAAGCCGATGAGCGGCAGGGCAAACCACGGTTTGGTAACGACTTCCAGCAGCTTGCGCGGCGCCGGCCGGATAGCAGCCACTGTGGCTTGCGTCGCCGGCGCGCGAAAGGCCGGCAGTTGCAGTGCCACAGCCGCCCGCAGCAGCGCCAGGCCGACAAACAGCGGCACAAAGACGTCGGAGCCGAACCAGACGACGAGAAAACCGGTGAAGCCGTTGAACAGCATGAAACCCACCGTGCCCCAGGCACGGATGGTCCCGAAATCGGTGCCGTTCCGGCGCGTCAGGCGCATGGTGGCCGCATCGAGAACCGGCCCCACAGCTCCAGTGGGCAAGCTGGCCAAGGTCCAGAACAACAGGATGCCCCAGAACTCGTTGACGAAGAACAGGCCGATCGGGACGATGCCGCCGATCAGCGCGCCAATGACGATGACCTGCCGCCAGTCGCTGGCTTTGTCGGCGATGCGGCCGATGATCAGGTTGAGCGCCAGGATCGCAAAGACCGGCACGGCGTTGATCAGGCCAATCTGCTCGGTCGGGATCCCCTTCTCGCTCAGCCAGATCGGCAGGAACATCACCGCGGCGCCCGGCCCCATGAAATAGGTGAAGTAGAACGCCGTCGTCCGCAATTCGGGCGTCAGGCGCTGGGCAGCCTCGGGCGGAGACATGGTGCAATGAACTCGGGGTTTGGCCCGCTCAAGGCTGGCCGGAAAATCATGGGATGATTAGTATGCGACCAGCCATATCGATTTCATTGGGCCAGTCAACGGGCTTCCTTGGGCGGACGAATGCGCAGCGAGACGAGCACGCAGACTATGGCGGCCAGCGCCGTCACCGTCGAATAGAAGAAGGCGTAGCTGCCAAAATGCTCCACCAGCACACCGAACACGATCAGCGCCGCCATGGCTGCGCCCATGTTGAGCATATTGGCAAAGCCCTGAGCCTCGGCGGCATTGGCTTCGTTGGTCCAATTGGCAATGAAATGGACTACGCCGAAATAGCCGATGCCAAAGCTGAAGGCATGCAGCATCTGGGTGAAGAACAGCACCTCGACCGGCGGATTGAACGCCATGATGGTGAAGCGCAGCAGCCCGGCCATGGCGCAGACCAGGATCATGTTGCGCGCCGTAACGCGACCGCCGAAGCGGCGCCACGCGAACATCAGGATCGCCTCGCCCGTCGCCGCTATCCCCAACAACGGCCCCAGGAAATAACTGGGCACGCCATTCTCATGCCAGAGCAGCGCGGCGAACCCGCCGATCAGCGCATTGCTGGAATTGACCAGCGCGAAGGCGACAAGCGGCAGGACGAACCAGAGCTGCAGGGAATCGCGCAGGCGGCTTGTCGGCGCCGGCCCTTCCGCCGTGGCATTGGCCAGCGTCGGCTTGATCGATGGTGCCCGGAAGCGCGGCAGGACATAGGCCAGCGCCGCACGGATCACCGCCGTCACCACATAGAGCGTGACGAAAGCCGCCGAGCCGAACACGTTGAGCAGCAGACCCAGGCCAGCGGCGGCAAAGATATAGCCGACGGTCGCCCAGGCGCGCACCGCGCCGAAGTCGGTGCCGTTGCGCCGCGTCATGCGGACCGTCGCCGCATCGATGACCGGGGCGACCAGCCCGTTGGTGGTGGCACAGAGCGCCCAGATCAGCAGGATGCCCCAGAATTCGGAGACAAAATACAACGGTAGCGGCGCGAGGGCCGACAGCAGCGAAATGACGATCAGCGCCGAGCGCCAGTCATCGGCCCGGTCGGCAATACGGCCCACCACGATGTTGAGAAGGAGCAGGCAGAGGGTCGGCAGGGCATTGATCATGCCGATCTGGTCAGCCGGCAGGCCATGCTCGCTGAGCCAAATGCCCAGGAACACCGACGCCACACCGCCGGGCACATAGACCATGAATTGATAAATGGAAGCGCGCAGCTCGGGCGTATCCCAGCGCGACAATACCGATGGCATGAAAAGGTCTTCTCCGGGCAAATCAGCGCCCGACGACCTACCTGCCTCCGCTTGCACGACAACGCAAGGCCGGAATTGCAACGTTACTGTTAAGCGGTTGCAGCGAGGCGGCGGTGCAACGGCTCGAGCTGCGAACGGAGCTGTTCGGCACTCGCGGCCCAGGTGAATTTCTCGCCATGCGCACGGGCATCGTCGCGGCTGAGGGTCAGCGCGCGGGCGACGGCAACGTTGAGATCGTCATGCAGCGCGCCGGCTTTGCGATCGCTGAGCACATCGCGTGGACCCGTAACCGGATAGGCGGCGACAGGCGTGCCGGACGACAGGGCCTCGGTGATGACATTGCCGAATGTATCGGTGCGACTGGGGAAGACCAGCACATCGGCGCTGCGATAGAGCTCGCCCAGTTCCTCGCCATGGCGGTAGCCGAGGAACACTGCCTCCGGGTGCTCGCGCATCAACCGGGCACAATCGGGGCCGTCGCCGACCACGATCTTGGTGCCCGCAACCTTGAGGTTCAGGAAGGCCTCGATATTCTTCTCGGCGGCGACACGGCCGACATGCAGCAGGTGCGGCCCGGGCAGGTCGTGAAACCGCGTCTTGGGACCGGGGCGGAAACGGCCACCATCGACGCCGCGGCTCCACAGGCCCAGCCGCTGGAAACCACGCGCTACCAGCTCGTCGCGCAACGATGGCGTCGGCACCAGCGTGCGGGCCGCCGCCGAGTGGAACCAGCGCAGATAGCCGTAGCTCCAATCCTGCGGCACCGGCACGCGCATGGCGACATATTCGGGGAAACGCGTGTGAAAGCTGGTGGTGAAACCCAGCCGGCGATCAATGCAATATTGCCGGGCCAATAGGCCGAGCGGGCCTTCGGTGGCGATATGGATGTGATCGGGGGCTACGGCACTGATCTGACGCGACACGGCGCCCAGGCTGGCCAGCGAGATGCGGATTTCCGGATAGCTGGGCACCGGCAGCGTCCAGAACCGCTCGGGGGTCAGATACTGCACATCCATGCCGGTATCGGCTAGCGCCTTACCGACACTCTCGAGCGTACGGACGACGCCATTGATCTGCGGACGCCAGGCATCAGTAACAATGAGCAGACGGGAGGACATGACGGCACCGCCACAAGTTCGTTTGCCCGACGAAAATGGCGAGAGTCCAAGTCGGGGTTGTGAAGGGTGGGTGACGGTTGTTTGACGACCTTCACCTGTCCCTATGCGGGAGCGGTGAGAATGCCCTACCCCGCCGCGCGTCGCAGGCGGAACTTCTTCGGCTCGCCCGCGATCATCTCCGTCCACTTGATCAGCTCGAACGCCCCTTCAGGCGTCTCAACGATCGCGGTGCAGCTTTCCACCCAATCACCGGTATTGATGTAGTGGATGCCCAGCCGGTCATGCATGTCCGCGAAGTGGATATGGCCGCAGATGACGCCATCCACGCCCGATTCCTTGGCCTCATGCACCAGCGCTTCCTCGAATCGCCCGATGACCGAAACGGCGTTCTTGACCTTCTGCTTGGCCCAGGCGCTGAGCGACCAGTATTGCAGACCCAGCCGTCGGCGCACCCAGTTGATGGCGATATTGACGCGGAGAGCGGCATTGTAGGCCCAGTCGCCGACATGGGCGAGCCACTTGGCGTTCATCACCACCACGTCGAACTGGTCGCCGTGAATGACGAGATAGGTCTTGCCAGTCGCCGTCGTATGGACAGTGCGGTCGACGAATTCGACCTCGCCGAAATACGTGCCCAGATACTCGCGCAGGAATTCGTCGTGATTGCCCGGCAGGTAGATGACCTTGGTGCCGGCATTGGCTTTGTCGAGCAGCAGTTGGACCAGCAGATTGTATTCGCTGGGCCAATGCCACGCCTTGGCGAGGCGCCAGCCATCTATGATATCGCCGACGAGGTAGATGGTCTCGGCATCATGGGCGCGGAGGAACTCGATGAGCTGACCGACCCGGATCGGCTTCATGCCCAGATGCACGTCCGATATGAACATCGCCCGGACCTGTCGGACTTCGCGGTCATCCGCCATCAAGCAACGACTCCTGCCTACTGGGAGCGCACTTTATATGGCGATGGGGACGGAGGGAACCGCTGGCGGTGGCGAAGGTGGGGAAAGCCTACCGTATCCCACCCTTCAACGCGACGATCCGCTGATAGCTCGCCTCGATCCGCGCGGCAAAGGCCGGATCTGCAGCGGCCTGCGCCATCAGAATATCCAGCACTTCCTGCCCCAGGCTCGCGCGATACTTGGCCGTGTTGGAGAACAACAGCACATCCGTTCCGGCGCGCACCGCCTGCGTCACTGTCTGCTCAAGCGTGAAGTGGTCGCGGATGGCACCCATTTCGAGGTCGTCGCTGATCACCACGCCATCAAAACCCAACTCGTCGCGCAGCACGCCGGTGATCCATTGTGGCGACAGCGAAGACGGCGTCTGGGCGTCGGCGTCCGAATAGTCGGCGTGATAGAGGTGCCCCACCATGACCATGTCGACCTCCCCCGCCCCAATCAGTGCGCGATAGGGATCGAGCTCCTCGGGCTTCCAGGTCTGGGTGATGTCGACGAAACCTTCGTGGCTGTCGGCAGTGGATGAGCCGTGGCCGGGAAAATGCTTCAGCGCTGTCAACATGCCAGCCTGGTGATGGGCATCGATAAACGCCGCATCATAGCTCGCGACCACCGCCGGATCGGCGCTGAACGAGCGCCCGAACTTGGCAATCACCTGGTTGTTCGGATTGAGATTAACGTCGGCGACCGGTCCAAAATTGACAGTAAAGCCCAGCTCGGCCAGTGACGCAGCCATTGTGGAATAGATGGATTTGGCCTGGGCCGGCGTATTGTTGGCGGCGATGCTGGCGGCATTGGGGATTTCGGTGAACCCGACATCCTTCGTCATGCGCTCGACCGCCCCACCCTCCTGATCGACGGTAATGAAGGGCGGCAGATCAGGCGAAGCAGCGCGGAAGGCAGCATTCATCTCGGCCACTGCGCCCAAGCCCTTGACGTTGGTCTTGAGCAGCATCACGCCGCCCAACCGCCCAGCCGCCAGTTCGGCCCGCAGGGCTTCGACCGAGGCATCGTCCGCCTCATCGCCCTGGAAGCCAACGACGATCATCTGCCCAGCCATTTGCTCGAGCGTTGCGGCATGGGCTGCGCCTGCCGGCGCGAGCGAAAGCAGGGCGGCGATGGCAAGGCGGCTGAAAGATGGGGTCACGGGGCGGTCCGGGCTGGAATCACCCGGCGACGATGACTGGCAAATGCAGCCAAAACAATGGCCAGACGTTCAATAGATGCGGCGCCACCCCCGTTTGGGGGATGTGTTTCATGTTACCTGACAGCAAGTTATATCAGGTGACTTGGAGCGTGGGCCGTTTTTCAACCTTCCGGCCCATGAAGCCGTTGCCTTGATCGGGCGGAGATCTTGGGGTCTCCGCCCGAGATTTTCAGGGCGAGGCCCAATGCCCGCTCATGGCAATCATGCTCAATAGCTTCAGCGTGTTGCCGAAATAGTCCTCATCCGCGACCGGCTTGTCGACCACATCCGCCCAGATCGCGTCGAGCCAGGCCTGGTTGGCCGGATCGATCATTGCCGCCACGCCGAACGGCGCGACGAAGGCCATGGAATTCTCGCCGTGGTTGGGCAGCGTCGAACCATCGAGCCCATAAGTGTCAGCGATCTTGGTTGGATCGTCTCCAGTGCTGGCGCGTATCCACGCATTGACCGGATCGATGGCAGCCTTGGCACGGGCCTCGCCAAACGTCAGGTAATCCAGCGCGATCCGCCATGGATAGCGGCCGGCATTCCAGGAATACATCCCGTCGGCCTCGCCTTCGAGAAACACCGCATCGGCGGGGCGCGGTACCGTATCGAGATCGACGATGAAGTCGGGCATGAGCCCAGTTCCGGCCGCGTGACTGGCCCGCACCGCGTCGATGATCGCGTAGGTGCGGTCGAGCACGCTGTACCAGTCGACCTGGCCGGATGCCTCGGCGAAAGCCCGCAAATGCGAAGTCATAAAATCGGACGAGCGGGTGGTGTTGCGGAAATAGGTGTCGTCTGGACGCAAGGCCCAGTCGCCGATGCCCAGATGCATGCCTACCGGCTCGACCTCGTAGGCCATGATGGCATCCATCGTGGCCCGTGCCTCTGCGGCATAGTCCAACTCTCCCGCACTGCCCCAGACCTTGTCGGCGAGCAGCAGCGCGTAGGCAATGTCGAGATCGCCGTCCGTGGCGGTGTTGGTGCCGCCCACATCGTCACCGGCATCGGCACAGCCTTCCACTTGGTTCCAGGCCAGCAGATGGGGCGAGGACAGCGATGGGTGATCGTGAAAATACCGGACCATGGCGTCGAAGTCGGCATGGGCATCGGAATCGACGTCGGCCATCATCACCAGTGCCAGCATGCCATAGCCATGGGCCTCGGAGACGGTGATCGTATGGGCTTCGGTGCCGCCATAAACCGGTTTGTCGTCACCGCCGACATCGACATAGGCCCGGCCCTCGCCGCAGCCATAGGTGAAGTAGGTGGACTTCCACTGCTGGTAAAAGTCGAGCAGTTGCGCGTCACGGGTGGCGGCGGGGACGTTGGGGAAAATGGCGTTGGCAATATAGGGCGCGGCAATGGTGGGGACAGTCAGCAGGGCAAGAGCCGACATTGATGCTAGCGGGGTGCGCAAGACCGTCTCCGTCATGAGGTCGTATTGAGCTATGGAGCGACTGCAGCGAGGCGCGAAATTTCTCCCACACACAATCGCTTCCTGCGAATCAAGTCCGCCGGAAGCGATTGTGGTAGGTGAAAACCGGGGTCTGGGACCTACCGGTTCTGCCGATTCTCGATCAGGTCGTTGACCACAGCTGGATCAGCCAGCGTCGATGTATCGCCCAGTGATCCGAAGTCGTTTTCGGCCACCTTGCGCAGGATGCGGCGCATGATCTTGCCGGAGCGGGTCTTGGGCAGGCCGGGGGCCCACTGAATGAGGTCCGGCGTGGCAATCGGTCCAATTTCCTTGCGCACCCAGTTCTTGAGCTCGATGCGCAGTTCGTCGCTGCTGGTCTCGCCGGCCATCAGGGTGACGTAGCAATAGATGCCCTGCCCCTTGATGTCGTGCGGGTAGCCGACCACCGCTGCTTCACTGACCTTGGGATGAGCCACCAGCGCGCTTTCGACTTCGGCGGTGCCGAGCCGGTGGCCCGAGACGTTGAGCACGTCGTCGACACGGCCAGTGATCCAGTAGTAGCCGTCGTCGTCTCGGCGGGCGCCGTCACCGGTAAAATAATAGCCCTTGTAGGTCTCGAAATAGGTCGAGACGAACCGGCCATGATCGCCCCAGATCGTGCGGGCCTGTGCCGGCCAGCTATCCTTGATGGCAAGGACGCCTTCCGCCTTGGTCTGCTCCTGCAACTTGCCTTCGGGCGACAGCATGACCGGCTGCACACCGAAGAACGGCTTGGTCGCCGAACCCGGCTTGGTCGCAATGGCGCCGGGAAACGGTGCGATCATGTGGCCGCCGGTTTCGGTCTGCCACCAGGCATCGACGATCTCGCAGCGCCCCTTGCCAACCTTGTTGTAGTACCAGAGCCAGGCTTCGGGATTGATCGGTTCACCCACCGTGCCGAGCAGGCGAAGGCTCGGCATGTCGTGTTTTTCGACATATTGCGGACCCGCTCCCATCAGGGCGCGGATGGCGGTCGGCGCCGTGTGGAAAATTTTGACCTTGTGCTTTTCCACCACCTGCCAGAAGCGGCTGGCGTCGGGATAGCTGGGAATGCCCTCGAACATCAGGCTGGTCGCGCCATTGGCCAATGGGCCATAGACGATGTAGCTGTGCCCGGTGACCCAGCCGACGTCGGCCGTGCACCAGAATATCTCGCCGCGCTTGTAGTCAAAGCTCAGCTCGTGGGTGAGCGAAGTATAGAGGATGTAGCCGCCCGTAGTGTGCAGCACGCCCTTGGGCTTGCCGGTGGAGCCGGAGGTGTAGAGAATAAACAGCGGGTCTTCCGCGTTCATCGGCTCGGGATCGTTGAACGGCTCGACGCCTGCGGCAGCCTCATGCCACCACACGTCGCGGCTGCCCTTCATGGCGACATCCGCACCGGTATTGTGCACGACCAGCACCTTGGACACGCCGGGACAATCCTCCAGCGCCTTGTCGACATTCTTCTTGAGCGGCACAGTCTTGCCGCCGCGGCGGCCTTCATCGGCCGTGATGACGAGGGAGGAATCGCAATCATTGATGCGGCCAGCCAGCGCATCGGGCGAGAACCCGCCGAACACCACCGAATGCACCGCGCCGATCCGGGCGCAGGCCAGCATGGCATAGGCCGCCTGCGGAATCATCGGCAGGTAGATGGTGACGCGGTCGCCCTTGCGGACGCCAAGCGATTTCAAAACGTTGGCGCAGCGGCAGACCTTTTCGTGCAGCGTGCGATAGGTGATGTGCTCGGCGGGCGCATTCGGATCATCCGGTTCCCAGATCAGCGCAACGTCGTCGCCATGCTCAGCCAGGTGCCGGTCAATGCAGTTGTACGACACGTTGAGAATGCCGTCCTCGAACCACTTGATCGACACGTCCGGATATTGGAACGTGGTGTTCTTGATCTTGGTCGGGAATTTCACCCAGTCGAGACGCTTGGCCTGCTCGGCCCAGAAGCTATCCGGATCACTGACCGAACGGGCATACATCTCGTCATATTGGGTCTTGGTGACGTGGGTGCGTGCGATCGCAGCCGCACTTGGCTGGAATACGAGCTGCTCGCTCATACTATCCTCCCTTATCTCTCCCGGCTTCCGTTCTAGTGACCCACCCTGCGCCGAGCAAGGGCTTGTCGCTGCGACTAATTGGGTAAGTCTGCGCAACGGCATGGGTACACGCCATTAACTGCCCGGAGCCTCGGCGCTTCGAGCCATTGCTGCCCGATGGTATGGTGCAGCATTATCGGATCGGAGTATCCGCCATGAGCGATGCCGTCCTCGAATCTGCCGCCCCTACCGACCAACCAGCAGAGCGCTCGCCGCTCTACCGGCCGGCGACCTACGCCGATATCGGCCTGGTCTATGGTCGACTGCAGGAAGCCATCGCCACCTCGCCATTCTACAGCGAGGAGTTCAAGGCATACGAAGCGGCGCGGCTGACCAAGGACTACCTCGCTAGCCTGATCGACGCCGATCCGCACCATGTCATGGTCTTCATGCTCAAGGGCGAGGTGTCGGGCTTCATGATATCGGGCCCGGAACTGGGCACGCTCTGGCTCTATTGGAGCTACGTCTTCCCCGAAAAGCGCCGCTCGGCCCTCGGTATCACCGGCATGCGCGCCTTCATCAACCACTGGGACAATGGCCGCTTCCACAAGATTGCCACCTACACCAAGTCAGGCAACGACCCGGCCGCGGCCATCATGTTGCGCATGGGCTACAAGCACGTCGCCACGCTCGAGAAGCACATATTCGGCGAGGACTACCTGCTCTATGAGCGCCCGCTGAACAAAGTGGAGCCCGGCTATGACCGCGGCACCCAGGGCGGGCTCAGGCACAAGCTGGTACGGAAGCTCAAGCTGGCGTTTGTGAAGTAGGAATACGATCTCAAAATCACCACCGTGTCATTCCGGCGAAGGCCGGAATCCATGTCCGGCCCTATCCGCAAGCACAGTGATTGGGAGGCATACGGACATAGATCCCGGCCTTCGCCGGGATGACATCGCAAATGGAGTGGCGCTAGAGTGCGGCCCGCTACTCCGCCGGTACCGGGGCTACGCGCCGATTGCGGAACCACTGCAGCAGCGATACGTCCATCTTGGCGGTGCGCAGGGCGACCCACCACAACCCGACCGACCACACCGTGATGGCGATGATGGCCGCCAGCGCTGCGCCCATCAGGCCCATCGATGGCACCAGCAGCCAGTTGCAGGCGATTAGCGAGCCTATGCCCAGGGCAACAAAGGGCAGGCTTGCATAGGGCCGATCATGGATCGACAGGACCAGCGAGGCCGGCCCCATCACCGAGCGGATGACCAGCGCCAGGCAGAGCACGGCCAGCGGCGCCGCGCCGGCGGAGAAGCTGGGGCCGAACAGCATCAGCGCGAATGGCGCCAGCACAGCCACACCGCCGAACAGGACCACCGAAATCACGCTGGCAACCAAGTTGGCGTCACCAATCTTGCGCTTGAACGCCTCGCGATCGGCCTTGGCCTCGCTCTCGAACATGTCGGGCATGGTGACGGCATAGACGGCGGCGACGCCGAACGAGATGAGCGAGAACAGGCGCGTGCAAACGCCAAAGATCGCCAGCTCTTCCCGGCTCAGCGTATGACTGAGCAGCAGCAGGTCGATATCGAAGAAGAAATCGGTGGCCAGCGAGATCAGCACCCATGGCAGGGCGAAACGCCACCAGCGACGCGGCTCCTCTGCGCGGACTGGCGCCGTGTCGGGGATACGATCGAGCGAGGTGATGACGAAGCAGAAATGCGTCAGCGCCACCCCGACATATCCGAAGGCGATCGTCCACAGCATGTAGGAGAAGCCTTCCACGGGCGTCCCGAAGCCCATGGTGGCGAGGAAGGCGCCCATGACGATCATCGGGCGGAACATGGTATCGGCAAAAAAGCCGGCAAACGGCCGCTTGAGGCCAACCAGGACGGCGCCGTTGACATAAACCAGCGCCGTGCCGAAGGCGAGCAGCGCCACCGGTACGAAATGCTCGGCGACGACGCTCTCCCCCTGCCCCAGCAGATTGAGCACGGTGCGACCGCCCAACAGCAGGAGCAGCAGCGCGCCGAACACATGGCCATAGGCGCGCGTGATGAAGACGCGGAATTGTTGGCGCTCGCCCCTTGCCCGGTATTCGGCGGCAAAGTAGGTGCCCACGGTGTGAAAGCCGAGCGGCATCACCACTGCGATCAGATTCACCGTAGCGATAACGATAAGATACTCGCCCAGCAGCTCGGGCCCCCACATGCGGGCGATCAGCGCCTGCACCAGGAAAATCAGGCCCGCTCCACCGAGACGGGCGCCGAAGATGACGGTCGATTGGGAGGCGAGACGCCGGTAGAGACTCATTCGGAGGCCTCGTCGGTATTGGTCCTCACCTGGTCGCCCTTGGTCTTGGGATTGCGCCAGCCATCGATGACCCGGCGCAGGTGATAGACCACGTCGCGCGCCGCAAAGGCCCCCGCGCCCAGCAGATAGGCCAGCGGCTTGCTCGCATAATTGGCCACCGGCGGCACCGGCCGGATCACGCCCGCCTCGCCGACCATGCCTTTCTTGAACTGGTGCAGGCCCTGGAACCCATCGGTACCACCAAGATCGTACCAGGTGGCGCGGGTGTTATCGCGCAGCCAGCGGATGATCTGCCAGTGCATGAAATAGCCAGCGCGCAAAGGCAGCGCCTGCTCGTTGCTGGCGCCATAGAGGTAGACTGCTCGATCACCGGCCTTGAAGATCAGCGCCCCATAGACCAGTTCGTCGCCCTGCCGGACGAAGAACAGTTCCGGCCGCAGGGGCTCTTCCATCGCCATCAAGGCATGAACCGTCTCGTAGGCCGAATGGTCCGAAAACTGTTTGCGGTCCGTCATCGCCGCATAGAGCGTTTCGAACTCGCCGATGCGCTCCGGCCCGGCACGCTCGAACGTCAGACCGGCCTTGTCCGCCTTATTGAGCTGTCGGCGCCAGTTCTGCGAAAAGCTCTTGCGCTGGCTGGCATCGTCGAGCCGCAAATTGACGATGTAGCGGCTGGGGAACAGCAGCTCGCTGCCACGCTTGAAGCCGCGGGTCTCCAGCCGCTCATATTCCCGGTTGACCGGTCCGGTGGAAGCGCGCGGCAGGATGGACAGCATCTGCCCGCGTCGGTCGGCATATTCCGCGATTAGCGCTTCGACCATGCCGGCATGGATGGCGTCGGCCTCGGGGCAGGTATTGTCCGCCAGCATCGGTGCCCACTTGGACACCGCAATATAGCCAAGGCGCAGCGGCAAAGGCTGCACCATCATCAGCGACCCGCCGACCACCTTGCCGTCGAGCAGGAACAGCATCGGCTCCTGCTTCACCGACGGCCAGCGGGTGATGGCAAAGGCGTAGAGCTGTTCCTGGCAGACTTCGTCAAAACCGGCGATCGTGCGATCCCATTCCTCGCCGCTGACAATGCGCGTCTCAAGCATCGGCGTGGCGGAAACGGCAGCGCGCAGCTTCTGTTGCGGCTCGCTGCCGGTTTGGATCAGGCGATCGGCGATCACGGACATGATGGGTTTCCCGCTCGTATCTTCGAGCGGAAAACTAGACCGGCAAGATGATCAAATCCCTATAGCATCACGGCAAATGCCGCAAAGTTCGGGCGGTGGTTACCAAAGACTAATGCGCAACGGCAGCAGCCTCGGCCACAGCATGCGGCGTATAGAGCAGCGGGATTTCCGGGATCGCGATGAAGGCGCCTAGACCTTCAAGCGACATGCGGACAGCCACCAGCAGGATAATGACCAGGCCCACCCACGCGATCCAGCGATGCTTGTGCAGCAACCCAGCGATAAAGGTCGCTGCAACGCCCATCATCACGACCGACAAGGCCAGACCGATGACCAGGGCCTCGAAGTGATGGGCTGCGGCGCCGGCCACGGCCAGCACGTTGTCCAAAGACATCGAGACATCGGCGATGATGATCTGGATAACGGCCTGGCGCAGCGTCTTGCGCGGCGCCTTGCCGGCGATCGTGCCATCGGCATTAGTGTCGGAATTCTCAAGCGCTTCCTGCGCTTCGTGCTCGTCGCTATGCGACGTGGTCAGCTCGCGATACATCTTCCAGCAGACATAGAGCAGCAGCACGCCACCCGCGATCAGCAGCCCGCCGCCAAGCGCTAGTAGCTGCGTGGTAATCAGCGCGAAGAAGATGCGCAGTAGTGTCGCCGCTAGAATGCCGATCAGAATGGCCTTGCGCCGCACGTCCGTGGCCAGGCCCGCTGCGGCCAGACCGATGACGACGGCATTATCGCCGGCCAGGACCAGGTCGATCAGGATGACCTGAACAAGCGAGCTGAGAAAACTCGGATCGATACCGAACATGCTTGGTAGCCTCGTGCAACGGCGGGATAAGTCCGTCGCCTATAGCCTTCCGTCAGCAGGCTGGAAAGCGAAACACGACAGCCAGCAACCAAAGTCTGAGGATTTCTCAGGTTTTCAGTACGTTTTGACAGGTTGATGACAGACTGGCGTGGCTTGCCCGATCAAGAGTACCCCTAGTGCCGCAGTTGAAGGAGAAAGGGCGGCCTGGGCCGCACTTTCTCAACCTTCAGTTGCTGGGCAGAGCTGGCGGCGCGCCGCCCGGACCACCGGGGCCGCCCGTCGGAGGCGCCATCGTCGTCCGTTCTGCGGTGAGATCGACCGGAATGCTGAGCGTGCCCTTGTAGCCGCTCTGCGGGTCTCCGGTGACAGTCATCAGCTGTTGGGCGATTTCCGCCTCGGTATTGTCACCGAACACATTGTCGCTGGCGATGGTGATGCGGCCCAGATTCCGGGTGCCGTTGGAATAGCGGCTGTCGGCGGCATAGAGGGCCGCGCTTTCTGCCTCGGGCATGGCGATCTGAGCCGTCAGAACCGATGCCTCCCCGCTCACCGCTGCGGCCGCATTCTCGAATATCTCGAAATGGATATGCGGCCAGCGCCCATCGTAGCAGCCGGGGACGATGGTCGTGAACTTCACCTTGCCATCAGCATCCGCCACGCCCACACCGCGCAAGTAGTTGGCTTCAGGGGTGTCATAGAGCGAATAGAGTCCGGTGGCGTCGCAATGCCAGACATAGATGGCATAGCCTGGCAGCGGCGTACAACCGTCGGCATCGAGCAATGTCAGTTCCATATCGAGTTGAGCGCCGTCGGCCGTGGGCGTCAGAGAACCGAACGAGCCGCGCAGGTCTTCGCGAATGACGCCTTCCTCGGTCAGCGCGTTGACCACCTGTCCGTCCTTGGTATTGGTGCCATCGGCCGGATAGGGTCCATTGGTTTCCCAAGGCAAGGCAACGCATTCCAGCGACGCAGCGGGCAGGCCCGACAGCGATACCAGGCCGATGCCGCCCATAATGGCAAGCAGCCGTCGTCGATCCACCATTCGCGTCAGGTCATGTGCGAATCCGAGGTCGTGTTCGTGATGTTCATCGTGATCGTGGGACATGAGGGGACCTTTCCCAGTGTTTGTGCCGCCCCGTCCGGCCCAAGCCCGCAGGGATGACACTTTCTAGAAAAGCGCGCCTAACCGCAAAGCGTCCAGCAGATTAAAAACTGATAATGTTTGCACCCTTAACCATCAGGCACGGGTGGCCTTGCCCCAGTTACGACTTGCGCTCCCGCGTGCCCATCTGCCTGCACACGATGCAGGCCTGCTCACCCGTACCGCCGCAACCAGAACAGGCGCTAACCTGCCGGCGCCAGCTCGTCTGGGTGCCACCGCCGCCGCACCGTCGACATGGAATGACGCCCTTTCCATTGCAGGCGCCGCATCGCGGCGGATGTTTGGGGAGCTTTGGGACCTTGGCTTTCATCGGTTCAGTCTGCACCGAGCCCCGGAAACACAAAAGGCCCCGCAGTGCGGGGCCTTGTGCGAAAAGGCTTTGGTGGGCGAGCACGGATTCGAACCGTGGACCCGATGATTAAGAGTCATCTGCTCTACCAGCTGAGCTACTCGCCCCTTGCCGGAGCTTCCAAAGTGGCGCCTCTATAGCGAAGGGATTCTGCGCTGTCCAGCGCTTAGCTCCACTTTCCTCACATGATGGGTTTGCTACAGTGTCGCGGCAGCAAAGTGTGGCACGAACCGGGGCACTATGACGATTTCCGAGATATTGATGGTGCCGGTCTACTGGCTCCTGGCAAATGCGGTGAGCCTGCTGGCAGCGATCGCCGTACTGGTGGCCGGCTGGTATGTCGCCAAGATTGCAGCGCGAGCCATCAGGGGCCTGCTGCCGCTGGCCTATGGCGTCGACAAGAATTTCGCGCCCCTCCTGTCGCAGGCCGCGCGCTACGGCATTCTGATCTTCGCCTTGGTGACGGCACTGAACCTGCTGGGCGTGGCCAACAGTTCGATTCTCACCGTACTCGGCGCGGCGGGCCTCGCCATCGCGTTGGCGCTGCAGGGCACGCTGGCCAATATCGCGGCCGGCATCATGCTGATCTGGCTGCGACCAATCGCCATCGGCGAGTTCATCCAGGGCGATGGCGTGGCGGGCATCGTGGTGGAAATCGGTCTCTTCGGCACGCGGCTGCGCTCGTCGAGTGGGCTCTATATCTTCACGCCCAACCAGAAGCTCTGGGCTTCCGCCATCACCAATCACAGTCGCGAACCACGGCGGCGTATCGATGTCAATGTCAGCGTCCCCGATAGCATCGACATCGCCAAATCGCGAAAAATCCTGCTGCGCATCGCCACGGCGGAAAAGCGCGTGCTGGTCGATCCGGCGCCCAATGTGCATGTGGATAGTTTTTCGGGTGCGGCGGTCAACATGCAGCTGCGCGCCTGGGTCTCGACACCCGACTATCTGCCGGTGCTTTATTCCCTCACCGAAGAGGCCAAGCTGGCCCTCAATCGCGAATTGACCGGCACCAAGGAAACCAAGGCCGGCATCACCGTCACGCCCGACCCGGCCAATCCGAGCCCAGAGACTCAGGCCGGCAGTTGAATCGACGGTGCCGGGGGATATGTCCCGCCGGCACCGGCATGGGAGCCGTTAGTCGATGGCAGTCCGGCGCTCCCGGAACGCGTTGAAATCGAGAACATTGCCGACCGGCTGAACCACCGGCGGGATATCGTCGATCAGGCTGATCGTTCGTTCCACGATATAGCGCAGCTGGCGCGAACGACTGTCGGCGCCCTGCAGGATCGCTGCGGCGCGTTGCAGGTGATCCCGCGCAAGGACGTAGGTTGGGGGCATGGCAGAGCTCCTGAAAGAATCTTTATTGGGGAGCGCCAGGGAGATGACGCGGGCCACAAGTTGCGCGCCCATGCCTTCCGGGATATTGCCAGATCAGGTGGGATTTAGTTCAAATGCTCCAGACTTGCCTACCCAGCGCAAAGCCCCGGCAGGCGGCTTCTTCAGCATCATGGCTCGGCTTTCCGCCTGTGCAAAACGCTCAAACAGCGGTTCGCGGCATTCTCGCTTTGCGGCCAACTCGCGGCGGGCACTAGGATGTCCGGACCAAACGCGAGTCGCGCCCTTGCTTCGTCCCCGCCTTGCTCCTCTTGCTGCCGCCCTGCCCGAGACAGTGCCCTTCACCGGCCCCGAAGCCCTTGAGCGACGATCCGGAAGCGCATTCCGGGCACGACTTGGCGCTAATGAGAGCCCCTTCGGCCCCTCGCCCTTGGCCCAGGCTGCCATGGCCGCTGCCATCGCCGACGGCTGGAAGTATGGCGATCCGGAATGCCACGACCTGCGCCAGGCTCTGGCGGCCCACCACGGAATATCTGCCGATAACATCGTGGTTGGCGAGGGCATCGACGGCCTGCTCGGCCTGGCGGTCCGTCTCTTCGCGGGGCCGGGGACCCCTGTGGTCACCTCGCTGGGCGGCTATCCCACGCTGAACTATCACGTGACCGGTTTCGGCGCCCGGCTGGTGAGCGTGCCCTATGCCGACCTGCATGAGGATATCGAGGGGCTCGCCGCCGCCGCCCGGCGCGAAGATGCGGCCGTGGTCTATCTCGCCAACCCCGACAATCCCATGGGAAGCTGGTGGTCAGCCAGCGAGGTCGAGCGGTTCATCCATGCTGTACCCGAGACGACACTGATTCTGCTCGACGAAGCCTATGGCGAGTTCGCGCCATCAGGCACAATGCCGGCGCTCGATACCGACCGTCCGAATGTTCTGCGCCTGCGCACCTTTTCCAAGGCGCATGGCATGGCGGGGCTGCGCTGCGGCTACGCCATCGGTGAGCGCCAGACCATCCGGGCCTTCGAGCGCGTGCGCAATCATTTCGGGGTCAACGCCGTGGCCCAGGCTGGCGCCATGGCGGCATTGGCGGATACTGAGCATCTTGCCTCGGTGGTAACGCGCACCGCATCCGCCCGACAGCGCATCACCGATATCGCCGCGACGAACGGTCTGCATCCCCTGCCCTCGGCTACCAACTTCGTCGCCATCGACACCGGCCGCGACGCCGCCTTCGCGCAGAGGCTGCTCGAGGCGCTGGCACAGCAGGGCATCTTCATCCGCAAGCCTGCCGCGCCGGGACTGGATCACTGCATCCGCATCAGCGTAGGTGACGACGCCGCTCTCGACCTGCTGGCCGAGATGCTGCCCCAGGCGATTGACGCTGCCGGTTAGTTCGCCGGCCCCAAGAGCTGCACGCTGGCCAGCAATCCGCGGTGGTTGGAGCCGAGGCTGTCGTCGAATGCGGCGATCGACTCGATCAGCGCGTCGCCACCGGTAAACATGTTGTCGATTGGCACGCCGAGTTTACCCAGGCGAATGGGCCAGGTTGCCGGATAGAGTGGCGGAGGCACCAGCTCGGCGCGGGCCACGAAATCGGCCACGGTGTCGGACCAGGCAGCGGCATTGAAGTCACCTGCGACGATGACCGGACCGTCGATATCGCGCAATGTCTCGCGCAGTTGCATCAGTTCGACCCAGGCGGCCTCGTCGAAATACGGCTTGCTGAGATGGATCCCGACGATGGTCACGGACTGCCCGTCCACGACGGTCCGGGCCGAAACCAGCCGAAGGCGCTGGAACGGTTCGAGCTTCTGCACAACTACGTCTGCGAGCGGCGTGCGTGAGAAGACCATCAGGTCGCAGTCGTCGCCTTGCGGATTGCAACCCGCCCGGTAGGGATAATCCGCAGCAAGCTCGTCCAACTGCCCCATGATGGCGTTGGACTCCATGGTGACGAGCAGGTCCGGTGCCGACTGCAGCACGTAGCTGGCGATATCGGCACCGCGCTCGTTATAGGCGAGCACGTTGAAGCTCATCACCTCGAGCGTTGCCAGTGCGGCTCTCTCCTGCAGTTCGGCACGACCCGCCTGCTGCTGCCAGACGATCCAGCCACCCTGCCCCAGGCTGGCCCCAACCAGCAGCAACACCAGCAGCGCCCGCCGCCACGCCCCGACCACCAGCAGCGCCAGTGGCAAGGCCAGCAGCGCCAGGCCCACGTGAAAGCGAAGCGAACTCAGCAATTCCTGACCCGGCACCAGAATGGGGCCGCTGATGGCAACTAGCAGAGCCACCGCCACGAGGCTCAGCCCGGTCAGCACACCGCGCAGTTCAGCTTTTGAGATCACGCCAGCGCCCCGAATTCGTCGGGCGTGTTGATCGCTCAATTGGGGGTCATATGCAAGCTACAGCAATTTGCGCATCTGGACGCACTCGGCTGCCATGTCGACAAGTTCGCTGGCGTCCCATTCATGGACCTGCCAGCCGGTCTTCTCGTAATAGCCGAGCGCCGTCCGTGCAGCGTTGACCAGCAACGTGTGGGCGCCGAAACCCCTGGCGCGCCCTTCCACCAGTTCACTCAACACGCGACCGTGGCCCTTGCCCTGCTCCGTCGCCGTGATGGCGACCAGCCGGAAGACCGCGCTGCCGTCCCCACGGACATCAAGCCGCGTCGTGCCGACTGGCTTGCCATCGTGCTTGAGCAGGTAATGGTGCTTATCCGGCGTATGTTCGTCCGGGTAGTTCGGATTGTAGATGCCGAACCGGCCCCGCGCCTCGAACAGCTCGCGCCGCCGGATGTCGTGATACGCAGCCCAATCCTCGGGCGTGCTCACGTCGACGAGTTCATATCCCATGATGGTCCTCCTGCCCCGGCCACGATGGGTCGGGGCACGAGGCGATCCTGTGATGTCAGCCGGCCATCGCACCCTGTGCGGACGCGCCGCGTTCGATCAGCAGGCGGTTATAGGCATTGAGATAGGCACGGGCCGAGGCCACCAGCGTATCCGGTTCGGCCGCATTGCCCGAAACGATGCGACCATTCATTTCCAGGCGCACGTGAGCCGAAGCCTGCGCATCGGTGCCGCCGGTCACGCCATCGACGGCGTAAAGCACCAGATGCGGCTGCTGGCCCACGGCCTGTTTTATGGCGTTGAAGATGGCATCGACCGAGCCGGTCCCCTCGAAGCTGACCGAGCTTGCTTCGCCATCGATCGACAGCGTCATGTCGCATCTGTGGACGCCGCCGGTCTTGGATACGACCTCCATATCGACCAGCTTGATGCGATCGCCAACCGAGCCGACCTCGTCGTCGACCAGAGCCACGATATCGGCGTCGTAGACATGCTTCTTGCGGTCGGCCAGATCCTTGAAGCGCACGAAGGCTTCTTGGAAGGCATTGTCGCCCAGCTCATAGCCCAGCTCGCGCAGCTTGTCCTTGAAGGCGGCGCGGCCCGAATGCTTGCCCATGACCAGGGTCGTTTCCTTGATGCCGACGCTGGCTGGCGTCATGATCTCGTAGGTCTCGGCATTCTTCAGCATGCCATCCTGATGGATGCCGCTCTCATGCGCGAAGGCATTCTTGCCCACGATCGCCTTGTTGTACTGCACTGGGAAATTAGCCGCCGCCGAAACGACACGGCTGGCACGGGCCAGATGGGTGGTCTCGATTTCGGTCTGGTAGGGCATGGCATCGCCACGGGTGCGCAGGGCCATGACGATTTCTTCCAGCGCCGCATTGCCAGCGCGTTCACCCAGCCCGTTGATGGTGCATTCCACCTGACGGGCACCACCGCGGACGGCAGCCAGCGAGTTGGCGACGGCCAGGCCCAGATCGTTGTGACAATGCGCCGAGAAGATCGCCTTGTCGGCGCCGGGCACCTGCGTGATGATATCGCGGAACATCTTCTCGTGCTCGTCGGGCACGGCATAGCCGACGGTATCGGGCAGGTTGATTGTGGTCGCGCCAGCCTTGATCGCCGCCTCGACGCAGCGCTTGAGGAATTCCAGCGGCGTGCGCGTGGCGTCCATCGCCGACCATTCGACATCGTCGATCAGGTTACGGGCATGCGCCACGGTACGGGCGATGATCTCGATGACCTCGTCCTCGGTCTTCTTCATCTGGTGCGCCAGATGAATCGGCGAGGTGGACACGAACGTGTGGATGCGGCCGCGCTGCGCGTGGCGCACCGCCTCGCCTGCCCGATCGATATCGGCGGTGATGGCGCGAGCCAGGCCCGCCACTGTGGCACGCTTGACCTGCTTGGCCACCGCGACCACCGCTTCGAAGTCGCCATTGGAGGCAATCGGGAAACCGGCCTCGATGATGTCGACACCCATATCGTCCAGGGTCTCGGCGACCTGAAGTTTTTCCTCCAGCGTCATGGTGGCGCCGGGCGATTGTTCGCCGTCGCGCAGGGTGGTGTCGAAAATGTAGACGCGGTCTTTGTTGGTCGTGGTGGCGGCGGACATGTCTCAAAAATTCCTATCGAGCGGCCGAGAGTCAAAGCTCTTCAGGCCGGACATTTGCTGTTCGGCTTATGGCACTATCCCCTGACGACCCGCTCGTTCGAGCTGCCGGTGATCAGGGGCTGATAAGAAGGAGAAGGAGCGCGGCCGGGAGCAGCAACATGCCAGCAGCAATCACCAGGACGCGGTTGCGGTCCTGAGTTTTCGCGATTGCAATGGCTTTGGCGCGGTTGCGCTGCATGGCACAGGTCTCGATTTGTCATAAGAATGCGCGAATCTGTCGGCCTGCGCAAGCCCAAGCATCGGCAGATGTTGATTATTTGCTATCGGATTTGCGTCTAGTTGAATGCAAACACCGCCGAAAGCACAACGCCGGCAAGCTGGTGTGGCTCAGTCGTCGAGATCGAGCACGCCCTCCGACACGACCACCGCATGCCCACCGATGCCACCATGGATCAGGATGTCGTGGTCCTTGCGCAACTGGATGGTAATCCGGCAGGGGCGGCCCATCTCGTGGCCCTGTCGCAGCACGAAGTCCGCCTGCCCGTTGGCCAATGTCGCATGTTCTGACAAGAGCCCAATCAAGGCCGCAGCAGCAGAGCCGGTGCCCGGGTCCTCGCCGATATCCATGCCGAACATGCGCGCCGCCAAGTCATTGTCCGGCTCGTCGGGCGTCAGCGTGAACACATACGCCGAATTGTGGTCGTGCTTGAACACCTCGTTCCAGATGCCCCGGTTGACCTTGATGCGCTTGAGCACATTGGCGTCACGCACCGGCACGAGGTGGAAGGTCACGCCGGCCGAGAACACAGCCGGCTGATAGACATCGCAGCCGATATCTTCCACTTCGATGCCCAAAGCCTGCGCAATGCCCAGCTTGTCGGTGAGATCGGCCACGCGCGACGGCAGCCGCGGCAGCGCGAAGCGCGCCTCCCCCGAACGCTTATCAGCCTTCTCGAACAGGGCGGTGATCAGACCGATCTTCTCTTCGAGCCGGACAGCACTGACCTTGTTCTGCAATCCCAGCACCACGGCGGCGCCGACGGTGGGATGGCCAGCGAATGGCAGTTCCGTATGCGGCGTGAAGATGCGTACCGCCGCCGTATTGCGCTCGGCGTTTGGCTTGAGGATGAACACCGTCTCGCTGAGATTGAACTCGCGGGCTATGGCCTGCATCTCGCCATCGAGCAGGCCGTCGCCCTTGGTCACTACGGCAAGCTGGTTGCCCTGCAGGCGGTGGCGCGTGAAGACATCCAGCAGCAGATAGTTGAGCTTCATCGGGGGACCTTATTCGGGCGGCAGGGCATAGGTGGATTTGTCGAAACCGAGATGGTCACAGAGCGCATCGACGGCGACACCATGATCGCTGCGGCCGGGCAGCCCGGAGATGGTCAGCGCGCCGATGATGCCGGCACCGTTGACGCTGATCGGAAAGCCCCCGCCGGCAACGACGAAATCGACCGGATCGGCGCCAACCTGCGGCGGAAACGGCTGCTCGCCCCGTTCCAGCACCATGCGATAGCTCGAACGCTGGAAACGGCGCACCGTGTTGATCTTGCGGCGCACCCATTCGGCATTGTCGGCACTGGTGCCACCGGTCGCGGCAAAGAACATCTGCCGGTCCCACGTGCGGATATCGACGACGAGGGAAAGCTTCTCGGCGAGAGCGCGGGCGCGAATGGCGCTGCCCAGGTCAAAGGCGACCGTCTCGTCGAACGCAGTGAGCACAAGCTCCTGCTCCTGCTTCTTGACCAGCAAGATGTCGGTCTGAACTGTCATGTCATAGGTCCTGATGCGCGCGTGTCCAGGCATCGAACAGCGGCGTGCGGTCGATTGCGCCCTTGGCGAAATTGATCTGTTGCGGGTCGATCTTGACCCAGGCGGCCTTGCTGTCGGTCCAGATATTGCCCACCGGTGCCGCCCAGTCCAAATCGTCCAGCGTTCCCGCACGCGCCACCTTGATGCCCGGCGCTGGAGGATCGTTCCAGATCCATCCATGGCAATGGGCGCAGAAGTTCATGACAATGACATTGCCACTCTCGGCTGTGCGTCGGTATTGGGAGATTTCACCGGACAAAAGCTCGAAATCGGCGTCGCGCACGATCATCGACATCGACCACGCGGCGCCCGAGAAGCGCTGGCAGTCCTTGCAATGGCAATTGTAGACCGAAAGCGGGCTCGCCTTCAGTCGGTAGCGTACGGCGCCGCATTGGCAGCCGCCTTCGACGGGAAACACCGGCAAGCCCATCGCACCCTCCGCGACTCCGAACCCGCAGAGGTTTTAGACGAAGTTTGAACGGGTTAGAAGGGCAGGCTTAGGGCTTTCCCTTAAACCGTATCCGCCGGCTCGCTGATCCCATGCCGGGCCTTGTCGATACGCTTTTCCTGGTTGAGCCAGGCCTGCGCATCCGTGGTCTTGAACAGCTCGAAATCCTGCTCATCATGGTCGGTGACCGGGGTCATCGCATGGTCAGTATAGGCATGCCGGTTGGGGTCGCGCTCGACCTTGAGCTGCTTGAGCCCGAAGCGGAAATACAGCCATCCCCAACGGGCCAGCTTCCAGCCCAGCTCGGCATAATACTTCGGATAGAACAGCACCGCCGGCTCGATCTTCATGCCGTAGCGGCGGTTCAACCGCGACTTGATCCGGATCCAGCCCACTTCCAGCGGATGCACGCCCTCGATCTTGAGCGCGCCCATGAACCAGGTCGACAGCAGCAACACCTGCGACGTCGAAATCTTCGACACCGCCGCACGCCGCATCAGCGTCTCGACATGGTCGAGCGTGTAATAGCGGCTCCAGGCGTCGGCATAGACCTTCTCGAACTCCGCCTTGCTCATCAACTGATGCGCTGTGGTGACGTGGTTGAGGTCATACTTGTTGAGGTCGGGATCCATCGCCACACCAGCCCGGTGCAGCTTCTGGTGATCTTCCGATCCCGGCAGCGGCGTCAGGAAGAAGAATTCCAGGATATCGACCGGCAGCTCGCGCTTGACCACGTCGATATCGTGCATGATGCGCTCGGGCGTATCGGTGGGAAAGCCCAGGATATAGCCGGCATAGGTGATCACGTGCCACTGCTTCCACGCCAGCAGCATGGTGCGATATTCGGTGATCTTGTTCTGCCGCTTCTTGGCATCCTTGAGATTGGCCGGATTGACGTTTTCGAGCCCGATGAAGACGCGTGTGACACCGGCCCGGGCGCATTTCTCGATGAAGTTGGGAATGCGGTGGCAGAGCGTGTCCACCTGGATGATGAAGTTGAACTTCAGCCCCTCGACCTCGCGCATGTGGATCAGGCGATCCATGATCGCCTCCCAATCCTTGTTGCGCGCGAAATTGTCGTCGGTGATGAAATAGCGATGCACGCCCTGGCTCATGTTGAGCCGGATGATCTTCTCGATATCGTCGGGCGACCGCCGCCGCGACTTGCGCCCCTGCACGTTGATGATGGTGCAGAACGAACACTGGTACGGACAACCGCGGCCAGCGTCGAAGCTGGTGAGGTTGTAGGCCGTGCGCGCCACGTGGTCGGCCGGCATGAACGGCACCGGGGTATCCTCAATGCCAGGCAGGTCGTTCATGAAATTATACAGCGGCTTGAGCGTGCCATTGATGGCGTCGCCGAACACTTCCTGCAGTCGGCCTTCGGATTCCCCCGCGAACAGCGAAATCCCCATCTGTTGCGCCGTCTTGAAGTCCGCATCCTCGCCATTGAGCATCGAGATGACGCCGGACACGTGGAAGCCGCCGATCGCGACTTGAACACCAGCCTTGAGCAGAGGGCGGGCCAGATCGAGCGAACGCGGAAACTGGTTGGACTGCACACCGATCAGCATGACCAGGCCGACATCGGCCTGCTGGACGCGATCGATCACCCCCTGGACGTCGATGATCGTATTGGTCTCGTCGATGGTGACGACATCGAAGTCCCAGTCATCACCGAGCATCTTGCTCTCGATGATGTTGATGGTCAGCCCGTGCACGGACGCCAGTGAATTGGATGGGATCGGCGACAGCCGCCACTGGATCACATAGCCCTGGTCGTCATAGTGCGACGGCTTGATCAGATAGAGGCAGAATTTTCGCTTGGTCATGGTCAGGCGTACCCTACCGTTCAGTAAAGTTCAGGACGTGTGACGCGGGCAGAGACTAGCGGGCCTCCCGCGCAAGTACAACAGGCCGTTCAGGCAGGGTTCACGCTATCGGCATCATAGGAGCGGCCAACAAAACGGCGCTGCCGTCTTACTGAAGGACCATCCGATGAACATTCTTTCCGCTACCGTATTGCTGCTCACCCGCGACCGTGCCCGCAAACTCAGCGTTGCCCATCTCGACGATCGGCTGCTCAACGACATCGGCCTGTGCCGCCTCGACTTCCACGGCGGTCGGGCGATCAAGAAGACGCAGTGATCGACTGCGAAGGCTCTGCCTGCCCGGCGCGGAGTTCAGCCTGAAGGTTTCGATTCCGTCGCCTTCTCCCCTTGCGGGAGAAGGTGCCCGAAGGGCGGATGAGGGGTAAGTCAGCCGAGCGCGCCGAGCGCAAAGGCCTCAGCCACCGCCACGGCATAAGGCACCGCCCCCACCCGCTCCGCCTCGGCCCCCGAACGGACAACCACGACGTCCGCCAGTTCGCGATGCTCCTGTGTCTCAAGGTTCGCCCGAACGCGGGCGACCAGGCGCTCGGCGGTTTCGTCGAAATGATACATCTGCCCGAGCGAGATGCGCGGGCCGTCGAACACGGCCACCAGCATGCCCTTGCGCGCGTCGCCGGGCACAAGTCCCGTCTCCTCCTCAAGCTCGAGGTCGGTGCAGCCGGCGACATCGACGCGGCCATCCGGTAGCACGTCGCGCGGTTCGAGCGAGCCGCCCGGCGGATAGACCCGTCCGGCATTGGCGGTATCGGCGCCCATTACACCGTAAATCAGCGCACCATCATTGCTGGCGACCAGCGACGAACCGAACAGGTTGTGCATGCCGATCTCGGGAAAATCGGCATCGCGCCAGGTGAGGAAGGCCGAATACGCATCTTCCCTGGCCTCGGCCCGCAGTATCCCATCAGCGTCGATACGCGGCGTGGACACCCCAATGATCCGGCCGTCCCAGAGATGCGGATTGGCCGCCAGCAGCCGAGCCCAGCACGAACGGACCTCAGCTCGCAGCGCGTCGGGCAGCGGCCAGGCACCCGGCACCATGCGGATATCGGTGCCAACAATGGGGATGATCGGAAGCGTCATAAATGAAAACGGGGGCAGAAGCCCCCGTCCCTGTTCTTAGTTCTTGGCCTTGTCGACCAGCGCGCCGGCCTTGATCCAGGGCATCATGTCGCGCAGCTTCGAACCGACTTCCTCGATCTGGTGCTCGTCATGCAGGCGACGGGTCGCCTTGAAGCGGCTGCCGCCGGCCTTGATTTCCTGCATCCACTCGGCGGTGAACTTGCCCGACTGGATGTCATGCAGCACGCGCTTCATCTCGGCCTTGGTCTCCGAGGTGATGATGCGCGGACCGGTGACATACTCGCCCCACTCGGCGGTGTTGGAGATCGAGTAGTTCATGTTGGCGATGCCGCCCTGGTAGATCAGGTCGACGATCAGCTTCACTTCGTGCAGGCACTCGAAATAGGCCATTTCTGGAGCGTAGCCGGCTTCCACCAGCGTCTCGAAGCCGGCGCGGATCAGTTCCACGAGGCCGCCGCAGAGCACGGCCTGCTCGCCGAACAGGTCGGTCTCGCATTCTTCGCGGAAGTTGGTCTCGATGACGCCCGAACGGCCGCCGCCAACGCCCGAAGCATAGGCCAGCGCGATGTCATGGGCATTGCCCGACGCGTCCTGATGCACGGCGATCAGGCACGGCACGCCGCCACCCTTCTGGTATTCGCCACGCACGGTGTGGCCCGGGCCCTTCGGCGCGATCATGATCACGTCGACGGTCGACTTGGGTTCGATCAGGTTGAAATGCACGTTGAGGCCGTGGGCAAATGCGAGGGCAGCGCCGTCACGAATGTTCGGCTCGATATGCTGCTTGTAGATGTCTGCCTGCAGTTCGTCGGGGGTCAGCATCATGATGACGTCGGCCCATGCGGCAGCGTCGGCAACGCTCATCACGCGCAGGCCTTCACCCTCGGCCTTGATCGCCGACGGCGAACCTGGACGCAGCGCGACGACGACGTCGGTGACACCGGAGTCGCGCAGGTTCAGCGTATGGGCATGGCCCTGCGAACCGTAGCCGACGATAGCCACCTTCTTGGATTTGATGATGTTGAGATCGGCATCACGATCGTAATAGACGCGCATGGGTTTCTCCCTGAAATGCAGTGTTATGGGTTGTTGGCTTTCGCCCCGTAGAGGGCGAAGAACTGGTCGGTCGCGGACTTCACATCCGCCTCGATATTGGCTTCGACATTGCTCTGGGTCAGCGACTTGTCGCCGAGCAGCAGCCGGATCTGCACGTCGCGAACGACGAGACCGAAAAACGTGCGGTAGGCATCTTCGCTCGAGGTGAAGCGCAGCAGGCGCGCATCGCGTCCGGCCTCGAGGATGGGCTTGAGGCGCCGGCGAATAGCCAGCGGGCCATTCTCCAGCACGATAATGCCCAGACTATCCTTCTCCTGCGCCGCATGCGTCACCGCCGTGCGGTTGAGGGTGATGGAGACTTCGCCGGTGATGACGGTCAGCAAGTCGCGCGCGAACTGCTCGATGGAAAGACGTAGTGCCTTGGCATTGAGGTGGCTCCGATCGACCACCGGCATGCGCACCTTGGCCGCCTGCCACTGCACGGTCGCCGTCAGCAGGCCATCGCGATCACCGAACCACTTGTAGAGCGTTTCCTTGGAGCACGAGGCGCGACGGGCCACGGCCGTCATGGTCAGGCCATCGCCATTCTCGACGAGCAGGTCCAGCGCCGCCGTCAGCACAGCCTGCTGACGCGGGGTAAAAACCTCTTCATTGACCTTGATGGTCAGGGCCACAATGCTTCCTCAACAAGCCAGCCGAACGCTTTCGTCCGATTTCGTCAGGCGTACCGTACGGTACGGTTCGTGGCAAGCGGAATTTGCGCGTTGCGCACGTCCGCCGTCGTTGTTGCTGCTGCCAGCAGACGTGCTAGCGCTTCCAACCATCATCGCCACCGGCCACCGGCGGCGTGGGAGGAACCGGCGTCGCAACTCCACCCGGAGGCGTTGGCGGTTGCGGTGGCACAGGCGCAGCGACCGGAGCCACCCCGCCTTCCCGCTTGGTCAGCACCCATTTATTGAACCGCGCCATCAGCAACCCGAACCCGATGAGCAGCAGCCCGCCGCCCAGGATCGAGAACGGCTGTGCCCCCAGATACATGAACCACTGCGTGAAGAAGTGGATCGCCGCGAACACCGCCACCGTATTGACCACCCAGCGCCGGTTGGCGCAGACCGCCCAGGTGCCAAAGGCCAGCAGCGCCAGCGCCCAGGCGATGGTGAAGCTCCAGTTCGGCCAGTTGAAGAAGCCGTCGCCAAAGATCGACCCAACGAGAAATGCCAGGTTGACCATGATGATGGCCGTGCGCATGGCAATGATCGCCAGCCGCTCATAGGCATGAGCGATGCGGACCGAGATCAGGAACAACACCAACACAAGTGCAGAAAGTGAGACGATGGCGAGCGTCAGATAGACCGTCGGCTCCCAGAAATCGGTGCCGGTCAGAATCGCGCCGGCAAATAGAAACACCGATAGCGACGCCAGCAGTCCTGATGTCGCCGCCACTGCGGCGGCTGCCAAGGCCAGCACCAGAGCATATTTGACCCATATGATTTCGCCATACAGCGTTGCCAGGCCGCCGGTGAAAGCCAGCGCTCCCAGCACCATGGCAATCTGCGAAAAGACCAGCCAGCGCTCGACCTTGCCGATAGTCAGCCAGTAGCCGACGCCAAACAGCAGCGCGCCGATCACGATCGCCGTTTCGACCGTAGGGATGAACACACCTGCCCCCAGCGCCACGGCGACGATGCCGAACGCCAAGAAAATGTTACTGCCCAGCGCGCCCGTGTCGGCCGCCGAGAGCCCCTTGAGCCGCTCGGCTTCAGCCGGCGTAAGCTTGCCCTGCGCCACCAGCGCGTCGAGATCGAGCGTAACTTTCATCGCGAATTCCCTAGCCCCACGCGGACGTTAATCAGGATTATGCATGCCGCGCAACGGAGGGACCTTCCATCGGCACTTGCCGATAGAGCTTGGGATGTGCATGTATGCCGCGCCACATTCCGGCACCAACAGCAGAGCCTTTCATGTCCAAGCTTTTCTCGCCCGCCACGCTGCGCGGTCTTACCCTGCGCAATCGTACCGTCGTCGCGCCCATGTGCCAGTATTCGGCCAAGGACGGCTTTGCCAATGACTGGCACCTGGTCCATCTCGGCCGCTTCGCCATAGGCGGCTTCGGGCTCGTGGTCCTCGAAGCAACAGGCGTGACGGCCGAGGGTCGCATCTCCTACGGCGACTTGGGCTTGTGGAAGGATGAGCAGATCGCGCCGCTCGCCCGCATCGTCGATTTCCTGCATAGCCAGGGCGCCGCAGCAGGCATCCAGCTTGCCCATGCCGGCCGCAAGGCATCCACTCCCGTGTCCTGGCACAAGGACCTGTCCGAAGCGGAGAAATCCACGCTCGGCTTCGAGCACTGGACGCCTGTAGCGCCCAGCGCCGTGCCGCATACCGACACCAATCCCGAATTCCAGACCCCGACCGCGCTCGACGCCGCCGGCATCCGAAACGTCATCGACTCCTTCGCCGCCGCCGCCATCCGCGCCAACCAGGCCGGCTTCGACACCGTCGAAATCCACGCTGCCCACGGCTACCTGCTCAACCAGTTCCTGTCCCCGCTCGCCAACAAGCGCACCGACGAATATGGCGGCAGCCGCGAGAACCGCATGCGGCTGGTGCTCGAAGTGACCGAGGCCGTTCGCGCCGTATGGCCCGCCGACAAGCCTCTCCTGGCCCGCCTCTCGGTCACCGACTGGCATCCGGACGGCTGGCAGATCGAGGATAGCGTTGCGCTGGCCCGCGAACTCAAGGCCCGTGGCGTCGACGCGATCGACTGCTCGAGCGGTGGCTTCGATGGCGCGGTGATCAAGGCGGTCGCCGGCTACCAGGTGCATCTGGCAAAGGCCGTCCGCGATGGCGCCGACATCCCCACCATGGCCGTCGGCCTGCTCGGCGATGCCCACCAGGCAGAAACCATCCTGGTCGACGGCGAGGCCGACTTTATCGCCCTCGCCCGCGCTGCCCTCGACGACCCCAACTGGGCCGTCCACGCCAATCATGAACTCGGCGCATCAAACTACGACCTGTGGCCCAACCCGACCGACCGCGTCCGCGAACGCGATCGCTCGCTGGGTCTACGGTCGTTTGCCGCGAACTAGGCTCGGGGGCTCACCTAACAAAATCTTAAATCCGCTCTGCTAGGCATCGATCCATCAGGAGTGTACCCGATGGATCGATTCCGCCCCTTCGTCGCGCGTTATTTCGATGCGCTCTGGTCGGCCATTCGGAGCGACACCCCCATCTATGCCCTTGCGGCCATTTACGTCGCCCTCGGCTATGCCTTTATGTCGGGTAAGGGCTACCTCGCCTTCGGCATGCTGGACGCCTACTGGGCTGCCTGGAGCGTCAATTTCGGCCTGCTCGGTCCGGTCTTCGTCACCATTATCGGTCTGCTACACATCATCATTCGGCTGAACAAGCGCCGGAGCCTGGCCTATCGCGCCATGTTCGCACCCCGGCGCGTGGCCCGCTTCGTCGCCGGAACCATCCTGCTGCTGACCGCCGTATTGGTGTTCACCACCATGTTCTCGGCGATCAAGACAAGCTTCCCCATCGACCACGGCTTCCGCTTCGATGTCGCCCAGGCCGATATCGACAAGGCCATTCATTTCGGCGTCGATCCCTGGCGCTGGCTCTATGCCGTAGCCGAGCACCCGCTGGTGCTGCGCATTGCCGAGTTCAACTACAACGTCCTCTGGTTCGTCATCTGCTATTTCACCCTCTACTGGGTCGTGACCTCGCCGCGCACCGCCGGCCTGCGCGTTCGCTATGTGCTGACCTGGATGTTGAGCTGGGCCATCATCGGCAACGTCATAGCCGGCACTTGGCTCTCCGCCGGCCCGGCCTATTACGGCCTCGTCACCGGCGACATGGCGCGCTTCGGCGACCAGCTCGCCTTCCTCGCTACCACGGCGGGCGAAAAGAACTCTGCCTTCAATTTTCAGGCCTATCTGTGGAAGCTCTACGAAAGCGGCAATGTCGGCATCGGCTCGGGCATTTCGGCCTTCCCGTCCATCCACGTCGCCGTCACCACCATCAATGCCCTGTTCATCAGCGAAGTGTCGCGCCGCTTCGGAGCGCTGCTCTGGGCCTATGTCGCCTTCATCATCATGAGCTCGGTCTACCTTGGCTGGCACTATGCCATCGACGGCTACGTGTCCGTCGTCTGCGTCACCGCGATCTACTGGACCCTGCGCAAGCTGGTGCCGACCCTATCGCGGCTGCGCTGGAAGGCACCCGCCACGGAGCCCGCCGAGGCCATCGCGCGCAATTCCTGAAACGGTCGCATCAGCATCGCATTCTCGCCCTTTTGCGCCGCCACCCTTGCTCCCGGTTGAAGCCGTCACCAGATAGACGGTGCGACAAGGGAGTACGCTCGATGGATACCAAGGCCGCAATCATTGCCCTCATGAGCGTCTGGGGCGTCGGCACCTGCGCCGTCGTGCCCACTCTGGCGCAGGACACCGACCCTACCGAGGACGCCACCGACGACGATGGCGACCGCGCCAATCCCCTGCTGAACAAGGTCTGGGTCCGCACCGACACCGACGAATCGCTTCCCGGCCCAATGCAAATCTTCCTCGCCGACGGCACGCTGGTGACCGATTCCTGCTGGGAGACCTATCGCCTTTCCAAGTGGCAGCAGGTGTCCGACACATCAATCAGCTGGGACGAAGACGGCATGACCATCAATGCCGACATTGCCAGCCTCAGCGACACCGAGCTGGTGCTGAACCTCAAGCTGGGCAGCGACGTGCAGGAGCAGCGCTACACGACCGCCACAGTGCCCTATGTCTGCCCGGACATGATCAAGTAACTACAACCGCGGCGGCTTCTTCAGCCCCAGCTTCCGGACCGGCGACAGCAGCGACCCCGCCACCATCGCCGCGAGAAATTGCGGCGCCGGCGGCACCCGCGCAATGGCCGATACCAGCACATCGCGAATGACTGGCAACACAAGGCTGTCGGACTGGTAGAACGGCGTAAACATGGCGCTGAGCGCCTGGTATAGCCGGACATGCCAACACCGCAGGCGGGCATAGTGGGCCACCGCTCGCTGCACATCCTCGGGATGATCGCGCAGCCCCAGATACAGCGCCCGCGCATCGAGCAAAGCCATATTCGCCCCCTGCCCCAGCTGAGGGCTGGTCGAATGCGCGCTATCACCCACAAAGACCAGCGCCTACCCCGTCGGATCGACCATGGTATGATGCGCATAGCGCGCCAATGTCATGGACGAGAAGTCGGGCACCGTATCGAGGTAAGCCCGCACTTGCGGCCAATGGCCGAGCACCGTCTGTTTCCAGGCATCGAGCCCGTCGGGCTTGAGCGCCTCATAGTCATCCGGCTTGAGGCTCCAGAACAAAGCCGCTAGGTCCTGCCCACCGGGCTCCGCCCGACCGATCGGCAGCACGCCGACCATCACGCTCGCCCGATCATAGCGCTGCGCCAGAGCAGCATGGTCGAAACCATCGCCCTGCCACGGCAGCGTCGCCCAGATGGCGCCAAAGCTGAGCTGGCGTGATTTGCCGGCATTTGCCGCATAGCTCTTGAGCGGCGAATTGGCGCCGAGGCAATCGACCACGAGATCGAACGGTTCCGATACGAGATCGCCAACGAGAACGACCGCCCGCCTGCCCTCGGGCATCTCCCGCAATGCCCGCACCTCATGCCCGGTGCGAACAGGAATACCCGCCGCGACAACCGCGTCATGCAACACGCCGAACAGCGCCGCCCGATGGATACCCAGACCCCGTCCGCTATTGGGCAGCGCGTCGTAGCGCACATCGAGCACCGTTCGTCCGGATTTGGCATCGGCACCGCTCAGCCGGTCGATCGGCGCACCCAGGGCGCGGATTGCATCGAGCAACCCCAGATCCTGCAGCACCGCCTGCCCGGTTGGCTGCAGGATGATGCCTGAGCCAATCGGCCTGGCAACGTCGAACCGTTCGAAGATCGTCGGCCTATGCCCAAGCCTCTGGACGTAGAGCGCCACGGCCAACCCCGCGGGCCCGGCACCGCAGATCGCAATGTCGAGCACCCGGGCCACGCGACGCTACAGCACGACCTGCGTACCGATCTCCACCACGCGTCCGGTCGGAATATGGAAATACTCCGTCGCGTCACTGGCATTCTTGGCGAGGCGGGTAAACACCCGGTCCTGCCAGAAGCGCAGCGGATTGCCAGGCTTGGGACCCGGCTTGAGCGAGCGCCGCGAGAGGAAAAACGAGGTCGACATGATGTCGAACTTCCAGCCCAGCTTGCGGCCCAGCGCCAGCGCCTTGGGGATATTGGGGCTTTCCATATAGCCGAAGGTGACAACCACCCGGCTGAACAGCTCATTATAGGCGTCGATCGTCACCTTCTCGTCGTCGGGCACGCGCGGCGAGGCCGAAGTGCGGACCGTCAGGATGACGTTCTGCTCGTGCAGCACCTTGTAGTGCTTGAGACTATGCAGCAGCGCCGTCGGTGCGCCCTCGATATCGCTGGTGAGGAATACAGCGGTACCCGGCACCAGGGTCGGCTTCTTCTTGGACAGGTTGTCGACCAGGAACTGCAACGGCACCTCGTCGCGGCGCGTCTTATCCGCCAGGCGGCGGCGCCCCGTCATCCAGGTCCACATCAGGATGGCAACGCCTGCCGCCACAGCCGCCGGCACCCAGCCGCCCTGGAACAGCTTGGACGCGTTGGCGGTGAAGAAACCACCATCGATGACGGCAAAGAGGATACCGAAACCGACGACTGCCACCGGTGGCCATTTCCAGTTGCGCCACATCACCACCAGCAGCAATGCCAGGGTCACCACCATCACGCCCGCCACGGCGATGCCATAGGCGGCCGACAGGGCGCTCGAGCTGCGGAACATCAGCACCAGCAGCAGCACACCCACCATCAGCATCGTGGTGATCTGCGGCATGTAGATCTGCCCGCTTTGCGTCTCGGACGTGTGCGTCACCACCATGCGCGGCAGCATGTTGAGCGCGATTGCCTGCTGGGTGAGGCTATATGTGCCCGAAATCACCGCCTGGCTGGCAATGATTGTCGCCAGGGTGGCGAGGCCGACGAACGGCAGCAGCGCCCAGTCGGGCTGCATTTCGAAGAACGGGCTCTCGACATTGTGGACGCCGACTTCGAGTACGAATGCGCCCTGCCCGAAATAGTTGAGCAGCAGGCAGGGAAAGACCAGGCCAAACCAGGCCAGCACGATCGGCCGCCGGCCGAAGTGTCCGAGATCGACATAGAGCGCCTCGGCGCCGGTCACCGCCAGGAAGATGGCGCCGACCACGACGAAGGCGATGCCGATATGCGTCGCCAGGAACTCGACGCCCAGCAACGGATTGAGCGCCCACAGCACAGATGGATAATCGATGATGTGGACTAGGCCGGAAAATCCCAGCGTGAGGAACCAGATCGCCGTTATCGGCCCGAATACGATCGACACCTTGGCCGTGCCGAAACGCTGCACGAAGAACACGCCGACGATGATTACCAGGGTAATCGGCACCACCCAGCGTGACAGATCAGGCGCCACCAGCTCGAGGCCTTCCACCGCCGACAGCACTGAAATAGCCGGCGTTATGATAGCGTCGCCGTAGAACAGCGCCGCACCGAGCACGCCCAGCATGGTGATCCAGACCGGCGGATTGGTGAAGGTTTTGCGGGCCAGCGCCACCAGCGACAGCGTGCCGCCTTCGCCATTGTTGTCGGCCCGGGTCACGAAGAACACGTATTTGAGCGAAACGGTCAGCGTCAGCGCCCAGACGATCAGCGACAGCAGCCCCAGGATTTCGCTGGAGCTTGAGGCCGCGCCCGGTCGAACATGCATAGCTTCGCGAAACGCATAGATCGGGCTCGTTCCGATGTCGCCATAAACGACACCGATCGCCCCCAGGATCAAAAGTGACAGGTCTTTACGGGATTGTGGTTGGCTGGAATGGTCGCTCGCATCGACTCCGGCGTGGGCGCCGGCCGTGTTCGTCTGCGTCATGAACCCTGTGCTCTCTTGGTCGAAGGCGGGCGCCGCTATACACCCGGGCATAGTCACACACAACACCTTCTCGCCACAATGGGTTCACGGCAGCCACGCCACACGGCCCAGAAAACAACCAGGGCCGCCCCATTTGGAGCGGCCCTGGCAGGTAAACGAAGATTTGGAGGTCCTCGTAAAGTTTATTCGGCTGCCTTGGCGGCAGCAGCGTCGTCATTGCGGGCGGCCTTGGTGGCAGCGCCCCACCAGATCAGCTGATCAAGCATGTCCTTGGCCGAATTGCCGATCGAGCCTTCGATCTCGGAAATCGACTTGGTGCCGCCAAAGCCAGGATGCACTGCAGCAAAGTCGGCGCCGCCGATATGGACGGCCGAACGGGTCGAGACCATCTGCAGTTCGATGCCGATATTGCGCAGGTGCTCGACAGCACGGGCACCGCCGACGGTACCGTAACCGACGGCGCCGAACGCCTTCTTGTTCCAGTTCACATAGGCTTGGTCGATGGCGTTCTTGAGAGCGCCGGTGATCGAACGGTTGTATTCAGCGGTGACGAAGATGTAGCCGTCGAATTCGCTGATCTTGTTCTGCCACTTGACGGCGTTCTGGTTGGCCGACGGCATCCAGGCATTGGAGGCCATTTCGTCGAAGAACGGCAGGTCGAAGTCGCGGATGTCGACGATCTCGGCCTGGATTTCCGGGCGCTCATTGGCCTTGTCGAGGATCCACTTCGCCGGCAGCTCACCAAAGCGGGTCGGGCGGGTGGAGGAGATGATAACGGCAATCTTGAGTTTGGACATTGGAGCCCTCCTTGGTAACAAATCGTAACTGAGGCGATATATGTGCCTATCGCCAACGACCGCAAGGAGGCACGTTTTTGTTGTACGGGGACACCAAGATACCTAGGGCACATGGATGTATCTATTTATACAGCAAGGGATTTCTGGGTTTTTGGCCCGTCGGACTGCGCTGCGGCGGTAACAGACAACGTTCCTGACAACGCACCGTTCAGTCATCGTGACCAATGGCGGCCCGCCGATCTTGATCGCTGATTAGGGACGTCTACCGAATCAACGCTCCGGCAGCGAAACCAACCCCACCTGGAGCGTGATTTTTAACAACCAGTCACCGCTATTGGACGCGGGCAATCCGCCCGAATTCCAGAGGACTGCATGCGCATCCAATCCGTCGCCACCTTGACGCTCGCCACCGCCCTTTTCGCCTCGACCATCGGATCCGCCGTGGCAATGGAGCGCAAGGTCCAGATCAACAACCTGACCTCCTATACCATCGTCGAGTTCTATGCCTCAAACACCGGAACCAGCGACTGGCAGGAAGACATCCTGGGCAGCGACGTGCTGCCGTCAGGCAGCAGCGTCAGCATCAACATTGATGACGGTAGCGGCTACTGCAAGTACGACTTCCTGGCGGTTTTCGACGATGGCGACCAGCTCGTTTCGGCCGACAACAATGTCTGCGAGCTCGACAACTTCGATTTCACCGACTGACCTATCTGCCTGCATGTAGAAAGGGGCGCCGACACTGTTGGCGCCCTTATTTTTTGCCCTCGTTCAGGTCAGGTTCAGCATCGGCCAAATATTCCCGTTGCACACGCGGCGCTGACCCGGTTAGCTGCAGTGGGGCACTTTCAAATAATGAGGGACAATCATGAAAGCGTTTTCGGCCGCACTCGCTCTGGCCATACTTGCAATCGGCGTCGTTGACGCAGCAGCGCTCGACCGCCGCGTGCGCATCAACAATCTGTCGTCCTACGACATCGTCGAGTTCTACGCGTCCAACACCGGCTCAAGTTCGTGGGAAGAAGATATTCTCGGCCGCAACATCCTGCCGGCCGGCAATAGCGTGGTCATCAACATCGACGACGGCAGCGGCTACTGCAAATACGACTTCCTGGCGGTGTTCGAGGATGGCGATGAAGTCGTCTCCGCCGACAACAACGTCTGCGAACTGAGCGACTTCAACTTCACCGACTAAGATCGAACGAGGCGCTGGTTATCCCGGCGCCTCTTCTGCTTTCAGCTCCCCAGCACTGCCCGATAGGCCCGCACCGCCGCGTCAAAGCCCATCAGCAGCGCGTCGGCGGTTATCCCATGCCCGATCGACGCCTCGTCCACACCAGGCACGGCCGCCTGGAATGCCGGCAAATTGGCCAGCGTCAGATCGTGCCCGGCATTGACGCCCAAACCCACCGCATGCGCCGCCCGAGCCGTCTCGGCCAGAGCCGCCAGCTCATATTCCGCCCGGTCCGGATCGTTGTAGCACCCGCCATAGGGTCCGGTATAAAGCTCGATCCGATCGGCGCCTGTCGCCTTGGCCGCCGTGACGCCATCCAGCCCCGCATCCGGATCGCAGAACAGCGAAATGCGCCTTCCGTCAGCCTTGAGCCGCTGCACCACCGAGGTCAGAAAGTTGCCCTTGCCGCGGAAATCCCAGCCATGGTCGGACGTAGTCTGGCCGGGTTCATCCGGCACCAGCGTCACCTGCTGCGGATTGACCGCATCGATCAGATGGAAAAAATCGTCGCTGGGATAGCCTTCGATATTGAACTCGGCCTCCGGATATTCCGTCTCCAACAGCGCCGCCAGATCATAGACGTCCGTCCGCCGGATATGCCGTTCATCGGGTCGCGGATGCACGGTGACGCCGCTTGCGCCGGCATCGAGCACCACGCGCGCCAGCCCGACCACACTGGGCCACGGCAAGTCGCGCCGATTGCGCAACTGGGCCACGGCATTGAGATTGACGGAAAGCAGGGTCATGGCACTTGGTCGAATTCGGTTGCCGACCCATACACGATTGTCGCGCTGCGGCCCAATCTATTGTCGCGATATGTCCAATCACAAAGGTTGATCACCTCCGCCGGGGCGGGCGGAGGTGATCCCCTTGTCAGATCACGCGCACAAGCACTGCGGTCTGATTCAGCAACTGGTAGGCGATTTCGCCAAAGGTGATCGGTCCGGCGACACCACCGATGGCCTTGCCTTCCAAATCCCCAAAGATGAAATTGAGGATACAATTGCAGGCGAAGACGGCGCCCTCCGTATCCTGTTCTGCAAGCCGTCTGCGGAACAGGCCCGCATAGTCTTCGACAGGGCGGGCAAAGCGATACTCGATTCCGGCGAAAACCGGCGCATAGAGAGCTACGTTGCCGGCCGACGAGTCCACGCTCTGCAGGGAAACATTGATACGCCCCCCTGCATAGTCGCCGATTAATGGCTGCTTGCAATGCTCAAGTCCACGGGCTTTCACATAGGCAGCAAAGTTGGTGGACTCGCCATTGACCTTGCAGGTTTCGACGTCGAAAACGGTAGCATCGAAAGTGATGATGTCGCCTGATCCAGGCTCGAAGATGTTGACAATCTCAATCGTGGCCACGCGGTCAGCCGGCAGCGCGACATAGGCCACCACCGCCCGGTCCTCGTATTTCGTCCCGGTACGGCCGTCATAGACCTTAGCCGTGACCTTGCCGATGTCGTTGAGGTGAACTCCGGCGACCCAGCCGACAGCGGGCTTGAGGAAGGCATCCACGAAGTCCGCCCCATCGGCGGCAAACCGTTTGAGCACCTGACTACCCGACGGCATAATCGTCACGGCAAACGCATTGTCCGGCGCGTTGGCTGACAATCCCGGCAGATCCTGTACGTCGTAGCTGGCGAAACTGACCGTGCCGACCCCGGAGAGATCGGTCACGAAGACGAAGTCGCCATCGGATATGACACCGCCTTCGGCAAGCATGAAATAGGGACTGGTTCCACCGATCCAGTTGCCCTGCGATAACTTGTCGAGCGCGGCCTCGGGGCCCGCGATGGAGAGGGGCGTGCCCTTCCGGATCAGCACTTCAGCGGCGTCCAAGGGCAGGAGAGTATTCACCATCTGCTTCTGCACAGCGGCCACATTGTCAATCGCATTCATGATGAGCTCCTCAAAGCCTGGAAAGTTGTTGGATTTCGCCGCCGAGCGATACTTCCCACTTGGCAAAGAAGGCACGTATTTCCCCTGCCTTAACGGCCACGGGGTCGCTGCTGCGCTCAAGGCGCTTGATCATGAATTGCATGCCCAGATGCTCTGTGCGGATGCGTGAAAGCGCGCCGCTGGCAAGTCGCTGCCAGCATAGGTCGTTGGACGCAGGTAGAGACATGAAGTGGTTTCCTTCAGTATTGAACCTCCGTTCTGGAAGTTCGACGATCACCAAAGAAAACCAACAAATTCGGCAGTCGTAATTGACTTATGTCAAAATGTTGTAGTCTAGAAAATTTCTGAACGGCCTCTGCAAGGTTTATATTAACAGTCGATTAATAGTTCAGAATATCGAAGAGCTGGAATCACGGCGTTCCGCGACAACGGACCTTCTAGTACTCACCGGGCTGCGACCGTTGCCGGGGCCGACGGCATACCGTCCTGCAGAAGTGTTGCATTGGGGTTGGCTTTGTCGTGGTTGGTGGTCCCAGCCTCCGCTCCCGGTCGGGGCTTATGAAGCCATCTATCGCTTCCAGCGAAGTCTGCAGTCGCAGGGTGGTCAAGCCGTCCCCTTCGCATGGACATCGAAGGAGTCGTTAGTATTGGGCTCGGTCAGTGCATTGCACAGCATGGCAATCGCCCTCCTCAGCAGCATGTCAGCTCCCACCCGCGGCACCGCAAGATTTGCGATGCCGGCGAGGCGGGAGCATTCGCCTACATGCCCTGCGCACCACGCGAAATGGCGGCCAGCCCGGTGCGGACCACCTCGACCAGCCCGAGCGGCTGCATCAGGGCGATGAAGCTGTCGATCTTGGCCGGCTTACCGGTCACTTCGAACACGAAGCTTTCCACCGTCGCATCGACGATCTGGGCCCGGAAGGCATCGGCCAGTCGCAGTGTCTCGGCGCGGGAATCGCCCGAGCCGGCCACCTTGATCAGCGCCAACTCGCGCTCCAGCGAAGCACCCTCGGCCGTCAGGTCATGCACCTTATGGACAGGCACCAACCGCTCGAGCTGCAGCTTGATCTGGGTCAGTGTCTTGGGCGTGGCGATGACCACGACGGTGATGCGACTAAGTCGCCGCCCGTGTTCCGTCTCGCTGACGGTCAGGCTTTCGATATTGTAGCCACGCGCCGAAAAGAGGCCAACCACGCGAGCGAGGATGCCCGGCTCGTTGTCGACCAGCACGGAAAGCGTATGGCGTTCCTGGTCCTGGGTTTCCTTGGTCAGGAAATAGGCGGAGCCGGTGGGCTGCAGATGTGCGTTCATGATCTTGTCCTCTGCAGCGCCCTAGACGAGCTGCCGTCCCTTCTCGTCGATGATGTCGCCGATATTGGCCGTATCGGGCAGGATGATTTCATTATGCGGCTTGCCCGACGGGATCATCGGCAGGCAGTTCTCGTCCTTCTCGACGATCACGTCGAACAGCACCGGGCCGTCATAGTCGAACATCTCGGCAATCGCGGCATCGAGCTCGGCCGGGTTCGAGCATCGAATCCCCTTGCCGCCGTAAGCCTCTGCCAGCTTGACGAAATCGGGTAGCGACGCCGAGTAGGAATGCGCGTAGCGCGACCCATGCAGCAGGTCCTGCCACTGCCGGACCATGCCCATGCGCTCGTTGTTGAGGATGAAGATCTTGATCGGCAGATTATACTGCACCGCCGTCGACATCTCCTGCATCGTCATCTGCACCGAAGCTTCGCCGGCAATGTCGATCACCAGCGCATCGGGATGCGCAACCTGCACGCCGACGGCCGCCGGCAGGCCATAGCCCATCGTTCCGAGGCCACCCGAGGTCATCCAGTGGTTCGGCTTGTCGAAGTGGAAATGCTGGGCGGCCCACATCTGGTGCTGACCGACTTCGGTGGTGATGAACACCTCCTTGCCCTGCTTCTTGCTCGCCTCGTAGAGCCGCTGGATCGCATACTGCGGCTTGATCACCGTGTCCGAATTCTTGAAGCCGAGCGAATCCACCGCCCGCCACTTTTCGATCTGCTTCCACCATGGCGCGATGGCCTCGGTGCGTGGCTGGTTGGTCTTGCTGCGCCAGACGCGGACCATCTCGGCCAGCACCCGCTCGCAGTCGCCAATGATCGGCACGTCGACGCGGACAACCTTGTTGATCGAAGACGGATCGATATCGACATGGATCTTGCGGCTGTTGGGTGAGAACGCATCAATGCGGCCGGTGATGCGGTCATCGAAGCGCGCGCCGATATTGATCATGACGTCGCAGTCATGCATCGCCAGATTTGCCTCGTAGGTGCCGTGCATGCCCAGCATGCCCATCCACTGCGGATTGGACGCTGGGAAGGCACCCAGACCCATCAGCGTCGAGGTCACCGGGAAACCGGTCAGCTCGGCCAGTTCGCGCAGATGCTCGGACGCTTCCGGGCCAGCATTGATCACGCCGCCGCCGGTATAGAAGATCGGCCGCTCGGCCTTAAGCATCAGGTTGACCGCCGCCTCGATGGCCGCTGCATCGCCATCCAGCTGCGGACGATAGCTCTGGTGGCGTAGCGTATCGAGATCGGGCTTGTAATAGTCGCCCAGCGCAAACTGCACATCCTTGGGAATATCGATGACCACAGGTCCCGGCCGGCCGGTCGTCGCGATGAGGAAGGCCTCGTGCATGATGCGCGGCAGGTCTTCCACGCGCTTGACCAGGTAATTGTACTTGGTGCAGCTGCGGGTGATGCCGACAGTATCGCATTCCTGGAACGCGTCCGAGCCGATCAGCGTCGTCGGCACCTGGGCCGTGATGCAGACCATGGGGATCGAATCCATCAGCGCATCGGTGAGCCCGGTGACCGCATTGGTGGCGCCGGGTCCGGAGGTCACGAGGACCACGCCGGGCTTGCCAGTCGAGCGCGCATAGCCCTCGGCCATGTGCGTCGCGCCCTGCTCGTGCCGCACCAGGATGTGCTGCACGGCGTCCTGCTGGAACATAGCGTCATAGATCGGCAGGGCCGCACCGCCCGGATAGCCGAAAATATGCTCGACCCCCTGATCGGTCAGCGCCTGGATCACCATTTCCGCGCCGGTCATTCTTTCGGCCATCGTCTTAGTCCTTCCTTCGATCCAATTCGGCCCAGTCTCGTAGCGGCGAAAACCGGGCAATAAAAAAGGCCCCGTTCGGGACCTGTTTTCGGCGCACCAGCTATCGCGCGGGATTTTATCCCACGTTGCCGATGCGCCTGCCTACTACGAGAATGAGTGCCCGCACGGGACCTCTCCAACCAAAATTGTGGGCGCATTGATAGGTGCAATGTCGCCGGAGTGTCAAGGCCCGCGCCAACGCTAAATTACCAGCTTAAGCATTGACCGCATTCATGGCGTCGCTTAACACAATGCTTAACAGTCAAGTGGAGAGCATCAAATGACCGACCGTTCCATTGCCCACGGCACCTTCGTCCTCGAGCGCAAGTATCCGGCCAGCCCTGCCCGCGTGTTTCGCGCCTGGGCCGACCCCGCGATCAAGCAACGCTGGTTTGGCGACGGCAACACCCCGGCCAAGATTTTCGACTTCCGCGAAGGCGGGCGCGAATTGATGGAAAGTGGCGAGGGCGAATTCCAGTTCGGCTTCGACGTGCGATACGAGGACATCGTCGAAAACAACCGCATCATCTACACCTATTACATGACGATGGGTGGCAAGCGCATTTCGGTGTCGGTCGCCGCGATGGAGCTCTTTGCCGATGGCGATGGCACGCGCATGACCGTCACCGAGCACGGCTGTTTCCTCGACGGGCTCGACAATATGCAGCAGCGCAGGCGCGGCACCGACATGCTGCTTGATGCTCTCGGTGCAGAACTGGCACGTGAGGCCGCGAACTAGCCCTGCGGCAGTCGACAAACCGCCCGAAGCATAGTCCAAGAAGGGTTCGCCACCCCTCTTGAGGATGCACCCGCCACCGATGCCAAGGACTGCACTGCCACTCGGCATCGCCCTCGTTTTCCTGTTGCTGGCCGGCGCCCTGGCTATGGCCGTCGTTCCCGACGGTCCGCTACGGTGGTTGGTCGTCGTCGGCGCCATGGCGGCGGGCTACATGGCGCTCAATGTCGGCGCCAATGACGTGGCCAACAATATGGGCCCGGCCGTCGGCGCCCGGGCAATCACCATGGTCTCGGCATTGGCATTGGCAGCGGCATTCGACGCCGCCGGTGCCCTGCTGGCGGGCGGCGAGGTCATCGAGACTGTCGCGGGGCGGCTGCTCACCCTCCACGCCGATTTCACCGCTAGCGCCATGATCCTCGTCATGATAGCGGCGCTGGTGGCAGCGGCAGCCTGGATCAACCTGTCCACCTTCGTCGGCGCCCCGGTATCGACCACCCATGCCATCGTCGGCGGCGTGGTTGGTGCGGCAGTAGCCGCAGGCGGAACTGGTGCCGTTGCCTGGCCCGTCCTGGGCACCATCGCCGTGAGTTGGATCATTTCCCCATTGCTTGGCGCCCTGTTCGCGGCGGTGCTTCACACTATCATCCGCACGCTGATCACGCGCCGCGCCGACAAGATGGCGTCGGCCCGAACCTGGGTACCGGTGCTTGTCGGGGCAATGTCCGGCATCTTCGCCGTCTATCTGACGATAAAGGCCGGCGGCTTTCTCCATCTCGACCGGGGCATGATCATCATCCTGGGCCTGGTCGCCGCTGGCCTCGGCTGGCTGATCGCCGCGCCACGTGTCCGCCGCCGCTCACAACAGCTCGAAAACCGCAAGAAGCACGTCGCGCGCCTGTTCCGGGCGCCGCTGATCGTCGCTGCCGCCCTGCTGTCTTTCGCCCATGGCTCCAATGACACGGCAAATGCCATCGGCCCGCTGATGGCCATTCTGGACCAGGCACACGCCGCACCGGTTTTAGGCAATCTGCCATTCTGGTCGCTGGCCATCGGCGCATTTGGCATTGCCTTGGGCATCGCGCTGTTCGGCCCGCGCGTCATCCACACCGTGGGCGAGCAGATCACCAAGCTCAACGAAATCCGCGCCTTCTGCGTCGCTCTGTCGGCCGCGACCACTGTCTTGGCTGCCTCGGCGTTCGGCCTGCCGGTTTCGTCCACCCATGTGGCGGTCGGTGCGGTCTTCGGCGTCGGCTTCCTGCGCGAATATCTGGCAATCCGCGACATGAAGGGCGCCGCCGTCCCTGTTGCGACCGAGTTTGTCGATGCGAGCACGCTCAACGATACACCCGAGCAGGCCATCGCCAGGGAACGGCGCTATAACAGGCGATACCTCGTACGACGTCTCAAAGTTGCGCGTATCTTTGCCGCGTGGCTGGTGACACTGCCCGCCGCAGGTGGCATGGGCGCCCTGGGCTACTGGTTGCTCGACCGGGTCATTGCATGAGGCGCGGCACCGTCAGCTGACGGTGCAGGGTTTCGGCGATCCTCGAAAGCGCGCGATCCGACAACAGGCGCTTGGTTTCATGCAGCAGGGCCCAGTGCCTTAGCCGCTGATCCATTTCCTGCCAGGCCTCCAGCTGCGCCTCGACACGTAGAGGGTAGAGATCGATCTCGACCGGCACACCCTTGTCGGTGTTCCGATAGGCGCCGATAGCACTTGTGCTGATCTCGCCGGACACGCCAGCCTCTTCCAGCGCCTCCTTGGCAGCACTGTCCCACGGGGTCATGCCGGCGCTGATCGAACCCTTTGGAAAAATCCAGCGGCCGGTCTTGCGCGATGTGACGAGCAGGAACACCACGCGGTTGTTGACGATGGCATAGGGGAGCGCGCCCGACTGGCGAAAAGCTGGAACCGGCTCAAACCTGGGATGCCAGCTTCGCAGGAATTCAAGCAGCATGGACCCGCCTCCATTCTGTTTTTCCGGCGGCGACCTTGGCACGAATGCTTAACAGGAGTCGAATCCCACCCGGCGGCCTGTGCATAAGCCAACAAAAAAGGGCCCCGAGGGGCCCCTTCCGAATGCTGTTAGCCAGCTTAGCTCAGCAGGGTCAGGTTGGTCGCCGATTCCTTGCCGTCACGGCCGGTTTCGACTTCGTAGGTGACCTTGTCGCCTTCATAGAGGCCCTGCAGGCCCGAACGCTGCACGGCAGAAATGTGGACAAAGGCATCCTTCCCGCCGCTCTCGGGAGAAATGAAGCCAAAGCCCTTGGTGGTGTTGAAGAATTTGACGGTACCGGTGATGGCAGCCATGGAACTTATCCTTACAAAGTGTGCGCCGCAGAAGCAGCTAAGGGTTGAAAACGAGCCCGAAGAGGCTCGGCCTAACGATTCACAGATCAGGAGGTAGCCAAGTTCCCAGCTTTCGCCGGTCGATCAGATAGCCGCAGACAAGTGTCGTAGACCAAAAATATGGCGGCTATCCGTCAGAAATTCAAGGCGAATCCTAGTCAATGAAAAGCACCCGATCCAGGAGGGACTCCGGACCGGGCGCCTTGGCGCCTAGGTGGCGCGTGGCAGCATGGGGCGATGCTGCAACTTCGAATTAGCCCTGCGGGCAGACATCGTAGTAGCGGCTACCGTTTGGACGCTGGTAGACGCACTGGTCGGGATAGCCCTGGCGCTTGCCGAGCAGATTGCCCGCAGCTGCGCCGACCACACCGCCAATACCCGCGCCGACAGCCGTGCCGACAATATTGCCGGTCGTTGCAGCGCCCACGATCGCGCCAGCACCGGCACCCACGGCAGCACCCTGTTGGGTGGTAGTGCAGGCGGCCAGGGACAGGCAGGTAGCGGCGATGATCAAAATCTTATGCATGGAAAACCCTCCGAGATACTCTCGACGACAAAATGCGCGGGCGTGACTTTGGTTCCAGCGCAATTTTAACTATCCTTTACGCAGTGCAAGAATGCCGCCTATGGCCAAACCGAGCCAGCCCAGGATCATCGCGGCACCGGCCAGTGGTGCAGCGCCAGGGAACAAGGCGTGGCCGAGCCATTCGCGCAGGCCCAGGTCAGCCACAAAAAGCAGCGTACCCATTGCCAGCACCAGGCCGGACAGCCGCAGCACCCTGCCCCGCCCTGCAAGACCCAGCGCCAGCAGCGCGGGTCCATGCGCCAGGCATATCATCGCAATGGCACCCAGATTGCGGCTGTCGCCATGCGAAGCACTTGCCGCCGCCGCAACGCCGGCAGCCCCGACCAATCCCGCCGCAATCAATAAAACTGCGTTGCCCCAGCCATTTCCCGTGCTCATCGCCGTCTCTCCGCTACCAGGCGCCATAGCCGCACCCCTTCCGCCTGCTGCCGGTTTCGTTTAGAGCAGGTGCCGCGAGTAGGACAGTTTTTCATGAGCGAGCAAGTCACGGTTGTGCCCGGCACAGCCGCCCAATCCGTTTCTGCAAAATCCGGCTGGACTGAAGAACTGCGCGCCACCTTCGCGCTGGCCTGGCCATTGGTCATTGCCCAGCTAGCACAGAACGCCCTCCACACCACCGACGTCATCATGCTCGGCTGGCTGGGCCCCGCCTACCTGGCCGCCGGCACTCTGGCCACGACCTTCCTCATGCCCTTCCTCGTTGGCGGCATCGGCATCGTCGGCGCCGTGGCACCCCTCGTGGCCCAGGCTCGTGGCGCGCGCGACATCAAGGCAGTCCGCCGCGTGGTGCGCCAGGGCCTGTGGGCTGCCATCCTGCTCGCCGCCCTGATCATTCCCATCCTGCTACAGATCCGCCCGATCTTTGCCGCGCTCGGACAAGACCCCGAAGCGACCGTCAGGGCCGAGCAGTTCATCCAGATCGCCGCCTGGCAGCTGTTTCCCGCACTCGCCATAATCGCCCTGCGTTCGCTGCTCTCGGCCTTCGACGGCACGCGCATGATCCTGATCATCACGGTCAGCGGCGTCATCTTCAACGCCTTGGTCAACTACCTGCTGATCTTCGGCCATTTCGGCTTTCCGCGCCTCGAGCTGCGCGGCTCAGCCATCGCCACCGTTCTGACCAACATCCTGATGTTCGGCTTGATGCTGACCTATGTACTACGCCAGCGCCGCTTCAGGCGCTTCCACGTCCTGCTTCGCTTCTGGAAGCCCGACTGGCAGCGCTTCCGCGAAATCTTCCGCATCGGCACGCCAATTGGTCTGACCGTGCTCGCCGAAGTCGGCCTCTTCACGGCCGCCGCTTTCCTGATGGGCCGGCTCGGCACCGACGAGGTCGCTGCGCACGCCATTGCGCTGCAATGCGCCTCCATGGCCTTCATGGTCCCCCTGGGCCTGGGCATCGCCGCCACCGTCCGCGTCGGCATGGCCTATGGCCGTTCCGACCCCGAAGGCATTCGCAAGTCCGGCTGGACCGCCTTCGCACTCGGCACCGGCTTCATGGCCATCACCTGCATCCTGTTCCTTACAGTCGGCCCGACCATCGTCTCGTGGTTCCTCGATCCCCGTGTCGAGGCCAACGCCAATGCGCTGGCCCTGGCAGCAACCTTCCTTGTCGTCGCTGGCGTGTTCCAACTGGTCGACGGCGCCCAGGTCGTCGCCGCACATGCTCTGCGCGGTCTCAGCGACACCAAGGTGCCGATGCTGCTGGCAATCCTCGGCTACTGGGCCGTCGGCCTGCCGATCGCCTATATTCTGGGTTTCGTCGTCGGCTGGCGCGGGGTCGGCATCTGGATGGGCCTCGCGGCCGGCCTGGCTTTCGTCGCCGTCGTCCTCGTCACCCGCTTCGCCCTGCGCGAGCGCCTGGGCCTGCTGCGGCCGCGCTAGATCGCGCGCCGCGGCCAATCGCCGAACCGGTTGCGGAACCATGTTCGCTGCCGCTTGGCATATTGATGGGTGGCAATGGTCGCCAGCGTGATCGCCTCGTCCCGCTCGGCGACGCCGTCGAGCCAGTCGCCGATCTCGCGCACCCCGATCGCCTTCATCACTGGCAGGCTCGGATCGAGATCGAGTCGCCGCAGTGCCTCCACCTCTTCCACCGCCCCACCGGCGAACATCGCCTCGAACCGCAACGCGATCCGCTTGCGCAACACATCGCGATCCGGATCGAGCACCATCCGCTCGATATCAAACCCGGCAAGACCTCCAGCATGCTTGTCATCCTGGAAGCTCGACAGGGTCCGCCCCGTTGCCCGCTTGACCGCCAAAGCCCGCGTCAAACGCTGGGGATCTGCCACCTTCAACCGCTCCGCCGCAAGGGGATCTTCCCGCCGCAAAAGTTCCAAGCGCTGGTCGCCATCCAGCACTTGAATCTCTTGTTGAACTTGAAGTGTCACCGCCGCCGAAACCTCGGGAATATCGGCGAATCCATTCAGCAACGCATCGAAGTAAAGCCCTGTCCCGCCAACGAAAATCAGCGGCTCGTCCTCCGTGCCGCCGACGATCCCCGCCACCGCTTCGAGCCACTGCCCGGTCGAAAACCGCGTCGCCGCTGGCACATTGCCGTAAAGCACGTGCTGGGCCTGCTGCATGTCGTTTTCACCGGGCCGCGCCGTCACCACCCGCAGCGTGTCATAGACCTGCATCGAGTCGGCATTGACGATCACCCCGCCCTGCGCCTTGGCCAATCCAAGCGCCAGCGCCGACTTGCCGCTGGCAGTCGGACCCGCTATCAGAACGGCGCGCCTGCGGCCCTTCACGCGTATCCTCCCCGAGTAGACCACATGCCGGTTCTCTGCCTCATCGCCAATCCCGCCGATTCCGAACTCGACCCCACCCTGGCGGTGGCCGTGGTCAAGGAAATCGGCGGCGAGCTCAACTGGCTCAATCACGGCATTGCCTGCGAGATCATCGAGCCGAAGTCAACCGATGCGCTGACGCTGGCCCGCCAGGTGATCGGCACGCGCCGGGTGGATGCCGCGCTCGTTCCCACGGAAAACCGCCGCAAGCCGGTCCTCGTCGCCGACATGGATTCCACCATGATCAACGAGGAATGCATCGACGAACTCGCTGCCGCCCTCGGCATCAAGGACCAGGTCGCCGACATCACCGACCGCGCCATGCGTGGCGAACTCGATTTCGGCCAGGCCTTGGATACCCGCGTGGCCCTGCTCAAGGGGCTTGAGCGCAAGGTGATCGAGGAAGTCCGCCGTGAGCAGATTACGCTGGCGCCGGGCGGTCGCGCCCTGATCCAGACCATGAAGGCCTACGGCGCTTATACTGCCCTGGTCTCGGGCGGCTTCACCTTCTTCGCCGACTATTTCGCCAAGCGCATCGGCTTCGACGAGGCTGTGGCCAATGTGCTGGAGTTCGACGGCGACCGACTAACCGGCACCGTCAGCAAGCCCATCGTCGACAAGAACACCAAGCGCGAACGCCTGACCGCCCTAGCCCAAGAGCGCAACCTCCCGTTGAGCCAGACCATCGCGGTCGGTGACGGCGCCAATGACCTCGACATGATCCGCATCGCCGGCTTCGGCGTCGCGCTGCATGCCAAGCCGACAGTAGCGGCAGAGGCCGGCATCCGCATCGACCACAGCGACCTCACCGCCCTGCTCTACCTGCAGGGCTACACCGACGAAGAGATCGTGCGTTAATCAGTGCAGCTTCACCGCCACGTAGCGGCTTGAGCCGGCCGGGTCCGTGACCTTGAACAGAACGGCATCGCGGCCGGCGCTGTCGGCTTCCGCGACCAGTTGCTCCACCTGCGCCACATCCTTGACCGGCTTCTGGTTGACCTCGCGGATCACGAGGCCAGCAATCAGCCCCTTGTCCTCGGCATCGCTGTCGCTTTCGACACCGGTGACCACAGGCCCGCTGACATCATCACCGATGCCATACTCGTCTCTCGTGAGGTTGGTCAGCTCTCCTAGCGTCAGACCAACGATTCCCGACAGCCCGTCCGCAACGGCTGCTGGCCCCGTCGACCCGGCAGCCGGAGCAACAAGCGCAATGTCAGTGGTCTCGAGTCGGCCCAGCGTGATTGCCACCGTCTCCTCCGCGCCATTGCGCAGGATCAACACCGGCACCGCCTTGCCGACCTCGGTTTCGGCGACGATTCGTGGCAGGTCGCGCATGCGCTGCACATCCTTGCCATCGAACTGCAGGATCAGATCGCCCTCCAGCATCACGCCGATCGACGGGCCCGCCGGGTCGATATCGACGACAATGGCGCCGTTGGTATTGGGGCGATCGAGCGACAGGGCGATATCCTCGCTCACCTCCTGGATGCCCACACCCAGCCAGCCGCGCCGCGTCTCGCCAAACTCCGCAAGCTGGTTGATCACCGGCCGCGCCAGGTTGCCCGGCACGGCAAAGCCAATGCCCAACGAGCCGCTGCCACGGGCAATGATCGCGGTATTGATCCCGACCACCTTGCCGTACATGTCGAACAGAGGACCGCCAGAATTGCCCTGATTGATCGATGCATCGGTCTGGATGAAATCGTCATAGGGCCCGGAATTGATGTTGCGGTTGCGCGCCGAGACGATGCCCAGCGTCACCGAACCGCCGAGCCCGAACGGGTTGCCGATGGCCATTACCCAATCACCAACCTCGGCCGCGTCACTGTCGCCAAATTCCACGAACGGCAGCGGCGATCCCGCCTCTACCTTGAGCACGGCCAGATCGGTCTTTTCGTCATGACCAATCAGCTTCGCCGGCAAGCGACGGCCATCGGTCAGGAACACCAGGATTTCCTCGGCGCCCTCGATGACGTGATTGTTGGTGACGACATGTCCCTCGGCGCTGATGATGAAGCCAGAGCCGAGGCTCCGCGCCTCTTCCATGCGCTCGCCGCCCTGCCCATTATTAGGGTTGAGCTCGTCGAACAGCTCCGCCAGCGGCGAGCCTTCGGGAAATTCGGGGAACGGTGTACCGCCACCGACAGGGACCCGGCGCGACGTACCGATATTGACTACTGCGGGGGAGAGCTGCGCTGCCAATGCCGCGACCGATTCCGGCCCCTGAGGTATCGCCTGCGCCAATGCCGCCGAACCCCAGCTCAGACCCAGCACGATTGCGACCGCCCCCACAATGCCCAGACGCATGCCCATCTCCCGCCGCCGGCCTATGCCGATCACTGTGGCAGCAAAGAGCAAGTCGTCGACCCGCACAAGCGGGTGCAGCAGCACGAAACAGTGAAGCCGGCGCAGAGGACTGCGCCGGCTTCAAATTCAGATCGACCGATGAACTACTGCGCGGGCGGCGTAGCTGGTTCCTCGACCGCAGCCGGCACTTCGGTGCCAACCGTCGGCTCAAGCTGCGAACCGTCCTCAAGCGTCAGGCTGGGGGTGATCGAATCCTCGATGCCCAGACCGTCAAGCGCAGGTTCGTCGCTCGCCGGAGCCGTGATCGGCGCAGCGGTTGGCTGGATCGGCGTGGCAAGATTGGTGCTTGCCGCAGGGATCGAGCCGCCCGAACCGAAGTAGCGGAAGAATTCGCTATCGGGCGACAACACCATGGTCGTGCCCGTATTGGCCAGGGCCGTGCGGTAGGCTTCCATCGAGCGGTAGAACTCGAAGAATTCCTGATCCTGACCATAGGCCGCAGCGAACAGACGGTTACGCTCGGCGTCGCCCGTACCACGGATGATTTCCGCGTCACGAGTTGCCGCTGCCACGATTTCCACCGCCTGACGATCGGCGATAGCGCGCAGGCTCTGCGCCTGTTCCTGGCCACGAGCGCGGAGCAAGGCGGCTTCGGCCAGACGCTCGGCACGCATGCGGTCGAAGGTGCGCTCCGACACTTCCGCAGCAAGGTCCGTACGCAGGATGCGAACATCCACCACTGTAATGCCCAGTTCCGCCATATCGGGACGGATCAGATCGCGGGCTTCGCGCATCATCTGCGGACGCTGCTCGGAGAGAGCCGCGTTGAACTCGCGCAGACCATAGACCTGGCGCAGAGCCGCATCGAAGCGGGTGGCGATACGGTCTTCGGCGACTGACAGCTGGCCCAGTGCGCGTTCGCGGAACAGGCGTGCGTCGGTGATGCGGTAGGTCAGGAAGGCGTCCACTTCGTAGAACGCGCCGCCCGAGACCTGCACGGTCATGTCGGCAATATCCTGGCGCAGCAGGCGATCTTCGATGATCTGCACGCTGTCCACGATATCGGTCGGCACCTTGAAGTAGATGCCCGGTTCTGTGCGGACATTGGTGATCTGGCCGAAGCGCATGACGACGGCCTGGTCGCGCTCGTTGACCACATAGATCGACGAGAAGAAGACGTAGAGAGCGGCGATGACGACGACGCCAATGATGATCAGACGATTGTTCATGGCTTAGTTCCCCGTCACGGTAGAGTTCGAGGCACCAGAGCGCAGTTCGGGTAGCGGCAGGTAGGGTATGACACCCTGCCCGTTCTCCCCACTCTCGAGCAGCACCTTCTCGGAACCACCAAGCACTTCTTCCATCGTTTCGAGGAATAGCCGCTTGCGGGTCACTTCGGGGGCATTGACGTATTCGGCATAGATGGCGTTGAAGCGCTCGGCCTCACCGGTTGCTTCCTGCACGACACGGTTGGTATAGGCAGCCGCCTCTTCGCGCAGCGCCGCCGCCTGACCGCGAGCGTTACCCAGCAGTTCGTTGGCATAGGCACGCGCTTCTTCCTGCAGGCGGTCTTCGTCCTGCTCGGCACGCTGCACTTCGTTGAACGCGTCGGCCACTTCAGCTGGTGGAGCGGCGTTTTCGATGGAGATCTGGTTCACGTTCACGCCCATCTCGTAGCTGTTGAGAATGGACTGGGTGATTTCCTGCACTTCCATGGCGATGCCAGCGCGGTCGTCACGGAAAATATCCTGGGCCGGGCGACGGCCGACGACTTCGCGCATGGCGCTTTCGGCGGCATTGCGGACCATGGCTTCCGGATCGCGCACGTTGAACAGGTAGTCGATGGCGCCTTCCGGCGTCACGGCCCACAGCACGGAAAAACGGACGTCGACGATGTTCTGGTCGCCAGACAACATCAGGCCGTCGTCACCGCGCGCCCCAGCGCCGGTTGCCGAACCGATGGTCGTCTGGTTTTCGGTGATGGTGACCTTTTCCACCGTCTCGATCGGCCAGAAGTGGAATTGCAGGCCAGGCATGGCCAGTTCGGGCTTGGGCGCGCCGAATTGCAGCTCGACGCCAACTTCCTGCGGTTCGACCGTGTAGATCGAATTCAGCGCCCAGAAGGCGACCAGCGCCAACACGCCGCCGACGATGGCCCAGCGTCCGCCCGGGATGCCGCCACGGAACTGGTCGCGGCCGCGATTGAGAATATCTTCGAGGTTGGGCGTGTTGCCGCCGCCTGGACGACGCGGTCCACCGCCGCCACCGCCACCCGGCGCCTGACCCCAGGGACCGCCATTATTGTTGCGGCCACCCCCGCCTCCGTTATTCTCCCACGGCATCGCGTCCCTTTCGGATATTTATCAATTCGTTGGAGACTTATATAGGCAAGCGCTCGGCGCGATCAATGAGCGGGCGGCTTACGACGCTCGTACACATTGACGCGGTAGCTCGCTTCGTCTTTTGGCGAAGGCTCAACTTCCGGCCTATCGACAACCTCCCAGATTTCCGGGTCGATCGCCGGAAACCGCACGTCTCCGTCGGGCGCCAGATCGATGTGGCTTACATAAAGCCGATCGGCCTGCGGCATAAGCTGCGCATAAAGCTCGCCGCCGCCGATGATCATGATTTCGTCAGCACCATCAGCCTCGGCGATTTCGCTAGCTTTTGCGAGCGCAGCCTCGATCGTCTGGACGACAACGATGCCCTCCGCCGTGTAGCCCCTTTGGCGCGTCACGACGATATTGGTCCGGCCAGGCAATGGCCTGCCGACCGTCTCGTATTGCTTGCGCCCCATCACCACCGGCTTGCCCATGGTGGTGCGCTTGAAAAAAGCCATGTCGGACGGAATGCGCCAGGGAATGGTCTGGTCGCTGCCAATCACGCCATTCTCGGCCACCCCGACGATCATCGCGATCCTGGTCATGGCGTACCCAGCTTCAGCAGCGCCTCACCATCAACCCGCACCTTGGTCCACTCATTCTGCATCACGCCGCCCTGGCTCTTGTAGAAATCGATGCTCGGCTCGTTCCAGTCGAGCACCCACCACTCGAACCGCCCCAACCCCTCGGCCACACACCGCTGTGCCAGATTGACCAGCAGCGCCTTGCCGACGCCTTTGCCGCGCATGGATGGATCGACGAACAGGTCTTCCAGCCAGATGCCGTGCCGGCCTTGAAAGGTCGAATAGGTGTAGAACCACAGCGTGAACCCGACCGGCTTGCCCGACCATTCGGCAATCTCGCAGAACACCTTGGGTTCGGCGCCAAACAGGTCGCGCACGATATCTGCCTCGGTCGCCTTCGCCTCATGGCTCAACTTCTCATAGGCGGCCAGCGCTTCGATGAAGCGGATGATCAGAGCAGCATCGGCGGCGACCGCGGGACGGATAGTCAGCGTCATTATTCGCCCGGGCGCCTCTGCAGGATCAGAATATCGAGTTCCTTGTCCGGCCAGTAGTCGGTCTTGACCATCTCGAACGTGGTCGGCCCGATCTTCTTGACGTCCTCGCCGCAGAACGAGACGAAGTTGTCTTCGCTGCCCTTGTCGACGACGAGCCGGAAATTCTTGATGGCCCCGCCACCCCAGTTGCCGCCGGTGGTGAGGATGTAGGAAATCCACTCTTCCGTGTAAGGCGCGGAATAGGTCTCGTCGGGGCTGGTCTGGGTCGCTGCCACCGCCGCACGGAAATCGTCGTCCGTGCAATACTTAGCGCGATAGTCCGATGCCGGGTCGTAGTCCTCGTAGGGCTCGCTGAGGAAACTCACCGCCACAGTGCCACCGACGCTTGGCTTGTAGGTGTGGACCACTTCCACGGTCTCACCCGCCGGGAAATGGCCCTCCCAGGTATAGGTCGCCTTGTACGTCCAACCGGGCCAATAGTGCTTTTCCCAACCGTTACCCTGGTCGAACTCGTCGGGCCACACCATGCCCAGATGCAGCAGGCGCTCGGTGGTCTCGTCATCGAGCGCATCGACGAGCTGGCTGGCATCCTCGGTGAACGGCACGATGGGCAGGCCGAGCTGCTTGAGTTCCTTGGTGCGATCGACGCCGAAGGCATAGGCGTATTCATGCAATGTGGCCTCGACCGGCGCGCCGTTGAAGGTCGTCTTGAACTCGAAAAGGTTGTCGTCAGGCCCGCTGGGGAATGCCACCGGCGACCACCAGTTGGGAATGATGTCGGGCATCGGGAATGCGACCAGGATATCCTGGTCGGTTTCACCGGTGTTGGTGAACTCGTAGACCACCTTGATTTCATCGCGGGAAATGAAGAGCTCCTCGCTCTCCATCACGATGGTCTCATTGGTGATGAATTCGAGCCCTCCCGTGGCCAACTGGGCCGAGGTGTCATTGCCGAGGGCGGGAACGCTGGCAGCCAGCAACAGGCCAAGGGCCGTCAGGGTCTTCATGCTGATCCTCCAAGATGGTTGTGCATCTTTACCAGCCCGGCGCGCCCGCGAAAGCCAGAAGATGTTCGCGCGGCACTTGCCCGCAGGCGTGTGAACGGACGATGAATGACTAGGCGGTCGAGCTCCGACCCAAATGCTGAAACCACTTCCGCGCCAGAGCCGCTTCGAGGTCGATTCCGTTATTGTCTGCGAACAGCAAAAGCATGGCCAGGACATCCGCGGTTTCGTCCTCCATCGCCGTCCGAACCGCTGCCACATCCGCGCCTTTGAGCCGACCACGGCCGGTGGTCTTGAGATATTCGGCTGTCAGTTCGCCCAGCTCTTCCTGCACTTTGAGCAGATACCAATCGGCGTCCCGGACAATATCATTGCGCGAGGCATAGGTGTCCGACACTTCGGACACCATCACCGTCAGCTGCGCAAGCGTGTGGGTCATACGGCGATCGGCGCCGGGATGTGCGGATGCGGATCATAGCCCTCGAAGGTAAAATCCTCGAAGACGAAGTCCTCAATCCGTGAGCGCTCGGCATTCATCACCAGCTTCGGCAATGGCCGCGGTTCGCGAGCAAGCTGCAGACGCGCCTGATCGAAATGGTTGCTGTAGAGATGGGCGTCGCCCAGCGTATGCACGAAGTCACCCACCCCCAGCCCCGTCACTTGCGCCACCATATGGGTGAGCAGCGCATAGGAGGCGATGTTGAACGGCACGCCGAGGAAGGTATCCGCAGACCGCTGATAGAGCTGGCAGCTCAGTTTGCCATTGGCCACGTAGAACTGGAACAGGCAATGGCAGGGGGGCAAAGCCATCTCGTCCACCTCGGCGGGGTTCCAGGCCGAAACGATATGGCGGCGTGAATCCGGCTTGGTCCTGATGGACTCGATCACATTGGCGATCTGATCGATCTTTCGACCGTCAGGCGCCGGCCAGCTGCGCCACTGCGAGCCATACACCGGCCCAAGATCGCCGTTCTCGTCGGCCCATTCATCCCAGATCTTGACGCCGCGTTCCTGCAGCCAGCGCACATTGGTCTCGCCGCGGATGAACCACAGCAGCTCGTTGATGATCGATTTGCGGTGAAGCTGCTTGGTCGTCACCAGGGGAAAGCCCTGCGCCAGGTCGAACCGCATCTGATAGCCGAACAGGCTCCGCGTGCCGGTGCCAGTCCGGTCGGATTTGTCGGTGCCATGTTCTAGGATGTCGGAGAGAAGCTTGAGATAGGGCTGCATGACGGCAACTTACTTCGATTCGTCCGGCGCCGTCGCTACACCGACTCGGCTTTCCACGAGCCGGGTCAGCAGATCGATCTGCTGTTGCTGCTTGGCAATGAGCTGCTTGAGGTCGTCGTTGCGCATCTGATCGACCTTGTCGTGCAGCGCCATGATCTCGATTTCGGCCTTCAGGTTGCACTCATAGTCATGCGCCGTGACCAGCCGATCCTTCGCGGCCTGGCGGTTCTGGCTCATCATGATGACAGGCGCCTGAATAGCTGCCAGCATCGACAGCAGCAGATTGAGGAAAATGAACGGATAGGGATCTGGCGCCGAATGCATCAGCAACAGATTGAGACCCACCCAGGCCAGCAGCACCACGCCGAAGCTGATCAGGAAAGTCCATGATCCACCGAACGAGGCTACTCGATCGGCCAGCCTCTCCCCAAAGCTGGACTTCTCGTCAAATGCCGCTGACGTATCTATGGAAAGAGCCTTCTTGCCGATCGCTTGCTCGAGGACCTGACGCTCTTCCCTGGTGAGCGCCTTTTCTCCCTTGCCCAGGAAACGCTCGGCCGCATGAATGAGTTTTGTGGTGGATGTATCGGTCATTTTGAGTCTCTCGGCTGACTGTCAGCCCTTCTACACCCGAATGACCCAGCACGGAGTCCTGCTTGGCAGGTAATAGAATACCGCCATGCGTGCTGACAGCGAATGTCACGGCAACGCGTTGGCAGAACAGTTGAAGGAGAACAGTCATGAGCCCTCGACTGCGCCCGCTCCGCCCACGCGAGGATATGCCGGATTTCGTGCGCGAAGCCCTCGAAGAACGCGGCCTGCGCGCCCAATACGACGCCCGCCCTCCATACCAGCGTAACGACTACCTGCTTTGGATCAACAAGGTGAAGCGCGACGACACCAAGCTCATGCACCTGGCGCAGATGCTCGATGAACTTGAAGCCGGCGGCGTCTATATGGGCATGAAGTGGAACGGTTAGGGCATGATCTCGTAGGTCGTGACCGAGAAGCCTGAAAGCTTGGCTGGCCCGAACTGCGTCGACAGCGCCACGTCAGTGGCGTCCCGGCCGATGGCCATCAGAATGCGGCCGATGCGGGGGAAATTGTGCCGGGCATCGGCCGTGTACCAGTGGCCGCCCAGATAGACCTCGAACCAGCCGGAGAAATCCATGGGATCTGGATCGGCGGGCACCCCGATATCGCCCAGAAAGCCGGTGCAATAGCGCGCTGGAATGTTCATGCAGCGACAGAAGGTCAGTGCAAGATGCGCGAAGTCCCGGCACACGCCGGTGCGCTCGGTGTAGGCGCCAAAGGCGGTGCGGGTACGATCCGCCTTTTGGTAGCTGAAAGTGATGTGATTGTGGACGAAATCGAGGATTGCCTGGACGCGCGGCCATCCCGGTGCCGTGTGGCCGAAAAGCTGCCAGGCGACATTGGTCAGTCGGTCGGTCTCGCAGTAGCGTGATCCCATAAGGTAGATCAGCGTTTCGTCAGGCAGGTCGCGAATGCTGTGCTGGGTGGCATCGTGCGGTACGATGTCGGGCGTTCCCGCATCGTAGATGTCGAACGCGGTCGATACCGTCATCCGCCCCTGTGGCGCTGTTATGCGCGTGCAGACATTGCCGTAGCTGTCCATGTAGTCCCAGCTTTCAACATCCGGCGTGAAGGCCAGCACTTGGGGCGTCAACAGGTCAGCCCGTCGTGAAGGGTGGAGGTTGAGTGACAGCAGCATCGGCGTCGGCGCCGGGCAGTCATAGCTCAGCGAGAAGCCGGCACGGATTTGCATGGATCATCGGCTTTCGGTTCAAGACACCGGCAATCCGGCAACGTTCGTGACTTGGATAACACGTAGCCCGCCGATTGGCTGCGTCCATCACCACCGATTGCATCCCCCGTCACCCGCGCCTATATAGAAGCTGCTCGCAAGAGCTATGGCGATAAACTGTCATCGTAATAAACCTTTCGGACCCGGGGGCAGTACCCGGCGCCTCCACCATCTCCCCTTTCGGGAGGAGCCAATGGGGGCGAAACAGGATCGACGAGGGCGTAAAGGGTGTGCTTTTGCTCGGTGAGGTACCACCGTTATCGGTCCAAAACTTATAGTTGCAAATGACAACCATAAGGCTCCAGTCGCTCTCGCTGCGTAAGCAGTGCTAGCATTGGGAAATTAAGTCCTCCACCCCTAGCCGGGTGACAGGCGGGGTCCGCAGGCACCTGGCAACAGAAGCCTGCACCTTCACATCCAATTGCTATGGGTTTGCCTTAGGCCTTGAATTATCATGGCGCGTAAGGCTGATATGGGCCATCAGGATTCTACCCTGAAGCCGGAAAGGTTGACGATGGCCGAAGATCACATGCGATACGACATTCTCGCTCAGGAAGCCCTGCGCGGCGTCGTGCGCAAGGTTCTGGCCGAGGTCGCCAAGACCGGCCTGCCGGGCGACCATCACTTCTTCATTTCCTTCGTCACCCGCGCCCCCGGCGTGCGGCTCAGCGAGACCCTGCTGGGCCAGTATGACAAGGAAATGACGATCGTCATCCAGAACCAGTATTGGGACCTCAAGGTCCACGATACCGGCTTTGAAGTCGGCCTGTCGTTCAATGGCGTGCCGGAAACCCTGGTGATTCCCTTCTCCGCAGTGAAGGGCTTCTTCGATCCGTCTGTGCAGTTCGGCCTGCAGTTCGACCCCAAGACAGCGCCCGGGGCTGGCGAGCTGGAAGACGACGCCGACGACGCCGTAGAGGCAGCGGCCGGCTCGACTGATGGCGAGAAGCCCGGCGAAAAGGTCGTGAGCCTCGACGCCTTCCGCAAGAAACCCTGACAACCTGCTGATGGACAAGCGCTCCCTGTCCATATCAGGCCACCGCACCTCCATTGCCCTCGAGCCCGAATTCTGGGCCGCGCTGGAAATGATGACGGCCGAATCCGGGCAGACCATGGCTGCCCTCATCCGCTCGATCGATGCCAACAGGCAGACCGCCAACCTGTCCTCGGCGGCGCGAGTGGCCGTGCTGCGATGGTATCAGGCCAAAGCGACGACCGCGCTCAGTTGACCGGTGTGAACGGCTGGTTGACGCCGTTCCCGATCGGCTGATTGACCTGTGGCGGCGGCAAGCCAAGATTGAGCGGCCCTGTCGCGGGCTGATTGGGCAGCGTCTGGATCGACGGTGATTGCTGCTGTTGCTGTAGCAGCAACTGGCGCTGGGCCTCCTCCTCGGCAGCAATACGGGCTGCCTCCTCAGCCGCCAGCCTTGCGGCTTCCTCGGCGGCCTTCCGGCGTTGTTCCTCGATCAGCCGGTTGCGCTCCTCGGCCGCCGCACGTTGCCGCGCCTCGTCCTCGGCCCGTAGAATCTCAAGCCGATCGACTTCGAGTTCGTTGGCACGAACCTGGATAGAAGCAACCATCTCTTCAAGATCCAGCACCGTCTCAGGCGCCAGCAGCGTTCCCGCAATGCGATTGGTGATGCGCGCGGTATCGACGCCCACGAGGCCATTGGCATCCTCGAAGCCTAGCGGGGTCAGCACGAAGCTGCCATTGAGCCCCAGCAGCGGCAGTGCCAGGTTGATGTCGCCTGCCAGGCGCGCGCCCTCCCCCTCGACGATGAAATTGGTGAGCCGGGCCACGCCGCCGGCAATGGTAAAGGCCCCGGTCGCCGAAGGAGCCGCAAACGGCCCCTGCCCGAGGGAGAGGCCGATGATCGCAGCCAAGGCGTCGGGTTCCATGTTCAAAACATCATCGAGCCCGGCGACTGTCGGGAATACGCCGGGCGCCAGTTGCACAACTGAGAAGTCGGCAAGCGTAAAGTTGCCCTCTCCGGCCAGCACGGCGAGAAGATCGCCAACGCTGGCGCCGGTCGCTTCAAAGCTCACCCCACCCTCCAGCACGCCATCGAGCGCGGTTGCCACCGCTGGCGGCGCAATGGCGTCCAGCGGCGCGCCGGTCAGGCTGACGCGTCCGCTGGCCGTCTTGTCGACCAGCGGTCCGGCACAACAGACCGCGATATCGAGGTTGATCTTACCCGCGCCCAATGCCGCCTCGAAGCGCGATAGCCGCAGCCGCGTCTCGTCCCAGGTAAGCTCGAAACTGGTTGCCCCCAACCGCTCTTCGCCACCGGCCATGACGCTGCCCGACGTGACTGAAACCGATCCACGCGTCGTTCGCTGCTGGTCGCCAACACTGATGGGACCTTCCGGCCAGATGCCGGCGCCGCCAACCAGCGCGGCCCGCCCGAAGAGCGTGGATGCCAGGCCTTCAACCGACACTGCGTCGACCGCAATCGCCCCGTCCACCGCCGCCGTCGCGCCGCTACGCGCCAGCGACAACTCGCCGGTAAAGCCAGTTTCGCCAGAGGTTCCGGCAATCTCGGTCAGCGTAGCCAGCCGATCGCCCTCGAAATGCAGATGCGCGCTTCCCTGTACCTGAGGCAGGCTCAGCCCCTGCGCCCCCACGATATGGGCAAGACCGCCGGCATCGGCCAGTGCCACCTGCAGGGCGCCATTGCCCTGGATTTCGCCATCCTCGATGCTCAGCAACTCGCCGGCAAAACTCATCGTCTCGTCGCCGGAACTGGCGGTCAGGCGCGAGTTGAGACTGTTGCTCGGCGACCCCGTCAGGCCAATGCTGACCAGCATGGACTCGCCGTCGAACAGGTCCGCCGTGCCGAAGCCGATCTGCTGCGTCAAAGCCACCGTGTCGGTCGACTCGAGCGTCGCCGTCAGCTGCAATTGCCCGGTCGAAAGAGCCGCGATGCCACCGCCGAGTTCGGCACGCAGGTCGAGATCGCCCGCCCCAAGGGCGCCACCCAGCGTCAATACTTGCAACCCGCCTTCTCCCGGAGGCTGCAGGTCCACCAGCAACTCCGCCGGTGCCGACAGCGCCAGGAAGTCCCGCCAGGCCTGCGGCGTTCCGAGCAGATCATAAAATCCCGCCAGCGCAGGCGCATCGGCAGAAGCGATCCGCACCATGCCCGAACCGGACATGTCGGGCTGGGCTACGGTGCCACCAGCAGAGGCGGCAAGGTCGAAGCCGATGCCGCCCCACTCCCCGGCAGACAATCGCGAGAACGTCACCTTGTTGGTCGCCCATTGCCCCTCGGCAACCAGGTCCGAGCCATCATATCCGAACATGCGTGCCGTCTGCCCGGTGAGCGAAAAGCTGCCACCCGGAAAGCTCAGGCCAAACCCCGGGTCATTCGCCAGATTGGGCAGCAGCGCCGCCAGCAGGGCGCTGCCATTAGCCCCAAGCTGGCCGAAGTGCCCAACCACATCCAGCCGCTTTTCGCCGCCAAATCCGAGGCGCATTTCGACTGAGTTGGCCGCCCCTGCCAATGTCAGCAATCCATTGCTGAGGCCCAGCGCATCGCCCACCAGCATCACGCGACCCGCCAATGCGCCAGGCTGGTTGAACAGTGGCGTATCGTCGGCGGGTTTGCGCCACAGCGCTGACAGACCATCGAGGCGTGCGCTCGAAATAGTGACGTCGCCACGGAAGGCCGGGCGACCGTCTTCGGCGGTAAGCGTGCCGCCAGCGCGCACTTCGGTATCGCCCGGCAACCGGCCGATAAACTGTTCGATCGTCCACTCGCTGCCATCGGTGCTGGCATCGACCCGCACCTCGCGCAGGGCAAAGCCGCGCAGCCCGATTTCGGCAAGATCGACCCCGATACGCCCCGGTATCGGTGGCAGCATGGGAGCCGGCAATTCGCTCAGCAGCCGCACCGCCTCATAGGGCATCGTCGATGCATTTTCCTTGGCATCGCGCGGCGGCAGCGCAAACACACCGCCCGAAATTACGGCGTCGAAACTCTGCCGCGCGCCCAGCTGGATGCTCGCCGCCCCGGTCAACCGCGTACTGGCACGGTTCTCGTCGGGTTGCAGCACGTAGCCCGAGAGCACGATGCGATCGGTCGAGCCGGTGACTTTGCTCTCGAACACCAGGTCGCCCCGGATCTCGTCGGCCACAGCCGTTTCTGGCGGCCTCTGACGGTAGGTCAACACCCCATCATATTTGGGCGCCATACCGGGCGTGAGTTGCCCCTCGGTGCTCAGCGAAAAGCCGCCGTTCAGCAGCGCCAGGAAGCCCGATACCTGTGTCGAACCAGCTTCGGTCACGGCGGCCGAGTTGAAGCGCACGCTATAGCGCTCGCCATTGTAGTTCCCGGTGCCCTGGAACTGAAACGGCCCGGCAAAGCTGGTGAGCTTGAGCTCGCCGTCGACATCGTCGGCCACGAAACTGTCGCCGCCACGACGGTCCAGCAGGCGGATTGTTGCATCGACAATGCTGGTTTCGCTCAGCACGACACCGCCGCCACTGCCCGACAGCGCGACGCCACTGCCGAAGAAGCCACTCTCGTCGATGTCGAAATCCACCACCGGCCCGCGCAGCACCAGGCGTGTGACGTTGTAGTTGTCCCGCAGGAAATCCATCAGCGAGAATTCGGCTTCGACACTGTCGACCGTCGCAGCCGGCTCTTCGGGCGAGCCCACGAGCACATCGGTGAAGCTCAGCCGGGGCTGTGGCAGCAGCGAGAATTCGATCTCGCCGCGAATGGTCACCGGCGTCCCGAGCACGCCCGTCGCCAATTGCTCCATGCGACCGCGATAGTCGCCCCAATGGACGAAACGCGGTGCGAGAAAGGCCCCGGCGAGTACGATAATCGCCAGCATGCCCACGATGATGTAGATGCGGTTCAGCACTGCGCGTTAGCCACCCGGATTCCAGCGGCAGAGTGTAGGCAAGAGCGGCCCCCGCGCAACCCCGCCATTGCCTTGAATACATGCGAGGTTTCGGGCGGAAAGGGCACGGCGCGGATCACGCTTTGGTCACCGGGCAAATAAGTAGCGGCCGAACCCGCAGGTCCGGCCGCCGCAATCACAGTCGAATTAGCCTACAGCGCGCCGATCGACCAGAAGAACGTCTCTCCCGAGCTGTCATCGGTGCCGTCATTGTCGGCGATGACATAGCCCGTGCCGGACGCGTCGATGGCGAAGCTTTCGACCTTGTCGACAACATAGCCGTTGTTGCTGGCCAGATCGGGGACCAGGTCACGTACCAGTTCCTTGGTCACGACGGGCAATTCACCGTCGAGCGCAGTAGGAACGAGTTCGGTCAGGGCGACGCGGTAGATCGCCTTGAGGCCAGCCTTGCCAGCAATCTGGTTGTCGCGCTCGACGATATAGGCGTAGTCGCCATGCACGGTGATTTCACTAAGGCCAACCCAGCCACCTTCCGGCGCAGCTTCGAGCGGGTAGCGCACCGCGCCCCATTCTTCGCTTTCGGTGTTGTAGGCGAGCAGTTTCACCGAGCCCTTGTCGTCATCGCCCCACTCACGCTGCATCGCAACCCAGAGCGTGTCGCCAACCTTGGCGACGCCTTCGGCGCCGAAACGCTTCTGGCCAGCCAGCAGATCGACCGGGAAGCCGACTTCATCCTCGATCTCGCCATCGGCATTCACATGGATGAGGGCGTGCGGCACCAGCTTGTCGCTGTCGCCCTCATTGGCGAGCCAGAAGCCGCCTTCGCCGTCGAGGGTAATGCCTTCGAGGTCGAGCTTCTGTGCGGTCGCGCCGTCACGGGTGATGATGGTCTTCTTGACGATGCGCGCCGGCTTGGCCGTCGCGTCGATTTCGTAGATCGCCGGGGCGCCATTGAGCACGCTGTCGCTGACGGCGTAGAGAATGCCCGGCTTTTCGGCATCGCCAACGGCGCCCGAAATGGCGGCCCAGCCGATCGGATGGCCGTCTTCGCCAAGGTCGGAAATCAGCTGCGGATAAGCCAGTTCGGCCTCGGCCAGCTCATAGAGCATCACATGCGAACCGCCGAGGCCGTCTTCACGCAGGTCGACTTCGTTGGCCGTGGCGAGCAAGTTGCGCTCGGGGATGGCGACGAGGCCCTCCGGCGAAATGCCCGACGGCAGCGACTGCACATATTCCGGCTCAGCACCGGTGTCCTTGTAGACGGCGATCAGCGACGACCGCTCTTCCGCAATGAAGATGTACTGGTCGTCGCCAAAGGTCGCGACTTCGAGGCCTTCTGGTTCCACGCCCTTCTTGTTGCGGAAATCGGGATAGTGGCCCAGCTGGGCAGCGTTGACGTCAAGCGCATTGCCCGAATCGAACAGCACAGTGCCGTCCTTGCCGAAGATGGTGAAGCCACGCGAGCCGCCGTCGAGGTCGCCCTCGTTGGCGACGACCAGGCGGTCATTGTCGAGCCACTTGATGGCGTCGGGTTCGCGCGGCACGGCATCCTTGTCGGCCGAGAAATCGATAGTACCGTCATTCTTGGTATCGACGCCTGAAACGCCCACTTCGCCGGCGGAGAAGCCGCCGGTCACGGTGCCGGTCTTGGCATCGACGATGGCGATCCAGTTGTTTTCCTGCAGCGTCACGGCGATTTCGTCGGCATCGTTGAACGCGACGAATTCGGCTTCAGCATCATCACCGGCAATATCGGCGATGCCGGCAAGCTCGACCTTCTTGATTTCGGCCTCGGTCACGGCGCCGTCGGTCAGCGTCACGATCGTCAGGAAGCCGGTCGGGGCCTGCGGAATGGCACCATCGTTCACGTCTTCGTCGCGCTCGTTCTCGATCGCGATGGCGAGGATGGTGTTGTCCGCGTTGTGGGCTATCGAGTCGGGCTGGCCGCCCAGGTCGAACTCGCCGTCGATCGCCTTGGTCGCGATATCGACCACAACCAGCTTGCCCGACGGTTCGGTGAAGCTCTCGGACGTATTGACCGCTACATAGGCCTTGCCACCGATGACGGTGACCGAGGTCGGTTCGCCATCCATGTCGAGGAAGCCGCCGGCCTTGGGGGCCTTGGCGTCGGTGATATCGACAAAGCCGATGCCGCCTGCCGGGCTGTCCGAATAGATCAGCGTCATGCCGTCATCGGTCGCGGTGATGATCTCGGACGAGCTGACCTCCGCTTCCGGATTGTTCAGTTCCACCGGAAAGCTGGCGACGCGGTTGAAGACTTCGGCAGCTTGACCCGTGGCCGTGGTGGCCAGCAGGACAGCTGTGAGAGCGGCAAGACGCTTGTTGAAATGCATGAGGGAGCCCCATTGAAGAATGGGACTCGCATAAGGTTGGCGCACGACCTGTCGATGACATCGGCATGACGGTTTGGTGACAGGCAGCCGTCCTATACATCGGCCCTTGCCGACCCTATATTGCACCGTGAACAAAATAAGATTCGTCAATCCCGCTGCCCTCTCGTCCCTGCCCTGGCGACGCGGCGATGGAAAGGCCCTCGATGCCCGGTGAAGCCCACCCCCTGGACCGCCCGGCAGCGGGCTCCATAACCAGCCAGTTCGGCCGGAACCAGCAGGTGCCGGATTATCTGCGCGGCCTCAACGAGGAACAGCGCGATGCCGTGCTGAGCATCGATGGACCATTGCTGGTGCTGGCGGGCGCCGGCACGGGCAAGACGCGTGTGCTGACCACCCGCATTGCCCACATGATCAACACCAATCGCGCCTGGCCCTCGCAGATTCTCGCGGTGACCTTCACCAACAAGGCCGCCCGCGAGATGAAGGAGCGCATCGAACGGCTGGTTCCACGCCTCGATTCCATGCCCTGGATGGGCACCTTCCACTCCATCGGGGCCCGCATCCTGCGCGGTCATGCAGCACTTGTGGGCCTCACCAGCAGCTTCACCATTCTCGATACCGACGATCAGATCCGGCTGATCAAGCAGCTTCTCGAGGCCGAGAACATCGACGAGAAGCGCTGGCCCGCCAAACTCTTCGCCTCGATGATGGATGGCTGGAAGAACAAGGGCCTCTTGCCCAAGGATGTCTCCCCCGCCGATAGCGGCAGCTACGCCAATGGCAAGGGCGCCAAGCTCTATGCCGACTATCAGGCGCGGCTGAAGACCCTCAATGCCGCCGATTTCGGCGACCTGCTGCTCGAATGCATCCGCCTGTTCAAGGAAAATCCGGATGTACTGGCCGAATATCACCGCAAATTCAAATACATGCTGGTCGACGAATACCAGGACAGCAACGTCGCCCAGTATCTCTGGCTGCGCCTGCTAGCCCAGGGCAAGCCGGCCAGCGAAGCCAATATCTGCGTCGTCGGCGACGACGATCAGTCCATCTATGGCTGGCGCGGCGCCGAGGTCGACAACATCCTGCGCTTCGAAAAGGACTTTCCCGGAGCCAAGGTGATCAAGCTTGAGCGCAACTATCGCTCGACCTCCAACATCCTCAAGGCCGCCTCGACGCTCATCGCTTACAACGAAAGCCGCCTCGGCAAGACGCTGCACACCGATGTCGGCGAAAATGGCGAGCTGCTCTCGGTGACTTCCGTCTGGGATTCCGAGGAGGAAGCCCGCACCGTCGGTGACGAAATCGAGAACTACCAGCGCGCTGGCGAAGCCCTCAATTCCATGGCCATCCTGGTCCGTGCCTCCCACCAGATGCGCTCGTTCGAAGAGCGCTTCATCACCCTGGGGCTGAACTACCGCGTCATTGGCGGCCCGCGCTTCTACGAGCGCAAGGAAATCCGCGACGCCATCGCCTATCTCCGCACGGTCTCCAACCCAGCCGACGGCCTGAGCTTCGAGCGCATCGTCAATGTGCCCAAGCGCGGACTGGGCGATTCCACCATCCAGATCATCTACAACACCTCGCGCGCCGCCGGGGTGTCGCTGTTCGCCGCGACGCGCATGCTGCTCGAAACCGAGGAGCTCAAGCCCAAGCAGCGCACCACTTTGCGAGAGCTGGTCGGCCAGTTCGACAACTGGTCGGCGCGCCTCGACGGCATCTCGCATTGGGAACTGGCCGAGCAAATCCTCGACGAAAGCGGCTACACCGCCATGTGGCAGGCCGACAAATCGCCGGACTCGCCGGGGCGCCTGGAAAACCTCAAGGAACTGGTGCGTTCGATGGAAGAGTTCGAGACACTGGGCGGCTTCCTCGAACACATCTCGCTGGTCATGGACCGCGACACCGCCGAGGCCGACGACGCGGTGTCCATCATGACGCTGCATTCGGCCAAGGGGCTGGAATTCGACACCGTCTTCCTGCCCGGCTGGGAAGAAGGCCTGTTCCCCAGCCAACGCACCATGGACGAGTCAGGCCGCGCCGGCCTCGAAGAAGAACGCCGCCTCGCCTATGTCGGCATCACCCGCGCTCGCAAGCGCGCCCGGCTGTCGGTGGCGCAAAACCGCCGCATCAATGGCCTCTGGCAATCGGCCATCCCATCCCGGTTCCTCGACGAACTCCCGCCCGACGCCGTCGAAGTCAAGGATACCGGCTCATCCTATGGCGGCTACGGCTATGGCGGCGGCGCCACCAGCCGCTTCAATAAAGCCGACCCCTTCGAAAGCGTCTACGAAACCCCCGGCTGGCAACGCGCCCGCAACCAGCAGGCCAACCGCAAGGGCGGCGGCCCGCTCACCATCGACGGCGACCTCGTCGCCCGATCAGTCGACCTAGGCAACGACAGATCGGCATTCGGCAGAGGCGACCGCGTATTTCACCTCAAGTTCGGCTATGGCGCGATTGCCGATATCGAGGGGAATAAGTTGACCATCGACTTCGAGAAGGCCGGTCGGAAGAAGGTGCTGGAGAGCTTTGTTAAGAAGGGGTGACCTTGAAGCCTGAACTATTGGAACCGCTTAAGGGCGCCGATGACCCGAGCAGGTACTGGAGCCATGACAAGGACGGGGTAGTCGGTGACGGAAAGGCCATGTTGGTTCCTATCCTAACTTATCGATCGCCCGGTCCGGCAGACTTCCGCTTCTTAGGGACTGGCTTTTTTATCGCACCCGGAATTGTTGCAACGGCCAAGCACGTCATTGAGGCATTCGAACCTGGGCGTTTCCCGCTGATCTTTCAATTTGAGCAGGAAAACCAAGTCTCAATGAGGCGGGTGCATGAAATATGTGTGCACAAAGAATCTGATGTTGGAATTTTGCGCGTGTTGGGTGAGAAGCCGAACCACACGAACAAATGTGCTGTGTTAACAAGCAGAAAGCCTCAAGCCGGTTCACTAGCATTTACTTCGGTCGTCGCGAACACGAAGGTTTGGGCAGATGGACCAGGACAATCCATCGCAATGAATGTAGAAAATTTTCGTGGAAAGGTCGTGCAGCAGTTTCCCACTGGCCGCGATAGGGTGATGTTGCCATGGCCCTGCTACCAAGTTGATTTTCACCTGCATGGCGGCGGCAGCGGGGGACCAGTCTTTGATGCCGGCGGCGAAGTTTTCGCAATAAACTGTGCCAGTCACACCCCCGAAACTGACATTGCTTTCGTTACCTCCGTCGACATGCTCCTCGGATGCATAATACAGAATATAGTCATTGAGAATAAATCGTACACAACGGCAACTATAAGAGATTTAGTTGACGCGGGTATAGTGCTTTATACATAGTGATCACGGAAACCGCTTCCCAATCTCCTCCACATACGCCTTCGCCAGTCGCCCAAACACCTCCGCATCCAGCACCATCGTCTCCCCCACCGCGATCCCCGCCACTGCCTTCTCCGCCTTATACTTGATCGTCTTGTTCTCCTGCAGCACGCCATCATGCTCCATGATGGCGTCGGCCAGCATGCGCACTTCGTTCAACGGGTTGCCGTCCTTCCCTTCGGCGCCGCGCATACGGTGCATGAAGTGGTGGTCGAGAGCCAGCAGCATCGACTGGAAATAGCCCGGCGCGAAGGCGGCCAGCGCCGCTTCGGCCTTGGCATCGCCTTTGACTGATGCGGCCAGCGCGGCATAGGCGGCGAGCTGTTCGTCGACCTTGGCGGCGGTGAGCTGGATGTAGACTTCGGGATAGCTGGTGACGGCGAGCATGGCAGGTGATCCTCATCGCGGCCGGACGATCCGGCGCTCGAACCCATGTCGGCCAGTCTCACCCAGCTTCGACAGCTTCGCCAACAATTTTCTACCCGCCCTTTCGCGGCATGCCGACCCGGCCTATCTCTGTGCCAGCACAGAGGAGACGCCGCATGATCATTTCCACCACGCCCACGCTCGAAGGCCGCCCCGTTCGCGAATACCTGGGCATCGTCACCGGCGAGGTGATCGTCGGCGCCAATATCTTCAAGGACCTGTTCGCCGGCATCCGCGACATCGTCGGCGGCCGCGCCGGCGCCTATGAAGGCGCCCTGCGTGACGCCCGCCGCCAGGCCTATGACGAACTCGCCTACGAAGCCGAACGCATGGGCGCCGATGCGGTGGTCGGGGTCGACCTGGACTACGAGGTTGTCGGCACGAACGGCTCGATGCTGATGGTGTCGATCTCCGGGACGGCGGTGAAGTTGTAATTCGAGCGAATCTACACTCGGCTTTACCAGTGGGGACAAGTCCGGTTGACCTGCGCCTGCACTTGTCGCAACTAGGCGGAACACAAAGGATTTCTCGCCATGGCCGTCGACCAGCTCTCCTCCATTCCGCTCACCAAGGAACAGGCCTATGCGCTGGTCGACGCGGTGATGGAGCGGGACGACCTGGCGCTGACCGCCTCAGCGCATGAGAACGAAGAAACCGGCGAATGGATCTTCGAGGCCGCCTGCGACAGCCCGCCCGATCTTGAATCGTTTGTTGAACTGGCGCGGCAAACCCTTGGTGGCACAGTCCAATTTTCCGTTGCGCCGCTCGATCCGGATGTAAATTGGGTCGCCAAGTCGCTCGAGGGCCTGGCCCCGGTGATTGCCGGCGGCTTCTATGTCTATGGCAGCCACGAAACCGGCCCGGTTCCGCATGGCCTGACGCCGATGAAAATCGATGCGGCGCAAGCCTTTGGCACCGGTCATCACGAGACGACGACCGGGTGCCTGGAGGCCATCAACATCCTGCTCAAGCGCAAGCGGCCGGGGGTGATGCTCGATGTAGGCACCGGCACAGGCGTGCTGGCCATTGCGCTGGCCAAACGGACGCGGACGCCGGTCATCGCCAGCGATATCGACCCGATCTCGGTGCAGACCACCATCGCCAATGCCGAGCAGAATGGCGTCGGCAAGCAGATCATCGCGCTCGAGGCAACCGGGCTAAACCACCCCGTCATCAGCAGAAATGCGCCCTATGACCTAATCGTCGCCAATATCCTGGCCGGTCCGCTGATGGCGCTGGCACCGGCTGTCGGCAAGGTAGCGCAAAAGGGCGCGACGATCATCCTGTCGGGCATCCTGGAGCATCAGGCGCGCGGCGTGATCAACGCCTATATGCGCCAGGGCATGACCCTGACGCAGAAGCTGCAGCGCAAGGACTGGACCACGCTGATGCTGGAAATGAAGTAGCAGGCCACTCGATGTGACACCGCATGTTGGCGGAATCAGTGGGTAAACTGCTGACCATGTGTGGCAATGGGCGCTATGGGCCGTCAGCGTCAACGCGACGCCAGGAAAAGCAAAATCCCCGAAGCATGCTCCGGGGATCACTCAGATCGTCGCTAGAAACCTGCAGCGGCCTTACGGGCGCTTGGTGAACGCGCCGAGCAGCTGGTGCTGCATGCGATAGCTGACCTGGCGGCTCGATTCGCGACCACGGGCTTCGATAACCGAACCCAGGGCCTTGCGGAAGTCGTTCTTGCTCTCAGTCATTCTAGTCTCCATGCACTTATGACGACGGTCTATTGCCCCCGTCACGATCTATTTAGTGTGTCTGGCAGGATTTGGTTAGGCCAGATGTCTCAAACCAGCCCTGCACGACTCGCAAACCCCGTTAGCGCTTCGTTAATTTGCCATTCAGCTTGCCGTAGTCGCGCTCGAACTGGGCGACATAACGCTGGGCTTGGCGCTCGCGGCCGGCCACCAGCGCGTCGAAGGCGCGGCTGAAGAAATTCTTGTCATTGGCCATCTTCGTTCTCCTGTAATCTGGCACTAAAATAGGCCCAAGACGCCGAATTGCTATAGTTCATAACAACAAGCCAGCCATGACCGGAGCGCACTCCGGCACAGGAACAATCCCATGACCGCCCAGAACTTCCCCGCCACCGTGTTCCAGAGCTTCGAGGAGAAGGCCGACCCAAAGAACGTCGCGCCGCGGCTGGCGGCACTGCGCCAGGCCATGAGCAAGGCCGGGGTCGATGGCTTCCTGATCCCGCGCGCCGATGCGCATCGCGGCGAGTCGGTGCCATCAAGCGAGGCGCGGCTGGCCTATGTGACCGGGTTCACCGGCTCGGCCGGCCTGGCGCTGGTTGGACCGAAGAAGGCGGCCTTGTTCGTCGATAGCCGCTACACGCTGCAGGCCCCCGCCCAGACCGACACGCGCAAGGTGACAGTGGTACAGACCGACCGGGGTGGCCTGAACGACACGGCCAAGACCATTGTGCCCAAGGGCAGCAAGCTGGCCTACGATCCGTGGCTGCACACGCCCGGCGAAGTACGCGAGATGACCACGCTTCTGGCCGGTCACGCGACCCTTATTGCGGGGCCAAATCTCGTCGACACCATCTGGGCCGATCGCCCCGGCACGCCGGTGAGCCCGATCGAGTTTCTCGGCCACAACCGGGCCGGCATGACGGCGCCGGACAAGATTGCCGAAATCCAGGCGGCGCTGGCGGCCGATGGCGCCGACGCCACCGTGCTGACGCTGCCGGAATCGATCTGCTGGCTGTTCAACATGCGCGGTCGTGATGTGCCCAACACACCTTTCGTGCTCGGCTTTGCCATCGTGCCGAAGAAGGGCCAGCCGACGCTCTATCTCGATCCGGCCAAGATCACCGGCGAACTGCGCCGGGCGCTGGACGGCGTGGCCAGGATCGCCAGCAGCCGCACCCTGCCCGCAGCCATGGCGCGGCTCGGCAAGGGCGCCAAAACGGTGCTGATCGACCCGGCTTCAGCGCCGGAGGCCATCGCGACCACGCTGAAAGATGCCGGCGCCACGCTGATCGAAAAGCGCGATCCGGTGCTGCTGCCCAAATCGAAAAAGAACGAGGCCGAACTCGCCGGGATGCGCGAGGCACACAAGCTCGATGGCGTGGCGCTGGCCAAATTCCTGAGCTGGTTCGACGACGAGGCGCCCAAGGGCGAACTCACCGAAATCGGCATCGTTACGGCGCTCGAAGCCTTCCGTCGCGAGGAGGAGAGCTGCGTCGACGCCAGCTTCGACACGATTTCAGGCGCTGGCCCCAACGGCGCCATCGTCCACTATCGCGTCACTACCAAGACCGACCGGGGCCTGGCGCCGGGCGAAATCATGCTGGTCGATAGCGGCGCGCAGTATCTGTCGGGCACGACGGACATCACGCGGACGCTCTCGACCAGCAGGCCCAGTGACGAAGAGCGTGACCGCTTCACCCGTGTGCTCAAGGGCATGATCGCCATTTCGATGGCGCGCTTCCCCAAAGGCACCAATGGCGCCCAGATCGACATACTGGCCCGGCAGTTCCTCTGGCAGGACGGGATCACCTACAATCACGGCACCGGCCACGGCGTGGGCGCCTATCTCGGTGTGCATGAAGGGCCGGTGGGCATCTCGTCGCGCTATACGACACCGTTCGAGGTCGGCAACGTCCTGTCCAACGAGCCGGGCTACTACAAGACCGGCGCATACGGCATCCGCATCGAGAACCTGATCGTGGTGAAAGAGAGCGAGGCGTTTCCAGGTTACCTCGAATTCGAGACGCTGACCCTGGCCCCGATCGACAAGCGGCTGATCCGGAAGTCGCTGCTATCAGAGGCGGAGCGGGACTGGCTCGATGCCTATCACCGCAGGGTGTGGAAAGAGATCGGACCGCTGGTCAAGGGTAAGGTCAAGGACTGGCTGAAGGATGCGACGGGGGAGTTGTGACTCTTCACCTCTCCCTTGGGGGAGAGGTGAGGGCTCAAAACCCCGTCGGGTCGTACATCAGCGCCCAGCTCAGCAACCAGTGGTCCTCGCGGCCCAGTGACGCCACGTCGTCGACCTTCCAGTTGCCGTCCTCGCGCACCATCGCGATGGTCACGAGACGCGGCTGGTCAAAATTGTGGTAGCTGACATTGATCACCGCGCGATCGTCGATGACGGTGGCCTCGCCGATCGCCACGTCGAATAGCAGCGCGCTGACATCGGGCAGGAATGGGTTGAACACCGAAGCCGGCTTGAACTCGGCACCCGTCATCGCGGCGTCGCTGGCGAAGACCTGATTCTCGATCGACTGATCGAAAATGCCCTTGAGCTTGGTGGAATAGTAGAGTGTCGGATCCCCGGCCAGTTTGCCCGGCTGGTAGTCGTCGTAGATCGCCGTCACCAGCGCCTTGGGATCACTGAACGTCTCGGCCGCCATCGCCGGTGCCACCACCACAGCCGCCGCCACCAAAGCCAGAATCAATCGCATCGATTTGCCCCTTTAACCGTCAATCGAAGATGGCGGGCAGGCACGGCGCGACTGTGATCGGCTTATGGCGGCTTTGCGGCGGCAGGATTAAGTTTTGGAGAGGAAGACGTCTGAGAAATCGCGCGAGGCTTACTGATACAGCGCCGCGTTCTCGGCAAAAATCTCGCTCAGCCGGTACTCATTGTCCGGATTGGTCGAAACCACATCATCGATCTTCCAGCCGCCGTCTTCCAGCACCAGTTCATAAGTCAGACTGCGCGGTTCACCAAAATTGGTGAAGGTGACGTCGACCGAGGCATACTCGCCGGCAATGCCGGGCGCGCCGATCTCGAAATCTGCGATGTCGAAATCCTGGCCGTCAACATAGGGGTCGAAGCTCAGTGCGCCCATTTCGCCGGCCGGGGTCACCTGTGCGTCATTATCGTACAGCGCCTGCAGGGCCTGCGAGCGGAAGACCTCCTCGTTGTCGGAGAACTCGCCGTTGAAATAGGGCTCGTAAAAGGCTTCGAGCAGCGCCTGTGGCGTGTCGTAGGTCTGGGCGGCGGCGAAGCTGGTCAAAGCCACGAACAGGCCGGCGGCAAGGGTTAAAAGGCGCATGGTAATCTCCGGAACACTCAGATGAAATCAACAGGGGTCGCCAACGTCGTAATCGGCGGTTGTCGGGGCCGCAAGCGGCCCCGGCGTAGGGCGCATCAGTTGAACCATGCCGCATAGTTGAAGACGTTTTCGCCGAATACGCTGTTGGCCAGCGCAAAACTGTCGGCGTCGGCGATGGGGCCATCAGCCAGATAGGCCAGCGCCCCCTGCCCGGTCAGCAGCATGACAAGGTCCGTCCGCTCGGAATTTTCGAAGAAGGCCTTGAGGTCGAAACCCTGCTTGAAACGCCAATGCGGGATCAACAGTTCGCCATCGACTATTCTGTCCAGCACGTCGAGCGTCTCCCGCCAAGCGGCAACCATCTCCGGGGTAATGTCCTGCCCCTCGATCAACGAGGTCTGCGTGGGGTTCGGCAGCAATTCCCGGTCGTCGTCGGTCTCGGCCATGATCAGGTCCCAGTTCTGGCGCGACAGGGCCGTGATGCGCTTGAGCTGAGCCGGGATGGACTGGAACAGCTCGCGATCGGCCACTGGGAAATCCAGCGTATGGATGGCCGCGATGATATCGGCAATGCCGGCATCGCTGCTCGGATCCATGAACAGCGTACCGCCCTCGGAATAGTCTTGCATCGGCAGTCCGGATGCCGGGAAGACCCGGTGCAGGTAGGCGTTGAAGAAATCCTCGAAATTGTGCGCGAGGATCATGTCGACCTGCACACCGATGACCTGCGAATAGCCGGCCAGCCAGATCGAGTCGGCAACGTCGAAGCCGATCGTGCTGTCGATCTCTGCAGGTTCGGGGATCACCCCACCTTTGGTCTTGGACTTGCCGCCATCGAGCGGTTCGTCCGGCATCGGCGGCGTCATCTCGCCGAACACGCCTTCAAGGAAACCCTGTAGCGTCTCGGCTTCGCTGGTTTGGCCGTCACCGTCGAAATCGATCCGAACCTTGAGCACTTCGATGGGAACGACAAAATCGGCCCCTTCGGTCGCGGCGGCGGGACATTCGAAATTCTGCTGCGCGCTGGTGAGATCGGCCCGGAAATCGGCGAGGATGCCGCGCAGAGCTTCATATGTCAGCGTCTCGGGATTGGGATTGGCCGGTACTGCTGTCTCCGGCATGCCGCCGATGCCCAGCATCAGTGCTGCGGCCGGCGTGCCGGGCGTGGTGGCGCCATAGCGATAGAGGTCCTGTGCCAGGCCCTCGATTCCGCTGGCCAGGCTGAGGAAACCGGCGCCGAAACAGGCCTCGGGCTCAAGCGCCTCGGCGCCAGCGGCAAGCGCCGCCTGTCCTTCGGCCACCGTGCCGGCATAAAGATGTTGGGTGAGAATATCCCCTGCCTCGCCGGCATGGGCAATCGTGGGCAACAGCAAAGCTGTCGCCAATAGGCCAGTAAACTTCATCGCGCACTCCCTCGTGACGCTTGCGCTTGATCGCGTTCCGGGCGAAACGCGCCTACTTGCCCACCCGCTCGAACCACTCGTCCTCGGTGATGACTTCCACCCCCAGATCGGAGGCTGTCTTCAACTTGGACCCGGCGCCAGGACCTGCCACCAGGATATCGGTTTTCGCCGATACCGAGCCGGCCACCTTGGCACCCAGTCGTTCGGCCATAGCCTTGGCTTCAGATCGTGTCATTTTTTCGAGAGAACCGGTGAAGACTACGGTTTTCCCGGCAACGACACTATCGGCCGAAATATTGACGACATAGGGCTTGGGATGCACCTGCTGCAGCAGGGCATCGAGCACGGCATCGTTGCGCTCATTGCCGAAGAAGTCGACCAGTGCCTCGATCACCGTACCGCCAATACCATCGACCGACGGGAAGACACTGTGCGGATCGGCAGCGGCGGCGGTTTCCTTGCCCACGCGGATCAGCTCTTCGATTGTGCCGAAGGTGCGGGCGAGAACGGAGCCGGTGGTCTCGCCGATATGGCGGATGCCCAGCGCGAAGATGAAGCGGTCGAGCTCCGGCTCGCGGCGGGCGTCGATGGCGGCGAACAGCTTGTCGAGGCCCTCGTAGTTGCGATCCTCGACGCTGCGGACATTCTTGCGCGTCTTGCCTGATGCGGCTTCACGGACCTTCGCCTGCTCTTCACGACGCTCGGCCAATGCCTTGGTGACGGCGGGGCGGCGGTCCTTCAGCGTGAAGATATCGGCAGCGGTCTTGATCAGGCCGGCATTGAAGAACAGGTCGATATTCTCGGCGCCAAGGCCTTCGATATCGAGCGCCCCGCGCGACACGAAATGGCGCAGCCCCTCCACCGCCTGGGCCGGGCAGATCAGCTCGCCGGTGCAGCGGCGGCGGGAATCTTCCTTGCCGGTCTTCTCGTTCAGCTCGCGCGTGGCCGGCGACCCGCAGACCGGGCAGGTATGGGGGAAATCGTAGGGCACAGCATCATCAGGGCGCTTCTCCAGCACTACGCGGACGATCTGCGGAATGACGTCCCCCGCCCGCTGGATGACCACGGTGTCGCCGATGCGGATGTCGATGCCCTCGCGGATCGGCAGTCCGTTGCTGTCGAAGCCCTTGATATAGTCCTCGTTATGGAGGGTCACGTTCTCGACGACCACGCCGCCGACCGTGACTGGGGCAAGGCGTGCGACGGGCGCCAGCGTGCCAGTGCGTCCGACCTGGATGTCGATCTTCTTGACCACAGTCATGGCCTGCTCGGCCGGGAACTTGTGCGCCACGGCCCAGCGCGGCTCGCCGGTGACGAAGCCCCAGCGACGCTGCAATTCGAGCTGATCGACCTTGTAGACGACCCCGTCGATATCGTAGCCGAGAGAGGAGCGCTTCTCCTCGATCAACTTGTACTGCGCGATCAGCTCATCGACGGACTTCGCCCGCACCATCAGCGGCGAAACCTCGAAGCCCCACTCGCCAAACTTCTGCACCGCCTCATACTGCGTCGACGCCGGATCTTCCGATGTGGCGCCCCAGGCATAGGCGAAAAAGCGAAGATTGCGGCTCGCGGTGACCGAGGCGTCCTTCTGGCGCAGCGAGCCGGCGGCGGTATTGCGCGGATTGACATAGTCCTGCCCACCAGCGGCGGCCGAGCGGGTCTTGAGCGCCTGGAATTCGGCATAGGTCATGTAGACCTCGCCACGGATTTCGATGCTGGCCGGCCAGCCCTTGCCTTTGAGCTTTTCCGGGATGTCCTTGATCGTGCGCAGATTGGCGGTGATATCCTCGCCGACAGCGCCATCGCCGCGCGTCGCGCCCCGTACGAAGACCCCGTTCTCGTAGAGCAACGAGGCCGAGAGGCCGTCGATCTTGGGTTCGGCGGTGAAGGCGATGTCGAGGTCCTTGTCGCGCTCGAAGAAGCGCTTGGCACGGGTGAGGAAGTCGACGACGTCCTCATCGGTATAGGCCTTGGCAAGGCTGAGCATTGGTACCGCATGGCGGACCTTGGCAAAGCCCTCGGCGGGCGGAGCGCCAACGGAGAGCGATGGGCTGTCCTCGCGCACCAGCGCCGGAAAAGCCTCCTCGATCGCGTCGTTGCGGCGGCGCATCGCGTCATAGGCTGCGTCGGTGATGTCGGGCGCGTCGTTCTGGTGATAGGCGATGTCGGCCGCGGCGATGGCCTCGGCCAGGCGCGCCAGCTCGGCTTGCGCCTCCGTCTCGGTCAGGTCATCGACGGGTTTGGTGGAGAGGTCGTTCATCGGGCTACTCGGACAGATTCTATCGAAGAGGATACCCCCACCTAACCTCCCACTGATAGGGGGAGGACTGCCTAGTGGTCGGGCAATATCGTGCCACGAACACGATCGGTTCCTCCCCTTTTCAGGGTGAGGTTAGGTAACGGGTATTCTTCCTACCCGACCTCACTCAACAGCTTGCTCGCCGCCGCCCGCGCCTCATCCGTCACCGTCGCACCGGCCAGCATGCGCGCCACTTCCTCCTGCCGGGCATCAGCTGCCAGCGGCTTCACATGCGTGCGCATGAAGGCGCCTTCCTTGACCATCTGCTTTTCGATCAGCAGATGACGCTGCGCACGCGCTGCCACCTGCGGCGCATGGGTCACCGCCAGCACCTGTACCTTATCGGCCAGACGGGCAAGACGACGGCCGATGGCGTCGGCGACAGCACCGCCGACACCAGTGTCGATTTCGTCGAAGATCAGCACGGGCGCCGAGCCGCGATCGGCCAGCACCACCTTGAGCGCCAGAAGGAAGCGGCTGAGCTCACCGCCCGATGCCACTTTAAGCAGCGGCCCGGCGGCAGTGCCGGGATTGGTTTGTACGTGAAATTGGATCTGGTCGAAGCCGGAGGCGGCGATGCGGCTCTTGTCGACCTGGTGGTCGACGATGAACTTCGCCGATCCAAGCTTGAGATCGGGCAATTCGGCCCCTACCGCCTTGCTGAGCGCATTGGCAGCCTTGGCGCGGCCGTTGCTGAGCGTCTCCGCCGCCTTGCTATAGGTTTCCCTGGCCTTGGCTTCGGCGATCTTGAGCGCTCCGAGCCGCGCTTCGCCGCTCTGCAGCGTGTCGAGATCGGCCGTGTAGCGGGCCAGCACTTCGGCTAGGCCATCGCAGCTCGTGCCGTGCTTGCGCGCAGCGGCTCGCAGGGCAAACAACCGTTCTTCGACCGCCTCGAGCTCGGCCGGATCGTAGGCCATTTCGCGCTTCAGCTCGTCGAGCGATTCGGCAGTGCGGTCGAGGGCGACCAAGGAGGCGTCCAGCGTATCGACCAGCGGCTGGAACAGTGTCGCGCCACCATCGATCTTGCGCATCAATCGTCGCATCAGGCTGGCCAGTGCCGGCGCCGGAGCGGCCGGACCGTTGAGCATGTTGTCGATCTCGACCACATCGGACGCCGAACGCTCGACCTGTTGCAGATGCTGCCGGCGCTCGGACAGTTCTTCTTCCTCGCCAGCCAGCGGCTTGAGTTTGCCCAGCTCATCCACGGTGTGGCGTGCGTAGTCCTCGGCGGCCAGCGCCTCGGCCACCAGTGCTTGTTGGGCGGCCAAGGCGTCCTGCGCATCGCTCAGCGCCTGCCAGGCATCACGGACCTTGCCTGTGGCGCCATCCAGCTCGCCAAAGGCATCGAGCGCTGCACGGTGGGTGGCGACATCGACCAGCGCCCGATCATCGTGCTGGCCGTGAATTTCGACGATCTGCCCGCCCACCCGCTGCAGCAGCGAGGCGGAAACCGGCTGATCGTTGATGAAGGCCCGGGTGCGGCCATCGGCAAACTGCACGCGGCGCAGGATGACATCCTCATCATCGGGGATGGCATTGTCGCGCAACACGGCGCGCGCCGGATGATCGGCGGCCAGTTGCAGTACGGCGACCACCTGCCCACTCTCTTGCCCGCTACGGACCAGCGACGCATCGCCCCTGCCCCCAAGGGCCAGGGTCAGCGCATCGAGCAGAATGGATTTACCGGCGCCGGTCTCGCCGGTCAGCACGGTCATGCCGCCATCCAGTGCCAGGTCGAGCTGGTCGATAAGAACGATATTGCGAACCGAAAGCGCGTTCAGCATGCGCGGACCATTCCCAAGCTTGGTGTCGCCACGCGACAGACTCGGCGGCAACCTACCATCACGTCACCGTCGCTACGAATGACAGCACCTGTTTCTCAACAGACCTCGTGCCGTCTCGGTTCATACGCGCTGGCGATTCCGTCAGAACAAAATGAACCGGGGCGCATCATAGCGCCCCGGAACAAACTAGCAACAAATTCTTGCGGAAACCTTAGTTCCGGAGGCCAGCCATCCAGCTGCCTTCGTTCATCTGCGGGGCCAGGCCCTGCTTACCGAGCAGTTCGAAGGCTTGCTTGTACCAGGTGCTGGACGGGTAGTTGTGACCCAGCACGGCAGTGGCCGTCATCGCCTCGTTGGTGAGACCGAGCGAGAGGTAAGCCTCGGTAAGGCGGAACAGCGCCTCTTCGATATGGGTCGAGGTCTGCCAAGTCTCGACGACCGTGCGGAACCGGTTGATCGCGGCTGTGTACTGACCGTTGCCGAGATAGTAGCGACCCACCGACATTTCCTTGCCCGCGAGCTGGTCATAGGCAACCAGCAGCTTTTCACGGGCGTCTTCGGCATATTCCGACTGCGGATAGTTGGAGATCACCAGACTGTAGGTTTCGATGGCATCGCGCGACAGCTGCTGATCGCGGGTGATATCCTTGATCTGCGCATAGTAGGAATTGCCCTTGAGATAGAGCACGTAGGGCACGTCCTTGCCATTGGGATAGATGGCAAGGTAGCGGTCGGCGGCAAGCACGGCTTCCTCAAGTTCGCCACTGCGGTAATAGGCGAAGACCTGCATCAGCTTGGACTTTTCCGTCAGCGGATCGCGCGGGTGCTGGCGATCAAGCTGTTCCAGCGCCTTGATGGCGGTCTGGAAATACTGCCGGTCCATATCATCCAGTGCCTTCTGATACAGCGTAGCGGCTGGGACGATAGCCTCATCCTTGAGCTTGGGCGGGCCGAACAGGTTCATTCCGGAGCAACCGGCAAGGACCACGGCAACCAGGGCAATCGTCAATATCCGGGTGGCCCGGCTGGTGAGACCACCAATTGCGTCAACTGTCACGAACTGCCCCGTCTTTCATACGAAAACACCGCATTGTTGGCGGCGTAGTCAGCAAATGGATCAAAATTGCGGCGCCGTGCGCCGGCCCGGATGGGTTAGCGCACGGAACGCAAATAGTGATTGACCGCTAGGCCTTCGGGCTGATCGTCAAAAGCCTCGAATTCCAGCGGCAAATCTTCAGCGCCAACTATCTCATAGTTGGCTTCGCTCGAAAAGAGACCGGACAGGACATGCGCATTGAGGGCATGACCGCCCTTGTAGGAGCGGAAGCGCCCCCAGATTGGCAGGCCACCCAGCGACAGGTCGCCGATGGCATCGAGCAGCTTGTGACGCACGAACTCGTCCTCGTAGCGCAGGCCACCGGGATTGAGAACGCGGTCTTCGTGAACTGTGATGGAATTGTCGAGGCTGGAGCCGAGCGCATAGCCGGCCTGACGTAGAATCTTGGCATCGCGGACGAAGCCGAAGGTGCGGGCGCGCGACACGTCATCGTAGTAACGGCGCGGCGTCCAGTCGAAGATCATGCGCTGGCGACCGATGACCTTGCTGTCGAAATCGATCTCGAGGTCGAGCGCCCGGCCATTGTAGGGCTCAAGCGCGGCGAAGGCGTCGTTGTTGCGCACGGTGACGGCGCGCATGATCTTGAGGAACTTGCGCTGCGCCGGCTGGATTTCGAGGCCAACCTGCAGGATTGCCTCGGCAAAGGGGCGCGCGCTGCCGTCCAGAATCGGGCACTCGGTGCCATCAACGCTGATGAGGGCATTGTCCACGCCCATGCCCGACAGGGCCGACGTAACATGCTCAATAGTCGCGACGCTGACGCTGTCGCCTAGATCGAGCGTGGTGCAGAGAGTGGTGCGCGTGACGCGCGAAAAATGAACAGGCACAGGCTTGGTGGTTTGGCCCTCGCCGCGCTCGCGGCAGATCAGGAAGCCACTATCGACAGGCGCCGGGCTGATCGTCAGTGTCACCGGCTGGCCGCTATGCACGCCGTAGCCGGAGAAGGTGATCGCAGCCGCGAGGGTGCGCTGGCGCGTGGAAAGTTTCTGCATACTCGAATTACTCCGACCCAGTCCCGCCCCTAGGACCTGTGTTACTCAAAAAAAACTCGGCGCGGAAGCCGCACCGAGCAATGTTTCGGAATACCAGAAGCGCGCGGTTAACCGTGCTTGCGCAGGAAAGCCGGGATCTCGAGGCTATCCTTCGGCGGCGCAGCAGCCGGTTGGCGACCCTGTGCATCGAGGTTGCCACGAGCACCCTCGACCGGCGGGGAAACCCGCGAAGTCCTTGCGCCGCCTGCTTCAATCGCGCTGCGGGCAGCGGCATCGTCGGCTGCGGAATAGGTCGGCTCATCCTTCACCGGCGGCTGGGGCTGACCCAGGTTCAGGCCGACATTGGACGCGAGGCGCTTGAACAAAGCCCGCGCATTGCGAGGCTCTGGCTCATGACGTTCCTGCACTTCCTGTGTCCGGCGAGCAACAATGGGCAGCTCCTCGGTGCGCGGCATGCGGCGCTGGCCATCGGGGCGAGCGGCATGGGACGGCACATAGACGCTGGGCACCGGCGAATCGTCAGCCATAATAGGCTCGTCCGTCTCGTGATGAGCGGCAGCGGCCGGGATATAGGGCTCGACTGAGACGCCGTCGTCTTCAGACGTATCATAGTAGCTCGGCGCGGGCGTGTGGATCGCGAAGGCTTCGGCCACGGCGGCCTCGACCTGATGCTCGATCTGCTGGGTAACGACTGCGGCAGGCTGGGTTACGGCAGCGCGTTCGATCTGAGCGCGGCTCGGCTCGACTGGCACGTGGCGGCGCACTTCAAGCGGCGTGCGCGAAGCATGTGGCTTTGCCGGCTCAAGCGCCTGGACCATGGTGGCATCGGTGCCCGTGGCGACGACCGAAACACGGATCGTGCCGGTGAGGCTCGGGTCATAGGTGGCGCCCAGGATGATGTTGCAATCCGGATCGACTTCCTCGCGGATGCGGCTGGCCGCTTCGTCGACTTCATACAGCGTCAGGTCAGGGCCGCCGGTGATCGAGATCAAGAGGCCCCGTGCGCCATGCATCGACACATCGTCAAGCAACGGGTTGGCAATAGCGGCTTCGGCGGCGTGGCGGGCACGATCTTCGCCCGAGGCTTCGCCGGTACCCATCATCGCCTTGCCCATGCCGCGCATCACGGCACGCACGTCGGCGAAATCGAGGTTGATCAGGCCTTCCTTGACCATCAGGTCGGTGATGCAGGCAACGCCGGAGAACAGCACCTGGTCGGCCATCGCGAACGCGTCGGCGAAGGTGGTCTTCTCGTTGGCGACGCGGAATAGGTTCTGGTTCGGAATGACGATCAGCGTATCGACATGGCGATGCAGTTCGTCGATGCCGTCTTCGGCCAGGCGAGCACGGCGATTGCCTTCAAAATTGAACGGCTTGGTGACGACGCCGACAGTCAGGATGCCCTGCTCGCGCGCAGCACGAGCAATCACTGGCGCTGCGCCGGTACCGGTGCCACCGCCCATGCCGGCGGTGATGAACACCATGTGCGAACCAGAGAGATGGTCGTTGATTTCGTCCCAGCTCTCTTCGGCGGCTGCGCGACCCACTTCAGGATGCGAACCAGCGCCCAGGCCCTCGGTGACGTTGACGCCGAGCTGGATGATCCGCTGGGCCTTGCTGAGAGCCAGGGCCTGCGCATCGGTATTGGCGACGACGAAGTCGACCCCATCGAGTCCGGACTCGATCATGTTGTTGACGGCGTTGCCGCCGGCGCCACCCGTACCGAACACGGTAATGCGTGGCTTGAGTTCCTGAATGTCCGGGATGGTGAGGTTGATTGGCATGGAAGGCCTCATAGTGGCGGTGTTGGTAAAGATTTACCCTCGCAAACGTTAACCGGCCCCTAACAATTGTCCCGCCGATGTTAACGTGACCGCAATTTGCGACACTTGGGCGTTACGCGTTCAGCCCCTGTTAACCACGTCCGGCCCCGCCGCCGCGCACCAACCGTTGACAGGCACCATATAACCATATAGCAATATAACACATTGGTTCTGGACTACAGAACACCAACGAGGAGAACGACCGTGACCACCATGATGCCCTGCCTGTGGTTCAACAACCGCATCGACGACGCGATCAAATTCTACACGGCGACCTTCAAGGATGCCAAAGTCCACAATGTTGCCCGGCATGACCCTGCTGGCGCGGCCTTTACCGCTGTCATCGAACTGGCTGGCCAGAAATTCTTCCTGCTCAACGGCAGCGGCCCCGCCGAAAGCCAGTTCCCCTTCTCCGAGGCTGTCAGCTTCATGGTCGAATGCGACGGCCAGGCCGAGGTGGATCACTTCTGGAACAGCTTCGTCGACAATGGCGGCGAAGAGAGCATGTGCGGCTGGTGCAAGGACCAGTTCGGCCTCTCCTGGCAGGTCGTACCCAAGCAGATCTACTCCACCGTCATGGGCGCCGACCCCGCGGGCGCTGGGCGAGCGACCGATGCCATGCTGAAAATGCGTAAGCTGATCGTTGCGGATTTAGAGAAGGCCTATGCCGGGGCGTGATCCCTTCCCTTTTGGTGGCGCTGGGCTAGTGTGCCGCCAACCTGGGAGGAAATCGTGGACCAGCAGCAGCTTATCGAGGCCGTGAAGGCGCCGATGGATATCGAGGCCGTGCGCGGCCTCTTCCTTGCTGGCAGCTATGGCCGCGGCACGGCGGATGATTGGAGCGACGTCGACTTCATCGCCGTGGTGTCAGAGGGCCAGGAGCGAATGGTCGCCGACCAGTGGCGTGCAGTCCTGCAGCGGATAACGCCGATCGTGTTCTGGAACGAATTGCCCCGCGGTGTGATCGTGCTCAACGCCATCTCCGAAGAGTGGCTGCGCTGTGACTTGACGGTGGCAACGGCGAAGGACTTCGGCCGGCGCGCCAAGAACCTGGTCAAGCCCCTGATCGACCGCGACGGCATCTACGACGGATTGCCCGATACCCTGCCGCCCAAAGAGCCGGATGCAGGAACCGTGCAATACCTGATCCACGAGTTCATCCGCATGTTGGGCCTGATGCCGGTCGGCGTGGGCCGGGGCGAATATGTGACCATGGTGCTGGGCGTCGGCATGATGCGCGGCCACCTGGAGGCGCTGTTGATGCAGGACGTGACCAACCCCGACCCAGGCGGCATCCTGCATCAATCCAAGCTGCTGCCGCCGGAACAGATGCAGCTGCTGGCATCCCTGCCCTATCCCGGTCCGGAGCGTGAAGCGCTGATCGCCGCCAACCTTGCGGTGGCCCGCGAATTCATGCCGCGGGCTCGCGCTATGGCAAAGCGGCTGGACATCGCATGGCCGGAGGAATTCGAAGCCGCGACCCGGCGGCGGCTGGCCTCGACACTGGGTGAAGAGGTGGGGCGGGCTTGGTAACGTCAGACCCGGCGCTTCTAGAAGCTCGTCTTCAGCCAGTTGCCGACCCGGGCAAAATAGCCGTCGGTGCCCGTCAGTTTCCGTGAGCCGCGCGGCTCCTGGTATTCCTGGGAACAGACCTGCGGATAGATCAGCATACCGGCCACTGTGGCGAATGCGGCGCCCTTGGCCATTTCGGGCAGGCCGGCAATGCCCATCGGGCGGCCGTTGCGGACGTTGCGGGCCAGTGTGCGGCGGGCGACTTCCGGCAGGCCGGTCATTTCACTGGCGCCGCCGGTGAGCACGAAGCGGCGGCCGCAGACATCCATCATGCCGGTGGCCTGCATGCGGTCGCGTATGGCGGTGAGGATTTCCTCGATGCGGGGGCGCATGATGCGGGTCAGAACGGATCGGGCTACTTGTCCCGGCGCCTCGTCATGCGATGCGCCGACGGGCTGGATCGGGATCAGATCGCGCTCATCGGCTTGGCCTGGCAGCACGGAGCCGTAGAAGGTCTTGAGGCGCTCGGCGTCCGCGACGGACACAGAGAGCTGCCGGGCGATATCGAGCGTCAGGTGATGGCCGCCGATGGCGATGGCATCGGCATAGACCAGGTGGCCTTCGTTGAAGACCGAAACCGTCGTGGTGGCGCCGCCGAAGTCGATGCAGGCGACGCCCAGCTTGGCTTCGTCATCAACCAAAGTGGCCAGGCCCGAGGCATAGGGGGTGGCGACCAGGGCCTCGATCTGCAGGTGGCAGCGATGCAGCACCAGTTCGAGATTGCGCATGGCGAGCGTTTCTGAGCTCACGACGGCAACGTCGACGCCGAGCTTGTCGCCGACCATGCCCTTGGGATCGCGAATGCCTTTCTGGCCGTCGATCGCGTAACCAATCGGTAACGCGTGGATGATCGAGCGTTCCGGCCGTACGGAGCGCTCGTTGACGGCGCGCAGCACGCGGTGGATATCGGATTTTTCGACTTCCTGGCCATCAAGCGACACCGCGGCCGAGAAGGTCTCCGAGCCGAGGCGGCCCGCCGTGACATTGACCAGCACCGATTCCAGCGTCAGCCCTGCCGCGCGCTCCGCCATGCCGACCACGGAGCGAATGGTCTGCTCGGCCTTTTCGATATCGGTGACGACGCCGCTCTTGACGCCCGAAGAGGGGCCATAGCCGAAACCGATCACTTCGGCCTGGTGCGAGCGGCCCTTGAGCGCCTTGCCCTCGGGGCGCGGCGTCAGGCGCGCGATGACGCAACAAATCTTGGTCGAGCCGATATCGAGCACGGCGACCAGGGTGGTCTTGCCGTGCTGGACGGGGCGAAGCCGGGAAGTCATGGCGTCGGTCATCATTGCGGAGCAGTCGGTTGGGAGAATGTCTGGGACGGAAGGGTGCGCGGCGGTAGGGGATAGGGCTGGGTCGACCGAGCGCGCTCGGCAATGGCCGCCAGCCGCTCCTCCTCGTCAGCCTTGAGTTCTTCTTCGGTTTTGGTGGGGCGCACGGCCACAAGACTGGGAACGCGCAGGTCGATCACGGTCAAGTCGCGATCGAGCAATTGGTAGTCGTTCTGGTAACCGACGAGATGGCGCAGCGCACCGGCAACGCCCAGTTCCGGCAGTTGCACGCGCAGGCCGGTCTCGTAGATGAGGTCCCAGCGGCGATCGGCGATGCGCGACAGCGCGACCAGGCCATCCTTGAGTTCGGGATATTGGTCGAGCGCGCGGATCATCACCATGGCATCGTCATTGGCGCCATCGCCAACCACCAGCGGCAAGTCGGTATAGGCGCCACGATCCTCGCCGATCTGTTCGCCCGACGCATCGACCACGAAGGTAATGCCATCGACGCGCCAGCGGGCGACCGGCACCTTCTCAGTTACCGTTACGATCACGTCGCCCGGATAGGTCTTGCGCACGCTGACGGTTTCGATCGACGGCAGCTCGGCGATGCGCTGGCGGGCCGCTTCGACATCGAAGCTGACCGTGGAGGTATGCGGCTCGATGCCCAGGGCATCGAAGATAGCCTGCTCGCCGGTCAGGCGCTGGCCGGTGATGGAAATCTCGCCGATGGCAAAGCCGGCATCGGCAAACCGTCCCTGCGCCACCTCGCCGAGCATCAGGCCGGCAAAGGCGATGGGTTGGCGCAATTCATAGACAGCAACGCTGGCGGCCAGAAGCGCGGCGACGGCGACCCCACGACGGATCGCCTTGCCATGCAGAACGAAGGTACGGCCGATATTGTTGGCGAGCTTGCGCCGGGGAGAACGGACAGGAACAGGCAATGCGCGGGGATCGACGATCCTTGCGCCAGCGAGAAAGGCCTCGCTCTTTACCTGTTGCAACTCGCGTCCTCCACCATCCAGGCGACCAGTTCTTCGAAGGAATGCCCGGCATGTAGCGCCTGTTCAGGCGCCAGCGAGGTGGGGGTCATGCCCGGCTGGGTGTTGATTTCCAGACAGACAAGCTCACCATCTTCTCCCGCCGCATCGTTGAAGCGGAAGTCGGTTCGGGTGATGCCACGGCAGCCAAGCGCAGCATGCGCCTTCAGGCTCATCTTCTGCACTTTGTCGTAAATTTTCGGTGAAATTTGAGCCGGCACAATGTGTTGTGATCCACCGGCGGAGTATTTCGCCTCAAAATTGTAGAAGGCCAGGTCCGTAACGATCTCCGTCACACCAAGCGCGACATCGCCCATCACGGCGCAGGTCAGCTCGCGACCGGGAATGTAGCGCTCGACCATCAATTCGTCGCCGCCCTTCCAGTCCTCGCCCAGGATTTCCTGCGGCGGATGGGACTGGTCGGCCTTGACGATCAGGATGCCGAAGCTGGAGCCATCGGCCACCGGCTTCACCACATAAGGCGCCGGCATCACATGGGCCCGGCCAACCTCGGCCCTGGAGGCAATGACGTGGTCGGTAACCGGAATTCCCGCCGCCTTCATCACGATCTTGGCCTGGTGCTTGTCCATCGCCAGCGCCGACGACAGCACGCCCGAGTGGGTATAGGGGATCCGCAGGAATTCCAGCACACCCTGGATCGCGCCATCCTCGCCAAACCGGCCATGCAGGGCATTGAACGCCACGTCCGGCGCAATCTCGCGCAGCCGTTCGGCAATGTCATAGCCAACATCGACCTCGGTCACCCGATAGCCGGCATTGCGCAGAGCCTCGGCGCAGCCCTTGCCGGAACTGAGCGACACCGGCCGTTCATTGGACAATCCGCCCATCAGGACGGCGACGTGCTTGGTCATTCGGGATCCTTACCGATCAGCGCACCCAACTCGGCCGGCAAGGTCGCGGCCCACTGCGTGATGTTGCCGGCGCCGAGGCACACGACATAGTCCCCTGCCTCCGCCCGGCTGGCGATCAGCGCCGGCAAATCTTCGGGCTTGTCGAGAATGCGAGCATCGCGATGGCCGCGGGCGCGGATGCGGTTGACCAGTTCCTCATGCGTCACGCCAGCAATGGCCTGTTCTCCGGCTGCGTAGACCGGTGCCACAATGACCGTGTCCGCATCGTTGAAACACGCTGAGAAATCATCGAACAGATCATGCAGGCGCGAATAGCGATGCGGCTGCACCACGGCGATGACATCACGCTTTGCCGAAGAGCGCGCCGCCTTGAGCACGGCAGCGATTTCCACCGGATGGTGGCCATAGTCGTCGATGACGGTGATGCCACCGACCACGCCGGTCCTGGTGAAGCGGCGCTTGACGCCGGTGAAGCCCTTGAGCCCCTTGCGGATGGCATCGGCAGGAATGCGCAGCTGGTCGGCGACGGCAATCGCGGCAGTCGCATTGAGTGCGTTGTGGACGCCCGGCATCGGCAGTTCGAGCCCGTCGATACGCAACTGGGTCAGCCGGATGCGGTCGCGGATTTCGACCGAGAAATGGCTGACCCCATCGATGGTTTCAAGATCGATCAACCGCACATCGGCCTGCGGGTTGCGGCCATAGGTGATGACGCGGCGATCCTTGATCTCACCCACCAGCGCCTGCACTTCGGGGTGATCGAGGCACATCACGGCAAAGCCATAGAAGGGTACGTTCTCGACGAACTGGTGGAAGGCCTTCTTCACGCCTTCGAAGTCGCCGTAATGGTCGAGATGCTCGGGATCGATATTGGTGACGATGGCCACATCGGCCGGCAGCTTGACGAAGGTGCCGTCGCTCTCGTCTGCCTCAACCACCATCCAGTCGCCCTGCCCCAGGCGCGCGTTTGTGCCATAGGCATTGATGATGCCGCCATTGATGACGGTCGGATCGAGATTGCCGGCATCGAGCAGCGTCGCCACCAACGTCGTCGTTGTGGTCTTGCCATGCGTGCCGCCAATGGCAATGGCGGTCTTGAACCGCATGATCTCGGCGAGCATTTCTGCCCGACGCACGATCGGCAATGCCTTGGCGCGCGCGGCGACCAGCTCCGGATTGTCCTTCTTGATGGCCGAGGACACCACAACCACCTCGGCCTTGCCGAGATTGTCGCCGCTCTGGCCGATCTCGACCTTGATGCCCATGTCGCGCAGGCGCTGCACATTGGCGCTGGCCGAGGCATCCGAGCCCTGCACCGTATAGCCCTGGTTGTGCAGGATTTCGGCAATACCACTCATACCGATACCGCCGATCCCGATGAAATGGACGGGGCCGAGGTCGCGAGGCATCTTCATCTGCTGTCTTCCATCATGTTCTTGCCGGAGAGCATTTCGGCGAGGTCCGCCAGCTTCTCGACAGCGCGCGGCTGCCCCAGCGAACGGGCTGCGGCAGCGGCTTTGGGGAGGGTCGTTGGGTCTGTTAACAGGTCCGTGAGGCGAGTGCCAAGCGATTGCGGCGACAGCGAGGCCTGCTCGGCCACCCAGCCACCACCAGCCGCTTCCACCACCAGCGCATTGTTCTTCTGATCGGCATCGAGCGCGCCCGGCAGCGGCACCAGAATGGATGGCCGGCCGATCACTGTCAGTTCTGCAATGGTCGAGGCGCCCGAGCGGCCGATCACCAGGTGCGACTTCGCGATACGCTCGGGCAGATCGGTAAAGAACGCTGCCAGCTCCACATTGACCTTGGCCTTGCGATAGACCTCGGCAACACGGTCAAGATCCTCCGCCCGACACTGCTGCACGATCTGCAGGCGTGGCCGGATAGTATCGGGGATCAGCGCCACCGCTGATGGCACGATATCCGACATCGCCTTGGCGCCTTGGCTACCGCCGAACACGACAAGGTGGATCGGACCATCGGCGGTCAGCTCCGGATAGGGCGTGCCGGCGACATCGCGCACCCGATCGCGCACCGGATTGCCGGTCACGACCTTTTCGAGGTTCTGCACATCGGCGAATTTGGTCGCGGAGAAGCTCATCGCCAGGATGTCGGCGAAACGGCCCAGGGCCCGATTGGCCCGGCCCATCACCGCATTCTGCTCATGCAGGATACCGGGAATGCCCAGGAAATTGGCGGCGACGAAGGGCGGAAAGGTCGGATAGCCGCCAAAGCCGATAACGCAATCGGGCTGGCTCTGCCGCAGCTTGCCGAAAGCCACGGCGATGCCGCGCAATATCTTGAATCCACCAGCGACGAACTTGAACGGATTGCTGAGCGAAGGTGTAGCCGACGGCACGATATGGATCGCGCTCGCCGGAAAATCGGAGCCATAGGCCTCGACGCGATGATCGGTCATCAACTCGACCGCATGGCCGCGCCGAACCAACTCCTGCGCCAGCGCCATGGCCGGGAAGAGGTGCCCTCCCGTACCACCTGCCATAAGCATGAACTTCTTCATTCGGCCGGCGCCAATGGCGCCACGGCGCTCTTGTAGCTGGGCAGGCCCGTGGCCATGCGCTCCTCGGGCTTGGTACGGGTGAAGGCCAGCATCAGCCCCATGCCGAAGGCGATGGCGATCATCGAGGTGCCGCCATAGGAGACGAATGGCAGGGTCATGCCCTTGGGCGGAATGAGATTGAGGTTCACGGCCAGATTGATGCCCGATTGCATGGCGAACTGAATCGCCAGGGTTGATGCAGCAAGACGCGCGAACAGGCTGGTCTGCCTTTGTGCCCCCATCATGGCGCGAATGACGATGAAGGCGATCAGCGTCACCAGCACCATGCAGAACAGAATGCCGAACTCGCCGGCAGCAGCGGAAAACACGTAGTCGGCATGGGCGTCGGGGATCAGCTTCTTGGCAATGGATTCGCCCGGACCGCGTCCGAACCAGCCACCTTCCATCAGCGACTGCAGCGCCCGGTCGATCTGGTAGGTATTGCCGCCGCCCTCAGGATTGAGGAAAGTATCGATACGGCGCGACACGTGCGGGAAGAACATGTAGGCGCCGAACAGCAGCGCACCAGCTGCGCCCGCCAGCCCGAAAATGATGAACCAGGAAATGCCGCTGAGGAACAGCAGCACGGCATAGGTGCCCAGCACCAGGGCGGTCTGGCCGATGTCAGGCTGCAGCAGCAGCGCGGCGACGATGGCACCCATTGCAAGCGTCGCGAGTATGCGGCCGGGCACGTTGCGATGGATCATCGATTCCGAGAACAGCCAGGCCGCCAGCACCGCGAAGGCCGGCTTGACGAATTCGGACGGCTGCACCGACTGGCCGGCAAAGGAAATCCAGCGCCGCGCACCCTTGACCTCGGTGCCGAAGCGCAATGTCAGCCAGAGCAGGAGCAGACTCACCGCAAATGTCAGGAGCGCCACGATGCGGGCATGGCGATGATTGAGCATCGACGTGACGACCATCACCGGCAGCGCCAGGGCGCAGAACATGGCGTGGCGGATGACGAAGAACCATTCGTTGAGCCCGATGCGCTCGGCCACCGGCGGACTGGCGGCAAAGCTCAGCACCATGCCGCAGGTCAGAAGCAGGATCAGCGCCCCCAGCAGTTCCCGGTCGATCGACCACCACCATTCGGCCAGAGGCGTTTTTTCGGCGCGGGAGAACATCATGGGAGGGGCCAGACTACTCGATACAAACTGGATCGAATTGTAGCAGCCGGTTGGTTACCGATTTCCGAATCGGAAATGCAATTTGCGAAAGGGAGCGAAGGACCATCCTCGCCAGTCACAAACCGCGATCGTCACCCTCGAGCTCGACCCGAGGGTGACATCTTGTGGGTGGGACCGGTAGCGGGCCCTACCCCAGATTACTGCAGAACAGCGATATCCGAGATCATGCCGTCCACTCCCTCGATGGCGCCAACAGCCGTCGCAGCACCGGTCGCAGTATCGACCGTGTGCAGCGTGTTATCGATGACCAGCCAGGCGGTGTTGGTCAGATCTTCGGTCGAGGAGATATCGAAGGCGTAGCTCGATCCTTCCACACCCAGTTTGCCGACAGCAGCCAGCGTGCCGTCATTCGGCGGGGCCTGCTTGATCAGGGCTGCAATCGTCGCATCGATATCGAACATGCCAGTCGCTTCGGGCTTGCCGATCGAGTTGATATAGGCCGCGGCCACGATGGCCGGCGTCTCGCCCTCATGCATGTCGCCGGCAATATAGGCCAGCGAGCCGTCGACCGTGACCATGCCGTCATCGACATTGACGCGGTGGTTGGTGCCATCGGTGCCCATCAGGCGCAGGCGGTCGGCCATCGGGTTGAAGTCGACGATAGCGCCCTCAAAGCTCGGCAGCATTTCCGACAGCGTGCTCTTGACCGTAGCGGCGCCGGAGGCGGTATCGATGGTGACGACCTCGCCGGCCAGCGACACGCCATAGACCATCTTGTCAGCCGGACGCACGTCGATACCGGCCAGACCGTCAACGCCGGTGACTTCCATCGTGCCGCTGACGGCAAGGCTTTCAGTGTCGAACATGACCAGCGTTGAACCACCGACAAGGCCAACGGCGGGGGCAGCAACCGCAGCGCCGGTGGCCAGTGTCAGGGCAGCAAGGGAGATAGCGGCAAGGGGGAGTTTGGCAGTCATCTGGACGTCTCCTCGTTTCTTGGGTGGCGCCTCGTGCGCCTGTTACGAGGGGATTACCCGCGAGCCTGCCACCGCAGATGCAGTGCCGCAAAAAAAAGTTTACGCCGCGCATCCACATGTCGCGCGCAAGGGTAATCGACAGGAAGAGAGAACTTGCCCATGTTGCACGTCATGTCCGACTTGATCGACACCGATGACCTGCTCCGCCGCGTCGCCGCTGGCGAACGTGGCGCACTAGCTCAGCTGTTCAACAGCGAGTCCGGGCGCCTCGTCGCGATCGCCCAGCGTATCGTGCGCCGTCGCGACCTGGCCGAGGAAGTGGTGCAGGAGATTTTCGTGACGGTTTGGCGCAAGGCCGCCCAGTTTGACGGCGCGCGCGGCAATGGTCGGGCTTGGCTGACGGTGATGGCCCGCAACCGCGCCCTCAACCTGCTGCGCAACGACGCGCGGGTTGAGTATCACGACGAAACGGACCTGGCCGACCTTGGCGACCGGCAGGCCGATGCCGTTTCAGCATTCGACACCCTGGCGGAACGCGACGCCCTGCGCACCTGCCTCGAACGGCTGGACGAGCCCAAGCGCCGCGCCATCTTGCTGTGCTATGTTACAGGGCTCAACCATGGCGAGGCGGCAGCGACGATGAATGCGCCACTCGGCACTGTGAAGGCGTGGATCCGGCGCGGCGTCGTCTCCCTGCAGGAGTGCCTGTCATGACCGGGGCGCAGATGGAACAGGTCGGGCTGTACGTCCTCGGGCTGCTTGACGGCGAGGACCTAGTGCGTTTCGAAGCCACCATCGCCAGCGACCGCGAGGTGGCCGATGCCGTCACGCGCCTGCAGCGTCATATGCTCGCGCTCGACGATACTGTGGGAAAGCCGGCGGCCAACCCACAGCTGTGGGCGGCCATCGAAGCTGGCCTCGAAACGCAGAACGGAACGGTCGTCCCATTGCGCACTCGGCCAAAACGCAACCTGGCATGGTTGCCACTGGCTGCCAGTGTCGTCGTGGCCCTGGGTGTCGGATACTTCGCCGGCAGCATGAGCGCGACCACAAGTCCCCAGCCAGTCATGATTGCGGTGCTGCTCAACGAGGCTGATGCTGCGCCCGGAGCCATCATCGAGGCCTTTGCCGACAACAGCGTGCGCCTGGTGCCACTCGAAGACTTCCAGGTACCCCAAGGACAGATTCTTCAGGTCTGGACGCTACCGGACGTGGCGACCGGCCCGGTATCCCTGGGAACCTTCAGTGACCCCGCCACCATCCGTCTTGCCGGGGCAAATCTGCCTCAGCCGCAAAACGGCCAGCTCTACGAGATCACGCTTGAACCGGCGCCCGGCTCCCCGACCGGCCGCCCGACGGGGCCGATCCTGGTCAAGGGTTTCGCCAAGGCGCCGCAGTAATCAGCGCAGCTTGAGGCTCGACAGGCCGATCAGAGCCAGAACGAAGGATATGATCCAGAAGCGGATCACCACCTGGCTCTCGGTCCAACCGAGATGCTCGAAATGGTGGTGGATTGGCGCCATGCGGAACACGCGCTTGCCGGTCAGCTTGAACGATGTGACCTGCACGATGACAGACACCGTTTCCAACACAAACAGGCCACCGATTATCGCGAGGACGATTTCGTGCTTGGTCGCGACCGCGATGGTGCCGAGGGCACCACCCAGGGCCAGCGAGCCGGTATCGCCCATGAAAATCTGCGCCGGTGGTGCGTTGAACCACAGGAAGCCAAGTCCAGCCCCGATCAGCGCGCCGCAGACCACCGACAGCTCGGCCGTGCCCGGCACGTTGTTGAGCAGCAGGTATGTCGAGAAATCGGCGCTACCCACCAGGTAAGCAATCAACGCAAAGCACGCGGCAGCGACCATCACCGGCACGATGGCGAGGCCATCAAGGCCATCGGTGAGGTTCACCGAATTGCCCGCGGCGACCACCACGAAGCCACCGAACAGGATGTAGAAATAGCCCAGGTTCCAGGCGAGGTCCTTGACGAAGGGGAACAGCATTGAGGTGCCGTAGGCGCCCGAGGTCAGCTGGGAAATCGCAAAGGCCGCGATGCCGCCGATCAGCGCTTCCAGCAGCAGGCGCTGCTTGCTGCCGAAGCCGGCATGGCTCATCCGCTTGACCTTGAGATAGTCGTCGTAAAAGCCGATGGCGCCGAAGCCGAGCGTGACGAACAGCACCACCCAGACATAGCCATTGGAGAGGTTGGCCCAGAGCAGCGTCGAGATCACTGCGCCCGACAGGATCATCAGTCCGCCCATGGTGGGCGTGCCCTTCTTGGTCAGCAGATGCCCGGCCGGGCCATCCTCGCGGATCGGCTGGCCACGGCCCTGTTTGAGGCGCAGCATGGCGATCATGCCGGGACCGAACAGGAAGACAAAGAACAGCGCCGTGATTACTGCGCCGGCCGTGCGGAAAGTGATGTAGCGGAAGACGTTGAAGGCCGAGAGCGCATCACCCAGCTGGCCGAGAAAGTACAACATGAAAGGCAGCGTCCTCGTTGGTGGGTCAGTTTCTCTCGAACTGCTTGCGGATCGCTTCAACGATCCGTGCCAGCCCCACGCCGTTTGACCCTTTGATCATAACTGCGTCGCCATAGGCAAGGTCGTTGCGCAGGATGTCGGCCAACTCGGCGGCTGTCTGTGTGTGGGCAGCAACACGCTCGGTGCCCAGCGCCTCAGCCAAGGCTGCCATTGCAGGGCCGACCAGATAGATGCGCTCCGCGCCCGAGGCGAGCACGGCAGGCTTTAGACTGGCATGAAGGATCGACGATTGCGCACCAAGCTCCAGCATGTCGCCGAGGATCAGCACCTTGCGGCCATCTGGCGCCGATTGGGCGGCAAACACCTCCAGCGCCGCACCCATCGACGCAGTATTGGCATTGTAGCTTTCGTCGATCAGCAGCAATGGCTTGTTGAGGTGCCCCAGGGTCAGGCGTTGACCCCGCCCTGATTGGGCGCCGAAGCCAGCCAGCGCACGCAGGGCAACTGCCGGCTCGACGCCGGCCAGGTGGGCCACAGCTAACGCTGCCGTGGCATTGGCGATCATGTGGCGCCCGGGAACATTGAGGACGAGCGCGTGCCGCACGCCATCATGTTCCACGGTAGCGAAACTCTTCTCGGCGGCGGTCTGGACATCGAGGATCTGCCAATCGGCACCGCGAGCCTCGCCATAGGTGACGATCTTGGTCACGCCCGCTGCATTGGCCTCGTCGAGCAACACGCCAAGTTGCGGATGATCGGCATTGAGTACGACAGTGCCACCCGGCTCCAGCCCAGCGAAAATCTCTGCCTTAGCGCGGGCAATGCCCTCCAGCGAACCAAACGCCTCCAGATGCGCTGCAGCAATCGTCGTGATCACGGCGATATGCGGCCGAACGAGCTGCGCCAGCGGCCGGATCTCTTCCGGGCCGCTCATCCCCATCTCGAACACACCGAACTGAGCCTCCCGCGGCAGTCGCGCCAGCATCAGCGGCACGCCCCAGTGGTTGTTGAAGCTCTTGATCGAATAATGCGTCTGGGCGGCGGCCTCGAACACCGTCCGGATGGCCTCTTTGGTCGTCGTCTTACCGACGCTGCCGGTGACGCCGACGATGATGGCGCGACTGCGTTCGCGAGCGGCTCTGCCGATATCGCGCAAGCCTCCGAGGGCATCGGCAACAACGATACGACCCGGCCCCGCACCGGCGTGGACGAGGGCCGCAGCGGCACCATTTTCAATAGCCTTGTCGACAAAGTCATGCCCGTCGAAGCGGTCGCCCTTGATGGCAACGAAAAGTGCATCGGGACCCAACTCGCGGGAGTCAATGGAGATGGACTTGATCGGGGTCTCACCCGCAAGGTCGGTGACGCCACCTGTAGCGGCGCAGATTTCGGCGATGGTGTAGAGTGTGGTCATCGGCGTTCCCGAACCAAAGGCTAGTGTTGCAGCTTTTGCAGCAGTTGTTCTGTCGAGCGTTCCAAGCCGCTTGCGCCAGCAACGTCGATGGCCTCAATGCCGTGTGCCATGGCGGTCTCGTAGAGCTCACGATTGTCGCGTAGCGAACGGGTGATAAACTTGTCGATCAAGCGCTGCTGGCGTGCATCCCGCTGTGCGTAGTTGCTCTCGGCTCTAATGCGGTCAGCAAGAAATTCGGGCTCGGCATAGAGGCACACAGCCAGCAGCTCGGGATCATCCAGCGTCGCCAGATTCTCCGGTCGAAGAGCCGATCCCTCCAGCACGAAGCCACCGTGGACAGCTTTCTCCTCAGCGATGGTGCGTGTCAGCAGCGGCCAGAAATTGGTGTGATGCACGCGCAGGAACCAGTAGATCGTGTCATCCGTCAGCGACTCGTAGAACTCTTCGACCTGAGGGGGAACACCGAGCCAGGGCCGACCGGGATGCCGCCCGAGGCTGTCGGTAGAGTTGACCCGCCAGCTCAGCGCTTCCCCCAGCCGCTGTGCCAGCGTTGACTTGCCACAGTGGGAACTTCCGCCGATCAGCAGGCCTCGCATTCCCACCCCATGCCGTACTATCCCTTGATCGCCTCCGCCACGGCTTCGTGGTCAGAGAAATGGTGCTTCGTCGTTCCGACGATCTGGTAATCTTCGTGGCCCTTGCCCGCAACCAGCAAAACATCGCCCGGTTGCAGCCATTTGACAGCAGCAGTGATCGCCGCCTTGCGGTCGCCGATTTCCTTGGCGCCCTTGGCTGCCGCGAGGATTTCCGCGCGGATGGTCTCGGGTTTTTCGGTGCGCGGGTTGTCGTCCGTGACGATGACATCGTCGGCCATGCGATGGGCGACTTCGCCCATCATCGGCCGCTTGCCCTTGTCGCGATCGCCCCCTGCCCCGAACACGACGCGCAGCTTTCCCTTCGCATATGGCCGAAGCGAGGCAAGCGCCGATTCCAGCGCCACGGGCTTGTGCGAATAGTCGACAAAGATCGCCGCCCCATTGTGCTCGGCGACCAGTTCCAGCCGCCCCTTGGCGCCCTTGAGTTCACTGAGCGCTGGAAACGCCTGGGATTTGTCGACGCCAGTCGACATGGCCAAAGCCGCCGCCACGATGGCGTTGCTGACCTGGAATTCGCCGGTCAGCGGGAGGTGGAAGCTCAACTTTTCGCCGACATGGCGCACCTCCACGCGCTGGCCATAGCCTTCCGGCTTGATCGACAGCACCTCGATATAGGCGCCTTCCCTACCCACGGTCAGCAGCGTCGCGCTGGCACCGAGCGCCGCGAACATGAAGGGCTCGTATTCGGGGTCGTCGACATTGACCACCGCCGGGCCGCTATCGACCAGCAGGTCCGTGAACAGCCGCAGCTTGGCGTTACGGTATTCATCCATGTCGGCGTGATAATCGAGGTGATCGCGGCTGAGATTGGTGAAGGCCACTGCCTCGAAATGCATGCCATCGAGGCGGCGCTGGTCGAGCCCATGGCTGGATGCCTCGAGCGCCACATGATCGATGCCCTGGGCCTTCAGCGCACGCATCGACTGGTGCAGCGTGCGCGAATCCGGCGTGGTGAGGCTGCCCTCGATCAGGCGGGTGGCGGTCTCGACACCCAGCGTACCGATGCTGGCGCCGGGAATGCCGGCATAGGTCCAGATTTGTCTCACAAACGAGGCAACCGAGGTCTTGCCATTGGTGCCGGTCACCGCGACGTTGATTTCCGGCTGCGGTTCGAAAATACGCGAGGCGGCACGCGCATAGGACGCGCGCACATCCTTGACGATGATGACGGGCACGCCCGGATCACCCACCGGCGCCGTGTCGCTGATGATGGCCAAGGCACCGCGCTTGACCGCGTCGGCGACGAATTGGTTGCCATGCACATTGGCGCCCGGCAGCGCGAAGAAGATATCGCCCGGCTCGATGCGCCGGCTGTCCGAATTGAGACCGAAGACGGCGCCCAGACCCTTTTTGGGGCGGGCACCGGAGCCTTCGAGCAGTTGCGTTACGCTGAGTGACACGGCGACAAATCCTTCTGGATCAATCTATCTGAGTTGTGGCGGGACAAGGTTGTCATCGAGAACCTCGGAGAAGTCGGGGGCAATGCCCAGCATCGGCGCGACGCGCTGCACGATGCGGCCGGTTACAGCGCCGGCGTTCCAGCCGGCCGTAGTGCCCGATTGCGGATTTTCGGCCCTGGGCTCGTCGACCATGATGACCATGGCATAGCGCGGATTGTCCAGCGGGAAGGCCGAGCCGAAGAAGTTGGTCACCTTGTTGGACGAGTAGCGCCCATCGACCACCTTTTCAGCCGTGCCGGTCTTGCCACCGACGCGGTAGCCAAGCGCCGCCTTGTTCATCTGCGACCCGGAACCCTCAAGTGCATTGAGGCGCATCAGATAGCGGATTTCGGCACTGGTCTCGGGCTTGATTACCCGGCGATAGAGCAGCGAGGCCTCGGCTTGGTCACGGCGATAGAGGGTCGGCGCGATATAGTTGCCGCCGTTGACGAAGGCGGCGTAGGCCGTGACCATATGCAGCGGCGATACCGACAGTCCGTGGCCGAATGAGGCCGTAGCCGCGCCCACTTCCGACAGCTCCTTGGGGACAGTTGGCAGCCGCATTTCCGGCAGTTCGAATTGCACGCGCGCGTCGAAGCCCATCGTGGTGAGAAAGGCGCGGTAATTGTCCTTGCCCATTGCCTGCATGACGCGGATCGTGCCGATATTGGACGAGTATTTGTAGACCTCGGGCAGGCTCAGGATCGTGTGCTTGCCGTGGAAATCATCGATTGTGAAGCGGCCGAAGCGAATGCCGTAACGGGCATCGAAGCGGTCGGTGATCTGCACGGCGCCGCTGTCGAGCGAACCGGCCATGGTGACCGTCTTGAAGATCGAGCCCGGCTCGAAAATGCCCGCGGTAATGCGGTTGAAGCTGTCCTTGACCAGCGCCGTCGCCGGCTCGTTCGGATTGAAATCCGGGATGGACGCGAGCGCCACGATCTCACCGGTGTGGACGTCCATCATCACGCCGGCGGCAGCGATGGCCTTATAGCGAGTCATCGCATCGACCAGTTGTTCGTGCATCACATGCTGCACGCGCATATCGACCGAAAGCTCGACCGGTGCCAACGCATTGCCGCGCGCCAGGCCAAGCTCCTGCAGCAGCGCCACATCCTCGGTGTCCATATGCCGCTCGATACCGGCAATGCCCTGGTTGTCGATATTGGTCGACCCCAGGATATGGCTGGCTTCGCTCATACCCGGATAGAAGCGCTTGGACTCCGTGATGAAGTCGATGCCGGGAATACCCAGCCGCATTACGCGCTCCTGGATGGCGGGCGACAATTCGCGCTGCACCCAGACAAAGCCCTTGTCGCCGGTCAAGCGCGTGCGCAGCCAGTCCTCATCGAGATCGGGCAGCACTGTGCGCAGGGCCCGCACCGCCTCCTCGACATCGATGATGCGGCGCGGCTCGGCATAGAGCGACGGCACGCGGATATCGACGGCCATTTCCAGGCCATTGCGATCAAGAATGGGCGGCCGCGTCGCGGTGATGACGTCGCGCGCTTGGCCTTCGATGGTAGAATCCGGCACGACCATGCCGAGCTGGATCAGGCGTCCACCGACGAGGCCAAAACCCAGCACTAGGGCCAGCACCATCCAGCGGATGCGGTTCTGCGTGAGGTTGCCGCGCGCCTTGCGGGCGCCGTCTAGGGCAATGGTGGATCCGAATTCTTCCGTCGTCACGGCCATTATTCTATGCCCTCGAGTTCGAGGATAGCGTCGATGGGATCGACACCGGATTCGAGCGCCGTAAACAGTGCGTTCATCGCCGCACTATTGGGCTTGGCCTGCACCGGGCGCATCGGCAGGTCTTCGAAAGCGCCGAACTGCTCCTGCTTGACCGGCGCGATCGCCAGCACCAGCTCGTGGCGCCGGATGATCGGCTCGATATGGCCCGGCTGGTTGAGCACGGCCTCGTCGGCCTTGAGGATGGACAATTCACCCTCCTGGCTGTCGATCTGCGCGATCAGCGCCGTGCGCTCGCTGGCTGTGTTCTCAATGGAGAATTTGAGCGCGTAGACGCCGGCCAGCATGAACACGCTGGTGAAGATCAGGAGGATGTTGAGATTGCGGATCATGCGGCGCCCCTGATCTGGGGCACGCCGAGACCGTCGAACTTGACCGGGCGGGCAGCGGCGCTTGAACGTGTGGCGGCGCGCAGGATCGACGAGCGTGCCCGGGGGTTGCGGTCCAGCTCGGCCTCGCCGGGCTTGGTCGCCTTGGCCACCTCAATCCAGCGCCGCTCTTCGCTCACCACCTGCGGCAGATGCCGCGATTGGGCCGGACCACCCTTGTCGGGATCAAAGAAGCGTTTGACGATGCGGTCTTCCAGCGAATGGAAGGTCACCACGGCAAGACGCCCGCCCTCAGCCAGCAGCCGCTCAGCAGCGAACAATGCCTCGACCAACTGGTCGAACTCGGCATTGACGGCGATGCGCAGGGCCTGGAACGAGCGCGTCGCCGGATGGGCATCGCCTGGCTTGCGGCCAATGGCCTTCTCGATGATACGGGCCAGTTCCAGCGTCGTGGCGATCGGCGCCGTTTCGCGGGCGGCAACGATGAACTGGGCAATGCGCCGCGATTTGCGTTCCTCGCCAAAGGCATAGAGCAGGTTGGCCAGCGGCTCGACATCGAGCGTATTGACCAGATCGGCGGCGCTTTCGCCCTCGGCGCCCATCCGCATGTCGAGCGGACCTTCGCGCATGAAGGAAAAGCCACGGTCTGCCTGGTCGAGCTGCATCGAGCTGACGCCGATATCGAGCACGACCCCGTCAATGGGCCCATGTTCAGCCGCCAGCGTATCGAGTTCGGAGAATGTGCCGGGCACGAAAGTCAGGCGCCCTTCGAATTCGGCCATCAGCGCATCGGCATAGGGCTTCACGCTCGGGTCACGATCGATGGCGATGACGATGGCGCCGGCCTCAAGCAGCGCCCGTGAGTATCCACCTGCCCCGAATGTGCCATCCACTATTCGCTTGCCTGATAGCGGAGACAGGGCCGCGATGACCTCGTCCAGCAGGACGGGGACGTGCGGGCCAGCATGTTGGCTGGTTTCGGGCATGGAACGCTTGCCCATAAAGGCCACTACTCCACTCCCGGCGGAAGGGCCGGATCGTAAACGTCTCCGCACATTGCGCGACGACGCTTAAGATTCTGTTTCCCATTAGCATTTCGCTGGGGATTTCTCGCCGCTTCAGGCGGTGCCGGCCGGAACCAATTCGATCACCACATCGCCCGCCTTGCGCTCGGTCTCGACATAGCGATGAGCATCCGCGATCTGGTCGAGCCGATAGCGTCGGTCGATCACGCCATGTACCGCACCAGCTTCGATCAACCCCACCAGAACCTTGAGATCGCTGAGCTTGTCGGCAATCGGACGCAGTCCCGTCGTCGCCATTTTGCCGCGCTTGGGACCTTTCCCTGTGGTCAGCATGGTGAGCAGGATGCCTAGCGTGGGCACCGTCGTCAGGTAGATGCCATTGGTCTTAAGCGCATCGCGGCAGCGGCCGAAGCTGGATTTGCCAACCACATCAAAGATCACGTCATAGGCGCTAGTGGACTTGGTAAAGTCGGCCCTGGTGTAGTCGATGACATCGCCGGCGCCCTGCGCGCGGACGAGCTCCACATTCCGCCCACTGCAAACCGCCGTCACGTCGGCGCCGAAATGCCGCGCCAGTTGGATTGCGACCAACCCGATGCTGCTCGAGCCGCCATTGATCAGCACCCTGTCGCCGGGCTTGACCTTGCCCTCGTCGCGCAGGAACGGCATGGCCGTGAGGTAGCTGTAGCTGAGTCCTGCAGCCTCGGCATGCGCAATGCGTGCTGGCTTGTGCACCATGGCGCTGTCTTCCGGCAAAGCGATATATTGCGCATGCGTCCCCACGGCGGTCGAGCCGAACACCAGGTCGCCGATGGCAAACCGCGTCACGGCACTGCCCACGCCCGCGACCACGCCGGAGAAACTGTCGCCCAGTACAGGGTTTTTAGGGCGCAGCAGGCCGCTAAAGAAGCGGATGATAAACGGATCGGCCTTGCGCATCGCCAGGTCAGGCAGGGTCAGACTTGCCGCATGCACCTGCACCAGCACTTCGTTCGCCTTGGGCACCGGACGCGGCACCTCGCAAACGTCGATCGCATCGGGTCCACCATAACGGGTCAAATGGGCTGCTTGCATCGTCGTTTCTCCATGCGGCATCGCTTGCCGGCGCGCATTGCACCAGCTCTGAGCCGTTCAATCTGGTCGGGAGTCTCAGTCCTGCGCCTCGGCAGGTGCTTCCCATTGGAACACCTGCTCCAACGGCACTTTGAAGGCCGCCGCAATGCGGAACGCCACTTCGAGCGATGGCGAATAGCGCCCCTGCTCGATCGCGACGATGGTCTGCCGCGTCACGCCCACCTTCTCCGCCAGCGCCGCCTGGGTCATTTCCCCGGCATGAAAGCGCAAGACGCGGATGGTGTTGGTGATCCCAGGCTGTCCCTTGCCCATGGCACTAGCCGAGACGGTAGTAGACAAGCCGGGACGTGGCGTCCGCCGCTCCTGCCAGCATCAACCCGCCGAACAGAACATAGGCACCGGTCGTTGCCTCCTGCCCCATCGCCCAGGTGACCAGCACTGCGAGCCCGGCAAGCGAAGCCACGACATACGCATTGCGCATGGCCTTGGCGCCAATGGCACGATCACGCTCATCGGCGCGTTCATCCTTGATTTCGTGCCCTTGGGCGATGCTTACCAGGATGGCGAAGACAATGATCGCGACAATGTTGAAGACAATTGCAGCTCCGATCGCCCAACACAGCCGGGCGGCGACGTCCGACAGCGCCATTGGCGGGCCGGAAAGAGCGTCACGCAGCACCCAGCCAGAAATCACCACTGACCCCAGCAGCATGACGGCTGCATTCATTTCCTTGAACGTCATCGTACTTCCCTCGCCATTCATTTCGAGAGGTCAGTACGATAAAGCCGACACAATGTCAAAATTAATCGACATTACGTCGTGTAATTTCGACCCACCCAGAAATAGGATGAGGCCCCCGGATGCATGTCCAAAGGGCCTCGTCGCTTGGAGGTAACGGGACTGACTATGCCTGGTGTCAGTTGTCGTCGTTGTTCATCGAGCTGATCGGCGTGCTGACGCACATGCTGGCGTCTTTGAACACGCAAGAATGGGCAGTGGCCGCGAAAGATGGGGCGGCAACGCCCATAACCATGACCGAGACAAGAACGAGAGCGAGGATCTTTTTCATCTGGTAACTCCTTGTGTTTGCTTACAAGGCCAGATTATCCACCCCAACATTACGTCAACATTGCGCGTATGTGAAAGCGTTGCGCTTGAACATGAATTTGCTGCCATGCATCGGCAAGGTAAACGCCAGTTGACCTATAAGCCGGGTTCTGTAGGGCCGCGTTGCCGCGACGTGGTGACCATTCATCTGTGGCGCCTGTTACCAGGACACTCGTGCAACCAACCCGGATGATCTGGCCTCAAAACCGGCTGGGGCCGGAGCCCCGCGTCATCCCTATTTGGTCTTGCTCCCGGTGGGGTTTACCGTGCCGTCCCTGTTGCCAGGTCCGCGGTGCGCTCTTACCGCACCCTTTCACCCTTACCGCTCCGAAGAGAGGCGGTTTGCTTTCTGTGGCACTTTCCCTGAGGTCGCCCTCGCCGGGCGTTACCCGGCACCGTGTTTCGATGGAGCCCGGACTTTCCTCCAGCAGCAGGTTACCCCACTGCCAGCGGCCACCCGGTCAACTGGCTGGCGTGATGTAGAGAGGTTGGTGCCCCGGCGTCAAGCGCTGGTCGGTTCGGCCGTCAGCAGCGCCACGGATTTGGGCTTGGTCAGCGCTTGGTAGGCCAGGTTGATCGACTTCATGCGCGCCGTCGCCACATCGATCAGATCCTCCGGCACGCCCCTGGCGATCAGCCGGTCAGGGTGATGCTCGGCCACCAGCAGGCGATAGACGCGACGAATTTCTTCCGGTGCTGCGTTAGGCGCCAGTCCCAGCACGGCATAGGGGTCGATACCGGCTTCCAGCCGCACATGCTGACTGGCCATCTGTTCGAAGCGCACCTCGTCAAAACCGAAGATGTCGCTGACATTCTTGAGGTAGTCGAGTTCCGCCTCGTGCACCATGCCGTCGGCGGTGGCGATGTAAAACAGGCTGTCGAGCACATGCTCCAGCGTCTCGGGCGTATCGGCAAAGAAGCGCGTGACCTTGCGCGCATAGGCGTCGTAACCGGCCACATCCTGCTTGGCGAGGTTGAACACCCGCGCCACCTGTTCCTCATGACCTGCCGCTATCTCGACGGTAGCGCGGAAGGCGCGCTCCTCGGACGCTGTCACCACGCCGTCGGCCACTGCCATCTTGGCGGCAAGTGCAATCAGCGCCAGCGTGAACGCAGCGTCCCGGCCGCCGGGCAGCCAGGTGTCCGGGTCGAGTGCATTGGCCAGCGAACCCGCCAGCCCGGTGCGATGGCTGAATGAACCGACAAAGTCGGACAGTCGCTGCCACATGTCGGTTGTCTCTTCAGGGTTGCGCATGCAATGGACCGGCAGCGCCTCTAGATTGCATCGCGCGGAATCGAACACCCCACGTGATTTGGGCCAGCAGGATACGCAAGGATAGGCTGGCGGTCTACCGCGCGGGGCGCATGGCCGACCTACGTCAGTTCACGAACGGGAAGAAGTAGGTGTTCGCCGGACCGATCAGGCGATCGCGACGGCGCGGTTGGCCGTTCGGACCTTCATCGAAGAAGAAACCGTCGTCGTCGTAATTGGGATCGGCCTGCACCTGGCCGGACTGGGCCTGACGCTGCGCGAGAAACTCAGAGAGCGGACCGCTTTCCCAATCTTCAAGATCAGCGGCGGTGACATCGGCTGGAGGCAGGGGGCCCACTGCGTTGGGCGCCACGACGAGGCCGCTGGGGCGCACCACAGCGACGGGCGTCGCTGTAATCGGCTGCGGCCGCATGGACAAGGGCATCGGCACCGGCGCCGTCTTGGGCTGGGCAATGGACGCGACCTGCACCGGATCGATGGCTGCCGGCTGCGTGGCAGGCGACTGGGTGGCCGGCGCAGTAAGGATTGGTTGGCGGACCGGCGGTGTCGCGGCAACCTGTGCGGGCTGCGCACCTCCAGTGATGTAGCTGGGCAGCGGCTTGCCGGAACTGACCCACGCATCCACGGCGCCGCCGTTCTGGCTGGCTGGCGTAGCGGCAGTTGGCGTTGCGGGCCTTGCCGGGGCGACGACAGCAACCTGCTCGACCGGCTCAGCGATCACCACAGGCGCGGCGGGCTTGGCCGGTGCGACAGCTGCAACCTGCGTCACCGGCGCTGCTGGACGCTGGCTCAGCGGCGCCGGGATCGGCGCAATGCGCTCAACTGAAGCAACCTGCACTGGCGCCACCACCTGCGCGGTATCACCCATGAACTGCGCCGACAACAGGTCGGCGGTCGGAACGCCGACGACGAGGAGCACACCGGCCCAGGCCAGGCCATTGGTTACACGACGGTCGATCTTCATGTCATACGTCCCATTTAGCTCCGCCCCAATGGGCGACAGAGCCGGATTTTCATGGCCATTTTGTGAAATGGCACAATCCCGACCATTGCAACCCGGCGGCTGAACGGAACCTGAATGACGCGGTTCAGGCTCCCCGATCACCGGGCGGCATGCCTCATGGCACCAGATCATGGTGAACGCAAGGTTAATCGAGGCGATCAAGCCGCGTCAGCGTCAGGCCGCCGCCCCAGGATACGCGCCAGCGCCAGCGCCAGTGGCGAGCGGTTATGCGTATAGATGTGGAACTCTGTCACGCCCTCGTCGAGCAGTTCGGTCACCTGCTCGGCCGCCACCGCTGAAGCCACCAGCGCATGCGTTTCCGGCTCTTCGTCGAGACCATCGAACCGCTCGGCCAACCAGGCCGGGATCGAGGTGCCGCAGCTCGCCGCAAAGCTGGCAATCTGCTTGAAGCTGTGGATGGGCTGGATACCCGGCACGATCGGCGCAGTGATCCCGGCGGCGCGGGCGCGTTCGACGTAGCGCAGGTAATCGGCGTTAGTGAAGAACATCTGTGTGATGGCGCGATCGGCACCGGCATCGAGCTTGCGCTTGAGATTGTCGATTTCGACATCCCAGCTCGGGCTCTGGGGATGCTTTTCAGGATAGGCCGAGACCGAGATATCGAAGTCGTCGATCTTGCGGATGCCGGCGACCAGATCTGCGGCATTCTGATAGCCGCCCGGATGCGGCGTGAACGGCTGCCCGACACCCTCCGGCGGATCTCCACGCAAGGCAACGATGCGCGTGATGCCGGCAGCCTGATAGCCACGCACCACAGCATCCACCTCTTCGCGCGTTGCGCCGACACAGGTCAGGTGCGCCGCCGCGTCAACGCCCGTATCGGCCTTGATCGAGCTGACCATGCGCAGCGTCCGTTCGCGCGTCGTGCCGCCGGCGCCATAGGTCACCGAGACGAAGCGCGGTTTGAGCGGGGCGAGCTTGTGCACCGTATCCCAGAATTTCTCCTCCATGACGTCAGTCTTGGGCGGAAAGAATTCGAAGGAGATCTGCAGGTTTGGGCGATGGTCGGCCGTCTGGCGGCTGGCGCGGAGATTGTCTTCGAGCATGGTCTATCCGTTCGGATGGGTGTCGCTGAGGCGCCAGAGGCAGACCGTCAGGCCACGTTCACTGTTTTCGGCTGGAAACTCGCGCACCGCCTCGACATCGAGGCCGGCGGCAGCGGCCCAGCCGCTCATCTGCGATTGCGACAGGCCGAGCCGCCGATGGGCATGCTCGCTGCGCAGGAATTCGAGATCGTGTGGAGCGAAGTCGACGATGATCATCTCCCCACCCGGCTTCAGCAGGCGCCTGGCCTGCCCCAGCATTCGGCCCGGATCGTCGAAATAATGCAGCACCTGGTGAATGACGATGACATCGGCCGGACCGACCGCCGTGTCGAGATCGCCGATATCGCCCAGCCGCACCTGCGCATGGCCGATACCGGCCGCAGCGAGTCGCGAGCGTGCCACCGCCAACATTTCGCGGCTCGAATCGAGGCCGATGCCACGCTTGTATGAACCAGCGAGCACCTCGAGCATACGCCCTGTACCGGTGCCCAGATCGATCAGGGTCTCGACCGTCCGGCCACGCAGCGCAGCAACCACTGCGGCTTCCACGGCCTCCTCCGGCACATGCAGGGTCTTGAGCAGGTCCCAACTGCCGGCCACCTTGGCGAAATACTCGGTCGCCTGCGCCTGCTGCACCGCCCGGATCATGCCCTGCCGCTCGATATCGCGGCGGCGCTCCACATCATCGGCATCGATGCGCGACAGCAGCCACTGTGCCAGCGCCGCACCATCGCCGTCCTGCGCCAGCCCATAATAGGCCCAGGCACCCTCAGCATTGCGCTCGATCAGGCCGGCATCGGCCAGCAGCTTGAGATGCCGCGACACTCGGGGCTGGCTCTGCTTGAGGATTTCGGTGAGGTCCTTGACCGAATGGTCGCCATCGGCGAGCAATGCCAAAAGCCGCAGCCGGGTTCCCTCACCCGCCGCCTTCAGCACACCCACCAATTCCGCCAGCTCAGCCATCACGCCTCACGTCATATAAAGATATCTTTATATGTAGTCGAAGCGATGGTCTAGTGGGATGTTGGCAGCTGGAACAGTTCGCCCCCTCGGGCTTGACCCAAGGCTCTGCACTTTTCCGTGCTCATAAAGTGAAACACCCTCGGGTCAAGCCCGAGGGTGACGATTGGGATTGGAACGAACGACGAGCGCGACTAGGCAACAACCGCCTGGCGCTCTTCACTCACCGCGCGTTTGCGAAAGGCATGGGCGCGCCACAGCTCGAAGATACCGCTGGCTTCGTCCTTGTCGATGGCCTCGAAGCGGCTGACCATCATCTTCTTGTCTGCGTCGGTCGGCAGGTCGCGCCACGGCAGTGTCGCCACGATGGCTTCGAACAGGTCGGGCGACAGCCCGGCGGCCTTGAGGGCAACCGTGATCGCCACATAGTCCTGCCCGGCCAGCCATTTGACGAACACCTCCGGCCCAACCCGCAACATCACGGTCAACGCGGCGGCCGCATGGTGGCCGTAGCCGAAGCGGGCGAAGCGAGCCAGCGCCCGGTCGTCGAGCTGCTTGCGGTCGCTGAGCGCCTTGACCTGGTTATAGGCGACCTTCCATTCGGTCGCCGAAAAGCCGGCGCGATTGCGCATGCGGTTATACACCACAGCATTGACCTTGCCGGCCGCCACGGGATCGATGGCGCGGTTAACCTGCCCCAGATGCTCGAGAACCTTGGACGCCACCGAGTCGATCTCGCCGCGAAGCGACTTCCAGTCGATCTCCGGACGACCGCGTAGATCGGCGGCGATTTCGGCGTCCTTGGTGGCGCGCTCGACCAGCTTTTCCAGTGTCGCCTTGTCGAATTCGGCATTGGAATTGCGGACCAGTCGGACAACAGACGATTTCTCGCCATGTTCGACAATGGCCTCGCCGACGCGCTCGGCCACGCTGGTACGGCCAGCGATAGCCACGCGATGCTGCTCGCTCTGGCGGCCGATAATGTCGATCAGATCGTCGTCGGACAGCACGTTGGAGAATTCGAGCAGCGGCTTGGCCACCTCGATATTGTCGTCATTGGCCAGCTTCACCACCACGGTACCCGGCGCCCGCTCCAGCGGCGCCAGGAGCTTGGCCACATGCACCCGTGCTTCCACCTCGACCAGCTCGGCCAATTGGCACAGCACTTCGTCATACTGGGCGACCTGCTCGTCGTCGCATCGATCCGACACATAGCTGAAGAGCTGAGCCATGTTGCGGAACAACTGCTCGCGCTCGGAGTGGTTGTCCTCGCCATTCAGCACGCGGAAGCTCGAAAACGCCCGCTGCCCTTCGTCAAGCTCGCTCATTCGTCATACTCCCGGCTTCTGCCGCAAACCTTGAGCCTTGACGATGCGGGAGGACTTCTTGCGTGCGCTGAAGTTATGTCGCCGGATTTGATTCAAATTTTAGGAGTCGCAACAGGCAAGGCAAAGCCCCGGAGTTTGTCTCCGGGGCTCTGCATATCCAGCAATCACAGCGATCAGCGCAGGTCGAAGCGATCCGCGTTCATCACCTTGACCCACGCGGCGACGAAGTCGCTTGCAAACTTCCCGTTCGCATCGGCCTGGCCGTAAACTTCCGCCAGCGCTCGCAGCACGGAATGCGACCCGAAGATCAGGTCGACGCGCGTGGCGGTCCACTTGACCTCGCCCGTTGCGCGGTCACGTCCCTCATAGATGCCGTGCGAACCGGCAGACGGCTTCCACTGCGTGCCCATGTCGAGCAGGTTGACGAAGAAGTCGTTGCTCAGCGTCTCGGGACGAGCGGTGAACACACCATGCGCAGGCAGGCCAGCCTTGAGCACGCGCAACCCACCGACCAGAGCCGTCATTTCCGGCGCAGTCAGGCCCAGCAACTGCGCCTTGTCCACCAGCGCATTCTCCGGCGCCAGCCAAGACTTGTCGGAAGCGTAGTTGCGGAAACCATCGGCAAGCGGCTCCAGCGGCGCAAACGAGGCCGCGTCGGTCTGCGCCTCGGTCGCATCCATGCGGCCCGGCGTGAACGGCACCGCCAGGGCGAGCCCGGCATCCATCGCCGCCTTCTCGATGGCGGCGCCACCGGCCAGCACGATCAGGTCGGCGAGCGACACCTTCTTGCCACCAGCCTGGAACTCGGCGCGGATGGCTTCGAGTGTCGCCAGGGCCTTGGCGAGCTGCTCTGGCTGGTTGATAGCCCAGTCCTTCTGTGGCGCCAGCCGGATGCGCGCGCCGTTGGCGCCGCCCCGCATGTCCGAGCCACGATAGGTCGAAGCTGAGGCCCAGGCCGTAGTGACAAGTTGCGCAACACTGAGGCCGGAACCCAGGATTTTGGCCTTGAGCGCAGCAATGTCGGCGTCATTGACCAGTTCATGATCCAGCGCCGGGATCGGGTCCTGCCAGATCAGGTCTTCCGCCGGCACTTCGGGGCCGAGATACCGCACCTTTGGTCCCATGTCGCGGTGTGTCAGTTTGAACCACGCCCGGGCAAAGGCATCAGCGAACTGATCCGGATTCTCATGGAAACGGCGCGAAATCTTTTCGTATTCCGGATCGAAGCGCAGGCTGAGATCGGTGGTCAGCATGGTCGGCGCCAGGCGCTTGGAGGCATCATGCGCATGCGGCACGGTCGCCTCCGCATTCTTGGCCGTCCACTGATTGGCGCCCGCCGGGCTCTTGGTCAGCTCCCACTCGAAGCCAAACAGGTTGTCGAAGAAGCCATTACCCCACTTGGTCGGGGTATTGGTCCAGGTGACCTCAAGGCCCGAGGTGATCGAGTCACCGCCCTTGCCCGAACCATACTTGCTGATCCAGCCCAGCCCCTGGTCCTCTATGCCACCGGCTTCTGGCTCCACGCCGACCAGCTTGGCATCACCTGCGCCATGGGTCTTGCCGAAAGTGTGGCCGCCGGCGATCAGCGCCACGGTCTCTTCGTCGTTCATCGCCATGCGGGCAAAGGTGTCGCGAATATCGTGTGCCGCCGCGACCGGGTCCGGATTGCCGTTCGGGCCTTCCGGATTGACGTAGATGAGCCCCATCTGCACGGCGGCCAGCGGGTTTTCCAGCTCGCGCCCGTCGCTATAGCGCTCGTCGGCCAGCCATTCACCTTCCTTGCCCCAATAGATATCGAGCTCCGGCTCCCAGGTGTCGGCGCGACCTCCGGCAAAGCCGAAAGTCTTGAAGCCCATCGACTCCAGCGCCACGTTGCCGGTCAGGATCATCAGGTCGGCCCAGGAAATCTTGTTGCCATACTTGCGCTTCAGCGGCCACAAGAGGCGGCGCGCCTTGTCGAGATTGGCATTGTCCGGCCAGGAATTGAGCGGCGCAAAGCGCTGCTGCCCGGCCCCACCACCGCCCCGGCCATCGGCCACGCGATAGGTCCCGGCGCTGTGCCAGGCCATGCGGATGAAGAGTGGGCCATAATGCCCAAAGTCAGCCGGCCACCATTCCTGCGAATCGGTCATCAGGGCGGTGAGATCGGCCTTCAGCGCTGCGAGATCGAGGCTCTTGAAAGCTTCCGCATAGTCAAAGGCTTCGCCCATTGGATTGGACAGGCCGGAATGCTGATGCAGCACCGAGACATCGAGCTGCTTTGGCCACCAGTCCCGGTTGGCGCGGCCCTTGCCGCCATGATCGACCGGGCACTGCCCCGCAGGCTTGCTGACGTCGCCCGGGGTTGCGTCGGTAGGGGTCGGGATTTCGTCCATGATGAGGCTCCTGCTTGCTGCTGATTGCGTTATAGGGAGGTGACATCCATTAGGCCAATCGATTATTCTTCCGATTACGATAGGAAGAAGTTATTGTGACGATCTCCATAAAACAGATGCGCTACGCCGTGGCCGTGGCCCGGTCGGGCCACTTCGGCCGCGCCGCCGAGGCGTGTTCCGTCTCACAGCCCGCGCTATCCCAACAAATTCTCGCCCTCGAGGCAGTCTGCGGCACCCAGCTCTTTGATCGACTCAAATCTGGCATACGGCTAACGCCCTTTGGGCGCGAGTTCGTTGATCTGGCGCAAGCGACGATAAGAAGTGCCGAATCTCTGGAAGCCTTCGCTCTTGCCCGGCAAGGCAAGCCAGATCGCGCACTGCGTTTCGGCCTGATCTCTACCGTGGCCCCCTATCTCCTGCCGGAAATCTATCCAGCCCTGTCACGTGACCTCCCCGACCTGACCTTTACCCTCAGCGAGAACCGAACCGAGGCCCTTGTTGCCGGGCTCATTGATGGCAGCCTCGATCTGGCGCTGATCGGCACCGACGCCCCCGAGCACGGCCCGCGCCTCGTCAGCCGACCGCTGTTCGACGACCCCTTTGTGCTGGCCACCAGCAGCGGCGAACCGGCGGGCGAGCCGGTATCGCTGGCTAGCCTCGCCCCCGAGCGTGTCCTGCTGCTCGACGAAGGCCACTGCTTCCGCGACCAGACCATCGCTGCCTGCCGCCTTGACAGCGATCCCGGCGCCCGCACCTTCGCCGCAACCTCGCTCTCGACCATCGTCGAACTCGTCGCCAACGGCCAGGGCGTCACCCTGCTGCCGCAGATCGCCCTGCGCAAGGAAGCCACCAACCCGCGCATTGCCATCCACCGGCTGGTCTCGCCAGGAGCCGGCCGGCTGCTGTCGCTGGTCTGGCGCGAGGCAACGCCGTTCGGCGCGATGTTCGAGAAAATCGCCGAAGTGATCCAGGGAACGTGGCATCAGGCCTCGATAGTGTCAGAGTGAGGCCCGCCCTGATCCTCGGGGGCAGCCTGTCGACGCATGCCTAGACCACGCAGACGCCCCGCCCTTAAATTCGCGTACCGAATCTATTTTCTCGTGGCCCCTGCAGACAAAAAATCTAAGGGTGACAATAGTATCCTTGAAACACGACAGCCTCCAGTTGCCTGGCAGTTCATCCAATCCTTTCAACCGCTTAACCCGGTATTAAGTGAGCCAGGCCTTCATAAGACATCCAGAATGGATCATAGAGGACGCTAGTCGTGCGAACCCCAGAACAGGACTCCGGTGCAGTCCCACCTCAACTGAGGGCGAGCAGGTACCTGCCTGCTCTTGATCAGGTTCGCCAGTCTGACCATCCAATGATGGACTTCAAGAAATGAACGCGACAGCCACCAGAGGCGCTGCCGTGCGCCGAACTCCTCAAGTCCAGCCAGGTTCCGCCTTGGACAAGGCCGGCATGTGGGATTTTGCGCTTGAGGGCACCGGACAAGGTACCTGGGACTGCGATGTCCGGGCCAACAAGGTTCACTATTCGCGCTTTTGGAAGCAAATGCGCGGCTATGAGCCCAATGAAGAGGTTGATAGCGCCTTTGACGCCTGGTTGGGCAGGGTGCATCCGGATGACCGGGACCGCGTGCTCGATGAGATGCGGAAGCAGGACTCGCAGGGGCTCTGGATCAATGCCTTCGAGTATCGCGAACGCCACAAATCGGGGCACTATATCTGGATCCTGAGCCTGGGGTCGGCCGTCGAATGGAGCGACGACGGCAAGCCGTCACGTGTCATCGGCACCGATACCGACATCACGGATCGCAAGAACGCAGACCTGGAGGCGATGCAGTTGTCGCGCCGTCTGGAACTGGCGCTGGACTCCTCCCGCGACGGTGTCGTCATCCTGGACCTCCAGACCCTGGCGGTGGTGCAGACCAACCGGGCGTTCGGTGAGTTGCTGCAGCGGGATGTCGATGAGGTTGTCGGCATGTATCCGTGGGACTGGGACGCCCGAACCAGCAAGCTGGATATCATTGCCTTCCTGCAGGGAGCCGGACAATCGTTCGGCAACCAAACCTCCATCTTTGAAACCCTGCTGCGGCGGAAGGACGGGAGCCTGATCGAGATCGAGGTCAATCTCTCATGCTTCGAAACAGGCGGGAAACACTTCGCCTACAGCACCATCCGCGATGTCACCGAGCGAAACCTGGTCAACGGGGCCCTGCACGAGGCGACCGAACTGAAGCGTGTCGCCGTCGAAGCTTCGCGCCAGGGGATAGTCTTGATCGAGATGAACGACCTGGTGGTCGTCCAGGCCAATCGTGCCTTCGCCGAAATGCTGGGTCTTGAGCCATCCGCAGTCATCGGTCTGCATCCCTGGGAATGGGATGCAGACCCCGATGAGAACGCCTTGCGCATCCTGTTCGCCCAAAAGGCAGCATCAGGCCTGAACCAGCCTCTTCTGGGCAGCCGAGTGTTCCGGCGCAAGGATGGCCAACTGATCGACGTGGACATCGATGCCAGCATCATCGAGGTCGGCGACAAACGCTACTGTCATGCCGTGTTGTCCGACGTGACGGCCAACAAGGCCGCTGAACTGGCGCTGCGCCAAAGCGAAGCAAAGTTCCGCGCGATGTTTGAAAGCACACGCCGGCTCATTGCGTTGCTCGAACCCGACGGCAGGAACATCGAAACCAACCCAAGGGGTTATACCTTTACCGGGCTGACCCCCGAACAGACGAGGCAACTCCATTTCTGGGAAGGCCATTGGTGGTTGAACGATGTCGACAGGGCGCGGGTCCAGGATACGGTGCACCGCGCCGCGGCGGGTGAGTACGTCCAACTGCAGATTGGCCAGAGGAGCGCCGCAGGCACCACCCATACGAGTGACTTGAGTATCACGCCGATTTTCGGCAGCGATGGCGAGGTCGTCCAGTTGATGGTCGAGGCCACCGACATCACCGCGCTGGAGCAGGCAAAGACCGAACTGGAACAAAGCGAGCGCCGTTGGAACTATGCGCTCGAAAGCGCTGGCCAGGGCGTGTGGGAGTGGAACCTCGGTCGTCCGCAAACCCAGGGCACTGCAAGATGGAAGCAGATGCGCGGCTATGCGCCGGACGAGCCCATCGAATTTTCCTACGAAGCGTGGCTTGATCGGCTCCACCCGGATGATCGGGCCCGCGTGCGGGATGTGATCGAACGGCAGGGTAGCGGCGCGCAGGATTACAACGGCTTCGAGTATAGGGAACGTCACAAGGACGGGCACTATATCTGGATCTCCAGCGTTGGTGCGGCCGTCGAATGGGACTCCAACGGCACCGCGACGCGCAGGATCGGAACCGATACCGATATCACCGAGCGCAAGGTTGCCGAGCAGAAAGTGCTCGATCTTTCGCGCCGACTGGAGCTGGCGCTCGAAGCATCCCGGTTAGGCGTGTTCGAGGCCAAACAGCACGCCGACGAAATCCACTGGAACGATCGGCTATACGAGGTCTCGGGAGTTCCTCGCAACAGGTCGCCCCTGCGCGTGGCGGATTTTATCGAAGCTTTGCATCCAGATGACGTGGCCAAGGTGCTTGAAGGACCGAGACGCGCTCAGGTAGATGGTAGCTTCGAATCCGAGTTCCGCTTCGTCAGACCCGATGGCGAGGTGCGGACGGTGCGGTCGCGCGGAGCTCTCTTTGAAGACCAGCACGCCGGGCCACGGGTGATCGGCGTGATTTGGGACGTGACTGAAGAAGTTGCACTGACCCAGGGCCTGTACGCCGCTAAGGAACTGGCCGAAGCCCGCAATGTTGAGCTCGAGGTCGCCAAGGAACGCATCGAGACCCAGTCCCTGCATGATGCGTTGACGGGGCTCCCGAACCGACGCTATCTCGACGAGGTGCTCGAGCACCATGCAAGCCAGTCACGGTTGTCCTCCGGCGGCATGGCCCTGCTCCACATCGATCTCGATGGCTTCAAGCAGATTAACGACACACTCGGCCACATTGCCGGCGACGCCATGCTTGTTCACGTAGCAGACCTGCTGCGCAACTGCATCGGCCCTGACCAGTTTGCGGCGCGTGTGGGCGGCGACGAATTCGTCGTCGCCTGGATCGGCGAGCTCGAAACCGAGCGGCTGCAGACGCTGGCGAACACGATTATCGACAGGATACGGCAGCCGGTTCCCTACCAGGGCCATCTCTGCCGCTTCGGCGCCAGCATCGGCATTGCAGTCGAAGCCGGCGGGGAGTTCAACGCCCAACGGGTGCTGATCAATGCAGACGTGGCGCTCTACCAGGCGAAGGGTCGGGGCCGGAACCGGCACGAATTCTTCTCCGAGGCCCTCCAGGAGGAGATCAGCTCAAACAAGCGCATTGCCGACGACATTCTGCGCGGCATCGAACAGAACGAATTCATCCCGCACTATCAGCCGCTGGTGGATGCCAGGACCCTGGACATCGTGGGGGTCGAGGCCCTGCTGCGCTGGAACCACCCGACCGATGGCCTGATCGCTCCATTCCGCTTTCTCAAGATCGCGGAAAATCTCGATGTGCTGCGGATCATCGATCAGCAGGTACTCCTTCAGGCTATCCGGGATATGGAGCATTGGCACGCGGCCGGCTTGGATATTCCCTCCGTCTCGGTCAATGTGACGTTCCAGCGCCTGAATGACGAAAATCTGATTTCGGGCCTGCGCGACCTGAACATCAAGCCAGGCACGATCTCGTTTGAATTCCTTGAATCGATCTTCCTCGACGAATGCGATAGTGCTATCGCGCGGAACATTGCCGGTCTGCGGGAACTGGGCATCAGCTTTGACGTCGATGACTTCGGCACGGGTCATACCTCAATCGTCAGCCTGCTCAAGCTGAGCCCCCGGCGCTTCAAGATCGATCGCCAGCTGGTTGATCCGGTTGTTCGCGGACCCGAACACCGCCGGCTCGTGGCCTCCATCGTGGATATCGGCAAGTCGCTGGGCATCGGTGTCGTCGCCGAAGGGGTCGAAACCATGGAGCACGCCCGAATACTGGCAGACTTGGGCTGCGACTATCTCCAGGGATATGCCTTTGCCCGCCCGATGCCCGCCGACCAGATCGCCGGCTGGGTTGCCACGAGCACCTTGCGGCGCGCCTCCTAGGCCATCGCCGCCCTGCCGCGCCGCCGGAAGCTGTCGTAGCTGAACACCAGCAGCGAAATCCAGATCAGCCCAAAGCTGAGCAGGCGCAGGCCGTTGAGATGTTCGCCGAATAGAGTGATCGCCAGCAGGAACTGGATCGACGGCGCGATATACTGGAACATGCCGATGGTGGTCAGCCGCAGCCGTCGCACCGCGAAGGCGAACAGCAGCAGCGGAATGGTCGTCGCCGGCCCGGTCAGCACCATCAGGGTGAAGGAAAACGGATCGGCATGGATGCCCGGCCCCCAGGTCATGATGTTGTAGATCACATAGATCAGCGCCACCGGGACCAGCATCGCCGTCTCGGCGAATAGGCCACTGGCCGGGCCGAGCTGCGCCGTCTTGCGGAAATAGCCATAGAAGCCAAACGACAGCGCCAGCCCCAGGGCGATGAAGGGGATGTTCCCCAGCCCAATCGCCTGGATGGCGATGGCGATGACTGCGATGACGATGGAAACCGTCTGCAGACGGTTCTGCCGCTCGCCGAGCAGCACCATGCCCATCACGATATTGACCAGCGGATTGATGAAATAGCCAAAGCTGGCCTCCAGCACCTGGCCGCTTTCCACCGCCCACACATAGAGCAACCAGTTGCCCGCCAGCAGCACCGCCGACAGCAGCGTCATCAGCACGCGCCGCCGGTCCGCGAACAGGGCCCGCACCTCGGCGAAGCCCCCGCTGAACGCCAGGATGCCGGCCAGCAGCAGCAGCGACCAGACGATCCGCTCAGCCACGATCATTACCGATCCAGCGCCCTCGATGGCGCGGAACAGCAGCGGCAGGAAGCCCCACAGCGTATAGGCGGCCAGTGCCGCCAAAACGCCGTTGCGGCCATCGTTGCTGACGTGACGGGCTGGTGCCACGTCGGCCGGTGCAATGGCCTCGGGCGCGGCGGATTCGGGAAGTGACATCGAAAAAACTCCGCACCCCCAGGGTGCTGAAAGGCAACCTGATATCAGGGCCCGCCGACACCAGCCAATCAGAGTTTGTGATCTGCCAACCTTGCAAAGCTGATGGGCAGAGCAAACCTTTTGTCGTCGAGGGCGTTGGTGAAGGTGCGCCAATTCTGGCGCGGACCTTTCGACCAGACTAGCAGGAGCTCAATCATGAAGAAGACCGTCACCTGGGTATTGATCGCCGACGGCGCACAGGCGCGCGTCCTCGAACACACCGGTCCCGGCAAAGGGCTCAAGCAGGTCGAGGGCCTCGACTGGGCTATCGAACCGCTCCAGGCTCAGGAGATCGTCAGCGACCGTCCCGGCAGCAAGAGCGGCGGCGGCAGCTATGGTGGCGGCATGACGCCCAAGACCGACCCGGTCGAACATCGCGAGACCGAGTTCGTCAAAGCCGTCGCAGCCACGCTCGACCGCCAGAAGCAGCAGGGCAAATTCGACCGCCTGGTGATCGCCGCGGCACCCATCGCCTTGGGCGACCTGCGCAAGGCCATCTCGCCCGCCGTGAGGAAGACCGTGGTGGCAGAGCTGAACAAGGACCTGACCAACCTGCCGACCGCGCAACTGGACCAGCACTTCGAGGGGATCATCGCGGCTTAGCGACACCTCTCGCGGTGAAATGCTTGGTTTATCAAAGCCTTAACGAGAGAATCCGATTCAACTTTCCCACACGTTGAATCGGGTTCTCAATCGCTTGAATCAATCCATCAACCGGTTGAATCAGCACGCGAACCGAGCACTCACAGCCCGCACTAATCCTCTGATTCCTCATCGCTTTCCTCGTCCCCACCGCCTTCGATGGCGTCGAGGAACTGCAGCAGCATCGAATTGACCAGGTCCGGCCGCTCGATGCTCGGGATATGGGCCACATCCTCCAGCACTGCCGCAAAGGCGTTCGGCATTTCCTCCGACAGGTGCTCGTGGCGATCGATGAGCGCCGAGAAATCCTGGTCGCCCACTATGAGCAATGTCGGCGCCGCCACCTCCGCCACCCGCCGCCAGGCATCCGGCCGCCGCTCTTCCAGCGTCAGCTCCGGCTTGCCCAGCACGATGGCGTTCATGTCGAGAAACAGTTCCCGCGCTGCCCCGCCGACCCGCCCGCTTTGCGCCCGCGGCCCGTCGAGCCATTCATGCGCCTGCACGCGGTTGACCATCTCCAAGTCGCCGCGCTCATAGGCGTCCTCTTCGGCCGCCTCGATCATCTGCTCGGTGTCGTTGGCATGCCACGGCGCGCCGGTGATCGACGTGCCGATCAGTACCAGCCCGATCACCTGCCCCGGATGCTTCAGCGCGAAATCCACCGCCAGCCCGCCGCCCATCGAGCAGCCGACGAACACCGCCGCATGCACATCGAGCGCCTCGAGCAAAGCTTCGAGGTCGTCGACATGGTTGAACGCTTCGTCCTCGCTTGATGTCTCGCCATAACCGCGCCGGTCATAGGCAATGGCGTGCCAGCCGGCATCGGCGACCGCTTCCATCTGGCTCAGCCACATGCGCTTGTCGCAGACGCCGGCATGCAAAAACACCACCGCCAGCCCGTCACCTTCTTCGAGACCCGCCAGCGACGCCTTGCCGATATCGACGGCAAAAGGCTCACCTACCACGCGCAGATCTCCGTATCGGTGGCGTCGCTCACCCAGCAGGCCGGGTCTTCGTTCGAACGATAATAGGTGCCCGGCAGCGCCACTGAGCGCCCGCCGGCCTCGAACGTCGCGCCGACCGTGGCCACGCCCGGGCTGTCGATCCAAAGCTGGAATGTCGGCTTGCCACTGGCCGAAATCTCGAAGCTGCCATTGCCATCCAGCGGCTGGAACTCGCAGGCATATTCGCCATCGTCGCTGCTATAGCACCAGGCATCCTTGGCCATAGCAGGCGTCGCCAAAGCAGCGACGGCCAAAGCCGTCATCATCACACGTTTCATTTCGAACCTCCCTGCCGGCATGAGCCGGCTATTGCTCGACCAGCACGCAGAACCGCTCGACATCGCGCTCCCCGGCCCAGCAGCCCGGCTCGCCATCAACGGGCGCAAATGTCCCCAATTCGTCCGGCCGCTGCCCCGGCTGCGCATCAGGCGCGATCAGGTAGCCCAGCCCTTCATTATCCTCGACCAGAGCGAAGGCGAAGGTCTGTCCGTCCGGCAACGCAAAGGTCAGCCCGTCGCCATCCAGCGCCACATCGCAGTCAAAGCTGCCGAATCCGCTGACCTCACACTGGCCAGGCGCCGCGACAGCACCCCCGACCAAACCCGCAACGATCACCCCAAAGGCAACCGCGCCCAAAATTCGTCCCAAGTCTACGCCCCCAGAGCAACCGTCTACACCAATGCCGCAGATCGAGTCATAGCGCGAGAAAGCGCAGGTGTCGCGGGGTTTTGCGGGCAATGGTGCATGGGATGTGGCAAGGCATGCGCAAGCGCCGCCTGAATGCGGTTGTCTTGTCGCACGCCAAGGTGGCGACGAGAGAGCAGCGATGGCGAGACCGCGGTCTCGGGATAGCAATAAGGATGATGAGCCCGAAGTCTCGCCACCGCGCCGGGACTTTCACGGGTTGGCCAGGTACGCTGGTGTTGCAAGCGCAGCTGCTCGATTCCCCCCGCGAGATACAGGCGACCCTGCATCCCCGACTATCCCCAACGCAGATCACTCGTCATGACCGGGCTCCGACGTGGGCGACGGAGGGAGTGTACGCCTGGGGCGGTGATTGGGGATAAGAAGGATAAGTGAACCATCAGTCGACACCCTCCCCCTTGCGGGGAGGGATCAAGGGTGGGGGGATGAGCCCGGGTATCGGGGCTCTCGTTCCCCCTTCCGAGCAGCGCTAGGCGCTCACGCGCCAAGCTTTGCTTGCCCTCCCCGCAACGGGGAGGGCGCCGGTTGTTGGTCCTCGATATCGCCACCCACCCCGATCGTCACCCTCGGGCCTGACCCGAGGGCTCTAAACTTGCAGGTTTCGGTAAGTGCAACGCCCTCGGGTCAAGCCCGAGGGTGACGGCCGGTGGTGCACACCGACGCTTGCACCGGTCAGCGAAGCAAGCCAAGCTCCACCCCGTCCCAGGATGGCCGCAGCACTTGAAGTCCGCGTTCGAAGAATTCTCGTCGATCTACACCAGCGGCTCGCAGAGCGCTCGGGTGAAGACGGAGCGCTGGGTTGCTGATTGGATGTACTGCATCAATTGCGGAGCGCCTCGGCTCAGCCAGTTTCCGAACAATAGTCCGGTCGCCGACTTCTTCTGTCCAAGCTGCCAGGACCAGTTCGAGGTCAAAGCCACCAAGAAATCGATCGGGGCGCGGGTCGCCGACGGGGCATACTTCACCAAGATCGAGCGGCTTCAGTCCGCGACCAACCCTAACCTGCTGCTGCTAGGCTACGACGCGGCCGCCGACGCTGTACGCAATGTCTGTATCGTGCCCAAGCACTTCTTCACGCCCGACATCATCGAGAAGCGCAAGCCGCTTGCAGCAACGGCGAGACGGGCCGGATGGGTTGGCTCAAACATCCTGCTTGGCAAAGTGCCGGACGCGGGCCGCATCTTCGTGCTTCGCGACGGACTGCCTGAACCGAAAGGCGACGTTCTGGCAAAGTGGCAGCAGACGCTATTCCTTCGTGAGACCGGCGGGACTGCGCGCGGTTGGCTCATCGAAGTGATGAAGGCGGTCGAGCGGATTGGACGAAGCGAGTTCAGCCTCGAAGAGGTCTACGCCTTTGAACATCACCTCAGCGCGCTCTACCCCGACAACAACAATGTCCGCCCCAAGATTCGCCAGCAGCTGCAAGTCTTGCGCGACAACGGTTTCCTGGAGTTCACTGGTCGGGGTCAGTATCGACTCGCACGGAGGAACTGATGGCGTGGTTTAGAAACCACTATCATTGCGGAGATTGCGGCTCGGATTGGAGCGACGAGTGGTCGTGCTGTTGCGACGACGAGTGCCCCAATTGCAGCTCAAGCGACTGGTCACCTGTCGATAGCGAGGATCTCACGTTTGTCGTGGAAGCTGACGCAGACGACAACAACTTTACCATCTACGAGTCGCCGATATCAGCCGAAGATGACCCCGAGTATCGGCTAGCTGCCGTAGCAACCAACAGGCAGTCAGCAACCGCGTATATCAGTTTGAGGATGGCAACCTATTGGGATGCCACCCCCTAGTTTTAGAATGGCTACCTAGTCAGCGGCTTATACGTCGCCCGCTTCGGGTTCACCGCGTCCGCACCCAGCCGGCGCACCTTGTCCGCCTCATAGTCCGCAAAATTGCCCTCGAACCACTCGACATGGCTGTCGCCCTCAAACGCCAGCATGTGTGTGGCCAGCCGATCGAGGAACATGCGATCGTGGCTGATGATCACGGCGCAGCCGGCGAATTCTTCCAGCGCTTCTTCGAGGGCCGCGAGGGTTTCGGTGTCGAGATCGTTGGTCGGTTCGTCGAGCAGCAGCACGTTGGCGCCTGATTTGAGCATCTTGGCCAGATGCACGCGGTTGCGCTGGCCGCCCGACAGGTTGCCCACCTTCTGCTGCTGGTCGCCGCCCTTGAAGTTGAAGGTCGACGTATAGGCGCGCGAGTTCATTTCGCGCTTACCCAGCAGCAGCACTTCGTCGCCGCCCGAGATTTCTTCCCACACGGTCTTGTTGGGGTTGAGGCTGTCGCGGCTCTGGTCGACATAACCCAGATGCACGTTTTCAGCGACGGTCACCGAACCGGCATCGGGCTTTTCCTGGCCGGTCAGCATCTTGAACAAGGTGGTCTTGCCGGCGCCGTTCGGCCCGATAATGCCGACGATGCCGCCCGGGGGCAGCTTGAAGGTCAGGTTGTCGATCAGCAGGCGATCGCCGAACGACTTGGAGAGCCCTTCCACGTCGATGACATTGTGGCCCAGGCGTTCGCCGGGCGGAATGATGATCTGCGCGGTCTGGCTCTGCGTGCGGGCGTCGTTGATCTTGACCAGTTCGTCATAGGCCTTGAGGCGGGCCTTGGACTTGGTCTGGCGCGCCTGCGGGCTCTGGCCCATCCATTCCTTTTCGCGTTCCAGAACCTTGGACCGCGCTGCGTCTTCGCTCTTTTCCTGCGCAAAGCGCTTGGCTTTGGCGCCGAGATAGGCGGAATAGTTGCCTTCATAGGCAACGCCGCGACCACGGTCGAGCTCGAGAATCCAGCCCGTCACATTGTCGAGGAAGTAGCGATCGTGGGTGATGATCAGGACGGCGCCGGCAAACTCGCGCAGGTGGCGTTCGAGCCATGCGGTTGTTTCGGCATCGAGATGGTTGGTCGGTTCGTCCAGCAGCAGCAGGTCGGGCTTGCTCAGTAGCAACGCGCACAAGGCCACGCGGCGGCGCTCGCCACCCGACAGCGTGGTGACGTCGGCATCGGCGGGCGGGCAGCCCAAAGCTTCCATCGCCACTTCGACCTGGGATTCGAGATCCCACAGGTTCTCGGCGTCGATCTTGTCCTGTAGCGCCGTGGCCTCGTCGGCGGTCTCGTCCGAATAGTCCATCATCAACTCGTTGTAGCGGTCGACGATGGCCTTCTTTTCCTTGACGCCGGTCATGACGTTGCCGAGCACATTCAGCGCCGGATCGAGTTCCGGCTCCTGGCTCAGGTAACCGACCTTGGCGCCCTTGTCGGCCCAGGCTTCGCCCTGGAATTCGGTGTCCACGCCCGCCATGATCTTGAGCAGCGTCGATTTACCCGAGCCGTTCGGGCCGAGCACGCCGATCTTGGCATCGGGGTAGAAGCTGAGATGGATGTTGTCCAACACCTTCTTGCCGCCGGCATAGGACTTGGACATTCCGTGCATGTGATAGATGAACTGGCGAGCCATAGGCTTGCTGACCTCTTCAAGGGAGTTCGAATTTGGCCGTCTTGTAGGGCATGCCGAGGCGGGGGGCAACGGGGGCTGGCGAGCACCAGCCTGCTGCGCTAGGCTCGCCTCTCCTCATAGCGGTGGGCAACCTATATGACCTTTGTATTCCCGCGCCGCGGCCGTTCCCTGGCCGCCGGGCAGCGTTCCGAGCTGACCATCATCGACCTCGACGGCAGTGCCGAAGTGATCCTCACCACAACAGAAGTCATCGAGGCGCCGAACTGGTCGCCCGACGGACAATGGCTGGTGTTCAATGCCGGCGGCCGCCTGTTCCGCATCGCTGCCAACGGCGGCACGCCCGAGCAGATCGATACGGGCCACCTCGCCGATCTCAACAACGACCATGTGCTCTCGCCCGATGGCAGCACCATCTATGTCAGCTCAGACGACGGCCACCTCTACGCACTGCCCTTTGCCGGCGGCACGCCGCGCCGCGTATCCAACGACCACCCGACGCCGCACCACTACTACCTGCACGGCATCTCGCCCGACGGGCTGACGCTCTCCTATGTGGCCGTGGAGAAGCCTGCAGACGAGCGCCAGGTCAACGTCTTCACCATCCCCGCAGCGGGCGGCCCGGATACGCGGCTCACCGGAGTCTCCGTCCCCAATGACGGCCCGGAATATTCCCCCGATGGCCGCTGGATCTATTTCAACTCCGAACTCGCAGCCAGCCGCCCCGGCCACGCGCAGATCTTCCGTATGAACGCCGCCGACGGCAGTGGCCTCGAACAGCTGACCTTCGACAGTTACGTCAACTGGTTCCCGCATCTCTCGCCCGACGGCAAGACGGTCGCCTTCATCAGCTTTCCGCAGGGCACCATCGGTCACCCCGCCGACAAGGACGTGCTGCTGCGCCTGATGACGCCTGAAGGCGAGCAACAGCGCACGCTGGCCAGCTTCTTCGGCGGCCAGGGCACGATCAACGTCAATTCCTGGGCCCCCGACAGCAAACGCTTGGCCTACGTGGCCTATCCGCGCAGCTGACATATTCGCGACACAGCTTCCCGGCAGACCACGCCTCCGCTACACCCTCGCCAAACTGCCGGGATCCACGATGACTTTCAGAACCATGCTGGCCTTGGCCACGACGATTGCGCTCGCCGCTCCGGCCCTCGCGCAGGATGCGGTCCAGGGAGACACCGCGGCCATCGAGCATTTCGCGCTCGACAATGGCCTTGAGGTTGTGGTTATCCCCGATCACCGCGCGCCGATCGTCACCCATATGGTCTGGTACAAGGTCGGCAGCGCCGACGAGGCGCCGGGCAAGTCGGGCATCGCCCACTTCTTCGAACACCTGATGTTCAAGGGCACCGCAAAGCATCCCGGCGGTGAGCTGGACCGCGTCGTCTACGAGCTGGGCGGCACCGGCAATGCCTTCACCAGCTACGATTACACCGCCTATTACCAGATCGTGCCGCCCGAAGCCCTCGCCACCATGATGGATTTCGAGGCCGACCGCATGCGCGGGCTGATCCTCTCCGAGGATGTCATCGGCGCCGAACGTGACGTGGTGCTCGAAGAACGGCGCATGCGCATCGAAGGCAGTCCGCAGGCGCTGCTCGGCGAGGAAACCAGCGCCACGCTCTTCCAGAACCACCCCTACCGCATCCCCACCATCGGCTGGATGCACGAGATGGAACAGCTCAACCGCGCCGATGCCGTGGCCTTCTACGACCAGTATTACGCGCCAAACAACGCCATTCTGGTGGTTGCTGGCGACGTCGATCCCGCGGACGTCCGCACGCTTGCCGAAGCCAGCTACGGCCTCGTGCCGCGTGGCCCCACCCTGCCACCACGCATCCGCCCGTCGGAGCCCGAGCACAATACGGCGCGCACCGTGACCCTCTCCGATCCCCGCGTCGGCATCGCCAGCTTCAGCCGGTCCTGGGTGGTCCCATCCTATCGCAGCGCCGAGCCCGGCGAGGCCGAGGCGCTCGACCTGTTGAGCGAAATTCTCGGCGGCGGCATGCGCAGCCGGTTCTACCAGCAGATCGTGGTCAAGTCGGGCATCGGCAGCAATGCCGGCGCCGGCTACAATGGCGGCAGCTACGATGCCAGCCAGTTCGCCATCTATGGCGCTCCACAAAGCGGCAAGACGCTGGCCGATGTCGAAACCGCCGTCGACGCCCAGGTCGCCCTGCTCATCAAGGATGGCGTCACGCCGGAAGAACTCGACGCCGCCAAGGCCCGATTCGTCCGCTCGCTGATCTTTGCCCGTGACGCCCAGGAAGGCCTCGCCAATCTCTATGGCAGCGTCCTCGCCACTGGAGGCACGATCGAGGATATCGACGCGTGGCCCGATCGCATCCGCGCCGTCACGCCCGAGCAGGTGCAGGCCGTCGCTGCCAAATATCTCGACCCATCCATAGCGGTGACCAGCTACCTGCTGCCAAGCCCGACCGGAGCGCAGTAATGATCATGCTTCCAATGCTCCGCCGCGCCCTCTTTGCCGCCCTGTTCATCCTGCCCGCGCTCCCGGCCCACGCCGAGGTCGCCTTCCAGCAGATCACCTCGCCCAAGGGCATCTCGGCCTGGCTGGTCGAAGACTATTCGGTGCCGATCGTGACCATCCGTTTCAGCTTCATGGGTGGCACCTCGCAGGACCCTGAAGGCAAGGAGGGCCTCGCCAACCTCATGACCTATATGTTCGACGAGGGTGCGGGCGATCTCACCAGCGAGCCGTTCCAGATCGCGCTCGACACGGCCGGCGCCGAAATGGGCTTCGCCGCCGATCTCGATGCCGTGCATGGTTCGATGCGCATGCTGGCCGACCAGCGAGACGAGTCCCTGGCCTTGCTCAAGCTGGCCATCGAAAGCCCCCGCTTCGATGTCGAGGCCGTCGACCGTATGCGCGACATGGCCCTGTCGGACCTAATTGCCGCAGCACAGGACCCATCCACCGAAGCCAACCGGCTGTGGACCGAAACGCTCTACGGCGACCACCCCTATGCCCGCCCGATCGCCGGGACCGTCGAAACGGTCACCGCGCTCACGCCAGATGATCTGCGCGCCTTCCACAAAGCCATGTTTGCGCGCGACAATCTCTATGTCGGCATCGTCGGCGCCATCAGTGCCGATGAGGCAGCCGCGACCCTCGACCTGTTGTTCGGCAACCTGCCGCAGCAACCCGACCTCACCCCGGTCTCCGACATCGTCCCCACCTATGGCCAGTCGCTGAAGATCGACTACGACCTGCCCCAGACGGCCATCTACCTGGCCTATCCTGGCATCAAGCGCGACGATCCGGATTTCCTCGCGGCGTCGCTGATGAACCAGATCCTGGGCGGCGACAGCTTCACCTCGCGCCTCACCGCCGAGCTGCGCGAGAAGCGCGGCCTGACCTATAATATCGGGTCATCACTCCAGACTTTCGAGCATGCCGACGCGCTCATCATCGGCACCGCGACGCGCACCACCGAGGCCTTGGCCATCATCGAAGATGTGGTGGCAGAGATGGCAACCAATGGTCCGACTGAAGCCGAACTGGCCGCCGTAAAGAAATATGCCATCGGCTCCTATGCGATCAACGAACTGGCCTCGTCATCAACGATTGCCCGGACACTGGTCGGACTGCAGATGAAAGGGCTCGGCATCAATTACGTCTCCGACCGCACGCGCCAGATCGAAGCCATCACCCTCGATCAGGTCAAGGCAGTGGCGGCGCGGCTGCTGGGAACCAAGCCGACCGTACTGATGCTCGGGCCAAAGAGCTGAGGCGCCTCTTCACCTCTCCCTCTGGGGGAGAGGTCGACCCTCTTGGGTCGGGTGAGGGGGCCTTGCTGGGTGCGGTGGGAAGGCCCCCTCACCCGGCGCTGCGCACCGACCTCTCCCCCAAGGGAGAGGTGAAGACCTAAGCGCTGAGGCTCACTGCCTCGACGAGGTCGGCGCTGACGACGAGGTTGCGGCCGGACGCCTTCGCCCGGTAGAGCCGCCGGTCGGCCACCGTCATTAGTTCGGTGAGCGGCCCACCCTTGGAAGCGGCGACACCGATGCTGGCGGTGACGCGCAGCCGTGCGCCCAGATCGGTCCAGTCCGTGCGTTCGAGTTCGCTTCGCACGGCTTCAGCGACCGCTGTTGCAGCGCCGATATCGAGACCCGGAAACAGCAACGCAAACTCCTCGCCACCCAGCCTGAAGGCCCGCATCTGCTGGCCCAGGCCGTCAAGCACGTCGGCGACGCGCTGCAAAACCGAGTCGCCGACCACGTGCGAATACTGGTCGTTGATGGCCTTGAAATGATCGAGGTCGGCGATAGCCAGGCAGAAGCGTCCGCCCTGCAATTGCAGGAACGCAGCATCGAGGCTCCGCCGATTGGGCAGACCCGTCAGCGGATCGCGCCCCGCCTGTTCCTCCAGCACCGCCGCCTGCGCCCGCAGCTTGCGGGTTTCGAGCTGCATCTCGACCAGTTGCGCCCGCCGCCGGATCATCTCGCCCATCTGCCGTTGATAGGCATCGTGGAACTGCTTGTAGAGCGCCAGCGCTTCCTCGGCATGACCGAGCGCCTCGTGCACTTCCGATAAGCGGCGCAGCGTGTTGGCCTTGTGATCGGCATGCGCGCTCGCCGCAGCCAGTTCTACCGCCTGCTCGCAAAGTTCCAGCGCTTCGTGGAGTCGTCCGGTGCGCGTCAGCAATTCGCCGCGCGTATAGAGGTAGTGGATCTGCTCGCGCAGCCCGACCTCGCCCGGTGTGTCGAGCCAGCGGATCAGGTAGTTCTCGGCCACATCAATCTGGCCGATCAGGGCATAGTATTCTGCGCCATTGCACAGGGCGGTCCGCAGGGCCCAGGTGTCGCCGCTGGACTCAGCCGTGGCGATGGCCCGGTCGTTGCTGGCAATCGCCAGTCCCCGCCAATGCCGGCCTTCCTCCGGGCGCCCCTCAAGCTCGGCTGCCTCGGCGACCGATACCTGCGAGAATGCCAGGTTGGTCACATAGAGCGCCTGCGCCCAGGGATCGTCCTCGACCAGCGTCAACGCCCGCTCCAGCAGCGGTCCAACCAACTGGTCCTGCCGGCAATACATCAGCGTCACGGCCTTGACGTTGATGGCAAAGGCCAGCACATGCCGGTCATCGGAGAGTTCCGCCAGGCCGACGGCGGTGCTGGCTTCCGCAAAGCCTTCATCGGCCAGACCGAGTTCCACCAACAGCCAGGCATAGATGGCGCTGGCATGGGCTTGCCCGCTGGTATTCCCAAGTTTGGCCCACAGATCCCTGGCGGCAATGGCGCAATCTATACCCTGCTCGGCATGCCCCAGCTGCAGGCAGAACCAGGCAATCTGGGTCAGGCACTCCGCCGTGCTGGGTGTATCGTCATCGGCACGTGCCCGCTCGTGCAATTGCCGCACCGCAACGAGCGCCTCGGCCGCGCGGCCGGTGCGTCCCATATCCCAGGTCTGGGCCAGCGCCGACGCTGGAATGTCTGGTTGTTGGGTGAGCACGGCGAACCTGGTTTGGATTAGGTCACCAGAATCGACGATGCGCGTAAACAAACCGAAAAACTGCGACCGACAATCCTGCCTAGCGCTCGGCTATGCCTAACGCCAACCGGATGCTGTCGTCCCGTTCGGTCCGCTGCGTAACCACGCCATACCAGCCCAGCCCATCGTACTCCTGGTAACCCAGGGTGCGGGCGAAGGCGACGATATTGCCGCTGCCGTCGTAGTAGCTGCCCCGCTGGCGATCCTCGTGCCTGAGGTCGAAAGTCGAAAACAGGCTTGCCGGACGCGTCGAAGCGATGACACGGCCATTGCCGTCAAGCAGCATGACTTCGGTGCGCTCGGCGATCTTTGGCGGCAGTGCCGCCTCGGTCTCGACAATAGAATGCCCCTGTTCCTGCCAGTCGAAATACACCCCGAGCGTACCGAGCATGGCACCATCGGCCCGTCCGCCACTGCGGACTGCCGTGCTGTAGACCAACACCTCGCGCCCACCGTGATGGGCACTCTGCATCACCTCGCCCACCGCATAGTCGTCGCCCGACTTGGTGCTGCGTGCCGCCCGGAACCAGGCCTCGCGCGACAGGTCTGCCCCCTGCAGGGCCCGCGCTTGCGCAGCATTGGCGCTTGCCACGACGCGCCCCTGCGCATCGGTCAGCACCAGATCGCAATAGACGCTGTAGAACTTGTTGATCGTGGCCAGTCGGTCCGCCGCGAACGCAACCTTGTCCGGCTCGCGATCCCCCAAGGCCTGCCAGAACGCCGTGTCGGTCGCCCACCAACGCACGTCGGCGGTTCGCTCATAGAGATTGCGCACGATCAGCTGAACCAGCGATTGCGCCAGATCGATCAGCCGCACGCCTTCCATCTCGTCGACCAGCGACTCGCTCATCGTCCGGCTCATGGCGATCCGGCCAACCAGCACATCCTGAAACCGCGCGGCAATATCTGCGGCCCGATCGGCCAGTCGCTGCACCTCGTCGGCGACCACGGCAAAGCCCTTGCCGGCATCACCCGCGCGCGCCGCCTCGATTATCGCATTGATGGCAAGCAGCTTGGTCTGCTTGACGATCTGCAAATTGCTGCTCGAATAGCTTTGCAGTTCGCTACCGATACCGTCCATGACGACACGCATGGCACGCGGCGAAGCAGCCATAGCTGCTGGCTTGTCGGCTTGATTCATTGTGACGTCCCAAATGCACCTTTGGCCGCCCCGGAATGTTTGTGCCGCTTACTGCGGCCTTCTATTTCAAACGTCTATCCCAGCACAGATTTGTCCAAGTCGAACGCTACGCCGGTATGGTAAGCAATTGGTTAAACTACTGAGTTTCAATCAAGCGCCCAGTTCGGTCATCAGCCATTGGCCGACCGGCCATTCGGCCGCGAAGTGAGCAACGCAGCGATCGCTGAAGCCCGCTTCCAGCGCATCGCTTGCCGGCAACCGAATGCTCGCCGTCAGTCCCTCATAGAGCAGGTACTCGGCGCGGTCTGCCGGTGCCTCAAAGCCGCGCGGCATCAGCTTGCGGGTCTTCTCGCCAATCTGATAGTCGCCTACCGCCCGCACCTTGGCGACCGCGTCCACCAGCGCATTGCCCGAACGGTTCAGCACGATGGAGCTACGGAAAGTCTCGAGCGCGTCCTTATCGAAGCCATACTTGCCGACGGCGATGAAGACTTCCTCGGCGCTGACGTGAAAGTAAAAGCCCGGCGCATTCCAGCTCTTCTTGTCGCCATGCCAGAACCACAGGCCGAGATGGTTCTTGTATGGCCGCTTGTCCTTGGAGAAGCGAATGTCGCGATTGATACGAGAGACCGAGCCATTGACCTTGGCCACAAACTGCACATCCGCCGAAATGGCTCGAAGTTGCGGCCCCACGGCCTCGACGAAGGCTATGCCCGGCTGGACATAGCCGGCTTCATACAACCTCCTGTTATCCTCGAACCAAGCCTTGTCATTATGCTCGGCAATGCCGCGCAGGAAGGTCAGCGTCTCCGGAGGAAAATGCATCAGGCCTCGATCCAGACCGGTACCGATTTGAACGCTGGCGTCTTGCTACGCGGATCGACCTCGGTGCCAACAAGCACATTGGCCTCCGGATAATAGGCCATGGCGCTGCCGCGCGGCAGGTCGAACGACGTCACCACCGCCTGCATGCGCCCCACATCGGAGGCCAGCGTCACCGATTGCCCCTCGGTCACGCCGAACGCCGCCATGTCCTCGCTGTTGAGGAACACCGCATGCCGCCCGGCGCCGCCGCGATAGCTGTCCTTTTCCTCA